>NZ_FRDK01000037.1 GCF_900143245.1 Flavobacterium fryxellicola
TATAAAGTATAAGTATTTGGAGCCAATGCTGTAAATACATTCGAGCTCTGATACGTTATTCCATCCAAACTGTAGGCTACTCCTGCTTGTGTTGTGATTGCAATACTTCCAGATGGAGTTCCACAAGTGGGTTGCACCACACTAACCGTAGTCGGTTCAACTGGAGGTGTTGGAATAGCATTGATCGTTATAGCAGACGATGACGGAGTTACACAAGTATTATCCAATGTATTTCGTACGTATAAAGTATAAGTATTTGGAGCCAATGCTGTAAATACATTCGAGCTCTGATACGTTATTCCATCCAAACTGTAGGCTACTCCTGCTTGTGTTGTAATAGTAATATTTCCGGATGGAGTTCCACAAGTAGGTTGCACCACACTAACCGTGGTTGGTTCAACTGGAGGTGTTGGAATAGCATTTATTGTTATAGCAGACGATGACGGAGTTACACAAGTGTTATCCGCTGTATTTCGTACGTATAAAGTATAAGTATTTGGAGCCAATGCTGTAAATACATTCGAGCTCTGATACGTTATTCCATTCAAACTGTAGGCTACTCCTGCTTGTGTTGTGATTGCAATACTTCCGGATGGAGTTCCACAAGTAGGTTGCACCACACTAACCGTGGTTGGTTCAACTGGAGGTGTTGGAATAGCATTTATTGTTATAGCAGACGATGACGGAGTTACACAAGTATTATCCGCTGTATTTCGTACGTATAAAGTATAAGTATTTGGTGCCAATGCTGTAAATACATTCGAGCTCTGATACGTTATTCCATCCAAACTGTAGGCTACTCCTGCTTGTGTTGTGATTGTAATACTTCCGGATGGAGTTCCACAAGTAGGTTGCACCACACTAACCGTGGTTGGTTCAGTTGGCGGTATTGGAATAGCATTTATCGTTATAACAGACGATGACGGAGTTACACAAGTATTATCCAATGTATTTCGTACGTATAAAGTATAAGTATTTGGAGCCAATGCTGTAAATACATTCGAGCTCTGATAC
>NZ_FRDK01000036.1 GCF_900143245.1 Flavobacterium fryxellicola
ATTGTTTCATTGATTTACTTTTTAATTTATCTTCCAATTATCTTGCTCATTCTACCTAGCTATTTACGCACGTCTGTTCGAGTGGTTTTTAAAGCGGAACTAGACTTGCTTTTTAAATTAAATGCCCTGCTTTAAAAATTGTATCGAGAACCTTTATAACTAAACGAACTTCTCGATACATTTTTGGCTTGAAGGGCCTACGTTTAATTTGCAAAATCCATTGCAAACCAAAAACACTCGAAGAGACGTACTTGGTGACGACGACGCACGTCTGTTTGAGAACCTTTGTAACTAAACGAACTTCTCGATAAATTTTTGTCTTGATGAGTTTGCGTTTAATTTGCAAAATTCATTACAAGCCAAAAACACTCGAAGAGACCTGGAGGACAGGAATAGTGAGTAGTACTAAGCTCGATTTATTTAACTAAAACGCCTGTTATACACGTCTGTTCGAGTGGTTTTTAAAGCTCAACTAAGCTTTCTTTTTAAAGTAAATGGCCTGCTTTAAAAATTGTATCGAGAACCTTTATAACTAAACGAACTTCTCGATACATTTTTGGCTTGATGAGTTTGCGTTTAATTTGCAAAATCCATTACAAGCCAAAAACACTCGAAGAGACGTACTTGGTGATGACGAAGGTCGTCTGTTCGAGTGGTTTTTAAAACTAAACTAAGCTCGATTTATTTAACTAAAACGCCTGTTACGCACGTCTGTTCGAGTGGATTTTAAAGCTGAACTAGACTTGCTTTTTAAATTAAATGCCCTGCTTTAAAAATTGTATCGAGAACCTTTATAACTAAACGAACTTCTCGATACATTTTTGGCTTGGTGAGTTTTCGTTTGAAATGCAAAATCCATTGCAAGCCAAAAACACTCGAAGAGACGCGGAGTGTCAAATAGCTAGCAGGAATTCCGAACATTTACTTATCAAAATTCTTTCTTGCCAAATTAACTAATGCATCATAATCTCCGTTTATTACTGCTTCCTTTTTAACTCGCGACCACTTTTTGATTTGCTTTTCTTTATCTATTGCT
>NZ_FRDK01000035.1 GCF_900143245.1 Flavobacterium fryxellicola
GCTCCGGTTACAGTAAATGTAGATGCCGCTTCTTGTACTACCGCTAAAGCGAATGTAACTCTTGGTCTGCCAACTGCGGCTGATAATTGTGGTGTCAAATCCGTAACTAATGATGCCCCTAGTGTATTCCCGATCGGAAACACAACGGTAACTTGGACCGTAACTGACAATGCAGGAAATACTGCTACTTGTACTCAAATCGTAACGGTGGTCGATTCTATTCTGCCAACAATCACCTGTGCAGCTCCGGTTACAGTAAATGTAGATGCCGCTTCTTGTACTACCGCTAAAGCCAATGTAACTCTTGGAATGCCAACTGCGGCTGATAATTGTGGTGTCAAATCCGTAACTAATGATGCCCCTAGTGTATTCCCTATCGGAAACACAACGGTAACTTGGACAGTAACTGATACAGCAGGAAATACTGCTACTTGTACTCAAATCGTAACGGTGGTCGATTCTATTCTGCCAACAATTACCTGTGCAGCTCCGGTTACAGTGACTGTAGATGCCGCTTCTTGTACTACCGCTAAAGCGAATGTAACTCTTGGTCTGCCAACTGCGGCTGATAATTGTGGTGTGAAATCCGTAACTAATGATGCCCCTAGTGTATTCCCGATCGGAAACACAACGGTAACTTGGACCGTAACTGATACAGCAGGAAATACTGCTACTTGTACTCAAATCGTAACGGTGGTCGATTCTATTCTGCCAACAATCACCTGTGCAGCTCCGGTTACAGTGACTGTAGATGCCGCTTCTTGTACTACCGCTAAAGAAAATGTAACTCTTGGAATGCCAACTACGGCTGATAATTGTGGTGTGAAATCCGTAACTAATGATGCCCCTAGTGTATTCCCGATCGGAAACACAACGGTAACTTGGACCGTAACTGACAATGCAGGCAACTCAGCAACGTGTACTCAAATCGTAACGGTGGTCGATTCTATTCTGCCAACAATTACCTGTGCAGCTCCGGTTACAGTGACTGTAGATGCCGTTTCTTGTACTACTGCTAAAGAAAATGTAACTCTTGG
>NZ_FRDK01000034.1 GCF_900143245.1 Flavobacterium fryxellicola
TGTACTCAAATCGTAACGGTGGTCGATTCTATTCTGCCAACAATCACCTGTGCAGCTCCGGTTACAGTGACTGTAGATGCCGCTTCTTGTACTACTGCTAAAGAAAATGTAACTCTTGGTCTGCCAACCACGGCTGATAATTGTGGTGTCAAATCCGTAACTAATGATGCCCCTAGTGTATTTCCAATCGGAAACACTACGGTAACTTGGACCGTAACTGACAATGCAGGAAATACTGCTACTTGTACTCAAATCGTAACGGTGGTCGATTCTATTCTGCCAACAATCACCTGTGCAGCTCCGGTTACAGTGACTGTAGATGCCGCTTCTTGTACTACCGCTAAAGAAAATGTAACTCTTGGAATGCCAACTGCGGCTGATAATTGTGGTGTGAAATCCGTAACTAATGATGCCCCTAGTGTATTCCCGATCGGAAACACAACGGTAACTTGGACCGTAACTGATACAGCAGGAAATACTGCTACTTGTACTCAAATCGTAACGGTGGTCGATTCTATTCTTCCAACAATCACCTGTGCAGCTCCGGTTACAGTAAATGTAGATGCCGCTTCTTGTTCTACCGCTAAAGAAAATGTAACTCTTGGTCTGCCAACTGCGGCTGATAATTGTGGTGTCAAATCCGTAACTAATGATGCCCCTAGTGTATTCCCTATCGGAAACACAACGGTAACTTGGACCGTAACTGACAATGCAGGAAATACTGCTACTTGTACTCAAATCGTAACGGTGGTCGATTCTATTCTGCCAACAATCACCTGTGCAGCTCCGGTTACAGTAAATGTAGATGCCGCTTCTTGTACTACCGCTAAAGCCAATGTAACTCTTGGTCTGCCAACTGCGGCTGATAATTGTGGTGTCAAATCCGTAACTAATGATGCCCCTAGTGTATTCCCGATCGGAAACACAACGGTAACTTGGACCGTAACTGACAATGCAGGAAATACTGCTACTTGTACTCAAATCGTAACGGTGGTCGATTCTATTCTGCCAACAATCACCTGTGCAGCTCCGGTTACAGTAAATGTAGATGCCGCTTCTTGTTCTACCGCTAAAGCGAATGTAACTCTTGGTCTGCCAACTGCGGCTGATAATTGTGGTGTCAAATCCGTAACTAATGATGCCCCTAGTGTATTCCCTATCGGAAACACAACGGTAACTTGGACCGTAACTGACAATGCAGGAAATACTGCTACTTGTACTCAAATCGTAACGGTGGTCGATTCTATTCTGCCAACAATCACCTG
>NZ_FRDK01000033.1 GCF_900143245.1 Flavobacterium fryxellicola
AACTACGAAAACCAATCCTTAAAAAAAGAGGACTCTAAATCCTCTTGGTAATCCTTCTACTAATTTTACGATAACGCCATAGTGTTAGCGGACTCCCAACCGGTTCCGTTCAACCGCGGGTTCATTGTTGGCTTTTCAAGCCCAACGAACCCTTATCTGTTATAGGCAGCTCTTTTTACCAAAACTTCCAACCTTTCTTTTTTATTAATTCTTTTACTATCATTTTTTTCGGTGGCTTTGGATTATCTTTTTCATACTCAAATTGCTTATGTGCATACTCTTTCATTTTGTCAATAGTTCCATTGAAATAGTATCCAGAACCAACATTCACAGGATAATTAATGTCAACTTTGATTTTGCCTAAAACTTCATATTCGGTTTTGTCTGTTTTTAATCCAATAGCATAACACCAACCAATTTCAATTTCATTTTTCCAGTTCGCAAATGATTTTGTCAGTATTTCAGAATTTTCAAAATCTTTCAATAGTGGTTTTGCTTTACTATTTATCCTGGTTAAAGCAATTAAATTAAGTCCTAATTCTGTGTCTTTTATGGCTTCTAAAACAATTGCTCCACCATAATTCTTATTTTCAAGTTCGAATATCACACAATCGCCTTTCTCAAAAATAGGCTGTCGAATTATTTTCTTTTTTCTTGACTTTGCTTTTGGTCTTTCTGTTTGCAAGTCTGTTAGAAATTTGTCAAGAACTGCTTTACGTTTTTTAATGTCCTTTTCGTCTGCTTCAAGTTGTCGCCATACTTCGAGGTCTGCACCCGTTTCAATAACCTTTTTTACTCGGTCAAAAATCTCTTTGTCGAGTTGTTTACACTCCCATTGTGCTTTTGCCAAAGCGAACCAAAAGTTATTGCAGTCGTCCGTATCGTTAATTGTTTCTTGATTGCCAGCAATTAATTTCTGTGAAATTTCTCCAACGTCAAGTCCGTCATTATAAAGGTCGAAAAACTCACTGTAAATGTCAGCGTAAGTGTCGTTAGATGATATTGCTGTTCCCCAAGCTCCCATATTTTCTGTGTCGCGTTTGTTTTTTAGAGTTGCCTATAACGTTTCGCGGCTTCATGAAGTGGCGATCTTCGTAACCGAGTATTTTCCGTTAAGATAATATTTCTTGCGAAAGAAAAACGTGAATTTACCACATTTCTCGCCATTTCTTGAAACCGCTGTGTGTGCCCTGCATGAGCAGGAAGCAGATTGTAAATCGTTTGTTCTCGATTCGAAATTACACATTTTGAATCAGAAAACAAATCCTACAGTCTGATATTT
>NZ_FRDK01000031.1 GCF_900143245.1 Flavobacterium fryxellicola
TATGCTGCTCCCCAAAAAACGTACAATTTTTTGCTTTAAATTAAGATAGGATTAAAAACCTTAAATTAGCAGAATTATGTCAAGAACAAGAAGAGTATTTGGAAAGGATTTTAAAGCAAAAGTTGTTTTAGAAGCGTTAAGAGAGAAAGAAACATTAGAGGTTTTAGCTAAGAAATATGAGCTTTTACCCACCCAAATTTCGATCTGGAAAGCCGAGGCGATTAAGAATATATCGGCAGTTTTCAATCAAGAAAAAGCAGTAGCAAAAAAAGAAGAAATTCCAATTGAAAAGCTTTTTGCACGAATTGGACAACTCACTTTAGAGAATGACTTTCTAAAAAAAAAGTTGAGCTAATGCCATTGATTGAGAGAAAGAACATGGTAGATTTGAACGAAAAATTAAGTCTATCTAAACAGTGTATATTGTTGAATATCAATCGGAATTCTTTTTATTTTTCACCAAAAGGGGAAGGTTCTGAAAACCTATCATTGATGGAATTATTAAAAAAACAATATCATGCAACTCCTTTTTATGGTTATCGCAAGATTACTGTTTGGTTTGAACGCCATGGCTTTGTGGTTAATGAAAAGCGAGTTCGACGCTTAATGAAATTGGTAAACTGGCAGACGATTTACCGAGAACCACGCACGACAATTGCTGTTAAAGAACATAAAAAGTATCCGTATTTACTCAAAGGTTTAGAGATAACACAAAATAATCAAGTTTGGGCTACAGACATTACATATATCCCTATGGATAAAGGTTTTATGTATTTATGTGCAATAATTGATTTGCACTCGCGCTATGTTTTAAGCTGGGATATAAGTAACACTATGACAGCCCAGTGGTGTACAGGAGTACTTCAAGAGGCAATAGACCAACACGGCAAACCAGAAATTTTCAACACCGATCAAGGAAGTCAGTACACAAGTGAGGTTCATACTAAGCTATTGAATGATAATAATATAAAAATATCAATGGATGGAAAAGGACGTGCTATTGACAATATTTTTATAGAAAGATTATGGCGTTCAGTAAAATATGAAAACGTATATTTACAAGCTTACGGTAGCACTCTGGAACTGTACAAAGGATTGAAAGAATATTTTAGATTTTATAATGACGAGCGTTTTCATCAATCATTAGATTATCTAACGCCAAGGGAAATGTATAACAAAATAGAAGTGGCATAAAATCAGAATAACTTTTTTGACCTATGGCTTCGCCGGTCAAAAGTTATTTCCGATTTCAGCCGCGCAACAGAAAATTAAAACTTAAAAACTATCTTAAGTTTTTGAAAAAGTTGCATCGTGAATAGGTCGCAGCATA
>NZ_FRDK01000030.1 GCF_900143245.1 Flavobacterium fryxellicola
GGATCAATCCTAAAAGTTGGGGAGGAATTGAAGATTTCTTAACTTAGCTGCCAAAATAACAAGCTTTGGAAAATTACATAGATCTCTTAAAACTTATCCTTCCTGAATTAATTGTAGATCACTTTGATTTGGTAAATACCAAACTCGAGCAAGAGAAAATGCATCTATTTTTTGAAGAAAAAAGCACATCACCAAAAGAATATAATAATAGACAACTTATCTCTAAAGGCTTCTTAAATGAGATTACTATTTAGGATTTTCCACTTCGAGGGAAATTTGTATACCTGCACATTAAAAAACGATGCTGGACTGACAAATTATCTCAAGAAATCATCCAACGTGATTGGAATATCGTAGCACAAGGAACCCGCATGACTCATGAGTTTGCGGCTTTTTTAAAAGAAATTAATAGATACTAAAGCAAACGATTGTCATACTATTGGCTTTTTCTTTGGTGTTAATGGAAAAAAACTACAAAGACAATATAAACAACATCTCAGCAACTTCTCAACCTGGGAACAACGTGAACACGCGAGAGACTGGTTAATTTTTCCTGAAAACATGGGTTATAGTTTATCTATAGACGAAGTAAATCTATCAATGGGAGAACTTTACACGGTCGTCACCAATAAAGCCACAAAAGGAAAGAAGAGCTCTATTGTAGCTATCATTGCAGGAACAAAATCAGAAGTTGTTATTAGTCATTTGCAGAAAATAGATCTGAAAAAACGAAATCAAGTTACCGAAATCACCCTTGACATGGCTAACAGTGTGAAATTAATTGCTAAAAAATCGTTTCCAAAAGCCAAACAAGTTACAGATCGATTTCATGTTCAAAAACTCGCTTTAGAAGCCGTTCAAGAAGTCCGAATCAGGCTAAAGTGGGATGCGTTAGATAAAGAAAACGTAAGCATAACCGAAGCTAAAGTCAATAAAACACCATTTGTATCTAAAGAATTTAGTAATGGAGATACTGCTAAACAATTACTCACCAGAAGTCGGTTCTTATTATATAAAAGTCCAAATAAATGGAGTGAGAGTCAAAAAGAAAGAGCCGCAATAGTATTCGAAGAATATCCAGAAATCAAAACCGTCTATTTTTTGAGCCAAAAATTACGCAACATTTATAACAACAATACAGATAAATCAGTAGCCATTACAAAATTAGCACATTGGTACAACGATGTGGAAAATTTAAGGAT
This sequence comes from Flavobacterium fryxellicola, assembly GCF_900143245.1. Lineage (GTDB taxonomy): Bacteria > Bacteroidota > Bacteroidia > Flavobacteriales > Flavobacteriaceae > Flavobacterium > Flavobacterium fryxellicola. The sequence continues at coordinate 1,203 of NZ_FRDK01000030.1, forward strand.
TAAAAGCTTCAATACAATCATGAACACTATAAAAATCAATTATGATTCTATACTAAACTACTTTGATAAACGAAGTACAAATGCTTCTGCAGAATCCTTCAATGCTAAAATTAAAACATTCAGAAATCAATTTAGAGGAGTGAGAAAAGTAGATTTCTTCCTGTTTAGGTTAACTAAGTTATTTGCCTAATCCCCAAGTTTTGTTCTTGATC
>NZ_FRDK01000029.1 GCF_900143245.1 Flavobacterium fryxellicola
GAGGGCACTGAAAAAGTCATTTTATAATTATTATCATAAAAACGAGGCAGAAAAACTTTATTTTCTGCCTCGTTTTTTGTATTTTTAAATGTAATTATAAAGCTTTTATTGATGTTAATACAGCAGCAAACAATTCAATTTAGCGAACATTATTCGTTATATAATCTAATTGTTCCCAAGGACAATCTTTTAAGAAAAATTAATGAATTAATCGATTTTTCATTTATCTACGATGAACTTGTAAATAAATACTGTTCAAATAATGGTCGTATGGCAGAAAGTCCTGTGCGTATGTTTAAGTATTTATTGCTAAAAACAATTTACAGTGTTTCCGATTTTGATGTAGTGGAACGATCTAGGTACGATATGTCCTTTAAATATTTTTTGGATATGAATCCAGAAGACGAAGTTATCAATGCTAGTTCGTTGACAAAATTTAGAAAACTACGTTTGAAAGACACCGACTTATTAAACCTATTGATAAACAAAACAGTGACCATAGCTGTTGAAAAAGGCATAATTCGTTCCAAGTCAATTATCGTTGATGCCACACATACCTTATCAAGATCAAATCCTTTTTTAGCCATTGATGTGTTAAGAGAACGCTCCAAGCTACTTCGCAAAACAGTTTACACTTTTGATGATCAATTCAAAGAACGTATGCCAGAAAAGAACCTTGAAAATGATTTAGAAAAAGAATTGAAGTATTGCAAAGAGTTAGAAAAACGTATAGAAAATGAACCCTCTATAAGCGCTATTCCAGCTGTAAAAGAAAAACTAAACTTACTCAAAGAAACCGTAGAAGATACTCAAGAGAACTTAACTTTATCCAAGGATACCGATGCTAAAATAGGTCATAAGTCTACCGAGAGTTCCTTCTTTGGCTACAAAACACATTTGGCTATGACCGAAGAACGCATTATTACAGCTGCCGTAATCACATCGGGAGAAAAAGGCGATGGTCCAGAATTACCTAAACTTTTACAAATGAGTCAGCAAAATGGGATTGAGGTAGATACCATCATTGGAGACGCCGCTTATTCTGGAAAAGAAAACCTTAAAATTGCAAACGGCCAGAAAATCAAAGTAGTAGCGCGTCTAAATCCATCGATAACACAAGGATTTAGAAAAGATGAAGATAAATTTGATTACAACAAAGATGCCGATAGGTTTGTTTGTCCAGCAGGACATTTGGCAATACGAAAAGCACGAGGTGGAACCAAAGATGTCGGGGCAAATCAAGTTGATACTTATTATTTTGATGTTGAAAAATGCAAAACTTGTCCTTTAAAAAATGGATGTTACAAAGATGGTGCTAAAACAAAAACCTATTCGGTATCCATAAAATCAGAAGTGCACCAAGACCAAATGGCTTTTCAGGAAACAGAATATTACAAAGAAAAAGCAAAACATCGATATAAAATTGAAGCCAAAAATAGTGAGCTGAAAAACGTACACGGTTATGATAGAGCAATATCATACGGCATTAACAATATGCAAATGCAAGGAGCAATGGCTATTTTTACAGTAAACTTAAAAAGAATACTCAAATTAATGTAAAGAATACAATCTAAGTACATAATGGTCAAAATGAAATTGTATCAGTCAAAAATAGACGTATATAGCCTCTAATACAAAACAGTTTTAAAAACTAAAACGCTTATAACGAATCTTAAAAATTCGATTATAAGCGTTTTTTTTGGTCTATAAAAATGACACAAATCAAAACAGACGATGTTTTTCAGTGCCCTC
>NZ_FRDK01000028.1 GCF_900143245.1 Flavobacterium fryxellicola
GATCAAGAACAAAACTTGGGGATTAGGCAAATAACTTAGTTAACCTAAACAGGAAGAAATCTACTTTTCTCACTCCTCTAAATTGATTTCTGAATGCTTTAATTTTAGCATTGAAGGATTATTCACTGTTTTCTGTTTTATTTTGGAGTTCATGAATTTCATTTCTGCAGAAGCATTTGTACTTCGTTTATCAAAGTAGTTTACTATAGAATCATAATTGATTTTTATAGTGTTCATGATTTAAATTCAGCGCGAGCTACTTTTCATGCCTTTTCGGTAATTTGCTTAGAACATAAATTTTATAGGTTTTGTTCTCAAAAACATTTCGTAAGTCTTGCGAAAGGCTATATCCTTTTTCAATATCAGAATATACTTCGAATAATAATTTTGCTCTTTAGGTTTGGTTTTCAGACTATTTTGATTTGTTTTTATATAAGAGGTAGCGGCTTCTAGCTAATAGTTACTTAATGGTATCGCCATTTGATAGCATCTTGGATTCGAATTTAGTATTTGTGAACTTAGCTTTTTCAGTAGCTTGATGTTTCATGTCATTCGCTTGCCATCTATATTTAATCCTGATTTCTTGTGAAACTTCGAGCGCTAGTATTTTGACAGGGAAGCGTTCTGTAACTCTTACTGCACTGGAAATCATTTCTTAACAATAAGCCCCATATTAGCTGCCATATCGATTGTTATTTCAGTAACTGAATTTCTTAGCTTTAGTGGTATTTTTTCTAATGTAGCAATAATGTCTCTGCTTTGGTTCCAGCAACCATGGCTATTGTAGTTCCCTTTCTGCCTTTACCAGTTTTTGTGTTACAATAGTATAGAGTTCGCCATTGGATAGAGATGTTTCATCTATTGACGATTGTTTTTCAATGTTTTCAGGAAAAACAAGCCATTGTTTTGCGTGCGACTTTTGCTTCTGATCTTTAAAATCACGTAAGTAATCTTTGTGCTGATCTTGCAAAGTCCTTCCAGGGCTCCCGTAGAAGAAGGCGATAGCATTATAATTACTTGTACTGAAATCTATTTATCTTTTTTTAAGAAAGACACAAACCCTTGATTTGCAGGAGTTTCGTCTGCTACTAAATTCCAGTCTCAAAAAACTACTTTTCCTGTGTTTTCGTTGAGCCATCTTCTGCGTGCAATATGAAGATATTCTTGATTTCCACGAAGAGGAATTGAATTGATCTCCTTCAAATAAAGATGAAGTATCTGTTCTTCCTTTTTATAAATAATTAATTCAGAATATTTAACAATGACTTTAGGTAACAATAGCCAGATTATTTTGTTATATAAATTTTGCATTTGCTACAATTAGGAGAAACAAATATCTTAATTTTTATATTCCCCACAACTTTATGATTTGATCCGTATTTAACAATAATTTCTAATATTAATAAGTTAATACGCTATGTAAGGGAGTCCTGCTTTTGCAGATAAGTTTTAAATTACGAATATTTTTTGTTCAATATTTCCACATAACTTTTAGTGTTGATCCATTTATAATTGGAAAACCTAGGAGAATAGTATTTTTTATCCTAATTCAAGGAGATTTACTTATTTTTAGATTTAAAAGGTCGCTCTACAGCGCAATCTTACTGAGATTTTCGCTGCATTAGAGCCCTATGAAGGAAATTTTATATTAGTAAGTCCTTTTTTTTGTGTAAGATGCTTCTATTGGATTTGTTTAGGCAGCATAATACTTGTGTAAAGCAGGGCACTGTTGCTTTCTGAGGATATGTAAATAAGCAGGATGCTTTTCACGAAGCCTGAACTGCTTTTAGATTAGCTCTTTAATGGTGAAATTCCCTGATCGCTAACTTCTTGGAATTGTTAGTACAGGTTGATTGAAAATTATAAGTACTTTATTCTAAATATATGAGTTTTAGTTCTTCGACTCAGTGTTCTTATTATGGAGGCAAACGCGGAGCTATTGTATTGTTAAGTAAAAATGCTGGGCTTAACGAGGGGGCTTTTAGAATCTGCAACAAGACCGAAGTAAGTTGCTTTATGTTTATCTTTCTGCAGTAATAAGGTAATGCATGGCTGAGCTTAGTTCTATATAAATAAAGTAAGATCGCTCTGAAAAGTATTGCAAACATAGTTTTGGTGCTTATTAATATGTGCCAAAGCTTTATGACAAGAGCAATAGTATGAAGTACAATGTAATTACTGTTATAAAGTTCGCGCAGGGGTTGTACATTTCGTCACTTTTTGAGGAAGTGAAGCGAGAGATCAGAAAAAACTTTTTTTTCAAGAAGCGTATTTTCAGCGAGTTAAATGCAGTATAAAGAAAGCGATAAAAAAAAGCGAATAAAAAGCTTGAATAACGGTATAAAGGTGTTAGTTTTGCACCCGCAACAACGGCAAACGTTCCTTTAAATA
>NZ_FRDK01000027.1 GCF_900143245.1 Flavobacterium fryxellicola
AATGTAACTCTTGGTCTGCCAACTGCGGCTGATAATTGTGGTGTGAAATCCGTAACTAATGATGCCCCTAGTGTATTCCCGATCGGAAACACAACGGTGACTTGGACCGTAACTGACAATGCAGGAAATACTGCTAATTGTACTCAAATCGTAACGGTGGTCGATTCTATTCTGCCAACAATCACCTGTGCAGCTCCGGTTACAGTGACTGTAGATGCCGCTTCTTGTACTACTGCTAAAGAAAATGTAACTCTTGGTCTGCCAACCACGGCTGATAATTGTGGTGTCAAATCCGTAACTAATGATGCCCCTAGTGTATTTCCAATCGGAAACACTACGGTAACTTGGACCGTAACTGATACAGCAGGAAATACTGCTACTTGTACTCAAATCGTAACGGTGGTCGATTCTATTCTTCCAACAATCACCTGTGCAGCTCCGGTTACAGTGACTGTAGATGCCGCTTCTTGTACTACCGCTAAAGAAAATGTAACTCTTGGAATGCCAACTGCGGCTGATAATTGTGGTGTGAAATCCGTAACTAATGATGCCCCTAGTGTATTCCCGATCGGAAACACAACGGTAACTTGGACCGTAACTGATACAGCAGGAAATACTGCTACTTGTACTCAAATCGTAACGGTGGTCGATTCTATTCTTCCAACAATCACCTGTGCAGCTCCGGTTACAGTAAATGTAGATGCCGCTTCTTGTTCTACCGCTAAAGAAAATGTAACTCTTGGTCTGCCAACTGCGGCTGATAATTGTGGTGTCAAATCCGTAACTAATGATGCCCCTAGTGTATTCCCTATCGGAAACACAACGGTAACTTGGACCGTAACTGACAATGCAGGAAATACTGCTACTTGTACTCAAATCGTAACGGTGGTCGATTCTATTCTGCCAACAATCACCTGTGCAGCTCCGGTTACAGTAAATGTAGATGCCGCTTCTTGTACTACCGCTAAAGCCAATGTAACTCTTGGTCTGCCAACTGCGGCTGATAATTGTGGTGTCAAATCCGTAACTAATGATGCCCCTAGTGTATTCCCGATCGGAAACACAACGGTAACTTGGACCGTAACTGACAATGCAGGAAATACTGCTACTTGTACTCAAATCGTAACGGTGGTCGATTCTATTCTGCCAACAATCACCTGTGCAGCTCCGGTTACAGTAAATGTAGATGCCGCTTCTTGTTCTACCGCTAAAGCGAATGTAACTCTTGGTCTGCCAACTGCGGCTGATAATTGTGGTGTCAAATCCGTAACTAATGATGCCCCTAGTGTATTCCCTATCGGAAACACAACGGTAACTTGGACCGTAACTGACAATGCAGGAAATACTGCTACTTGTACTCAAATCGTAACGGTGGTCGATTCTATTCTGCCAACAATCACCTGTGCAGCTCCGGTTACAGTAAATGTAGATGCCGCTTCTTGTTCTACCGCTAAAGCGAATGTAACTCTTGGTCTGCCAACTGCGGCTGATAATTGTGGTGTCAAATCCGTAACTAATGATGCCCCTAGTGTATTCCCGATCGGAAACACAACGGTAACTTGGACCGTAACTGACAATGCAGGAAATACTGCTACTTGTACTCAAATCGTAACGGTGGTCGATTCTATTCTGCCAACAATCACCTGTGCAGCTCCGGTTACAGTGACTGTAGATGCCGCTTCTTGTACTACCGCTAAAGCCAATGTAATTCTTGGTCTGCCAACCACGGCTGATAATTGTGGTGTCAAATCCGTAACTAATGATGCCCCTAGTGTATTCCCAATCGGAAACACTACGGTAACTTGGACCGTAACTGACAATGCAGGAAACATCGCAACGTGTACTCAAATCGTAACGGTGGTCGATTCTATTCTTCCAACAATCACCTGTGCAGCTCCGGTTACAGTAAATGTAGATGCCGCTTCTTGTACTACCGCTAAAGCGAATGTAACTCTTGGTCTGCCAACTGCGGCTGATAATTGTGGTGTGAAATCCGTAACTAATGATGCCCCTAGTGTATTCCCTATCGGAAACACAACGGTAACTTGGACCGTAACTGATACAGCAGGAAATACTGCTACTTGTACTCAAATCGTAACGGTGGTCGATTCTATTCTGCCAACAATCACCTGTGCAGCTCCGGTTACAGTGACTGTAGATGCCGCTTCTTGTACTACCGCTAAAGAAAATGTAACTCTTGGAATGCCAACTACGGCTGATAATTGTGGTGTGAAATCCGTAACTAATGATGCCCCTAGTGTATTCCCGATCGGAAACACAACGGTAACTTGGACCGTAACTGACAATGCAGGCAACTCAGCAACGTGTACTCAAATCGTAACGGTGGTCGATTCTATTCTGCCAACAATTACCTGTGCAGCTCCGGTTACAGTGACTGTAGATGCCGTTTCTTGTACTACTGCTAAAGAAAATGTAACTCTTGG
>NZ_FRDK01000024.1 GCF_900143245.1 Flavobacterium fryxellicola
AAGAAAGCGATAAAAAAAAGCGAATAAAAAGCTTGAATAACGGTATAAAGGTGTTAGTTTTGCACCCGCAACAACGGCAAACGTTCCTTTAAATACTGGCAAGATATAGAAATCGGAGGAGGAATTTATTTTCTAAAAAAGATTTCAAAAAGCTTGTGAGATTAGAAAACGGATGTTACCTTTGCACCCCTGCAAAACGGGCAAAGTTCCTTGAGAGATTGATAAGAAAGAGTGGTTAAACGGAGATAAACATTTCCAAAAAAAACTTCACATTTTTCTTGCCAGTTGAAAAAAGAGTTGTACTTTTGCACCCGCTTCGAGAAACACTTAAACGAGTGTTAATTGAGGTGAAAAGAAGATAAGAACACGTTCCTAGACATATTGAATTGACAGCCGTTCCGATGCAAATCGGAACAAAAGAATAAGAGTAATAGAATCGAGAGATTTGATAAAGACCATTAGAATTGGAGTCGCATAAACAAAGAGAACAGATTTATCTGGACTCACACAATATACGATGAAGAGTTTGATCCTGGCTCAGGATGAACGCTAGCGGCAGGCTTAACACATGCAAGTCGAGGGGTATAGGTTTTCGGACCTAGAGACCGGCGCACGGGTGCGTAACGCGTATGCAATCTACCTTTCACAGAGGGATAGCCCAGAGAAATTTGGATTAATACCTCATAGTATAGCAGCTTCGCATGAAGTCACTATTAAAGATTTATCGGTGAAAGATGAGCATGCGTCCCATTAGTTAGTTGGTAAGGTAACGGCTTACCAAGACAACGATGGGTAGGGGTCCTGAGAGGGAGATCCCCCACACTGGTACTGAGACACGGACCAGACTCCTACGGGAGGCAGCAGTGAGGAATATTGGACAATGGGCGCAAGCCTGATCCAGCCATGCCGCGTGCAGGATGACGGTCCTATGGATTGTAAACTGCTTTTATACGAGAAGAAACACTGGTTCGTGAACCAGCTTGACGGTATCGTAAGAATAAGGATCGGCTAACTCCGTGCCAGCAGCCGCGGTAATACGGAGGATCCAAGCGTTATCCGGAATCATTGGGTTTAAAGGGTCCGTAGGCGGTCAGGTAAGTCAGTGGTGAAAGCCCATCGCTCAACGGTGGAACGGCCATTGATACTGTCTGACTTGAATTATTAGGAAGTAACTAGAATATGTAGTGTAGCGGTGAAATGCTTAGAGATTACATGGAATACCAATTGCGAAGGCAGGTTACTACTAATATATTGACGCTGATGGACGAAAGCGTGGGTAGCGAACAGGATTAGATACCCTGGTAGTCCACGCCGTAAACGATGGATACTAGCTGTTGGGAGCAATCTCAGTGGCTAAGCGAAAGTGATAAGTATCCCACCTGGGGAGTACGTTCGCAAGAATGAAACTCAAAGGAATTGACGGGGGCCCGCACAAGCGGTGGAGCATGTGGTTTAATTCGATGATACGCGAGGAACCTTACCAAGGCTTAAATGTAGATTGACCGGTTTGGAAACAGACTTTTCGCAAGACAATTTACAAGGTGCTGCATGGTTGTCGTCAGCTCGTGCCGTGAGGTGTCAGGTTAAGTCCTATAACGAGCGCAACCCCTGTTGTTAGTTGCCAGCGAGTCAAGTCGGGAACTCTAACAAGACTGCCAGTGCAAACTGCGAGGAAGGTGGGGATGACGTCAAATCATCACGGCCCTTACGCCTTGGGCTACACACGTGCTACAATGGCCGGTACAGAGAGCAGCCACTGGGCGACCAGGAGCGAATCTATAAAACCGGTCACAGTTCGGATCGGAGTCTGCAACTCGACTCCGTGAAGCTGGAATCGCTAGTAATCGGATATCAGCCATGATCCGGTGAATACGTTCCCGGGCCTTGTACACACCGCCCGTCAAGCCATGGAAGCTGGGGGTGCCTGAAGTCGGTGACCGCAAGGAGCTGCCTAGGGTAAAACTGGTAACTAGGGCTAAGTCGTAACAAGGTAGCCGTACCGGAAGGTGCGGCTGGAACACCTCCTTTCTAGAGCCTAAATGTTAGTTTAGCAATAAACACTTTTAGGAAAGAAGACGAAAGTTCGAAATGGAAACAAAGAAAGACATTTTATTACTCTTGCTGTTAGTTCAAATAATACAATTTAAGTTAAAGATAACGATTTAGGATTGTTGAATGGAGATTTGTGATTTACGGTGTTAAGACATCAAAAATCGTTAATCAACAATCAAAAATCAGAGATCACCTTGTCTCGTAGCTCAGCTGGTTAGAGTATTACACTGATAATGTAGGGGTCGACAGTTCGAGTCTGTCCGAGACAACAATTATAACTTAAAAAAAAGAAGAATCTAGAGTTAGCAATTCACAACTCATTTGGATGTACGGTAAAGTTACTGAAAACTGAACACTGAAACATTGCCAACTGTATTGGGGGATTAGCTCAGCTGGCTAGAGCGCCTGCCTTGCACGCAGGAGGTCAACGGTTCGACTCCGTTATTCTCCACAGATAGTATCAAGAGGATAGTATCAAGTATCAAGACAAAATCTTAATACTTAATACAGTAGACTTAATACATATTAAAGTTCATTGACATATTGAGATAAGAAAATAATAAAAAGTAGAAAGCATTTTTACTTGTTTATCATTAGGCAAGTAAAGAAACGGCACATTTTAATTAGTGTGTTGGTACAATAAGCAAAATAAGGGCGTATGGGGGATGCCTTGGCTCTCAGAGGCGATGAAAGGCGTGATAAGCTGCGAAAAGCTACGGGGATTGGCACACACGAATTGATCCGTAGATACCTGAATGGGGCAACCCACTATCTTGAAGAGATAGTACACCGATAGGTGGGCAAACCCGCTGAACTGAAACATCTAAGTAGGCGGAGGAGAAGAAAACAAAAGTGATTCCGTAAGTAGTGGCGAGCGAACGCGGATTAGCCCAAACCAATGTTGTTACGGCAATGTTGGGGTTGTAGGACCACGACATTTTATGTACAAAGAATTAGAATCTACTGGAAAGTAGAGCCAAAGAAGGTGATAGCCCTGTATAAGTAATGAGTATAATAGATAGTGGTATCCTGAGTAGGGCGGGACACGAGAAATCCTGTCTGAATTTGGCGGGACCATCCGCTAAGGCTAAATACTCCTGAGAGACCGATAGTGAACCAGTACCGTGAGGGAAAGGTGAAAAGAACCGTGAATAACGGAGTGAAATAGATCCTGAAACCATACGCTTACAAGCGGTCGGAGCCCTTTCGTGGGGTGACGGCGTGCCTTTTGCATAATGAGCCTACGAGTTAACGTTGCTGGCAAGGATAAGTGGTTAAGCCACGGATCCGTAGCGAAAGCGAGTCTGAATAGGGCGCTTTAGTCAGTAGTGTTAGACGCGAAACCGTGTGATCTACCCATGGGCAGGTTGAAGCTGTGGTAACACATAGTGGAGGACCGAACCGGTTGACGTTGAAAAGTCTTCGGATGACCTGTGGGTAGGGGTGAAAGGCCAATCAAACTCGGAAATAGCTCGTACTCCCCGAAATGCATTTAGGTGCAGCGTTAGTTATAAAGTTATATAGAGGTAGAGCTACTGATTGGATGCGGGGGCTTCACCGCCTACCAATTCCTGACAAACTCCGAATGCTATATAATGTTCACTAACAGTGAGGGCTTGGGTGCTAAGGTCCAAGTCCGAGAGGGAAAGAACCCAGACCATCAGCTAAGGTCCCCAAATATATACTAAGTTGAAAGAACGAGGTTTGTCTGCCCAGACAGCTAGGATGTTGGCTTGGAAGCAGCCATTCATTTAAAGAGTGCGTAACAGCTCACTAGTCGAGCGGACGAGCATGGATAATAATCGGGCATAAGTATATTACCGAAGCTATGGATTGTGTATTTATTTACGCAGTGGTAGGGGAGCATTCTAACAGGGTTGAAGGTGATTCGTAAGGGTTGCTGGACTGGTTAGAAAAGAAAATGTAGGCATAAGTAACGATAATGCGGGCGAGAAACCCGCACACCGAAAGACTAAGGTTTCCACAGCTATGCTAATCAGCTGTGGGTTAGTCGGGACCTAAGGCGAACCCGAAAGGGACAGTCGATGGACAACGGGTTAATATTCCCGTACTAGTTATTACTGTGATGGGGTGACGGAGTGATGAAAGCGCCGCGAACTGACGGAATAGTTCGTTGAAGTACCTACCTATAAGACCCGCAGGCAAATCCACGGGTTTTGGGGAAATACGATAGTACTCGGATACTTCGGTAGAAGAGATAGTGCGCCTAAGGGCTTCCAAGAAAAACCTCTAAACTTCAGGTAATAAGTACCCGTACCGCAAACCGACACAGGTAGTCGAGGAGAGAATCCTAAGGTGCTCGAGAGATTCATGGCTAAGGAATTAGGCAAAATAGACCCGTAACTTCGGGAGAAGGGTCGCCACGCTTTACGGCGTGGCCGCAGTGAAGAGGTCCAGGCGACTGTTTATCAAAAACACAGGGCTCTGCAAAATCGTAAGATGAAGTATAGGGCCTGACACCTGCCCGGTGCTGGAAGGTTAAGTGGAGATGTTATCTTCGGAGAAGCATTGAAATGAAGCCCCAGTAAACGGCGGCCGTAACTATAACGGTCCTAAGGTAGCGAAATTCCTTGTCGGGTAAGTTCCGACCTGCACGAATGGTGTAACGATCTGGACACTGTCTCAGCCATGAGCTCGGTGAAATTGTAGTAGCGGTGAAGATGCCGCTTACCCGCAGTGGGACGAAAAGACCCTGTGCACCTTTACTATAGCTTAGTATTGACCTTGGATAAATGATGTGTAGGATAGGTTGGAGACTGTGAAGTGGCGTCGCTAGGCGTTGTGGAGTCATTGTTGAAATACAACCCTTTGTTTATCTGAGGCCTAACCCCGTAATGCGGGGGACATTGCTTGGTGGGTAGTTTGACTGGGGTGGTCGCCTCCAAAAGAGTAACGGAGGCTTCTAAAGGTTCCCTCAGTACGCTTGGTAACCGTGCGTAGAGTGCAATGGCATAAGGGAGCTTGACTGAGAGACATACAGGTCGATCAGGTACGAAAGTAGAGCATAGTGATCCGGTGGTTCCGCATGGAAGGGCCATCGCTCAAAGGATAAAAGGTACGCCGGGGATAACAGGCTGATCTCCCCCAAGAGCTCATATCGACGGGGGGGTTTGGCACCTCGATGTCGGCTCGTCACATCCTGGGGCTGGAGAAGGTCCCAAGGGTTGGGCTGTTCGCCCATTAAAGTGGCACGCGAGCTGGGTTCAGAACGTCGTGAGACAGTTCGGTCTCTATCTACTGTGGGCGCAAGAAATTTGAGTGGATCTGATTCTAGTACGAGAGGACCGAATTGGACAAACCTCTAGTGTATCTGTTGTCACGCCAGTGGCATCGCAGAGTAGCTACGTTTGGAAGGGATAAGCGCTGAAAGCATATAAGCGCGAAACCCACCACAAGATGAGATTTCTTTTAAGGGTCGTAGGAGATGACTACGTTGATAGGCTATAGATGTAAAGGCAGTAATGTCATAGTCGAGTAGTACTAATAACCCGTAAGCTTATGTACGCTTTTCCCAGCTCTGTCAAAGAGCTGGGAAGAAACTTTCTAGATTCCTAGGTTCTTCCAGAAGGACAAGGAAACAGTTTAAATTTTCTTTATCTCAGTATGTTAAGATATTATGTAATTGGTATTTATCATAGGATAAATAGCATTACAGTAATTGCCCAAAGCAATTATAACCTCTTAAGGTGGTTATTGCGGCGGGGCTCACCTCTTCCCATCCCGAACAGAGTAGTTAAGCCCGCCTGCGCAGATGGTACTGCAGTTATGTGGGAGAGTATGTCGTCGCCTTTCTTTAAAAACCCT
>NZ_FRDK01000023.1 GCF_900143245.1 Flavobacterium fryxellicola
TATAAAGTATAAGTATTTGGAGCCAATGCTGTAAATACATTCGAGCTCTGATACGTTATTCCATCCAAACTGTAGGCTACTCCTGCTTGTGTTGTAATAGTAATATTTCCGGATGGAGTTCCACAAGTGGGTTGCACCACACTAACCGTAGTCGGTTCAACTGGCGGTGTTGGACTAGTATTTATCGTTATAGCAGACGATGACGGAGTTACACAAGTGTTATCCGCTGTATTTCGTACGTATAAAGTATAAGTATTTGGTGCCAATGCTGTAAATACATTCGAGCTCTGATACGTTATTCCATCCAAACTGTAGGTTACTCCTGCTTGTGTTGTGATTGTAATACTTCCGGATGGAGTTCCACAAGTAGGTTGCACCACACTAACCGTGGTTGGTTCAGTTGGCGGTGTTGGAATAGCATTGATCGTTATAGCAGACGTTGACGGAGTTACACAAGTATTATCCAATGTATTTTGTACGTATAAAGTATAAGTATTTGGAGCCAATGCTGTAAATACATTCGAGCTCTGATACGTTATTCCATCCAAACTGTAGGCTACTCCTGCTTGTGTTGTAATAGTAATATTTCCGGATGGAGTTCCACAAGTAGGTTGCACCACACTAACCGTAGTCGGTTCAACTGGCGGTATTGGAATAGCATTGATCGTTATAGCAGACGTTGACGGAGTTACACAAGTATTATCCGACGCATTTCGTACGTATAAAGTATAAGTATTTGGAGCCAATGCTGTAAATACATTCGAGCTCTGATACGTTATTCCATCCAAACTGTAGGCTACTCCTGCTTGTGTTGTGATTGTAATACTTCCGGATGGAGTTCCACAAGTAGGTTGCACCACACTAACCGTGGTTGGTTCAGTTGGCGGTGTTGGAATAGCATTGATCGTTATAGCAGACGATGACGGAGTTACACAAGTATTATCCGCTGTATTTCGAACGTATAAAGTATAAGTGTTTGGAGCCAATGCTGTAAATACATTCGAGGATTGATACATTATTCCATCCAAACTGTAGGCTATTCCTGCTTGTGTTGTAATAGTAATACTTCCGGATGGAGTTCCACAAGTAGGTTGCACCACACTAACCGTAGTCGGTTCAACTGGCGGTGTTGAACTAGCATTTATAGTAACCGACTCTGATCCAACCGAAGAACAATTGTTTATACCAGTAACAGTAAAAGTATAAATTCCTGATGATGGAAGGTTACTAAATTCATAACTACTACCAGATCCAGAAATTGGGACTCCACTAGAAGGCGTGATAACCCATGTGCCTATTGAAGGCAAGCCATTCAGTACGATACTGCCATAGTTCCTCTCACAAGTCGGTTGCGTAACCAATCCAATGACAGGAGGAGCGGTGAAATTGAATTCTACTGTAATATCTTCAGAAGATGGCACACATTGTCCATTTGAAATCGTCCATGTAAACACATAACTACCAAGAACATCTACATTAGCTGTTGAAGATCCATTACTACTATCACTAAAGTTAACGCTACCAGGTCCTGATTTTTTAGTCCAAGTTCCTGTCCCTACTGAAGGTGTATTACCACCCAAAGGATCACTTGTAAAACTACATTTAGACTGACTCTCTCCAACAGTAGCTAATGTTGGACTCTCAACAAAACTCATTACAATATTTGCCTCTGAATAACATGGTGTTAATGCCGCTGAAGCAACTACAACAGGATTTGGATCTTTAAGATTGTAATCTACTGCTGCATTTCCGAAATCTAAATTACTCGCTTTCTCTGGACTTAGAAAAGAATTGGTAACGGAATAATTTGTTTCATCTTGATCTACTAAAGTCATAGCAAAAAATTTAATATCCCCCGTTGTATAACCAATAAGAGACTTTAAAACTTCAACTTCAAATCCTAGATTGTAATCGGTAGTCCCAACATTATTTTTATTTATCCCCATTACTGAAGATGGACTTCCTGAAGCAACAACTCCTATATTAGTCTTAATAGAATTTCCAGTTCTTAGTTCAATAATATCCGCACTATAGTTATTTCCTCCTACGTCTGTTCCAATAGCTAAACAATAATCTGCCTGGAAATAAGAATCAAACGTACTTGGATTGTTATTAAAAAAATTAAATGCATTCACCAAAGGAAACCCACCATTTTCATCACCATAATTTGAAACATTAAACCCTCCTACTTTAGTATCCAAAAACAATAAAATTTTTCTACCACTTAGAACTTTACCAAGTACTCCGAAAGTTAATTTATCCTCTGTGGGACTTATTTTTATAGAATTTATGTATGCTGAAGTCGCGTTAGATGATAATGGAGCAGAAAGAAAATTATCTTCAACTGCTCCAGTGCCCCATGCTTTCTCGGTAACATTACCATCAAAACTCACTGCATATCTAGTTCGAACTCTAACAACCTGACCATCTGTTAAAGTATTTGTGACAAATGTTTTACTTAATGACATACTTTGTTTCACGACGCCATCGACTGAAAATTCAAATAGATCTGCACCGCCAGTGGCAGTAAATGTGGTAGAAGTACCCAAACACAATGGAGCCGAAATAGAAGTAGAAGGAGAAACAGATAATGTCACTGCAGGCGGAATAACATATATTGAAGCAACGACAGGTACACGGAAACTAACATCAGAACCTCTTCGGCTCTGCACGTAGTAAGTCTTAGTAGAACTTATACTTGGACTGTAAATACTTCCTGTGTATACCGGTATAACTGATGACTGAGAAGCAAACCATTCAATAGTTTCATTACCATTTACTCCAAAAGCATAGACATTGACTTGTACTGGATTAATACCGTCTCCACACGAGCTCCCAGCAGTCGAAAATGGGCTAGGCAAAACAGCTATAATCGCCGAAGTCCGAACAACTTTGGACTTCTTTTTCTGTTTTTTAATTGAATCTGTAGCTATTAATTTAGAATAGCGCTTAAAATTGATATCATGTAAATTTACAAGATTGTCTAAATTTCTTGAACTTAGCGAAAAATTAAAAAAAAAAAGAAATAATAAAAATAAAAGTATTTTTTTTTTCATACAACCGATTTTGTAATTATTTTGAAAATTTAATCTTTAAATGTAAAGTTTTATTTTCATTGAGCAAATTGAATTTTAATAAAAATTTAACAAACTAAAAACAATAAATTTAAATAATTAAAAATCAAACATTTACAAGATAAAATATTTGATCAAGAATTATATAAAATCAATGTCCTTACAACACAAATCACGAAATCACGGCTTAAGTCTTAAATTTGTGAAAAATAATAAACAAGTCCTATTTGTATATTTAAAATCATCTAAAAATGTAAGATTAAAACAGTATACGTAGAAAAACTTTCTTAGCGGAAATTAGTTTTGAGTATTTAGAATTGACTTCTTATAAAAAAAAGAAAAAGCATGGCGTTTGTATTTAGAAGAGAATAATTCTACTCCTAAACAACATGTTTCCAATAGGTTAATTTCAAAAAAGAAAACGCGATGACTCAAAGATTCCAAATTTTCACCATCGAGCACACCAAACACAACTTCACAATAATGGCAGAATAAGGCTTAATGAGGATGAGGTACGAGTATTTTTTGTCTGGAAAGAATGCGGTAGGAATTTGGTAGCTAACGTACATCGAATAACAGCACAACTTATGTCTTTTATGAAAATTATGAAATAACCATGATTTAGCAAACGCAAACACCGATGAGTTTTTCGTAACTTAGATGTCCTAAAAACAACATTATGAAAACAGTTGAATTCGAACAACTTATTTCGGTAGGATGCGGAATAGATGTTCACAAAGATGTTTTGGTTGCTACTATAAGGAGTAACGGAAAAGATTTTGAAACCAGGAATTTTACAGGTTTCACAAGTTCATTGATAGAAGTGCGAGATTGGTTCAAGGAGCGCCAAGTTACCCATGTGGCTATGGAGAGTACGGGAATTTATTGGAAACCTGTTTTCAATATTTTGGAACAAGACTTTGAAATCATTCTAGTAAATGCTCGTCATGTAAAGAATATTCCTGGACATAAAACGGACAAAAAAGACAGTGCTTGGTTGAGTAAACTTTTAGTTGCAGGGCTTTTAAAAGGAAGTTTTATACCGCCGAACGACATACGTGAACTTCGGGATTTGGTACGTTATAAAAAGAAAAAAACGCAATTTATTGCATCTGAAACCAATCGTATCATTAAAGTTTTAGAAGATTGCAACATTAAATTGAGTAGCGTAGTTTCTGATGTAAAGGGGGTAAGTGCTACAAGAATAATCAATGCTATTATAGATGGGGTTGAGGATGTTGCCCAACTTGTCTCTCATGCTCATGGCAAAATAAAGGCTTCGAAAGAAGATATAAAAGAAGCTTTAACAGGAAAGATAACGAATCATCATCGTTTTATGTTGAAAATAATACGAGAAACTATTAATGAAAATGAAAAATTGATTACAAAAGTTGAAACTCAAATAGATAAATCGGTTATTCAATACCAAGTAGAATTAGAACTTTTGCAAACCATCGATGGAGTTGGAAAAGATACTGCAATAACCATTATCAGCGAAATAGGTGTTGATATGGATTGCTTTCCTAACGAACATCATTTGGCGAGTTGGGCTGGATTAAGTCCAGGAAGCAACGAGAGTGCAGGTAAAAAAAAAGCACCCGAGTCATCCACGGAAACAAACATATCCAATCAGCATTAGTCGAATCGCCTTGGGGAGCAACCAGGAAGAAGCAGGGTTATTTGAAGACTTTTTATCAAAAATTACTAATCCGAAAAGGTTCCAAAAAAGCTTTAATAGCAGTGGCACACAAACAAATAATAGCGGCATATCATATTTTAAAAAACAAAGAGGTTTACAAAGAGCCAATTAAACAAATAGAAGCAATCAATCAAAAAAAGAAACAAAGAGACATACAGAAAAGTGTAGCACAATTAATGAATTTAGGTTTTAGCGTAAGACTAACACCAACAGCATAAAGATAAATATAAGCTCGTTTTTTTTACTAGAACATTAAATCTGTGTATGAAATTGAGTAAAAACTGGATAAGCACAAACACTTGTCGCAAAGAGAAGTAGTAATGCTAATCGGAAGCACGAATATGAAAATTTACATATATCTTATCCTTTTATTAAAAACAAAAATGAATAAAATTATTTAACCCTAATAAAATCAAGGCAAACAAAATTAAATATCGATTTTTAAGTAATGAAATTAGACTTTCATCAGCTAATTTTTGCCTTTTTTATAAAAAACAACATACAAAACACATATGAAACAGATTATAACTTATTAATTCTAATATCATTACTCCTATTTATCGGTTTCTGGGAAGAACTTTAGAAAATCAAAAGGGCGACTTTTTGAGAGATTTTAAAAGATGCAATTTAAAGTTTGACGCTAAACACTGGCCACAGTTAGCGAATCATTCAGCTCAAACATTACAATAGATAAAAATTGGCACTCCACCTCAAAATTTATACTATTCTATACCATTTTGAAAGAAGAAGAGTAAACGCAGCTTAAGAATCCTTCAATGCTAAAATTAAAGCTATCAGAAATCAATTTAGAGGAGTGAGAAAAGTAGATTTCTTCCTGTTTAGGTTAGCTAAGTTATTTGCCTAATCCCCAAGTTTTGTTCTTGATCCTATTTTTTGAGCCAAAAATTACGCAACATTTATAACAACAATACAGATAAATCAGTAGCTATTACAAAATTAGCACATTGGTACAACGATGTGGAGAATTTAGGGATTAAAAGCTTCAATACAATCATGAACACTATAAACATCAATTATAATTCTATACTGAACTACTTTGATAAACGAAGTACAAATGCTTCTGCAGAATCCTTCAATGCTAAAATTAAAGCATTCAGAAATCAATTTAGAGGAGTGAGAAAAGTAGATTTCTTCCTGTTTAGGTTAACTAAGTTATTTGCC
>NZ_FRDK01000025.1 GCF_900143245.1 Flavobacterium fryxellicola
AACTACGAAAACCAATCCTTAAAAAAAGAGGACTCTAAATCCTCTTGGTAATCCTTCTACTAATTTTACGATAACGCCATAGTGTTAGCGGACTCTCAACCGGTTCCGTTCAACCGCGGGTTCATTGTTGGCTTTTCAAGCCAACGAACCCTTATCTGTTAGCGGATGTTTTTTCTATTTAAATTTTTCAGTTAAAACTTTTTTATCATCTTCTGATATATTCACAATATTAAGTGTCAATTTTGTTCCAATTAGATTTTTATTTTTGAATTGAATTTTCAAATCATTTCCGTTTAGAATAAATTTTGTTAAAATAAATTTACTGAAATATGAATAATCATTTTCGTCATTGTATTTTAAAATAAAAGGTGCTTTATAAATATTTGTTGGATATGTATTTCTACAATACAAGTAAATTTCATTTTCATAAAAGTAAAATTTACAATAATTAAATTCAGTTCCAAAGTCTAATAATACATTTCTGTACACATATGAAAATATTTTTAAATCACTTGTCTGTTCTGTTTCATCGTTAATTTTATTTGATATTTTCTTTATATCTCTAAATTTATCTAAAATTATTCTTCCAATAAAATAAACACTTATACATCCAATAATTATCTGAATTAATGTTTCAATTCTTTCCACTTATTTGATTCTTTTTTTTAGTTTTATTCCTCGAATTTTGTCGTTTCCCTCAAAATATCCGCTAACGTTATGCCACTTTGAGATGGCTGGAAATTCGTAACCGCTCAATTTTCGGCTTAACGAAAACTTGATGCGAAACGATAATTCCACTAAATTCCAGCTAGCTCAAAATGGCGGTTGTGCACTGTTATTTTTGTTAGAACGGAAGGTCATTCCATTCCTCAATTATTTCTTCTTTTTGTTCAGTTTTGGGCTTTTCAATAGTTTCTAAAAATCTAATAACGTTAGAGACATTGTTGAAAATTAATATACTTTCGTTATAATTCAAAATTACATTATCGTGTGCAAAGCTTTGATTATTTCTAACTCCATTAAATGCTTCTAATACCGAAATAGACGACTTCAAAATTCTTTCTGTCATTTCGGATTCTATTAAGTCTTCTTTTACTATTTTTTTGACATAACCACCAAATAAGCTATGAAGAGGAGTTTCTTTATCAAATGTTATCTGATGATTTTCACACAATTGTCTAACGTATTTTATCGTAAAAGTATGAAGTCTATCTAATCCTTTTTCAGGTTCATCATTATTTATACTTTCACGAATTGATTCCGCTAAAATTTTGAAAGTTCTATCGTCAGAATTTGCTTGAATTGCATCAATATTTTCAACAGGATTTTCAGCTTTTAGCTTCGCGACTATTATTAAGCAGTCTTTATGATTATTCTCATCTGCTACGTCAAAGTTGATTTCGCCTGATTGAGCTTGCTCTAACCAATAGTCCAAAAGTTTTTCTAATAATTTTCCAATATTATAATTTGATTCCACGTTCCAAAATCCACGAAGTCTATTTGCTTTTGAACCACTGCCATAATTATACTTTTCTTCATAAATATCTATTCCTACTGAATCTCCAACAAACTCTTGAAAAGTTCTGTCTGAAAAGTCCAAAACATATCCAGATTTCATTCCGAAAAGTTTTTCAAATTTATTTTTTTCTATGAAAGTAAGGCTCATACTTTAGTTTGGTTATAATAGTGCACAACGTCTTGGCGCTTGCCGAGGTTGGGGACTTTTGAAACCGAGTATTTTCGGCTTAACGTAAATGTAGTAAAAAAACGCTAATTCCACTAAATCCCCAATCTTGGCAAACGGCTGTTGAACTAAACCTACGATAGTGTTTTGCCTGAAAATGTTAGTCCTTTGTAAATATATATAAAACAAATTAAGATGACAAAAAAAAGAAGATGAAGTAGTTGTACCGACTACTATCATCAGTCGTGCAGTTGCAGAAGTTCCTGATTTTGCAGTTTTATTTCATCGCTTCAAGCGCACCATGTCCGTTCTGGGCAGAAGTGAAAGTACTTGTAGAAACTATGGCCAGCATGTTGCGGCTATGGCATTGCATTTTGGCAAAATCCCCACGGAGTTAGATATTGAGCAAGTACAAGAATACTTGTTTATGCTTCAAGAGCGCTCTAAAACACCTTCACAAACCTACTTTAAACATTGTGTTTACGGGCTTAGATTCTTGCTTAAATCCGAGGGCTTGCCTTATGAATACCTGCATTTACCGTCGATTAAACACGATAAAAAACTTCCTACTGTTCTCAGTAAAGAGGAAGTTTGGCGGTTGCTTACAAGTTGCCAACTGCTCAAACACAAAATTCTTATTGGTCTCTTGTATGGCTGTGGCTTGCGTTGTATGGAAGTACGAAGTGTGCGTTTGCAAGACTTGAATTTTGATCGTGAACAACTCAAAGTGGTACAAGGAAAGGGCAAAAAAGACCGTTATGTGCCGCTCTCCAAACATTTGATCTGCGGACTCAAAACCTACATCGAGGCCGAAAAACCAAAAGTCTATCTTTTCAACGGACAACCCCAAGGCAGAGCAGGCGGTGATTTCGACAGTCGTTATTCCCAGCGTGGCGTGCAATGGGCAGTGAAACAAGCCTGCAAGGCTGCAGGTATTAAGAAAGATGTTTGTGTGCATACGCTTCGACATACTTTCGCCACGCACTTGCTTGAAGATGGACTCGATATTATTAGCCTAAAAAACCTTTTGGGACACGAGCAAATCGAAACCCTCAATAAAAAAGGCTATTTCCGATTAAAAAAAGAGGGTTCTTGAATTCCATTAAAAAATTATTAAAGCGTGAAAAGACTACGATGGAGTATTTGCATATTGCACAACTCGACACGATAAAAGCCTTTAGTCCGCTAGATACTTTGTTTGCTAAATGCAGCCGCAAATAGCTAGTAGTGCCGCAAGTCAAAGAGAAGTAGCACATGTACTAGAAAAACTGGGCAGTAAAGTAGAGAATTTAGGACTCAATACTTGGCAATTGCGCACTTTATCAGCAGTGCGAAGGTGCCGAACGGCGGCTTTGGGCGGTCATATTGATGCGTGTGACAACTGCGGAAAAATTAGTATCAGTTACAACTCGTGCCGCAACCGCCATTGTCCTAAATGTCAAGGAAAAAATCGGGACGATTGGATTCAGGCTAGACAAAACGAACTCTTGCCAGTACCTTATTTTCATGTGGTTTTTACCTTGCCTGATAGCATCAATAGTCTAGCGATGCAGGATCCAAGATTGGTTTATGATTTACTTTTTGAGTCGGCATGGGAAACGCTTAAAACTTTTGGCAAAGCCAAAGAAATCCAAACTGGAATGATTGCCGTTCTACACACTTGGGGGCAAAATTTATCGCTGCATCCACACTTGCATTGCATTGTGCCTGGCGGTGGCGTGGATAAAAACGGCATTTGGAAAAACATACAAGGCGATGGTAAATTTTTGTTTCCAGTCAAGGCGTTGTCTAAAGTTTTCAGGGCAAAATATTGCGAGAAACTAAAAGAGAGAAGTCCTGACAATTACACTAAAGTCAAGAAACAATTGTGGGAGAAACAGTGGGTAGTGTTTGCTAAAAAGCCTTTTGGGAGTCCGAAATCAGTAATTGAATATTTGGGTAGATATACCCATAAAATAGCCATTAGCAACAACCGCATTCAAAGCATCGACAATCAAAACGTAACTTTTACCTACAAAGATTACCGTCAAAACGGGTTCAAGAAACAAATGACGCTCACGCACGAGGAATTTATCCGAAGGTTTGCGTTGCATATTTTGCCCAAACGTTTTGTAAAAATACGCCATTATGGCTTTTTGAGTAGCACTTGGAAAAGGGGAAAATTAAAGGTTTTACAAGAAAAGCTACAAGTAAAAGTATTAGAAAAAGTAGAGAAGAAGCCTTTTCTCCCCAAATGCCCTT
>NZ_FRDK01000008.1 GCF_900143245.1 Flavobacterium fryxellicola
TATTTAAAGGAACGTTTGCCGTTGTTGCGGGTGCAAAACTAACACCTTTATACCGTTATTCAAGCTTTTTATTCGCTTTTTTTTATCGCTTTCTTTATACCGCCTTTAACTCGCTGAAAATACGCTTCTTGAAAAAAAAGTTTTTTCTGATCTCTCGCTTCACTTCCTAAGCAAAGCATGCGAAAATGACCAAAATCTAGTTTTTTTATCATTATATCCCTCTAGGAGCGATTGGAAATGCAATCCCTTTGAGACATTTATTGGTTCTCTAAGTCGCTTTGGTAGGATCACAGACAGGATTATCCTGAAATTAGGTCCTTTGCCTGCACTATCATCTGAGATAGGTTAAGCTTTTTATCGTCTGGGCAGTTGTTCCTTGTTTGTTTATTGCGGTACTTATTATAGGAAGACATTTTATACCTACCTATATATAAGGTACACCGAATTCTAAATCAATTATACAACTCCCCGCGTTAGGGATAGTAGCGCAAAGCCCGCAGCCAAGTGAAGTGTAACGCAACTTGACGAGGACTTGTAGCGAATAGCCCGGCCCTTTATAAAAAAGAGGCTACTACCCATTTAGATAATAGCCTCTTTTTTATAATGGGAAACGCCCAAGTTATTATTATTACTAGGTTCACGCATTTATTAAACCGCTGCTTAATATTCCCACCGGCGTGTTTTATTCAATTCTTCTTGTTCTTTGATAATTTCAGTTGGTATCACTTTGAGGAATGAACAATGTTGCTCTATAGCATATTCGATTTTTTCAACAATTTCCTCAACGGTATCCATATCGTAATCAATATCCAAAGGCTCTTTAATAATGAAGGATTGAAGTATGCCTTTCTTTTTCATACGCAATCCTTTTTTATCAAATGAACGACGGAAGCCATCGATCACAATAGGAACAACAATGGGTCTGTGCTGTTTTATAATATGAGCCGTTCCTTTACGAACTGGCTTAAACGATTTAGTTGTCCCTTGAGGAAAAGTTATAACCCAACCGTCTTTTAAAGCAATTTTAATGTTTTCAGTATCATCTGGATTAATGTCTTTTTTCTCTAAAACATCAATTCCCTTAGCTCTCCAAGTCCTTTCGACTGTAATTGCGCCTGCATAAGCCATAATTCGCGGCAACAACCCTGCCTGCATTGTTTCTTTTGCAGCTACATAATAAATGTTCATTTTTGGCTGCCAGAGATAACATACATTTTTAATAGAATCATCACGACCGCTGAGACTTGCATTAAAAACATGGAACATTGCTACAACATCAGCAAAGTACGTTTGATGATTCGAAATAAAAAGAACATTAGTATTGGGTAAATTCCTTATAATTTCTGAACCTTCAATTTGCAATTCGTTGAAACCTCTATATCGCCGATGCGTGATGGCTCCAAAAATCCTAATTAACCATTTCTTTAAAAACAGTATGTGACCAAAAGGATTTCTCTTAAATAACCCCATAAAATTATATGTTTTTTATATTAAGCAAACCTACGAAATTAATTTTTGATTGTTTTAGTATTCTAAAATCGTTGCTTACCATCCAATTCAAGAATATAGCACTTTTTTTAAAACTTCTTTCAATTCGCTAAGCATCATTGCTGTTGCTCCCCAAACGATGTGATTTTCAATTTTAAAAGCAGGAACATTACTCTCAACTGAATAGGATGTTGAAATCTTAGTCTCAACAACAATTGAATCACTTAAAAAAATAGACAGCGGCAATTCAATTATGTCCGCTACCTCTGAAGGCTGCGGTACAAATACTAGTTCGTCTTTACTAATGCCTAAAAAAGGATGCACCATAAAGTTACTGGGTGGTATATATAATTGTGTAAAAGGTTTAACTATTTGTATTTTATCTGGATGAATGCCAACCTCCTCGTGGGTTTCGCGCAACGCTGTGTAAGCAAAATTCTCATCCTCGACTTCGTATTTACCTCCTGGAAAGGCAATTTGAGCAGAATGCACCCCTTTGCATGAATTCCGAACAATCAATACCAGATGTGTAATTTCATTTTTAGGATAAAAAAGCATCATTACTGCAGCTATTCTTGCATTTTTATCGCTAAAATTAATTTGTTTTACACTTTGTAAGCGCTCCAATGGTGCCATTTTAATGTGTGCATCAAAGGCAGGGAGCTTTACATCAAGTATTTTAGGAACAATCTGTAAAAATTCTTGAAAATCCATAATCAAAGTCTATTTTTGCACATTGAAATTTAATATAAATATAGTCTAGAAAATACCGTTACACAAATTTTCTGATACCAAAAGTCATACACGATGTACAGCAAAGAAGAAACACAAAGGTTAAAACGCGAATTCTGGGTTGAATTTTCGGAAAAATTCCCTCGGAAATGGTTGTTGTACGACACTAAGATCAAAGATTTTTCTTTTAAATTTTATGTAGATAATAAAAAGGCTCAAGTTTTAATAGCTATAGAACAGCGAAGCGATGAAAAAAGAATTGCTTATTTTGAAAAACTGGAATCTTTAAAAAACATTCTGGAAGAGGAATTCATTAAAGATTTGGTTTTTGAAAGAGAGCACACATTGGAAAGTGGTAAAACGATTAGCCTTATTTGGGTTGAAAAACTAGGCGTTGGCGTTAGTAACAGAAAATACTGGCAGGAAATTTTTGAATTTTACAATGATAAAATGAATGCCTTGGAGCTATTTTATTCAGAGTATGACGGATATATTAAAGATATTGAAAAATTTTAAAAACGAGTAAGAAAACATAAATAGGAATGTATTATTCAACTTGAGATTCAATCACATATTGAATATATTATAAAGTATTATCCTATTACCATAATTAATGTACAGTTGTTTTCTATTTTCTTGCTTTTTTCTGGTAATGATCGACACTGTACAATCGACTCCCTCGTTATCTTTACATGTAAATGTATAAACGGTATCTGTTTCATTTTCCTCAATAGGTTGGTACTCTACAATCTCAAAAAGTTGGATAATTTGAGAATAAACGACAATTCTACTTTTATTGGTATCTAATGTAATTAAAATATTAACTAAATTTAAATCAGACCATTTCCCCCATTTCCCTTTTTCATTTTTCTCTAAAACACTAAAGCCTGAAGTTTTAAACTTATAGTTTTGTCCATAAGAATGTTGTACTCCTAGAATCAAAAAAAGTAGAATAATATATCTTTTTATCATGGCTTAAAATTGAAAATTGGTTGCCTCTGTTCTTGCGCATTCAAAATCGGCAATCATTTCTTGGATGATTTCAGCAGCTGGTTTTATCTCGTGAATAAGACCTGCAATTTGACCGATTTCTAACTCTCCTTCGATTAAATCGCCTTCAAACATGCCTCTTTTTGCTCTAGCTCTTCCTAATAACGTAACTATTTCATCTTTTGTTGGACAAGTTTCATATAAATCCTGTACCTCTTGATAAAACTTATTTTTAATTAACCGAACGGGAGCAAGTTCCTTCAATGTTAATTGCGTATCTCCCTCCTTAACCTTTACAATCGTTTCCTTGAAATTATCATGAGCTGACGATTCTATTGACGCAGCAAATCTACTCCCAACTTGAACTCCATCCGCACCAAGAACCATGGCTGCCAGCATGCCGCGACCGGTAGCAATACCTCCGGCAGCAATCAACGGAATTGAAATTTTTTCTTTCACCATAGGAATAAGTGTCAGTGTTGTGGTTTCCTCTCTACCGTTATGGCCTCCAGCTTCAAATCCTTCGGCAACAATTGCGTCTACACCAGCATCTTCTGCTTTCAATGCAAAAACGGAGCTACTTACGACATGCACTACCGTTACCCCATTTTGTTTCAAGAATGACGTCCATGTTTTTGGATTACCCGCTGATGTAAAAACTATTCTAACCCCTTCCTCTACGATAATTTTCATTATTTCCTCAATGTTGGGATACAACATTGGAACATTTACTCCAAATGGTTTTGAAGTAGCTTTTTTACATTTTTGAATGTGTTGTCGCAAGACTTCGGGGTACATAGAACCAGCACCAATAAGTCCTAAACCACCAGCGTTACTCACGGCACTAGCTAATTTATAACCACTATTCCAGATCATTCCGCCTTGAATGATAGGATATTTAATTTTGAAAAGTTCGGTGATTTTATTCATGTGGTATTGATGCTGTTATTTTTTTATTATTTTTCCACTTGTAGAGAAATTGTCGGATTCCAATTTATAAAGATACATTCCTTGATTCAACGCTTTTAAAGAAATTACAGCTGATTGAGGCGTTACTTTTTGTTCTAAAATTTTCTGTCCTAAAATAGTATAAATAAAAACGGTTCCACTTTCAAATTTTGTTGGCAAAGAAACGGAAATAGAATCAGTGGTTGGATTGGGATAAATTATGAAGTCATCTTTAGAAAAAGTCTCCGTAGACAATTGGTTGCGAACAATCAGTCCAAAATCAGGAATTCCATATCCATACTGATTGTTGGGAGTTAAAAATTTATCGGATGATTGAAGCACCAATTCTTTAATTTGTTGATTTGTTTTTTGTGGAAATGCTTGCCATAAACAAGCCACCATCCCAGCCATTATTGGCCCAGAAAAAGAAGTCCCATTTGCAGTTACAATATTCCCAGCTGCATCTGAAACAACTGCAGCTTGACCTTGCGCCATGATGTCGGGTTTTATTCTACCGTCAGATGAGGGCCCTACTGAACTAAAGGAGGTAACTATTTCTGCTGAGTTCACTGCCCCTACAGCAATCACGGAAACAGCATCTGCAGGTACGGCAACATGTGGATCAGATGTACCACCTGAATTACCCGCCGAAGTCACCAGAATCATTCCTCTGCTAAATGCAATTTCCGCACCTCTAGACATGAATGCTGTTGTACCATTCATTTCACTATAGGTATGGTTGTATGCTTCGTTATCAAAATCAAAATATCCTAAAGAGGTATTGATAATATCTACCCCTAAACTATCTGCTTTTTCTGCTGCTTCAACCCAAAGGGATTCTTCCACAGGATTTTCAGATGTATCATCTTCTGTTATAAATAAATAATAGGAAGCATCTGGGGCTGTTCCCACTAATGAATTTTCTTTATAACCTCCCATTGCGGAGAGTACAGAGGTTCCATGCGAGACACCAGTGTAAAAATCTGGATTTCTCAACACAAAATTATAACCACCCAAAATTTGGTCATTGGTTCTTAATTTTTGGAAAGGTTGTGTTGTATTGACACCGGGAAAGCCTGCATCCATAATAGCAATTACTTTTCCGGAGCCCGTGTAGTTTTGTTGGTGCATTACTTGCCCGTTGAGCATTTGGATCTGATTTGAAGAGCTTCCATACGCATAATCCACTTTTGTCTTCTTGGTCTTATTCCCTTGCTTTACCTTACTTGATTTCGCGATTTTACCAATTTGATTTAACGACTTATCAGCAAAATCAACTTTACTGACAAATGAAAGCAGTGCTAAGTCGTGTATTTTAGCCTGTGTTCCTCGTACATGAAGCGCATTTAGCCATTTAGATTTAGCCATTACAGTAATACCGGTGGTCGCTTTTACTTGAGTACTATAAGAAGCCTCAACTGGAACATCTTTAAAATCTAAAAGAATATTTTGACTGCTTCTTCTATCTAATGCTCTCTGAGAAAGCATTTTCAATGGTGCATCGACATAGGATTGAAAACTAGGCTTTGCATTGAAATATACCCAAGCATCCTGCTGCGAAAAACCGGCAGTTGTAGCCCATAATAAAATAAATATATAGAATTTTCTCATCGGTGTCGTCATTTGTTTGCCATCAAGATTTCAACATTAGTGCATTGAATCGTGAACAAAGCTATATTTATTTTATTCTTTCATTTCTAGGTAAACTAACTGTTAGATTTCCGTAATTTAAGACACAAACTAAGAAATTACTCCCGAACCTATTAATTCATCTCCTACGTACCAAGCTGCAAATTGTCCTTCGGTTATTGCTGATTGAGGTTCATCAAAAGCCACGAACATTCCGTTTTCAAATTGATGCAAGGTGGCGCTTTGCAAGGGCTGTCTGTATCGGATTCTAGCCATTACCTGCATAGTCTCTCCTTTGGCTAGAGCCAAATCTTTACGAATCCAATGTACTTCCTCTTTTTCAATACGTAACGCTTTCTTAAATAATCCGGGATGCTGACTTGTTAATCCGGTATAAATCGTATTGGTCTCCACATTAGTAGCTATAATAAATAATGGATCCGTTGTACCACCAACATTTAAGCCTTTTCGTTGCCCAATGGTGAAATAATGAGCTCCTTGATGCTTTCCTACTATCTTTCCCATTTCTGGGGTATAGGAAATTTTTTCAGCCTCCAATTTTACATCTTCTTCAAAACTTAGGCCTACTTTTTTCTCCAAGTTGTAAATAGGGTCATCTTTATCAATTTGGATAATAACGCCCACTTTGGGTTGTAATTTTTGTTGTAAAAAATCTGGCAACCGTACTTTTCCAATGAAACATAACCCTTGTGAATCTTTCTTTTCAGCAGTAATCAAATCCATTTGTCCAGCAATTTCTCGAACTTCTGGCTTTGTCAATTCTCCGATTGGAAACAACGATTTTGATAATTGTTCCTGTGACAATTGGCAAAGGAAATACGATTGGTCTTTGTTAGTGTCCGCACCTGCTTTTAGCTGAAATACCGTTTGACCGTTCACTTCGATTTCGCTTTTTTGACAATAATGCCCTGTAGCAACAAAATCAGCGCCAAGACTTAAGGCAATTTTCATAAAAACATCAAATTTTATTTCGCGATTACAAAGTACATCTGGGTTTGGAGTGCGCCCTTTTTCATATTCGTTGAACATATAGTCCACGATTTTCTCTTTATATTCTTCACTTAAATCGACTGTTTGAAAAGGAATCCCTAATTTTTCTGCTACTAACAACGCATCATTACTATCTTCCAGCCAAGGACACTCATTAGAAATAGTAACAGAATCGTCATGCCAATTCTTCATAAAAAGACCAATCACTTCATATCCTTGCTGTTGCAACAAATATGCAGCAACACTTGAATCTACTCCCCCTGAAAGTCCAACAACAACACGCTTCATCTTCACAAAATTATAATTTTATAAGGTTGCAAAGTTACAAAAGATTTATAACAGTATTAGTTAAGAGTTTCGTTATTTGTTTTTGCCTTTTACTGCCTTTTCTTGAAAATTCATATTGGTTTCTTTGATCAGCTTTCCCTTTTCAAAAAACTGCCAAATTCCGGATTTTTTTCCATTTAAAAATTGTCCTTTGGAAGCTAAATTACCAGTAGACTCCTTGAAAATTGCTGCACCGTGATACAAATTATTCTTGAAATTAGATTCTTCCAGCAACACTCCCTTCTCTGTGTATTTTTTATAAAAACCATTTTTCAAATTGTTTTTATAATTAATTTCTTCTGCTACTTTGCCACTAGAATAAAAAACTGTGCGAAGCCCCTCTAGTTTTCCTTTACTATAATTTTCGGTGGTCATTGTGTTTTTGGAGGCCAAGTGGTAATATTTCCACTGTCCTTCAAATAATTTATTTACCACTTTACCTTCACTAACTTTATTGTTTTTTTGATCATAAAAAATGGTGAATGCTGAATTATCTATTGGATTAAACTCTCTAGTAGCAATTACCGACTTAGCTTTGGTATCATCATAAAAATTAAAAATTCCTGTTTCTTTACCGTGATCAAAACTCCCTTCATATCTTGGTCGTTTTGATTCCTCATAAAACCCTTTCCATACTCCATGTTTTTTTCCTTTTTCGTCTACTTTGTTAAAATCAGCTTGCGACAGGCAATTTTGACAGAAAAGCACACTAATTAAAAGGGTAAAAAACTTAATTTGATATTTTTTCATCACTACTTTATATTTATACACTATTATAGAACTAAAATTGTACTCTTTTATTTTAAGCAAATTTACAAATTTACTACACTAGGAGTTTATTCAAATATGCTGAGTCATACAGCTAAATTATTGAGAACTAATAAAAGTCCAAATCAATAGCTTCACTAAATCTCATTAAATTATTGTTGCTTCCTTATCTAATCAATACGGAATCACTCGAGAGCTAAATCCTGAATCCTATTTAAGTTCAGGACAAATTGAACAAAAAAAAGCTCTCATTTCTGAGAGCTTTTTAGATAAATTATTTTTTATTTTTATCCTTTGCTTTTTGAGCTTCAGCTTGTTCCATAACTTCTTGCAATTTTTTCTGGAATTTACCTTGTTTTTTTGGCTCCTTTAATTTGTTTTCTTGAATTTGAGTATGAATCTTATCACTATCGATAAAGTATCTTTTGATTACAATCATAATTCCAATAGTAATTAGATTCGAAATAAAGTTATACAAACTCAATCCTGCACCATAACTATTGAAGAAAAACAACATCATGATTGGCGAAACATAGATCATAATTTTCATCATCTTAGCCATATCTGGCATTCCCTCTTGTTGTGGAGCAGCCATTTGCTGGTCACCAGATGTCATCTTCATGTAAAAGAAAATGGCTATCGAGGCAAGTACGGGAAACAAACTGATGTGATTTCCATAAAATGGAATATAGAAAGGCAATCTAATTACCTCATCAAAAGAAGATAAATCATCTGCCCAAAGGAAGCTTTTTTGTCTCAACTCAAAAGCCGATGGAAAAAACTGAAACGATGCATACATAAATGGAAGCTGTATCAATGCCGGAATACAACCTGCCATAGGATTTACTCCTGCTTTGTTGTACAACTTCATTGTTTCCTGTTGTTTCTTCATTGGGTCTTTTTTGAATTTTTCTCCCAATTCTGTTATTTCAGGACGCAATACTTTCATCTTAGCTTGTGATAAGAAAGACTTGAAAGTGATAGGCGACATCGCAATTTTGATGATGATAGTAAACACAATAATTGCAATTCCATAAGCAATGTAAGAACTTAGGAATCCAAATAATGGAATAAAAATAAACTTATTGATCCATCCGAAAATCCCCCAACCCAATGAGATAATTTTTTCAAGATTTTTATCATAATGCTTTAAAGTCTTGTAGTCAGTGGGACCAAAATACCAACTCATTTTATAATCTAATTCACCATTAGTAAAAGCTAACGGAATATTTGCCTTGAACTGTTTTGTAAACAATGTATCTACTTTGTCATCCTGAACTAAATTCTCTGATTTTAATTTAGCCGTTTCAAATGGAGTTTTTGTCAATAGAATTGTAGAGAAAAAATGTTGCTTGAAAGCCACGAAAGTTCCCTTTTGCACGTCTGATTCTTCTGTTTGACCTAAACCTGAATAATCAATTTTACCGTCTTCATGCTCAAAATAGATTTCAGTGTAACGATTTTCATAAGAAACACTTTTCTCATTTCTGTAGGTTTTCAAATTCCATTCTAAATCCAATGGTTTTGCCGTATTCAATACTTTATTCAATCCTTGGGAACGAATATCAAAACCAATCATATAATCGTTTGGTTTCAAAATGTATTTGTATTCTAAGAATTCGTTGGCTCCTGCTTTCAACTTCATTGATAAAACCTGATCTACTCCAACTTTCGTTAAAGTAGGTTCAAAAAACAAATCTTTAGAATTCAGAGTACGGTTATCGCTAGTCAGCAATTGTACATTTAAATTAGCATTATTGTCTTTAATTAATTGAACTAACTGCCCCGAGCCTTTCTTGAATCTCTCGAATTGTTTCAAGGTAGCTTCAACAATATAACCACCTTTATTAGCAATAGTCAACTTTACCAATTCGTTTTCGATAGTTGTAAGACCTGCTTTAGCAGAGGGAAGTGTTGCAGAATAAGCAAAATTTCCTAAGTTTTTTTGTAATTGGGCAATTTGTGTAGAATCTCCCGTTGCTACTGCAACAGTTGCTTTGGCTACCGTTTTAGCTTCTAACTCTTTTGCTTTCGCTTCTTTAATTACCAACTCTTTTTGAGTTTTTTCAGCTGCAACCACTTTCGGGTCTGGTTGATTTTGGTACATGATAAAAACCAAAATACCAAAAATTAATGCAAAACCTATAATTGAATTGAGGTCAAATTTTTTTTGTTCCATTATAATTAAAAAAAGTTTTAAGTTTAAGTTGTACTGAAACTAATGCGTTTCTAGTTATTTTTTCTTTGCCTTAACGGCTGCTGCCACAAAATTCACAAAAAGAGGATGCGGATTCGCAACCGTACTTTTGTATTCCGGATGGTATTGAACCCCGATGAAAAAAGGATGGTCTTCTATTTCTATAATTTCAACTAATCCCGTATCCGGATTAACTCCTGAGGCGATCAATCCTGCATTTTGCAATTGTGCTACGTATTTGCTATTGTACTCATAGCGATGACGATGACGTTCTGAAATCGTTTCTTTTCCGTATATTTTATACGCCAATGAATCTTTTTTGATATCGCATTTCCATGCTCCTAAACGCATAGTACCCCCTTTATCGGTAATCGTTTTTTGTTCCTCCATTAAGTTTACAACTGGATGAGCGGTATGTTCATTCATTTCTGTAGAATTAGCATCTGCATAGCCTAAAACATTTCTTGAATATTCAATTATTGCCATTTGCATACCCAAACAAATCCCAAAAAATGGCACTTTATTTTCACGAGCATACTGAACTGCAGCAATTTTCCCTTCTATTCCTCTTTCTCCAAAACCTGGTGCCACAAGTATTGCATCTAAACCAGAAAACTTATCGCTTATATTACTGGCGTCAATATGTTCTGAGTGGATAGAAATCACATTTACTTTCGTTTCATTTGCAGCTCCAGCATGAATAAAAGCCTCTAAAATAGATTTGTAGCAATCCTGCATTTCTACATATTTACCAATCAAACCAATATTAACAGTATGCTTTGGATTTTTCAATCGGCGTAAAAAAGTATTCCAGTTTTTCAAGTCCGGTGCTGCTTTTTTAGGCAAATCTAATTTTTTCAAAGCCACAACGTCAAGTCCTTCTTCCAACATTAAATTAGGCACTTCATAAATAGTAGAAGCATCTATGGATTGAATAACGGCTTCTCTTTTTACATTACAAAATAAAGCTAATTTATTTCGCAATTCTTCCGAAATTTCATGCTCTGTTCTGCACACTAAAATGTCTGCTTTTATCCCACTTTCCATCAAAGTTTTCACAGAATGCTGCGTTGGCTTTGTTTTTAACTCCCCCGCAGCAGCCAGATAAGGCACTAAAGTAAGATGAATAACAATTCCATTGTGCTCTCCTAATTCCCACACTAGTTGTCGAACGGATTCTATGTAAGGTAAAGATTCAATATCCCCAACAGTTCCTCCAATTTCAGTAATTACAATATCATAATCGCCAGAATTTCCCAGCAATTGCATTCTTTCTTTGATTTCATTGGTGATATGAGGAACAACTTGCACTGTTTTCCCTAAAAACTCGCCTCTTCGTTCCTTTTCAATAACGGAAAGATATATTCGCCCTGTAGTTACATTATTGGCTTGAGAAGTAGGAACATTAAGAAAACGTTCGTAATGTCCTAAATCTAAATCCGTTTCAGCACCATCATCAGTTACATAACATTCCCCATGTTCATAAGGATTTAATGTTCCGGGATCTACATTAATATACGGGTCAAACTTTTGGA
Organism: Flavobacterium fryxellicola; assembly: GCF_900143245.1. GTDB lineage: Bacteria > Bacteroidota > Bacteroidia > Flavobacteriales > Flavobacteriaceae > Flavobacterium > Flavobacterium fryxellicola. The sequence goes on from NZ_FRDK01000008.1 coordinate 11,626, forward strand.
TGGTTGTACGGTATCCTCTTGCTTGTAACAATTTTGCCAACGATGCAGCAATGATTCCTTTCCCTAAAGAAGAAGTCACACCGCCAGTAACAAAAATATATTTCGTTTGATTCATTCTATTGTTGTTTGTGTTGTAGTTGTGTAAAAAAACGTGGCAAAAGTACAATTATAAATTGTCAAATTGAAAATTAAATCGGTTTTGGGTACCGTTTTTTTATATTTCGAATTAACTCTTCTAGACCATTGAGTTTTAGTTCATAAATTAATTTCAATTGTTCTCCTAATTCTCCCTTAGGAAATCCTTTATTACTGTACCAGACAATATAATATTCCGGAATATCAATAAGAAACCACCCTTCATATTTGCCAAAAGGCATTTTAGTGTGAGCGAGTTTTATAAGTTGTTTTTGGTTTTGATCCATGAAGAAAGGCTGGGGAAATTTGAAGTTAGAAAGGGGTTTAGATATTTCAAAGCTCAACCCTATTTAATTATTTCCAATTGAACGTTATTCTCTTTTCGATTTCAGGGTGTAAACTTAAGAAAACAGGACATGTCATTGCTGCTCTTTCGAACATTATTCTATTTTTTTTATCTTCAGTTCCATACATTTCAAAGATAATTTCTATTGCACCAATGCGTCTAGGTTCTGCATTCATTATTTTAATAACTTCAGCGGTAGAACCTTTCAAATCCACTGCTAAATCTCTAGCCTTTATTCCCATAATAGTCATCATACACGTTGCCAAAGCATTAGCAACTGTATCTGTTGGAGAAAAAGCCTCCCCTTTCCCATTGTTATCTACTGGTGCATCTGAAAGAATTTCGGTGCCAGATTGCAAATGAATCGAAGATGTTCTCAAATCCCCCAAATAAGTTACTATTGATGTCATGTTTGCTATTATTCATTTTTTATTCGTCCCCGCACCAATCGAGAGTGCGTTGCGTTGAAACTTTATTAGTGCTGCGTACATTTCTGGCAGGTATACTTGTTAGTTGGCTTCTTTTATGGTCAAATCTGTGTCGTAGTATAAAATATAGATTCCTTTATTGATATAACCTCCATCTCCTTTTTTATAAAATTCAAATTTATTGTCGATTTGTTGAGTTGCGGTACTATCAATTGTTTCTTGGTATTTTACATCTTGTGACATACGCAGCATGGTATCAAAGGTAACATCAAATCCTCTCGTAGCAAAGTCACTAGGGTCAATCTTGTTTTTCTTTCTAAACTCTTTTTGAAAAATCAAAGCCTCGGGAGATACGTTTTCTCGAGTAACTGAAGGATACATTAATTTCAATTTTGTCAGATTTACGTAACTAATTTCATCGGTATCTAATGTTTCATTTGGCTCCAGAATAACCAGTTGCACTTTGTACGATGACATAGCACCTAACATAGTGGCTATCGTTGCTTTTATCATTCCAGTATTTGCTGTTTCCATCACTACATAATTCATTTTATCTTTTACAAACAAGCCTTTCAGATTTTCAGGTGATACGCTACCGTTTGAGTTAAGTGCTGAAAAGCGCACGTCTTTGTGATTTTCTTTAATATACTGAATGACAGATCCTTTCTTTCTATCAACTACTGCCAGTATATTACCGCCTTTTGAACGCATGTAATCGAACATGGCATTTTTGACTGCATCTGGATCTGGGATTGATTGAAAAATATTAGCAAAGGACACACCTAAGTCTTTTGACAATGGCGATATAACGGGCACTTGATTTGGCATTAAAATTTCGGCAGTTTTTTCGACATTACTTTGATAGAAAGGACCAATAATAGCGTCTGACACTTCTAAATTATTGTTTTTTATCAGTGACGCAACTGCAGAACTGTTTTTCGTTTCCTCTGAATCCAATATGTTTATCTCAAAGTTGAGCCCTAATGTTTTGGCAGAATCAATAGCCATCAAAGCACCTGCATAAAAATCCAACGTCATATTTAGGAATTTATCTTTTTTCAAGCGCGTAACCATCGAATTAACGGTATCACCTTCAATTTTTGAAACATTAAAAGGCAAAAGAAGGGTTAATTTTTTTCTGTTAAGGTTTGCACTACCTTTTGACAGTTCCGTGTATTCTTTTTTATTTTCTGGAGTAAGCACTGTTGTTGCAGGAATTTTCAAAACCATACCTTCAATTACACCTTGTGCTAAGTCTGGATTAATTGCTATCAATTCCTCTTGAGTCACACCCGTCATTTTTGATAGGCTGTACATGGTCTCTTTCGACTTGACGACATAATTCACGTAATTGTTTGCAGGAATAGATTTTACAGAATTGATGACAACAGTCTCTTTTTTAGGTTCCGAGGCTTTAGAAATTTTATCAGTTTTAGGAACTTTCCCTTTAATTAATAATTTAAATCCTTCTGGCAAATTAGCTACCACTTCAGGATTCTTGCGCTCTAGTTCTTCAATGGTTATTGCGTATTGCCTAGCAATTGAATACTTTGTTTCTTTTGGAAGTACGTAATGATAAACTACTTTTTCTGGGATTTCAGCTGTATTTTTTTGAAATTTATTGGAAGGAATAGTAAGCGTCTGACCTATTTGAAGTCCTTCATTTTCCAGAAATGGATTGGCTTGTTTTAAGTCTTCATCAGAAACACCATATTTTTTTTCAATACCGTATAAAGTTTCTTTAGGCAGGACCTGATGCGTTACAGCCACACTACCTTTTTTACTTGGAAGGACGGCTAATTGTTTACCAGAACTTTTAGGAATTAGTAAAACACTATTTGGTTTTAATCCAGTTTGTGCATCCGGATTCAATTGATAAATATCATACGGAGTAACCTTATATTTTTGTGCAATCTGACTGATTGTTTCCCCTTTTTCGACCTTGTGTGTAGTTATTTTACTTTGTGCAAAAACAGTAAAATTAAAACACAAAGCCGTCATGCAAATCGCAAAAATATATTTCATCACTTTTATTTATAAATTATTTAATAAAGTAACGGTATCAAATTTTATTCCAAAAATCTGATACCGTTTTATAACGAACATTCGAACTAGCTGTTCTAAGGATATAAAAAACTAAATTATTATTCCCATTCAATAGTTGCCGGTGGTTTTGAACTGATATCGTAGACCACTCTATTTACTCCTCTTACTTTATTGATAATATCATTAGACACTTTCATCAAGAAATCATAAGGTAAATGTACCCAGTCAGCTGTCATGCCGTCCGTAGATTCTACAGCGCGAAGTGCCACCACTTTTTCATACGTTCGCTCATCACCCATAACTCCAACACTGTTTACGGGAAGCAAAATTGCTCCTGCTTGCCATACTTTATCGTACAAGCCCCAAGATTTTAATCCATCAATAAACACGGCATCCACATCTTGTAAAATTTGAACCTTTTCAGGTGTAATATCTCCTAAAATTCTAATGGATAATCCTGGTCCAGGAAAAGGATGTCTCCCTAATAACTCTGGATCTATTCCTAAGGAGGCTCCCACTCTACGTACTTCATCTTTAAAAAGCATGCGAAGTGGCTCCACAATTTTTAGTTTCATATAATCTGGTAATCCACCTACATTATGATGCGATTTTATAGTTGCTGATGGTCCTTTTACAGAGACCGATTCGATAACATCAGGATATATTGTTCCTTGCGCCAACCATTTAACATCTTTGATAAGATGTGACTCATCATCAAAAACTTCGATAAAGACACGACCTATTATTTTTCGTTTTGTCTCTGGATCACTCACTCCAGCTAATTCGCTTAAAAAACGATCACCAGCATCTACTCCTTTTACGTTTAAACCCATTCCTTTGTACTGATCCAATACACTTTGATATTCGTTCTTACGAAGCAAACCATTATTAACAAAAATACAATATAGATTTTTGCCAATTGCCTGATGCAATAGAACTGCCGCTACAGTGGAATCTACTCCTCCTGAAAGTCCTAGAACTACTTTATCATCTTGTAATTTCTCTTTCAATTCTGCTACCATTTCGCTAACAAAAGCTTTTGGTGTAAAATTTTGATGCACTTCTGCTATTTTAACTAAAAAGTTTTCTAACATTTTTGATCCATCCGTAGAGTGAAAAACTTCAGGATGGTATTGTATACCATAAGTTGTTTCCCCTTCTATTCGATACGCTGCAAATTCCACATCATGTGTACTTGCCAGTTTTACTCCATTTGAAGGTAGTACTTTTACACTATCGCTGTGACTCATCCAGACTTGACTATTCTCTGAAACTCCTTCAAAGAAAACTTCATCCTCTTTTATGTAAGACAAATTAGCTCTACCATATTCTCTTGTATTTGAAGCGGCTACTTCACCACCACTAAAATGAGCTAAGTATTGTGCTCCGTAGCATACGGCAAGCACTGGTAATTTACCTCTAATTTGAGATAAATCAGGATGTGGCGCATCATCTGCTCGCACAGAAAAAGGGCTACCTCCAAGAATTACTGCTTTGTAAGAAGACAAATCACTCGGAAAATGATTGTATGGGAAGATTTCGCAGAATATATTTAATTCGCGAACTCTACGCGCAATAAGTTGTGTGTATTGCGATCCGAAATCTAAAATAAGTACGTTGTGTTGCATGCGCAAAAATACTTTTTATATTTTGAATTGAAAAATTGAATTTTGAAAAATATTTATTTTATTTTGTACTGCTCTCATAATATCCTACCTCTTGTAAAAACCGAAGCGCTAGTACACTTTAAAAGTTACTTCTTTACACGGTAGGGTTTAAAGCTATAAAAAAGTACCTTTGCAACCTTTCCATCTAATAAAAATAAAAAAAATGAAACTTAAAAAATATATTGCTATCACAATTTTTGGGCTTGTAGCCCTGTCCTGTAGTGTGATTGATGATTTATTGACTTTTTCAATAGACAATCAAACTACTGTTACAATTCCAAGCGGTTTTCCTGTCAATACTGCATTTGAATTAATCACTCCTGATATTACTTCCAATTCAAGTTCCGAATTTGAGAACAATAATACAAAAGCGGAATTGGTTAAGGATGTAAAACTAAAAGAACTGAAATTGACGGTAACTAATCCTGCTAATAAATCGTTTTCATTTTTGAAATCCATACGAATGTATATTTCTACGAATGACAGTGATGAAATTGAATTGGCTTTTTTAACAGATATAAACTCCACTTCAAATACAATAGATCTAACGTGTACTCCCGAAAAATTAGACAAATACATTAAAGCGCCTAGTTTCAGATTAAAAATTAGAGCGGTCACTAAAGAAACTATTACCCAAGATATCGCTGTAAAAGCAGCTATGAAATTTCAGGTTACCGCCGATCCGTTTTAGGAGAGGAATACGCTCAGTGTATTTTATACAAATTTAATTATGCTGTGAGATAGTATAAAAAAAACAGACCCCTGAAATTATCCAGGAGTCTGTTTTTTTTATATAATCGTCGCAACTACAGGTACAAACTACTCTTTAACTAAAATAATTGTAGCCTTGAATCCCGTACCAAGATTCCATTGACTTCCAGAAATTAAAGCTCCCTTATCATCATAAACCTTAAATTCAGCAGTATTTGGACCAGAGCTACCTTGATTTAAGGCTTCAAAATCGATTTTATTGAATCCTTTTTCTAATACAATTTCAAAACCTTTAAAATCACTATCCAAGTTTACTTGATACTGTATCACTTTATCATTCAAGTACACTCTAATCTGATCTCCATCGACATAAGCCGCATCACGATACATAACCTTTGCGGTAACAGAGCCCGTTTGATAATTACCTAAATTCTGATTTTTTCGATATACAATACCTTGTGAATTATCTTCTTTTTTATTCCACTTGTCTTTATATACATCTCCCGGATTAATAAATTCATTCTTTGGAGTCATCGAAAAATTATTTGCAGGTGTAATCGTGCGCGAAGGGCTCGGGTTTGGGTTGAATATTTCCGGATTCTTAAATACGTTTGGTGTCTTAATCGGGGGAATATCTGCTTTTGGAGGAATTGTCTTTTTTATTTTTGGCGCATTAGTTTTAGGTGGAATCGCTTTAAATTTGGAACTAAATTCACTTTGAGCATAGCCACTCAAAGATATGATGATCGTAATAATTAAAAATAAAATCCTTTTCATAACTTTCTAAATTAGTTTATCAGTGCTTGTAAAATTTTAAAAATAAAAAACCAATTGTATTTATTCAAAAATTAGGCAACAATTTAACTTTCATTTATAACTCCCAAATCTGCCTTTTATTACATTTTAGAAAACAAAACAGTTAAAATTCACCACTTTAAATTCGAACTTTTTAATCCAAAATTGGTCTTTTTATGTCACTTTTTTTTCTAACTTGCAAATAGTATGCCATACCAAAAACAGCATGTCGATTTTTGTACATACTTAAAAAATAAAAAAAATGAAAAGAGAAAATATATTGACAGGTTCACCTTGGGAAGATAAAATGGGATATTGCAGAGCATTACGCATTGGAAACACTATTGAAGTTTCCGGAACCGTGGCTCTAGTAGATGGCGAAAAAGTAAAAGCTACTGATGCGTATGCACAAACAATGAACATATTGGAACGCGTAAAAGTAGTACTTGAAGACTTGAAAGTTAGCATGGAGGACGTCATAAGAACCCGCATATTCACAACAGACATTACCACATTTGAAGATGTAGCCAGAGCGCATGCTCACTTTTTTAAAGATATAAAACCCGCTACCGGTTTCTATGAAATCAGTAAACTTGTAGCTCCTGAATATTTAGTAGAAATTGAATTTACCGCAATAGCCACTGAAAAACCATTAATTCAAGAAGGATTATGATACTTTTGTCAAAACACTATGCCTCCTGATAACTAATGATTTTAGAAAATACTAAAAAAACTTCTTCGCTTCTATTTAAATGGATTTTCATCTGCATTACAGTAGGCGTTTTATCTGGATCGGCATCTGCATTTTTTCTTGTCGCTTTAGAATGGGTTACGCAAATCAGAGAAAACAACAGCTGGATTATTTGGCTTTTGCCAATAGGCGGCCTATTAATAGGATTGGGATATCATTACTGGGGAGAATCAGTCGTTAAAGGGAATAATTTGTTACTGGAAGAATACGAAAACCCTCAGCGAACTATTCCATTAAAAATGGCTCCTTTGGTCCTTATAGGCACATTACTAACGCATCTTTTTGGCGGGTCGGCGGGTCGAGAAGGAACTGCAGTACAAATGGGCGGCGCCATTGCAGATCAGTTTACAAAGCTATTTCAACTAAATTCTTCCGAAAGAAAAACAATACTTATTCTAGGAATCAGTGCGGGTTTCGCCTCCATTTTTGGGACACCTTTAGCTGGAGCACTATTCGCTTTAGAAGTTGTATATTTCAGTAAAATCAATATAAAAAGCATCCTTTTGTCTTTTCTAGTTGCTTATACAGCTTATTTTACGGTATCACTTTGGCAGGTGCAACACACCCATTATGCTATTCCTTTTGTGCCAGCAATAACCGTTATCAATTTGTTTTGGGTAGTACTTGTGAGTATTCTATTTGGCTTAGCCGCGATGCTTTTTTCCAGAAGCACACACATGTGGAGTCATTTGTTTTCAAAAACGATAGCCTTTCCTCCACTTCGTCCTTTTATAGGTGGAATTATTTTGGCTGTAGCCCTATTTTTTATTGGAACAACAAAATATGCAGGTCTTGGAATTCCAGTTATCGTTGATGCTTTTACAACAGCTAATGCTCCATCCGACTTCGTACTCAAAATATTATTTACCGGTTTTACATTAGGTGCTGGGTTTAAAGGTGGTGAAGTCACGCCATTGTTCTTTGTTGGTGCCACTTTGGGAAGTGCTTTATCACTGATTGTTCCCTTACCAATAGCACTTTTGGCAGGAATGGGATTTGTAGCTGTTTTTTCTGGAGCGACTCATACTCCTATTGCTTGTACCGTAATGGGATTGGAACTTTTTGGGATTGAAAGTGGTCTTTTCGTTGGGCTAGCCTGCGGTACTGCTTATTTTTGTTCGGGTTCCATGGGAATTTATAAAGCCCAAATAGTTAGGGGAGCAAAATACCAAGTGTACCAAAAACTGAAAAGAAAAAAAACTGACTTTTTATAACTTTCTAAAAGTTTGTTAATTGTATAAATGATTTCAACTTTACATTAAAAAAATGTAATTTCGCAGACTATGAACATACAAGACATTCAAGCGATACAGTTGTTATTAGCAACTCCAAAAAAAATTGCCATAATCCCACACCGAGGTCCTGACGGAGACGCCATGGGTTCTACTCTGGGTTTATACCATTTTTTATTAAAGAACAATCACTATCCTGTAGTGGTTTCTCCTAATGAATTTCCAGATTTTCTGGCTTGGATGCCGGGATCTGAAACCGTTAAAATATTCGAAAAAGACAAACAAAACTGCACAAAAATTCTTGAAGATGCAGAAATTATTTTCACATTAGACTTTAATGCTTTGCATCGTACCGGTGAAATGGAACACGTATTAGCCCAACTAAAAGCCCCTTTTGTGATGATAGACCATCATCAAAAGCCAGATAATTATGCGGTTGTGACCTACTCTGACACTTCGTTTGGTTCTACTTGCGAAATGTTGTATAACTTTATTTTATTTCTTGGCAAAAAAGAAGATATAGATAAAACTATTGGAACCTGTATTTACACTGGAATCCTTACTGATTCTGGTTCTTTTCGTTTCCCAAAAACAACTGGAACAACGCATAGAATTGTAGCTGAATTAATTGATTTAGGCGTCGAAAACACTGAAATTCCAAGTTTATTATTTGACAATAGTTCCTATGGTCGTTTACAAATATTAGGCCGAGCACTTCAAAACATGATTATCCTGCCGGAACATAAAACCGCCTACACCACTTTGACGCAGGAGGAATTGAATTCATTTGATTATGTAAAAGGCGATACGGAAGGAATTGTAAATTATGGATTAAGCATTAAAGGAATCCTTTTTACAGCTATATTTATAGAAAATAAAGAAGAAAAAATAATCAAAATTTCATTTCGTTCTCAAGGTGATTTTGATGTCAATCAATTTGCAAGAGATTATTTTAACGGTGGTGGACATCGCAATGCTGCGGGAGGAAAATCAGCCGATTCGATGGAAGAAACCAAAAAGAAATTTGAAGATTTGATAACAAAATTAAGCATCTAATCCTATGAAAAATAGCACACGAATAGCCGTTGTATTTTTTTTGTTTCTGCTAATTTCCAGCTGCAAACAGCGTCAGGAAGCCAGAAGACCGATCTCTCAAGCTTCTGGTAGTTTCATGAAAAAATCCATTGCCCGTAATAAAAAACTGGTTTCCACTGAGGAAAGCCAAATTCAGAATCTAATTAAAAGCAATCCTAATGTCGTGTATTTGGCCTCCAAAAAGGGATACTGGTACTCCTATGAAACACGAAACACTGGTGATACGCTAACGCCAAAAAAAGGAGATATAGCCTTCTTTGATTACGAAATCAAAGATTTAAAAGGAACCATCTTTTATTCTGAATTAGAATTAAGACCTCAAACGTACTACGTGGACAAACAAAATATCATGATGGGCTTGCGTGACGGTATTAAATTGATGCGTAAAAACGAAAAGGTAAACTTCCTTTTTCCGTCCAATATGGCGTATGGATACCATGGTGATGATAAAAAAATTGGCACCAACCAACCTATAATTTGTACCGTTACACTTCGTGATTTTAAATCAGAAGTACTGTATAAAAAAGAAAGTCAGTTAAAAGTAATAACGCCCGCAGCTGCACCGCCAATAAAGAAAGAAGCACCCGTTTTGAGTAAACCTAAAGACACTTTAACTCCACAAAATTAAATTTAGAAATGAAAAAAAAGATCCTATTCGTATTCCTAGTAATCGCCTCCTTCTATTCTTGCAAAGAAGAACACAGCGATCTACCAGATGGCTTGTATGCTAAAATTGAAACTAATAAAGGAGACATCATCGTGCAATTAGACTTTGAAAAAGCCCCAATTACGGTCGCTAATTTTGTAGCCTTAGCCCAAGGAAAAAATGAATTTGTAACCAATGAAAACCTTAAAAACAAGCCCTTTTTTGACGGTTTGAAATTCCACAGAGTGATTAAAGATTTCATGATACAAACCGGAGACCCTTTAGGAACAGGTTCTGGAGATACCGGATATAAATTTAAAGATGAATTCTCAGATTTAAAGTTTGACAACGGAGGTGTTTTGGCTATGGCCAATAACGGACCGATGACCAACAGCAGTCAATTTTTCATCACCCATCTTGCAACGCCTTGGTTGGACGGCAAACATACTATTTTTGGTCATGTAGTGGAAAAAGGAATGGACGTAGTCAACAAAGTTGAACAGAACGACTACATCAATAAAGTAACCATTATTCGAAATGGCGAAACGGCAAAGAAATTCAACGCTGCAAAAGTATTCAATGATTACTTTGCCGTTGAATCTGAAAACCAAAAGAAAAAAGCAGCTATTGATATTGAAAATAAAAAAGTGTATAACGAAAAATACAAAGTCGTTCGCGAGGAAAAAGTGGCTTATTTTACTGATTTAAAAACCAAAGCAATAAAAACACCAACAGGATTACAATACCTGATTACCCAAAAAAGTGGTGGTAAAAAACCCGCTAAAGGCAGCAATATTTACATTCACTACTCCGGATTTCTGGAAGACGGGGAATTATTTGATGCCAGCGTTGAAAATGTTGCCAAAACTTTTGGTAAATATGATGAAAACAGAGCCGCTCAAAACGGATACCAACCTATCCCTTTTCAAGCGGGCAAAAAAGATGGCATGATTCCTGGTTTTATCGAAGGATTGGAGCAATTGTCTCTTGGAGATAAAGCGGTTATCTTCATCCCATCGCGTTTAGGATATGGAGCAGCTGGAGCAGGAGGCGTAATTCCACCCAATGCCAACATCATTTTTGAAATTGAGTTATTAGAAAAAATGCCCCAATAGTTTTAAATAATAAGCCCTTAAATTAGTACAAAATGAAATTTAAAATTCTGTTTTTATTATTTCTGGGAATGGCCAATGTCCATTCTCAAACTGTCAAGAAATCTATTCCTGCAAAAAAACCAACTACCACAACCAAAGCAGTTGTCAAAGCTCCGGTTGTTGTCGAGGGAATTTTTGCCACCATTACTACGAATAAAGGAGCTATTGTCGTGGAACTAGAATACAAAAAAGCACCCGTAACCGTTGCGAATTTTATTGCTTTGGCAGAAGGTAAAAATACCTTTGTAACACCAGAAAATCTTAAAGGAAAACCATTTTTTCATGGTTTAAAGTTTCACCGTGTCATCAAAGATTTCATGATTCAAGGAGGAGATCCGTCTGGAAGTGGTTCCGGTGGTCCAGGTTATGCCTTTAAGGATGAATTCACTGATTTAAAACACAGCAAAGCCGGAATACTATCTATGGCTAATTCCGGACCAACAACGAATGGAAGCCAATTTTTTATCACGCACAAAGCAACACCTTGGCTGGATGGAAAACATACCATTTTTGGCCATGTTACCGAAGGAATGAATGTGGTTAATTCCATTGCTGCAAATGATGTTATTACCAAAATTACTATTGTTAGAAAAGGAGTTTTGGCCAAAAAATTTGATGCGCCACAAGTATTTGCAGATTATTTCAACAATAAATCAGAAGACCAAAAGAAACAGGATTTAATCAACGCTGAAAATAAAGCGAAACAAGCTGCTCTTGAAGCTGAAAACAAAGCAAAACGTGAAGCTCAAGAAGCGGAAGCCAGAGAAGTGTATATGGAAAAATATGGTCCAGTAGTCACCTCAAAAAAGGCCTATTTAGCCACTATAAAAGCGACTGCAACTGCAACTCCATCTGGATTAGCCTATAAAATTATTGAAAAAGGAACGGGCGTAAAACCCGCTAACGGAACAACATTCTATTTCAATTATGCTGGTTATTTTGAGGACGGAACCCTATTTGACAGTAGTTATGAAGACGTGAATAAAGCCTACGGGAAATTTGACGCGAATCGTGCCGCTCAAAACGGATACCAAGCCTTCCCATTTGAAGCAGGAAAAAAAGACGGTATGATTCCCGGATTTATTGAAGGATTAGACAATATGGCTTTTGGTGATAAAGCAGTCGTTTTCATCCCCTCCAATTTAGCGTATGGCGAAAGAGGCGCCGGAGGTGTTATCCCACCTAATACCATGCTCATTTTCGAATTGGAAATGCTGGGAAAACAACCCACTCCAAAACAATAGATACAACCATAAACCCTAAAAAAACCCGACAGACTTCAAAAGCTGTCGGGTTTTTTTTTAGTATCCATTCGATGGATGTGTCTTTAAAATACAGATAAAACAGACTTTATTTCTTTCCGAATTTCCAATCGAATTCGTCTTTTTGATTGATAATAGCACCTATTTCAAATTTCACAACCTCATCAAATTCGGTTTGAAAAATAATCCAGTTTTCTTCATTGAAGTAGTTCTCAAACGTGTCAAATTCTTCCTGAGTGAACTTAGTGATACCCTTAGTTGCTAAATCTTTTTTGACCTCACTAATTTTTCTGTTGATCAATTTAAATCCAAACAATTCCAGCTCTGGACTCGAGGCTACGATATACCCCAATTTAAAATCTTCCTCGATATAGAAAGTCAAACGCATTTTTAGTTTGTTGTACGCAAAAATCACATTGTCATCTTCGTCCTTGTAATTGCGATCTGGCTTGCCGTAAAGCCCCGTGACATCATTCTGTTTCATTCCGAAAATGAGCTTCTCAATTCCGTTTTTTGGGATTATTTTCATTTGTAGCTGATTATTTTTTATTGGTTATTAGTCGTAAGTACGCGCTATATTCTGCTTTCGCCAAATGTGGAATCGCACGTAATACCTATTGTTGTCTTAGCTTGCAAAGTTCGGAAAGATTTTTAAAAAGTCGACTACTTTTTGCAACTAAAAGTTAGCACAAAACTAGAAGCACTCTCGCCAAAGCAATATTATTAGGGGCATGATCTGCAAGAAAAAGTGGCATCTATAAATGAAATAGTGAGATTACTGTTCCAAAACATCAACCAACTTAAAATTTTTTTAGGTGCTTTGTAAGAAAATTTTAATATATTTGATAATAGATATAGTATTTAAAGATTTACATACGCAAACAGTAAAATTTCCTAATGAATATTGTGAATGTATAAAAAATATTGATAATGAAAGTAAATCATTTATTTGAGTTTCTTGAAGTACAGAAATATACAGATGAATTAAATCATATTGTTCGAAATCAATTAGTATAAGTCCTAATTAGAGAAACTTGTTATTAAATTCAAGAAAGTCTATTGTGTTCATTAAAAATGAGAATGACTGTTCGTTTGACAGTCCTACGAAATCCTTTATTCTTATCAATTATTTAAAAATTAACATAAATGAAAAGAATTAAATTTGATAATTTACAAACCAGCTGGTTTTTTATTTCGTTGATCGTACTGTCGTTAGTTTGTATTATTTTCGGTTTTTTCGAAATAATTCAGTTTGACAACCCAATCATAAATAAAAGAATTAGTGCTATTGGATACGCATCACAAGCCGTATTTTTCTCCAGAATGTTCTGGTACAAAAATTATCTGCAATGGAATAAAAAAGGCATGGTCATTCGAATTAATTCCTTTTTTGGAAAATCAATTTCATTTGAAACGATTGAACGTACGAAATTAGAGAACCATATTTTGACGATTTACAAAAATGATGGGAAAAGCTTTGATTTTGATCTAAGTGATATTGAAGAAAATGATTCGAAAAAACTAAATGATATAATAAATCAATATTGTTGCTAACAGGCAAGGATTGGTTGGGTTCACCCCGGCGAACGAACAATAAATTCGGACTGGAATACTCCATCCTAAGGATTGGAATCGTTTGCATGACGTCAACACTTATGAAGTTCGAGGCAAAGTATCCGAAGCCCTGATAGCCATCTGAGTCTAGCTGCAATTGTGCTTTTTAATTGCCTTTAAATTAACTCCATCGACAACCGATGCACTTCGCTAGGGCAAGTGGCAAGAAGGCAAAAAGGTAACAGTCACTACAATACGCTCTTTCGAACACAAAAATAAATGATTGAAAATTAAATTTAAATCACTAACTTTCATGTACTTATATTTATTTTAGAATAGTAAAATTTCGACTGACTTTCTTTGAATTAAATACTGTTGTACCATGAAAATTTCTTTAGAAAAAAAAATAATAATTGGTTTCATCCTTAATTTATTTGTTGTTTTTGCAATAGCCTGGGTTTTTATCTTAAGAATTGACAAAAAACGAGATCAATCTTTAGACAATTCATTGAATTGGATTGAAATTTCACTAATTATTCTTTCTATCATTTTGTTGACCATTGTCTATTTTATTATCCGAGCTCAACTTCGTGCTAAAGATATTTCCCAAAAATTACTTTCAGAAAATAAGCAATTACTGCAATCCATAATTGATAATACTTCGAGTCCTATATTTATAAAAAAAATAAATGGAGAATATTTGTTAATTAATAAAGAATTTGAATCCTTGTTTAAAATATCTAATGAAGAAATAGCAGGTAAAACGGATCAAGATTTTCTGGCACCGCTTACTGCGAACGCCTATCGAAATTCGGATTTTGAAGTAGTCAAAGCTTTGAAAGAATTAAAAACAGAAGAAACGATTCAGCAGGCAGATGGCGAGCACACCTATATCGCGGTCAAATTTCCTATTTATGATGCCACTAAAAGAATATATGCCATAGGTGGAATTTTTACCGATATCTCCGAAAGAAAAAAACTAGAAGAATCATCAAAGGCTGCGGACAAATTCTTCATGATGTCCGTAGAAATGATGATTATTTCAACGCTGCAAAAATTCATAAAAGTTAATCCGTCGGTTAGTAGAATTTTAGGATATTCAGAAGAAGAGCTTTTAAGCAAAAACTTTTTGGAATTTACCCATCCTGATGATCTTGAAATTACGCAAAAAGAAGTTGCTAAACTTAAAACAGGAGCTTCTTCTATCAAGTTTGAAAACAGATACATTTGCAAAGACGGCAGCATAAAGTGGTTGGCTTGGTCCGTTTTTCCGGATGTTAAAAACGAATTGTTATACGCTGTTGCCAGTGACATTACAAATAAAAAAGAAATTGAAAATGCGTTAAGTGTTTCTAACATGTTTTTTTACATGTCATTTGATATGTTTGTAGTAATCAAAGACCTCAAATTTATAAAAGTTAATCCAGCCTTTACAAGGATTCTTGGCTATGACCAAAATGAAATAATTAACCGTTCTATTTTAGAATTTTTACATCCTGATGATTCCAAAATGGTTACAGATGCAATTAAAAATTTACAAATTAGCGACTCTGTTATTAGTTTTAGAGTTCGGGAACGCATTAAAGATGGCACTTATAAATTACTGGATTGGACCATGACCATTGATATCCAAACAGGAGTACTGTATGCTGTTGCGAGAGATGTTACAAAATTAGTTAAAAATGAAGAATCTCTAAAAATATCGAATATGTTTTTCAATATGGCATTCGATATTCTAACGGTTGCCAAGGACGGGCATTTCATCAAAATCAATGAAGCCTTCACGAAAACCCTTGGATACAATCAAGATGAAATGGACAAAATAAAATTCATAGATTTAATTCATCCTGACGACAAACAAATGGCCACGGAAGTACTTGAAAAACATTATAAAGGGAAATCTATTGTAAATTTCAGGACGCGTTTCTTGTGCGAAGACGGTTCCTATAAATGGCTAGATTGGAACAGCAATATGGATGTTAAGAATGGGGTATTTTATTCGGTTGGACGAAACGTTACAAAACTTGTCCAATTAGAATATGAACAGCAAACCGCCATTGATGATCTCTATGAAAATGAAGAAAAACTGCGGCTAATTGTCGAAAATATTAGTGAGGGAATTATTGTGGCAAATGCAGATAAAAAAATCATCATGGCCAACCACATGGCCAATGAAATTTTTGGAATTGAAGAGGACGACAAAATATCACCTAATTTGAGTAATCACTTTGAATTGTATTTTCCAGATGAGAAAACGATTTTTCCTTCTCAAAATTTACCCATGGAACGCGCACTAAATGGAGAGGTGACGACGGATATCGAAATCATACTTTGGAACCCAGTAGCACAGGAAAAGAAACGAGTGCTGATCAGTGGTAGACCATTGGTAGATCAAAATAACACTGTAGTTGCTGCTGTTGTCACTATAAAAGACATTAGCAAATACAAACAGATGGAGCAAGAGTTAAAAGAAACAGAATCAAAATACCGACAATTAATTGGATACCGCAAAGGCGGAAGTGACACTATGATTTAAGTCTCACAATGACTCTGCCTATTACTAACTGTCGCATGACAAGGTACTTTTCAGTTTTGCTTTAACATCTAAAAACCATTCTTCTTTTAAGATACTCAAAACAATAGTGTCCCGTCGCAATTCGCTTCCTAAAGTTGGCATGTGATTTCTCAAAACACCTTCTACTCTACAACCTATGCTCTTCATGGCTGCAATACTTCGTTGATTGTTATTATCCGCACGAAACTCTACCCGTTCTACACCTAAGTTTTCAAATGCAAACTGTAACAACAAGAATTTACAATGTTTGTTCAAACCCGTTCCTCGGAATGCTTTTCCGTACCAAGTATAGCCTAACTGAAGGGTTTTGAATGACAGATCAATATCATAAAAACGAGTGCTCCCAACATACTTTCCTGATTTTTTGTCGAAAACTATAAAAGGAAGTTCTAAGCCATTTTCTCTCGCTTTTAAGGCAATTTGAATATAATTTTCCAGATTTTCTTTTTCATTAGCACGAATTAACGAATACTGCCAAGTTTCTGGCTCATTCATTGAAATTTCTAATAAATTAGCAACGTCTGATTTTTGTAATGGCCGCAACAAAACGACTTCATCTTCTAGGATTATCTCTTGTGAAAAATTGGAATTCATAAACTTTCCAATTAATCATAAAACGATTGAGTACATCAAATGTAAACCATAAACTAGGCTTTCTAAAAATTATTTTACGGTCATATTCCACTTTTTAAAATAATTTCTTTACCAAAAATCTAAAATATACTTCTAAACTTTAATTCCTAAATCAAGCGCTTCCCTTTAATGACTTTATTATTATTTTTTCTTACTTTAGTTCTTTGAAATAACAAATTCGCTTGCTGTAAAAAACAAACCTAAACCTAAATTTTAAAAATGAAATCAATCCAATCATTCCTGCTCTATTTCTTGCTTTTTAGTGCCTGTTCTTCTTACTCTCAAAACCAAAAATCGAAAGAATTCAAAGTAGAATTTGAAAAATTTACTTTAGATAATGGATTACAAGTCATCTTACACCTCGATAGATCAGATCCGGTTGTGGCTGTTGCTTTGACAAGCCACGTAGGTTCTGCTAGAGAAAAAGTTGGCCGAACCGGATTTGCTCATCTGTTTGAACACTTACTTTTCTTGGAATCAGAGAATTTGGGCAAAGGAGGTCTTGATAAAATGAGTGCGCGTATTGGTGGTGCTGGAGCAAATGGTTCAACTAGTAGAGACCGTACTAATTATTTTCAGACCGTCCCTAAAGATGCGTTAGAAAAAATGATTTGGGCCGAAGCAGATAAATTAGGCTATTTTATAAACACCGTAACAGAACCGGTTCTATCAAAAGAAAAACAGGTAGTTAAAAATGAAAAAAGACAGAGTTATGATAATAGACCTTACGGACATACCTTTTCTGTAATATCTAAAAATTTATACCCGTCAACGCATCCCTACAATTGGGATGTTATTGGTTCATTAGAAGACTTACAAAATGCTACTCTTGAAGATGTAAAAAGTTTTTACAATCGCTGGTATGTTCCTAATAATGTTACGCTGACTATTGCAGGAGATTTTGATGTTAAGCAAACTAAAGCTTGGGTTGAAAAATATTTTGGAGAAATAAAACGTGGCGAGTCAATTCCTAAAATGGAAAAACAGCCTGTAATATTGACCGAAACTAAGAAACTTTATTATGAAGATAATTTTGCAAAGGTGCCACAACTCACATTGACTTGGCCGTCGGTTTACGAATATCACCCTGATAGTTATGCCCTAGAAGTGCTAGCCAGTTATCTTTCAAAAGGTAAAAAAGCACCTTTATACAAAATCCTCGTTGAAGACAAAAAATTAACCGATGCCGCTGATGTCTTTCAATACAATTCAGAAATAGCCGGTCAATACATGTTAGGTGTAACCGCATTTGAAAAAGTAAATCTGAATGAAGTTATGGAAGGCGTTAACGAAGCTTTTAAAAACTTTGAAACGGAAGGAATTTCACAACAAGATTTAGACCGCATTAAAGCGGGACAAGAAACCGCTTTCTACACTAATTTGTCCAGCGTATTGGGAAAAGGATTTCAACTGGCACAATATGAAATTTTTGCGGGAACACCCGAGTATATTAATCAAGATGTGAAAAACATTCTGGCAGTGTCTACTGAAGATGTGATGCGGGTATATCAAAAATACATCAAAGGAAAAAAGTATGTAGCCACTAGTTTTGTTCCAAAAGGAGAATTAACTTTAATCTTAAATGGTTCCACATTAGCCGCGGTAGTAGAGGAAAAAATCGTTGAAGGCAAGGAAGATTCATTCGATGCTAGCATTGCGTCAACGTATGAAAAAACACCTTCTAAATTTGATAGAAGTATGGAACCAGCTTATGGTGATAGCCCTGATGTGAAGTTACCATCAGTTTGGAAAAGCAAGTTGTCATCTGGACTAAACGTTTTGGGGATTGAAAACCAAGAAGTGCCCTTAGTACAATTTCAGTTGCAAATAAAAGGGGGAATGCTGCTGGAAGAAAGTGATAAAATAGGAGTTTCGAATATGCTGGCTGAACTGATGACCAAAGGGACCAAAAGCAAAACGCCAGAACAATTGGAAAATGCTATCGAAAGTCTTGGAGCCACAATTAACACCTACGCAACAGACGAAGCAATTTTTATCTCGGTTACTACACTGGCAAAGAATTACAACGCTACTATGGCATTAGTTCAAGAAATAATAGTAGAACCGCGCTGGGATGCAAAAGAATTTGAATTAATCAAGCAAAGTACTTTAAGCCAGATTTTACAACAAAAAGCAGATCCTAACAGCATTGCCAGAAATGAGTTCAAAAAATTAATTTATGGAAATGAATCTATTTTAGGGTACAATCGCATTGGAACCGAAAGCACGGTTAATAAAATTACATTAGAGGACTTGAAAAATTATTACGTTAAAAACACCGCTCCTTCTGTCGCTAATTTTCAGATTGTAGGCGCTATTTCAAAAACGGATGTTCTTAATTCAGTAGCTTCTTTAAATAAGGGCTGGAAATCTAAAAATGTTGCTTTTCCAAAAATTACAATCGGGAATACAATCGCCTCCTCAAAAATTTATTTTTATGATGTTCCAGGGGCAAAACAATCTGTAATCCGAATTGGTTATCCTGCGCTTGCCGCCACTGATGCCAATTTCTATCCAGCCCAAATAATGAATTACCGCTTAGGTGGTGGTAGTTTTGCATCACAGCTTACACAGCAATTACGGGAAGGAAAAGGATATACTTATGGCATTAGCTCCTCCTTTTCTGGTTCTACTAATAAAGGTCCGTTCCTTATTTCTAGTGGTGTTAGATCAAATGTAACCTTTGAATCTGTGAATTTGATAAAGGAAATCTTGCAGCAGTACGGAAAAAATTTCAGCGAGAATGACCTTGAAGTAACCAAAGGATATTTAATAAAGAGCAATGCCAGAGCATTTGAAACGTTGTCGTCTAAACTAGAAATGCTTTATGATATTAGCAACTATAATTACGCTGATGATTATGCAAAACAACAGGAAAAAATTGTAAAAAATAGCACAATAGATGCCATAAAAAAGCTTTCAGAAAACTATTTGAATCCTGATAAAATGATCTATTTAGTAGTAGGAGATGCAGAGACACAGTTAAAAAAGTTATCTCAAATTGGTTTTGGAGAGCCCATTCTTTTGAATAAAACGGGGACAAAATAATGCTATGTATGCTGTCATTATCTCTGGTTCAAAGCACAGATCGTAATTAGCCCAGATCGAAGTGAAAAGCCCAGACTGCAAAAAAATAATTTTTCTTGTCCTGAAAGAGCGACCAACGGGAGCTCCTTTCAGGATATAGAAAATGTTTTTTTAAGGGAGGACTTGAAGCGGAGTGCTGGATTAGCTTCTAAAAAAAACTACTCGGCCATTTCATCATATCGCTGTGGGACTTGAGGATCATACAAGGCGCATTTGAATTCCTCCATTATGTTTACCAAGGCATCCATAGTCTTTCCTTCGGTACCATAACAATCAATTTTTATACTCTGCGGCGTGGTTCTAATGTGAAATGCACCTACCCCAGTGTTATTTTTCCAACTTTTATCGTCGACTTTTTCCCATTTTGAAAAAACCGATGCGATTCTATTCAAGATTACTTGAACAGGAAGTTCTTCTAAACCCTCTATTTGAGACTGTTCTTCGATAATAGCTTCATACACTTCATGATGGTTTAAATAAATTCCCTCAAGATATTTCCAAAAAAGTAATTCGTACATTTTAAAATTATTGAATATTGAATATTGAAAGATTAAAAAATCAACACTGATTCAATGGGTTAATTAATATTCGAAAGTTCCGTATTCGCTGGTAATCGTCAGTTTTTTAACGTCAGATTCCGTTACTCTACCTATAATTTGGGCATCAACATTAAATGATTTTGAAATCGCAATGATAGCATCAGCAGTCGCTTCTGGAACATAAATTTCCATTCTGTGTCCACAATTGAACACTTGGTACATTTCTTTCCAGTCCGTTTTGGATTGTTCTTGTATTAATTGAAACAATGGTGGCACTGGAAATAAATTATCTTTTATAATGTGTAAGTTTTCTATAAAGTGCAAAATTTTGGTTTGCGCTCCTCCACTACAATGCACCATTCCGTGAATTTCAGTAGAAGTATAAAGATCTAAAATTTTCTTGATAATTGGCGCATAGGTTCTAGTTGGCGAAAGCACTAATTGTCCCGCATCTATTGGTGAATTTTCAACGGCATCGGTCAATTTTACTTGCCCGGAATAGATTAATTCCTCAGGTACTGCTGGATCAAAACTTTCTGGGTATTTAGTTGCCAAATACTTCCCAAAGACATCATGACGCGCCGATGTTAAACCGTTACTTCCCATTCCGCCATTATAGCTTTTCTCATAAGTAGCTTGACCAAAAGAAGCCAATCCCACTATTACGTCTCCTGCTTTAATGTTAGCATTGTCAATTACTTTGCTTCGTTTCATACGAGCTGTAACTGTTGAATCAACAATTATAGTTCGAACAATATCACCTACATCTGCCGTTTCACCCCCTGTGGAATGTATGGTTACCCCAAAAGAGTCTAATTCTTTGATTAATTCTTCGGTTCCGTTTATAATTGCTGAAATTACTTCGGCAGTAATTAGATTTTTGTTCCGACCAATAGTGGATGAAAGCAAAATATTATCTGTAGCACCTACACATAGTAGATCATCAATATTCATGATTAAGGCATCTTGAGCAATGCCTTTCCAAACTGAAATATCACCAGTCTCTTTCCAATACAAGTATGCCAAAGAGGATTTAGTTCCCGCTCCATCTGCATGCATTATAAGACAATAATCATCATCTTGAGTTAGATAATCTGGAACGATTTTGCAAAAAGCCTGCGGAAACAACCCTTTATCAATGTTTTTTATTGCGTTGTGCACGTCCTCTTTGGATGCCGAAACACCGCGAAGAGCATATCTTTTTGAAGTATCTGAACTCATGTAGTATAGTTGTGAAGCCTGCTTTTAGGCTGCTAGTTGTGCGGCAAAGATAATTATTTTTTTTCGGTTTTGTCTATTGTCCTTGGTGAAGAGTTTAGTTCAAATTTAGCGGTAACTGTTGCATAAAAAAACACCCAATTCGCTAGAAATGGGTGTTTTTTTTTGATTCATTGCTATCATTCCCAATCTGGCATACTAGCATTGGTAAATAAAATTACTCTTGAAACTCCTGTATTATTGATAGATGGAGTATATTTCACAATGTTTTTAGCAGATATACCATCATTGGAAGTATTCGTGACAATTAACTCTGCTTCATTAGGTGAATACCTTACATCTAAATCTAACGTTCCTGCTGGTTTTTCTAAACCTGCCTCACTAATTAAATTAGTACTAAAAACATACTGAAACACTCTTGTATCTAATTGCCTGTAGTTAGCATCCTCATAACCAGAAACATCTCTTGTGAAAATTAATTTCTGACTGTTTACGGTAAAATTCAAACCTCCAATGGCACCAGAAGTTCCAGAGATAATTTGATTAGTGATGGTTCCTGCTGCATTGATCAAATATATTTCAGCATTATAACCGTTAGCATCATTTACTTTTAGTGCAATTTTTGCTCCATCATTGCTCCAATCACATTCTGATATAAATTTACCATTTGGAGTTTGATAAATTTTAGTCAAACCACTACCATCGTTATTAATTCGATATAATTTGTCAAAATAAGGATAGATAATCTGACTTCCAGAGGCATTCCAAGAAAAATTTATAAAATCTGAATTAAATCCAGAAATAGGAACTGAGTTCGTTACTTTAAAAATTCCAGAGCCATCCGGATTCATTGTGTAAATATGATTTTGTGCACCACTTGCTCTTATAAATGCAATTTTTTTAACTTGATTATTTTTTCTTGGCCGCCAACTGTTTACACTCGAACTAGTTAATTGCAATTGACCTCCCTTCTCATCTCCTGAATAAATAACATAATTATTAGTTTCATTCTTAACAAACAAAAATCTTGCGTTTGGAAAAGCAATAGTCGTAAAAGTTCGAACAGCACTTAAAACCGGCGGATTTATTCCGTCCGAAACTGAAACCTGCCAATAATACTTGGTGCTGTAAGACAACCCTTTTAATGTGTAATTGGTTTTAGAAATATCTGAATAAGTCACAATATCATTACTATTGTCCTTTCTCACAGTAATTGTATATTTTAAACTGTCTTTTTCAGTATCTGTAGCTGTCCACGTCAAATTTAATTCTAAAGCTTGATCAATAGCATTATCGGGAGGAGAAACTAAAACTGGAGTAGTTGGAGGTTTGTTATTCGTCGTTGATAATTTTAATTCAAAAACTAAATTGGTCGCTTTACCAGTATTTACAGTAGCAGCCTCAAATTTAGTAATATATCCATCTTTTTGAGCTTCAAAAGAATAATCTCCTACTTTTACATTATTTACAACAAACTTTCCCTCTTCATCTGTAAAGACTATACTTGAATTTGGGTTAGAAAAAACTTTGACATTTGCTAAAGGCTTAAAATCTATTGCACTCACGACTTTACCCTCAACTGTACCAAATTCTTCTCCAGCAAAATTTTCTTCGCTACAGGAGAAAACTGTAACTAGCAACAAGACCAAACTAATTTTAAGATAAATATTTTTCATCAGGATAGAATTAATATTATTAATGAGCTATGATTATTTCATCAGGGCATTAGTCATGCCTTTGGCATCTATGGATTTATTTTTGTTTAAAAAATAGAAGGTTAATCCTAAACCAAAACGATAATAGTAATCATCTCGCACTCCTCTTTTTATATAGTCGATATTATCGCTAAAATTGAGATTATGCTCTCCATACAATTTAATTCCTATATTATCGGAAGCCATATACTCGAGCCCAATACCATATTGCACTTTACCATGAATATTTTCAGAAATTTTACTCATTCCTAAACCAGTGCCCGCAAAAACAAAAGGAGTAAGCCGGTCTTTTGGCAATAATATATATTCACCATTCAAATCAAATGTAAGGTAACCTGCATCCAATAAATTTTTGTTTGCTAGACTAAAAATATTTGTAGAAACGCTCAGATTAAAACTTGGTGCTACAAAGTATTTTAATCCACCTCTGACCATTGGCCTTAATTCTGGGTTGCTGTAATCTCCATCCATCAGAGTCGTTCCCCCGCCAATTTCCAAAGCAAGTTTAGCCCTTCTTTCTTTTAAATTTCTTCCAAATATTGCAGTAACTTCTGCTTCTTCATTTTCCTTTGCGTAGTTTTTTAAGACGATATCTACTTCAGGCTGAGGAATAGCAGCTTCCCAAATTCTATCTTTTATTCCCTCCAAAACAAGGGTTGAAACTGCTTTTTCGATTGCTTCTGTCACCGCCATTTGAACAGGCTCATTGGTTGTGTAGCCCGTCTCTACCTCTAATAATCTTTTAAAATTCACATATTTAAAAAGACTTTGATCAATGGCTTGAGAAAGTATTGTTTTTGAGATGTAAACAGATTTTAATATTTTACCATTTGCAGTTGATATCATTCGAAGATATATAGTAACGCGGTCCTGTCTGTACTTAATAGAGCCACCCGTACCGAAGTAACGTGCGCCAAAACCACCAGTAATAATATTAGAATCGTATGAAATAATCCCTCCTTCAAGTAATATTCCGGCATAAAGCAGTGGCGTAATTTGAGGCACATTAGGATCCGCATCTTTTGAATATTCCTGTCTTGTAGAGCGAATAAGATTTCGTTCCTGTAGCAAATTTCCAATATTTTCTCGTTCAATAGGAATGAACCACTTTGAATCCTCTAAAGCCTTAATTAAAATAGAAGTGGCTCCTTGAGTTACAGCTGTACTAAAATTACTTCCGTTTTCTGAAGCTTTGTATTGACCTGTTTGATCTCTAAATTTATAGAGTCCTACTACAATTTGTTCTTTAGCCTTAGGAAGCTGTTTTAAAAGTGTAGTTGCTGGAGTACCTTCTCCAATAACAGCTTTTTCTATTCCAGTAGGCTGATTGTAATAAGCACCACAACTAGAGATTAAAAAAAAAATTAGCAAAGGTAAGTAGGTGTATAATCTCATATTATCGATTTGGAATGATTACTTGAGTTGTTTCTCCTGTTTTTGTATCTAAAATATCTACTGTTAAACCTCCCGAAGAAGGATAAACTTCAACGGATAAGCTGCCGAAAGTATAGGAGCCTATTTTAATACCATCACTACCAAATTGTTGTCTAAACAGCGAACTTGAAATTTGACTTAAAAGCAAAGAATTTAAACTCGAAGTAAAGCGCTCCAATTCCGTTTGTTCCACCTGAGAGATCGTTTTATCTGTAAATTTATTTTGTGACTCCGCAGAGCTTGCCAGCCACTGATAGTTAAAAGTATCTCCTCCAAAAGCTGGATTCTTAGGTTTGTAAATCAAGCCTTGTGCATTTGCTGATTGAACGGCAAGTAAGAAAATCGTAAAAGAAATTAAAAGCTTCATAGGTTAAATGATAAAATTAATACTGAGTAAAATATTTCGTTTGCTTTTCTAAATTCTTAAGGTGCAAATAAGTTGCATAAATAGATTGTTCAGCCATTTCATTTAGATATTCTTCATCCGGTCTAGTTAAAAACTCATATATTATTTCATTTTCAATACTTATAATTATTTTAGTATTTCTAGAGAAAGTAAATTCCTCGTTCAAATTGACAATTTTTATCGAATTGATTTTATATTCATTGTATAAATAATAAAATAAATCGTAAAAATCTTTTCCAACCCTAGTCTTTGTGTCATCTGAAATAATTCCTGTTAGTTCAAATGCATCAGAAGGAATAATTGTTATTTTATCTTTTTTTTTTCATCCCCTAGCACAACTCTATCTTTTCCTATTAATTGTTTATTTTCATTATAGAAGAGCAGTAAAACTACAACCTCATCCTCAGTTCCCAAATTGACTGTAGAAGTTGATAAATTTTTATTTTCACTTGGATTTAAAGAAAACAACCCTTCTTGAATATTATTAGAGAGGTTATTATTTGATTTATTTTTTTTAATAACTGACAATTTATATGACAAACTTTGAACTATATCTGATAAATTTTCAGCTGTACCTGTTATTTTAATATTCCGCTCACTTTGTTCAACTTCAATTTTAGCTATCACTACAGTATTAGTCGTCTGAGAATAGGACATTTCAGAAAGCAAAACTAAAATAAGAAAAGACAAAAATTTCATTGAAGTTTTCATTGCTTAGAACTGTTTATTATTATTACGGAGGCTCCAGTTCCAGATTGAATAACCTTCATATCTCTTGAAATGGAATTTGAACCAAAATTTTGAATATTTTGATTATTCCCTTTCTGAATTAATTCCATTGTTACATCGTATTTTGTATATAATGCAAAATCGTGGATTTTATTATTATTACCAAGCTGAATCACTTTTTGGTTTAGCGAATTAGCCTGTTTATCGAGTAAAACTTCATTATTATTTCCTTTTTGCACAACGGAAATATCAATGATTTTACTCTTGAGGTACGAATTAACACTATTGTAATTCCCTATTTGTTGAATTTGAACGTTATTGCCCATTAGTTGAAGATTTAAAGAGGCACGAGAGTTAACAATATGAGAATTAGAGCTAATGTATAAAGTAGCTTCTTTTTTATCCAACAATGAAATATTATTATCATCATCATATTTATAATTTACAGGTTCTCCCTGAGCTAAAACAAGCTGGAAAAAAAATAAACAAAGAATGATATTTAAAGATATAGATTTCATGATCTTATTTTTATAATAAAAAAGATGGGACAGCCGTAATGAGCTGTCCCTATCTTAAGGCTTACTTATTAGTTAGCTTGATTTACATTAGCCACATTAGAATTTCCTTGTTGTGCAGTACTATTCATGTTGCCTGAAGTGTTTCCTGTTTGCATAGTGGTCGCTCTATTATTGTTTCCTTCCTGCAAAATATTATCAAGATTTCTATACCCCATTTGAGTAGTTGAAGCATCATTATTACGTCCATATTGATAATGATTCGCTACGTTTCTATCAACTATCGTTGCTGCCTTACCAACACTATTTTGGTTAATATCGGAATCATTATTTCTACCACCTTGACTAGTGTACGCTTTATTCCAATTTCCACGTTGCGTTTGAGTAGCTTCATTATAACCATGAGGAGAGAATGGTATTGCAGAAGTTAATGGCACTCCTAAGGTAAAAGTAGCCACTGTAGGAAGCGGATTATTTCCTGAAGTTCCTTGATCTATAGTAGCTTCGTTATCATTTCCTCTTTGTGTCTGAGTAGCTTTGTCATGTCCATCTAAACTTGCAGTTGCCACTACTACCTCATCTTGCCAAATTGTAGCGTCATTTCTATCCCCTCTTTGTGATTGGGTAGCCATGTTGTTCCAATTATTTTGAGAAATATAAGCATAGTTGTCATCCCCTCTTTGGAAGATGTCAGCCATGTTTTTTGCAGATGTATTAATCGAACCTACAAGCATTTGACCCGGATTAACTCCTTGGTATACGTAAGCATCATTGTTGTTCAATTCTTGTTTAACCTTGGAATTCTGAGCGGTACCAATTTGACTAACTTGTGCAAATTGAGAAAATCCAGTTTGGCCTACTGCACTTACATTTGGTCCAGCTACTGGACCTGGTTGAGCATAAGAAATTGCCACTGTACATAGCATCGCGGAGATGCTTAAAACTACTTTTTTCATAATAAATATATTTAATTGGTTGTTAATACAAATTATCATGTAGGTTTTAAAAAAGCGATTTGGGAACCACTCTTACGGTATAATAAATAACAAGATTTTTAGTATTAATACTGAAACCTTATTTGATTATTACATACCAAAGATAGAAAACATTATTAAAAAAAAACAAGTATAAATACTTGTTTTTCATCTGAATAGGTGTTTTTTCGATGAAAAGCAACTCTGTATCGATGAACTACCTTGTATTACAGAAAAAAAAATAAGAAAAAAATTATAAATATAGATATTCAAAGAAAAAGAAAAGATCTCCAAATATTTAACGAGAACTATACTATAATAATATCAAAGTAACGCGCGTAAGAAAGGCTTAGCACAATAGTTTGGTAAAAGAGCATCCTATGCAGCCCAATGCTGAAGAAACATAAACGAAAAGATCTGGAATAAACAAATAGGACCACTCTTTTAGTTAATTCGCTAGCCTTTTCGTCATTGTTTACAAAAATAAAACCGTGCTACACTTCGATTAGTCATATTAAGTTCAGTATTAGCTCTAATTCCAATTTACTGAAGCAAAGTTTTTTTTACAACAGCATAGCAACAATTTTTATCGATTAATGGATCGCAAAAAAAATGCCTTTCCAAAATGGAAAGGCATATATCCTGTTAAAATTCTTTGCTTATTATTTAGTAAACAACAATTCTCTATATTTAGTCAACGTCCAAATTTCGTTATCAACCAACAACTCTAATTTATCACAGTGATTTCTAATGATTTCAAAATAAGGTTTTACTTTATTACAATAAGCTTCTGCCATTTCCTGCGCATCAGTCAAATTATTAGCACTCTTTCTCTCGTTAGTCATCTCTTGTACTTTAGAATTGATTCCTTCGATATGACCTGAAATTTCTTTTATCAAAACGATTTGTTCTTTGGCAATAGTTTCAAAATCTGCTCCGAAAATATCCTTCAGCCCTTTCACATTTGCAATTAGCGTATTTTGATAACGGATTGCCGTTGGTATAACGTGATTTTTTGAAATATCACCTAGAACGCGACCTTCAATTTGAATTTTCTTGGTATATTCCTCTAATTCAATTTCGTATCGAGCTTCTACTTCAATATGATTCATAATATTCAATTCAGAAAACAAGTCTAAAGATTGTTTAGAAATTCTTGCTTTTAAAGCTTCAGGAGTCGTTTTGAAGTTACTCAAACCTCTTTTTGCAGCTTCTACTTCCCATTCTTCACTATAACCGTCTCCTTCAAAAAGGATTTTTTTAGATTGTTTGATGTACTCTCTTAAAACATTGAAGATCGCATCGTCTTTCTTCATGTCTTTGGAATCAATCAAAGCATCAACTTCAACTTTAAAATCTCTAAGTTGTTTTGCAACAATAGCGTTCAAAGTGGTCATTGCATTCGAACAGTTCGCCGTAGATCCTACTGCTCTAAACTCAAATTTATTTCCTGTAAAAGCAAATGGTGAAGTTCTATTTCTATCTGTGTTGTCTAAAAGAACGTCTGGAATTTTCCCTACTACGTTTAATTTTAGATCTGTTTTTTCTTCTGGGGATAATTTACCTGTGGTTACTCCTTCTAACTCCGCTAAAACTTTAGTCAATTGTCCCCCAATAAATACGGAGATAATTGCAGGAGGTGCTTCATTAGCTCCTAATCTGTGATCATTGCTTGCGGAGGCAATCGCAGCTCTTAATAAAGACTCATTATCATTTACGGCTTTAATCGTATTGATAAAGAAAGTCAAAAACTGTAAGTTACTCATTGGTGTTTTGCTTGGACTTAACAAGTTTACTCCAGTGTCAGTTGCTAATGACCAGTTATTGTGTTTCCCTGAACCGTTTACTCCTTTAAAAGGTTTTTCATGGAACAACACTTTCAATTCATGACGTTCTGCCACTTTTTGCATTACATCCATCAATAAACAGTTATGATCAACGGCTAAGTTTGTTTCTTCAAAAATAGGTGCCAACTCAAATTGATTAGGTGCTACTTCATTATGACGCGTTTTCACTGGAATTCCTAACAACATACATTCTTGCTCCAAATCTCTCATGTACGTCAAGGCACGTGTTGGAATTGATCCAAAATAATGATCGTCTAATTGCTGTCCCTTTGCAGAGGTATGCCCTAGCAACGTTCTCCCAGTCATAATAAGGTCAGGGCGTGAATTTGCCAACGCTCTATCTACTAGGAAATATTCTTGTTCCCAACCTAAAGTGGCGGTAACTTTTTTTACATTTTTATCAAAATATTTACATACTTCAGTGGCAGCGTCGTCCATAACCATTAAAGCACGTAATAAAGGTGTTTTATAATCTAAAGCCTCTCCTGTGTACGAAATAAAAACAGTTGGAATGCATAAGGTCGTTCCAAAAATAAATGCTGGAGATGTTGGATCCCAAGCTGTATAGCCTCGCGCTTCAAATGTGTTTCTAATTCCTCCATTTGGAAAACTAGAAGCATCAGGTTCTTGTTGTACTAATTGAGCACCACCAAACTTTTCTACTGAATCGCTACCGTCATAAGAGGTTTCAAAAAAAGCATCATGTTTCTCTGCTGTAGTTCCTGTAAGAGGTTGAAACCAGTGTGTGTAATGAGTTACTCCTTTAGACAAGGCCCATTCTTTCATACCCATGGCGATATAATCTGCTAATTTTCTGTCTATTTTAGTTCCATGCTGTACTGCATCGCGCACACCTTTAAAAGCATCAGAAGTTAAAAATTGCTTCATCGCTTTGTCATTAAAGACATTGGCACCAAATATCGTTGATTTTCTATCCGATTCTTCAAATTTAACTGGCTTTCTAGTCGATGCTTCTCTCAAAGCTTGAAAACGTAATGTTGACATAAAAATTGATTTTAATTAATTAGACCCCTATTATTTTGATGCAAATATAATTTAATTATTACTTTTATAAAGTTTTACCTCTTATTTTTATGGGCCAAGGCTTTAAATTTATTAATTCAATAGAAAAACGTGCTAAAAATCACAACTTAGCAATTTAAAGGTTGTTATTTTTCTAGTAACACATTCTATAAAAATTGACACTCTTAAGAAGGCTATTAACTTTCGATAAAAATTTTGTTAAAGTTTAAAAATCAAAAGTATCTTTACACAAAATTTAAATAACTTACATTATGATTGTCTGGATTACTTTTTTAACCGCTGTTTTAATTTTTCTAGCACTTGATTTAGGAGTTTTCAATAAAACACCGCATATTATAAGTTCAAAAGAAGCTGGAAAATGGACTGGTATTTGGGTTGCATTATCATTTATGTTTTCTGGTGTGATCTACTGGCTCTATTCTACAAATTATATTGCTAATCCTGATAATCTTAAGCCCACAACAGCTGCAATAAAATTTATTACTG
Source organism: Flavobacterium fryxellicola (assembly GCF_900143245.1). Classification (GTDB taxonomy): domain Bacteria; phylum Bacteroidota; class Bacteroidia; order Flavobacteriales; family Flavobacteriaceae; genus Flavobacterium; species Flavobacterium fryxellicola. Next base: position 42,650 of record NZ_FRDK01000008.1, read on the forward strand.
GATATTTGATTGAATTATCGTTAAGTATTGACAACATATTTGTCATCGCAATCATCTTTGCCGCTTTTAAAATTCCACAGAAATACCAACATCGTGTGCTATTTTGGGGAATATTAGGAGCCATCATTTTTAGAGGTTTAATGATCTTTTTTGGCGTCATGCTTATTAATAAATTCTCTTGGATGACCTATATCTTTGGTGCATTCCTGATCTATACTGCTATGAAAATGTTATTTAGTGGTAAAGATGAACAATTCCAGCCTAAAAAATCATTCGTATACAGAAGTCTAAAAAAAATAATGCCAATATCAAACCATATTGATGAGGAACATTTTTTTGTAAGAAGAAGACATATAACGGCGGCAACACCTCTTTTTGTGGCGCTAGTAGTTATTGAAGTGATGGATGTAGTTTTTGCTATTGATAGTGTACCGGCAATTTTAGCCATAACAAACGACCCCTTTTTAGTTTTTAGTTCTAATATATTTGCTATTCTGGGATTGCGTTCCATGTATTTTTTCCTTGCAAACATGTTAGCCAAATTTAGCTATTTAGAATACAGTCTGATCGCTATTTTAAGTTTCGTGGGTTTAAAAATGCTATTGCATGAATATATTAAATTACCAGAATGGGTATCACTTGCTTTTATAGCACTTTCCCTTATTATTGGAATTGTAATTTCTTTACGAAAAAGCAGCAAAGAATTCGTTTAATACCATCATCCATTAAAACACAAAAAAAGGGAAATCTCACGATTTCCCTTTTTACTTTTTATATACTTTACAAATTAATTTTCTTCACTTCACTTTTATCAACTTTCAATGCTGACATTACGGAATCAATATTGTTTTTATTAATCGTTTTAGCAAACCCATCTGGTATAATAACGATTCTAAAAGTTTGATTTTGTGTCCAACTGGACGGCAATGTATTCAGACTGAAGTTAGCCGACAAAAAGAGATTTACATTAAACCTTGAAAAATCAAAATTAAAGTCTAGCGCACCTCCATCATTAAAATAATAAGTTTGAGGCATTAATTTCCAAATATCTTGACCGTTTACCGTATCATATAAATGATATACTAAAACGGAATCCGAAGAATAAATAGGAGGATTAAATTCAACCAGGCTACTATAATTATTACTGGAATTAAATGAAGTAGTGACTTCAAACACTTCGTTTCTTGGTCCGTTATCCGTATTATCATATACTTCTGTTACTTCGCAGCTTTGTAGTACCATCATCCCGATGAAAACTAAAAATAAGGTAATTTTTTTCATTCGTTATCGTTTTATAATTAATAGTCTAAAACTCTATTCATGAATTGTGCCAAACTTTATTTTAAAAAATAATGTACTTTTGGATTATGGAAAAAGAACTCAAATTATACATGATAATGCTAGGCTGCACACCAGAAGGCAGGTTTACGGAGCAACATGATGTTTTTTTTGGAATTGGTAGTTCCTTGAAAGAATTGGTACCACACATGAAATCGTTTTGGCCTGAAGCCAAAGGAAAGATTCATATTGATGCTTGGCGAGAAGTAACGGTAGTGGATGAATTCTTGATTGAAATAATCCCAAAAAATAATGCAGCTACTGTGTCATCGGAACAATTATTTTTTATCAATTTAGGGGGTTATAAACAAAATGAATTTGAAGAATACCATTATAAAATGCTTGCCGTTGCTGATCGTTTAGCCTTGGCAACCAAAAAATCTAAAGCAACTGCTTTTTATAAGCATTATGGTTTTAAAGGAGCTGAGTCTCACGTTGACGAGAAATATGGCATTGATGTAGACGATGTTTATAAAGTAGTAGATATGTTACCAGCTCCAATCAAAGCCGCACACGCTCTAAAAATTACTAAATCCAATGCCAATATTCAGGAGGATACTTTGCATATTGGATATGTCAAATTAAATACAATAAAATAAAAAATTTGCTTGACGTATTTGCTTATTTAAAAGGACTTTAACAAACATTACATTTACTTTAAGACCTCTTTGTGAACTACAGCAGCGTGTAATTTGTAATTTTAAGATATTAACAGTACTCAAAATTAAGATATTATGGAAAAGAGAATAGCTATGTTAGCCACAAACGGATTTGAAGAAGTTGAATTAAGTTCGCCAAAAGAATATCTACAGCAGCAAGGATGGAAAGTCGAAATTGTTAGTCCAGAAAATGGAACTATAAAATCATGGGCCAAAACAGATTGGGGAAAAGACTATAAAGTCGACCAACTTTTAAGTACTGCAAAGGCTAGCGATTACGACGCACTAGTGCTACCCGGTGGTGTACTAAATCCAGATAAATTGCGAACAAACGAAGCTTCTTTGCATTTTATTAAAGACTTTTTCAAAACAGGAAAACCAGTCGCTGCTATTTGCCATGGTCCTCAAATTTTGATTAGCGCCGATCTGGTCAAAGGAAGGAAAATGACTTCTTATCCTTCTATAAAGATTGACTTAATCAACGCAGGTGCAGAATGGCACGATCAAGAAGTAATTGTAGACAGAGGCCTCATTACTAGCCGAAATCCTGATGATTTACCTGCGTTTAATAAAAAATTAGTAGAACAAATTAAAGAAGGAAAACAACAGCAAGTTGAATAATTTTTTAGCCTGTATGCAAAAAAAATGCGGAAATTATTTTCCGCATTTTTTGTAATCTTTTAACTAAGAATTCTTTTTGTTGAAAAGATCCCGATAAAAATCGGGATAAGCGATTCACGCACTTTTTTGTTTACATGTTCCTTCTATACTGTCCTCCTACTTCAAATAAAGCCGATGTGATTTGTCCTAGAGAGCAAACTTTTGTCGCTTCCATTAAATGTTCGAAAAGGTTTTCATTTTTAATAGCTGCTTCCTGAAGCGTATTTAGATGTTCACTTACTAAATCCTGATTGGACTGGTGTAATTGATTCAACATGTCTATTTGATATTGTTTTTCTTCCTCAGTAGCACGGATAACTTCTGCTGGAATAACGGTTGGCGAACCTTTAGAACTCAAGAATGTATTGACACCAATAATTGGGAATTCACCCGTATGCTTCAAGGTTTCATAATACAAGCTTTCTTCCTGAATTTTACTTCTTTGGTACATCGTTTCCATCGCACCTAGAACACCACCGCGTTCTGTAATTCTATCAAATTCTTGTAAAACCGCTGCTTCTACCAAGTCCGTTAATTCTTCGATAATAAATGCGCCTTGAATTGGATTTTCGTTTTTTGCAAGACCTAATTCTTTATTTATAATCAGCTGAATCGCCATAGCACGACGCACTGACTCCTCTGTAGGCGTAGTTATTGCTTCATCATACGCATTGGTATGCAATGAATTACAGTTATCGTAAATGGCATACAACGCTTGTAAAGTGGTGCGAATATCATTAAAATCGATTTCTTGCGCATGCAAAGAACGGCCGGAAGTTTGAATGTGGTATTTCAACATTTGAGCACGCTCATTAGCCCCGTATTTATTTTTCATGGCTTTCGCCCAAATTTTACGCGCTACACGGCCAATCACAGCATATTCTGGATCTACACCATTCGAAAAGAAGAACGATAAATTAGGTCCAAAATCATTGATGTTCATCCCACGGCTCAAATAATATTCCACATAAGTGAAACCATTAGAAAGGGTGAACGCTAATTGCGTAATTGGATTTGCTCCCGCTTCAGCAATGTGATAGCCAGAAATAGAAACCGAATAAAAGTTTCGAACATTCTTTGTAATGAAATATTCCTGCACGTCACCCATCAAGCGCAACGCAAATTCAGTAGAGAAAATACAGGTATTTTGTGCTTGATCTTCTTTTAGAATATCCGCCTGAACGGTTCCACGAACTTGTGATAAGGTTCTTGTTTTAATATCATTATAAATTTCTAAAGGTAAAACCTGATCTCCTGTAACACCTAAAAGCATTAAACCCAAACCATTATTTCCTGCGGGCAAATCTCCTTGATAATGTGGTCTTTCAACTCCTTTTTGAGTGTAAATAGCTTTGATTTTTTCAGCAACATCCGCTTGAAGATCATTTGTGGCAATGTACAACTCACATTGTTGGTCAATGGCGGCATTCATGAAAAATCCAAGCAGCATTGGCGCTGGACCGTTAATTGTCATACTTACCGATGTCATAGCATGCACCAAATCGAAACCGGAATATAATTTCTTTGCATCATCCAAACAACAAATGGAAACTCCGGCATTTCCTATTTTTCCGTAAATATCCGGACGTACATGCGGATCGTTTCCATATAAAGTAACGCTATCAAAAGCGGTTGACAATCGTTTTGCAGGTAATCCTGCACTTACGTAATGAAACCGTTTGTTCGTTCGTTCTGGTCCACCTTCACCAGCAAACATGCGTGATGGATCTTCGCCTTCTCGCTTAAATGGATATAAACCTGCAGTAAAAGGGAATTCTCCTGGAACATTTTCTTGCAAACACCAACGCAAGATATCACCCCAAGCTTTATACTTTGGCAAAGCAATTTTAGGGATTTGAGAATGCGAAAGTGACTCTGTATGTGTCGCCATTTTAATTTCTCTATCGCGAACCTTGAACGTGTAAACTGGATTCTTGTATTTATTTACTTTTTCGTCCCAAGTCAAAATGATTTCCCAATTGTAGGAATCCAAATCCATTTTTACTTTTTCAAACTGATTTAGTAGAAGGTTGAGGAAAATTTTATTTTCGGCAACTCCAACTTTCTCTAATTCTAAAGCGTTTGGTAAAACTGAATCATCATCAATCCCAGCTTTATTTAGTATCGGTGATTTTCCTGAGACACTTTCTAGCGTTTTGAAAATTCCATATAATTTCTGAGCAACTTGTTCTTGGCTTACTGCTGTAACATCGTATTTTCGGTTACTTTCAGCTATTTCTGATAAGTAACGTGTTCTATGTGGCGGAATAACAAAAATTTTCTCGCTCATTTCGCGCGTGATTTGGAACGTCGATTTCAAATCAGAATTTGTTTTCTCATGGACCTTATCCATAATTGCTTTGTAAAGCGTATTCATTCCGGGATCGTTAAACTGCGAAGCAATGGTCCCAAAAACAGGAAGGGTATCTAAATTAGCATCCCAAAGATTATGGTTGCGTTGGTATTGTTTTTTTACATCACGCAAGGCATCAAGCGAGCCGCGTTTGTCAAATTTGTTTATTGCTACCAAGTCAGCAAAATCAAGCATGTCGATTTTTTCTAATTGGGTTGCAGCACCAAATTCAGGCGTCATCACATACAAAGAAACATCAGAGTGATCCATAATTTCCGTATCGGATTGTCCAATTCCAGAAGTCTCTAATATAATAATATCATAATTTGCCGCTTTGATCACTTGAATCGCGTCGGCTACATACTTTGACAAAGCCAAATTCGATTGACGCGTGGCTAACGAACGCATGTAAACACGAGGATTATTGATGGCATTCATTCGGATTCTATCCCCTAAAAGTGCACCACCTGTTTTTCTTTTAGATGGATCTACAGATATTAATCCGATGGTTTTTTCTGGAAAGTCAATTAGAAAACGACGCACCAATTCATCAACCAAAGATGATTTTCCAGCTCCACCCGTTCCTGTAATTCCAAGAACTGGCGTTTTACAATTACTATTCTTTTTTTGAATGGCTTCCAAAGTTTTAGCGGCAACATCAGGAAAATTTTCAGCTGATGAAATAATCCGAGCAATTGCTTTTGGATTTTTTTCATCCAAATGATCCATTTCATCGGTCAATTTATTTCCAACGGGATAATCTGATTGTTGCACTAAGTCATTTATCATTCCCTGCAATCCCATGGCACGTCCATCATCAGGTGCATAAATGCGGGTAATTCCGTATGCTTGCAATTCCGCTATTTCAGAGGGCAAAATAACCCCGCCACCGCCTCCAAATATTTTAATTTGTCCCGCTCCCTTCTCTTGAAGCAAGTCGTACATATATTTAAAATATTCGTTGTGTCCACCTTGGTAAGAAGTTATTGCGATAGCATTCGCATCTTCTTGAATTGCAGTATTAACCACTTCTTCAACGCTTCGGTCGTGACCTAAATGAATTACCTCAACACCTGTAGATTGAATAATCCTACGCATAATGTTGATTGCGGCATCGTGACCGTCAAAAAGAGCAGCTGCTGTAACAATTCTTACTTTATTGTTAGGGATATACGGTTTTTGTTGTTCCATTTTTATTTAAATGTCGATTTTAGGACCGCAATTTACGAAAATAATAAAAATTTATTGTTTAAAATTTCAATTATAAGAGTGAATCTTGTGATTTTTAAAACGGGCAGCAATAATTATTTTACTATTTTTTTAGACGCGCTGCTTACTTCTGACAGTCAGGCCCTCTAAATTATACTTTTTAGATCCTATTTATCTGTATAGTAGCACAATTCCTCCTTTGCACTGAAACATAAATTAGATTTTTTCACTGCTACCCTCTTCAATTAGTTGCTAACTTTATGCATAGCGAGTAGTTGAATCGGACTCTTATTAGGAGCACTCTAATGATGTGACTTATTCTTAAAAAATTAAAAAGGAATTATTTCTCGTATTTCATTGCTACCCAATTCAATTTTGTATTCTTTTAAAAAAATATCATCAATAATGTAAAACAAAAATTTACGCTTATTTAAAATATTTTTTTGTAATTTTAAAACTGATTGTGTAAGTACAGTTAGCGTATTCAAAATTACTACCTTGAAAAGTTGTTCTTTTATAAACAAACCAATATTTGAAACCTGAATGAATCATTTCTACAAATCAATTTTTTATTTATGATTTTAATTGACTTATATTTCTCAAAGGAGCTACTTAGCTTAGGAGGCATTATCAATGGAGCTGGCTTACAGTCATTTCTAATTCAAGAAAGAAAATGCTGCGAATAAATTTCATTTAAATGGCTTTCTTTAAAATAAAACCAGTATTCTGGGCTAACTAGAGTTAAATACTTAAACGACTTTTCATTCTTAGTTAAAATACACCGTTGTACAATTTCACTTTAAAAATGAATCTATGCGAGTTCCTGTTATTCGAAAAAATATAAAATTCTTGCCTGATTGCAGTAGAGTTGTTGCCAGGTATTTTATGAATGGTGATCCTCGAACCCAAAAAATGGTAAGCCATATTATGGTTTTGAGCGAAAAACAAGTCCAAGAAACCTTAGAACATACGCTACGTGAATTTGCTAGAAGACACCGTAATATTTCACAAACATTTTTTAGGCATTGCGAAAAAATTAGAGGTTTGATAGAAGGCATGCAAATTAATTACAACCAGCTATCCGATGAGCGAAAAATGCTTATTGGTTCCTATTGTACAATGGAATATGCAATAGAATCTGCAGCCTTTTTTAATCCGTCTATGGTGGAAGATTTTGATCAATCAGATCTCCACCATGGAGAAAAACGAATTATTATATCTTTTCGTGCGACAGGAGAAGGACATATTTCATCCATTGTTTTTAGAAGAGGAATTCTAGATAAAAATAATGATCTCCAAGTGATGAAAATAGGAGACAACATTGATAAAGCAGAGATTGCCCGTAAAACCTTATACAATAAAGAGCGATTTCTCGTCAAATTGGCAGAAATGAATACATCAGATAAATGTTCTGCCCAAATCATGCGAGAGTTACCGGATCAATTCGAATATACTGCCTTAAAAAATATAATTAATAAAGCCTTAAGCGATCCAACGATTCTCCGAGAAAGAAGAACTGCGCTTGAAGAAGTACTATGGCTGGCGGATTCATTTTACGATTTACAATTCAAACACGATTCTGATATTACAGAACGTGTTATATTTCCAATATCAGATTCTGAAAGTCGCGGTATTGAAGATGCCCGTTTTGTGCGCTTCCTCGATGACGATGGATCAGATAGAATAATTGCTACGTACACCGCTTACAACGGCCATGCAATATTGCCAAAACTTATTTCTACTAAAGACTTTTACAACTTTCGCGTCGTGCCTTTGTATGGAGCCGGTGCTCAAAATAAAAATCTGGCACTGTTTCCCAGAAAAATTAAGGGAAAGTATGCTATGCTTTCCCGCATTGATGGCGTTAATAATTACATCATGTATAGTGACAGACGGACTCAATGGGACAATCCCATTATTCTTCAAGAACCTCGTTTTTCTTGGGAATATACCCAAATTGGAAATTGCGGATCACCACTTTGGACCAAAGAAGGCTGGTTGGTAATTACGCACGGCGTAGGTGCTATGAGACGGTATTGTCTGGGTGCTTCGCTGCTTGATCTTGATGATCCTTCCAAGGAAATTGGCAGATTAAAAGAGCCCTTATTGTCACCACTCGAAGTGGAACGGGAAGGATATGTACCCAATGTAGTATATTCTTGCGGTTCAATTATTCATAACAACAGTCTTATATTGCCCTATGCAGTGTCCGATTATTCATCTACTTATGGCGTTGTAGACTTAGAAGAACTTTTAGATGCGTTAAAGAAAAGCAAATAATAAAAATCCACTTTTTTGAATAGTACTCGTTTTGAAAATTTGGATACCTCCTATTTTAAATAATCTGGGCAGTTTATTTTTAAAATTTTTCAAGACCTTTATCAATTGGTTCCAATACTATAATTCAATGTCAATCAAATGGTTGCTACACACTATGGAAGGCAATGCCTTCTACAACAGCTCCACTATTTTTGCAACGATAAAAATAGTCCGCATACCACTTGTAAATATGGACAATTGACCTAGGCGGAATAAACGTGAGTTTTTAGTCTTCATTTTCTTCGAAGTAAAAACTATCATCAGTCTATAATTGAGTATGTCAAGACTACAATAGTCGAGAAATCTCCCTTTTTCAAAAGGCAGAAAGTTATTTTTGTTAAACGTGTGGTGAACCAAATTCCAAAAATACCACAAAATAATTTTCAGATCCATTGTCTTATTGTGAAAAATCAGCATTTAAGCACTTTCAGCTAAAAGTACTTGTTGCGCTACTATTTCCATTTTGTTTATCCTCAGCCCATCCCTTTCTTTTCGACAATTATTAAAAAATAGAGAGCGAAAACTGGAGTGCTTTACAACATAAAAAAGCAAGTACCAAGAAGCTCCTTTTGTACTCTAAAGGCGGGGATTTGAACTTCTTAAAGTCATACAAAAACAGCTTGTTATTCTCTTTCGGAATATTTTTATTACTAAAAGGCATAGTGTTTGCTTATCTTTGAAAAAACGAATTAAATACTAAAATTATGAAAAAAATCGTACTGCTTTTAACTGCCTTTTCCTTGTTTGGATGTGCTGAAATGCAGCAAGTTTTAAGTCAATTTCCACAGACGCCAGGAATTGGTGGTATCGATATTGCTGGCGGACTGAAAGAAGCATTGAATAATGGGCTTTCAAAACAAGTAACAAAATTGACCGCTACCGATGGTTTTTACAGAAATGAAGCCGTAAAAATTTTGTTACCGGAAGAATTGAGAAAAGTAGATGCTGGACTGCGCAGAATTGGATTGAGTTCGTTAGCTGATGAAGGATTGAAAGTCCTGAATCGTGCCGCGGAAGACGCAGTAAAAGAGGCGACACCAATATTTGTTGATGCAGTTCGAAACATGACTTTTTATGATGCCAAAACAATTTTGATGGGTAATGAAAGTTCCGCTACTTCTTATTTACAAAACAGTACTTCGACTGCTTTGTACGGAAAATTCAGTCCTGTGATTAAAAATTCATTTACAAAAGTGGGTGCCGATAAAGTTTGGACTAACATTATTACGAAATACAACAGTATTCCATTAGTGAATAAAGTGAATCCTGACTTAACTGATTACGTCACCAATCAAGCATTGAATGGTGTATTTAAAATGGTTGCCGTGGAAGAAAAAAACATCAGAACGACTTTAAGCGCGAGAACATCGATTTTATTGCAAAAAGTTTTTGCTTTGCAGGATAAAAACTAGCGAAAAAGCATTTCTATTTTTAGAACATTAAACCGCTAAATTCAATTTTTTTATAAAAAATATAAGGCTATTTTTGATAAATATTTTTGACAAACGCAAGGACCTAGCCCTGATAATAGCGATATCCTTTCCTTATCTCGTTTTTTAGAACGAGATAAGGAAAGATTTAGCGGATAGCAGGAAACAGCTTCTGAAATACATCAGGGTAAATAATAAAAATACGAACATGCAAAAAATTACAATTCTCATCCACTGTCAAGATCAAAAAGCAATTATTGCCTCTGTTACCAAGTACATTGCTTCGATTGAAGGCAATATTATTTATTTAGACCAACACGTAGATGCAGACGAGAATGTTTTTTTTATGCGTTTAGAATGTAATTTCAGTACCCAGAACTGGACTATGGATACCATAAAAAGGGACTTTCAAACTCATTTAGCTACGCCGTTTAAAATGTCTTGGGAAATTTACACGCAAGAATACAAACCTAAAATGGCTTTATTTGTATCTAAGTACGACCATTGTTTGTATGATATTTTAGGACGATATAGTGCTGGAGAATTACAGCTTGAAATCCCACTTATCATCAGTAATCACGAAGATTTAAGAGCCGTGGCAGAACGTTTTTCGATTCCGTTTTTTTATATTCCTTTTAGCAAAGAAATTAAAAAAGAAGGCGAACGGAAACAAATGGATTTACTGAAAGAATACAAGGTTGATTTTATTGTTTTGGCGCGTTACATGCAAATTATAACTCCGAGTTTAATTGCCCTTTATAAAAACAAAATTATCAACATTCATCATTCCTTCCTTCCTGCCTTTCCGGGAGCAAAACCGTATCATTCGGCTTTTAAACGCGGTGTAAAAATAATTGGCGCCACAAGTCATTACGTGACCGAGGAATTAGATGAAGGCCCAATTATCGAGCAGGATATTTCGAGAGTTTCGCACAGTCATTCCATAGAAGACTTTATTATAAAAGGGCGTGATTTAGAACGCATGGTTTTGGCTAGAGCAATAAAGCTTCATGCAGAACGAAAAACTATGGTCTATAACAACAAAACTGTCGTGTTTTCATAGTAAAAAAAGCACTTAATTTTGATTCCAGATTTTGCATAACAATTAGACTCTAAACACGTTCTTTTGTGTAAACTATCAAATTCAATATTGAATGATAAAAGTTAACTTATGTCCAACAAAGTAATAACAAAATCTTAACAGCGTGAGGTTCTCTTAAGTGTGATCTTTGCAGCGTAATAAACTGGTTATTTATTATTTTGGTTTTGGTTAGTTAAAGAATTGCCTGCATGTATAATGCGGGCTTTTTTTTATTTGGCTGTTTTTATAAAAGAGAGGACAGCATCATTGAAAGCAATAGGTTGCTCTACATTAACAACATGTCCACAATTTTCTATTACAAAGAGTTTTGACGATTTATAATGATTCTCCACTACTTTCCTAACTGACGGTAAAAACATATAATCTTCTTCACCCATCACATAAAGCGTAGGGATATTCAATTCAACTTGTCGGAACCATTTCAGGATGGGATTTATTTCAGCGGTTAATTTGAACCATTTAATAAATTCTTTTTGGTATAATTTCTTAGCCTCATTGATAAAAAGTACGCGAGATTGCTTGTGACTTTTTTTGGGCATAATTACAAAAGCAAAAAACTTATATAAAACCAGATAAGGCAAAACATATTTAAACATATTCCCCAACCGCATTAATACTTGAGAGCGGAAATTCATTTTTAAAATTGCTCCACCTAGAATCATACTTTGAACCCGTTCTGGATACATTTCAGCCAGCTGTCGGATCAGAATTGTTCCTAATGAAATACCTACAAAATGCGATTTTTTAATTTTTAGAAAGTCCAAGACTTCCAGAATATCATTGGCCAAAGCTGAAAAAGTATATTTCTGTTTGAATGCTGCTTTTAAAGTAGGTTTTGATTCCCCGTGACCTCGCAAATCCAATAACAATACGTTATAATGTTTTTTAAAATCACGTATTTGTTTAAACCAAATAGAAGAACTTCCACCGGCACCATGAACAAAAGTTACCCATTGATCGCTGTTTTTATTTTCGTAAATGGTATAATTGATCACTTGTTTTTTTTGTAAAAATAGGACTTTAATTTTAAATCCCAATCTTAACAAAAAATAATGCTCGATTTATAATTGTATGCCTTAAATTTGCAAAAAATTTGCACCCATGAAAGGAATATTGAAAGAGAAAAGTGAAATAGAAAAGCTTATAAAAGAATACAAAATGTTCTCCGAGTTGAATTTCAACTTCGAAAAAGACACTAACAAGTCAAGCATGATGAAAGAAGAATTGGTTTTAGAAGAATGCGAATTATAATTTTTCATGCATTTTTTTAAAATAATCAAACGCTTTTAGCAGCCTGCTTCCATACCATGAAAACATCTCGCCATCAACAAACACTGTTTTAGCGTGATGCGTGTGTCTTCCTATCTCAAATGCGTCTTCCTCTGCAAAAGGATAGGGCTCCGAGGAAAGGAAAACCAAATCTGGATCACCATCTAAACGCATTTTTTTGAGTTCGATTTCAGGATAGCGCCCTTTGTTTTGGTATATATTTTCAAAATGATTTAATTTCAATAACTCATTTATAAAATTATCCGAACCAGCTACCATAAAAGGTTTTTTCCAAATAAAATAGGCTACTTTTTTAACTTCTTTGTCTTTGATGTAATTTTTAAAATCGCTCAAGGCAAAAGCCAATTTGTCATTCCATTTTTGCCCTTCAGTTCTACAATTGAATAGCTGACCAAAATCGGTTATCATCTGAAAATTATCTTCAATAGTTGCGATATTAGTCACCCAAACTGGACAAATTTTTCGCAACTCCTCCACTATTTCCAATGTATTTTCCTCTTTATTACAAATGATAATGTCCGGCTGTAGCAATCTGATTTTCTCGAAATGTACTTTTTTGGTTCCGCCAACGCTTTTCTTGGTTGATTTAAAATGGTACGGATGCACACAGAATTTAGTTATTCCAATGATTTTATCTTCAAGACCTAAATCATATAATAATTCCGTTTGTGAAGGAACGAGTGAAATGATTCGCTTGGGCGAAGTTTCAAAAAAATGTGCTGTCCCTATTTGATCGACTAGTGTTTTTTGTTTCAAGTTTAAAGTATAAAGTATAAAGTTGATAATCGTGATGCGTAAGTGGAAAGCTTTTTCACCAGTAAGGAATTAAGATAAGTTACGTTTTATGTAGATTATTCGCTACCCACTCCATTTTTTATTTTCTCTTCCAGCAAGCTCAGGTTAAAATTGCTGAGAAATTAAAGCTGTAAAATATTTCATACTGAAACTAATGACGATAATGGTTTTAAAAATATCGAATAACAGTCACCTTTCGTAGAGCAAAATTTTAAAATTTACTATTTAAGGTGGCGCAACCTGAAACTTTAAACATTAAACCTCAAATTCATAATCTCTTCCATTTCCTGTTGCATTTTTAATGCTTCTATTCTCGCTTTTTGAGCAAAATCAGTTCCATTTGAAGCATAAATAATTGCTCTGGAGGAATTTATAAGCAAGCCTACATTTGCATTCATACCCTGTTTACAAACTTCTGACAAGCTTCCGCCTTGAGTGCCCACTCCAGGAACCAGCAAGAAACTATCTGGAATAATTTTGCGAATTTCAGCGAAATATTCGGCTTTAGTAGCGCCCACAACGTACATCAGGTTTTCGCTATTTTCCCAAGTTTGTGACGTTTCCACAACTTGTTTATATAATTCCTTACTTCCCGAAGCGCTGGAAACATTCAACGTTTGAAAATCGAATGCACCCTCATTTGACGTCAAAGCCAGCATAATCGTATGTTTGTTATTAAACCTTAAAAAGGGCTCAACTGAATCTTTACCCATGTAAGGCGCTACCGTAAGGCTATCAAAGTTTAAATCTTCAAAAAAAGCTTTGGCATACATCGAAGAAGTATTTCCTATGTCCCCTCTTTTTGCATCAGCAATCGTGAAGATTTCAGGATAATTTAGGTTAATGTATTGAATGGTTTTTTGCAAGGACATCCAGCCTTTTATACCATAAGCCTCATAAAAAGCAGTATTGGGTTTATAAGAAACCGCCAGATCATGAGTGGCATCTATTATGGCTTTATTGAATTCAAAAATAGGATCTTCAAGTGTTAATAAATGGTGTGGGATTTTTTCTAAATCAACATCCAATCCTATAGTAAGAAATGATTTCTTGATTTTGATTTGGTCAATTAATTGTTGTGTTGTCATTTTTATGTAGTTGTGCGGCAAAATTACAAACATACAATTGATAACAGTTATGATATTGCAATAAAATTTGAATATTTATAGCATGAAATCGAACTGTAAATATCCAGTATTATATTTCTGTAAAGAAACAGCAGTATTCTTCCGGCTACTAATATACCCCGCCAAGAAAAAGCTAAACTGAAAAATTAAAATTTGGTTCTATCTCAAATGAACAGCGCCTTCGAAATTCTCGCATCCTATTCGGCTCCAAAGAAGAAGTTAAAAGCCGCTGTGGTGTTAAAATAAATATAAAATTAACGATTGTAGAACGTGTAAAACAGGTGCTAATCCACTAAATTTTAAAAATATGGATGTTAAAAAAAACTCTTATAAACTTAAAAATCAGAAGATATCATGCTGGAACGACTTGAAAACAAAATAAAAGTTCTTAGCTTTACTTCGTAAATCAATAAAAATATTTTTTCGTAAAACTAATTGCAGTGCATTTAAAAGTTACATTTTTATATCTTTACTATTAAACAAAAGGCTTATGAAGGTGTATTTAAAGTTTGATTATACTCAACTGACAAAAAAAATTGTCGAGGAAAAGCTATCCGAATTAGGATATAAATATAGTAGTATCGGGTTTGGTGAATTCAATTTTTTAGAAAAAGTACCTTCTGGAAAAATAAATGAACTAACTGGTGTTTTTAGAGAATACGGCATTGAAATAGTTGAAAATCAGAAAAGTGTTTTAGTTCAGAAAATAAAAGATGCTATTGTTGAAATGGTCAATAACGATGCTCCTTTAAACATAAAAAGTTCTGTTTTTATTGCCGAAAAATTGAACTTGAGTTATGCGTATTTGTCTAATGTTTTCTCAGAAGTGACTTACACGTCAATAGAAAATTTCATTATTATTCAAAAAATTGAATTAGCCAAACAATTGATGATCAACACGCCTCTCAATTTAACCGAAATTTCTATTCAATTGAATTATTCGAGCGTCGCACATTTAAGCACACAATTCAAACATACAACAGGAATGACACCTTCCTCATTCCAAAAAATAATACAAAAGAGAAGAGCGTTATCTAATAAAAACAAACCTTAAAACCATACTAATATGACTGCTGATTATATAAACATTTGCCTTGCAGACGATGACGAAGACGACAGGTTGTTTTTTACAGATGCCTTTGATGAATTAAAAATAAACACGAGAGTGAGTACTTTTAACGATGGCGTTGAACTAATGGATTATTTAAATCATTCGGATTCCGTTTTGCCTAACGTTTTATTTCTAGATTTAAATATGCCAAAAAAGAATGGCGTTGAATGTTTATTAGAAATAAAAAAAAATGAAAGACTCAACGATATAGCAATTGCCATCTACTCAACCTCATCGTCCGAGGAACATATTGAAGAGACCTTCATAAACGGCGCCAATATCTATATTAAAAAACCTAGCGATTTTGAGAATTTAAAAAAAATACTTTCGGAAGTAGTAACCATAAATTGGCAATACCACACTTCCGGTTTAAACAAAGATAATTTTTTAATGAGATTGTAAAATGAAATACATTCCACTTCATAAATCGCCGTTATTTTTAAAAATAATTTTTATAGTTTCAGTAGCAATTATATTTTTTATTGGCGGTATTACTTTCAAGCACATTACGGTTTTAAAAAAATCGTCAGCTTGGGTAAGTAACAGTTATGAGGTAAATATTGAACTTGAATGCCTGATTTCATATATAAAAGATGCCGAAACCGGACAAAGAGGTTATTTACTAAGTAAAGATGAAAGTTTTCTTACGCCATACAATAATTCAAAGAAGTTGGTAAAACAATCCTTTAAAAGAGTTTCTATACTAACGGCAAATAGCAGAACACAACAAAGCAATTTAAAAAAGCTGCTGTATTTTATCAATAAAAAACAAAACTATCTTTCTAAAACACTGTATCTTCATGAACTGGGGATGTATGACGAAAAAACATTTAAAAATAATTTAATTATTGAAAAAAAAACAATGGACTCTATTCGACTTAAAATAGAAGACATGATTAGTACGCAGAAAACGTTATTACAAAACAGACAACAGGATTATGAAGCAACGATGAATTATACGCCTTTGCTCATCTACTTAACACTTATAGTTACCTTAATTTTAATTACGATTGCTTTTATTAAAATGAATCGGGATTTAGTACTCCTAAGAAAAACAATCAATACGCTCTCTGTCGCAAATGAAGCCAATAATCTTGCTGAAATAGTTGGTGGTTTTGGAAGTTGGCACTTAAATTTAGAAACAAACCAATATACATTCTCTGATAACGAATACCGATTAATAGGTTGTGATCCTCAATCTTTTGAGGCTACTAGAGCGACCTTTTTGAAATTTGTACATCCTGATGATTTAGAATTTGTAAAACAAAACACCAGTAACATACTAAATGACAATGACCTTCCTCCTTTTACGTATCGAATTATCAGAAAAGACAATGAGATTCGCTATTTTAGAAGTTTAGGACGCATTGTTAATATTGCTTCCGGAAACAAGACCTTTATAGGGACTACAAGTGATGTAACCGAAGAAGTTTATGCTAAAAACCTTGTCGAAGAGCGGAACAGAGAATTAGAAAGCAGCAATAAAGAACTAACGGCTTTCAATTACATTGCGAGTCATGACTTACAAGAACCTTTGCGTAAAATTGAAATTTTTATGTCAAGATTAGTGAGTAAAGATTATGCCAATTTATCCCCAGCGGGGCAACAATACGTTGCGAGTATTCAATCCTCTGCAAACCGAATGCGGGTTCTTATTAAAGATTTACTGCATTTTTCAAGAATAAATAAAGCAGAAAAGATTTTTGAAGAAGCCGATTTAAATTATCTGCTTGAAACTGCAAAACACGAACTAGCGCCTACCATTGAAGAAAAGAAAGCACTTATTGAAAGCAATGAATTACCAACTTTAAACGTAATTCCATTCCAAATTCAGCAATTGTTCATCAATTTAATTAGTAACTCATTAAAATATAGTAAAGAAAATAGCAGTCCAACTATTAAAATTAACTGCGAAATGATTGATGCTCATGAAGCAGAAATACTGCCTGACAACAATATCAAATACTACAAGATTACGTTTAAAGACAATGGAATTGGTTTTGAGCAAGAGTATGCCACCAAGATTTTCATACTCTTTAATAGACTCCACAACAAAAATGAGTATCAAGGAACTGGAATTGGCTTGGCTATTTGCCAAAAAATCGTAGAAAATCACAAGGGATTCATCGTCGCAAAAGGAGAGCTTAATGTAGGTTCAACATTTACCGTTTACCTCCCGGCTGAATAAAAAGCACCCACAATTGAAGATTAAATTTCTGATCCGTTACTTCGCTCTTTTTTAAGCAGCGAATCTTAACATACGGTTCTATGCTAGGAAGAGAACAACAATGAAAGGATTTCCTATTGTTTCCACTCTCACGGTAAATGTAAATTACCATTGACACTCCGAAAAAAAGATACTATTAAAATCAGTTATTTTGTACTCTTTCAAAATAGAGAAGTAATGCATAGCAAGAGTCTTAGATTCCTTTCTACCACTGGAAAACATCTAAAAAAGCCATTACAAAATGGTATCATTGTAAACAAAAAACAACTTTTTTAGATTGATTTGATGCAATAATAAGATTTTGTACCAATCGAACACCCCAATTTAAATTATCCCCCATCTTTAAATTCTGTAATATAATTCGAAATTGCTGTAACAGAAAACTGCCACTAGCATTGCACCTTTGTAAAATAAGAAAAAAAAGTAAATCGTTTTAAAAATGAAATGCAAAAGACGAAGTAGTAACATTCAGTTTTAAAGTTCAACACCAAAAATTTAGAGTACAAAAATATTTTTTGCAATTCTACTCCTGTTTGTTTTCAGAATTACAAGTATGTAAAAGTCCAGCAAACAGTAGGGACACTAATTTCATATAAAATAATTCAGAACACAGCTAAAAGAGAAAAAGACCAATTTCTATATAGTTTGATTCTATTGCTAGCCAAACTGAAACGACAATTTTATTCATCATTTTTTGATGGGGTAAGTTTCACTTACGAACTAAAAAATTACATATAAAACTCAAATTGATTTTTTCAAATTTAAAGAAAACACAAATAGATCATGCATAATTTACTGTACATAATGGCTGCGGTCTTAGTACTACTCTGGGCGATAGGCTATTTTTATTACAACGCGGGCAGCAGCATTCATTTTTTATTGGTGCTAGCCGTACTGGTCATTTTAGTGTCAGTAATAAAAGAATAAAACAGTAAATAAACTAAAAAAAACAACAATGAAAGAGAGCAATTTGGCAATAACAATACTTGGCAGCATAGCAGTAGGAGCAGTTTTAGGAGTACTTTTCGCGCCAGCAAAAGGTTGTGAAACGAGAGGAGTAATCGGTGATAAAAGCACTACTGTTAAAAATACTCTTCTGAATTCATCCAAAAAAATAGCGAATGTCATTTCTCCAATTATAAGCGACCTCAAAAATGAATCCCGAAAAATTATTGGAAATAGTAAAGGGATCAACAAGGATGCGAAAACAAATTTAAATAATTTAAGAGACATTAATAAAGCTACGATTTTTGAATAAAACCGCTTTAAAAATTTCGCTTTTAATACGATACAATACCTCAATTTATTCTAAGCATCAATCCAACCAAAAATGATATAAAAAACACTTTCAACATCAAAGGAATACGTACAATAGCAGCCGTAGCGTTAGGTATTACAACGATCGGCGCACAAGAAGTGAAAAATTATGATCAAGGATTTCGTCTTGAATTTGGTATAAACGGAGGACTTCCGTTTGACAATCCTTACGACTACAATTTAGATGCTGATGCCAGAATCCAATATGATTTATCCAAAAAATATTCCGTAACACGTACCAGAGTATTCAGTACTATGTTTGTGTCTGGTAAAGACAATAATCTCGGTTACATCCCTGTAAAAGTTGGTTTTAAAGCGTTTGTGCTAAAAGACTACTTGTAATAATTGGGAGAAGCTGGCGCGGCTTTTGCTATGACAAACGGATAGAACAAAACCTCCTTATTATTGAGTCCGCCATTGGGTATGCCGCTAATGAAATTGACATTAGCTTAAAATGCGAACATTTCAATGACTTTTCAGTACTAAAAAAAGAAGTAATATAAGACGGGGTAGGCCAAATAGCCTTGAGACTGGCGTACAGGTCAAAATTATAATGCAACCAATATGAAAAACTTCATACACTTAGTAGGAATTCTTATTATCGCCAATGCGCTTCACTCTTGTGAAAGCAATGAAGAAAAAAAAGCCGAAGTAGTAACAAATAACTACATTCGTTTTATTGATTCCGTAACAACCAGCGGCACAAATGATGCGCTGACTAATTGGAATACCATTCAGAAATGTTATGAGAAAAAATCAAATGACCTCAATCTCCAAATTGATTTGCTAGAAGACAATACAATCTTTGATGCAAAAATTAATGCTGCCACATCAAAATATGAAACTTTCAGAAATCTGATTATGGAAAAAAAATTAAAACAAGAGGCAGGAAGTTTTTAATCAGAAAAGAGATTGCTGCTTAGAATTATAAAAAAACCAGCGGAAAATTATTTTCGCTGGTTTTTTATATTTATTAAATTCTAAATTACTTTTTAGAATACTTCACTTGCTTCTTTCAATTTCTCCATATTGTTTACTAACGCAAGTTCATCAACAATTTTCTGAATGTCACCATTCATAATATTTCCTAGATCATACAATGTCAATCCCACACGGTGATCCGTAACACGACCTTGTGCATAATTGTAGGTCCGAATTTTAGCGGAACGGTCACCAGAACTCACTTGAGACGTACGCTTGGTAGCATCTTCAGCTTGTTTTTTAGCTAATTCCTGCTCGTATAAACGGGAGCGCAACACACCAAAAGCCTTATCTTTATTCTTGTGCTGTGATTTCTGATCCTGACATTGAGCCACTAATCCTGTAGGAATGTGCGTCAAACGAACCGCAGATTTAGTCGTATTTACGGATTGTCCTCCAGGTCCTGACGAACAAAAGAAATCCACACGCACATCATTCATATCAATCTGCACATCGAATTCCTCTGCTTCTGGAAGCACCATTACTGTTGCTGCTGATGTATGGACACGGCCTTGTGTTTCTGTTTGAGGTACCCGTTGTACCCGGTGTACACCTGCTTCAAACTTCAAGGTTCCGTAAACATCCTCACCCGTAACTTCAAAAATCACCTCTTTGAAACCGCCAGAAGTTCCTTCATTCATATCCACCACAGATGTTCTCCAACCTCTGTTTTCACAATATTTTGTGTACATACGGAACAAATCCCCTGCAAAAATACTCGCTTCATCCCCACCCGTTCCGGCACGAATCTCCACCATAACATTCTTAGCATCTTCGGGATCTTTAGGAATCAACATAAATTTGATTTCGTCCTCTAATTCTGGCAATCTTTCCTTGGCTTCATCCAGTTGCATCTTGGCCATTTCGGTCATATCAGCATCACTGTTATCGGATATAATTTCGTTTGCTTCTTCGATATTCGCCATCAAAATTACGTATTCATCGCGTTTTTCAGCCAACGCTTTTAAACTTTTGTACTCTTGATTCAATTGCACATAACGCTTTTGATCCGAGATTACATCGGGCTGAATGATCAAATCCGAAATCTCATCAAAACGCTGTTTTACTATTTGCAGTCTATCTAACATATTCTAATCCTTTATTTGGAGTGCAAAATTACGAAATTTTTGTTTACCGTAGTATGTTTCAAGTTGAGATTGTAGTTGTGAGTTTTTAGGAGCTGTTTCCTGCTATGCGTTGCAATCTTTTTAATAATTTAGGCTGGAAGCCTTTGAAAGGCTTCTAGCCTAAATTATTAAAAAGGATTTTCACTGCTATCAGGGCTAGGAAATTTGCACTAAAAAAAGAACATATACGGTTTACCGTAAGTTTGTTACAATAAAAGGAATTAGTTTTGTTTGATGATTTTTTATCAGTATTTTCGGAATTAAATTATATATTTGTGAAGCACTGCTAACCTTTATATTTCTTAAACTAAAGGTGATACTTTAAATGGTCTGATAAAAACTATAAGACTTTTACTAAAATACAGACTAATTTATGAAACTATTGACTTATCTATTTTGTCTTTTCGCATTCCATACCATGTATTCCCAACACGTGTATCAATTTGATTGTGAAGTTCGATACCAATTTCAATCTAAATTGAAAAACGTAAGTGATACAAGAAGTTATCTAATCAATTCTAAAGACAATAGCTATTATGCTTTAAAAATCCCAATACGCAAAAATAAATATAAACTGATACTTATGGATTATGACGGTTTAATAGCACGACAAATTTTCAAAATAGAAGAATTGGAAAAATCAGGTGTAACCATAGCACTTTTTAATGCAAACTCTTACAGTAATCCCTATAAATACCAGATCAATACCTATGATTTTGAAAAACATAATGATTCTTTAATTGATGGGAAACGGTTAAACACTATCTACTTAGTGAGTACAAATGACCAATTAAAGAGAAATAAAAACACAGGTCATTATAAGTATTTAGTTGATCCAAGTTTTGAATTTTTACCTATGCTAGAGTTTTCAACTGCATATGAAATTTGGAAAGCGCGCAAAAATTATCCAAATGGACTGCTTACACAATTTTACATGTATAATGCAAAAAATGAGATTGTAAATTCATTATTATTTAAAGAAATAATATATCGGGACTTCAAAATTTCTTATTACAATTATGTACCTCAAAACCTATAAAAAACCAGCTTAGAACTTCGGATAATTAAACTGATTCGTTTGTCCAACAATTGAAAAAGACCAACGATAAAAAAATACTAAAAATAATTATAAGCGTATCAAGTACATTATTTTCTGTTTTATTAAGTTTTTTATAATTTATTTAATACCATCTAAATGATTCTCTTCAATGAAATAATCAGACACATTGTTTATCTATTTTTCTAAAATAACGACACCCCGATCGCTCAGATATACACAAATGCGTTTTTTAAAAAAATTCTAGTTCTAGCTTAAATTGTATATATTTACGCAGCACGTTACACACTCATATAAGTAGCTCAAATAACATTATGAGGCATTTTATCCTAAAAAAAATTAGAATTAACCATGAAAAAAAAATTACTATTACTTTTAATTATAATCTTAAGTTTTGATGCGTCGGCACAAATTTCCTTTGAAAAAGGATACTTTATTACAAATGCTGGAGAAAAAATTGATTGTCTCATCAAAAATATCGATTGGAGAAACAACCCCATGGATTTTGAATATCAGCTTGTACAAAACGGTACTTTGATGAATGAAAATATCAAATCCGTAAAAGAATTTGGAATTTACAATAACTCAAAATACATTAGAAGTACCGTTAGAATAGATAAATCTGGAAATAATATTAACAATTTTAGTGATGAAAAAAATCCAATATTTGTTGAAGAACAACTTTTTTTAAAAGTATTAATTGAAGGTAAATCTAATTTATACCAATATGAAAAAGGAAACTTACAACGATTCTTCTACAATAAAGATAATGGGAATATTGAACAGCTAGTTTTTAAAAATTTTAAAAATTATGAAAACAAAACAGGGGAGAACAATCAATTTAGACAGCAATTATGGAATGATTTAAAATGTCCTAGCTTTACACTTAATAAAATGACAAATTTAAAGTACCAAAAAAATAGTCTCATCGCTTATTTTATGGAGTACAATAAATGCAACAATTCAGAATTCATAAACTATGAAAACAAAGTTAAAAAAGATTTATTTAATTTATCCATTAGACCGCGTTTGAATAACTCCTCTTTCTTTGTAGAGGATCTTGTTTCTAACTCTCCTGATATAGATTTTGGAAATAAATTAGGATTTAGCTTTGGTGTTGAAGCGGAATTTATATTACCCTTCAATAGGAATAAATGGGCTTTAACCATTGAACCAATTTATCAGAATTTCAAATCCGAAAAAGCAGTTAATGGAAGCTTCTTTTCTGGTCGAGAACAAATTGCAACTGCTAATTACAATTACATTGAGATTCCAATAAGTGTACGACATTACTTTTTTCTCAATAACAATGGTAAAGTTTTTATCAATGCTTCATACATAATCGCTATCAGTTCAAATTCATCACTTGAATTTACAAGTCCTCCCAATATCTTTTCCAAATCTGTAGAACTTGTAACTCGACGCAATTTTGGTTTCGGTGTAGGATATAAATTTAAGAACAAATACAGCTTGGAGATGCGTTTACAAACTAGCACAAACATTGTGGCAGATTATGGTTATTGGGATTCAAATTATAAAACATCATCGTTAATATTTGGATATACGCTATTTTAAAAATTACCAGATCGCTCACATAGACATAATAGTGAGGCAGTTTTGCAAACGGTGCCTAGAACAATGAGCAAATAAACAACAGCTTCTCCAGCTAGCGTGAGTATAGCAAAACACGAACGCTAGTGCGAGAGTCCCGGTCGTACAAACAAATAAAAGCAAGAAAATACAAAAAAAAGATTACACTTTTGCCAATAGTTCCAAAATAGAATAAAAGATGAAAGGAAGATACGCGCACGAATAGGTTGGCATTCATTGAAAAAACATACTTAAATATGTATAAATTTATGACTAGTAGAAATTTGATAATTATAAATTTTGTAATTGTATCCTTCTTTATTTTAATATACTTACTTAATTATTTTAAAATAGATTTTGTTTTAATTGGAGTTTTTAAAGAATTACTGACAATACCCTTTGTGATTGCACAAGTAGTTTTTTTAGCTATCGGACTGAGATATTTAATAAAAAATCAAAGGAGTTTCTTATTGATGTTTAGTTTTTTATTATTAGCTATCTGTACCTTTATCACAATTAGAAGTTTTTTTTAAGACACAAAAAAACAAAACTATTTGCTAGTTTAAGAAATACCAAACTATTTGCGAAACTTTTCGTTCAATATGGATAGTAAATTTTGAGAAATAAAAACAGTTCTTTATTCAATCCTAATGCGAGCGTCCCGCTCGTCCCACAAACAAAAACAATAACCTTTTTCTATATTTAAGTTAAATTAAAAGAGTAAAAATTATCGTAATAATGACCAAACATTTTATTGAATAAAATAGAAGTACAAGCTGAACAATCCCACCAAATGCCATTAAGTTAAGGATTTTATTTCTCGGGCTGAATGATCAAATCCGAAATCTCATCATAACGCTGTTTTACTATTTGCAGTCCATCTAAAATATTCTAATCCTTTATTTGGAGTGCAAAATGACGAAATTTTTGTTTACCGTAGTATGTTTCAAGTTGAGATTGTAGTTGTGAGTTTTTAGGAGCTGTTTCCTGCTATGCGTTGCAATCTTTTTAATAGTTTAGGCTGGAAGCCTTCGAAAGGCTTCCAGCCTAAACTATTAAAAAGGATTTTCACTGCTATCAGGGCTAGGAAATTTGTACTAAAAAAAGAACATTTACGGTTTACAGTAAAGTTATTAAAATTAAAGGAATTACTTTTAGCTAATCAATTTTTATCAGTCTTTTCGGAAATAATTTATATATTTGAGAATGAATAAGTAATGTCGTTGTGCGTCCTTATGGTACTTCAAATAGAAAATCAAAAAAATTTTAATCATGACAAATCCTAAAGATATTTTAGTAATAACAACTTCATCTGTGGAAAGCATAAAAATTAAAAAATATTTAAAACCTGTCTCAGCTCATATTGTTGCAGGGACAAATTTATTTAGTGACTTTTTTGGAGGATTAACAGACGTATTTGGTGGTCGTTCAAGTACATATCAAAACCAACTTTCCTCACTTTATAATGAAGCAATTGAGCGAATTAAACACAATGCACACGAAATCGGAGGAAATTGTGTTATTGGTTTAAGTATCGATATGGACGAGATTTCTGGAAAGGGAAAGTCTATGTTTATGTTAACGGCAGTTGGAACTGCAGTTGTAATTGAAAAAGAAGAAAAACCAAATTCAATCACGACTACAAAACTTGAAAACGTTGGTTTTGAAAAAATAAATAGTTTAAGAAAACGAAAAAACATAATCTTTAATGCAACCAACAACACTTTAGATTATGATGAAGAAACTTGGAGTTTTATTAATTCAAATCAAGTTACTGAAATCTTTCCTTTAGTATTAAAATGGTATAATAATACTATTATAAACTTTCAATCAACTGAAGAATTATATAAAAAATTTCATAATAATTTCGTTTCATACGTTGACAATTTTGATGATGAAACCAAAATTAAAATTTTATATGATACGATTGAGAATGAAAAGAATGAACAAATATCACTTTATTTATCAAAAGTAATAAAGGAGCTCCATCTCTATGATTATAACTTTTGTATCCATCTGCTAAAACATACTGACTTTGTGAAGCAGAAAGTTGGATTAAGAATAGTGAGTTGTGATAAATCTTATTATGATAAAACAGATATTTTAGAGTTCGAAAAATTGAAATCAATTATAAGTATTACCTTCAAAGAAAGAGGAGAAAGAATAATGAAAAAACAACTTCTTTCTTCAAAAGAAAAAGAAGCGTGGATTTGTGAATGTAGCAAAACTAATGAAATAGAATATTGTGGTGGATGTCATAAAGATATATATGGATTTACACAGAATGAGCTTAATCCGGAAAAAATTGTTCCATACATTGACGAGAAAATAGAATTGATAAAAGAATACGTAAAATAGAGACGCATAAGAGTTGAGGCCTCGTTGGGCATGCAAAACCCGTAGCTGGCGCGAGCTTTACCCGCTCTGCGAAGTATAAATAAGTCGTAACAGTTAGATTTAATCGTGATTGCTCTGCGAAGTCTCCTGACTTCGTAGCCATTCCAGCGATCAAGAAGCACCAGATCTACGGAGGTTTCCCAGGCTAGCGCGAGCTTTACAAATAAAGCAGAACAATAGTACGAACTCAATGTATTTTAGTTACCGAAATAGTTGGGAATTTTCGAGTTTATTTTATAGATCCGACAAATCAGGAATGGTTAAAAGTGAGCAACTAACCAAGATTCCTCCTTTGTCGGAATGACAATGTTGGAGAAATAAAATTTTTACCTTAATGACATTGCGCGCGAGCTGGGATTTTATTTGAAATCAATCAAGTAAAAGTAATTTGATGTTTATGTTTATTAAATGTTCATATTTGAAAGATACGTTTTCATACTTTTTTAACCTAAGTCAAAGTTATGAGCACAGATGGTTCCGTCCCTTGGCTTCGGGATCGGGAGGCATCCGAAAATACCATAAAAGAAATGTGATAATTTGTAAAGAACATTAGTCAAAAGCACTTACTGCTAAGTTATTGAAGGTTAACCAGCAAGTTGGCTCTGACAGTTTTAGTTTTTGATAAAAATAAAAAAAATAAAATTATTCCGATTAGCTCAAGTACTTCTTGTAAAAAAATTATCGTTCCAGATTCTCTTTCAACGTTACTAAACTAGTAGCAATGTCGGTACCTATTAATTTTTCGAGATTTAAAAAATAAATGATAACATTCAGTGGGAAATTATAATGACTACTAAAAGTCCAAGTAACTTTTGTCTCCTTTTCATTAATTTCTGTTAGTGCGATCGAAGCAAAGGACTTTAGAGGTACAGGTTTTGTAAATTGGATATTACAGCAAATTTCATCGCCTTCTATTATTTTTGAAATGGTTTGCGTTCCCGTACCAATACTATTTATTTTGCTACTCCATGAATAGGTAAAACCAACTTCGCCATCAGTTCCAGAATAAGACTTTACAGTATTTGGGTCTTTTCTATTGTAATAACTATACTCGTTTTGATTTCTAAGTAATTTGATATAACTAAAAATTTGTTGTTTTGGTCTTTCAACATTTATTTCTCTAACAATTAAATAATCATTCTTTAAATAAGATCCTAAAACAATTATTGCTACGGCTATTAATACTATTACAATCATACTTTTTTTATAAATTTAATCAATTGATTTTAATTTTGAATCAATATCTTGAATATAAAACTTACGCAATAATTCACTTAGGCTTAAAATAATTATAAAAGCGTACCCTAAAATATACTAAAATTAGTTTTTACACTACCCACTGTTGCGGATTTGCAATCCGTGCCCACACCAATGAGCAAATAACTAAACTTCACCGTTGTCATTAAACCCAGCGAGGAAATTTCGCTACTTGCTCACTTGCTGAGATTCCTCGTTGGTCGGAATGACAAAATAAACTCGACAATTCTTAACTATTACGTTGCCTTCATGACATTGCGCGCGAGGTGGGGATTTAATCAACATCAGTTAAGTAAAGGCAATTTGAGGTTTTTGTTATTTCAGTAGTATAGTGCCAATATACACTTATTTCAATTGTACTAGATTATTCTGCAAAAGTTCTTATAAAAACCATACGAAGTGTGTAGCCCTGATGGTAGCGGCATCCTCGCAGCGCAGCGGAGAGATACAGCGCACAGCAGGAGTATTCGTTCTTTAAAAAAATCACATTGACTGCTCCTAAAAAACAGTAAACACATGCCGTTCGTAAGTCGCTCTCCGAAGTGTTTCTTGCGTAAAGTTGCAATTGCTCTGTAGTTTATCAAGACCCTTTTTTGCTTTCGAGCAGACCTAGTCGAACGCTGGAACCTTTAAATCATTTTGAAAACAGAAATTCTTCTCTCTGTACGGGAGTCCTTTCACAGATTTCATTAAAATCTTGGATGGAATTAAAGTGTAATTGCTCGATTATTTTATATTCATAGAACACCTTAAAGGAATCCTTCTTAAACACCCATGGTGTTACCGTAATTTCATTTTTGGCTTTATAAAAAGTTTGGCTCATAACACCATCGGGGCTTTTAGCTATTTCCATCTTTCTGCCTTCGAGTTGTATTTTATCCATGCATATCAGAAGCGAAAAAGCATCGCACCACTGCACAAAGCGATACAAACGCTCTGCATACTTTTTATTGATGTCTAAATGTTTTAGAATATCTTTACGGTTTTTTTCTTGCTCTTTTAAAAAGGTGTCTAATTTTTTATCCTCACTATCGCTTGTATCACCAAAAATAAAATTGATATGCAAAGAAGTGAGCAAGGCATTCAACTGACACTTTGAAGTGGCCATTTCCATCACATTTAGGTATTGCTTTAAATCTGTTTTTTTAGAATCATCATGTACCCTAAAATGTCGAGGTGCACCTGCTTCCGTAAGATTTTTAATTGCTAATGTTTCGGCAACACCATCATCATGCTCGGCAATGGTAATGAGGGTAGGTACCATTATCTCATTCGGCAAATCAATATCATATTGGTAAGCCAACATAGCAGCTAGCAGGCCGTGGGATCGCTGGTTGATAATTTTCCAACCTTTTTGATGGGATTCAACAATCATAATTTAAAATGTGTTGGTCATAATTATTTTCATAAACTAGACTGGATTCCAATCTATAAATCAGGGTCCAAATCAAATATAGTGAAAATTCTTTAAAATCCTTGGTAGTGGTGCGTTCTTTAAATCGTAAATTTAAGCTGGATCTGATGTTGGTTGGAAATATAAAATAATTGATTTCTAATTGATTGCAGTAGGCTTAACTACTGAAAATATTTTTGAGGATCCTGAAAATACTTTTATTAAATGGTTATCTTTCCATCAAATTTATGATTCATAGTGCAACTGCTACAAGTTTGAGGATTTACTAGCATTAGTTCTCTGAACTATTCCATCTTTTAAAGGAGCGGTGGCTTTAAAAAGTCTCCCGACTCAGTCTATGAAAGTTCTTTCCACTTAAAATTCGCGCTTGTTGTATGACTTAATCCAACTTTTAAAAAACATTACGCTAAAAATAATTTTATGAAGTCAATCTACACCATTCTAATTTTAATGTTCACTTTAACAGCATCTTCTCAATCGAATAGTGTCTTTGGTGCTTATGCGCTTACACTTGCGACTAAGGAAAATGATGTATTTGAATATAAATTGACTTTATCTCAAGATGGCACCTTTTACTTTCACTATTATTCCAATATTAAAAGAGGCATTCCACCGGAAAAACACACATACGGAAAAGGGACTTGGAGCGAGCAAAAGAATGTGATTTCATTTCTTGCCGATAAGAAATCTGATTTTGATGCGAAACACACGTTGGACTTTACAAACTCTAAGGCTAGATTTATAATTAAATCTCCAAGAAACAAAACGGATAGCGTAATTAAAACAAGACTTACATTCGTAGCATCTGATATTTTTTGGTTGAAAAATATTGCTATGATTAAACTAGATTAAAACGTTTTATAGATCAACCAATCTAATTATCAGGCACTACTTTTTAAAAGGTACTATCGCTGCATGAGCCGTCCCACTTTTATGTTCTCTCATAAAAACTACGAGTACTATGAACAATTGATTGCTTTGGTTCCCAATCCAAAATGAAACAACAAAAGGAACTTTTAACTTTTGATAAAAAATACTATCTTTATTCTACTAAAGTGTCTCACATAGATTTAAATAAGACAAAAGAGATCTAAAAATTAAAGCCTATTTTATATTTTTCAAGTGACTAAATAGCAAATAAAAAAGGGAAGAAAAGATATAGAATTAGGCAAAAAGGGACCATACAGCAGCACTAATTTCGACCCTGTTGTCTGTACAAAATCTTGGCTTATTTTATTTATTCGCGACTTTCTTTACACATCGAATCGTGAAGTAGCTAAACAAAAAAAAGATGAAAACTGAAACTAAAAAGCAAGAAAAATTCCAAAAGGATTTAGAAAAAAAATCAAAGGAAATTGACGGTGTCAGTGAGTATCGTGATATTTTAAGTCGAGTAATTCATGAGGGTGAAGAGATCTTCAAGATCAATAGTAAAGCATTGACGCTAAGTGCTGTTATTGCAGGACTTGAAATAGGATTTAGCTATTTCCTCCTTTGTACTCTTTACTATTTGTTATCAGGAAAAGTAGAAGAGACAACTATTTTTAAATTACTTAGTGTGGTCTATCCAGTAGGATTTATAATGGTTATTCTCGGAAAGTCGGCTCTTTTTACGGAACAAACTTCCGTTTTGACCTTACCGGTATTAAATGGTCAAAGAACGATCTGGGAATTACTTCGGATTTGGGGATTCGTTGTTTTGGGGAACGTCGTTGGAGGAATTTTATTCACATTGTTTATTGGCTTTCTTGCCCCACATTTAAGTTTATTTACGCATGAAACCATGGTAAGCATAGGAAGTCACGTAATTCACTATGATGCCTGGGTCCTCTTTTTAAGTGCCATTGTTGCTGGCTGGTTAATGGGTTTATTGAACTGGTTATTGAACAGTACCTTAAATTCACTCACACGCATTTTCCTTATTTTTATGATCACTGGTGTCATCGGTTTTGGAGGCTTTCACCATAGTATTGTAGGTAACATTGAAGTGTTTGGAGCCTTTTTACATTCAGAAACGATTACGTTTTTAGACTACTTATGGTTTTTAGTTCTCGCTTTATTAGGCAATGCGATTGGCGGTGCTATTGTAGTGGGACTTTTCAAATACAGAATTTTCGAATCAAACTATGCCAATTGAAAGTACAGCAAAACGCGCTGAAGTAGGTCTCTTTGTAGCTTGTGATTATTTTACGTTCTATTATTGCGTTTTTGAATTTCGGTTATCTGGTACTGTACTGCGTATCTCTGGCGTGGGCTACCTTTCGCTATAAAACAAATTGCAGCATTTGCAAGGCGGATAATTAAGACGAAACAACGTATGAGGACTTGCTTTTTAGGACAAGTACTTGCACAAGAATAGTAGTCACAACCATCCAGAAGTACACCTTCTTAAAAATATCAACTGCTGTGCAAATTCCTAATTATAGAAAGTATTTTATCTTAAAATCTATGCTTGAAGAGCGTATTCTCCACAAAGTATTTAACAAGTAGTAAATCAAAGTAAATAATACTGAAAAAACATCCTTTTAGCAAACAGCAAAAGAACACAAAGCAACTGTGAAATTAGGATGAAAATTTAATTTAACGAAACTACAAAAGCAAATAGTGCTAGTTACAGCGGTAAAAGATATCACTACACTTCTTGTATATACTATTTATTCTATCAAAGAGAGACAATAAAAAAAGGAGGCATCATGGTTTTTGACACCTCCCTACTAGCCATCGAGAGCTATTGCTTATTCTATTTTTATAGTTGAATTTAGTTCACTATCCCATACTAAATTCTTCATAAATTGATGCTGCTAATATGTGCGCTACTTTCAATCTTTTTTATAAATTTGTACTGCTGTCACTACGGACTTTAAAAGAAACTATTATGAAAAATATATTGAGCTTAAGCTGTTTAATTTTGGTACTAGCTTCCTGCAAAGAAGATAAATCACGAACATACAAAAAGCTCAATACCGCAAATTGGCTCTTGGGCAACTGGCAAAGCAAGTCGGTTGAAGGAAATTTAACCGAATCTTGGAAAAAAGCAAACGACAGCACTTTTCAAGCAACTTCCTACTTCATAAAAGAATTAGACACGTTACATTTTGAAACTATTATTTTGGAACAAAAAGGCGAAAATGCAACATATTATGCTGCTGTGCAGGGACAAAATGAGGGCAAACCGGTTGCCTTTAAATTAAAGACTGAATCCGAGAAAGAATTAATATTCGAAAACCTAAAACACGATTACCCTCAAAAAATCAATTACGCTCAAATTACTTCAGACAGCTTAGTGGTGAAAATCTCCGGCATGCAACAGGGAAAACCGAGCTCAGAGCAGTTTTCAATGAAAAGAATCAAGTAAAATACTAATTTTTCGACTTCGTATACAACCTTACTCCAGAAAAATAAGGTTTTTTTATGCTCTTAAAATCCTGTTTTTCAAAATGCTAAATAAAAACTTAAATGCACTATTCATATTTAATCTAAATAATTTTTGGTAAATCGAAATCAGGTTCTATATATGCGCCGTTATTTTTATTCAATCCAAATAAATAAAATGAAATACAGTGTAGCACTCCCATTCGCATTATTAATTTGTCTCTCTGGACAAGCACAAGAAATTTGTCCTGTCCTGAAATAGCGATACACAAAAAAGTATCCTTATGGAAAACCAAGAAGAAACGGGTTATGTGAAGCGTACCCAGAAAGACTACACCATGTCTTTTAAATTACAAATTGTTCAAGAAATTGAGCGAGGCTCTATCTCAATTTCTCAAGTTAAAAAAGATTATTGTATTCAATCTCGTTCTACAATTGTACAATGGCTGAGAAAATTTGGTAAATTTGATTGGGAAAACCAAACACCTTCAAATATGTCTAAATCACCCGAACAACGAATCATGGAGTTTGAATCAAAAGTCAAATTGTTAGAAAAGCAGAAAGCTTTTGTAGAACAACGGGCCTTTGTAGCGGATAAGAAAACAATTATTTTCGATATGATGATTGACATTGCAGAGAAAGAATATCAAATTGAAATACGAAAAAACTCATCTCCCGAACAATCGACCATTCTAAAGAAAAAGATCAACAAACAGTACTATTTGCCTGTAATTTGTTCGGGATAGATAGACAGGTTTATTATCGAAAAATAAAGCGAAGAAAAGACAAGCAATCCAATGCTTTTAAGGTAGTGGCTATGGTTAAAGAAATAAGACAATCGATGCCCCGAATTGGGTCAAAAAAACTGTATAACATTTTAAATAATGAATTGAAAGAGTTAAAAATAGGTAGAGATAAATTTATCGATATCCTTCGTGCAAATCATCACCTAATAGTTCCTAAGCGCTCGTATCATGTAACAACTAATTCACAACATCGATTTAGAAAACATCAGAATCCAATACTCGAGTTGCAAATACAAAGACCAGAACAAGTTTGGGTATCTGATATAACTTATATTGGGAAAAGAGAAAATCCATACTATTTAAGTCTGGTTACAGATGCGTATTCCAAAAAAATAATGGGTTTTAATGTGGCAGATAACATGAACACAGAAAGCAGTTTAGTAGCTTTACGAAATGCAGTAAAACAAAGAAAAGACAAAGGTTTATCCTTAATACATCATTCCGATAGAGGATTACAATATTGTTCAAACGAGTATCAAAAGCTTGTAAACAAAAGTGACATCAATTGCAGTATGACACAAAACTCAGATCCTTATGAAAATGCTGTAGCGGAAAGGATAAACGGCATTTTAAAACAAGAGTTCAACATTGATAAATTCAATGAAAAACTACCTTTTATAAAGTTATTGGTAAAGAATGCAATCGAGATTTATAATCAAAAGAGACCGCACTATTCTAACTATTTGCTGACTCATGATCAAATGCACGATCAAAGTAAAATTGTAATGAGAACCTATAAAAGAAAAAACAGTTGCAAGAACCATCTTGCAACTGCTTCATTAATTATTTTTGTCTAATAATCTGTATCGATTATTTAGGACATGACAATTTAAAATTTGTAATTTATAAATAGTGTAACGTTTCTACCAGGTTCCGTTATGGGAACTCTACCGTAGCCGGCTACATTGTTGAAAGCAAACGTTAAATGGTTGTTGTAATATTGATCAAATACATTTAAAAGTCCCATTCCAATAGACACTGATTTTATAGGTTTGTAACCAATGTTTAAATCCATCACTTCATAACCAGCTGTAGTAATTTCGTCATAACTCGTAGATATTTTGTTTTGTTTAGCTGTTAAAGTATACAAAGCTTTTGCCCAAAATTTCTTGTATTCGTAACTTAATTTTAGTCGTGTTACTAATGGTGGAGTTAGTGGTAAGCTTTCATTGAAATCTTTATTTTCTGTATAGGTATAAGAAACCTCTGTTCCAAAATTGAATTTATCATAGAAATTAATGTTTCCGTACGCTTCAAAACCTGTTTTTAGCGCCTTGTCAATATTTCTAAAAACTTTTGGGTGAACTGGCAGTGAGGTTGAGTTGTATTTTCGAGTTAAAGAGGCATCTACAACACCTAAAATGTAGTTTTCATAAATAGAATAAAAGATTGAGGTACCATATTGAACCGAATTGAAAAATCCTTTTAAACTCTTTTTTCCATCAAAACTCAATTCAAATTGATTGTTCACTTCCGGTTTTAAATTTGGATTTCCAACATATTCGTAAGGATCTCTTCCAATGTTGAAAAAGGCAATATATCGTTCCTCAATATTGGCAGCTCTAGTTCCTCGACCAAAAGAAGCTTCCATTTTGTAATTGGGATTAAAAAGGTATTGATATGAAGCCGTTCCACTGTAAAGGGTTTCATTTCTCTTTTCTAAATCTGGATATAAAGCAGCGTAGGTTGGATCTAAATCATTTGCGTCAGAAGTAATAAAATCCAAACGAGAACCAATAGTTACCCACGATTTATCAGAAGCTTTAATTTTAGTTTCAGCAAAATAACCAAAGTCATTGGAGTAACTATCTTGCCAAACCTTATCAAAGAAGGCTGCAGGAGCTGGCAGTGGATTTCCCATCATATTAACTTTTACTAATCGATCTCTTCCACCTTCTCTGGATAAATTTACTATGTCAAATCCTGTAAATAGATTCACTTTAGAGCCCAAACTCCATTCAGTTTCAATTTTCCCACCATAAGTTAAAGCATTTACTTTTGAAACTGCTTCCGAGTTTGCAAAAGAAGCTCTTCGTGAATTGCTCATAATGTGATCCACATAGGAGTAGTAAACCTTAGAAGTTAATCCTTTAAAATAATTTCCGTTTTTCTCTAACTTATAATCTAAATTAGCCAGAGTACTATTGTCTTCGTCAGTATCCATCGGTAAACCTGCATGAAGCACATCTCTGCCAAAATTTTGACGAAAAGTGGCTTGTACACGTTGGTTGTCTGAAATTTGATATCCTGTTTTTAAGCCGTAACTAATACTTCTAAAAGAAGAAGGAATTTCGTTTTGGTTTCCGTCTTTATAATTTCCATAATCACGATAACTGAAGTTTCCAGAAAAGTCAAACTTTTTTATTTTACTGTCTAAAGTAAACATATTGACCACTGAATTTCCGTTGCTTTCATAACCAGAGGAGAAGCTTCCGCCAATAAGTTTGGTGTTGTTAGCCGGAGATTTCGAAACTAAATTAATAAGTCCAGCAAAAGTGTTTCCATATCGAACCGAAAAAGGGCCTTTTATGATTTCAATTTTGGTTATTTCTTCAGGATTTATTAATGTCGTAACAGGATCCATTCTGTTTGGACAAGCATGAAACGCTTTGGTTCCTCCATCTATTTGAACATTTAACTGTTCGTATTGAGAAGCTCTAAAAGCAGGATCAACGGCATAATTCCCTCTTTTTATGAGATGAAAACCATTGATATCTTCAAATAATTCACCAGAGTTTTTTGGTTGCACTACTTTTTCGGTAAAATCTTGTTTAACGATAACTTGAGCGGGATTTTTTATTACTGATCCTGTGACGATTACTTCATTTAAAAGGGTCACTTTGGTTGTGTCTATTTTTTTAGTTGATTCTTGAGCATAACCCCCTAAAGCGCCTAATATTGTTAAGGCACAAATAATTTTTTTCATTCTGATAATTTTGATTAAACATTATAGCTAATAAGCTGTGGCGATGTTAAACAAAACTTTGCGGAGGATGCTCTAATGGATAAATAATTTTAGACTGAAATAAATCTTGTTTAGAATAAATCTTTTTTTTCTTTGAAGGAGTTGAATAAGAAAAGCTGTAATTAAAAGATGAAATAAAAAATAAAATTTCATTACCAGCTACTATTTTTTTTGAAGAATCTTGATTATTTTGTTCCTTATTTATCTTTTTCAAATGACATTTACCATTGCATTTAAGTTCTGGTTTTGCTTTATTCTGGCAAAATTGTTCTGTGAAACTTTCATTAAAAAAAGAATATTCAAATTGCAAAATAGTTGTTTTCAAATTAAAACATAGAATGCTAATTAGGATTAAAAAGATAAAACTATTTTGAATTGATTTGTGCATTTCTATGGTATTTTATACGAGTTTCAGACCCGTTGCAGTTCAATTTTTAGGTAGGTTAAAACGGATATTTAATAACTCGTATCGTCTAATTTTACTTTTCCATTGAAGGTTTTGTACAAAAAGAAGAAGTATCCGGCAAGTAAAGGAGTTCCAATTAAAACGATGGTAAGCATAATTCCCAATGATTTCTGTGAAGAAGCCGCGTTGTAAATCGTAACACTAAATTTAGGATCTATAGTAGAAATTAATAAAGTAGGATACAGCTGTAAGGCTACCAATCCCAACAATAACGCCATGGTTAGCGATGAAAAAACCAAGGCTAACATGTATTTTTTTTTAGAAGCCAACCGAGGGACATTGGCTACAGCCAAAAAGGACAAAATTGGAGCGCCAAAATAAATCGGATTATTTCTAAAAGTTTCGGTTACTTCCGGAATAAAAATCAGCGTGTAAAGCGTGGTAATTCCAAATGTGATAATGAAAAATAGCATTCCTTTTTTTAGTAGAAGAGTCAATCGAGCATGCAATCGTCCTTCGGTTTTTAGCAAAAGAAAAATTGCTCCTTGCGTCATAAAAAGTGATAATGTAGTAAAACCAACTAATATAGCATACGGATTTAGGAACGAAAAGAAAACGCCACCTTGGTACGTGTGGTTTTCGCCTAAAGGAAATCCTTGTAAAATATTGCCCAGAACAACGCCTAACAAAAATGCAATCATGATGCTGGAAACACTATAAATAATGTCCCAAGTTTTGCGCCACCACAACATCTCTTCGTCGCTTCTGAATTTTATTGCCGCAGCACGAAGCACATTGAACATCAAAAATAGCATAAACGGAACGTACATTGCAGACAACATGGTGGCGTACATAACGGGAAATCCCGCGAATAAAGCACCACCGCCAATGACAAGCCACACTTGATTGGCATCCCAAACGGGAGCAATTGCATTAATTGCCACCCGACGACTTAAATCCTTTTTGAGAAATAAATGCCAAGCTCCCGCACCAAAGTCGAATCCTTCCAAAATGGCATAGCCGGAAAATAAAAGTCCGATGACCAAATACCATAAAGTAGGATAGTCAATTCCTAGAAAATATTCCATGAGTATTGATTTTTGAGTTTTTAAAACGACTGAAAGTTTACGGGTTCATTGAGTTCATTATACGGACCGTGTTTGATTTTTTTATTGACCATGTAAATAAATAGTGCAAATAAAATAGCGTAAATAACGGTAAACATGATTAGGGAGAACATAATTTGATTGGCTGATACTTCTTGTGAGAAAGCGTCGCCCGTTCTTAAATGTCCATAAACCACCCACGGTTGTCGACCCATTTCTGCAGCAAACCAACCCACTTGATTGGCAATTTGCGGTAGAATAACTGCATAAGAAAATATCCACAGCAACCATTTGGTTTCAAATAATTTTTTACGCCACCACATATAACTTGCAAATAAAGTCAGTCCAATTAAAGTCATTCCAATGGCAATCATAATGTGGTAAAATTGAAAAACTGCATTTATTTGACTTGGTCGATCTTCTTCGGGAAAGTTGTTCAATCCAACTATTGGTGCATCAAAATCTTGATGAACTAGAAAGGACAAACCTCCTGGAATTCCAAGTCCCGTTACTTCTTGTTTTTCTTTATCGACCCAACCAAAAAGATATAAATCTGCGGGAGCATTTTTCTCAAAATGACCTTCCAATGCGGCCAATTTTGCTGGCTGATTGACTGCCACGCCATCTGCAGAACTGTGTCCCGAAACCAATTGTCCGAGTGAAAAAACGGTAGCTACGACCAAGGCAATTTTAAAAGCTTTTTTTGAAATTTCCACATACCGTCCTTTTCGCAAATAATAGGCATGAACGCTCAACACTAAAAAGGCTCCCGCCAATAAAGCGCCTTGCCAAGTATGTACCAATCGATCCATGCTTGACGGATTGAAAACCATTTCCCAAAAGTCAGTCACTTCGGCACGAGCAGCTAAGCCTTCGCCTACAATGTGATAACCGGCTGGCGTTTGTTGCCAAGAATTAGCTACCACAATCCAAACGGCTGAAAACATAGAACCCAAGAATACACCAATTGTCGAAACCAAATGCACCCACGGCTTTACGCGGTGCCATCCAAAAAGGAGTACACCTAAAAAAGCACTTTCTAAACCAAAAGCGAATAATCCTTCGGCAGCCAAAGCACTTCCGAAAATATCGCCGACATATCTAGAATAAACGGCCCAGTTGGTACCGAATTCAAATTCCATAATGATCCCTGTTGCAACGCCAATTCCAAAAGTCAGGGCAAATATTTTTATCCAGAAACGAGTTAAAATTTCATATTCTTTTTTACCTGTTTTTATGTAAAGGCTTTCCATAATTACCATAATCAGTCCGATACCAATACTCAAAGGGGGATAAATATAATGGAAAGCAATAGTGAAGGCAAATTGGATTCGAGCAAGAATTTCTACATCCATTGTGTTGTAATTTTAAAATTAATTGTGTTGAAGTTTGTCGTTTCCACGAAAGAAAAGTGTTAACCAAATCACACGCGACAATCGCATGAACCACGGTTGCAAGAGAATTAGAGCAGTAACATTTAGGGAAACCACCACAAGATTTCTATGTTTTTAAAACTGTATACAGTGGATAATTTCCAAATAATAAATGTGATGATAGAAAAAGCAATAGTAAGTCCATAACTCACATAACCAGTTCGTTGGTAAAAACCAAGTTCGATTTCCGTTCGCTGTTTGCAAACGTAAAATTTGTCAACTATCTTTGTGTTTTTGCTTAAATTATACCATTTGTATTTGAAAAGTTCGCCTTTGTGGCATCGGGGAGATCTAAAAGAAACTAGGTTTTTAAGAAAGAAAAACATTGACTATATTTTTATCAAAGGTATTTCTTCAGAAGGAAATTTTATGTGATAAAAGTTACTTAACAGGCCTAAAAACAGCTTTCTTAAACAATTTCCGATTAATTTTTAAGAAACATTTTCTTAAATCCATCAGGAGTATTATTTTCATATTTCTTAAAGAACCGTCCAAAATAGGAATTATCAGTGAATCCTAATTCATAAGCGATCTCCGATGCTGTTTTTTTCTCATGGATTAATAATCGTTTTGCTTCTAGAATGATTCTATTCCGAATTAAATCCCCTGCTGAACTCTTCGTTACTTCATTGCAAACGGCATTAAGATAGTTAGGACGTACATGCAATACTGAAGCATAATCTTTTACAAAATGTTTCTCTCTAAAATACTTATCAATAAGTTCTTCAAAATGATAAATGAGCTGAAGTGATTGACTAAACTCAGTGTTTTTGTTGTTTGGCTCGAATAAGCGGTCCAATTCTAGCAACATTAAATTAAGTAGTGAATATAAATGTTTATCAAAATTATTTCCCTTTCCACTAAACTCCTTTAACATCCATAACGCAATCGATTTTACATTTTCAAATTGTTCCTTTGAAACTTTAGCATAAGGTATTTTGTGCCTATACGTTAAAAATGAAAACTCACTAAGTTCATAATTTTGATGGCGTAGTGCAAAGAAATCATTTTCAAATACAATTATATATCCTTCAATTTTATCGTAATCAAGCCATTGATGAATTTGCCCATAATGCAAACATGTAATAGAAAAAGGTTCTATAATACATTCTTCAAAATCAACTAGTTGCTTACCTGAATTGCGTTCGTTTAACAAAATCATATTATAATTATGACGGTGCGGAACATCTAATTCTTTCATGTAAGGGAGAAAATCAATCGTTTTATAAATAGAAAATTTCAACTTATTTTGGGTAATAGCGGTAGAGTTGATATTTTTTATTTCACACATAATTTTATCCTAAAGAAGTAATTGTATAGTAAATAGCCCAAGCAACAAAAGCGATAATTCCAGCAATAACCCAGGAGGGAACACTTTTTGGCGTTTCAGAACCGTCGATTAAAAACTGTTTTTGATTTCCTTTGCCATAAGCATTAATCATTAAAGGCAAAATGCCGTCAACTTCATCATTAGGATCTAAACCATCAATGGTAATTGAAGGCCCGTTTCTGACCATGAATGGAATAATTTTAATCCCTTCTTTGCCAATTGGGTCTTTACTTACTATTTTTAAATGGTGTAATCCATCAATTAGTTTTCTGGTATCCAAATCGAAATTTACAGGCGTTATGAATTCGCCGATTGGCAAAACCTCCTCATCAACAAATATAATCACTTTTGTTTTACTGTCCATATTAGTCAAATTTTAAGATGGTTCGTTTAATGTGATTGCTGTTCGTTTCTTTGGGTTGAACAATGTATTTCACTGAATAAAAAAGTGTTATCAAAACTATGATACTCATTCCAATCACGATTGCATAATCCACGTTACCGTCTGGGCCTGCCCCATGAGCGATACCTTGTAAAATTTTAGGTTGCTGTTTGTCACATACAGGACAAGCAAATAGTCCTATTGAAAAAAGGCTAAAAAGCGTTATAAAGATTGATTTTTTCATACTATTTATTGTACTGGTGCAGTTGCTTTTGCAAGCTCCATTAATTTTTTTACTTGTTCTACTGTCACTTTCTTGGCATTATTGCCCCAACTCGTTTTCTCGTGATTCATAATGGCGGCTACTTCTTCAGCAGATAGACCGGCATTTGTCCCAACAGCAGGCATAACGCCGTATTGTTCTTGAGCGTTGTAGCCATTCATGATAATGGCAACCATAATTTCAGAGTCATCATTAAGCACAACCTTACTTCCTTTTAAAGGTGGAAATGCGCCCGCAAGTCCTTCCCCATTTTGCTGGTGACACGCCATACAATTTGCTGCGTATAAATCACTTCCGTTCAATTCTGGCTCAACGCCAGCTGCTGAAGCCATTGCTTCTTTTTTCTCCTTTTTATATAGAAATTTTGGATCAGGCGTACCGTCTGGTAATTTGACTTGTTTCAAACTTTGCAAATAGGCAACTAAATTTAACCCATCTTGTGTAGCCACTACAATTCCTTTTTGGCCTTTCATAAAAGCTTCAGGAACTGCAACTTTGATATCGCCTTTTGCTGCTTTGTCTTTGACTTCAAATAGCCACGGATAAGGCGCCATAATGGATTGCGGCGTAACAATTCTTGGATTGTATAGGTGAACCAAATGCCAATCTTGACTTGGCTGGCGTTCGCCAATATTCGTCAAATCGGGACCTGTTCGCTCGGTACCCATTAAAGTTCCGGCGTTTTGCCAAATACTTTTCCGAGTGCTTAATGCATAATCGGCAGCAATTCCGGGACGTTTTCCCCATGTTTTATCCATATCCACATTTCGGACTTGCTGAGTATGACAGCCTACACATCCATTACTGATATAAATTTGTCTTCCCGCTTCTTGAGCTTCCGTTAGCGGAATAGCACCATACAATGGAACGCTGTTTTTTTGATTGTACAAACTTGGAATTACAGCAACGAAAAGCGTGAGTGTGCCAAATAAAAGTGAGGCCGCCGTAAATAGTTTTTTATGATCGTGAAATATACTCATCTTAATTAAATTTTAGGTTCAGCCAAATTTGTTTCCAAATTTTGATTGATAATTTCAAATGCTTTTTGCTTAACATCAACATCCACGGTGGGTTGCATCATTTTATACATATTATAAACCAATACAATATGCGAAAGCCACATTAAAGTTCCTCCGATAGCCCTCCACAACCAATACGGACCCATCATAACCACACTATCAATAAATGGAGCGCCTTCAGCCCACATTAATCCTTTTAAAGTTCCACCAATCATCAATGGGATTGTGTAAAATTGCAATCCAATCAATGCCAACCAGAAATGCGCTCCAACACCCAGTTGAGGCGGTTCTTTTCCTGTAAGTCGAGGGACAATGGCGTAAATTCCTCCAAAAAGTAAGAACGTTATAATTCCGTACATCGTAATGTGCGAGTGTGCAATGGTAAAATCAGTAAAATGCCAAATTAAATTAGTAGAACGAAAGGCTTCGGCCGTTCCTTGAAAAGATCCCGTAAAATAATAAATAATCCCCACAAAAAAGAAAGGTAATGAATAACTGTTACTCACTTTGCTCCAAGAACCTCTCAACGTCATTAGATAATTGGTTGTTCCTGCGACAACCGGAATTAACATTCCCACACTTCCTACAATCGCAACCGTTTGCAACCACCAAGGCAAAGCACTAAAGACGAAATGGTGTGTACCAATAACCGTATAAAACAAAATTTGAGACCAAAAAGCTAAAACTCCTA
Source organism: Flavobacterium fryxellicola (assembly GCF_900143245.1). Classification (GTDB taxonomy): domain Bacteria; phylum Bacteroidota; class Bacteroidia; order Flavobacteriales; family Flavobacteriaceae; genus Flavobacterium; species Flavobacterium fryxellicola. The sequence goes on from NZ_FRDK01000008.1 coordinate 85,203, forward strand.
AACTGTAGGAATAAATGGGTTTGTTCAATTGTTGCGGCAATAAATAATACAGTACACCCAACATAGAAAACATAAACCACATTCCTACTGCTTGATGCATATAATAACCTTGCACAATAGTTTCACCAATTCCATCTTGTCCCATTGGGATATAAGCAATAAAGGCAACTATTAAAATAAATATATACGAAGCAACGATGAACCAATTGGAAATATAAATTTCGGTCGTAGTTCGTTTGGCAATCGTTTTTATAAAATTAATCACAGTAAGAAGTAATCCAACAGCCCAGATTGCCATAATAGGCCAGATGATTTCGCGGTATTCGCCACCGCCGTTATTGATTCCTGCCATAATGGTAATAGCTCCTACAAACATCGCAAAATTTACACAAATAAGTGCTGTCCAACCATTTTTAATACTATTCAAAGGGGCGTTACTGACCATAGGAACTATATAATAACCCAATCCCATAATTCCTATAGTTGCCCAAGCCCAAAAAACTAAATTAGTATGAACGGCTCGAAGTCGTCCAATACTTAACCAACTATAGGTATCAGCATCGGGGACTATAAATTTAATTCCCACGTATTCTCCAACAGAACTACCTACAAAAAGCCAGAAAACAGCCGTTCCTAAAAACCATAAAACCAGCTTTGTCAATGCAGGGTCAATTTTCGGCCTTTTTATAGGAGGTCTTTTTGTAGCAAAAAATCGGTAATTAGTTTCAGAAGTAATATTTTTCAGTAAACCTTTAGAATCATGAGATGCTTTTCCAGCAGAAATTTCGTTTGGAACTACTTCATAAGCTGATTTTTGTTTGATTTCTTCTAATTCTGAATCACTAGGCATATTTTCATCATCAGAAATAAATGCAGCAAATGCTTCTGCTTCTTTCAGTTTTTGAAAATTGTTGTAGTTTCTAAAGCTAGTAGTCACTTTTGAAACTAAATAAATCAAAGCAAAAAATAGCGGAATAAAAATCAATACCAAAGTAATTACAATTCCGGGTTCAGAGAAGATATCTTCTCTTTTTGCAGGCCCAGTTTGAGCAAAAATAATTTGTGGTACTAAATAAAGTAATCCTAAAATAGCAAGAGAAAGCCCATTGTTACTTTTGATTCTTTTTCTTTTTATCACCTCAATTTCGCTAGCATTAAGATTACTAATATATTCTTTGAACTTGCTTTTTTTATGTTCAGTTTGGTCGTTTGCGGTCTTATTAGTGTTGGAAATAAGCTTTAACAACAAAACAACAATAGAAGCAACAGTGATTAAAACGACTGTGACAAGCAAGTCTATGAATTCTATGGATTTGTTAGGAAAAAAACTAATATCGGTGTCGTTTTGAGCGACAGCGGAAAAAGGCTGTAAAAATAGAAGAAGAGTTAAAATAAGAAGCTTCAGCTTAGATTTGGATAAACGGTTTATCATTTGGAATATCATATTATACTGTTTTAAAACATGAGGTAAAAATAAAAATAGAAGCTCATCGATCTATGGTAATAAAAGCTGTATTGATGGTACTATTTACTGTAAGTGATATTTAACTCTTGTTCAAGACAAAAAAAAACCCAGCCCTGAAAATTTTCAGAACTGGGATTTCCTATTTTTAAAAAAATCTAAAATCTACCTCAATCCAGCTAAACTTTGCTCGATTGTTGCAATTTTTGATAACGAATCAGCTTCTTTTTGTCTTTCATTTGCCAAAACTTTCTCTGGAGCACCAGCCACAAATTTCTCATTTGCCAGTTTATTTTGAACAGACTTTAAGAAACCTTGTGTGTAAATAAGCTCCGCAGTCAATTTAGCAACCTCTGCTTCCACGTCAATATTTCCTGTAATTGGAATAAAATATTCATTCGATCTTACCCTGAAAGACAAGGCACCATCTACTTTATCCGAAACATAATCTAAGGAAGTGATATTCCCTAATTTGGTCACAACAGAATCAAAATAAGTAGAAGCGGCATCGTTATTAATCGCTTTCAATTCAATCGCATCTTTAAAAGGAATGTTCTTGTCTTTACGAATGGTTCTGATTCCAGAAATCACTTCAATTGTATTTTCAAAATCTGTAATTAATCCCGCATTATAAGGTTTTATTTCTGGCCAAGTCGAAACAATTAAGGCTTCCTCTGTTGTTCTTTCTGCCAAAATCTGCCAAATTTCCTCTGTTAAAAAAGGCATAAATGGATGCAATAATTTCATATTATTTTCGAGCATTTCTATAGCTTTCGCCAAAGTAACGCTGTCGATTGGTTGCTGATAAGCTGGTTTTATCATTTCAAGGAACCAAGAACAGAAATCATCCCAAACCAATTTGTAAATTGCCATCAACGCATCGGAAATTCTATATTTTTCGAAATTGTCTTCAATTTCTAGAAGTGTTTGTTGCAACTTGGCTTCGTACCATTCAATCGCCACTTTGGAAGATTCCGGTTGCGGTATGGCATCTGAAACTTCCCAACCTTTTATCAGTTTGAAAGCATTCCAAATTTTATTGGTAAACGCTTTTCCTTGGTTGCACAACTCTTCATCAAACATAATATCGTTCCCTGCAGAAGCGCTCAAAAGCAATCCTACACGAACTCCATCGGCACCAAATTTTTCAATCAAATCCAACGGATCAGGAGAATTTCCTAGTGATTTAGACATTTTACGTCGCTGTTTGTCACGAACCAAACCAGTCAAATATACATTTGTAAATGGTTTTTTACCCGTGTACTCATAACCCGCAATTATCATTCTAGCTACCCAAAAAAACAAAATATCCGGACCTGTAACCAAATCATTCGTAGGATAATAATATTTAAAATCCTCACTTTCTGGATCCATAATTCCACCAAAAACAGACATCGGCCACAGCCAAGAAGAAAACCAAGTGTCAAGAGCATCCACATCTTGCTTAAGATCAGAAATTTGAAGTCCGAGGTTAGAAGTCTTTTCTTTGGCTAAAGCTAACGCCTCATTTATGTTTTCGGCAACTACAAAATCTTCTTTTCCATCACCATAGAAATAAGCTGGAATTTGTTGTCCCCACCACAATTGACGCGAAATATTCCAGTCGCGAATATTGTTTAACCAGTGTGCGTATGTATTATTGAATCGTGCTGGATGCAATTTAATGTCGCCATCAACTAAAACAGATTGAATGGCCGGCTTTACCAAATCTTCCATTTTCAAAAACCATTGATCTGATAATCGTGGTTCGATTACGGCTTTTGTTCTTTCTGAAGTTCCTACTTTATTCAGGTGAATTTCTGTTTTTGCCAAAGCACCAATAGTTTCTAATTCTTTGGCAATCGCCTCCCGTACTACAAAACGATCTTTTCCTTGGTAGTGCAATCCGAAGCTATTTAAAGTGGCATCTTCATTGAAAATATCAATAATTTCTAAATTATGTTTTTCACCTAAAGCCTTATCATTTATATCATGAGCGGGAGTCACTTTTAAACAGCCTGTTCCAAATTCTACGTCGACATAGTCATCTGCAATAATAGGAATCACACGACCGCAAATAGGAACAATGGCGCTCTTTCCTTTCAAGTGATCAAAACGTGCATCATTTGGATTGATACAAATCGCACTATCTCCAAAAATTGTTTCCGGACGCGTTGTAGCGATTGTTAAAAAGTCTTCACTTCCTTCCAATTTATATTTGATGAAATACAATTTCCCTTGTTGTTCTTCATAAATAACTTCTTCGTCTGACAAAGTTGTTTTCGCTTCAGGATCCCAATTTACCATTCGGTATCCGCGATAAATCAACCCTTTATTGTATAAATCCACAAAAGATTTAATTACAGATGCCGACATATCTGGATCCATTGTAAATTTGGTTCTTTCCCAATCGCAGGAAGCGCCTAGTTTTTTTAATTGGTCCAGAATTACACCACCATATTTATCCGTCCACTCCCAAGCATGAGCTAAGAACTCTTCGCGGGTCAAATCATTTTTATTAATTCCTTCGGCTTTTAGTTTGGCTACCACTTTAGCTTCAGTCGCAATCGAAGCATGATCGGTTCCTGGAACCCAACAAGCGTTAAATCCTTTCAATCGCGCTCTTCTTATTAAGACATCCTGAATGGTGTTATTTAACATGTGCCCCATGTGCAAAACTCCTGTCACGTTAGGTGGCGGAATTACAATGGTATAGGGTATTCTGTGGTCTGGTTCTGAATGAAAATAATTATTCTTCATCCAGTAGTCATACCACTTATTTTCAATAGTTTTAGCGTCAAACTGTGCAGGAATTGTCATAAAAAGCAACTGTTAAAACCAAAATTAATCTTTGGTCTGATATTTGTAATTGATATTGAGAACAAAAGTAAATAATTAAGTACACTATAAAAAGAGAAATAAATATTTGTGCGTTAATTAAAACGAAGTATATTTACTTTAATGATTAAAAATAAAAATGAAAATGAAAAAAACTATAATTCTATTCGCATTCGCATTGATCAGTAGTGTCGGTTTTGCTCAAAACGGACCTAAAATCGTATTTTCTGCTAAGGACAATACCATCGATTATGGACGGGTTACGAAGAATGAAGATGGCAGTCGCGATTTCACCTTTACCAATACAGGTAATGCGCCACTAATTATCACTAATGTACTATCAACTTGTGGATGTACTGTTCCTACAAAACCAAATGAACCAATCATGCCTGGAAAAACAGGAAAAATTACAGTGAAATACAACATGGCTCCAGGACCTATCCGAAAAACAATAACTGTGGAATCGAATGCTGTAAATTATGAAGGCGGAAGAGTCGCTCTGAAAATTAAAGGAGAAGTAATTTCCAATTAATACATTATTTATCAAACTAAAATGCTTCTGAAATAGTTTCCAGAAGCATTTTTTTTTACAAAATATCATCAAGTTGAAAACTGAATTTCAAAATTTGTTTTTGCCGTTCTACTACTAAAGTAATCCACTTCTGGTCTATCGATTTAAAAAGGGAATTAATGTCTTGCAACGAATACTTGTAAGGAACAATATTATTAATCATAATAATAATATCCCCTTTTTGTAATCCTACTTTAGCGGCTGGGGAGTTCTTCCTAACATTAGCAATTTCCAAAATAGGTTTTAATTTAAATTTATATTTAAAATCCGTCTTTGGACCTATTCCTCCAGTCTCACTATATTTACTGGTTATTGGAACCGTTTCCATGCGGACTGTTTCTTGAATCCATTGCAATCCATTATGTTGAATTTCCACACCACTTTTATTATAACTAAAAGGAGTTGAAAATTCACTATTTTTCTTCAAATGCAATCGGTGGTTTTGATAATCAAAAACCACATCAAATCTTTTCATGATTTCACCACCTACAGATCCCATTCGGTCGGGCACCATCGTAACATTTCTAATCGAAACAGAGTCTGGAAAGGCTGCCACAGGATTACTAAATTCAAAATCAGCCAACTTAAATTTTTGAAGTCGGCCTCTTTTACCCTCAATATCACCACTAAATCCCCTTCCTAAAAAATCATCAAAATTTTTCACGGGAACTTTTATAAAAGCGGAACGATCTTGAAACAACCAAACAGCATCACTGTTACCAATGTCGATCAACAACTTTACCGCAGCTTCATGATTATCTATGGTGACGGTGCTATTTACGTACGGCTTGAATTTTTCGATAGTGATGGGAATCGTGATGAATTTCTTTTCAAATTTAGTGCGGTTTCTTTCATTGTCCTTGAAAACAACAATCCTTTTTTTGCGGTAATTCACTTCGACTAAATTATTTCGGAAAAATTGATAACCAATAATCCCGTTTACAGGAATCCCAATATGAGAAGATAAATTGAACTCAGGATCCAAAACAATATAAAGCATGTGATTCCTAATCATTAGATTACTAAATTCTAACGTATTATTAGTAGATTTTAGTCCTTCAACAGCCGCTTGATTTCCTAGTCCTTTAAGTAATACTTTTTCAGCATTAAAAAAACGAACGTCTTTTTTTTCCTCTAAACTAAACAATATAGTCTCAGCAACTCCTGTATCTAACAAAAAATTTAGTTCTATCCCATTGACCTTGATGGGTACAAAAACCAAATTATTAATCAATTTAAAAGGTACGCTGGTTTTATTTACATCTATTTCGAACTGAAATCCTTCTTGTGCAAAAACAGACACAACATACAGATAGGTCCATAGTAAAAACAGTACTTTTTTCATTTCAATAATTTACATAAAAATACTAAATTAATTCGTTCAAAAATGCAGATTTAACACTATATACGTCTAATGATTGTAATAAATTCGGAAAAAAAATCGCAAATTTGCAATTCAATAATTAAGACTATGCCAAAAATATCAAACAAAGGCAAACAAATGCCTGAATCACCAATACGAAAATTGGTTCCCTACTCTGAAATAGCTAAGAAAAAAGGACATAAAGTATATCATTTGAACATTGGTCAACCCGATATAAAAACACCTGAAGTTGCTATGAACGCGGTTAAAAATATTGATTTAACTATTCTAGAATACAGCCATTCTGCAGGAAACGAAAGCTATAGAAAAAAACTCGCGAACTACTATACAAATCAAGGGATTTCCGTAAATACTGAAGACATCATTATTACAACAGGAGGATCTGAAGCATTAATGTTTGCCATGGGAAGCACGATGGATCAAGGTGATGAAATTATTATCCCAGAACCATTTTATGCGAATTATAACGGATTTTCAACGGCATCTGGCGTGAACGTCATTCCTGTTATCTCAACGATCGAAACTGGTTTTGCACTTCCAGCTGTTGCCGATTTTGAAAAACTGATTACGCCAAAAACAAAAGCCATTCTTATTTGTAATCCAGGAAATCCAACTGGATATTTATATTCCAAAGAAGAAATCATGCAACTGGCAGCCCTAGTTAAAAAACATGATTTATTCTTGATATCTGATGAAGTGTATCGCGAATTCACTTATGATGGTGACATACACTATTCCGTGATGAGTGTTCCTGGACTTGAAGAACACGCCATTATGATTGATTCGGTTTCAAAAAGATACAGCATGTGTGGTGCGAGAATAGGGTGTATTGTTTCTAAAAATAAGGAAGTAATGACGACAGCGATGAAATTTGCGCAAGCAAGACTGAGTCCTCCTACTATTGAACAAATTGCAAGTGAAGCAGCACTGGACACTCCTCAAAGTTATTTTGACGAAGTAATTTCAGAATATAGAGAACGCAGAGATACTTTAATTGAAGAATTAAACAAAATAGACGGCGTAATTGTGAGCAAACCTAAAGGTGCTTTTTATTGCATTGCGCAACTGCCAGTGAACAACGCCGACGCTTTTGCTCAATGGCTTTTAGAAAGTTATGACTTAGATGGCGAAACCGTAATGGTTGCACCTGCAGCAGGGTTTTACTCTACCTCAGGAATGGGATTGAATCAGGTTCGAATTGCTTACGTATTAAAGAAAGATGACTTGATCAGTGCAGTACGCATTTTAAAAGCAGCAATTCCAGTTTACAATGCAACACAAACTCAAGCATAAGTAACTAATTACTTTAGATATAAAACTGGACTCAACTGGATTTACTATAAAAAAGGCAATAGCGAACTCGTTATTGCCTTTCTTTTTAGGTCTAAAAAAGAAACAAGAACACTCCGAAGAAGCGATAAAGTACGTTTAAATAGTAGGAACGATAGAAATTTTTTAATTTTTATTATTTATCTTTACCCCTTAAATAATTACACCCACAATAATAGTTGCTTTTAATGATAAATAAAGAAGAATTTCAAGACGAAATAGGAGACAATCATATTAGTTTATCCGCAAAGAATCCAATAAGAGATGATGCTTTCTCCATTTCTGATGATGATAAAATCGAAAAAATAAAAAAAGACGTTGAGAACATCCTACTTACACTTGGAATGGACTTGACCGATGATAGTTTAAAGGGCACACCCAATCGTGTGGCTAAAATGTTTGTAAAAGAAATTTTTGGAGGTTTAAATCCTGCAAAAAAACCAAAAGCATCCACTTTTGACAACAATTACAAATATGGTGAAATGTTAGTCGAGAAAAACATCATCGTCTATTCTACTTGTGAACACCATTTATTACCCATTATCGGACGAGCTCACGTAGGTTATATTTCTAATGGAAGAGTTATTGGTTTATCCAAAATGAACCGCATCGTAGCATATTATGCCAAAAGACCTCAAGTACAAGAACGATTGACAATGCAAATTGTACAAGAATTACAAATTGCTTTAGGTACAGAAGACGTTGCTTGCGTGATAGATGCTAAGCACCTTTGTGTCAATTCCAGAGGAATCAGTGATATTGAAAGCAGCACTGTAACATCTGAATTTGGCGGTAAATTTAAAGATAGCGTTACTCGTAGAGAATTCTTAGATTATATCAAATTAGAAACAAAGTTCTAAATCCTATTAATCCTCCGTGTGGCAGGGAATAAGATGGATATTGAACAATAAGATTAAATTATTTTAATACAGAAATGCCCTAGCCCTGATTGAAGTAAAAATCCTTTTTATTCGCCCTTGCGAATAAAAAGATTGAAACGGAAAGCAGGAAGCAGCTTCAAAAAAAAAATTGAAATGCCTTTATATAAGAGTCAGACTTTAAAAATATACAATTCACTTTCGGGAGAAAAAGAAACATTTGCACCTATTCACGAAGGAAATGTGGGAATGTATGTTTGCGGACCAACTGTTTACAGTAATGTACATCTTGGAAATGTGCGAACATTCATGTCTTTTGATGTGATTTTTAGGTATTTTTTGCATTTGGATTACAAGGTTCGCTACGTTCGTAATATTACTGACGTAGGCCATATTGTGGATGATGTAGATGAAGGGGAGGATAAAATTGCAAAAAAAGCACGTTTGGAACAACTAGAACCGATGGAAGTGGTGCAACGATATACCGTAGATTTCCACGATATTTTGAATGCTTTCAACTTTTTACCGCCAAGTATTGAACCAACGGCAACGGGTCATATTATTGAACAGATTGAAATTATCAAGACCATTATTGATAACGGAATAGGTTACGAAGCCAATGGATCAGTTTATTTTGATGTTGTCAAATTCAATAAAACCAATCATTATGGGCGATTAAGTGGTCGAAATATCGAGGATATGCTTACCAATACTCGAGATTTAGACGGTCAAACTGACAAGAGAAATCCACAAGATTTTGCGCTTTGGAAAAAAGCAGAAACACAGCACATAATGCGCTGGCCTTCGCCATGGAGTGATGGATTTCCGGGTTGGCACTTAGAATGTACCGCTATGAGTACGAAATACCTAGGCAATCATTTTGATATTCACGGTGGTGGAATGGACTTAAAATTCCCGCATCATGAATGTGAAATTGCGCAAAATGAGGCTTGCACCGGTCAAACTCCGGTGAATTATTGGTTACACGCCAATATGTTGACTTTGAACGGCAAAAAAATGGCTAAATCTACCGGAAATAATATTCTACCAAGAGAAATATTAACAGGAGACAATACGATTTTAAGTAAAGCTTTCTCGGCATCAGTAGCCCGGTTTTTTATGTTACAAGCGCATTACCGCAGCATTCTTGACTTTTCCGATGACGCAATTGTAGCAGCTGAAAAAGGATACAAGCGATTGATGGAAGCAATGAATTCATTAAAAGAAATCAATGTAGGCTCAAAAAGCACTATTAATATTCCAGCATGGAAGCAATTGTGTTATGATGCGATGAATGATGACTTTAATACACCTATCCTAATAGCACAGTTGTTTGAAGGCGTTCGTTTTGTCAATTTGCTAAAAGAGGAAAAAGAGAGTTTGAATGCAGATGACTTGCACTGTTTTGCAAAAACGATGAATGCTTTTGTTTTTGATGTTTTAGGACTAGAAGACGAAAAAATTTCAGACAGCACTAACGATAAATTACAAGGAACAGTTAACATGCTAATCGAAATGAGAAAACAGGCTAGAGAAAACAAGAATTTTGCTTTATCTGATCAAATTAGAGATCAATTGATTACACTAGGAATCCAACTTAAAGATGGCAAAGAAGGCACTACTTTCTCGATTTAATGTCACTTCCGTTCCGATGTTTTGTAACTCTATCGAGAAAAGAGCTTAAAAAAGGACAAACGATATGATACCCTTGATAATTCCCTAGTGAAACTATGAAAATAACTGCACCATTTATCATTTTAGTTCGGTTTTATCAAGTAGCAATTTCACCGTTCACACCTTCGGCTTGTCGATTTGAGCCCACGTGCTCCTCCTACATGATTGAAGCGCTGCAAACGCATGGGTTATTTTATGGAGGATATCTGGGAACAAAGCGAATTTTGAGTTGTCACCCTTGGGGGAAAACAGGATATGATCCCGTGCCTAAAAAAACTTGCCGTCATAAACATTAGTTTTTATAGTACAAATTTTACTTTTAATCTTTATTTTTACATAAAATAACAAAATTACAATACATGACACATGCTTTAAACATTGTTTGGAACCCATCAGAAGGAATCGATTTAGGCTTTTTTATAATTCGGTATTACAGTTTAATGTTTGTCATTGCTTTTGGGTTAGGGTGGTATATCATGAAAAATATTTTCGATCGCGAAGGGGAATCGATAGAGAAATTAGATTCTTTATTTATCTGGACTGTATTAGCGACTTTGATTGGCGCTCGTTTAGGACATGTTTTCTTTTACGATTGGGAGTATTACCGCAATCACCGATTGGAGATATTCTTACCCATTAGAGAAAATCCAAATGAAGCTCTATTTAGCATTATTAAAGGATGGGAATTTACAGGTTTTCAAGGATTAGCTAGTCACGGAGCTGCAATTTCTATCATTATTGCTATGTACTTCTACAGTAAAAATATATTGAAAAAACCGCAGTTATGGATTTTGGATCGCGTGGTTATTCCTGTTGCCAGTGGTGCTATTTTCGTCAGATTGGGCAACTTTTTTAATTCGGAAATCATAGGTCATGAAACAACTTCACCCTTTGGAATAAAATTCATAAAAGACCACTTTAGCCCGATGGACGCTGTCAATGCAACTCAGATACCTAATCCTAAAGAAGCTTACACCGCCATTGCAACAAACCCAAAATTCGCTGCTTTATTAGAGCAAGTGCCGCTAAGACATCCTACGCAATTGTACGAAGCATTTTGTTATATTTTTGTATTTGCGGTCTTATTTTACTTGTATTGGAAAACTGAAAAAAGAAAATATACAGGCTTTATTTTCGGAATGTTTCTAGTGCTGTTGTTTACTGTGCGTTTTATCGTCGAATCCGTTAAAGAAAGCCAAGGCGGTTTTGAAAGTGCTCTCGGTTTGTTTTCAACTGGACAATGGCTTAGTATTCCTTTTGTACTTATAGGATTGTATTTTATATTTACTGCTGAAAGAGAAATTACGAATTAGAAAAAATAATATAAAACCAAAGAAAAGCGTTATCTGTATCAAAGCAGATGACGCTTTTTTTATAGTACCAACAAAAATCCAAGGTCGATATTTTTAGTAGTATAACCCGAATTCTTTTTTTGTAGGCCGGCGTTAGATACGTGACGGATACTTGGCCTTAAATCAACGGTTATTCTATTAATTTTAAAAGTAACTCCCAAAGCAATAACGTCAGCAAAGGCAAAACCTTTAGATAATCGCTCCGTTTCTGTATCGGTAATCATTGGTCCCACACTACCCAAAGCATAGAGACTGGCTTGATTAGAAAGTGGTTTCCTGACTAGAAATCCTAAATTCAAGACGTACTCTTTTATATCCTTTAACTTTGTGTATCGTTCTCGTTTTTTTATGTAATCCGGTTCGTCCGGTTCAATAAAATACAAATTTAAGAGTTGGTGCGTTGCAAAATTAAGTTCTGGCTGGATAAGTATTTGATAGCTGACTTTTTTTGTTTCTTTTACTTCAAAATAAAATTGCAACTTATAATAGTGATTTGTATAAGAGTAATTTTTATTTTCAAATTCAGTACCTAATCCATAAGCAAAACCCACTTGGACGTCCCTATTTTTGACTTGAGCAAAAGACAGCATCGAAAGACAACAAATAAACAAAATAAAAAAAACACTTCTAAACATAACTATTAATTTAAAAACAGACTATTACTTTTAAAACTCTGTGTTAAATTACTAAAAAAAAGTGTTGGAATTCAGGTAAAAAAAAGAGATTCAACTTTCGCTGAATCTCTTTTTGTAAAATTATATAAAAGCATTTTAGCTTTCTTGATGCGCTTTTTCTACTTTTCTTTTATCTTCTTTTGAAATTGTATCAACCAATACTGGCGTAGCAATAAACAATGAAGAATAGGTTCCTACTATAATACCAACCAACATTGCAAAGATAAATCCTCTAATAGATTCTCCACCAAAAACGAACATGATTAGCAAAACGACAATCATCGTTAATGACGTATTGATTGTTCTAGACATCGTTGTATTAATAGATTGATTTACAATTTCAGCAAAAGTACCTTTAGTTTTTCCAGCTAAATATTCACGAACCCTATCAAATACAATAACTGTATCATTCATAGAATATCCAATAACCGTTAAGATTGCAGCGATAAAATGCTGATCGATCTCCATACCAAAAGGCATGAATTTATAACACAAAGAGTAGATTCCTAATACAAAAATAACATCGTGTGCAACTGCAGCAATCGCACCTAAACTATATTGCCATTTTCTGTAACTGATCATCAAGTATAAGAAAACAATTGCCATTGCTCCAAGTACTGCCCAGTAAGCGTTAGTTTTAATATCTTCCGCTACTGTTGGCCCCACTTTAGAAGCTTGTAGAATCCCCACTTTTTTTCCTTCATACGCATTTACAAATTTATCATATGTAATGTCTGCTGAATAATGCTTTTTCAAGGTGCTAAACAACAATTTATTCACCTCTTCATCAGCTTTAATTCCTGGCTCTTGCACTTTATATTTCGTTGTAATTTTCAATTGGTTAGTATTACCAAATACTTTTACTTCGGCACTACCTTCAAAAACTTGCGCTAATTCTGCTTTAACAGTTTCTGTCTCTATTGGTTTTTCGAAACGCACTTGGAATGTTCTTCCTCCTACAAAATCAACTCCTTGATCTAGACCATTTGTTGCTAAAGAAACAACGCTAATGATAACCACTATACTAGAGAACAAATACGTCCATTTTTTCATCCCTAAGAAATCAAAATGAAAGTTGTTAAACATATTCTTAGAGAAGTTAGTAACAAACGTCAAATTATTCTTTTTGCTAATGTTCCAATCAATAAAGATTCGCGCAATAAAAATAGAAGTAAATAATGAAGTTATAATACCAATCAATAATGTTGTAGCAAAACCTTTAATTGGTCCTGAACCAAAAATGAATAATACAGCACCTGTTAATATGTGAGTAACATTCGCATCAGTAATAGAAGACATTGCACCTCTCCAGCTATACGAAGTTTTAACAGCTTCTTCTAGCGTTTTACCGGCTCTCAATTCTTCTTTTGCTCTTTCATAGATAATGATATTTGCATCCACTGCAGTACCCATTGTAAGAACAATACCCGCAATACCAGGCAATGTAAGAACTGCTCCAAGACTTGCTAAAATTCCAAATAAGAATAGTAAATTTATGGCTAGTGCAATATTAGCGTACCAACCCGCTTTACCATAATAAATCATCATCCAAAGGGATACAATTAGTAATCCAATAATTGCTGAATTAGTACCATTATCAATTGCTTCTTGACCTAAGGATGGCCCTACAACTTCTGATTGAACAATATCGGCAGTAGCTGGCAATTTACCTGCTCTTAAAACATTAGCTAAATCTTTAGTCTGTGTGACATCAAAAGCTCCTGAAATTTCAGATCTACCACCTGAAATTGGACCGCTTGAAACTCCTGGTGCAGAATAAACTACATCATCAAGAACAATAGCGATATTACTTTTTTGAGTGTAGGCTCTACCTGTTAATTCTTCCCAAGATTTTGCACCTTGACCGTTCATTTGCATGGAAACTGCAGGTTTACCTGATTGATCAAAAGTATCTTTTGCATCAGTAATAACACCACCAGCCATCGCAGGCACATTGTCTCTATTTCCTTTTAAAGCATATAGTTCTAATACTTCAACATCTTTAGCTTTAGCATCTTTAATAGTAGTTGGTATACCCCAAACAAATTTAGCATAACGTTGCTCAGCTGGTAAAAGAATTCGGATATCAGCTCTTTTCAAGTAACCATTAATAGTTGCCGTATCTTTTGGAGAGAAAAGCCCTAAAACTGGACCTCCACCTTGTCCAACAATTTTATCAAATAAAGGATTTCCCCCTTTTTTTGCAGCTGTAGAATCTTTCGAATCTGTAAGCAAAGCACTTAAGGAATCCTTTACCACTGGTTTAACCTCAGTAATGTTTATTTCTGTTTTCTTCAACGACTCATTAGCCGCCATTAAGAAATTACCAATTTCTTCAATTTTGTAAGTTTCCCAAAACTGCAATTGAGCAGTGCTTGATAACAATTTCTTAGCACGATCTACGTCTTTTGCACCCGGAAGTTCAACAAGAATTTGGCCTGAATTTCCTAATTTTTGAATATTTGGCTGTGTTACACCAAATTGATCGATACGTTTTCTTAAAACGCCAAAAGCACTTTCTACCGATTCGTCCACTTTTCTTTTGATCACTTTTTGAACCTCTGAGTCGGTCATTTGAAAATCAACACCACCTTCACCTTGCAAACTTCTGTTTGCAAAAATATCCGGAGATGCTAATTTCACAGTTCCTTTTGAATTAGCTTCAAAAGCATCAAAAAACTTGTCTAAATACGATTTGTTCCCTTGTAAATCTGCAGTTGCATCAGCCAAAGACTTATTAAAAACTGGATTTTTAGAATTATTCGATAATCCTTTTAGAATGTCTTTTACAGAAATTTGAAGGATAACATTAATCCCTCCTTCTAAGTCTAGCCCTTTATTGATTTGTTTATCACTTACTTCATTGAAAGTAAAATTGGTAAACCCAAGGTTAAATACTTTTTCTTTACCGATAGAATCTAAATATTTTACTTCTTTGTCAGCATTCCCATTAGCAAAAGATTTTGCATCGTTTTTTACTTTGCTTGCAACAAATGTGAAAGAAAGTTGGTAAATACTTACCAATGCAAATAGAATTGCGAAAAATTTAATAAGTCCTTTATTCTGCATTATTACTAAAAATTAATTATTTTTTATTTATTTATTTTTGATTTAAACCCTGTATAATAACACTTTACATTCATTTTTACTATTAAAAAAGAACCTGCCGCACTACCTCATTTTTTTTAAACCGAGCAAATATATAATTAACGTTAAGATTAACCAATTTATTTGTAGATTAATCTCAAGAAAAAGACTGCAAAGATGCAGTCTTCCCTTTTTTATTTGTAAATTTTATATCAAAATCGATTTTAAAGCCTCATTCATTTGTCTGACAGCATCCGCACTTTTAGCAAATAAAGCTTTTTCAGCATCATTAAGTTTGATGTCCAAGATTTCTTCTACTCCATTTTTGCCAATAATGCACGGAACCCCAATACAGATATCCTGCTGACCATATTCTCCTTCTACAAAAACAGAACAAGCAATCATTTTCTTTTGGTCGTTCAAAATGCTATCTACTAAGAAAGCAACTGATGCTCCAGGAGCGTACCAAGCTGACGTGCCTAAAAGTCCTGTAAGCGTTGCACCACCCACCATGGTATCAGCAGCCACTTTTTGCAATTGCTCTTCAGAAAGAAATTGAGATACCGGAATTCCATTATAAGAAGCCAATCTTGTTAAAGGAATCATAGTGGTATCACCATGCCCACCAATCACCATTGCTGAAATATCATTAGCTGGTTTGTCTAAAGCCAAAGACAAATAGGTTCTAAAACGAGAACTGTCAAGGGCTCCACCCATCCCAATAATTCTATTTTTTGGCAATCCAGTGGATTTTAAAGCTAAATAAGTCATGGTATCCATAGGATTAGAAACCACAACAATAATAGTATCTGGTGAATGTTTTAGTACATTTTCAGCTACCGTCTTTACAATTCCTGCATTAATCCCTATTAATTCTTCCCTTGTCATTCCTGGTTTTCTTGGAATTCCAGATGTAATAACTACTACATCACTTCCTGCTGTTTTCGAATAATCATTGGTAACGCCAGATACTTTAGTATTAAAACCAGTATTGGTAGCACATTGCATGATATCCAAAGCTTTACCTTCAGCAAAACCTTCTTTAATATCCAATAATACTACTTCGCTGGCAATTCCTCTATAAGAAATCACATCCGCACATGTCGCACCTACATTCCCTGCTCCTACAATGGTAACTTTCATATTTTAAAGTTTAGTCGGTTATTTTTATTTTTTGGTTAATTATTTAGCACTACATCGTTTGGCCAAGAGCCAACAGTTAGCGGTCTTATGCGTCAATATTAGCATACACTGCATTTTTCTCGATAAATTCTCTTCTTGGTGGCACCTCATCACCCATTAACATAGAGAAAACTCTGTCGGCTTCCGCCAAACTGTCAATAGTCACCCGACGCAAGGTTCTAAAACTAGGATCCATTGTTGTTTCCCATAATTGCTCCGCATTCATTTCCCCAAGACCTTTATATCGTTGAATTCCTGCGCTACCGCCCATTCTTTCATTCGCTTGATCGCGTTGTAAATCATTCCACGCGTATTCTTTTTTGTTTCCTTTTTTAACTAAATACAAAGGTGGTGCGGCGATATAAACGTGGCCTTCTTCTATTAATTCTTTCATAAAACGGAAGAAGAATGTCAAAATTAAAGTAGAAATATGACTACCATCGACATCGGCATCACACATAATTATTACTTTATGGTACCGTAATTTTGAAATATTTAATGCCTTACTATCCTCTTCTGTACCAATGGTTACACCAAGAGCCGTAAAAATATTCCGAATTTCTTCGTTTTCAAAAACCTTATGATGCATTGCTTTTTCTACATTCAAAATCTTACCACGTAGAGGTAAAATAGCTTGAAAATTACGATCGCGGCCTTGTTTTGCCGTTCCACCAGCCGAATCTCCCTCGACAAGATACACTTCACATTTTGCAGGATCTTGTTCTGAACAATCTGACAATTTCCCAGGCAATCCACCGCCACCCATTACGGTTTTGCGTTGCACCATCTCACGTGCTTTTTTAGCAGCATGACGCGCTTGTGCTGCAAGAATCACTTTTTGAACAATGATTCGTGCATCATTTGGATTTTCTTCCAAATAATTTTCTATCATTTCACTCACCGCTTGACTTACTGGCGAAACTACTTCTCTGTTTCCAAGTTTTGTTTTGGTTTGACCTTCAAATTGTGGTTCAGCAACTTTAACTGAAATAATTGCTGTAAGTCCTTCACGAAAGTCATCTCCTGAAATATCAAATTTCAGTTTATCTAACATTCCCGAAGCATCTGCATATTTCTTTAAAGATCTCGTAAGACCAGTTCTAAAACCTTGCAAGTGTGTTCCTCCTTCGTGCGTGTTAATATTGTTCACGTAAGAAAAAATATTTTCGGTATAACTTGTATTATAGATTAAGGCAACTTCAACAGGAATCTCTCCTTTTTCATGATCCATCGAAATAACGTGTGCAATAATGGGCTCCCGGTTTCCATCTAAATAACGGATGTACTCTTTTAATCCTTCATCAGAATGGAATATTTCCGAAACAAAATTCCCATCTTTATCTAATTCTCTTTTATCTGTAAAAGTAATTGTAATTCCTTTATTCAAATATGACAATTCACGCATACGAGCAGATAAAGTGTCATAAGAAAACTCCGTAGTCTGTTGAAAAATAGTGTCATCAGGATAAAAAGTTACAATAGTTCCTCTTTTAGTGGTTTCTCCTATTTGCTTTACTGGGTATAATGCTTTTCCTTTTTCATATTCCTGCTCATACACTTTTCCATCGCTACTGTGAACAGTAGCACGCAAATGGTTTGACAAAGCATTAACTACAGAAACCCCAACACCGTGAAGTCCTCCAGAAACCTTATACGAATCTTTATCAAATTTTCCCCCAGCACCAATTTTGGTCATTACCACTTCCAATGCCGAAACACCTTCTTTTTTATGAATACCAACTGGAATACCACGGCCGTTATCCTCAACAGAAACAGATCCGTCCTCATTAATATCTACAATTATCGTATCACAATGACCTCCCATTGCTTCATCGATAGAGTTATCTACGACTTCATAAACTAAATGATGCAGACCTCGAACACCTACATCTCCAATGTACATCGATGGACGCATTCTTACATGCTCCATTCCTTCTAATGCCTGAATACTATCTGCTGAATAACTGTCCTTCTTGATTTCTTCGCTCATATATTTTATTCTAAAAAAATGTAATTTTTGTCTAACACGCAAATATATAAAAACGCAAATTATATAACCGTTAAATTCCCTATTTTGGCCGTTAAGTTATTAACATTTGTTGATATAACTACAAAAAAAACGCGCTCCAATTGGAGCGCGTTCTACATTTATAATAATTCAAATTATTGTTTTAAATCACCGCAGTTGTTTTAGCAATTTCAATATCCGCCTGAATGTGTGCGGCGTTTGCTCTTCCACTAGGATCTTGATTTTCTTGCCATTTGGGAATCCATTTCCTAACCGTTTGTGCAGCGCTTACTTGAGGGTAATATTTATTAAATATCGATCTGTAAAAATAAGCTTCTTTAGTCGCAGGAGAGTTGTATGGGAATTCTGTTGCAGCTCCTGCTAATTGCTCATCCGTAACTTGCGTGGCGCAGTATTCAATCAATTGATCAATCCAATGGTACCCCACTCCATCTGAAAATTGTTCTTTTTGTCTCCATAAAACTTCTGCAGGCAGATAAGGTCTGTCTGGCGTATCAAATGCTTTTCTTAATATGTATTTTTCTTTGCCATCATACGTTTTAGGCATTTTTTCTTCAGCTTTAATGCGAACTGACAAATCTAAGAATGCTTTGTCTAAAAACGGAACTCTTGTCTCTAAGCCATGTGCCATAGTCGACTTATCTGCTCTCAATAAATCGGCAGTAAATAATTTCTGAACTCTTTCGATAGTTTCTTTTTGAAAATCTTCGGCTGAGGGTGCGTTTGCAAAATACAAATATCCTCCAAAAATTTCATCCGCTCCTTCTCCGGAAAGCACTACTTTTACACCCAAATCGGTAATTGCTTTCGACAAAAAATACATTGGCGTACTCGCTCTTATGGAAGTCACATCATACGTTTCTAAATGCCAAATCAATTTATCTAATATTAGGATGCCTTCTTCGACAGTGAAGTGAACTTCATGATGTTCTGTCCCTAAATAGGCAGCTACCTTTCTGGCAGCTGCAGCATCAGGCGCGTCTGCATCCAAGCCGATTGAGAAGGAATGTAATTTTTTGCCACTCTCTGCCAACAATCGAGACGCAATTGCTGAGGTTAACGAAGAATCCAATCCTCCCGAAAGCAATACTCCAATAGGCACATCGCTCATTAATCGTTTCCGAGTAGCCTCTGTTAGGGTCTCTCTAATTAATTTAAAATCTAATTCTTGGTCTGCTTTTAAATAGTCTTCGTATTCCGGTTTGTAATATTTTACAAAACCAGTTTTTTGAGTGTAGTAATGACCTGGAGGAAAAGTAGAAAAGGTTTTGCATTGATCTGAAATAGACTTCATCTCTGAAGAGAAATAGATTCTTCCTCTTTCATCCAGTCCATAATACAGCGGCTTTACTCCCATTGGGTCTCTACCCGCTATAAAATCATCTCCATCAACTACAACAAAAGCCCAATCTCCATCTAGCCTGTTGCAAAAATCATAGCCAAACTCCTCATATAGATGCACAATAACTTCTGAATCTGACTTAGTTCTAAAAGTATGTGCTTTCAAAACACCATCTCTCAATTCTTGGTGATTGTAAATTTCGCCATTATGAACCATGTAGGCCGTTTTAGTACCTTGTATGGGTTGTTTCCCAGAATGTAAATCAATTATTGATAACCGTTCATGACTTAAAATATGACCTTTGTCCGTAATATGAAAATCACTTTCATCCGGTCCACGATGCGTCATTCTTTTTGACAGCTGTCTAAATAATTGCTCTTCTTTTCCTCTTCCAATAATGGCTAATATTCCGCACATAAAATACTTTTTTTATTTTCACCAACTCCAACCTAACAAATATGCAATAGCAGTTACAAATACAAAACACAAGCAGGGTATTTAATTACTATTTGAAACAAAAAAGTTAATTTTACATTAAAAACATAATCAAAACACCTCTAAATAGGAAATTCGAGTTACAATTACAAACTGTCACCAATATTCTAATCCTTTATTTGACTTTCTGACCTTTCAAATAAGTATTCGAGGGTTTCATTTTTACGATTTTATCCGCTGCCACTTTCATTAAATCCTGATCGTACAGCACAAAATCAGCCCATTTGCCTACTTCCAAACTTCCTTTTTCTTTTTCTTCAAAATTAGAGTAAGCGGCCCAAAGCGTCATTCCTCTCAACGTTTCGGCTCTTGTTAAAGCGTTTTCCATTTGGAAACCACCTTTTGGATATTCCTTACTGTCTTTTCGGGCAACAGCGGCATGAAAAGTAAGCATCGGATTCACTTCTTCCACAGGAAAATCAGTTCCTAGGGCTATCATTCCTGCTTTTTGAAGTAATTTTTTATACGCATACGCATTTTTAAGACGTTCTTTTCCCAATCGATCTTCCGCCCAATACATATCGGAGGTCGCATGTGTGGGTTGTACCGAAGGAATAATTCCAGATCTGAAATAGTCAAAATCGGCTTCACGTAAAACTTGAGCGTGCTCAATTTTCCATCTTCGATCCTTTGTATCGGCTAAAACTTCTTTGTATATTTTTAAAATTACCGTATTGGCTGAATCGCCAATCGCATGTGTATTGAGTTGAAAATCTGAAGCTGCAATTTGTTTCGCAACGGTTCTCAATCCCGCTACTGGCGCTAACAAAGCACCATATTGGCCTGGTTTATCTGAATACGGCTTGTGCATACAAGCACCACGAGAACCCAGAGCACCATCGCCATACATTTTAAAGGAACGTACATTGAGATGATCCGTTTTATAAATTCCTTTTTTTAAATACAAATCAATGTTTTTTTGATTTGCTGTGACCATAGCATAGACATTTAGTCGCATGACTTTTGCTTTTTGTAAACTGTCCATCAAATGAATAATATCTGGATCTAATCCTGCGTCATTTACTGTTGTCAAACCATAATCAAACATCACTTTTTCAGCATCCAACAAAGCCGCAATTTGTATTTTACGTGTTGGTTTTGGAATAATTTTAAAGACTAATTCCATCGGATTATCAACCAGAATTCCTGATGGCTCTCCATTTGCAATTTCAATTTGACCACCATCAGCTTTTGTATCTTTTGTAATTCCGGCTAATTTCAACGCTTTACTGTTTACAATTATAGCATGCCCATCAACTCTATTCAAGACGACAGGAATATCCGGAAATGCAGCATCTAAATCAGCTTTGGTAGGATACTTTTTCACTTCCCAATCGTTTTGATCCCAACCATTTCCCACAATAAACGTTGGGTTTTTATCTTTTTGAAAAGCCTTTAAACGAGTAATTATTTCAGCCATGCTTTTAGTCCCCCGCAAATCAGCTTCCTGCAAACTTAATCCATAGCCGTAGAAATGGCAATGTGCATCAATTAAGCCAGGGTAAATGAATTTTCCATCAGCATCAACCGTATTCTTTGATTCATATTGTTTCGAAATTTCACTATTGGTCCCAATAGCTACTATTTTTCCCTTTTCGATTGCCATAGCCGAAGCTATTCCAAAAGCGTTATCTACGGAATAAATTGTTGCATCTGTAATAATCGTATCAACGGAAATTTTAGTTTTTTGACTACAGGAAATCAA
This sequence comes from Flavobacterium fryxellicola, assembly GCF_900143245.1. GTDB lineage: Bacteria > Bacteroidota > Bacteroidia > Flavobacteriales > Flavobacteriaceae > Flavobacterium > Flavobacterium fryxellicola. The sequence goes on from NZ_FRDK01000008.1 coordinate 107,184, forward strand.
TAACAATAAAGCAAGAAAAAGCGAAATGAATCTCATAATTAACAATTTAGTTGTGCTAATATAAAAAAACTGCATTTAATATTGATTATTACCAGAGAAATAAACAGCATTTTAAAATAAAAAATAAGTCATATATCGTGGCAACATAAAAAAACGCTCCCGAATGGAGAGCGTTTCTACTGAACTTAAAATGTAAAACTAATAAATACTATAAAATACTTTTTTTTAACCATTAAGAATTTTAAGTCACATTAACCCTTAATATTCTTAATGGCTTTGCAGAAATAAAACTTGGTTTTTAGCTAAATAAATAAGTTGTGATTTTTATTTCAGATTAACTTTTAACATACGCATCATCATGCACACTTGCAACTGCTCTACCCGATGGATCATTCATGTTTTTGAAAGCTTCATCCCATTCCAAAGCAATTTTTGTACTACACGCCACACTTGCTTCTTGTGGTACACATAAAGCGGCAGCATCACTTGGAAAATGCTCATGAAAAATAGAACGGTAATAATATTCCTCTTTGGATGTTGGCGTTTGCAAAGGGAACTTGTATTTCGCATTTGCTAATTGTTCATCTGAAATTTCAACAGCAACTGTTGCTTTTAAGGTATCAATCCATCCGTAACCGACACCATCACTAAATTGTTCTTTTTGTCTCCAAGCTACACTTGGCGGTAAAATATCTTCAAAAGCTTTACGAAGCACCCATTTTTCCATTGGATGTTCCTTGTTGATCATTTTATCTTGTGGATTGATTCGCATCGCTACATCCATGAATTCTTTATCTAAAAACGGCACACGTCCTTCAATTCCCCAAGCCGCTAAACTTTTATTGGCACGCAAACAATCATACATGTGTAATTTCCCTAATTTACGAACGTTTTCTTCATGAAACTCTCTTGCGTTTGGCGCTTTGTGAAAATACAAATATCCTCCAAAAAGTTCATCGGCGCCTTCGCCTGACAATACCATTTTGATACCCATCGATTTAATAACTCTTGCCATCAACCACATTGGCGTTGAGGCTCTAATAGTCGTCACATCATAAGTTTCTAAATTGTAAATTACATCCCGAATAGCATCCAAACCTTCTTGTATTGTGAATTTAATTTCGTGGTGAATGGTTCCAATGTGATCCGCAACAATTTGCGCTGCTGCTAAATCCGGAGAACCTTCTAATCCGACGGAGAAAGAATGCAACTGCGGATACCAAGCATCAGCAACATCTCCAGATTCAATTCGTTTTTGCGCATACTTTTTGGCGACAGCCGAAGTAATAGAAGAATCTAGTCCTCCAGAAAGCAATACACCGTAAGGCACATCGCTCATTAATTGTCTGTGAACTGCGGCTTCTAGTGCAACTTTAATATCTTGAATGTTTGTTTCGTTATCTTTCACGGCATCATAATCGGTCCACTCCCTTTTATACCATTGTACAAATTCGCCGTCTTTGCTTGTCATGTAATGTCCTGGAGGAAACAATTGAATTTTTGTACAATATCCTTCAAGTGCTTTCAACTCTGACGCTACATAAAAAGTTCCGTGTTCATCCCAACCGATGTAAAGTGGAATAATTCCCATGTGGTCACGAGCTACAAAATATTCGTCTTTTTCTACATCATAGATAGCAAATCCAAAAATTCCATTCATTTCATCTATAAAATGAGGTCCTTTCTCTTTATAAAGTGCTAAAATTACTTCGCAGTCGCTTTCCGTTTGAAAGTGGTACTTCCCTTCAAATTGTTTACGCAATGCTCTGTGGTTGTAAATTTCACCATTTGCAGCTAAAACCAATTGTTTATCTTCACTGAACAACGGTTGTTTACCAGAAGCTGGATCCACAATTGCCAAACGCTCGTGAGACAAAATAGCTTTTTCATTACTAAAAATTCCACTCCAGTCCGGTCCACGATGACGAATAATTTTAGACATTTCTAATACTTGTGGTCTTAAAACTTCCGCTTTTTGTTTTAAATCAAAGGCACATACGATTCCACACATAACTATATATTTTAATGTTTTTGTTTATTTTGATAGGGCAAAGATGGCCTTATGGTTCCAATTGAAAAACATAAAGGCCATTTTTAGTTTCTATTGACAACTAAAAAGTGGAATTTGTATTTAAAATGTAATCAAAAAAGAACAAAAAGAGAAATGAAGTTGAAGATTGTAAAAATGGGGTCTACAGAAAACAATGCCAAAATAAAACGATACTTTATTTTTATTTTATTTCCTCTACCAAATACTTTGTTCCATTAATCTCAAAGGTAAAACCTTCTTGGTTTCCCATCAATTTATTTCCCAATGGAGATTGTGGCGATAAGGCGATAACATTAATTCCTTCGACATTGATTTTAGGGAGTGCAACACTGAGATATAGATAGATTCCGTTTGCTTTGACCAAGCTTCCTACAATAATAGTATTAGCGATTGTAGTCGAATCAATTTTATCCAAAACTGCTTTTTGTTCCAATACTTCTCTCAATTTCCGATTGAGTTTTTCCTGCTCAATGTGCATCATTGATAAAGCCGTTTCATGTTTGTCTCCAGCAGAACCTTTGGCATCATTCTTAGAATCTTCGGTAAGCGCTACAATCATGTCTTTGAAAGCATCAATTCTATCTTGAACTAACTGTAAGTAATAACGGTGTATTTTTTGTTTAAAAGTCATTTAGTAAAGATTAACCACAAAGGTCAGCAAGAAAGCACGATGTTCACGAAGTTTTTTTTAATACTATTTCAATATAAAAAAATTAAATTTTCTTTTGTGGCCTTTGCGCTTTCTTTGTGCGCTTTTGTGTTTACGTAAAAAATTAAAAATCAAATTTATAATTTACTCCTAAAATCACCTGAAATCCTTGAACTGGATAATTCAACCATTTTTGGTAGGCATTATTGGTGATATTATTCGCTCTTGCAAAAGCAGTCAACCGGTCGCTGTATTTGAATCCAACATTGGCATTGACATCAAAATACGATTTTAAAGTTACAGGAGTAGCATTAGTAACAATAGCAGTATTCATTTGAAAATCTTTTCGCTCGCCTACGTAAAACACATTGGCACCAGCAAACCATTTTTCTGTGATATTAAAATCCAAACTGGAATTTATTTTTATTGCTGGCAAATTCCACGCTTCTTGCTGAAAATTATTTGTAAAACTGCTAAAACTTCCATTAATTCCGAAAGTGAAATCATCAGAGAAATCTGCTTTTAATTCTCCATAAAAGCTTAAGGTTCTCATATCATCGTAAACGACTTGAAAGGAATTTCCAAAGGCGTAATCGGCATTCCCAGCATTTTCATTATAACTATTGCTTTTAAACAATGCTTTATTTCGCTCATTTAAGTAAGAACCTCTAAGATTGTAACTTATTGAATTAGTCAATTTACCTTTCAGTCCAGCAAAAACATCATACTGTTGATCCGTAGGTGCAATAGCTAATGTTGGGGATAAAAATGGATTGGCATCTACAAAATCCTGATATGAATTCTGCTGCAGATCCCCTTCGGCACCCGCATAGAAAATCATCAAATCACCAACCACCTTATAAGAGGCATTGAATTTTGGATAGACATAAAAGGTGTTGCTGCTATTTATATTGTTCCTACTATAAAAAACAGCAGCGCCAATATTCAGCGTCCAGTCCTCTTTTTGCATTACAAAACTAGGTGAAATTCCAAAATTTGTAAAACTATATTTTAAAGGTTCAGTATTGGTATTGGTATAATTATTTTTGAAATTTCCAGCGACATAATCAACAATTAAATCTGTTTTCACGGCACTTTCACTTACATCAAAGGCTACGGTTGGTTTAGCGTAAAACCTATTTTCAGAAGAATCAAAACCATCTGAAAAATGGTTGAATTTCAAACTTGTTTTATTCAATATACTTTCGTTAAAAGCCACATTCCCCCCCAGAGAAATAGTATTGTAGTACTGTTTTGGATTTATGCTATTAATCAAAATAGATTGATCCTGAGACGATAAAGTGTTACCAAAACTGTCTGGTAATCCATACCAATTATAAATTTGGTTTTGATATCCTAAATCCAGATTCCAAGATACGTTCTTTTGATTCGAACCATACATTAAATCAAGCGAAGTGTCAAAAAAACGGTCGTCAAGTTTCACGCTTTCTATACCGCCTTGAGAAGAATGATGCCGGAACATGCCGCCAACATAGTCCGTCGCATTTAGATCTTGGTTTACGAATAATTCCCCTAAAAAAGTTCCGTAATTACCAACACCAAAAGTCGCGTAATTTTTAAATAAAGGAGCTTGCGTTTCTTTTTCAACCCCTTCGGCTTTTCCTTTTGAAGGCGTAAAAGTAGAAGCTACAGGGAATGAAAAAATAGAATATTTTATACTTTCTTTTTTAGCATTTCCCTCCTCATCCAGTTCCGGGATTTCTTTTACTTTGAACGCATCTGAAATTTTTGGGGTATACGGTTTTACAACATTTACCGTTTCATTTCCTATTTGTTCTTTCTTTTGAGCAAATGAAAATTGGAAGACGAAGATGAACAAAATCCCCACGCCAAACCTCATGTAAGTGAAGGGCGCCGAAAAAGTTGCTACCTTATTTATTCTTATTTTTATTTCTAAATCTTTAAATGTCATGTCTGATTTTTTTATTTTGTACCTATTTATTCTTTTGATGTAATCTAAACTTCCCACTCGCCTTTTGCAATAAATTGCGTTTTTCCACCGATTTTAATATCAAAATGGTCCTTTTCTAATTTACCATCAAAATAAATCTGAGAGGGTCTATTGATAAAATCTCCTTGATAATTGATAGTTTGGATTTCAGGAGAATAATATTTTAAAAGAAAGGCCTGCAAACAAGAGCTCGCGCTTCCAGTAGCAGCGTCCTCTACAAGTTGGTTATTCTCTACACAAAACATCCTACTCGTAAGCTTTGTTCCTTCTAAACAATAAAAATAAAAGGCTCTATGGTTTGTTTTACAATGAGCGCGCAACCACCCATCCATTTTAACCTGATTCAGCATTAAATTTTGCAATACTGTTGCATTTTTAACAGGCACAATTACAAAAGCGCTTCCCGTGGTAACTTCCTGAATGGGAAATTTTACATCAAAATCATCAGGACTTAAATTGCTAAAGGATGAAAAATCCTCTGCCAAAAAAACGTCTAAAAATTCTGGTTGAGCAGCTTGTAGCCAAACCAAATCGTCTGATTGATAAACTACAATATCACCTATTGGAACTGACAAATTGATCCTTTCAGTGCGCTTCTCAAAAATTTTGTGCATCAAGACCCACGAAGTTCCTAAGATAGGATGCCCCGCGAACTGCATTTCGTGCTCTGGGGTAAAAATCCTGATTGTTGCTGCATTATTTTCCTGATCGAGCTTCGTGATAAAAGTGCTTTCTGCAAAGTTGGTTTCTCGAGCAATGGTCTGCATCTCCTCAGAGCTTAACTTTTGTGCATCTAAAAAAACAGCCAATTGATTGCCTGCATATTTATGTTCTGCAAAAACATCTACTATATAAAAAGGGATTGTCATTCTTTAATTTTTTGGCTTTCGACTATTCTGAAAATTTCATACTTACTTTGGTTATTTTCTAACTTTCTTGTCGCGTTTTTTTATTTTGTAATTGATGAATTTGTTTTAGACTCTTCCGCCTTAATAGTATTCAATTCTCTTTGTGCGGCTGACACTACATCTGGAAAATCAGTAAAATTTTGAATTACATTTTCTAAAATATAGGTCGCCTGATAGCTGTCTTTCAATCCGTAAAAGTTTTTTGCCATTACAACTAATCCTTTGGATCCAAAATATTTATAACTAGAATAATTTTTCGCTAATTTTTGAACAGCAACATTTGACTGTTCAAAATTTCCGTCTTTATTTTTAAAATAAGCATCATAATATAGCGCTTCAGCTGCTAGTTCTCCTTTTGCAATCGCCCTTAATTTGGTGTAGGCAACTCTTGCTTTTGCTTCATCTCCCGTTTCAATAGCTGCACGCGCTATAATAATTTGAGCATCACTTTTGACGTTATCATCGGCTTTTGGACTCATCAAAACCTTCTCAGCATACGAGTTTGAACTACTATAATCTTTTTTATCATAATACAATTTCATCAAATTCGATTGTGCAAAAGTCGTGTTTTGAGAAATATCAGATTCGTTTTCTAAACGGGATAAAACTACAATTGCCTTGTCGTGCTGTTTATTTTTAAGAAAAATTTGAGCCAGTCGAGACAAAGACTGCTCTGTAAATTCACTTCTAGATTGGGCAATTACAAATTCAAAATTAGGAATTGATTTGGTTTCAGACCCTTCTGAATAATACGATTGACCAAGGTAGTAATTGGCTTTTAAGGCATGGATGCCTCGAGGAAATTGACTTACATACCCACTGAATCCTTGGATGGCTTGCTTAGAGTTGTTTTGTTGAAATTGTTTTTCAGCAGCTTCGTAGGTGTCATTATCCAATTCTGCATCCGTTACAGCAACAAAATCCAGCGTACGAACCCAACTAGCATATTCATCCACTCTACCACCATCAACATAAATTAATCGGGCTGTTGCAACGGCTTCTAAAGCTTCCGGAGTTCTAGGAAAATCAGCAGCCACTTTTTTAAATTTTAATAAAGCCTGATCGTTTTTATCGGTGTTGTAATATACTAAACCCTGACGCAAAATAGATTTAGAAGTAAAAGAGCCTTTTTTAAATTCAGTATTTAAACGCTCGTATGTTTTTATAGCAAGGTCATTTTTGTTTCCGGCAACATAAGTATTAGCCAATTCGAAAAGTGCATCGTCTTTGTATTCAGACTTTGGATACAATTGGACAAAAGAGTTTAATTCGGCAATTTTAGTGTCATTTTTAGCCATAAATCCGTAAGAAATTGCTTTTTGAAAATAGGCATAATCTGCATCTATACTTTTAGATTCAATCACTTTATTATACGCATCCATTGCTGGGCCGTATTTTGAAGTTACAAAACGACAATCTGCTAAACGCAAATACGAATCATTCAAACGCACTTTATCAGCTGGTGCTTTCTCTATTTGGTTTTGAAAATAATTTCCTGCCTGATCGTATTCTTTTAATTTAAAATAAGCATAGGCAATATTATAATTATGATTTTTATATTCCGGGGTTTTTGAAGCTTGGTTTGAACCGGCAAATTGTTTAAAACTTAACAATGCCTCCTTGAAATCATTTGTAACATATTCTGCTTCCCCTTTCCAAAAAAGGGCTCTACTCGTAAAAACCGGATCTTTTTGTTCGGTTGTAGCTTTCGTAAATATTTTTAACGCATCTTCATACTTTCCATCCGTATACAGTTCCAGTCCTCTATAAAACAGTACTTTTTGATAGGCCAATTTATTTTCTGGCGATTTATTTTTTTCCAATAAAACCAGCGCTTCCTTGTAGTTTTTAGACGAAATATACGAATCTATCAGCAATTTCTCTACCTCAGAACGGTTGGCATTATTTGGATATTTATTTAAAAAAGATTGAAGAACTGCTGGTACACTTTGATACGAATTTCCTAATTCGTAACTCAATTTAGCATAATTCAAACTGGCATCTTCTTGTATCGCCAAGTCAAAATCCATTTCCGAAGCATTTTTAAAAGCATTTAAAGCCTGCTGTTTTTTATCGGTATTGAGGTAACTTTCTCCTAAATGGTAGTAGGCATTTTGAGCTACAAAATCCTTTCCACCAATGATTTTATTGAATTGGGAAATGGCATTTTCATAGTCTTTTTGTTTGTAGTACGCATATCCCAATTGGTAAAAATCGGTATTGTTCCACTTTCCTTTTTTCCCTTTGTAGGCGACTAAAAATGGAATGGCAGTATCGTATTTTTTTAAATTAAAATAGCTTTCGCCAATAATCTTATTTAATTCTGATTTTTCCAAAGGATTTGATTTAGCCATTGCTTTCTGACCCAAATCAATTGCTTTTTGGAAATTTCCCAACTTAAAATTCATATCCGCTTGATAATATGAAAGCTTTTCTTTGTATTTCTCTTCACCTGAAACCTCGTCAAAATACTTTGTCGCTTGCTTATAGTCATCTCCTTCATACGCCATAAAACCAAGGTAATATTTGGCTTGCGATCCGTATTCAGCAGAATTTACTACTTTATTCAAGTAGGAAGTAGCTTCTTTTTTCTTTTTGGCATTAAAAAAACTATACCCTTTTTGGAAATTGAATTTATCTTGATCCTTTCTACTCAAACTACTTTCATCCACTTTGTCAAACCATTGCAATGCCTGTGGATAATTTCCTTGAGTAAAATGATACTGTGCTACTTCAATATAAGCTTGATTTTGCTTTACGCTCGTAGGGTAATCTGCAACAAATTGCTCCATCAACGCATCTGCATTTGCCTGATTGGTTCGAATGGCACAATTAGCAGCGTAATAAGCACAATCCGATTTCAATTCCTCTGTAGTGGCCGTTTCCTTTACTTTGTTAAAAATTAGTTGTGCCGATGCATATTGCGCATCTTTAAATAAAGAAACTGCTTTATTAAAATCTTTTGAATCGTGCGTGTAAATAGCCGATTTTTGTGCTGAAAGCACCGCCGTTATTATAAAGAAAGAAAAGAAGTAGATCCAGGATAATTTACGCATTGTGATTTTATTTTAATAATTCAAATATATTATATTCTGAACTCTATAACGAATCACAATTGGTTTTTATTATGAATATTTATTCTCTAAGGCATAATTTGACGTTCTTTCGATACTATTCGTAAAATCTGACATTCTAAAAATACGCCAATATTCCTATTTTCTCTAATTCTGTTTAATACAACAGAATTTATTTTGAATAGAAGCGTTATCTTATTACTTTTACCCCATAAACAAATGCAAATTATGTCACAATCCGTACTGTCTTTAAAAAATGTAACTATTTATCAAGAAGGAAAATCTATTTTAACAGAGGTGAACTTGGAGGTAAATCATGGAGAATTCCTTTACATCATTGGAAAAACAGGATCAGGAAAAAGCAGCTTAATGAAAACTTTATACGCTGATTTGCCGTTAACCGAAGGAGAGGGAAACATTGTAGACTTTGATTTAGCTTCTTTAAAAGAAGATGACATTCCTTTTTTAAGAAGAAAAATTGGAATCGTTTTTCAAGATTTCAAACTGCTTCCAGACCGCACTGTGAATGACAACATGCTTTTTGTACTTAAAGCAACGGGCTGGATCAACAACATAGACATGCAGCATAAAATTGAAGAAGTATTGAATAAAGTAGGGATGAAAGATTTTGGTAAAAAAATGCCTCATCAACTTTCTGGAGGTGAACAACAACGAGTGGCCATCGCTCGTGCTTTACTGAATGATCCCGAATTAATTCTTGCAGATGAACCAACAGGGAACTTGGATCCACAAACGAGTGCTGAAGTATTGGAAGTATTAAAGAAAATCAATGCCAATGGAAAAACCATCATTATGGCGACACACGATTATGCCTTATTGATGAAATTCCCTTCCAAAACATTAAAATGTGAAGACGCTAAAATTTTCGAAGTGATTCAGCAGAGAACAGCGTAATGCTTTCTATTCTGGTGCCAATATACAATTATAATGTATATCCTCTCGTTGTTGAGTTGCACAAGCAATGCATCGAATGCGGAATAGCATTTGAGATTTTATGCCAGGATGATGCGTCACAATCTACCTTGAATGCGATTAATGAGAATGTAAACACTCTATCCAATTGCAGTTTTATTTCCTTAAAACAAAACATTGCGCATCGTACAAACAGAAATTCACTTGCCGAAAAAGCTAAATATGATTATTTGCTTTTTATTGACGGTGACTCGATCATAATTAGTAACGATTACATCAATAAATTCATTTCTAATTTATATGATAATGACGTTGTTTATGGTGGACGGCAACATCCCGCCAAGTGTCCTTCAGACAATCAAAAACTACGTTGGAAATACGGAAAATTTATTGAAGATAAAGCTGCCGAAAACAGAAAGAAAAAACCATATCCATCCGTGCTCTTTAACAACACTATAATTAAAAAAGAGTGTTTCAACCAAGTAAAGTTTGATGCCCATTTAAAAAAATACGGTCACGACGACACCCAAGTTTCGTATCAATTGAGTTTATTAAAATCTAAAGTAAATCACATTGAAAATGCTGTTGAACACGGAGATATCGATTCAAATATGATTTACTTAAACAAAACAAAAGAGTCATTAGAAAATTTGATGGCGCTGTACGAAGCCAAAAAAATTGACGTTGCGTTTGTGAAACTGCTTCGATTCTATGACTTTTTGCGAAGAACAAAATCTACTTTTATTATTGCAAAAATACATTCTGTGTTGGAACAACATCTCTTTCGGAATTTAACCGGAAACCAACCTAATTTATTGCTGTTCAATTGGTTTCGAGTTGGCTATTTATGCTCCATAAATCAGAAGAGTTAATTCTTTTTTATTCCAATGAATAATTCATTCCACGTTTGCATAATAACATCGATGTTGTATTTTTCGCTGGATAATTTTGCCTTTTCACCCATCTGTTGTCTTAGTGTCACATTTTCAATTAGAGCCTCCACGGCTTGAACATAATCAGATTCATTGCCATTTTCGATCAAAAAACCATTTTCGTTCGGAGTCACTATCCCTCTTGGGCCACTGGGGCAATCATAAGCAACGATTGGCAATCCAGCCGCCATCGCTTCAATTAATACCATCCCAAAAGCTTCAAAGCGAGACGTCATTAAATAAAAAGAAGCCTCTAAATACTTCTCTTCAATATTTTGAACTGGCTCAAGAAAAGAAATAGTATTACAAATATCTAGATTTTTAGCGATTAAGCGTAAATCTAGATTTTCAGTTGATTTCCCGTAAATATCCAACGACCAATCCGGATGGTTAATTAGTACTTTTGACCAAATTGCCAGCATCCTGTCAAATCCTTTTTCATAGGTATGTCGACCAACAGCAATTACTTTTTTGTTTTGTAGAGCATTCTGTTTTTCTGTCGTAAACCATAATGGATTTGGAATCACCAGCGTGTTTTTGACATTCCACTCTTTTACACTTTCGCTAGTTAAGACTACAAATTGATCATACTTTTTGATACCCCTAGTTTTCAAAATACTCCTAAAAATCGAAGTGACTTTTGTGAAAATGTTTTTTTTAACTTCTCTTTCCTCAATAAATCTGGAGCTGTGCATTTCTAGAATAAGCGGAATTTTATTTTTTAAAACAAAAGGAATTAAATAGGCTTTTAGACCGTTATCACAAACAATAATAACATCTGGTTGAATGGTTTTTACTTTCGTTTTTAATGCATTTTGGTACAAATTAAAAAAACCAATAGCAGTGCCTGTTAACAGCATATCATGAAAAATAATAGTCTTATTGAAAGGATAAAACAAAGGAGAAAAGCCATCATTTTGGGTTAAAATATGCACTTCATACCCTAACTGTTCTATAAGATAATTCGTTTTGACCGAAAGCACTCTGGCGACTCCGCCCTCGTTATTTATGTTGGGAATTATATAGAGAAGTTTCATTTTTTTGACTCCAAAAATTGATCAAAATCACGTATATAATCGGCTTCTTCAAAAACATCTGAGGCAAAAACCAAACAAACGGCTCCTGAAGAAAAGTTTTGCAATTCTCTCCAAATGCCGATTGGAATAAGTAATCCAACATTTGGTTTATTCAATTGAAAGGACTTTTTTTCAAATCCATCGTGAAGAACGACCTCAAAACTTCCACTCAAAGCAATCAAAACTTCTTGTTGAACAATATGTGAATGACCCCCTCTAAAAGCAGTACTAGGAACATCAAAAAGGTAGTACACCCGTTTGAATTCGAATGGTAAAACGCCTTTTTGAACAAATGCTAGGTTTCCACGCGTATCTTCCACAACGGGAATCTTTAATAATTGAATGGAATTTACAGTTGTTTTCATTTCTTCATTTGTATAAAATCTATCTTGCCTTTATTTGCTGATTTTAGCGCTGCATACAGCTGCTTTATTTTAATTTTATTCTGTTTAAGATCGAAAAAAAGTTTTAAAAAAACACCTTTATAATAACCGTGTTTTGAAACTCTGGTTAAGAAAGCGCCTTGCACGTAATACCTTTGTTTAAAATTTAATTTATCGTCTGTTGACAACCTCGAATGACTTGCAATAACTTTTGGTACACTAATTACGATTTGTTTTTGCTGCTTCCAATCAGATAAAAAAATAGCTTCTTCACCCATCATAAAGGGACTTCCTAAACCAAAATTAGTGTCAAACATACTATTCAATTGGTCGAAAGTTGCTTTTTTAAAACTTATTTCAATTGACAAAATGCTACAAATATCTAGAAAACTCAATTGCAATTTTGTCTTAGAAGGATATTTTTTCAACAAGAAACCATTAAAATCCTCGAGTGCAAAACAAATACTAACTGCTTCAGGATATTTGTTATATGCTTCCAGAATAGTATTCTCGAAACCTTCCTTAAATACTTCATCGTCATCCGCGATTAAAACAATTTTCCCTTTTGCATTTTTGATTCCTGTATTTCTGCTTTTTGACAACCCTTTTTCAAATGAATTGACTATTCGAATTGACGGATAATTGGAAACTACTAGTTTATCTGGTTGGGTTTGATTGACAATTAAAATAGAAAAATTTGAAAAATGAGAGAACGGAAACATCGGAATCAAAAAATCCAAAGAATCTCTATTCATCGTTGATAATACTATTTCCAGGTCTCCTTTTATAAATTCTTTTATCAATTTGTACTTATATTTACACAAATATAAATAATTCAGATTTGTAAATGAAAATACTTTTGATAGGCGAATACAGTCGATTACATAATTCTTTAAAAGAAGGATTATTAGTCCTGGGACATGACGTAATGCTGTTATCCTCCGGTGATCATTTCAAAAAGTTAGACACGGACCATTCCTTTCATTCCTCTTTTTTATCCGATTATTGGTTACCGTTAAAAATAAAAAATGCTTTTTACAAACTCACGAATATTGATTTAGCGAAAGCGGAAAGAGGACTTCGTTTTCACTTTTTAATACAACAATTAAAGCACTTCGATCACGTACAACTTATTAACTCTGATGCCGTTGAAACCTTCCCTTTTCTATCTCGAATACTGTATAAAAAGATATTCAATAAAATTAAAAATCGAAGCTTATTAATCTGTGGTGACGACACCCCAATTATAGATTATTTATTAAAAAAAGAGACAGAGTATAGCATTTTGACTCCTTATTTCGAGAACAAAACTTTAAAAAAACATTTTGAATATCCATTAAAATACACTGGTAAAAACTATCGAAAAACTTTTGAATGGTTATCCAAAAATTGTCAAAATCTTATTACCTCCGATTTAGATTATAAAATTCCAATGGAAAAAATGAAATATAATGCACATTTTATTCCAAATCCTGTTAATATCAATAGAATTGAATTTAAAGAACAAAAAATCGATGACAAGATTGTTATTTTTTTAGGGATAAATCGCTCCAGTTACATCAAAAAAGGAATTCCTTACTTTGAAAAAGCATTGCAAATTATCCAAGAGAAATATCCTGAAAAGGTAACAGTCATCATCACTGAAAACATTCCTTACACCGATTATATTAATAAATACAATACAGCTCAAATTGTATTAGATCAAATTTATGCTCAAGACCAAGGCTATAATGCACTGGAAGCCATGGGAAAAGGTAAAGTTGTTTTTACTGGTGGAGGAAATGAATTTGTTAATCACTATAAATTGACAGAAAAAGTCAATATTAATGCGCTGCCAGATGTAGATTATCTTGTGCGTGAATTATCATTTTTAGTTGAAAATCCTGAAGAAATAATTGCCATTGGCAAACGAGCCAGAGCATTCATAGAGCGAGTACACGACTATATTAGTATTGCGAGTCACTATTTGGCAGCTTGGAAATGAAAAATAGTTTTCGAAACATAAATAAAATTAGCACGAACAATATCAAATTGGCGACAAAATAAGCCATTACAGCACCTTGAAATGAAAAAAGTGTAATTAAATAAAAAGACACTACTAGATAGGAAACATTAAATACTATTTCAAGAATGAAATATTTTTTAACCCTTGCTTTCACAACAATTTGATAGCCAAAAGCCAAAGTCATAATCCTTAAAAAATCACCTAAAAGCTGCCAAATTAATACATCCTTCACCTTTAAAAAAGATTTTGTAAAAGCAATGTCCAAAATAATTCCTTTTAATAAAAAAACAAGCACTATTACTATAAAAAATAGAGGAACAAAAACACCAAAATATGATTTTAATTCTATTTTGAACTCCTCCTCTGTTTTTAAAGAAGATAATTTGGGGAGGTAATATAATGATAAGCCAGAGCTAAAAACCAACATGTAAAAACTGGAAAATTTATTCGTTGCATCCCAAATACCGGCTTCTTGTATAGAATGCGTTTGGATTATGAAATTTCGTATGAGCAATAACGTAACAGGTGTAAGTATGGCACTCAATAAAGCCATTGAAGAAAACCTCTTGATGCTGTCTAAGTATTTCTTTTCTATAATTTTCTGAAGGCTAAATTGAAAATAACTTCTGTCTTTTATGATAAAAGCAAAAGTCACGACCACCAACACTAATTCGCTCAAAGCAATTGCTATCAATCCCCCGTTTATGGCATTATTTACTATCAAAAAAGTTGTTAAACTAAAAATTAATAGATTCGAGACAATCTGCAGAATTACAATTTTTTTATATTTTTCTAAAGCATTATAGATGGCCATCCAAAATGTATTAATAACAATTAAAGGCAACAATAATCCAAAAAAACGAATGGGATACGCAAAAGAATTAGTAAAAAATAAAAATTCGGATATTACATTGGCGAAAACTAAAATTAGCAAACCTAAACCTGTTGAGACAAAAAGGAAAAACCAAAAAAAAGTAGAATAAATGACACCTAATTCATTTTTATTGTCTTTATTTTCCACAAAAACTTTAATGAATGAATTGTTAATTCCTAATGTTGCTATGGACTTCATCATGGATGTAAAATTCCTAAAACTTCCTAACAGTGCCATTCCTGAAGCACCTAAATAAATAGAAATAATTTTTGTGGAAATAATCCCTAGAACAAAACTCACCGCCACTGAAATCGAATTAAGTGATATTACTTTTAAAAGTGGATTTTGTTTGATGGTCTTTAACATTATAAATTTCTTATGACTTTTGCAGGATTGCCTGCCGCGATAACATTTTTGGGAATGTTTTTGCTCACCACAGATCCATTACCTATGACAGAATTTTCTCCTATCGTAACTCCTTTTAAAATAGAAACACTTGAACCAATAAAGACATTTTTACCAATATACACTGGAAAAGAAATTGGATTACTTTCTTTTCTTTTATCAAGATCTAAATGATGCCCGTCGTTATCCATGATCGTACAGTTTCCGCCTATTAAAACATTATCTTTGATTGTAACTTTGGAAGAACAAATAATCGAAAAAGCATTATTAATAGCAACATTACTTCCAATGCTAATTTCGCTACTTTCATATTTTGCTTCCATAAAAGTATATCCTAAATAAAAATAGGGTGACGAGACTACCCCAATTTGTACATTTTCCCCAAAAAAAATTTTCCCTTTTCCTTTTAATAATAAAGGATAGAAAAGGTTTGGCTTACCAGCTACACGTTCGCAATCTGAGAGGAATTCATACTTTTTAATTCGAAAAGTAACAAAGCATAATTGTTTTATTTTGCTAAATAATCCCATTTAATATTTATTTAAAAGTACAACAATATAACTGACCTCCTCCATCGTCAAAACCGGATTCATGGGCAAGCTTAAAACTTCCTCATGTATCATTTCCGTAATTGGAAAAAATAAATTATTGTACTGTTTTAAAGCTTTTTGCTGGTGTGGCGCAATGGGATAATGAATTACAGTTTGTATCCCATTTTTGCTAAGGTAATCTTGAAGCGCTATTCTGTTTTTGGTTCGAATTACAAACAGGTGAAAAACATGATCAGATTGCTTCGTTCCAGGCAATTGCAGTTGTGGCAAGATGATTTTATCGTTTCTTATTTCAGAAAAATAGCGTTTTGCAATGGTTCTTCGCTTTTCATTTTCAGCATCTAAAAACGGTAATTTCACATTCAAGAATGCTGCCTGCAACTCATCTAACCTCGAATTTACACCAACATAATCATTATAATATTTAGTTTCCGAACCATAGTTGCGCATTGAAAAAATCACAGTAGCTAAAGCTGTATCATTTGTGGTAATAGCACCAGCATCTCCCAAACAACCTAAATTTTTTCCAGGATAAAAACTAAAAGCAGCCGCATTACTCAGATTACCTGCTTTCCGCTCTATTGCGTTTGAGATACCATTTTTAGAATCGAGTACTGCTCCATGAGCCTGAGCTGCATCTTCGATTACCAGCAAATTATTTGCCACAGCAATTTCGTTTATCGCATCCATTTCGGCCAATTGTCCATACAAATGAACAGCCAAAACAGCTTTGGTTTTGGGCGTAATTTTAGCTAAAATTAATTCCGAATTTATGTTGTACGTTGCTACTTTTGGCTCGACCAAAACTGGAATTAAATCTGCCTGTAAAATCGACAGAATACTGGCAATATAAGTGTTCGCAGGAACAATAACTTCATCGCCTTTTTGCAGTTTTCCAAGTTGGATATAACCTTTGAAAATCAAAACTAAAGCGTCAAAACCATTTCCAACGCCAATACAGTATTTTACACCACAATATGTAGCAAAATTAGTTTCAAATGCTGCAACCTCATTCCCTAAAATATACCAACCTTTGTATAAAACCGTTTTCAATTTTTCTTGAAAAGCAGTTTCATACGGTTCGTTTATTTTTTTTAAATCAAGAAAAGGGATCATGATAGGTTCATTTTATAAAAATCCTGGTTGTAAACAGAGCAACCTAATTCCTCTTTTTGTTTCAAAAGTCCGGCGTGGTATCCTTTTTCATTATCCTCATTAACGATTCCCATATCAAAAAAAAGTTTTCCTTCTTGTTTGTATTTTTCTATTAAAGTTATAAATAAAAAATCTAAGGCACGCAACTCCTCCCCTTTTTTAGTTGTGGCCCCATATTGCGATTTGACGACAGTTTCCATCTCAAATACTGTAATTCCTGCAACAATTTCATCTTGATAATACACTGAAAATTGTTTTATAGATTCGGGAAAAATTGCCTTCAGTTTTGCCATTTCTTGCACTGTATGAACGGGCTTTGCATCATATTTTTGCAATAATCGTGGCTCTAAAACTAAATTCCAGAACGATTCTATTTGTTGTTCTTCAACTATTTGTAGATCAAGCGCTTCAATTTTCCTAAAATGCTTTAATTTGCTTTTTGAAATCTGCAATGGCATGGCTAAATTTATGGCCAAATTCATTTCTTTACGTTCTAGAAGTGCTCCTTTTTTAAGTAAAAAAAAATCAATCTCCTGATTTCCACCAGAAGTATAAAAACAGGGAATAGGCTTATAATAAAATAAAAGTATCCCATTTCCTTTTAAAAAAGACAAAAGAGTATCAATAATAGAAGCCACTTTTTCACCCTTTATTTTGGAAGAATACACTAAACCGCCGTAAGTCAAGCCTTGATGTGAATAAATTGTACTGCGCACTTTATTAGCAGGAAGTAAGGCAATCAGTTTTTGATCCTCATAAATCAGCAAGGAGTAATCCTCAAATCGATCTTTATGATACTCCATAAAATCGCGATGGAACAAGAATGTAGCATTTTTGGCTTGACCAATAAAGGCATTCCAAGTTCCAAAATCGCTTTCTTGATATTGTTTTACAAAATAATTTTTCACTCTTACATTTTAGACTTTGTGAAAGTACTCCTTTTTTATTTATGTTCTAAAGTAGGCAAATACCATTTGAATTTCACGGCCATCAAACGAACCGAAATGATAACTAGTGACGTGGTTAAATATAAAACATCATTGTCCAGATTCAGTTTTCGAAGCAGAAAAAAAACAATTCCACCTAAAATACATATTGTAGCATAAATTTCTCTTCTAAATATAACGGGAATTTCTGTACACAAAATATCACGAATCACACCACCAAAACAAGCCGTCATGGTGCCTAATGCGATACAAATAATAGGATGTAGACCAATGTTGATTCCTTTTTCAAGACCTATCAATGTAAAAACACCCAATCCAATGGTGTCAAATAAAAACAAAGAAGTGCGCAATCTGTCAAATTTTTTTCTAAAAATAATAGCTAAGATAAAGCCAATTGCTATTACATAGACATACTGTAAATCCAGCATCCAGCCCACAGGAGTCCGGCCAATCATGATGTCCCGTAGCGTTCCACCACCAACAGCAGTGACAAATGCGATGATGAACACCCCAAAAGGATCCAGCTTTTTATTCATGGCCGTCAATGCGCCAGACATAGCAAAAGCCATCGTACCGATGATATCTAATAGGTGAAACATTTGATTTGGGATTTTGATTTTCGAATTCGGACAAAAATAAAGAAATTCCTCGTGAAACAACCTTGAAACTCCCACAATATGACATTCTCTTGGTTTCTAACAAATATTCGAACCCTATTATAAAAACTGGATTATCTCTATGTATCTTTGTAGCTATTAATTAAATAGTTGAACGTCTTGAAACAAATCACTTCCATACAAAATCCATTTATAAAATCTTTAGTGCAATTGCAGGAAAAAGCAAAAGCACGCAAACAATCCGGAACTTTCTTAATGGAAGGAAAACGTGAAATTGCAATAGCCGTTAAAGGGAGTTACGAAATGGAAACACTATTGTTTTTACCTGAAATTTGTTCCGAGGCGGAAGCGCGTCAAATAGCTACGACTGCAGAATTGATAGAAATCAACAAGGAAGTGTATCAAAAACTCGCCTATCGGGATACTACCGAAGGTATTTTGGCTGTTGCCAAAACCAAATCAATGCAATTATCTGATTTGAAATTATCTGCAAATCCTTTGATTCTAGTTGCTGAAGCGCCTGAAAAACCAGGGAATATTGGTGCACTACTTCGTACAGCCGATGCGGCTAATTTAGACGCTGTGATCATTGCCAATCCAAAAAGTGATTTATACAATCCTAACATTGTGCGTTCCAGCGTAGGTTGTTTGTTTACCAACCAAATTGCTACTGGTACAACATCAGAAATTATTGCTTTTTTGAAAGAACGAAAAATCAATTTTTATTGCGCCACTTTACAATATTCGACTTCGTATCACTTGCAAGATTACACCACCCCAACCGCATTAGTTGTTGGCACAGAAGCCACTGGATTAACGGAAGAATGGAGAAAAGAAGCGACACAAAATATTATTATTCCAATGCAAGGTGAAATCGATTCGATGAATGTTTCGGTTGCAGCAGCCATCTTAATTTTTGAAGCCAAAAGACAAAGAGGGTTTTAGATTTTAGATTGCAGATTAACGATTTTAGATTGCACATTAAAAAATAAGAAATAGTTAAGACTTACCCATTTTATTAAACAAAGAGATAATATGAAAAATAAATTCTTCCTTGCGCTAACATTAATTACAACGACACTTTCTTTCGCTCAAATTAGCTCGACGAAAGTTGATGATTTGGTAAATCGTACGCTAAAAACGTTCAATGTTCCTGGAATTGCTGTCGCTATTGTCCAAGATGGTAAGATCATTCACGCTAAAGGATACGGGGTCAAGTCAATTTTGACAAATGAAAAAGTAGACGCCAATACCCTTTTTGGAATTGCATCCAATAGTAAAGCCTTTACCAGCGCAGCCCTGGCCATTTTGGTAGACGAAGGAAAGGTAAAATGGGATGACAAAGTCATCAAATACCTTCCTAATTTCAAAATGTATAACGACTGTGTAACGAATGAGTTTACGATTCGGGATTTACTGACCCACCGCAGCGGATTAGGCCTTGGTGCTGGAGACTTGATGATTTGGCCCGACGGAAGTGATTTTACAGCTACTGATATTATTCAGAATATACAGTATTTAAAACCCGTTTCTGCCTTTAGAACCCAATACGACTATGACAACTTACTATACATTATTGCTGGAGAAGTAATACAAGTAGCAAGCGGCAGGAGCTGGTGCGATTTTGTAGAAGAACGTATGCTGAAACCCTTGGAAATGAATAATAGTGCTGCTTCCTTTGTACGATTGAAAGATACCACCAATGTTATTGCACCACATGTTCCCATTAACGGGGAACTTAAAGTCATCAAACGCTATAAAAACCAACTCTTTGATGCAGCAGCTGGAATTTACTCCAGTGTGAATGATCTGAGTAAATGGACAATCATGCAAATGAACAATGGAAAATATGGCGCGGATAATAAACAATTATTCTCTAAAAAAGAGCATGACGAAATGTGGCAATTGCAAACTATAATTCCTGCAGTGACAAGACCTCCTTACAATACGCATTTTAGCGGCTATGGCTTGGGCTGGTTCCTAAGTGATGTAAAAGGATACAAACAAGTAACCCACACCGGTGGATTGGAAGGCATTGTAACTCAAGTAACGCTCTTGCCAGAGCTGAATTTAGGAATTATTGTCCTGACCAATCAACAATCTGGTGCTGCTTTTAAAGCCATTACAAATACTATAAAAGACAGTTATTTAGGCATTCAATCAGAGGATTATGTGGCTAATTACAGTGCGAGTCTAAAACAAAATGAAGCCTCAGCAGACAAAGTAACGGAGGAAGTTTGGGCAACTGTAGCTAAAAATAAAAAAGACAATATCAAAATTGATTTTAAAAGTTTCACAGGAACCTACCAGGACAATTGGTTTGGTGAGGTGGTACTTTCAGAGAGAAAAGGAAAATTATATTTTACTTCAAAACGCTCTCCACAGCTTACAGGCGAGGTTTTTTTCTACAAGGATGCGAATTATGTAGTAAAATGGGATAATACTTATTTCCATGCGGATGCGCATTTATTTTTTAAATGCGATGCTTCGGGCAAAGCAGTTGAAATAACGATGAAACCCATTTCTGAATTAACTGATTTTAGCTATGATTTTCAAGATTTAGATTTTAAAAGAAAAAATTAAATAAAAAGCTCAATTTCTCAAACCTTAAGTTCAAAGATACATTTGCATATCTCCGAGCTTATTGTTATTTTTAGGAAATGAACCGCGCCGTTATGACAGAAATAGATTTAGAAAAAGAAAACAAAGCAATTGCTCAAGAATACAAAGAATTACTGCGGATCAGTTATCAAACCTTAACTCCCGAAGACAAGAAACTGATTCGAAAAGCATTTGATGTGTCCGTAGAAGCCCATAAAGAACAACGGAGAAAATCAGGCGAGGCCTACATCTTCCACCCTATTGCTGTAGCAAAAATTGTTGCTTCGGAAATAGGCTTGGGAGCTACCTCTATAGCGGCAGCCTTGTTGCACGATGTTGTCGAGGATACACCAACTACTGTGCAGGATATTGAACGCTTGTTTAATCCAAAAGTAGCTCAAATCGTAGAAGGACTGACCAAAATATCATTGGTACAAAGAGATTTAAATGTTTCCATGCAAGCAGAAAATTTCCGTAAAATGATATTAACCCTGAACGATGATGTTCGTGTTATTCTTATCAAACTTGCAGATCGTTTGCACAACATGCAAACTATGGATTCGATGCAAGAGGACAAACAAACAAAAATTGCATCCGAAACTTTGTACATATACGCACCACTAGCACATCGCTTGGGGCTGTATAATATAAAAACCAAGCTGGAAGATTTAGGATTAAAATATACGGAACCTGCAATTTACAACGAAATTGTCAGCAAAATAAGAGAAACTAAAGAAGAACAAGATGCTTACATAAAAGACATTTCTGATATTCTCAAAAAATCATTAGATGCAGAGGAAATTGATTATTTCATAAAAGGTCGACCAAAATCGATCTATTCTATTCGCAGAAAAATGTTAGCGCAAAACGTGAGTTTCGATGAAGTATATGACAAATTTGCATTGCGCATTGTTTATAAATCAAATCCGCATGAAGAGAAATTTATTGCTTGGAAAATATATTCGATAGTAACCGATCATTACAGACCGAGTCCAAGCCGTTTACGTGACTGGATTTCATCACCAAAATCAACGGGTTATGAAGCCTTGCATATTACCGTTATGGGGCCTAAGGGCCGTTGGGTGGAAGTACAGGTTCGGAGCGAACGAATGGATGAAATTGCTGAAAAGGGATATGCAGCGCACTACAAATATAAAAGCGGTGCAACAGAAGAAAGCGGTTTAGATGTCTGGCTTAATTTACTCAAGGAAGCTTTAGAAAATTCAGAGACCAATGCCGTAGACTTTGTGGAAGATTTCAAAATGAATTTATATTCAAAAGAAATCTTTGTGTTTACCCCAAAAGGAGAAATAAAATCATTGCCAAAAGGCGCTACATCCCTTGATTTTGCTTTCAGTATTCACTCTGAAATTGGTATTAGAACCAGAGGAACGCGTGTCAATGGAAAACTTGTTCCTTTAAATTTCGAATTAAAAAGTGGAGATCAAATAGAAGTCATAACATCACAGCATCAAAAGCCTACAATTAACTGGCTTGATTATGTTACCACCTCTCGGGCAAAAACGAAAATAAAAAATGTTTTAAACGAAAATACCAAGAAAATTGGTGAAGAAGGCAAAGAACTACTTACTCGAAAATTAAAGCATCTAAAAATAACCATGAGTGAGCAGGTTATTAATGAGTTAGTCAACTTTTTTAAACTAAAAACGAGTTTAGATTTATTTTATAGAGTAGGAATTGGAGCTATCGAGAACCAGCAACTTAAAGATTACGCCGCGCAAAAAAGCAATACATTCATTAATTTTTTCAAAAATAAAATGAAGCGTTCTTCCAGTACTACTGCTGACGAGGACATTCACAAACCAATAGTTAACAGTAATTATGACATGCTGGTTTTTGGGAAAGAACATGACAAACTAGATTATAAATTATCTCCTTGCTGCAATCCTATTCCTGGTGATGACGTATTTGGGTTTGTAACAATCAATGAAGGGATAAAAGTGCACAAAAAAGATTGCCCTAATGCTATAGGAATGCAATCCAATTATGCCTATCGAATTATGTCGGCCAAGTGGATTGATTCTTCACAGGAAGAGTTCAAAGCCATTATAAACATAACAGGAATGGATGTTTTAGGACTTACAAATCAATTAACAAAAGTGATTTCGAACAATATGCATGTTAATATTCAAAGTATAGCTTTGAGCACTGACGCTGGAATTTTTCATGGCCAAGTTGCGGTAATTGTTCAAAACAATACCATTTTGAAAAAAATGATTAACAATATCAAAAAGATTGACGGAATTGATAAGGTAACTCGGGAGTATAAAACGTAGCACAATTGTGATTTTTGCTCCCTTTTTCATAGGCATTTTGCACTAGCATTGGAACAAACTTGAAACTTAACAAACCGGAAACTTTAAACTTTAAACTAAAAAAATTATCTTTGCCAGTATATGACACTCATTTCCACAGATAACACCAAAAACCAAGAAATTGTAAAAAATGTTTTTACAATGTATCTTGAAAAAAAAGGACATCGCAAAACCCCTGAACGTTATGCTATCCTTCAGGAAATTTACGATAGCGAAGAGCATTTTGATGTAGAAAATTTATATATCAAAATGAAAAATAAAAACTATCGTGTGAGTAGGGCAACGCTTTACAATACAATCGAGTTACTGTTAGATTGTGCTTTAGTTCGCAAACACCAATTTGGACAAAATCAAGCACATTATGAAAAATCGTATTTTGACAAGCAGCACGACCATATTATAATGACTGATACAGGTGAGGTAATTGAGTTTTGTGATCCGAGAATTCAAAGTATCAAAAAAACAATCGAAGAAATTTTTGATATCGAAATTACCAATCATTCGTTATATCTCTACGCAGTGAAGAAACAAAAAGACAACTTGGAATAAGATCGTTTAAAAACATAAAAATTAACTACAAATAACGTACAGAATGACCGTAGATTTATTACTAGGATTACAATGGGGAGATGAAGGAAAAGGAAAAATTGTTGACGTTCTTACCTCTAAATACGATATTATTGCTCGTTTTCAAGGAGGACCAAACGCAGGACATACTTTAGAATTTGACGGAATAAAACACGTACTTAGAACCATTCCTTCTGGAATTTTTCACGGAAATAACATGAATATCATTGGTAATGGTGTTGTGATTGACCCTGTAGTTTTTAAAAGTGAAATTGATGGCTTAGCCAAATTTAACTTGGACTTAAAGGCAAAGCTAATTATTTCTAGAAAAGCTCATTTAATATTACCAACCCATCGTTTACTGGACGCAGCCTCTGAAGCATCAAAAGGAAAAGCGAAAATAGGTTCTACTCTAAAAGGAATTGGTCCCACTTATATGGACAAAACTGGAAGAAACGGTATCCGTGTTGGAGATATCGAACTTGAGGATTTTGCAGATCGTTACAGAGCTTTGGCGGATAAGCATGAAGCTATGATTGCGTTTTACAATGTTGATATTCAGTACAATTTACCCGAATTAGAAAAAGAATTTTTTGAAGCAATCGAAGATTTAAAACAATTAGATTTTATTGATAGCGAAGAGTATTTACACCAAGCTCAAAAGGCAGGTAAATCAATATTATGTGAAGGTGCTCAAGGTTCATTATTGGACGTTGATTTTGGGACTTATCCTTTTGTAACATCCTCTAATACTACTGCTGCTGGTGCTTGTACTGGTTTAGGAATTGCTCCAAATAAAATCAAAGAAGTCTATGGGATTTTTAAAGCGTATGTAACTCGCGTAGGTAGTGGCCCGTTCCCAACGGAACTTTTTGATGAAGACGGAGCTACTATGGCAAGTGTTGGAAATGAATTTGGATCTGTAACGGGAAGACAAAGACGTTGTGGATGGTTAGACTTAGTAGCACTTAAATATGCTATTCAAGTTAATGGTGTTACGCAATTAATGATGATGAAAGGAGATGTGCTTTCCGGATTTGAAACTTTAAAAGTATGTACCGAATACAATTATAAAGGAGAGAAGATTTCTCATTTTCCTTACAACATCGAACCAGAAAATGTAACTCCTGTCTATAAAGAATTCAAAGGTTGGCATGCCGATTTAACCGGAATGACCACCTATGAAGAATTACCAATAGAGTTGAAAGAATATATCGAATTCATTGAAAAAGAAGTTGAAGTGCCTATCAAAATAGTTTCTGTTGGACCAGACAGAAAGCAAACTATTCTAAAATAAGATTACCAAACGCTCTGAAAATTCAGAGCGTTTTTTTTTAAATAATACACACGCTATTACTTACATAAAAAAAACGACTTGAAAAGATTTTTACAGCAGATAACTCAAGTACACATTTATTAAAAATTCTTTCTAATCCTCTTAATCTGTAATAAAAACTATTTTTGAAATGAAAAACCCCGCTATTAAAATACAAAAAACCGAATTGCTCTCAGACAACTGGTACGTTCTGAACAAAGTCACTTTTGACTATCAAAAAAAAGACAATTCTTGGATCACCCAAAAAAGAGAAGTTTATGACCGTGGGAACGGCGCGGCAATTTTATTGTATAATAAACAACAAAAAACGGTTATTTTAACAAGACAATTTAGATTGCCAACCTACCTGAATGGTAATGACTCTGGTATGATGATTGAGGTTTGCGCCGGACTTTTAGATGAAGACAATCCAGAGCAATGCATCATTCGCGAAACAGAAGAAGAAACAGGATACCGACTTACAGCAGTCACTAAAATCATGGAAACCTATATGTCTCCTGGTGCGGTAACTGAAATTTTATACTTGTTTGTTGGAGCCTACGACGACTCTATGAAAGTCAGTGAAGGTGGTGGAGTAGCACACGAACAGGAAAATATTGATGTACTCGAAATGTCCTATGAAGAAGCATACGCTATGATAGCATCAGGTCAAATTCAAGATGCCAAAACAATTATGTTATTACAACATGCCAAAATAAACAATCTTATTTAATGAATAATCAGACCAAAGGAGTTTTATTTGCCTTATTCGCTACACTCCTATGGTCCGTAAATATGGTCATTGCTAGTGGTGTAAAAGAACACATTCCCCCAGTAGGATTGGCTTTTTGGCGCTGGACCATTGCCTGTATTGTTTTAGCTCCTTTTGCTGCTAACAGGACTTTTGAAAGTTTCCCAATAATAAAAAAGCACTTTTGGTATCTTACGCTTACCGCCGTTTTGGGTGTTTCTATTTTTAACACATTGATATACTTTGCAGGAAAAACAACAAGTGCAGTCAATTTATCATTAATTGCGATTTCAATTCCGCTATTTATCATTATCCTCTCCAGAATCATCTACAAAGAGAAAGTGTCAAATTCAAAAATAGTTGGCATACTACTGCTAATTATTGGAGTTCTGGTGCTTATTACTAATGGTTCACTACAAGCATTGCTTACCATCGACTTTACAATTGGAGACGTATTGATGCTTCTCGCCTGTTTCTTTTTTGCATGTTATACTATTTTAGTTCGAAAAAAACCCGAGCAATTAGTTCCAAAAGTGTTTTTGTTTAGTATTTTCAGTATCGGTACAGCATTACTTTTACCTTTTTATATTTGGGAAAATGTTTACTACAAAAAAGTGATTTTTGATTCTAAAACGATACTGATTACTTTATACGTTGGTATTTTTGCTTCGCTAATTTCTTTTTATTTATGGAACGAGGCAATCCGATTAATAGGATCTTCGAAAACAGCTTTAATTTATTATTTGATTCCAATATTTAGTGGCATTCTTGCTTATTTTTTTCTAAATCAAGCTATTGGACTGATCCAAATCATAAGTATGGGAATCATTATTTCTGGCCTATTCATTACAGCTAAAAAGTAACATATGGCCCTTTTTTACCGCTGACTCTGTTTGTAATTCAAACTTTGAGACAAAAGTTAAAGAGCAAATTTTTGAGAAATTCCAACTTGTACTACAAATTTCAATCTGATCAAATTTAACTACTGTGTATTAAAGCTACCCGTTTATCGTGACATATGAATTAAACGATATTCTTTCACTTCTTTATATCAAAGTCTTTGTGCACAAAAAAAGCAACATAAAATCGTTTTTATGCTGCTTTTCAATCTAAAATAGCGCGGTAAATTACTATTTATTAGGCTGTGGCGTCATTCTTAAATACGGCTTAACGCTGTCGTAGCCTTTTGGAAACTTAGCTGCAATATCTTCATCTTTGATAGCAGTAGAAATCACTACATTATCCCCATCTTTCCAGTTGGCTGGTGTCGCTACGCTATATTTAGCCGTTAACTGCAGGCTATCGATTACACGCAGAATTTCATCAAAATTTCTACCAGTAGATGCTGGATAGGTTAAGGTCAATTTTACTTTTTTGTCAGGTCCAATTATAAAAACGGAACGCACGGTAAAACTTTCACTTGCATTAGGATGAATCATATCATATAATGCTGCAATTCGTTTGTCTTCATCGGCGATAATAGGAAAGTTGACGGTAGTGTTTTGCGTTTCATTAATATCTTTAATCCATTCCTTGTGCGAATCAACTCCGTCCACGCTCAAGGCAATAACTTTTACATCCCTCTTTTCAAATTGAGGGTAATAATTGGCTACGGTTCCCAATTCAGTGGTACAAACTGGAGTAAAATCAGCTGGATGTGAGAACAAAACGCCCCACGAGTCTCCAAGCCATTCATGAAATTTTATTTTTCCTAGTGACGTTTCTGCTTCAAAATCGGGAGCAATATCGCCTAATCGTACTGTTGCCATACTTGTTTATTTTATTGATTACTAACACTGTAAGGTATTGAAATAAAAGCAATAAAGGATAAAATTAATCTTAAAATTGTACTTAAATATCACTAAAGTCAGTACAAGATAGTCCGTAAACTAGACCCTAAGAATAATAAGTATCTTAGCATTGATTATCAAGGCACTCTTTTGTTTACCATTCAGATGAAGAAAGAATGTTTAAAAACAGAAATTGTTTATCGCAAGAAAGATTCTAAAAAATAAATTTCGATGCTATTTTTTCTTTAGGTTAGGCAAAAAGAAAGCGATAACCCCTATCAAAGGCAAGTAAGCGCACAGGTGGTAAACATAAGCTATGCTGGTATGATCCGCAAGATTTCCTAACAATGCAGAACCCAAACCTCCCATTCCAAAGGCGAACCCATAGAAAAGGCCAGAGACCATACCTAATTTTTTAGGCAATAATTCTTGCGCAAAGACCAAGATTGCCGGAAATGCAGAAGAAATAATCGTTCCTATTATGACCGACAAAACGCCTGTCCAAAACAAATCGACATACGGCAACAGGAGAGTAAAAGGAGCAGCTCCCAACACTGAAAACCATATTACGTATTTCCTTCCAAATTTATCCCCTAACGGCCCGCCAATTAAAGTTCCAATGGCACAAGATGCCAAAAATAAAACCAAATGAAATTGGGCTTCCTGAACAGACAAATTAAATTTTTCTATCAGGTAAAAAGTAAAGTAACTAGACATGCTAGCCATATAAAAGAATTTCGAAAAGATCAACACCATCAAAATTCCAACCGAAATCTTTATGGTTTTTTGGGATAAATTAGGCAAATCGATTACTGCTTTTTTAGTACTTCTTAAACTCAGATGGTTTTGGTACCAAAGCGCAATTCTACTCAAAACAAGCAAGCCAATGAGCGCAACAACCACGAACCAAATAATGTAATATTGTGAGTTAGGAACAACAATTAAGGCAACCAATAAAGGCCCTATTGCGGTCCCGGCATTGCCCCCTAATTGAAAAATAGATTGTGCTAAGCCACGTTTACCGCCAGATGCCAAAAAGGAGATTCGGGAGGCTTCAGGATGAAAAATTGAAGAACCAATTCCAACCAATATTACCGAAATGATAATCATTGAAAAACTAGAAGCATACGATAAGAATACAATTCCAGATAACGTAAAAAGCATTCCGAAAATTTGAGAAAAGGGCTTTGGTTTTTTATCCGTGTACAACCCAACTACTGGCTGCAGTATGGAAGCGGCTAATTGGTAGGCCAACGTAATTAATCCAATTTGGGTAAACGTTAACTGGAAGTTTTCTTTTAAAATAGGATAAGCCGCAGGAATAACGGCTTGCAATAAATCATTGAGTAAATGGGCAAATGCTATCGAAAATAATATGGAATAAACGGTTTGCTGAGCAACAGGCGCTCTTTCAATTGGTGAAGCGTTATCAGAAGATACATTCATTTTTTTTCTAAAACTATTAATTATTAATGGCTTACATTTGTTTTAAATTTGGAGCACAAAATACCAAAACACCAAGGTTATAAAAGATAGTGGAATTCCAAAACCAATCATCATGCTGCTTAACCGGGGTTTTAAACCGTGGGAAGTCGCTAAGATACTTGCAGTAATCATGGGAGCCATAGCTGACTCCATAATGGCAACCTCAATCATCTTTGAATGTTGTTGCAAAATTACGACATACAATAAATAAAGCAGTGCAGGAGTCAACATTAATTTATATAAAAGTCCTAATCCTAAAAACTTCCAATGTTGGCTTCTTCTATCAAACTTCAATTGTAAACCGACAGAGAGCATCGCCAGAGGAGTCATAACACTTCCCGTTTTCTGCAATACAATTTGAACGTATTCGTGAAAATCAAAATTCAGATAATTCATTAAACAGGCGCCAAGAAAGGTTATAAAAGGCGGAAAGAACATGATTTTTTTGGCAATATGAAATCCGTTTGGCGTTCCTGTAGAATACAAAGTGGCTATTAGAATTCCTAAAGTGGAAAGCACGACAAACGAACCCGGTTGATCAACTAAAATAGCTGTTTTTAAGCCTTCTTCACCATATAAAGCCTCGATTATGGGAAAGCCTAAAAAGGAAGTATTTCCCAAACCAGCGGTAATTATTAAACAGCCGATAAGTTTTCTGGACCAACCGAATTTTTTTCCCAAAAAACCAAACAAGAAGTAGGCACCAGCAAAAGTAATCCAGGCAACTCCAATAGGAAATAACAATTCGTTACTCCACTCAATTTTTGGAATATAATATAAGGCTAAAGCGGGAAGACACACGTAAATAACAATCTTGTTTAACAACTTGTAGATAGAGATGGGAAATCCTTTTATATTTTGGAAAATAATACCTAAAAACAAAAAAACGAAGATTAGAATAAAGTTGTTCATGGCGAAGAATTGATTGTAAAAATACTATTTAAATTCAGTTGCGGAATAAAGAAATTTTATAAATTATAATTCTAACCAAAAGATAGAAATACATTTTATCTAACCTGTTGGATGCAATTATTCAAAACGTCTGTTCGAGTTTTTTTTGTGAAGTAAAACGGAATAAAACTTCTCGATACGCTCCGCTACTAGAAGCGACGTGTATCGAGAACCGTTTTTAATGAAATTTTTCTTGTTCTCGATACATTTTTCTACCGAAAAATACTCGAACTGACGAAAAATTACCATCAAAAACTAATTACACCCAACGGGTTTTAACTACTATAATACTAGGTGCTTTTTTTTTACTGATAAAGTAAAAAACCTACTTAACATGTTTTATTACAGAGAAACAAATAAAATCGCGCTTAAAATAAAATAATTTGAATTAATTAATGCCACATACGCTCGATTCATGGTGAAAAATAGTTTCAGAAACAGGAATAAACAGCATAAACGCTATATTTTTTTTAATTTTTCGAACCAAAATAACGGTTTCTTAGAGAAATCCTTTTTGAAACTATTTTTGTTTTCACTACTTTTACTTTTCAAACCACACGTTTTGTCAAACAGAAAACCCAACCCTAGCGCCTTACACGAGAAAGCAGGAATTCCTAGGCCAGAAATGATTAGCGCAACCGCCGTTGGGAACATCCAGCACTTTAGAAAAATACAACCCTCAGCGGCAGCATTAGTTGAAGGTATTTTAGCAGGAAACATAACGGCTTTAAGTCGCGCGATTACATTGGTAGAAAGTACAAATGGCACTCATTTGGCGAAAGCCACTGAAGTAATTAATGCGTGCTTGCCTCATGCGAGCCAATCCGTACGAATAGGAATTACTGGTGTTCCGGGCGTAGGAAAAAGCACGTTTATCGAAGCTTTTGGGAAATTCTTGACAGGGTTAGGGAAAAAAGTAGCAGTTCTTGCCGTTGATCCCAGCAGTACGATAAGCCACGGGAGTATTCTGGGCGATAAAACCCGAATGGAAGAATTAGTAAAAGATAGAAATGCTTATATTCGACCATCTGCTTCAGGAGACACGTTAGGCGGTGTGGCACGAAAAACCCGCGAAAGCATTACCCTTTGTGAGGCTTGTGGCTTTGACACCATTATCATTGAAACCGTGGGGGTGGGTCAAAGTGAAACTGCCGTTCACAGCATGGTAGATTTCTTTTTGCTATTGAAAATATCCGGTGCTGGGGACGAATTACAAGGCATTAAACGCGGTATTATGGAAATGGCGGATGCAATTGTAATCAACAAAGCGGATGGCGATAACATTAAAAAAGCGCAATTTGCTAAAATGGAATTCAACAGAGCGTTGCATCTTTTTCCAGCTAAAAAATCCGGTTGGACGCCCACGACGGCAACTTGCAGTTCTGTCACACACGAAGGAATACCTGTGGTTTGGGAAACTATTGAAAAATTTCTTGAATTGACAAAGGGGAATAATTACTTCTTTGAAAAACGAAAAGAACAGAATCAATATTGGATGTTAGAAACGATAAACGAGCAATTAAAACTGAGTTTCTACAATCAACCGAATATACAGCAGCTGCTTGAAACCAATAAAAAAGCGGTACAAAATGATGAAATTTCACCCTTTGCAGCCGCTCAGTTTTTGCTGGAAGAATATTTTAAAAAAGATTAATATTTTTACGCTTTGATCTTTCCTTCTAAAGAGGTTTCGTAGCCATATTTTAACATTAGAAGTCCTAAAATAATTTTGATAAACTTACCAATACTATAACCTGCACCATGCCCTAAATTATACGCATTCCCAAAGTTGGTGTTCGATTTAATTTCAAATGGTAAAAAATTAAAAATTCCAGTGATAATTAACATCGTACCAAAAACAAACATGACATACATAAATATATTTTTCATTTCTACATGATTTAGTTAGATGTACAAAAAACAGGAACTAAGATCTACTGCAATTGTCGCTTTCCACAAAGTTTACTCTTTCTCGTAGCGTTCCATTTCTCGGTCGTAGAATTCGTTTGCAAGAACAATAAGCCCTTCCAATTCAGCATTTAATTCGCCTTCATCAAGATCTTCGGCTTCTTCGATAAACTCTACCTCATCATCCTTTAGATTAATAATAAAACGAGGATAATCGAGGTGTATGATAAAAATATCTTCTGGAAAATCAGTGTTGTCGCCTAGTAAAAATTTTGGTAATTCCATGAATTTAATTATTTAAGTAATTTAGTATATTTATTCTTTTTCGTTTTGAATGACTAATCTTCTTGTTAATCGCGCAAAGCGAATATACAAAAATAAAGCGGCAGCAGTCAATCCCGCCAAAAGTCCTATCCAAATCCCAACTGCTTTCAGTTCCGTGTACTTCCCTAAATAATATGAAATAGGAAAACCGATAATCCAGTAGGAGACAAAGGTAATGTACATGGGGATTTTTACATCTTGTAACCCCCGTAAAGCTCCCAAAACAACGACTTGAATTCCATCGGAAATTTGAAAAATGGCAGCAACCAAAAGTAACTTAGAAGTGATAATAATAATTTCTGAATTATCTAGCAGCTCACTCGGATCATTCATATTTAAAAATAGATGGGGTAAAAATTGATGAAAAACCACAAAGATTATCGCAAATAAAGTTTCCAGAATAATGGCTAACAAGAAAATAGATCGAGCAACAACAATCAATTTTTTATAATCATTAATTCCTTTGGTGTGACTGACGCGAATCATTGCAGTAACGCTTAATCCCATTGCAACCATAAAGGTCGACGATGCTAAAATAAGCGCAATCTGATTGGCAGCCTGGCTATTTTTACCTAAAGAACCAGAAAGCCAAATTGCGGCGGTAAACAAGGTTACTTCAAATAACATTTGCATGGCCGAAGGCAAACCAAGATCGATAATTTTCTTCAAAATTGATTTGCGAATTTCTTTAAAGCTAAAGTTCTTAAAATATTTTTTCATGACGGAATTTTTTTTCATTAGATAATGCATAAAAACAACCATCATTATTCTAGAAATCACAGTGCCCAAGGCCGCACCTAAAATACCTAATTTTGGAAAAATCCAAATTCCGTAAATCAATACATAATTAAAAAAGATATGCACCACATTCGCTAATAATATAGCATACATAGAATATTTAGTTTTCGCTAATCCATCCGCAAATTGCTTATAACCTTGATAAATGATTACAGGAATTAAAGAAAAGGCAACCCAATCAATATAAGGCGCCGCTAAATCAGCCACTTCTTTTGGTTGTTGCATTAAATACATAATTTGTTTGGAAAGCACCGTCAAAATAAATAATGCAACGCCTAATACGGTGCACAAAAGCAGTCCATGATGAAAAGTAGTTCGAATTTTTTGATCATCTCTCTCCGCATCAGCTTCAGCAACTAGTGGCGTGATTGCTGTAGAAAATCCAATCCCTAAAGATAAAGCTATAAAAATGAAACTGTTACCTAACGAAACAGCCGCCAGCTCGGTAGAACCCAATTTGCCTACCATAAAATTATCAACTATTCCTATTAAAGTATGGCCTAACATTCCTAAAATAACAGGGTAGGCTAATTTAATATTATAAGAAAACTCTTTGAAGTATATAGAAAAATTCACTTTTTGCTTTTTAGTTGGCAAATATAATTAGAAGCTTTCAATTGCATCTATACAATTGAATATATAACACAGTTATTTTATTCTGCTACCTAAAAAAAACAAGTAATTCTATAACAAAACAGATAAATTATATAACTTTTCCGTTGTGGAGAATATTACATTTGCACTGTTATTTTTGGGAAAATTAAAACCAGAAAAATACAACAAAATAAAAAAAATAATTATGAAAATCGCAGGAAAAATTAAATTTGCACTAGCACTTACAATCTCAATGATGTTTGCTAGCAATGTAGAAGCTCAAGAAACAACAAATAAAGCAACAAATTACGATCAAGGATTCCGTTTAGGTGTAGGTGTTAATGGTGGATATTCAGTACATGACCCATACAAATTAGCGCTTGGAGCTGATGTAAGAGGACAATATGATTTATCAAAAAGATACTCTTTGACTTTGACTACAGGTTACACGAACTTATTTGTAAGCAAAGCGGATGCTTTTCCTGGACAAACAGAAGGAAAAGATTTAGGGATTATCCCAGCAAAAGCAGGTTTTAAAGCTTTTGTATGGAATGATCAATTTTACTTAATGGGAGAAGCTGGTGCTGCATTTGCAGTAAGTAATGTAGATAATACTAGAGAGAAAACTTCTTTATTGTTATCCCCAAGTATAGGTTACGCAACCAAGTACATAGATATTTCTTTGAACTATACACATTACAGTCATTTTGATCGTCTAAACAATAATGGTTCTCTTGGTAAAGGAGTTGGACAAGTAGGTGTTCGTTTAGCTTATGGTTTCAAACTGTAATACTATTTTGAATTAGATATAAAAAATGCGCTGAAATTCAGCGCATTTTTTGTTTATTACAACGAATACTTTTTATCTGTCAAGGTTCGCATAAAGGCTATGAGCTGTTTTTTTTCTAGTTCTGTCAAATTGAGTTTGTCCTCGGGCAATGTTTGATTGGGTAAATTAAAACCCAACCCGTTCCCACCACCATCATTATAAAAATCAATTACTTCTTCTAGTGTTTTAAAAACACCATTATGCATGTATGGCGCCGTCAATTCCACGTTTCTAATCGTTGGTGTTTTGAAAGAATTGCGATGAATCTCCGCTTTAGTTAAATCAAATTTTCCTAAATCAGCATCTACGTTTTTGTATTGGTTTGGAACTCCCAAAACTTCGCTTTCTGACTTCATAAAACTCGGTGGTACAGTCCCGTTTGTCAATGGAATAAAATGGCATGTAGCGCATTTTGCCTTTCCAGCAAATAAATTAAAACCCGCAACTTCATTCCAATCAAACTTTTCATCACCACGCATATAGGCATCAAACTTGGCATCATATGTACTCAGTGATCTGATGTAAGACGCCAATGCGTTCTTGATCCCAAATTCATCTATTTCTTTATTAGGGAATGCCGTTTGAAACTTCGCAACATAACTCACATTATTTTTTAAAGCTAAAACCGATTGTACTAAAGAGCCGTGCATTTCATTTTCATTTTTGATAACCGCTACAGCTTGATCTTCCAGATAATTGACTCTGGAATCATAGAAAAATACGCGCTGAAATGCAATATGAGCCAGTGTGGGTGTATTTCTTTTTACTAAAGATTTACCATCTAATGCCATGGCTTTTTCCAAACCATCCGTAAATGCTTTTTCTGAATGATGACACGAGGCACATGCACGAGAATTATCTCCTGATAAAACAGGATCATTAAACAATAATTTCCCTAATGCTATTTTATCTGGCGTTGTTTCATAATCTGGAAATGCAGAGAAAGCCTCCACGTCAAAAGCATTCGAATCAAAAAGTGTTTTTGCGGTTGTTTTTAGTCCTCTTGTCTCTTTCAAGAAAGGAATTTTTAAGAGGACTTGTGTTTTATGTAAACCGATGCTTAGCGGATTAGCAATTTTGCGAATAAAAAAAGCACGGTCAAAGGCATTAAACGAGGAATTGTTTTTTAAATACTGCTTTCCATCTTCTAGTGTAGTTAAAACCTGCTGCAAAGATGCATCCTCTGAATTAGCTGCATAAATTTTATAATATTTTTCAATACTTTCTAGCGCTGCTTGTGCTTCCGGAATTGATTGTTGCGCAATTGGGGAATCAAATCCAGTTATTCCCAGCGTTATAATTCTAAAAACTTCCAAACGCATCGCATCAAAAACATGCGCATCTGTGAATTCATTTGTTTTTGACACTTTGACCAAGCGCTTTAAGTTTGCTGATAGAATACCCATTTCCGTTAGCAATGTAGCTTTTAACTTTGCATTATATTCGGGGAAAATAAATTCTTCAATCACTTGAAATCCTTCAGGAGGCAACGTCTTTTTATCGTTTTCTTCAAATTCTGCTAAGGCTGGCCCATTTATAGCTTTGGCAACCGCAGGAAAATAATATTCACTAATAGTCTCCACTTGCTTGTAACTGGAGTGTGCTTGCAAAAATTGTTGTTGGAGTACCGCTGTTGCAGCATTCGACTTTAATAAATGTTCCAGTTTAGAAACCTCTTCTATAACTTTTAGAATATCGGCTTTATATACCTTATTTATCGCTTCATGCTTCGGAATAGCTTTTTGGCAAGAGACCAATACGATAAGAACCAATAAAATACAACTGTTTTTCATGATAAAGGGGGAGTAATTTAAAAATTATAAATAGCAAAAACCACGGTTCCTAAAAATTGAAACCGTGGCTACTTGCAATTATTTGATTGGTATTTATCGAGCTAATCCTTTGATCAAAACGATTTGACTTGCCTGATCTTCATTTGGACGATTTGTTCCTCCATCCACTCCTTTATACTTTGTCCCTCTCCAAGTGTGAGGTTGAACGCTCAGTAAAAAAGTATCATCAATTCCTACTTGTTCGGACACATCAATCATGGCTCCGTATTCCCAATCTCCAAATTTACTTATTCCTCCAACATTATACTTAGCCGCATCAATAGCGGTACGACGGTGGTCTAACTCTACCACTACTTTCAATTGTTTCGTCGCCATATTGTACTGATAAATGTAGGCGTCGTGCGTTTCATCACCATATCCATTGGCATCTTCCTGAACATAAACGTAATTTTTTGTCACGCAGATATTATCTGGATTTTGAAATTTTCCTGCAATTCCGGTGCGATCATCGCCATCAAGAAGTACTTGAAGGGTTCCAGCCAAAGGATTGTTTGCCTCTAAATTCAGTTTGTATACTCTACCATATTTTGTTCTGGAAGCATCTGCATTATTTCCAGTAGTGTTTTGTCCTGTAACATTAAAGTAAATTTCTCTTGCTCCTGCATCCGAACCTTTTTTATAATCCAAGTCCTCTACTCTGCCAAATTTGATTCCTTTCAATGTATTTACAGCGGCATTGATAGCAGCTCCAGTCATTGTGGTGTGGTTTTCAATTTTTACAAAAGAAACACCATAGGATTGATTCACAACCATATCTTTTTCTCTCTGATTGTCGTTTGTTCTTTTCATCATGTACAGAGCGCCATTTGTTAAATCTCCAACAGTATTTGAAACATACATAAATAGTTGACCTCCATAGGTTCCTGAATCATCATCCCCAATTACAATCACAGTTTTACCTGCAAAGGCTGACGCTTTTAATGGCAATGCATTTTCAGCACTAATTCTCCCTAAAGCAGGTAACTCCTTAGAAACTGATGCTGATGCAACATCTGCAAACGGATTTATACCATGCGTACGAGATTCCTCACCAGATTCTCCACAAGTCAAAAATAAGGGACCAAAACCATGTTCAGCTACAGTTGCCATCGTAGCGCCACATAATCTCCAAGTACCTCCATTAGAATTCAATAAATATTCTCCTTTTGTTGGTTTGAATGTTTGGTCCAAAGTGACTCTTGATACCGCAAAATTGTCCTCGTGATTTACCAAAAAAGTAAAAGTCCCATCCGCATTTTTAAGTAATCCTGATCCATCCGCAGAACCTCCAAAAACAAAATTTGGACTTCCTACCAAAACATCATCTGAAGTGATTAGTGAAAAAAGTTCTACGTTTTCAAAACCCGGTTGCTTTTTCAACAACACCGGAGTTACGGATTGATTTGCTAAAACAACACTCGTTGTTTGACTAGAAGATTTAGAATCATTCTCACAGGAGAATAATGATGCTAAAAATAACATTGGTAAAATAGTTCTTTTCATTTTGGTTGTTTGTTTAAATTTTAAGCAAAGTAATGCCGTGAATTTAAACTCTGAATGAATTGAACATTAACAAAAAGCTAAGAGTTGCCTGTTTTTTAAAGCATTAAAAACAATAAATTTACATCCTAACCGTATCATAATAAAATCATAAACTTCAAGTAACTTTCGTCCAGAAATTAATTAAATCAAACCTCTTTCTTCAATATTTCCTTATACATTTCAATATTCGCTTTGACTTTTTCATCCATTTTTGGCTCTTGGATATCCGTGTATTGCTGCATTTCTTCCCAAATAATTTTACCTACAATATAACGCGCCATTTCCTTATCATCAGCGGGAACGACATACCAAGGTGCTTTTTCTGTAGAGGTGTTATTTATTGCCTCTTCGTAATAATGCATGTATTCATCCCAATGTTCTCGTTCTTTTAAATCTCCTGTGGAGAATTTCCAATTGTGTTTTCCCTCTTCTAACCGCCGCAACAATCGTTGTCTTTGCTCTTCCTTGCTCAAATGCAGAAAGAACTTCAACACGATAACTCCGTTTTGGGTAATGTGCTTCTCAAAATTCCTAATTTGTTCCATGCGGTCGTTCCAGAACTGAGGTGTAATATCCGCTACCGTTTCTATCCCAGGCAAATTTTCATTCAGGATATATTCAGGATGTACCCTCGTAACTAAAACATTCTCATAATGGGTCCTGTTAAAAATAGTAAATTTTCCTTTTTCGGGCAAAGCCAAATAATGGCGCCATAAGTAATCATGTTCCAGTTCTGCAGAATGAGGCGTTTTAAAACTGTGCACTACTACTCCACGGGAATTGAATCCTTTAAAAACTTCGCGTATCAAACTGTCCTTTCCTGAAGTATCCATTCCTTGCAAACAAATCAAAACACCGTACCGATTGTGCGCATACATTACGTCCTGTAATTCGCTCAATTTATTACTTACGCTTTCTAACTTGTCTTCTTTTTTATCATCACTTGCTCCACTATCTAAATTGGTTGGTAATGTTGACAATTCAATGGGACTCACGGCTTTAAAATCGTTGGGATTTATAGACTTCATAAGAAATAATTTATCTTTACTCCTCAAATATAGTAAATTATAATAAGCCTATTCCAGCTGTACTCTTGTATCTTTCCTTTTTTAAAATAAAAAAGAGAAAAGATTAGGATTAGGGACTCTTTTATATAACACGTACAAATGGAAAAATTTACATTGGAACAACTGTTTCGAATCAGCGGAATTGGGGCTGCATCGGGACTGATTTACAAAGACAATGTGCTACTGATTATTGGTGATAACAGCAGCTATGTCTATGAATATTTCATGGATTCTCAAAATTTAAAGCGCCATCCATTACTGGAAAATCCATCCGAAAATATTCTTAAAAAGGAAAAACCAGATTTTGAAGCCATAACGACTTGTGGCCACAGCATTTATGTTTTGGGTTCGGGTTCTACCGAAAAAAGAAACAAAATGGTGCAAATCAATGTTGCCGATAAAAAAATAGTAGCTACAAATGACATCGCAGATTTGTATACAATCCTGCAAAATTCTGCAGAAATAAAAGCCGAAGATTTTAATATCGAAGGTGCAATTTATAATGGAAAGAGTTGGTATTTATTCAACCGTGGCAATGGAAGTTCCAATAAGAATATCCTTTTCGCACTACACGGAGAACTACTAACAACCCAACTTACTGTTCTATCTTACGCCTATCAACTACCCACTATAAACGGAGTTCAAACCAGTTTCACTGATGGAATTCTAGTAGAAAACACCATTTATTTTTTGGCCACAGCCGAAGATACTATCTCTACTTATCATGACGGCGAAGTATTAGGAAGCCTAATTGGAAGCATTGATTTGAAAACTATGAGAATTAAGTTTACAAAAAAAATCAGTGATAGTCATAAATTTGAAGGCCTAACAGTATATACCCATTCTAAAGAAAAAATTGAATTCCTATTGTGTGAAGATAAAGATACCGATATTTTGGAAACTGACATTTATAAACTAAGTCTCGACTTGGACTGCGCTACGATCAATTAAGACGGCTTGAAAAATTTCTCTGAAGTGTAACAATTGTTCAGTAACAGAGTCTAACAACTAAAAATAAATAAGACCAATGAAAAGAATATTTTTTGCATTAGCATTTGCATCCGTTTTTTGGAGCTGCAAAACTACCGGAACAGGCACGACGATGTCAAAACCAGCTATGGAAAAAGTGGCTGTTACTATCGATTTAAACGATGTTAAAGAGGATAAGGTTATGGTTACTGTTACATCCCCTAAAATAAGCAGGGATGAAGTGACCTACAGCGTTCCTAAAATTGTCCCTGGAACCTATTCTGTCGATGATTATGGGAAATACATTGAAGATTTCAAAGCATTTGATAACAACGGCACTTTACTTTCAACGACCAAAACAGATGAGAATACTTGGACCATCAAAAATGCGAAAACACTAGCAAAAGTCACCTACCTTGTTAACGATACTTTTGACACTGAAAAAGGAAGTGGTTTTGGAAATGCTGATATTTTTTCACCTGCTGGAACAAATATTGATGCTGGTAAAAATTTTATGCTCAATATGCATGGTTTCGTAGGCTATTTTCAAGATAAAAAAGACCTTCCGTACACCGTATGTATTTCACATCCTGAAACACTTTGGGGAGCTACATCAATGACCGACATGGATGCAAGCATTACAAATGATTTATTTACGACAGCGCGTTACGCAGAATTGGTCGAAAATCCAATTATGTATGCTAAACCGGACTACACCACTTTTACAGTGGATGGTATGGAAATCTTAATTGGTGTCTACTCCCCAACTGGAAAAGTAACTGCTGAAAGTATAACTCCAGAAATGAAAACGATGATGACGGCTCAGAAAACGTTTTTAGGAAAAATCAACGCTACAAAAAAATACAGTGTTTTATTGTATTTATCAAGCATGACTCCTACTGATGCCAAAGGATTTGGAGCCTTAGAGCACCCAACGGCAACTACCGTAGTATTGCCGGAAATGATGCCAAAGGAAGAATTAGTAAAATCAATGCAAGATGTGGTTTCGCATGAATTTTTCCATATTGTAACCCCATTGTCGATTCATTCTAAAGAAATTCATTATTTTGATTATAACGCTCCAAAAATGTCACAACACTTATGGATGTATGAAGGAGTTACGGAGTATTTCGCTAATCTTTTTCAAATCAATCAAGGATTGATTACCGAAGAAGAGTTCTACACTCGCATGTCTGAAAAAATTGAGCATGCAAATGCGATGAATGATACCCTGCCATTCACAACGATGAGTGCTAATGTTTTGATAGCACCTTATAAAGAACAGTATTTGAACGTTTATGAAAAAGGAGCTCTTATAGGAATGTGCCTAGACATCATCATTAGAGAAAAAAGTAACGGTCAAAGAGGAATTCTTGATTTGATGCAAAAATTAACTAATGAATACGGTGCTGCTAAACCTTTTAATGATGAGGAGCTTTTTGCTAAAATCACATCATTAACGTATCCTGAAGTTGGGACTTTTTTAACAACTTACGTTTCTGGAACTAGTCCAATTCCGTATTACACCTACCTGTCCAAAGTAGGAGTTACAAAATCCATGAAGCAAGTAGCAGGGAATGTATTCTTAAAAGGACAATCACCATACATAACGGTAGACCAACAAACAAAAGAAATTATCGTGATTCCAGCAATAGAATTAAACGATTTTTATAAAAATTTAGGAATAAAAGGCGGTGATATTTTAGTATCCATCAATGATAAAGCATACTCTCTAGATAACATCTACGAAATGATTGCTGTCAGCCAAACTTGGAAAGAAAACGACGCGATCTCAATTAAAATAAAACGAGACGGTAAAGAACAAGTGATTAAAGGCACAGTAAAACTTCCTTACGAAGAAAAAGAAGGACTGAACGCTACTGATGCAACAAAAATGACCTTAAAAGAAGCTTGGCTTAAAGCATAAACCAAAATATAAATTGAGAAATCCCAATGTAGCAATAGATTGGGATTTTTTTTGTGAAATTTGGAAGCATAACTAAATTCTTTCCAACAATTTTCTTTATTTTGCGGCCAAATCTAAACACTATTGAAATCGGCATGATTTAATTCAGAAGCTCCGGCACAAATCATAAAAACAAGTACGAAGTCATGCTCCAAAAAAAAACAAATTTTACCTTCCCATGAAAAAATCAATTATTGCATTCGTTGCACTTTTATTATTATCCGCGTGTAACAAAAACGAATCTAAAGGCAACGTACACATTACTGGAAATATCAAAGGATTAAAAAAAGGAACGTTGTATATTCAACGAATTGTGGATACAGCATTGGTTGCCATTGACACCATCAATATCGATGGCAAAGCTACTTTTGAAAGTAATCTAAATTTGGAATCACCTGAAATGCTTTATTTGTTTCTAGACCGCGGTGTTAGTAATTCTCTTGACAATAATCTTTCTTTCTTTGCTGAACCAGGAGCTATAACTATTGAAACTAGCTTGGACCACTATTTATCAGACGCAAAAATTACAGGTTCAAAAAACAATGAGATATTTGAAGAATATAAAAAAATTAACACGCGTTTCACAGATGAAAACTTAACGTTAATTGAGAAAAAATTTAATGCCATCAAAAATCAAAACTTAAAAGCAGTTGACAGTATCAATGCCAAACAAGATTCAAACATAAAAAGGAAATATTTATTTGCTACTAACTTCGCCTTAAACAATAGAAACTACGAAGTTTCCCCATATATTGCTTTATCTGAAATTTACGATATTAATGTAAAGTATTTAGACACCATTCAAAAAGCAATGTCCCCAAAAGTGGCAAAATCACTGTATGGTAAGAAACTGACAGCGTATGTTACTAGTGTAAAAAATCAAAAATAAATCCTTTTCTTTTTTTTTAAAGTATAAAAAAAACCATCTTGTCATTCGCAAGATGGTTTTTTGTTACAACAAATAAGAGGGTATAAACCTAATGGAATTAAAGCATCAATCCCTTAGGTTACAGTATATCCTATTTTCTATGTGTTAGTATAGGCAATTCCAGTTATTATCATTCCCACAAGCATTAAAAGGTAGAGCGAAAAAACAACTACTGTCATAATTCCAATATACTTGTAATGTGATTTTAAATATCCTAAAGAGATTGTCAAAGTTTCGGAATCATTATTTTTAATTGCTGCCTTAGCCTTCGTTGCAAATTTATTTAAGTAATAGACTGGAAAGAAATAGAGAACAGCTAAAAGGATGTAAACAAAAGCCATTATAATGCCAAAGGACGAACCCATCATTCCCATAGCAGGATTTATTTTCCCCATTGCAGAAAATAGCGTTCCGGCAAATAAAGCAGCCAAAATAATAAAACCAATTCCTATGTACCCTAGAATGGATAAAAAATAGGCCCATTTTGCCGTTTCCTTTAAAAAGTCTTTCGCGGACTCATTTAGTTTCATTTCGAAACTTTCACTTACTGAATGCTCTTCCATAATTATTTTATGTTTAGGTTAGATTTCAAATTTAACAAAAAAATTATGACATATCAACAAAAAGAAGAGGCAATTAATAATTTCACACCCTAAAACAAAAAACCACCTAACAAAAGTTAGGTGGTTTTATTAAAGAGCCGGCGGAGGGACTCGAACCCACGACCTGCTGATTACAAATCAGCTGCTCTAGCCAACTGAGCTACGCTGGCGACTCATTACGGGTGCAAATATAAGTCTGAATTTCTGTTTTCCAAAACAAATTCAAACTTTTTTTGCTTTTTTTTTGACTACAAATCGTTGATTTTGGCAATCAATTGATTAGCAGTTTGTTCCAATTCAACATTGATTTGTTTGAAGTGTGCTTTTTTATCTTCTACCTTTTTTGCATTCACTTTTGTGATCAAAGCGTCAAAAGCGGCGATAGCTTCGTCGATTAAATCATTTGTTTCCGTTGTTGGTTTTCCTGTAGTAGAAATTTCGAACAAGTAAACTGCTTCAATAATATCTCCTAAAACGTAGTTGATGTCTTTTTTTAAATTCTTAATGTTTGCCATTTTTATTTTTTTAAAATTTGAATTTTAATTTGCGTCTGCAAAAGTACACATAATCTTTCTATTACCGACTATGAAATGTAAATTTCTAAAATTGAAGCTTCTCCTTTGAGAATGAAGACATTCCTTCCCTTTGAAATCAAAACAGGAATCGGTTTGCAATAGTTTTCTGTTTCGTTCTCACATTCCAATTCTAAGCCATTATAAAGTATATCCTTTTTTTACTATTTGATAGCTCGCAGTACTTCCTACAAAACCGTGAAATCAGGACCAAGATAGGAGCTGTATACCTAAATGTATTGATGATATCTATTTCCAGAATAGTTAATTTGCTTCTCTAACATGATAAACAATCGTTTCAACTAGGAAAT
This sequence comes from Flavobacterium fryxellicola, assembly GCF_900143245.1. Lineage (GTDB taxonomy): Bacteria > Bacteroidota > Bacteroidia > Flavobacteriales > Flavobacteriaceae > Flavobacterium > Flavobacterium fryxellicola. Next base: position 151,753 of record NZ_FRDK01000008.1, read on the forward strand.
AAATAGGTATTTCTCCTGCAGTTCAAAAAGCATTACTATTTCAAATACTTTCGATTAATCCGTAATATACTCTAGAAATCAATCGAATCAAAAAAATAGTGATCAACAACTGTCTCAAGTAAGAGATCTTAGATCGCTAATTTTTTGATTGCTTGTAGTGCTTTAGGAATGTGTTTTGTAGCCAGCATACTGTCGAAAATCATTTGAATAATTCCATTTTTATCGGTTACATAGGTTACTCTTCCTGGAAGCAAACCAAACATACCAGTAGGAACTCCAAACAATTTTCTAATTTTTTTATCATAATCTGACAAAAGAATAAAGGGTAACTTATATTGCTTACTAAACTTTAGATGCGATGCTACACTATCACTACTAATCCCTATAACTTCAGCACCCAAATCTTTAAAATCTTCATATTGATCCCTAAAACTGCAGGCTTGTGTAGTACAACCTGGCGTATTGTCTTTAGGATAAAAATAAATAACTAAGGGTTTTTGTCCCACAATGTTTTGACTGTCAAAATCAATTCCATCTGCATCTTTTGCCGTAAATTTAGGGATTTTGTCCCCTACTTTTAGTTCCATTATTCTCCTTTATACGTTACAAAATTTCGAGGTGTTTCGTATAGAACTACTTCTAATTCAAATTCTGACTTTATTTTTTTTCTGATCTTGTTCCAAATCACAACTACTATATTTTCAGCTGTTGGATTTAAATCTTGAAATTCGGGAACGTCTAAATTTAAGTTTTTATGATCAAATTGATTCTCAACATCCTCTTTGATTATATCACTTAAAAACTTCACATCCATAACATAGCCGGTTTCAGGATCAATCTCACCCGTTACGCTGACTATCAGTTCATAATTATGTCCATGGAAATTAGGATTATTACACTTCCCAAAAATCGCATCGTTTTGTTCAAAACTCCAATCTTTCCTGTGCAATCTGTGTGCCGCATTAAAATGGGCTTTTCTCGAAATGGTAACTTTCATATAATAGAATGATTTAGGTATTATGCTTTCCCTCTTCTGAAGAAAGAGGGCTTTTATGTTCTTCCAAAAAATGATAAAACTCTTCAAAAATGATTTTAAACCAAATAGTATATACTAAAGGATGAAGCTCCATATCCTTTTTGACATCCACAATTTTCATCCATTTCCAACTTTCAACTTCCTCCGGATTGATAACGGGCTCTCCATTATAATACCCTATCATCACGTGATCCAGCTCATGTTCTGTCAAGCCGTTATCAAAAGGAGCTTTATAGATAAAATGAAACAGTTCCTTAAGTTCTGTTTTAAAGCCCATTTCTTCAAATAATCGTCGGCTTCCGGCTTGAATATTTGTTTCTCCCTCACGCTGATGACTGCAACACGTATTGGTCCACAACAAAGGGGAATGGTATTTTTGACCTGCCCGCTGTTGCAGCATGATTTCATTTTTACTATTCAAAACAAAGACAGAAAAGGCCCGATGTAACACCGCTTTTTCATGTGCTTCAAGCTTAGGCATAAGTCCTATTTGCTCGTCATTTTTATTAACTAAGATTACATTTTCTTCTATCATAGTGGTGAATTTCAGGTCAAAAATACAAAAAAGATAAATAGCGACAGGGGCTTTAACGTTCTCTTTCGATTTGTTGAAGTTGAATTATTAAAAAAATATCTAAATAAAATGATGCTACACCGTTCAAAATTCTGTTGTATTTTTATAAATATTTAAAAATTACACCATGTCTCCTATAACCATCAGAAAAGCACGCCATACCGACTTAGAGAAACTTCTTGTATTTGAACAAGGAATTATTACTGCCGAACGCCCTTACGACCCAACTTTAAAAGAAGATCCGATTCATTATTATGATATTGAAAAAATGATTGCTGCCCCTCATATAGAAGTATTGGTAGCTGAAATAAATGCAGAAATTATTGCCTCCGGATACGCTAGAATAGAGGCTTCAAAACCTTATTTGAATCACGAAACGTATGGATATCTTGGATTCATGTATACCGATCCTGATCACAGAGGAAAGGGAGTAAACGCGTCAATCATAAAAGCACTTAAATCTTGGTGTAACTTACACGAAGTGTTCGAACTTCAATTAGACGTTTACAGTGAAAATGCTTCAGCCATCAAGGCGTATGAAAAGGCAGGATTCAAAAAACACCTTGTAAATATGAGAATGATTTTATGAACCGTACGAATTCGTTCTTTCTAAATCAAAACCTCTTTTTATGCTGTCAAAATTTATAATCAAAACTTACTGTACTCATCTGTTTATTGTTACGTAGCAGTAGCACACAGATTCTTTAGGGATTTATATTTTCAGTGGAAAAAACTTTTCTTTTTAACATTTTTTCCAAGTGGAGTTTAGTTGTCTAAATACCAAAACTATAAACTATTAATTTATATATTTGTTTTTAACAAAATTTAGGTTTTTTTCCAAAAATCTAATTAAAATATGCATTTTAAGCATGTCATTCTTTACTAAAACACCACTCATGAAAAAAACATTCATTTCTGCAGTTCTATTTTCTTTCGCCTGTGTAGCTTCAGCACAAAACACCACCCTAAAAACTAAGATTAGCAAGAAAGCCGAGTCTTTAGAATCCAAAGTCATTTCATGGCGTAGGGACTTTCATCAAAATCCAGAATTAGGGAATAGAGAATTTAAAACCGCCGAAAAAATAGCGACACATTTACGCGCTTTAGGTATCGAAGTACAAACAGGAGTCGCTAAAACAGGAGTTGTTGGAATTTTAAAAGGAGGGAAACCCGGACCAGTTGTCGCCCTTAGAGCAGATATAGATGCCTTACCAATAAAGGAGCGGGTAGCTATTCCATTTGCTTCTAAAGTGGAAGGAGAATACAATCAAAAAGTAGTGCCAGTGATGCATGCGTGTGGACATGACACCCATATTGCTATTTTGATGGGAACTGCCGAAATTTTAGCTTCTATAAAAAGCGAATTAAAAGGGACTGTTAAATTTATTTTTCAACCCGCTGAAGAAGGTGCACCTGAAGGAGAAGAAGGAGGAGCAAAATTGATGGTAAAAGAAGGCGTTTTAGAAAATCCTAAAGTTGATGTTATTTTTGGACTACACATCAATGCCCAAACAGAAGTGGGCAAAATAAAATACCGTCCAAGGGGAACTATGGCAGCTTCGGATTGGTTCACGATTAAAATTAAAGGCAAACAAACACACGGTGCTTATCCATGGCTGGGTGTTGATCCAATCGTCACAGCTGCTCAAATTGTGATGGGAATCCAAACGATTGTAAGCCGAAATGTTAACATAACTGAGTCTGCTGCAGTTATTAGTGTGGGGCAAATCAACGCCGGAGTAAGAAGTAATGTTATTCCAGAGGAACTAATTATGACCGGTACCATTCGTTCGCTAGACCGCAAAGTGCAAGACATGATGCATTCCCGACTAAAACAAGTTGTAAATTCAATTGCTGAAAGTGCCGGAACCACAGCTGATATAACTATAACTAATCAAACTCTTATTACCTACAATGACCCATTATTGACAGAAAAAATGGTTCCCACACTGGAAGCAACTGCTGGCAAAGAGAACGTCTCTATTACACCTGCCGTAACTGGCGCAGAAGACTTTTCCTATTTTCAGGAAAAGATTCCAGGGCTGTACTTTTTTCTTGGTGGCGCTCCTAAAGGCAAGGCCATTTCAGAAACTGCCCCTCATCATACGCCCGATTTCTATATCGATGAAAGTGGTTTTGTATTAGGAATGAAGGCGTTGTCTGACCTAACAGTAGATTACATGGAAATGAATAGTAAAATAAATAACACCAACTAGGAATTGGTATTATTAGGATGAATTTTGTCAAAGCAAGTAATTGTTTTACCTTCTTTAGCAAAAAGTGGTGCGGCTTCCTTACGCTAAAAAAGTTTTCGTAGCTTGTCTAAAATCAGGATGGTACGCACCGCCCGACCAAAAGTCAAAAAGTTCAAAATACGCGTGCGACTAGTTTAGTAAAGACCCAATTGTAGTAGCAATACAAAATCAATTAGCACAGCAACCGATAACAAATTTTCTCTTTTTCAACTCTTGTTGGATTTTATTTTTAACTATAATAACAATTTGATTTTAAACACCATAATCATTTTATTCTATGGTTTTTCATTAAATTTACTTCACTATTTTTAGCTAACCTTTCATTAGGGAAAATCTAAGGATAGGCCCTACGATTCGTAAAATTACCAACTCAAGTTCCACAAAATGAAAGTACTTGAAACCTATTTTAATAACCATAAAAGTGCTGTAAACCGCCTATTGGAAACAGCACCTGTAGTTTATACTGTCGAAACTTTCCATGAACTACGGGTTGAACTTAAAAGATTTAAGGCATTATTTGAATTGGTTGCCTTTTGCTCAAAGACATTTAAACTTAAAAAAACCTTTGCACCATTTAAAATTATTTTTAAAAAAGCAGGAAAACTTAGGGAAATTCAAGTAGTTCAAGCTATTCTAGAACAGCAGCCCAATTTTCATTTAATCAAAAGCTATTCCTATCGCTTAAAGAAACGAGAGGAGAGAGAACGAAAAGACTTCTTTTCAATTGCCAATACGCGCTTCATCAAAAAGTTAAAACAAAAGTATCCCATGATCATTCGTTTTCTTAAAAAAACAAGGTCAAAGAAAACGAATCGATATTTGAACAAAATCAGCAAGGAGAAAAAAAAAATAATTAGTAGGAACGCTTTTAAAAAGAAACAAATTCATGCCTTTCGGAAAAGATTAAAAGTACATGGATACAATACAAAAATCTTTGATTTAAATCATCAAAGTAAACTAGTTCCTGAAAAGATTACGCTAACGGATATGCTTGGAGAATGGCATGATTATGAAATGGTCATTCATTTTTTAAAAAAGGCTGTTAAGTCCAATAAGACAATTCCAAGGGAAACGAAACAACTAGAAGCAACCAAAAAACTAGTACTTTTAAAAAGCGAATTGTTATTCAATAAAATAAATCGAACTTTACCCTATCACACTCTTGTATAACTATTAGAGACTACGAAACACTACTAACTGCGGGAATCAGGCGGTTCCTCCTTCTTTAACTTTACAAACATTATGAAACTAACCATTACACTGTTATTAGTAGTAATTCTAGATGGTTGCGGCAGTGTTTCAGAATACCGCTTGGAAACTAAAACAAAGGATTGGGCGGTGCTCCACTTTCTAAAAGTAGACAGCCTCAACTCTATTTTGGAACCTGAATTCCATCAAGTTTTTCAATCTCCAATCAGTAACAAACAAGTACATTGGGAAGAACGAAATGTACTGAATCCCTCTGTAATTGTCAAAAACGGAAAGGCATATCTCATTTACAGAGCACAAGACAAAGACCTGACATCAAAACTGGGACTGACCATTAACGATGACGGACTTCATTTTAAAAAACAACCACTGCCTATATTCTACCCAGCAACGATACGATGAAAAAGTACGAATGGCAAGGTGGCGTTGAGGAAACACGAATTATAGAAAGTGAGAATGGCACATACATCATGACCTATATTTCTTTCGATGGTAAAATTGCCCGACTTTGTTTAGCCAGCTCAAAAGATTTATACACCTGGACCAAACACGGCTTAATTATAAAGGAAGAAAAATACAAAGATTTACGGTCTCAATCTGGTGCTATCGTTTGTAAATTAGCCGGCAACAAGATAATCGCTGCAAAAATAAAAGGCAAATATTGGATGTATTTTGGGGATACTGATTTGTATCTATTATATTACGAAGATCTCATCCATTGGAACGTTGCAGAAAATGATGAAAATAGAAAAATGATTACCATTTTAAATCCTCGCATGGGGTTTTTCGATAGCCGTTTAGTTGAACGCGGCCCTCTTGCTTTGGTACAGAAAGAAGGTATTCTACTAATTTATAATGATAGCAACGCCGCTAATTATAATGATTCAAATTTGCCTAAATTCACTATTGCTGTAAGTCAAGCCCTTTTTGACAAAGAAAACCCCTATAAGTTTATAGACCGAATGGACGATTATTTTAGTCATCCAGACAAACCCTATGAACAAACAGGCGAGGTAAATGAAGTGTACTTTGTTGAAGGCTTGGTTTATTTTAAAAAAAAAATAGTTTCTGTATTATGGAACTGCCGATTCATAAATTGCCGTTGCTGTAAAAAAACAAAAGAAATAGTTGCCATTTGACCAAAACCAATTACAAACCTATCCTCTCAAAAATAATTATTATGAAACAAGACGGCTACAAAATTCATTTATTTTTATATTTAATTGTTGCTTTAGTATATTTTAATGCTGCTACTGCACAAGAAAAAAAAGTTGCACCAACATCCGCTGCACTCTATAAGGAAATCGAACAAATGGATGCGATTATGTTTGAAGCATTCAACAATAAAGATTTGGAAAAATTCAAGTCTCTATTTACGGAAGATTTAGAATGGTTTCAAGACAATGGGGGATTGCTTTCGTATGAAACCGTTTTTACCAATTTTTCGACTATGTTTAAAAATGAAAATAAACTCACCCGAAAACTAATCAAAGGAACTCTGGAGGTTCATCCAATTAAAGACTATGGAGCAATTGAAATCGGCGTTCACGAATTTCGCCATGTTGAAAATGGAATAGAAGAAATTGGCACATTTAAATTTCTTATGATTTGGAAGAAACAAGACACGCAATGGAAAATAGCTCGAGTCATCAGTTACGATCATTAAGTCTATTCCTTATTGTGGGTATTTTGATTTATTTTACAGTGCAAAATTCCTAATTCCAGTCTTTTATTTGTTCAAAATCGCACCAATCATCAAAGCGCATTTTTCTCCATCAATGGCAGCAGATATAATTCCGCCCGCGTAACCAGCACCTTCTCCACACGGATACAATCCTTTTATTTGGACATGTTCGTATGTCAATGGATCTCTAGGAATACGCACCGGCGAAGATGTTCTGGATTCAGGTGCATGAAGAACAGCTTCATTTGTTAAATAACCTCGCATGGATTTCCCAAATTCGGTAAATCCTTCTCGTAAAATCTGACTTAAAAAACCAGGAAAAACTTGCCCCATTTCTACCGAAGTGGTTCCTGGAACATAAGAGGTTTTAGGAATATCCGCTGATACTTTGTTTTGAGTAAAATCAATCATCCGCTGTGCTGGTACTTTTTGAGTTTCTCCAGCTAAATGCCACGCGCGTTGCTCGATACTTTTTTGGAATTCCATTCCGGCCAAAGCACCAAATTTGGCAAATGGTTTAAAATCTTCTAATTTCAATTCGATTACAATTCCAGAATTGGCCGTCGCCTGATCCCTTTTTGATGGTGACCAACCGTTCGTCACTACTTCGCCTGGACTCGTAGCACAAGGCGCTATAACACCACCGGGGCACATACAAAACGAATACATTCCGCGACCATTAACCTGCTTCACAATAGAATAAGGTGCTGGAGGTAAATGTTCACCACGGTAATCGCAACTGTACTGAATGCTATCGATTAAAGATTGTGGGTGCTCCGCTCTAACGCCCAAGGCAAAAGGCTTAGCTTCTATGAAAACTTTCTTTCTATCCAATAATTCAAAAATATCACGAGCTGAATGTCCTGTAGCCAGAATGATTTTACGAGCAAGAATCGTGTCTCCTTTTTGAGTAACGATTCCCTGAACTTCATTGTTTTTTATTAAAATATCTGTCAATCGGGTTTCAAACAAAACTTGTCCACCACATTCGATGATTTTCTCCCTAATATCCTGAATGATTTGTGGTAATTTATTAGTCCCAATATGAGGATGCGCTTCAATCATTATATCCTCCGAAGCCCCAAAAGCAACAAACAGTTCGAGAATCCGAGTGACATCACCACGCTTTTTAGAACGCGTGTACAACTTCCCGTCAGAATAGGTTCCCGCACCCCCTTCACCAAAACAATAATTAGAATCTTCATTCACGAGATGATCGACATTAATGGCTTTCAAATCGCGACGACGTCCACGAACCTCTTTTCCGCGTTCAATCACTACAGGTTTCAATCCCAACTCTATCAATTGCAAAGCAGCAAAAAGCCCTGCTGGTCCTGCCCCTATTACGATTACTTCTTGTGCGCTTGCCACATTTTTGTAATCAGGAAGTTGGATTTTGTTTTCCTGAAAAGGCTCTCCTTTTAAATATATCGCCACTTTCAAATTGATTTTAATCGCTTTCTGACGCGCATCTACAGAGCGTTTTAATATAGAAACATGCTGAATATTGGCTACCGAAACTTTGATTTGTTTCGATAAATAGTCTTTTAGCAACAATTCGTTTGTAGCTATTTCTGGAGTAACCTGTAATAAAAGTTCTTGAGGCATTGTCTTTGATTGTTCGATTTTTAGATTATCAGACGTTTAAAAGTGTCTTACATAATTCTGGTACAAAAGTAGTATTTTGAACTGACTTCTTCTCATTGAAAGAACAATCCGTTTTCAATTTTTAAAATTGACCTCTTTTCGAATTAGACTTTGTAACTTTGCCTCCTCAACACCAATAAACCTGATCATAGGCAACACACTAATCATATCGAAAAATGTCAAGAAAAATAAAATTAATTTGGGATTTCCGTGGGCCTGCTTCTGCAAAAACGGCAGAGCATCACGAAATTCATTTGAAAGAATACATCGCAATTGAAAAACTTGCTTTAAATATCACCGGTTTTGAGATTCAAAGCGAAATGCAAGCAATTGCTTTCATGGTGGTCACCGATGAAAATATGATTCAGGTTCGCGATGCTTTGAAGCCGCATCGAGGTGAAGTTTATGAGGGATAATTTCCAGCAAAAAAAATTCCAAATTACAATTAGGTTACGAATTGGAATTTGGAATTTCTATTATTGGAATTTTACTTTAATTCGCTACTTCACTAATGAATTTAATTCGCATCAAACGCAATTCGTCAAGATCATAATCTCCATCAAATTCTTTAAGTGCAGATTCTATATTATCAGATTCGGATTCCATAAAATAGTCATGAATTTCTTCTTGTTGGTCATCGTCCAACATATCGTCAATCCAGTATTTTATATTGAGTTTGGTTCCCGAATATACAATTTGTTCCATTTCTTTAATCAAAGCATCCATGTTGATTCCTTTGGCGGAAGCGATATCATCCAAAGACAATTTTCTATCGATATTTTGAATAATATAAAGCTTATTTACAGAATTAACTCCAGTGGATTTCACTACTAAATCTTCTGGACGGGTAATATCATTTTCGCTAACATAGCGGCTAATTAATTCTAAGAATTCCTTTCCGTATTTTTTTGCTTTTCCTTCGCCAACTCCATGAATATTAATCAGCTCTTCTTGAGACATAGGGTATTTCAAAGCCATATCTTCCAGTGAAGGATCTTGAAAAACCACAAATGGAGGAACGCCTACTTTTTTAGCTACTTTTTTTCGCAAATCACGCAACATTCCCATGAGAACTTCATCGGCGACTGCTGTAGATTTTGAAGCTGTTACAATCGCTTCGTCTACCGTTTCATTGTATTCATGATCCTCAGACATCATAAAAGATTGTGGTTTTTTAATAAAATCCAATCCTTTATCTGTGATTTTTACAATGCCATAGGTCTCAATATCCTTCGATAAAAACCCGGCGACTAATACTTGGCGCAATAAGGCCATCCAATATTTTTCATCATGACCTGCACCACATCCAAAAAAGGATTGTGCATCCGTTCTATGTGCTTTAATTACTGCATTTACGCGACCAATTAAAGTAAAGACAACTTCTTTAGATTTGTATAAATGTTTGGTATCCCGCACCACTTCTAACAGCTTTGCGACTTGTGCTTTGGCCTCTACTTTCGCTTTTGGATTGCGAATATTGTCATCCATATCAGCACCTTCGCCATGTACATCATCAAATTCCTCACCGAAATAATGCAGTAAAAATTTCCGTCTTGACATGGAAGTTTCGGCATAAGCCACAACCTCCTGTAATAAAGCGAAACCAATTTCCTGCTCAGCAACTGGTTTACCGGACATGAATTTCTCTAATTTTTCCACATCTTTATAGGAATAATAAGCTAAGCAATGCCCTTCTCCGCCGTCGCGACCAGCACGACCCGTTTCTTGGTAATAACTTTCCAACGATTTTGGAATGTCATGATGAATTACAAAGCGCACATCTGGTTTATCAATTCCCATTCCAAAAGCGATTGTAGCCACCACCACATCTACATCTTCCATCAAAAACATATCTTGATGTCTGGCTCGGGTTTTAGCATCTAATCCTGCGTGATAAGGCACAGCGCTTATGCCGTTTACTTGCAAAACTTCGGCAATAGCTTCCACTTTTTTGCGACTCAAACAATAAATAATTCCTGATTTCCCTTTGTGTTGTTTTATAAATCGAATAATATCCGATTCAATATTTTTTGTTTTTGTGCGAACTTCGTAGTATAAATTAGGTCTATTGAAAGAGGCTTTAAAAGTTGTAGCATCGGTCATATCCAAGTTTTTCAGAATATCTTCCTGCACTTTTGGTGTAGCCGTAGCAGTCAAACCTATAATGGCCACATCGCCAAGTTGCTTGATAATGTGTTTCAAATTTCGATATTCTGGTCTAAAATCATGTCCCCACTCTGAAATACAATGGGCTTCATCAATTGCTACAAAAGAAATGGTAACATTTTTAAGGAAATTAACATACTCCTCTTTAGTCAAAGACTCCGGAGCTACATAGAGCAACTTGGTCAATCCGGACGTGATGTCTTTTTTTACTTGCGTAATTTCAGTTTTAGTAAGGGAAGAGTTTAAAACATGAGCCACTCCGTTTTCAGAAGACAAACTTCGGATTGCGTCGACCTGATTTTTCATTAAAGCAATTAGGGGGGAAACGACTATGGCCGTTCCTTCTTGAATTAAGGCAGGCAATTGATAACAAAGCGATTTTCCTCCTCCAGTAGGCATAATCACAAATGTATTCTGTTGATTCAGTATACTTTTTATGACTTGTTCCTGCAATCCTTTAAATTGGCTAAAGCCAAAATACTTCTTTAATTCTTTGTGTATGTCAATTTCGTTTGGATTCATTCTTTATTATGTGGTATTTTGTATAAATTTGCGACACCTAAAGGTACAAATTTCTTTTACACATACAAATTTTAATTATTCTGTTTTGATCACTAAAGAAAACATATTGGCCAGTGCCAAAAAAACCATCTTATCGGAAAGCCAATCCATAGCTAAACTAATTGATTTACTAGACAATAACTTCATTGAAGCCACACAAAAAATCTATAATTCAAAGGGGCGATTAGTCGTGACAGGAATAGGAAAAAGCGCAATCATAGCTCAAAAAATGGTCGCTTCCTTCAATTCTACTGGGACGCCATCCCTTTTTCTGCATGCTTCGGAAGCCATTCATGGAGATTTAGGCATGATTCAAAGCGAGGATGTTATCATTTGTATTTCAAAAAGTGGCAACAGTCCAGAAATAAAAGTTTTGGTTCCGCTTTTAAAACGATTTGGAAACACGCTGATTGCAATAACAGGCAACATGACCTCCTTCTTAGCTAAAGGTTCCGACTATATTTTAAATACTACTATCGATGCGGAATCTTGCCCGAACAACCTAGCGCCCACCAATAGCACTACGGCACAATTAGTCATGGGCGATGCGATTGCGGTATGCCTAATGGAAATGCGGGATTTTAAACCCGAAGATTTTGCGGTGTATCATCCTGGTGGTGCGTTAGGCAAAAAATTATTGCTCCGTGTAAAAGACATGTTAGAGCACAGCCTAAAACCTATGGTTACTCCAAACGCCTCTATAAAAAAGGTTATATTTGAAATTTCCGAAAAACGTCTTGGCGTAACTGCCGTAGTCGAAAATGACACAGTAATTGGTATTATTACTGATGGCGACATTCGAAGAATGCTAAACGACCGCGATACTTTTGCTGATTTAACGGCTCGAGATATTATGACCATAAACCCAAAAATGACTTCTTCCAATGCAATGGCAGTAGAAGCATTAAATATAATGGAAGATTTTTCCATTACTCAATTGGTAGTTGTTGACGATACGCACTACAAAGGCATACTGCATTTACACGATATTTTAAAAGAAGGAATAGTATAATGGCAAAAAAAAACTTAAACGAAATGTCGTTTTTAGATCATCTTGAAGAATTAAGATGGTTATTGGTTCGAAGTACAATTGCGATATTAATTTTGGCTACATTCACCTTTTTTGTGAGTGACTACATTTTTGATGTGATCATTTTTGGGCCCACCAATGCTAATTTTATCACCTACCGCTTTTTTTGTGATCTCTCCAATCAATTGGGCTTCGCCGAAACTATTTGCGTTACAGAAATGCCTTTTATCATTCAAAACACCAATATGGAAGGGCAAATCAATGTTTTGATTTGGACCTGTATAACGGCTGGATTCATTCTTGGATTTCCGTTTATACTGTGGGAAGTATGGAAATTCATAAGTCCCGCTTTATATGCATCAGAGAAAAAACACGCGAAACTATTTATTTTTTCGTCTTCCTTACTTTTCTTCATAGGCGTCTTGTTTGGGTACTATGTAATTGTGCCTATGTCTGTCAACTTTTTTGCAACATTTACTATCAGTGACGTCGTAAAGAACCAATTTAGTATTGATTCTTACATTGGACTCGTAAAAACCAGCGTGATTGCTTGCGGACTGTTTTTCGAATTGCCTATAATCATCTATTTCTTGACTAAACTTGGGCTGGTAACACCCGTTTTCTTGAGGAAATATTGGAAATACGCGGTAATCATCATTCTTATAGTCGCCGCTATAGTAACGCCACCGGATGTCGTGAGTCAGATAATAGTCACGATTCCAATGTTATTAATCTATGAAGCAAGTATCTTAATTTCAAAAATAGTAGTAAAAAATCAAAAAAAAATAAATGGCTGATATAATCGAAGAATTCAATGAATACCGTTCTAAAATGAACGAAAAATTACTAGCAGACAACAATAAAATTGTGAAACGAATTTTTAATTTGGATACCAATGCATACGCTGCTGGCGCACTAGATGTAAAAACTAAAGAGTTGCTAGGATTAGTCGCATCGGCAGTTTTAAGATGCGATGACTGTGTGAAATACCATTTGGAAACCAGCCATAAAGAAGGCGTTACCAAAGAAGAAATGATGGAAGCCATGGGAATCGCAACACTTGTAGGAGGAACTATTGTAGTACCTCATCTTAGAAGAGCCTATGAATTTTGGGAAGCCTTAGAAGAAATGGCTACCAAATAATTGTTAACAAGTGAAACCGTTTAATTGTTTATTCGTTTATTTGATCCATAAATAATGATACCATCAAAGGGTTAAACAATTAAGCGCTTCACCAATTAAACATTTAATCCGCTAACTTTTTCAACAAATAAACCATCAAACGATGAAATTAAGAGCCGAAAATCTAATCAAAACCTATAAAGGGCGCAGTGTTGTAAAAGGCATTTCGGTAGAGGTGAACCAAGGAGAAATCGTTGGACTCTTAGGTCCTAATGGTGCCGGAAAAACAACCTCTTTTTACATGATTGTGGGATTGGTTAAACCAAATTCAGGCAATATTTTTCTTGATGACTTGAACATCACCGATTATCCGATGTACAAAAGAGCACAGCAGGGAATTGGGTATTTAGCACAAGAAGCCTCTGTTTTCAGAAAGTTGAGTATCGAGGACAATATACTGAGCGTTTTGCAATTGACCAAACTTTCCAAAGCGGAACAAGAAGCAAAAATGGAAAGCCTGATTGATGAGTTTAGCTTGGAACACATTCGGACTAACCGTGGCGATTTGCTTTCTGGAGGAGAACGCCGTCGTACTGAAATTGCTCGTTGCCTAGCCACTGACCCTAAATTTATATTGCTGGATGAACCTTTTGCAGGTGTCGATCCAGTAGCGGTGGAAGACATTCAGCGTATTGTAGCGCAATTAAAAAACAAGAATATCGGAATTTTGATTACGGATCATAATGTTCAAGAAACCCTAGCCATTACCGATAAAACGTACCTTATGTTTGAAGGTGGAATCTTAAAAGCAGGGATTCCTGAAGAATTAGTAGAAGATGAAATGGTACGTCGCGTCTATCTTGGACAAAATTTTGAACTAAGAAAAAAGAAGCTCGAATTTTAAATTGGTAGTTTTATGTGTTTAGATCCTGGTTTTTAGTATCCAAATAATATAGCAAGATGTCATCATACCAAGAACCTTCAAAAGAAACTTCAGACCGATGGAAAAATGATCCCAAAAATTGGGTTTGGGGAATTTTCTATTATAATAAAGAAGATCCACGCATTTTACCTCCTAAGAAAGTAGCGGAAATGGGTTTTACCATCAACTTTGCAAATCCAAAATCAGTTTTGATTTTTTTAGCTGCTTTGGCTTTTTTTGCGATGGTAGTCTTTTTTATTTCGAATAAAAGGTAGATTAGAGCACTATTCTACTGTTATAAACTGCAATTGCTGTAAATCACCATTATAAATATTGACATCGACATTGCCTTTGATTCCGGGAATTGATGCTTTCTCCGTGAACTGCCAGAAAAGCCAATCCGTTCCTATTTCCTCTCTATAAAAGTTATAATTAGCAATCCAAAAAAGGTAATCGCTGAATTCTTCTTTTAAAAAATCATCATAATAGCGCTCTCCCGTATAAATAATAGGCTTTACACCGTAGTGCCATTCCACGGCTTTCAACCAGCGCTTCAGTCCTAATTTCAGATTGGCAATCGATTGGTTTTTTGGTAACTTTTCGATATCCAAAACAGGTGGCAAATCCCCTTTTTGAAGATGAACAGTAGTAATAAAGAGTTCGGCCTGTTCCAATGAATTCTCATTGGGACGGTAATAATGATAGGCTCCCCGAATCATTTTGTTTTCTTTGGCGCCAAGCCAATTCGTATCAAACTGACGGTCTTTGCGATCTTTACCTACCGTAGCACGAATAAATACAAAATGTATCGGATACTTTTTTTCTAATGTATCTACATAAGACCAACTGATTTTACCTTGGTATTCTGACACATCTATCCCAATACTTTTACCCTGGTGTTTTTCGAGAACCTGAAAATTACGGACATCAGAAATCCGTTTGTCTTCACTCTCGGCTCTACTGGTTTTGTCCGACTTAAACCCTAAATAATAGGCCAAACCATTTCGATAATGAAAACCGATACCGATTAACAATGCAATCGAAAAAGCAACAATCAAATAGCGTACAAGCTTCCCAGAGAAAACGGCTGCTTTCTTTTTTGGCTTACGTACCACCGTCGCTTTTCTTCGGACTGCTTGTTTTCTCATTTATAAAAGCTACTTTTTGAGTACTTTGTTATTCACCACGGACAAACAAACATAAAAAAGAATTAATAAAGGAATTCCTAAGTACTGAAAGAAAACTAACAATAAAAGGGACACCATTAAAAAGGCAAATTGAAGCGCATTTTCTTTGAAACTAAATTTCTTGATTTTCAAAGAAAACAAGGGGATTTCAGCATTCAACATGTAAGCACTCAAAAAGGTAAGTACCAACAAAAACCAAGGATTAGTCAAAAGCTCCACTATAATTAAGGAGTCGGTATATTTTAAAACTAAGGGCAGGCTTAAAATAAACAGCGCATTAGCCGGCGTGGGCAAGCCAATAAAAGAATCTGTTTGACGAGTATCAATATTAAAATTAGCCAAACGGTAGCAAGAGCCCAGCGCAATTATAAATCCCAAATAAGGAAAAAACTGCAAATGACCTGCCGCTGCAGTTGTCGCGTGACTGACCATCATTTGGAACATCACTAAACCTGGAACCACTCCGCTGGTTATCATATCTGCTAAGGAATCCAACTGCAATCCTAACGGACTGGAAACGTGGAATAATCGAGCAAAAAAGCCATCAAAAAAGTCTAAAAATATACCCAGACAAACAAAATAAAAAGCCATCTCAAAGTCTTCGTTAAAAGCAAACACCAAGGCGATACAGCCACAAAAAAGATTAAGTAAAGTAATTATATTCGGGATCTGCTTTTTAATATTCATCATAATGTAGTTTAAGGAACCAAAGTTGGCAAATTTAATATAATAAGTTGCGCGAAAGAACGTTTTTTACTGGAGATTTTTAACCTAAACGTTCCACACAAGCCTTTACAAGTTTTAAAAAACAAAAAAAGCCCTTTCCGTAAAAGATAAAAAGTAAGTGAGGCACCTTGATTTTATAGAATAAACATTCTTATTTTAAATCCTAGTTCAATGGAATGGTGGCTTCTAAAAAAGTTTTAATGGCATGCTTTACCCATCGCGCTTCTTCTTTTTGAAATGAAACGGCTCACAGATTAAAGGACTATAAATGCAGTCATCTAAAGGAGTATGCTATTTTAAAAAGTATTTTTCACCCCTTTATTTGAGGATTCTTATTTCATTGTTAGTTTATTTGGTAAAAGGAATAAATAACCTCATTAAAAAATTATATTTTTGATAAAAATTAAACAGACTTTCCATTTGTAAAATGATACCCTTGAAAAAAAGAATACTCTTAGCGCTACTTTTGGTCAGTGCGGTAACGTACAGTCAAGCCGTCAGGAAATACTCGAATGAGTTTATGAACATTGGCGTTGATGCCGCTG
Organism: Flavobacterium fryxellicola; assembly: GCF_900143245.1. Lineage (GTDB taxonomy): Bacteria > Bacteroidota > Bacteroidia > Flavobacteriales > Flavobacteriaceae > Flavobacterium > Flavobacterium fryxellicola. The sequence goes on from NZ_FRDK01000008.1 coordinate 168,417, forward strand.
CATTGGGTATGTCCAATACCGTCGTGGCTTCTTCAAACGATGTCAATTCTGGCTATTGGAATCCCGCTGGGCTTACCCATCTGGAAGACCATCAGGCAGCTGTCATGCACGCAAATTACTTTGCTAACATCGCCCAATATGATTATTTGGCTTATGCCAGCCCAATTGATGATCGCAGTGCGTGGGGAATTTCGTTAATTCGGTTTGGGGTAGATGACATTTTAAATACCACCGAATTAATAGACAGTCAAGGCAATATCGATTATAACCGCATTAGTCTCTTTTCAACCGCTGATTACGGATTTACTTTTTCATATGCGAGAAAACTTCCTGTTCCTGGATTTCAATATGGTGTCAACGCCAAAGTGATTCGGCGCATTATTGGAAACTTTGCTAATTCTTGGGGATTTGGTTTTGATTTTGGACTGCAATTCGAAAAAAACAATTGGCAATTTGGATTGATGCTCCGCGATATCACAACAACGTATAATGTTTGGAATATAGATGAAGACGAATATGGGAAAATCGCGAATGCCATTCCCGGAGAAAATCAGGAACTACCAGAAAGCACCGAGATTACGGCTCCAAAAGCACAATTAGGAATCGCTAAGAAATTCATTATTCGGTACGATTATAGTATTTTGGCTGCAGCCAATATGAATATGCGTTTTACTAGAACTAATGATCTTCTTGCTACTGATTTTGTTAGCATCGATCCTGCATTGGGATTGGAATTTGGTTATACCGATTTGGTTTTCGTTCGTGCAGGCGTTGGAAATTTCCAAAACATACAGCAATTAGACAGCACTGAAAAGGTAGGTTTCCAACCCAATATTGGTTTGGGTTTTAAATACAAAGGCATACAAATAGATTATGCATTAACCGATTTAGGCAATCAAAGCGCGGCCTTGTATTCTAATATCTTTTCCGTAAAAGTTGATTTGGGACTGTTTAGAAACTAATTCACAAGCACCTTTGTAAGTAAAAAGCACTACTGTATCTTCTCCTATTTCCAGTACCTTGATTTGAAACCCGTGCGACACAATCGGTTTCCTGTATAACTTGAAAACTTTGTCTGTGTATTTTCTTTCTTTGAGTATCTTTGCATGAAAAACACCGATAGAACAGTGGTAATTTTAATTTCATAATAATAACCACTGACTTTTACCCTTTTAACTACCAACGAATGAACGCTTCTTTATTAAAAAAAATTACATTAGTAGTACTTCTTTTTTTCAGTATAAATTATAGTTTCGGACAAAATATCCAATTATCAGAAAACACAAAAGTCAGCGTAATTACCTGTGGAACGGGCAACGAATCGTACTCTCTTTTTGGACATACTGCCATTCGAGTTCAGGATTCGACCAGTTCCGTTGATGTAGTTTATAATTATGGCGCTTTTGACTTTAACACATCTAATTTTGTAATGAAATTTATAAAAGGAGACCTGCAATATTTTGCTGTAGCGCATTCCTTTCCTGATTTTATCAATCAGTATCAGTATGAAAAAAGATCCGTTTATGAACAGGAACTCAACATTGCGACTCCCTTAAAACAAAAACTGTTTGACAATTTAAATACCTCTTTAGCTTCGGGAGAGAGTCACTACACCTACAAATTTATTGACAAAAACTGTACTTCGATGGTCGTTGCAATCATAAATAAAACACTTGGAACTGCAGCTATTGTAAAAAATGCAGATACTGACATTACGTACAGAACCATATTGTATCCGTATTTTTACGGACATTTCTATGAAAAATTAGGAACTAGTATCATCTTTGGCAAAAAAGTAGATCAATTGGGAACGCAACTATTCTTGCCTTTTGAACTGCTAAAAAGCCTGAAAAAAGCTTCTTTTGAGAGCCATCTTTTAGCCCAAGAAAGCAAAACGATTATCGAGTTTAAAAATGAGGCGCCCTTTTCTTGGTGGAACAATCCCTACACGCACATCGTACTGCTTATGTTTATTATTTTCATAAAAAAGAAAAGCGTGACATTGTTCTACCTAAGCTTCATAGCGGTAATAGGGCTTTTCTTCACTTTTGTAGGGTTCTATTCGTCCCATCTCGAATTAGGATACAACTACAATATTTTATTGTTTAACCCTACTCTATTAGGTCTTCTTTATTTTTATTGGACAAAAAACAAAAAAGGAATCTATAGATTGGCTTTATTTAATTTGCTTACGCTACTAGTCTATTTCTTTTTGATCATCAACAAAGCCCATCTGATTTTGGTTTTACCCCTGGTCATTACAAGCGGTATACTTTTAGTCAAACTGGCGATTCAAAATAAAAAACGCATTCCCATTATAATTTAAGAAAATATGCTAATGATTTGCCATGTGCTTAATTGAGGCTACTTTTTAAACACGGTTAACTCCTTTTTAAGCTAAACCAAGGGTCTGAAAGTGTATAGATTTAGATGAAAGACTACACTTTTACGAAGTTGGATTCCGATCCATCAGCACACTTTATTCCTGATTCACCGATTACAAATGATGTTGAACGCTATAAACTGATGGCTTTTCTTTATAACAGGTAAAGCGCGAGATACGGAAAGTGCATCCTTTTAAACGCTATGGAAGACCAGTACATCTTGTTTTACTGTTTTCCCGACAACCTTTAGTAAGAAACTGTTTTCGATTGCACGAGAAGGCCTATCCCTCTAATTAACATCTTAACTAAAGATAAACCTAAGGCAACAACAAGTACTTTATGGTGTTGCTATTCTTATTGTCCCCTATAAAACAAAACCGTGGTTATGGTTTTAAAAGCAATATTTAAATCCAAGTAAATACTACGGTGCTTGATATAATACAAGTCATACTGTAGCTTAATCAAACTATCATTAATTGTTTCTCCGTACGAATAATTGACTTGTGCCCAACCAGTAAGCCCTGGTTTGATAATGTGCCTCGTTTCATAAAAAGGCATTATTTCAGCAATTTCTTTTACAAAAAAGGGACGTTCTGGACGCGGTCCTATGACTGCCATGTCTCCTTTTAAAATATTAATGAATTGAGGAAATTCATCGATGCGGGTTTTACGTAAAAACCGCCCAAAAACAGTCACGCGAGAATCATTTGTAGCGGTAAAAACAGCTCCATTGGTTTCGGCATTTTTCACCATCGTACGAAATTTCAAGATTTCAAAAACAATCCCATCTTTACCAACACGTTGCTGTGTATAAAATAAACGACCTCTATTTCCTATGGCATTGCCCACCAAAATAAGCGGAAAGAGGAACAGGCCTATAACCACACCTACCAGTGAAACGGCAATCTCAAAAAGGCGCGCAGTGAGCAAGTATAATTTATTTTGATTGCTTCGGCTGAAAGGGAAAAAGCGATAAAAATCCCGAGACATGTACTGTACTGGAATGCGCTGGGTCATACTCTCATACACCTGTGTATATTCACGGATGATATTTCCCGACTCTAGCAAATGCAATAATTGTTGGTATAAATCAGGTGTAATTCCTTCTGTTTTCTGTGAGGCAATCACAATTTCAGAAATCCCATTTTCTTTTACAAAAGAAAACAAATCATCTCTTCTGATGTGTTGTACATAATGATATTCTTCGATATCTTCTTCACTGGCATCGGTATTAACGAAGCCAATTATTTTATAATGGGGATCGATATTTTCCAATCCTAAAATTAACTCCTGCACTTGTTCTTGATCACAAATTAAAATGGCTTTTTGGAAAAATCGATGCGATGCCAAAAATGTAACATACAGCATGCGCCACGTAAATAAAGCCAGAAAGATGACGAGAAAAAACAATAGGATTTGAAGACGGTTGGAAGGCAACTGTGGCGAAAAAAAAGGTGTTAACAAATACACTAAAACAGTAGTAGAAACGGTGATAAGGGTACTTTTTAATACTTGAAATTGGTTGCTGGCCACTTGAAGATTGTACATTTCGAAAATAGTACCAAACACATTAATGTAGATTGCCAAAACGATTGTCCAGTAATAATTAGTGGCCGAAATCGCAAAATAGTCAAACGCAAATAAATTTCCGGTTACATATAAAGCCGTCAAAACGAACAGAACATCAAAAAGTCGAAGAATCATCTTTCGCTCTGATATTTCAAAATGCATTTTGTCAACTGAAAACATGGTAGGTCTTTACTTATGTGGGTGCAATTTAATGTTTTTGTCCCGAAGAAAATTTAAGATATGTTAAATTTTTTAACAAACTTAGCTTTTTAATGATGTAATTTCATTCTGTTCGAAAATGACCACGGAAATACCTTTCAAACAAGCCGTTTACTTTACTATGAGCTTGCTACTTTTAAACGATTTCTAGATTAAGTTATGATTCTAAAAGTAGTTCACTTTCTTTTTTGGCCCCAGCTTTAAAGGGAGAAAAAAAGAAAGAACACGTTCCATCGTTGCAGTATTTGATTGTTGGAAAACGGGATTAAGTATCTTTTTTTTTGGCCCCAGCCCTAAAGGGAGAAAAAAAGAACGAATACTTTTCGTTGTTACACGATTTAATGGTTGGGACAGAAGAGCAACTTTCTTTTTTTTGGCCCCAGCCCTAAAGGGAGAAAAAAAGAAAGAGACAGAATCTCGTTGCAGTATTTGATTGTTGGACAACGGGATTAAGTATCTTTTTTTTTGGCCCCAGCCCTAAAGGGAGAAAAAAAGAACGAATACTTTCTTTGTTACACGATTTAATGGTTGGGACAGAAGAGCAACTTTCTTTTTTTTGGCCCCAGCCCTAAATGGAGAAAAAAGAGCGAATACGTTTCTTTTTTACGCGATTTAATGGTTGGGACAGAAGAGCAACTTTCTTTTTTTTTGGCCCCAGCTTTAAAGGGAGAAAAAAAGAAAGAACACGTTCCATCGTTGCAGTATTTGATTGTTGGAAAACGAGATTAAGTATCTTTTTTTTTGGCCCCAGCCCTAAAGGGAGAAAAAAAGAACGAAAACTTTCTTGGTTACACGATTTAATGGTTGGAAAAGAAGAGCAACTTTCTTTTTTTTTTGGCCCCAGCCCTAAAGGGAGAAAAAAATAAAGAGACAGAATCTCGTTGCAGTATTTGATTGTTGGAAAACGGAATTAAGTATCTTTTTTTTTGGTCCCAGCGCTAAAGGGAGAAAAAAAGAAAGAGACAGAATCTCGTTTGGAGATGAACTTCAGCTGTGATTGCGCTTCCGTTATGGTTAAAATGGAACTTAAATACTAGTCTACTTTCAATTCGTAACCTTTTTTCTTACTGGAAATCCCAACTGCACATTTAGCAATGATAGCGAGTAAACGAAAGCAGGAGCGGCGGTACGCATGGCGGCATGATTGATCGTTAAAAACCAAAAGGCTACGAAACACAATAAAAACATGTTGAATTTGTTTTCTAAGTATAGCACCAAGGGCGTAAAAAACAAAATCAATAATCCTAGAATTCCTAGAGACCCATGTTCCGCAAGCATGCGGGTAATTTCATCATGGGATAATACTTGAACACCCGTTTCATCCTCTCGAACTTCAGCACCTTTGCCTACCCCAACACCAAAAACTGGATTCTTCAAAAAGGTATTAATCTCATTTTGAGCCACGTCTTCCCGACCTGTAAATTGGCTTTGTTTGACTCGTCCAGCTGCATCTTGATTAGAGTACCTTTTATTGATCAGACCTCCCGTTTGAAATGAAGTGTAGGCCCAAGTAACCATCAAAGCAAGTACGAGTGCTACAATAATATAATTCAATTTTACCCTTCCTCCAAAATTAGATTTAAAATATAAAAACACGACCAACAAAACAATCATTAGAAATCCCGTGACCATACCCCCTCTGGAAAAAGTCAACATCCCCCGATAGGTGATATTTAAAGCAATTATGAGATTGATTATAATTTGGAATTTTGATTTGGAATCCAATATTACTCTGGAGAAAAAGATAAACATCCCTAAACCTAAAATAGTTGCCACTTGATTGGGACCATAACCACCAGAGGTCTGGAAATTAGATTCTGTACCCGTAATCACCTCCTGAACATTAGGTGTGTAAAAAGTTAAATACACCATACAGGTAATAATCGGTAATCCCATACTGAGCAAAATCCTATTTATTTCTTCTAATGCAATTTTGCGCCGAAACGTGTAAAGCGACGCTAATCCTAAACAAACGGGACCCGATATATTAAACGCGATTGCTTTCCGAATGTCAGTATCAAAATTCAATACAAAAACACTGATAACCACACTGGGAACGAGCAACAACAAGAAGATCCAGTAGGGCGCTGCTCCTTTGGAAAAACCACTGTAATACATCCCTATTAAAATAAAGACCATCACCCCATATTTAGAAATCTCATACAAGGGATTTCCTCCGGTCATTCTCAAGAAAACTTCACTTCCTACGACATAAGCGGCTGCAATCAGTGCTTCGTTATTTCTATTTTGTTTCTTTATAATATAATAAACTCCAAAAATAAAAATAGAGTATCCGTAAATTTTTGCTGTAAAAGGCAGTAAAAAGCCCAATGCACCAATGATCAAATGGAAAAGAATTAAATAGAGATAGGATTGATCCTCTTTTTTCATTTACAAGAATTTTGCAACCAATTTATATACTGCTTCACGACAGCCTCTTTTGAATTATTTTTAACAACCGCCTCGTGGAGCGCCGCACCAAAATTACTCCTTAGCATCTCGTTTTGGATCAATTTCACTATGGAATCATAAAACAATTGAGACTGTTGCGCCCCAACAAGAAATCCATTTTTATCGTTTTCTACCAAAGACGCTATTTCTCCTACATTAGTTACTACCACCGGTTTCTTGTACCATCCATACTCTAACAGCGAAACGGGCAACCCTTCGGATTGAGAGGTAAGAATTCCAATAGCAGCTTGCTCTAAAATATTTCCCACATCTGGTTTGGTGCCGTAAAGAAACACATTTTTTTCTAAACCAAAAGCAATAATTAAATCCTTAATTTTTTGAGAATAGGCATCTTCAAAATCTTTTCCAACCAAATGAAATGTCCACTCAGGATGAGAAATTTTCAGCTTTTTGGCCACTTCCAGCACTAAAAAATGATCTTTCTGCACCCTTAAATTGGCTAAAGAAACAATCTGCTTTCGTGCTTTTCCTTTCAAAACAGTTTGTGCGGCAATGCTTTTTTCTATGGATGGAAAATTTGGAAGAAAAAGGACATTTCTAGCCCGTAATTTTTGTTCACTCCACTTTTTAAGATTTTGATTTACCGCTATTATTCCATTAAAAAAAGGAACTATTAGTCTTAATGCCAGTGTAGGTCTTTTAGATAAAAACTCACTATCCCCATAGTGATCGTGCCAAATTAATTGCACCGAAGGACAGGTTACTTTTAATAAAAATGCCAGAAAAAAAGAAGTACTGTGCGCATGAACAATTGTAATTTTATTTATATTTACATAGCTTCTCAATCTCATTAAGGCCTCAAAATCTATGGCTCGTTTTTTATTTAAAAATAAATAAGAAACCTTTTCTTCAATCTGATTTAGAAGTGGCCCTTCCTTTCGGGTTACTACCAACCCTGAAAAGTCAATTTGTTGTGTCAAAGTATTAGCATAGTGCACCGCCATGCGCTCCGAACCGCCCGCTTCTAAAGAATCTATGATTTGAATAATACGCATGTATCCTTGCCGTTTTTTAATTTAATCTAGTTGTTCTTTTACAACAAAAGGATTTTAAAGCAAAACTAAACCTTCCTTGCTAAAATAAATGCCGTACTTTAAAAATTGTATCGAAAACTTTATACCTAAAAGCACTTCTCGACACATTTTTGGCTTGAAGGGCCTATGTTTAATATGCAAAATTTATTACAAGCCAAAAACACTTGAAGAGACGTGTTTGGCGATGATTAGTGTCGTCTGTTTGAGTGGTTTTTAAAGCTGAACTAAGCTCGATTTATTTAACTAAACGCCTTTTACGCACGTCTGTTCGAGTGGTTTTTAAAGCGGAACTAAGCTTTCTTTTTAAAGTAAATGGCCTGCTTTAAAAATTGTATCGAGAACTGTTGTTGAAAAGCACTTCTCGATACATTTTTGGCTTGATGAGTTTGCGTTTTGTATGCAAAATTCATTACAAACCTAAAACACTCGAAGAGACGTGGAGGACAGGAATAGTGAGTAGTACTAAGCTCGATTTATTTAACTAAAACGCCTGTTACGCACGTCTGTTCGAGTGGTTTTTAAAGCTAAACTAGACTTGCTTTTTAAATAAAATGCCCTGCTTTAAAAATTGTATCGAGAACCTTTATAACTAAACGAACTTCTCGATACATTTTTGGCTTGATGAGTTTGCGTTTTGTATGCAAAATTCATTACAAGCCAAAAACACTCGAAGAGACGTGGAGGACAGGAATAGTAAGTAGTACTAAGCTCGATTTATTTAACTAAAACGCCTGTTACGCGCGTCTGTTCGAGTGGTTTTTAAAGCTAAACTAGACTTGCTTTTTAAATAAAATGCCCTGCTTTAAAAATTGTATCGAGAACCTTTATAACTAAACGAACTTCTCGATACATTTTTGGCTTGATGAGTTTGCGTTTAATTTGCAAAATCCATTACAAGCCAAAAACACTCGAAGAGACGTGGAGGACAGGAATAGTGAGTAGTACTAAGCTCGATTTATTTAACTAAAACGCCTATTATACACGTCTGTTCGAGTGGTTTTTAAAGCTGAACTAAGCTTTCTTTTTAAAGTAAATGGCCTGCTTTAAAAATTGTATCGAGAACTGTTGTTGAAAAGCACTTCTCGATACATTTTTGGCTTGATGAGTTTGCGTTTTGTATGCAAAATTCATTACAAGCCAAAAACACTCGAAGAGACGTATATGGTGATGATGACGGTCGTCTGTTCGAGTGGTTTTTAAAACTAAACTAAGCTCGATTTATTTAACTAAAACGCCTGTTACGCACTTCTGTTCGAGTGGTTTTTAAAGCTGAACTAAACTTGCTTTTTAAATTAAATGCCCTGCTTTAAAAATTGTATCGAGAACTGTTGTTGAAAAGCACTTCTCGATACATTTTTGGCTTGATGAGTTTTCGTTTGAAATGAAAATGCAGTACAAGCCAAAAACACTCACAGAGACGCGGAGTGTCAAATAGCTAGCAGGAATTCCGAACATTTACTTATCAAAATTCTTTTTTGCCAAATTAACTAATGCATCATAATCTCCGTTTATTACTGCTTCCTTTTTAACTCGCGACCACTTTTTGATTTGCTTTTCTTTATCTATTGCT
>NZ_FRDK01000009.1 GCF_900143245.1 Flavobacterium fryxellicola
AGTTATTTCCGATTTCAGCCGCGCAACAGAAAATTAAAACTTAAAAACTATCTTAAGTTTTTGAAAAAGTTGCATCGTGAATAGGTCGCAGCATAGAATAAAGTTAGCAGGCCTTCCCTCCTCTTTGCAAAAACATTTTTAGATATCTGAATCATTAAAACTTTATAAGCTGAAAAACTGATCGAAAGTTGTCCTAAAATGTTCTATATTACAAGCAGAAGTATAAAAAATTTCAATTTATTCATGCAATTGTTTTACTACCATTTCACATCCGAATTAAAAAATTAAAAGTACAAAATATTCATTGTGTGATATACTGATTATAGTAACGCCTTACTGATTATTGATTTAAGTTATCTATTTAAATTTAAATACGTGCATTTACTTATCAAGATGCAGAGATTATAAATATTTTTAAACTTATTAATTTTAGCTGGTTATTGTCCTAATCTTTCTTAGAAACCAATTTTTATATTTTTATTCTTTACACTAACTATTATAATGTAAATCAGACTGTTCTTTTAACATTTGAGCACTCTTTTCCGCTGTAATATCTCTTTGAGATTCGCCCATCATTTCGTAACCAACCATAAATTTTTTTATTGTTGCAGAACGTAATAAAGGCGGATAAAAATGCATATGAAACTGCCATTCGGGATGCAATAAACCGTCAGTAGGTGTTTGATGAATCCCCGATGAGTATGGAAATGAAGTTTTAAATAAGTTATCGTATTTAGTTGTGAGCTGTTTCAAAGTCAAGGAAAAATCTGTTATTTCCGAAGCTGTAAAATCAGTTATTTTGCCCAAATGTCGTTTACTAATTATCATCGTTTCAAATGGCCAAACTGCCCAAAATGGAACCAACGCTACAAAATGTTGATTTTCTATTACAATTCTTTCATTCAATTTTAATTCCTCATTTAGATAATCTTGCAAAAGATTTCTTTCGTGTGTATCATAATAAACTTTTAAATTATGCTGTGTTTTCTCCACGGCAGTTGGTAAAGATGATTGTGCCCATATTTGTCCGTGCGGATGCGGATTACTGCAGCCCATAACACTTCCTTTATTTTCAAAAATTTGAACATGATTGATATAATCTATGCTTCCTAAACTTGTGTATTCATTTTGCCAAGTTCGAACAATATTTTCAATTGTACCAAGCGGCATTTCAGGTAAAGTGATGTTGTGGTTGGGCGAAAAACAAACAACACGAGAAATTCCTCTCTCTGGTAGTGCTTTAAAAAAGGTATTCTCTTCGCTTTCCTCGTACACTATTTCATCCTGCTTCATCGCAGCAAAATCATTTTGAAAAACAAAACAACCTTCATACATAGGATTTACTTCCCCATTAGCTCGTGTATTACCTGGGCATAAATAACAGCTAGGATCATATTCTGGTAAAACTTCAGCAGAAATTGTTTCATTCTGTCCTTGCCAAGGTCGTTTGGCACGATGAGGAGAGACTAAAACCCATTCATTGATTAGCGGATTATAACGTCTGTGAGGATCCTCATTAATATCGAAATTTTTCATTTACAGGGGATTATATAAAGAGGTTCCATTACCGATTTTCACCTCGTATATCTTTAATTCTATTCCAAAAGTATCAAAATATAAAGCAGAAAGCTTGTCTTTTATAATTGCTTCATGACCTTTTTTTATTAAGTTAATGGTGCAACCGCCAAAACCGCCACCCATTAAACGGGAACCTACAACTGCTTCTTCTTTTTTTAATGTTGCTACTATCATATCGAGTTCAGCGCAACTCACTTCATAATCTTTTGATAATCCTTCATGTGTTTCATACATTAGTTTACCCAAAGTTTCAATTTTACCTGAATCTAAAGCTGCACAAGCTAAAGATACACGCTCGATTTCTTTTATTACAAAATGACATCTTTTAAACACGTTTTCGCTAATTACATTTCGTAAACTTAAAATATGATCTTCCGTACAATCGCGGAAACTATTAACAGAAGGAAAATTATTTTTGAGTATAGAAAGTCCTTCCTGACACTCTTCACGTCTTGTATTATAAGCTGAGGAGAACAACGAATGTTTAACGTTGCTATCAAACAAAATCAAGGAATAATCGTTAAAATTAGCGTCATGATATTGATGTTCCAATGTTTTACAATCAATTTTTAAAACTTTATTTTCTATACCCATCACGCTCGCAAACTGATCCATAATTCCACAGTTGATACCTACCCAATGCTCGGCTTTTTGTCCCAATAGCGCAATATCAATGGGTTTGATGTTCAAATTAAATAGTTCATTAATTCCATACAGAAAACCGCATTCTAATGCTGCCGACGAGGATAAACCAGAACCTACAGGAATATTACTGCTAAAAACGCAGTTAAAACCTTCGAGCTGAAAACCCTTTATGTTTAGTTGTTCAATAACGCCTCGGAGATAATTCGTCCAAACCGTATCGCTTAATTGCATTGGTTTTGCTAAATCAATAACAAATTCCTCATTAAGATCAATTGCAATTATTTTGGATTGATTTGTATTGTTTTTTTGGAAAGCAAAACAAATAATTTTATCAATGGCCGCCGGCAAAACAAATCCATCGTTATAATCGATATGTTCCCCAATAATGTTGATTCTTCCCGGTGAGAGCACAATTATTTCTGGAGAGGAAGTAAAAATTTCGCGGAAAAAAGTGGTTGTTTTGTTAATTAACATTTCATTCATTTGTATGTTTTTTTATCAAATTCTGTTCTTTATTGTTTGCCAAAAAGATTAAACATTGATGGTTCAATTGATCTCAAATTTTTAATTTTGTATCACAGTATTCGAAATTTATAAATAGTCTTATGCTGATAGCATTCGCCTTTTTTTAATATCGAACTTGGGAAATTGCTATGATTGGGCGCATCGGGAAAATTTTGAGTTTCAAAACAAATGCCACTGACCGCATCATAATCAGTGCTCCCCTTGCCTTTTAGTAGATTGAAACAATTACCACCAACATAGATGTGCACTCCGGGCTGATTGGTTTCGACAGTCATTTTTAAATTATTGTTTTTACTAAAAAGCGATGCAGCAATTGTATTTTGGTTTTTTACAACAAATGTATTGTCAATTTTTGATGGACATTTTTTTGTTTCTCGAAAATCGAATGCATGGTTATCTAAGTTTATGTAGTTACCGCTTGGTATATATTCACTATCAGTTTCTAATAAAAGATTGGAATTCACAAACAGCTCTTGTTCGGATAAATTCGATTGGTGTCCATCGAGATTAAAATAGCTGTGATGCGTTAAATTAACAATAGTATCGGCTGTTGAAACTGCCTTATATTTAATAATTAATTCGTTTTGATTCGACAAACTGTAAGTTACTGAAACAAGCAAGTTTCCGGGATAATTTTCTTCTCCGTCTGGACTAGCATATGTTAACGTGATGGATGAATTCATATCATCATTAATACTTTCAATATTCCATAGCTTTTGACTAAATCCTTTGTTTCCTCCGTGAAGCGAATGATTATTATTATTTTTATTTAAACATATTGCCTTCTGATTTAAACTAAAGGTACTGTTCTTAATTCTTCCTGCAAATCTGCCGATTGTAGCACCAAAATAAGGAGGGCTTTTTAACTCAAAAGACTTTATGTAATCGTTTAAGGTGTCAAAGCCTAGAACAACATCAATAAAATGTCCGTTTTCTAGTTGAATCTTTAGTGAAGTTATCGTAGCACCGTAAGTAATAACTTTCAATTTCATTCCGTTTTGATTACTTAATTCATAAGAATAAACGGTTGCACCATCAGGCATTGATCCAAATATTTCAGCCTGCGCATTTGTTTTATGATGTAACATTTGGTTATTATTTAAATTTATATGAGTTTGGTATATATAATTAAATGTATAAAAGCACTAACAAAATTTAGAGCTTAAACAAAAATGAAAAATAATTAAAATTTGTTCCTTATTACTAATTAAATTTTATAAACCGGCTCAAACTGTTTATTTACCTACCAAAAAATAGAATACAAAGCCACTAAAACTCCGCAAACGATCATTGCACCAGCTGCAAAACCATTACTAACTTTAAACATTTTTGTATCAATTTCTAAGCCTTTTACAACAACACCTTTTTTGTGATCAATCAAACTAATTATTACCATAAACACAACACAAATAAGAAAGACAAATCCCATTCGGTCTAAAAATGGAATTTCGTACGCCATAGTTTTATCTTTTTGCTCTACCAATGTGGAAAATCCTGAGCTACTTAAAAACTCTAAATTCACGAATCTAGGTAAAAATTTAAATATTACCGAGAGTATAAACCCTCCAATTGTAGCAAACATAGCCGCATTAGAACTCGTTTTTTTCCAGAAAAAGCCAAGTATAAACATTGCAAATATTCCCGGACTTACAAATCCAGTATATTCCTGAATGAATTCAAAACCTCCTTTTTTATCGATTCCTAAAAATGGAGCAATTATCACCGCAAGAAGCATTGCTACTACAACAGTAATTTTGCCCACCTTAACCATTTTTAACTCGGAAGCTTCTGGTTGAATTTTTTTCTTAAAAATATCAAGCGTGAAAATAGTAGAAATACTATTGACTTTTCCAGCAAGTGATGCCACTACGGCGGCTGTTAGCGCTGCAAATGACAGTCCTTTTAAACCTACCGGTAATAGATTTAGCAAAACCGGATAAGATCGATCTGGATTAATGATTCCGTCAGGACCTAACATTTCGGTTTGCAAACCACCTTTTGTATATAAAACGTATGCAGCGATTCCTGGCAAAACAACTATAACTGGCATTAATAATTTCAAAAATGCTGCAAATAAAATTCCGCTACGCGCTGTTTTTAAATCCGCTCCTAATGCTCTCTGGGTTATATATTGGTTACAACCCCAATAATTTAAATTGACAATCCACATACCTCCAAATAACACAGTCAGACCTGGTAAACTAGGGTAATTTTCATTTTCCTTTTTAAATATCATGTGAAAATGATCTGAAGATTGGCTCATCATATAATTAAATCCTTCAACAACACCACTTTGTCCATTTAATTCTGCTACTTTATCTAATGCTAAATATGTAGTTACTAGTCCTCCAAATATCAAAAAAACCACTTGAATCACATCGGTATAGCCAATTACTTTCATTCCTCCCAAAGCAATAATTATTGAAAAAAATGCGAGCCCATACATACATAAATTAATTTCAATTCCTGAAATACCATTGATGGCAAGCGCTCCTAAATAAAGAATCGAAGTTAAATTAACAATTACATACAGTAGTAACCAAAATACGGCCATGATCATCGCTACATTACCATTGTATCTTTCACTCAAAAATTGAGGCATCGTATAAATCTTATTTTTTAAATATACAGGAATAAAAAAAACAGCCACAATTATCAAAGTTAACGCGGCCATCCATTCATAAGTGGCAATGGCAAGCCCCATTTTAAAGCCGTTTCCTGACATGGCAATGAACTGCTCTGAAGAAATATTTGAAGCTATCAATGAAGTTCCTATTGCCCACCATGTAAGTGAACCTTCGGCTAAAAAAAAGTTGTGCGAAGCTGATGCTGAATTATTAGTTTTAAGTCTGTACACATAATAACCATAGCCAGCTACAACAAAAAAATAAAATAAGAATACAATATAATCATAAATCTGAAGTGAATTCATATACTAAAATTAGATAAAGTTAAAAATGTATTTATGGTAATTATAAATCTGGAATTGCAGCTTGTCAAGTATTTAAGCAACAAAAATCACGTTCTTTCTACAAGAATTATTTATTTAAACAAACCATCGGTAAAAATAAATCAACAAGAAAGCTGCAAATAACCAGAAAGATTTAAATATGTTGATTTATTATATTTTCAAATAACTCTTGTTTTCCGCTTTTTAATGGAAGTTCGCCATTTTCGTGAGCGATATTATACAAATCTTGTAAGCCCAGTTTTCCGTCGGCAAATTCTTTTCCTTTACCTGAATCGAATGAACTATACCTATCCATTCTTAATTTTTCATAAGGCGATGATGTTATGATTTTATCTGCGGTCAATAAAGCTCTCGCAAAAGTATCTGCACCACCAATATGAGCTAAAAACACATCTTCCATATCAGTAGAGTTTCTTCTAATTTTCGCATCAAAATTAACGCCGCCACCTTGTAAACCACCAGCTTTCAAAAACACCAACATTGCCTCTGTAACTTCTTGTATATTATTAGGAAATTGATCGGTATCCCATCCATTTTGGTAATCGCCTCTGTTTGCATCTAAGCTTCCTAACATTCCAGCTTTTGCTGCAACTTCAATTTCGTGTTGAAAGGTGTGCTGCGCAAGAGTCGCGTGATTAACTTCGATATTGATTTTAAAATCGTTCTCTAAACCATAGTGTCTTAAAAAACCAATTGCCGTAGCAGAATCAAAATCATACTGATGTTTCATTGGCTCCATTGGCTTTGGCTCAATAAAAAAGTTTCCTTTAAATCCTTGAGAGCGTGCATAATCTCTTGCTTTTATAAGAAATTGTCCCATGTGATCTAATTCGCGTCCCATATCAGTATTTAATAAAGACATATAGCCTTCACGACCTCCCCAAAAAACATAATTTTCTCCATTTAAGGCAATTGTTGCATCAAGCGCCAGTTTTACTTGTCCGCCCGCTCTGGCTAACACGTTAAATTCTGGATTAGTAGCTGCTCCATTCATATATCGCGGATTGGAAAAACAGTTAGCTGTTCCCCAAAGTAATTTTATTCCTGAATCTGTTTTTTTTTGTTTGATATAATCGGTGATCAATGCTAATCTTTTTTCTGATTCAGCAAAAGTTGCTCCTTCTTGAATTAAATCATAATCGTGGAAACAAAAATAATTAAAACCCATTTTTGAAATAAATTCAAAAGCCGCATCGGCCTTATCTTTTGCCGCTTGAAGTGGATTAGAAGATTGATCCCAAATAAATTTTTGTGTTCCAGGTCCAAATGGATCAGATCCTTGTCCGCAGAATGTATGCCAATAAGCAATGGAAAATTTAAAGTGCTCTTGCATTGTTTTTCCTGCTACTATTTGCTCTGGATTATAAAATTTGAAAGCCAATGGATTATCTGAATCTTTACCTTCAAACTCAATTTTGCCAATTCCTTTATAGTATTCTTTGTTACCTAAAATTACCATTGTATTATTTTTTATGTGTGATTATATATTCTAATTCCTTTTTCCACTTTTGATACGCCTCAATGTAAGCTTCCTTGTTTTGCAATGGGAAATATGTTTTTACGTGATCATTTTGTTCAATATTCGAACTGAACTTTTTAAAATCACCATCAGTTAAACCTACCGCTCTCGCTGCACCAACTGCTCCAGTTGTATTATATATTTCAATTTCATGTCCGATCAAAGTAGCAACTGTATTGGAGAATAATTCAGATCGAAATAAATTATCGTTTCCTGCTCTAATTACATCTATTTTGACATTATCATCTTTTAAACATTCCATTCCGTAAACAAATGCAAATGCTATTCCTTCCAGAGCTGCCCTGTATAAATGTGCACTGCTATGAATGTTTAAGTTTATGTTTAAAAAATTAGTTCCAATGTTTTTGTTATTAAACATTCGCTCTGCGCCATTTCCAAAAGGAATAACCATCAAACCATCGGAACCAATTGCCACAGTATTAGCTTTTAGATTCATCGATTCGTAACTATCATCATGTAGATTCGTGCGCAACCATCGGTATAGAATTCCTGCACCATTGATATTTAGTAATTTTCCAATTCTAGGACTTTTTTGTTGATAATTAACATGCACAAAGTTATTTACACGTGTACTTTTGCCAGTGGATGAATCAGTCACAGCGTAAAAAACACCTGAAGTTCCTCCAGTAGCCGCTACTTCTCCGGGATTTAAAACATTTAAAGACAATGCGTTATTAGGTTGATCTCCCGCTCTATAAACAATGGGAATTCCTAAATGTAGCCCAGATTCTAGAGCGCCTTTTTCATTTAATTCCCCTTGATTACTGAAATTTTCTACTATAGATGGTGTCAGCGATGGATCAATTCCATAATATTCTAACAACCAGTTTGCTACTTTGTTCTCTTTGTAATCCCAAAGTATTCCTTCGGATAAACCATTTTTAGTAGTTGTCATTTTACCAGTAAATCGAAAAGCAATATAATCGCCTGGTAACATATATTTATGCACTTTATTATAAAGATGAGGCTGATTTTCTTTCACCCATTTAAGTTTAGAAGCGGTAAAGTTTCCGGGTGAATTGCCTAAATGTGTTAAACATTTGTCCTCGCCAAGTTCAGTAAATGCTTTTTGACCTATTGCAACTGCTCTACTATCACACCAAATGATAGAATTGCGTAGGGAATTACCGTTTTCATCCACGATAACTAATCCGTGCATTTGATAGGAAATACCAATTCCTTTGATTTTTGTAGCATCGATGTTAGCCTCTTTAATTGCTCTTTTTGTAGCGTGACAAATGTGCTGCCACCAAATTTCAGGATTTTGTTCGGCCCAATCTGGATGCAGCGAAACAATTTCCATTTCATTTTGTGGTTCGCTTAAAACAATAACTTGTTTTCCAGTTGCAGCCTCAACAATTGCAACTTTAATTGAAGAACTTCCTATGTCATATCCTATGTGATACATAATTTATTGTAATGCTATTATTAATAATTGCGTTGATGTAATTAATGTGCTTTCGGGATTTAATATATTCGATTTCAAAAATATTCGGATAATTAAAAACTAGAAAAATTATACTATTATTTTCCTTTAATCAGTTATAGCAGTTCAATTTCTATTTTTTGATCATTTACATGAATGTAAAAAAGACCTGCTTCTAGTATTTGATTTCCGTTTTCGTCAGGATAGCTTAAATCACGAACGGGATCAATTTCAAAAATGAATTCATATTCTTCTCCACCTTTTATTTCTTTCTTTTCAAAAAACTTTAATTCTTTTATTGGCCTTGAAATAGTTGCAACAGGATCAGATACATACCATAACACGGTTTCTTTCCCTGAAAATTCTCCTGAATTTTTAACTACAACTGATACTTTTAATTTTTCTCCCTTTTTTAATTTAGTTGTAGATAATTTGGCTTTACCATATTCAAAGTTGGTATAACTTAATCCATGTCCAAACCAGTACAACGGCTCTGTTGGAATATCTTGATAATGTCCTTGTTTGTCAAAAGGTCTTGAACTTTGACGCATGCTGTAGTATGTTGGAATTTGTCCTGTTGTTAAAGGAAAAGTGATTGCCAACTTTCCTGACGGATTTATTCTGCCAGAAACAATTCCTGCTAAAGGCGTTCCTCCAGCTATTCCAGGTTGCCATATTTCTATTATTGCATCGGCTAAAGGCTCTAATCTGACCAATTCAAGAGGCCTTCCACTTGACAAGATTAAGATTATTGGCTTGCCTGTTTTTTTGAGTTCCATAACTAGTTTCTCTTGGATAGCAGGCAAAGCTATAGAGGATCTTGATGCATTCTCGCCACTCCAAGTTTTTAGTTCACCAAGACAAACTACTACAACATCTGAATTATTCGCAGCTGTAATGGCTTCAGAAAATTTACTTTCATCCGTGCCATCGAAATCGCATCCTTTTGCATAGTTAATTTGTGTTCCAGAACCAAATTCACTTTTAAACCCTTCAAAAATAGACTCTACATCAGTTGCTTTTCCATTAAATGACCAAGCACCCATTATATTCTCCTTGTCATTAGCAATTGGACCAATTAAGGCAATTTTCTTTACAGATGGTCTTAAAGGTAAAATCGTATTTTTATTTTTTAGCAGAACCATTGATTCTTCCGCTAGATTTTGCGCTAAACTCTTACTTTGCTTTTGCAAATAGCGATCTTTTTCATCAACTATTATTGTATATGGTTCGTCAAACAAACCCAGACGAAATTTAACACGCAAAATTCTGCTTACAGCTTCATCAATTTTTGCAACTGAAATCTTTTTTTCTTCAACTAATTCTTTAAAATATTTTAGATATATTCCATCTTTCATATCCATTTCCACTCCCGCATTAAATGCCTTTAAACCCGCTTCTTTTTTATCCTTAGCAACTCCTTGATTTAATAATTGCTCAATCGCGTTCCAATCCGAAACTACAAATCCATCATGACCCCATCTTTTCTTTAAAACGTCTGTTAAAGTGTATTGATTTATGGTTGCGGGTACGCCACTAATATCATTAAATCCACTCATTAAAGTTGCAGCTCCTGCTTTTACACCTGCTTCGTAAGGCAACATATACGTTTCCCAAAGCGATTGTCGTGAAATATTGGTATACGTATAATCACGTCCTCCTTCACTCAAACCATATCCTACATAATGCTTTAAACATGCGGCAATTGAAAAAGGATCTGAGAGATTTTCTCCTTGATACCCTTTTATACTTGCTACGCCAAACATTGCATTTACATACGGATCTTCTCCGTAGCCTTCTGCAACACGACCCCAGCGTGGATCTCGCGCCACGTCAACCATTGGAGAAAAAGTCCAATCAATTCCAGACAGCACAGATTCCTTGGCGGCTGCAGCACAGTTCAATTTTACTAATTCAAGATTCCAAGAACTAGCCTGACCTAATGAAATGGGGTAAACGGTACGTAATCCATGGATAATATCAAAACCAAAAAGTATAGGAATCCCTAACCTTGATTCCTCAATTGCTTTCTTTTGAAGTTTATTTCGCAGTACTGGGTCACCCGTAAAATAAATAACAGATCCAATACCTGGCGGTAAACTGGTAATTTCTTCTCCAATATTGTTGGGATTATTGTTAATTCCAAAAGTGAACTGATTTAATTGTAGAATTTTTTCATTTAGTGACATTTTCTTAATTAAGTCTTTAATCCTACTTTCAATTGGTGCTTTCTTGTTTTTGTAAACTTCTTGACCAAATAAAATATTTAGCGATAAGAAAAAAGTAATTACAACTAAATTAGTTCTCCTATTCATTTTTTGATGTCTTTATGGAATTGATATAATCTGTATTTCTAAATTCTCAATGCACGTTAATTATTTTAGATACTTCTAACTTGATATCTTTTATTTTTTCACATTTATAAATTGAAATAATAATGTGTGCACGGGCACATAATAAATACAAATATAAAAAATTATACTAAACAAAAATATTTTACTGAAAAATTATTTAATTAATAAAAATTAGGTTAAAAAAAACTATTGTTTTCAAAAACTTATTAAAAATAGCAATAGTTCATTTGAAAATACATATCATTTTAGCAATTAGAACAAGATTGGAAGTGTAATTATATTTCTCTACTCTACTTCAGTTACTTTGCCACCAACCATAAATGTATCTTCAATTCCTAGTTTTAAGGCAAGATAATAAGACATAAAATTAAATGGTACAATATTATGAAGTACGGAAAAATTTTCATCGCTTTCCATTTCTTCAACTGTAATTACATGAGCTCCGGAAGCAATAATTTTTTGATTTAATAACTGGCTTCGTTCATAAGATTTACCTTTAGCCACAATTTGAATTACAATACTATTTTTTGCAGTTTCTTTTGGTCCGTGATCGTATTGCGCCATTGGCAAACCTTGAAATGAAAGTTTTGTACTTTCACTCATGATTAAAGCGGCTTGCATAGCTGTTCCCACATTTGGTCCACTACCAGTTATATAAATACCGTGAATATTTTTTTTGCTAATCAGTTCATAAACCTGATTGGCCATTTGCTCTCCTTTTTTATCATAGTCAGGCATCTTTTTCTCTAAAAGTTTTACTGCATCAGTAGCATCAAAGCCAAAACCCTTAAACAATGCTAGTAAAGTGTTGACATAAGTTTTAGAGGAAGAATATTGCTCTTCTTCTGCTAATAAGTTAATGCACGCTGCAACATTGGGTTTTGTACATAGCGCATTTTCGACATAGTTTGAAATGCCAATATATTTATTAAATAGTGAGGTGCACCATAAAGCTTCTGTACTTCTTCCTGATTGCGAAATAATGACACCCATTGGGATAAACGTATTATTATTTTGATAATTATAAAACTCCGACGCAATTTCAGGCCGAATTTCCACACCCATATACTTGAATGCTAATGGTGCAAAATAAGAAGAGCCCATTCCTAAATACGGCACACCAAGAGGTAAAGAATATACAGGAGATTGCTTGAGAAACTCAACCGCTTTTGCAGGAATTTCATTAATTTCGGCTAACATTTTTTTCATGTTCTTTTGTATTGACTGTTACTATAATTTATGATCTTTAAATAGATCGATTACTTTACCCTAAGTAATTAATTTGATACTTTAATTTTAATATCTTTTGACATTAAAATAAAATTACACCCATCTCTTTATATTTTAAAAAATTTATTCTTTTTCTTTTTCGACTGAGAGAAATAAAGAACCAACAATTGCTAAAAAGATTCCAATAATTTCTATATTTCCAAGTTTCTCTCCTAAAAAAGTAATTGCTAATA
Source organism: Flavobacterium fryxellicola (assembly GCF_900143245.1). GTDB lineage: Bacteria > Bacteroidota > Bacteroidia > Flavobacteriales > Flavobacteriaceae > Flavobacterium > Flavobacterium fryxellicola. Next base: position 12,503 of record NZ_FRDK01000009.1, read on the forward strand.
AGATCGTTAATACTGGTTGCAGTGCTCCCGCTATAGTGGTTACTTGTGAAGCCTTTCCCTGCGCACTGTATGCAGCAAAGCTAGCCAAGACGCCCAGTCCATTTAACATTCCGGCTAATGACCCTATAAACAGTGTTTGATTACTGAAATTAAATTCAACTAGTCCAAATAGTATAAAGCCGATAGCTATTAAAACCGATGAAGTAATAAAACTCAAATAACACCATTCAAGCGAAATATAATTACTGGTAACCTTTTGAGCAGCACTAAATAATCCCCAAAAAACCAGCGCTACTAACGCAAAAATCAACCACAAGTTTAATCCTAGATTAGAGAAAAAAAGTGATGGATCATCGAAAATTTGGGACTGACCTGACAACATGATAATTGCAGGAATAACAATTAAAATACCGATAGCGTTAAGCCAATGCATTTTCTCTTTAAGCACCGCTATCGCTATAAGAATTGTAACTAACGGATACAAATTCGTCACTGGAATAACCACAGCAGCTAAACCGCCGTTTGCAAAGGATTGATATACCGCAATGTTACCTGCTATCGCTAAAACTCCAGCTACTAAACCCCAAAGAATACCTTTACTATTTGCTTCTTTCAATTTGCATTTTTTTAATACAAATGGAATAGTGAATACCATTCCAATAGTAAACAGCAAGTGATTGACATACGGACTTATATCGCTAGAGATAAATTTAGCTAATATGCCCCAAACTCCCCAGCAAAAGGCAGCTAGAACGGCAAATACAAGCCACATTCTATTGTTAAAGTAATTCTTCATTTACTTAAAATTTAAATTAGCATAATTAATATCTAAACAAGCACACATCATCAATTAGTGCATAATCATTGGCACTGCCTGAAACATAGAAGGTTATTTTGCAAGTTCCATTTGTCACTTCAACATCAGAGATAGTTGGTTGGAAAAATTTTTTACTGTAATCCGACCATTCGTTCATCGTCTTAGCCAATGGCAAATTAAGTTTGGTGCCTGAATTACTATCGCTTCCGTTTAGTGCAACATAATAAGTTGTTGGTTTGTTGTTAGTTTGTGCAGCAATATTCGAGAAACTCAACACACAAATTCCCAAAAAAATGAAAAAATAATATGGGAATACTTGCATTACAATTATTTTATTTGACATCATAGTTTCTGCATTTATGAATTGAATAAAGCTGCCGCACCAAGTATTCCTGAATGTTCATCAAGTTCAGAAAGCACAATGTTGACATGGTAATTTTTGTATGGTTTTAAAAAATCATCTACCGAAAGCCTTTCCAGATATGGTTTCATCCCTTTTGAAACGCCACCACCAATAACAATAATATCTGGGGCGAATAAGTTAATGTAATTATGAATACCTGTTTTTAGTTGTGCGATGAAATCGGAAACAATCTGAACAGCAATTGTATTGCCCTGCTGTTCTGCTTCGAAAATCGTTTCCACTTTAAGCGGAAGATCGGGGAATTTTGTTTCCCATCCCAGTCGCTTTGCTGATGCAATGATTCCTGTGGCTGAAACCAGCGATTCTAAACATCCTTGTTTTCCGCAGTAGCATTTAAAAGTGGTGTGTCCAATACTAATGTGACCGCCCATGTGCGCATAAGGTAAAGTAGTTTCAAATTTGCCATTGGTTACAAATCCAAAACCGAGACCAGTTCCTAATGTTAGCACCAATATACGTTTAGAATTTTTACCTGCTCCGTACAACGCTTCTCCAAGAGCGATGCATCTTGCGTCGTTATCTAATAGACAAGGCAATCCAATAGTATTTTGTATAATGTCTTTAAGCGGGTAATCTTCCATAAATTCAAGAAACCCGTAAGTGGAATCGACCACTCCATTTTCAAAAACAAAACCTGGTATTCCAAATCCTATTCCTACAATCTCAGCCTTAGTTTCTGCTACAATTAGCTTTAAATTTGCCACAGTTTTTACTATATATTTCAAAAACAGCCTGTCGTCAACAGTTTCAGTAGGTACGATTTTTAAATCCAGAACTTTCCCAATTTTAAGATCTACTAAACCTATTTTTGTTCGTGTTCCGCCAATATCTATTCCTACTACAAATTTATTCATTGAATTCTTTATTGATTATGCACTTGGCTTTAAGGTTATTAGTTTTAAAGCTTTTTTTAATTTTTACTAAGTAGAAATAGTTTCAACCTATTTGATTTTATTCTTGTTTACTTAGATTTAAAACGTTCCATTATTTTATTAAAACTCTGAAAGTATTTATTTGGTTTTGTTTAAAATCTACTTTTAATTCGTCAACAGACGGAATTAATTTCATTTCATTTGTTTCAATGTGAGTTGTTTTCCATGCTTCGGTAATTGGACTTTTTAGGGTAATTGTAGCCGTTTGTGCAGTATTCTTCATGTTCCAGAAACGCGTTATCAATCCGTTTTCAATACCTTCCTCTGAAGGTTTTACACTCCATAGTAAAATATCAGGATTCGATACAGATAGTAATGAAAATGAAGTTTTCTTTGAGGTTCCTTTCGCACCTTCCACGATTCCAGTTACGAATGAATTTTGATGTTCCATTGCAAATTTCATCGCAGCGGTCGCATCAAAGCTAGATTGATGGCTGGTTACAGCAAAATTATAATTGAAATTTACTTCCCCATTTTGTTTTGGAAAACCTAAATAATTTCCATCTTCTACTTTTTTATCGATCCTGCCACCTGCCAAAGCATGAATTTGTGACGCATTTTCATCAAGAGAATAGATGGAACTTTCTCCAAGTTTAAAGAAACTACAATCTAAATTAGAAATAGTTATTCCATAATTTTCTTCACTTAAATCAGCAAAATGATTGAATGTTTGCCAATCGTAGCGCGCATTTTGAGAAGCATAATGTCCACCATTTGTTTCAAGTCGGGCTTTCAATACAGCACCAAGTTCTTCAAATTGTGTTGTAGGATTATTGAGATTAAATGAAAATGACCACGTTTTTACATCATCAAAATTGCCTTCAATACTATTTTCTATTACAATATCCGGACTATTAGCAAAGAGAGTTACTCTCGTTGTATGCTTAATTGGCAAATCGGAAACTGCCTTTAAAGTAACTGAAATTGGCCCAGAATTTTCTACTACAATTGGACTCCCATGGTTAATATCTTCAACACCAAGATCATTGAAGTATTTGCCTTTTGCGGGTTTCACCATTTCACGATTGGAAAGCTTATCAATAATATTTGTTATGGCACCTGAAGGACTTAGAGTCAACTGATAGTATTTATTACTGATAGTTTCATTGGCAACTGTGAGTTCATTTACAACTTTTTTAGCTGTTCTTTTTTTGATTTCAAAAACTTTGTAGCCTACAGATGGAATATTGGAAGCCAATAGACGAATGTATTTTTTACCTGACTTCATTATAATTTGACTGCTTACTTCTTGATTTTGTTCAAGGTCGATAACCTTAAATGGATAATCGCCTTCCCATTCAAAATCAGCCACATCACTTCTTGACCAGCCTAAAGGATTAAAGACATAAAAACGAGGATTTTTAGATTTCTGCAATTGATTTCCTAAACTTTTACGAGACCGGTTAAATAACGAATCCGTATAAACGGTCAAGTTTTCTTGCATTTTTATTTGCCAAGCAGGACGTTGTTCCATCGCTACTTTGCTATCACCGGTCCAGTCATGTTCCCAATAAGAAGCAAAAGAATTCCATGCTGTATTTTTTAAATCCTCTAAATCATTGTCAAAATCAGGTTGATTAATACCAACAATACTCGCTAGGGCTTCTGCCGAACGGAGTTTTTCAGTTGATCGTCTCATTTTTGCCGTAGTTTCATTCATAGAAGCAGACAATAAATCCCATTCATTACCGTAAGTAACTGTTTCAGAAGGAAGATTTGGATAATTTTTCTCAATATCTTTAAAGAAATCTTCTAAAATAGCAACACGAACTTTTCTGCTTGGCGTTGTGCCATTTTTGGCAACTTGAATAAACTCAGGCGAGAGATAGGTTTCTAAATCATCATGACCATATCCAAATGCTGCTGCTGCATTAAAAGGATATTTTGAATTAGCAGAAATAGTATCGCACATAGCTTCAAGACGAGGAATCATAGTACTAATTTCCTGTACGGGATTTTTAGCGGGAATAGCAGTTCGAGTTTCGGCATAACCGCCTAGAGGAGCGGTTTTCTTTTCATCGTACATATACCATTTCATCAATACTCCAGAACCGTCAAGGCCAGTGTATTTATAAAGTTGATTTCGTCGATCTGCTCTGTAATCGTAGCTCAACTGACTACCATATCCTCCTATTCCATACCAGCTGTATTTGGCTCCTGAACCAGCCCAAATAGAACTCATTCCTAGCGGTATGGTATTATTTTCCATGCTTCCGGCCATCGAAAATCTTAAGTCATGCTTTCGTTCTATTTGACCAGCGTAGAACATTCCACGAAAAGCCGCTTCAGTTGGCATACCGCCATAACAATTGATCAATGGATGAAGTGGCATACTAATATGTCCTGATTTTATTGCAGCGATCAACCTTTCAAATTGTTTTGGCGTACGTTGCTTTTGGTATGCCTGCATCCAATAACTTCCATCACAATTGAAACGTGCCTGAAAATCTTCGGGGTTGGATTTAGTTGCGTCGATTTGGTCTAAGTAATAATCGAGCATTTTAACAAATGCTGCATTATAATCGGTTTCATTAGCTATCCACATGAAATCGGTGTGGTCATCATTACCCAGATAAATGCGTTTAACAGGTTGGGCTTGCATCGCACTGACCAAAATAAATAACAAACAGATTGTTAACTTTCTAAATTGCATCATATATTAAATTTTTTAAAATTTCTTAAAAGCTTTATCACCCATTACAAATTCAATTGTTCCTCCATTTTTAATCATATCGTGCGTAAAGTATGGCTTGTGCCAAGGCTTACTATTAATTTTAATAGATTGTATGTATATATTTTCAGTAGAAAAATTAGTCGAAGTAATTATTAGTTTTTTTTTATTTTCCAGTTCTAATATGATTTTAGGAAAAGTGGAACCTGTAAGATAATATAAGCTCTGACCTGCATTTGGAAAAAAGCCCATACAGGAAAAAATATACCAACTGCTCATTGCACCACTATCCTCGTTTTCTATGCAACCATCTTCTGAAAAACGCTCTTTCATTAATTTTCTAACGTAAAAACTAGCTAAATCAGATCGATCAGCATAATGAAATGCTTGAATAGCAAGGAAAGCTGGCTCATTTCCATAGTTTATTAAATTATTTGTAATGGCATACTGCAGTTTTTGGGAAAATTTTTCTTTTCCTCCTGACATTTTTACTAGTTTTTCAAATTGATGTGGAATAAAATAAGAGTACGTCCAAGAATTGCCTTCATAAAAATAATTTTTCCATGATCCCCACTCTTTCTTTATATCAATAGGGATAAAAGAACCATTCCATTTTTTAGGAACGATAAATCCAGTAAATCCGTCACTTTCGGCATCAGGGTTCCAAAGATTTACCCATTGTTTACTGCGATTGAGGTACGTTTTATAATCCGATTTAGTACCTAAATCTTTTGCCATAAGTGCCGCACAAAAGTCATTATACGAATATTCTAATGAGACTGAGCAGCTCATTTTACCAGCAGGAATCCAACCTAATTTTTTGTACATGGCACTGCTATCAGCCTTGCTACCGTAACTAATACCTTTTCTATTATTATCTGCCTGATATTTTACTAATTTGTAAGCTTCTTTCCAATCGACTCCTTCCACACCTTTTACATAAGCATCGGCAATAATATTAGTTATATTGTCTCCTCCTTGATCATCATCCTTGTCATTCAGTGCTACATAAGCATCTTTAACTCTTCCATTGATCTTTTGCCTAGCAATAAATGAATTGATAGTACCGCTTACCATTGATGGATTTGTTAATACCTTCAAAGGATACAATGTTCGCCAAGTATCCCATACGGCTAAATGGTCGTCCCACACAGGAACATCTTTGCCAAATATATTAGTATCATTAGTTTTATTCCTAGGCTGAAAAGACGCATGATAAGCTGCAGTGTAAAAAATTCGCTTTTCAGATTCAGTACCACCTTCAACGACTAACTTGCTAAGTTCATGATTCCATTTGTCACGAGCCTGTTGTTTAATTTGATTATAATCCCAAGCTGGTATTTCTGAATCAAGCCACGAAGTTGCCTGTTCAATACTTTTAAAAGAAATGGCAATTTTCAAATAAATTTCCTCGTTTTCATTTGTATTATAATTAACGTAAGCACCTATACGATCCATTTTTTTCTGTGCTTTCTGCAAAAGTGAACCCTCGGAAATAGCACCATTATACCATGTTCCAATAGTTGCAGGTTTTTTACTCAATCTTGCGCAATAGTAGATTTTATAATTTCCATCAGAAAATCCGCCTGTATATATGCCGTAACCTTTTAATTCGTCTCCACCTTTAGATGAAAATTGTACTTCACCATCTATAAAGTGTACATATTTTTCAGGCATTCCGGTTGCTATATCTCCTAATTGATGCGATATATCTAATAAAATATTTGCTTTATCCGTTTTTGGAAAAGTAAATCGGTAAATAGCCGAATGTGTTGCAGGAGTTACCTCTGTTTTTATTTTATAGCGACTAAGTGTTACACCATATTCATAAGCGGTTGCTTTTTCATTTTCTTTTGGCGAGTCATGTTCCGTTTCTCCAACAGCTAAACCAACTTGTGGCGATAAAAAAATTTGCCCATATTTTCCCCATCCTGAACCGCTCACATGAAGTTGACCAAATCCTCTTATGGGTTGATTGATATTGTAACAATCCATATCATATTTATTATCACCTCCAGGAGTTTGTGGACTTGGATTTATACTACCATTTGGAAGCTGAGGGCCAATAACATTACTACTGTGAGTATCTCTTACGCCAATAAAGTTGTCCACATAATCAACTAATTCGTTACTATTATTTTGGGATAAACTGTTGAGAGTCGTAAATAATAATAAAAAAAGAATTAAAAAAGCTTTCCATTTAATCAGTAATTTCATTTATAATTTTTTCAATTTTAAGTATCATTTACTTTTTGATAATTTACCTCTAGCATTATTTAGATGATTTAATTTGTTCTTATAATACCCGCAGTTGGTACATTAATTTTAACCAAACCATTGAATCTAATTTTTTCTTTTCGAATAAATTCACCTGTACAGTTGTAAATAAAAACATTGCGAATGCCGAAATCTTTGTTGCAATCAAATACCAAACTATTTTTGTGAGTTGCATTAACGATCAGCAAATTTTTATTTATATTCTTTGGCGATATCACAGTGGGCTGATAAGCAACAACTGCTGTTTTATTTTCCAAAGATACTTCTGACCATCTGTAATTTGCTTCTGGGCCATAATTATAAGCTTGTCCTCGGGTCAGCACTTCATTAAATTCTTTCCACTGTAGTAACAAAAACTGAAGCATTTTTAAATGAGATGAACTCATTTTGGTTAAATCTGTAGAAATTTGCGGCACGGATAGAAAGGTTTGTAACAATTGTAATGCTGCTATTTCTGTATCTTCATTTTGGTTCCAAGCTAGTGGATCGGCGTGTATAACTTGCTTATTTAAATTACGAGCATCTAATGTACGCGTACGATTCTCTAATATATTGTTAGGACAATCTATCGCCCGAAACATATTAGCATACTGCTGCAATACTGGATTTGTAAAAAATTGTCTGTATTCGATAAGAACATCAGGATTTATAGCTTTGGTTTGACTGTATATATCTGCTAATAATTTTACAGTTGCTTCTTCAACACTTTCATAGTCGCGACCATTTCCCATTGGTAGATTTTTAGGAGCGAATCTTGAATTTATCAAATCCATAAAATCGATTTTGAAACCATCTATTTTACTATCTTTTAGCAACGAAACCAAACGATCAGTAAGATGTTTTCGCACTTCTGGAAAACGTGGATCAACAACCCATGCGCTTGCCCAGTCGGCCTTGTAAAGCATTTTATCCTTCAGTTTTTCATATATTTCTGATTTTTCACCTATCATACTTGGTGCGACCCACAGCATATATTTCAAACCAAGGTCATGAACTTTTTCAACGTGTTGGTTAAAATCAGTAAATCTTTGAGTATTAATTTTCCAATCGCCATTATAGGCACAATAACCTGATTTAGCATCATAAGCTTTTTGCCATCCATCATCAACAATTATTGTCTCACAACCAATTTTTACAGCAAGTTCTGCTTGTTGTTCTATATTTTTGGCGTTTAATCCATCTGTTTTTAAAGCATACCAAGTACAATAAAAAGGAGCGTGCGCTTTTTTAGGGATTGAAGCAAAACTTAATTGGTTTTCAACTTTCCACCATTCTAGTAAATCCGTCTGTGCATCGTTATAATTAATTGCCCTGTTGTCAAATCGAATTTTCACTTTATAGGATTCTAAAGCGGTGGTTACATAAGAAAAAAGTCCAATTTTAATATCAAATCCTACACCATTTTCTTCATTCTCACCAATTTGTAAAGTAGTTGGATAAACCAGTTCAGATACAGCAAGTGTTAATCGATTCGTATTATCATTATTGATTAAGGTCATGCTGGGCTGATCCATCATAGCTGAGGTAAAAGCTGGTTTAGCGTTAAAACTTACAGGTATCATCCTCGAAATTGGGTAATGATAAAGTGATGTTGGTTCATTTAAACCATCGGCACCGTAAGGACCTAAATAACTTTGAATATCAATTGAAGCTTGCTTGAACTTGATTGTGATAGGCGCCGGAATTGCTTTCTTTTGAGTAGATAGACTAATTTCAACTTCTTCAATACCCGGAGCAATTGTAGTAACTTTTACAGCACGACTAAAATTTTTATCCTCGCCTTCAATACTTAAATCTAATTTACCAACGGGGTAAGACTGAGCAATCGTAATTTGAGCCAAAAAAAGAAGTATTGTTAGTGCTGTTGTTTTCATTTAGTGATATATTATTGATTGTGAAAAAATTTATTTATTATAAAAACTTATGTTTAAAATAGCTTATTTACAAAAATATGTTTGAGAAATACTTCCCATATAAAAAAATGCAAAAAAAGTACATATTTATAATTCACTTAAAGCTCGCATAACTATCGTGCGGAATAAATCCTTTGACCAGTTAATTAGAGCGAGCTCAGAATGACAAACATAAAATGAATTACTCTGTTTATTAAAATATTATTTCTGAATCATAACTTTTAACGTTTTAATTAAACCGTTATCATCAGATACTTTTAAAAAATACATTCCGTTTATAATTGAATCTACATTAAATTCAACTGCATTTGTGCCCTCACTTATTTGAGAATATTTATTTTCTTTTTGTACACGACCTTGTAAATCGTATAAAGCTAAAGTCATATTATCTTTTGACTTTCCAGAAAAATAGACTGTTAATAAATCTTTCACAGGATTAGGATACGCAAATACAACATCAGTCGAAGCCTCAAATTTATCTACTGAAAGAGTAAGATTTTCCTCTACAATTGAAACATCATCAAAATATGCAGGTATGTTTACACCCGCTACAAAAAACCTTAGTGCAACAAAGCCTGTAAAACTACTGGTGTAAGTGTACGGTCCATAACTCGTTTGCGTGGTTGTTAATGGAATATTGCCAATAGTGTGAAGGGTGCCAAAAGGCGATACGTCTTGCAATAATCTAAATGTAATGACCCTAGCCGCATCAGCATTTGCTTTAAAGGATATTATATAGTTTTTATCCTTTACTAAAAATACTCTCGTACTTAATTGTATGTTATCAATTCCAGTAGTTGTACCTAGGCTAGAAGCAGTAACCTTACCTACATTTGTCGTTGACGGAGGCAAAGCCACAGAAGTTATAGTGGCAGCCCCGCCATTACGATACGTTAAGCTCCATCCTGTGGTATCTGCATCAAAGGTTGGGTTAGTAACCATATTTGTGCCAGCAGGTGGAAGCACAGGTATTACTGTGAGTATTTGAGTCACACTTTTTGCAGGATTTGTATTGCCATCACCACCTTGTGACGCAGTAATAGTAGTAGTACCTGGATTTACCAAACGAATTTGACCAGATACGATTGTTGCCACGCCACCTGCAGAGCTCGTATAAGTTATTGGTAAACCCGCAGAGGAAATGGCTCCAGGATTAAAATCTGCCTCGTTAACCACTTTTGTCGGCAATGAATTAAATGTGATAGTTTGCAATATTTTAGTACCATCATAACCATAGCCCGTTATTGCAAAATTATAAGGATTCTCGTCAGCATCGTTATTGGCAATGCTTACCGTGCCTGGAAATACCGCCACCGACGTAGGGGCAAATCTTACCTGAAAAGTTACCGAACCATTAGCAGAGACCGTGGCAGGCGCATCTGTTTCTAGTGAAAATCCCGTACCTGCAACTACAACCTTTGGCGTACCTGTCAAGTTTAGCACTAAATCACCAATGTTTTGGATGGTAAATGTTACTATTTGAGGAGCAGTCGATGCAACATCACCAAAATCAAAACTTCCAGTATTGTCAGGAATATTTACAATTCCTTGTTTTACCAGCATTTCTGGACGTGCAATAACTGTTGGGTTTTCATAAGCGCCCATATCACTAGCAAAACCTATTGGACGAGCAAGCCCTAAAACATCGTTGGCAGCAAACTGTCCCGCTGTATTACTCCCATTGTTAACCGCGGGGCTAGTGTTTTGTAACCGAAAGTTTGCAGTCGCATCTAACGCTACGGTAACAAAGTTTGGATTGCCAGTTTTGTCATTAGACCCATTTCTAAAAGATGGCCCGTTAAAATACAAGTTATAGTCGTAGACAGCACCAGCATCATTTGCATTGCAGTTTCCTCCTGTGCGGGCAAACATGATGTTGTTAAATATTTTTACATCACTGCACTCCTGTCCAAAAATCTCTGCATAGCCCACTACCGTTCCGTTATTGTATGCGGTATTGTTGATGATATCAACTCTTACAGCTTGATAAGCATGAATACCGCTTCCCCCGTTATTATAGGACACATTGTTTTCTACTAATGTGCGACCTGTGTAGACTGGTTTACCTTGAGTTCCGTTATTTGCATCTATAATAATTCCATTTCCATCTGATAAATTATCAACTCCACTTAAAGACCTTCTCCATTTAATTTGGGTTTTGTTGCCGTAACAAATGTTACCACGGATGATTATTTTGTAAGTAGTAACGGCATCAATTGCTTGTGGCCCAAAAATGCTTATCCCGCTGGTAGCATACATAGTATACCAAGAATTGTTGTAAACTAGGTTGTTTTCTATAGTGATATAATCTGCTGCACCAACACCAATGCCTCCTGCGGGAAAATCATGAACTTTTAAATTTCTAATGATAATGTGATGTGGATTTCCTGTTTTAGCTACCGATATAGCGTTCGTATTAAAATTTGCATTAAAAGTAGGCGGTGATATCTTAGATTGTTCGTAAGATGCTTGCGCACCTGCAAGCGTAAGGTTGGCATTATTACCCTCCAACTCTAAACCTTCAAAAACAATATAAGACGCATCAATTACCACAGCATCCCATACGTTTCCTGATGCCGTTAACTTTGGTGAATGCCCAGCGAGGGGTTTAAAAGTGATGTAATTACTAGCATTACCACTTCTATTAATTGTTAATAATGGTCCATTAGTGCTATTGTAGTTTCCATCCATAATATATACCGTTGAACCTGGATTAGTCGAGTTGGCAGCTCTTTGAATGGTTCTAAAAGCAGTAGCAGGTGTTAATCCATTGTTCTCTTCAACACCGGTAAGTGCTGAAACATAATAGTCTGTGGCCCATAAATGACCAGACATTAAGCTTAGAAGAAATACTAAAATAAGCTTGAATTTCATTTTTTTAAAATAATTTTTTTCCATTTTCTTATATTTTAGACGTTAATCAAATTTTTTATTTGTGTTTTAATCCTGTTATATAATCAGCAATAGTTATACTATTACTTTGCAACTTCTTTTTAAAAATATTCTAAAATTGCAATCAATAAAATTCTTTTTGGAGCATAACATTTTTGTTTATTAACCTTGATTTTTCAGTAGGTTGGCCTCCGCCAATCGAAAATTCATAAATTCCGTTCAAAGGTTTACTATCCCCATTATTATCTACAGCAGAAACATTATCTCTGTTAATTTTAAAAACAACTTTTTTGCTCTCACCAGCTTTTAATGCAATACGTTCAAAACCCTTAAGATCTCTGATAGAATTATTATTGTCATTGTTTTTATTGGTAACATACAATTGCACAACTTCATCGCCATTTCTATCTCCTGTATTTGTGACTTTAGCTTCTATAATAATTTCATCGCTATTAGAAGCATTTGATATTTTAAGCTCATTATATTCGAAAGTAGTATAACTTAATCCAAAACCAAAGGGATACAATGGCTCTCCTTTGAAGTAACGATAGGTTCTGTTTTGCATACTGTAATCTTCAAAATCAGGTAATTGACTAACATTTTTATAAAAAGTGACCGGTAAGCGACCTGCGGGATTATAATCTCCAAATAAGACATCTGCGATAGCCTCTCCTCCCTCCTGTCCTGGATACCACGCTTGAATAATTGCTGGAATATTTTCGGCTTCCCATTCAAACCCCATAGCACCACCAGACATATTAATAAACACCACAGGTTTCCCGGTTGCATTTAAAGCTTTTAGAACTGCCGTTTGAACTGCTGGCAATTCAATATTTGTTCTATCTCCTCCTTTGAATCCTTCTACAGAAACTGGCATGGCCTCTCCTTCTAACTTTGCCGAAATCCCTCCTACAAACACAATAACATCTGCATCTTTTACACGTTCCGCAATTTGTTCGGGTGATAGTTTTTCAATTTTACCTGCATCAAATTTAATTTCTGCATTATCTGTATATTGCAAATGCTCAATTACTACTTTATATTTTTGTCCTTTAATCGCATTGAAAGTATAATATCCCGTCTTTAAATCGGTTTCAATTTTCTTTTCACCATTAATAAATAGTTTGCAGCGGTCATCTCCTTGTAAAGCAAAAGATACTTCTCCTGAACTGTCTGGAATATATTCCGAAGTCCAACGCATTGAAATACTATTGGCGATCACACCTTCGGCAACAAGTTCACCATCACCCCATTGAAAATCAATCTTTTTATCTAATTTTACTACAGCTGGTACACCCTCCCATTTTGTGTTTTTAAAATACTCTCCATTAAAACCTTGTTGCCCTTTATAATTAAATTGGCTCGGCTTATACTGCGATTTAAACACTTCATTATCTGCTATATTTACTCCCTGCTCATAAATTATTTCACCCTTAAATTTTGATTTAACCCCCTCTAAGACAGATACTAACTCTGATGGAAACCCATAGTAATTTGATAATAAAACAGACTCATCTGCTGCATTAGGTCCTACTATCGCTATCTTTTTTATGTTTTTATTTATCGGTAATGTATTACTTTCATTCTTTAACAAAACCATAGATTCTTGTGCCATTTTTAACGCATGTGCTTTATGCTCTTTCGCCTCTAAGGCACTCAAATCAATGTTTGAAAAAGGAACTTTAGATAAAGGGTCAAACATCCCTAAACGAAACCTGATGGTAAATAACCTTTTAACTGAGGTATTGATTTCGGTTTCTGTCAACAACCCATCTGCAAGTGCTTTTGATAAGGCATTGTAAGCAGGATCGCCCGAACATTCACAATCAGTACCATGCAATACCGCGGCTGCGGCGGCACTTTCTTTATTGGGATGGGTTTTATGAGTTTTCCAAAAATGATTAATTCCCCCACAGTCCGATGTGACGTATCCTTTAAAATTCCATTTTTCTCTTAAAATGGAAGTCATTAATTTATCATTACCACAGCAGGGCTGCCCATCAAATGCATTATAAGCACACATAACTCCACTTACTTTTGCATCAACAATTAAATCTTTAAAAGCTGGCAGGTATGTGTTCCATAAATCATAATCTGACACTTCCGCATTAAACGTACTTCTATTCCATTCAGGACCGCTATGTACTGCATAATGTTTAGCACATGCCGATGCTTTTAAATAATTAGGATTATCACCTTCTATACCTCTCACAAAGGCTTTACCTAAGGAGCCAGTTAAAAATGGATCTTCTCCATAGGTTTCTTGGCCTCGACCCCATCGTGGATCACGAAAAATATTTATATTCGGAGACCAGTAAGTCAAACCTAAATAAATACCAGTATTTCCTTTTTTTTGAGAATCATTATAGATAGCTCGTCCTTCAGTTGCACAATAATCAGCCATGGTTTGCATTGCCGATGGATTCCAGCCCGCAGCCATTCCTATAGCTTGAGGATAGGATGTTACATGATATGGCGTTCTAGCAACTCCATGTAATGTTTCATTCCACCAATTGTATGCAGGAATCCCTAAACGAGGAATGGCTGGCGATTTATTTACCATTTGACTGATTTTTTCCTCAATAGTCATAAGAGAAACTAAATTATCTACTCGTTCCTCCAATTGCAAAGTTGAATCCTGAAAAGAATGAGCGTGTAAAACCTTGTTTGAACACGAATTCATGATCAACAGTGTTAAAAAAAAACTTGAAGTTAGTATTATTCTTTTTCTCATTTTATTATTACTATTTTGCAATTACTGATTTTATATCTAGAACTTTTTATGATATTTCGTTATCCATTATGGATAAATGAAACCAAATTTTTTTATGCATTTAGCTGTTGCTTTTTATTTAATTTCACCATTAACTGTAATAAAATGAGATTCAAAACATATTCTGCATACCGCTCTCACTTAATAACAAAAATCTACTTGCGTATAATTTCTAAATATTTCTGGGCAAATCGTTTACCAAGCATCCTTTGAGATTTAGAATCAAAATGTAAATCATCTCCAATACTTTTAAAATCTTTACTTTTTACCAAAAAGGCATACGGCTCTAAAAAAACATTCTGCTGTATTTGTTTGTTAATTACTTTTTCTTTTGAATTATTTTTTCTAAACATCCCAATTTCAGCGGTTAAAATGATTAATTTATCATTTTCAGTCGTACGTCTAAATTCAGTAAATAACTTTTTTAACTTGGTTTTATAATTAAATATTTCTTTAGATAAAACATCACTTTCGCCCTGATGCCATAAAACTCCTTTTATAATGCCATTTTTCTTTGCCCATGAAACTTGACCCTTTAAATTAGAAAGCAATTTTACATTGCGATGTATTGAATCACCAATCCACTTATCGATCGAACTTCCTCCAACCGCCGCGGGAATTAGCAAAACACAAATAGAATCTGGAACATTCTTTATCAATTCTTTCGCAAAAGCAAGTCCACAACTTAGTCCCTTTTTGTCCGATTCAAAAAAACTGATTGGCTCCTTAGCCATTATAATTTTATTTTCAATATTAATTGCTACTATTCTATCATTAGCAATCGTATCCCTCGGAGCTACAATCGCTCGTCCAGCCATGTTTGACTGACCAGCTAAAATAAATATCCAAGTATTTTCCTTCGAATAGCTTTTGACTGGATATTCCTCTTTGTTAGGAAAAACAGACATTTTGTCAAACTCTTGACTGTAAATAGAATTCCAGTTAGCTAACAAAAACAATAGAAATAAGTATTTCATATTAGTTGATTGTTTGATAAAAGTCACAGATAAAAATCTATGCTGTATTTTCGCATTTAATTTGTCGGATTTAATTGAATTAGACTTTTATCAGCAATTAAAATTGGACTGTCATAAATAGGAATATTTTTAAACGTATAAACTGCATTTTTCACTGACCATTGATCTTTTGGGATTTGATAAATAGAACCTGTAATAATGTCAACATATACTGGATCGCTAATATTAGCATTAGCAATTGTAAAATCAAATGTTTTTTTATCCAATGAGTTGGAGGGAATTCCTTCGCTTTCCCAAATAGTAAACAACTGCTGTTTAGACTCTTTGTTTTGGTAAGCGTAAACCTCAAATCTTCTGTCGGTACTTTTAGTAATCGCTAAATGAAGTGGATTTTCAGGCACATAATTCCTGTTATGAGTTTCTTTTACCTCTTCAATACGTTCCAACGTATTATCAAAAACCGAAGCCACATTTTGAGCCGCATAGTATGCCATTTTTAGTCGGATGGCTTTTTTAGTTGAATCTGATTCAATAATTCCTTTCACATTTAGTTTAGTAATAGGACCTCCTGTGTAAGCAATATCTATAATAGTAAACAAACTGTTTTCTACGTCATGACCCAAATCTCCAAGCATTCGTCTAGTATTCCACTTAGCTTGAGATATCTCTGACCAATCATGATCACCAATTGCGCCTCTATTACTGCCTCCCTTGGAAGGAGCTCCGTTTTCTCCTTGTCGCAAAGTCATTTTTGGGGCGTATTTATGTAGTAAACTTTTTAATTTTTCAACTTTATCGTAATTGGAATCGGGGTTATACACATAATCATGGTATACCATGTTATCAAACAAATGCATCTTTTTCTGACTTGCGATAATTTCAAAAAAATCTTCTGCAAAATCTAAATCAATATGTCCCATGGCCAATCCAGAAATTTTCGATTCAGGCTGAATTTTTTTTATAATTTCTGCTGTTCTAATATTTAATTCAGCTGTAATTTTTGCAGAATTGATAGTATTGTCACCAAAATTTGGTTCATTCCAAACCTCCCATTCTACTACTTTATTTTTATAACGTTTTACCATTGCAGTAACCCAATTATCCCATGCTTTAAGTGCCTCTTCTGATTTTGGAATTCCTGCTGATAAATTGACGCCTCCGCCACCTTCATAAATCGAGTTTCCATAAGATAACTGCAGCCAAGGCTGTAATCCTTTTTTTGTCGCATCATTTACAATATGATCCAACCAAGACCAGTCGTAAACACCTTTTACTGTTTCCGTCTTTGCCCATCCTGTTTGAACCCTAATTCTTTTAATTCCAAGTGGCGCTAAATAATCTTTATAAGAATCATAATTAGCATAATCACGATCAAGTGTTTCACAACCAATGATCCAATTTGAGGCTTTAATATCTTTAACATTTCGTGATTTGATTTTACCTAAAAGCGGGTACTTTATTTCAGCATTTTGAGCTTGGCTACAGCCAAAAGTCAAGAAAGTTAGCACTATAATTATTAATTGTTTTACAAGACTCATTTTGAAGAATATTAGGGAGAGTTAAATTTGTTTTGGTAATGAGACAACCTTTACTGCTATGTGCACGGGCACACAATTATAAGAATGCCTAATTGTTCTAACAAAAGAATGAATAATAAAATTTATAACCAAATTTATTTCTGATATAATTTAATTATTCGAAAATTATAATGAATATCATAATCAAATGTGGTCAATTTCATTAATAATTCAACAGGATAAAATTATACGGTTAAAATAATTTGAGTTTAAAGCGTAATAGAAATGCAATCACTAACAAAGCATTATCAGTTCTTAAGAGGATGAAAAATACGTCTCGAAATATATTAATTTGTGAATTAAAATGGTAGAATTAAATTAGATGAATTTTCTAGATTAAAACTATTTTTACACACTTGGTGCCTGTGCGAACTGTTTTTCGTGACTTAAAGCGAAACAGTAAAAAATGAAAGTCATTTAAAATAAGGAATAGATATAGAGCTAAGATATTTAAAAAATTTTTTGCATTTAAAAGGATTTATCTCATTTTAGAGCTTTTTTTAAAAAAGTTTAATTCTTAACAATAGTGTAGAACCTTTATATGAAAAAGGCTAGCTCACTGTATTGTGAAGTAGCCTTTCAAAAAAAAAATGTTATAAAATATCTTGTATTTTTTACAAGCTATCGCTAATTTGTGTCAGAATTTATTTTGTCTCAATTACATTTAACTTTTTTGAAAATTTTATATCCTCAGACGAAGCTCCAACCATGATTGTGAAGGTTCCTGGTTCAAGAACCCATTTCATATCTTGATTATAAAATGATAAATCTGATGGTGTCAATGTTAACACGATTTTTTGTTTTTCGCCAGGCTGCAAGCCTATTTTTTTGAATCCTTTTAATTCTTTCATAGGTCTTGAAACTGATGAAACATCATCACCTACATACAATTGAACGACTTCTTCACCAAAAATTTTACCTGTGTTTGTAATTTCTATACTTACTTCAACACTATCTCCTTTTTTAATAGTTTCAGAAGACAATTTTAAATTAGAATATTCAAAATTTGTATAACTTAATCCGTAACCAAATGGGTAAAGTGGCGTTGCTGGAATATCTAAGTACTTATTATTCCATCGGTTTGGATTTGGTTGTCCGTTTACATCATGTGAAGTTCTTTTGTAATTATAAAAAATTGGTATTTGTCCCGTATTTCTTGGAAATGAAACAGTTAATTTTCCAGAAGGATTGTATTTCCCTAAAAGCACATCCGAAACCGCTAAACCAGCCATTGTTCCAGGAAACCAAGCTTCTAAAATAGCAGTACTGTGTTTTTCTACCAGTTGTAAATCAAAAGGACGACCGTTAAACAACACAGTCACGATAGGCTTTCCTGTTTCTGCAATAGCTTTTAGCAAATCTTCCTGAGCACCGGGTAAATCAATATTGGAAATACTTCCACCTTCTCCACTCATCCAGTATTCTTCTCCTAATGCTAAAATAACTAAATCTGATTGAGAGGCTAATTTTACTGCTGCAGGAATCAATTCTAGTCCTTTTGGTTCAAAGCCTTCTAATATAATTCCTTCGGCATATTCAATTACAACATCTTTACCAACAGTTTGCTTTAATCCTTCCAATAGTGAAACAACATCTTCTGGTTTTCCCTGAGAATAATCTCCTCCCCACCAAGAAAACATATCTTTTTTGCGGGTAGCCAAAGGACCAATTACTGCAATTTTTTTAACTGACGATTTCAGTGGCAGAATTCCGTCTTTGTTTTTTAGCAAAACCATACTTTCTACTGCGGTTTTTCTAGCAAATTCTAAATGTTTAGGATTTAATAATGTTTCTTTTTCACGTGCTTCGTTAAAAAATTTATAAGGATCTTCAAAGAGACCTAATTTTTGCTTGGCTATCAAAACTCTTCTCACGGCTTTGTCAATGACTGCGACTTTAACTTTACCTTCATTTACCAATTCTTTTAGATACTTTAGATACAATCCACTTGTCATATCTAGATCAACTTCGGAGTTTATTGTCATCAGTACTGCGTCTTTCTGATTCGCAGCCGCACCAATTTTAACAAGATTATTAATCGTTGACCAATCGGTTATTAACATGCCTTTAAAACCTAATTCTTTTCTTAAAATGTCATCGAGCAGCTTTTTGTTGGCTGTTGCTGGTACGCCATCGTAAGTGGAATAAGCACACATTACACTTTCTACACCTGCGTCAATCGCTGCTTTGAAAGGAGGAAGATAAATTTCCCGTAAAGTCCTTTCAGAGAAATCTGAAATATTATAATCTCTCCCCGCTAAAGCTGCTCCATAGCCAGCAAAATGTTTAACGCACGCCATAACATTTTCTCCTGAAGTAAATTTTTTACCCTGAAAACCTTTTACTCTTGCGGCTGAAACCAAACTACCGTAATATGGATCCTCACCAGCGCCCTCAACAATTCGTCCCCATCGTGGATCATTTGTAATATCTACCATCGGCGCGTAAGTTAAATGAATTCCTCCAGCAGCAGCTTCTTTAGCCGCAATACTAGCAGACATTTCAATGTTTTGTAAATTCCAACTCGCTGATTCTCCTAAAGGAGCTGGGAAAATAGTTCGATATCCATGAATCACATCTTCTTGAAACATCATAGGTATGCCTAATCGACTTTGTTCTACAGCAATTTTTTGCAAGTCATAATTTTTCTTGGCACCGTTACTTTTAAGAATTGAGCCAATATCCCCTTTTTTAATTTGATCATTTAAGGAATTTGTTGAGTTGTTCTCATTGACATAAGTGGCTAAATTCAACTGACCTATTTTTTCTTCCAAGGTCATTTTCTTTAATAAAGCCTCTATTTTAGGATTGGAAATAGATTTATTTTGAGCAACAATTGTTTGCGATGTTGCTATCATTAACACTAAAATTGCCCAGACGTTTTTGTGATTCATTTTTATATTTATTTAATTATAATAATTTATTCTTTGTGCTAATCTAATAATTCAGGACTATTATTTTATTTAAATTGCCTTAAAATAAAAAGAGGCATTATCTAACTTGTTCATTGAATTTGCTTTTATTAAGCGAACCTCATAAACCATGTCCGTATTAGAACTACCTACAACTAAAATCTTTCTTTGCATGTTGATTTATTTCGTTTTTAACCAAGTAGTTATTATTCCTTTAGTCTGGCCTGCATCGGCAAAGGGTACCAAATAAATTTTTATAACTTGACCTTTACTTTCGCCATCCATGGCGTAAACCTGATTTCCGCACCAATTTTCTGGTAATATTTTGTCAGAGGTCTTAACCAAGGAAATTGTATCCTTATTTAATACAATTTCTTCAGCTAAAATTTTATTTAATTTTTGATCAAAAACAAGGACTTGTGGTCCTAATTGAAAGCTAATTCGGTTTGGATAACTTTTACCGCCCTCTAATATTTCAACAGGAACTGAAACGCTAATTTCGATTTGGTCTCCTTTTTTCCACGTTCTTTCAATCGATACTAATTCACCTTCCGAATTCTCGATTTTATTATTAATCTTTATTACGAAGTTTTTTGCCCAATACGGTTTACGAAATAAAACTTTGAATTTTGCGGTTTTAGAAGGACTGACTGATATTAAGATTTTGCCATCAGTTGCGAGATTTGTTGTAGTTTTAAATGTCACCTTTACTCCACCTCTTAAGTTTGTTTTATAAACTCCCGCTTCATAAAATAGAAATGCAGGAGTTTCATTAATTTCGCCATTTACAAACATAGGAATCATTGCAATTCCTCTTGGAATGCTAGACATGCAACAGGTTATATTAGTACCATATTCCTTCTTGCCCATAAGAGCCGTATAGTAACTCACACCACCAGTTTGTGGATCTTCCGCTCCTATTAAATGATTATAAACAGAACGTTCCAACTCATCTAAATATTTAATATCTCCCATTGTGCAAAATAATTGATAATTTAATTGAAGCCAAGTAGTGGTAACACAGCCCTCGCCCATATGCACATGATTTTCACCTGGTAATACAAAATCATCTTGAAAATGTTCCATTGAACTCGTTGTTCCTGTAATGTATAATCTTTTGGAGGCGATGTCATTCCAAGCCAAAAGCACGGGTTTTAAGAATGATGGATCGTTTGTAACTCGATATAGCTTGATGATGCCTACAATATTGGACATCATTTCATAAGCTTTACCATTTGCTATTTTGTCCACCCTCTTCAATGAATCGAGATCCGTAATAATGCGGGGTCCATTTGAGCTATCGTAACTTTTTATGATATAGTAACAAAAATCCAAGTATTTTTTATCTCCGGTGAAACGATATAAGTCAGTCATTGGATCAATAATACTGGTCGCCGCCATACCCACATGCGCCCCCGATTTAATAATGTTTTTTTGATCTGGATCTTCTCCAAATTTGGCACATATTAAATCACCTATTTTTTTGCAAGCTTGTAATGCAGGTTCAAATCCTGATAGTTCATAATATCTTAGTAATCCAATTATATTATACTTGTGAGACCAAACATCCCAACTTGTCCAATGACTGTTTTCATCATAAGTGCCCAAATACCCATCTTGTAATTGAGCTGCAATGAGCTGTTGTGCTGTCCTGTCAATTTGTATTTTCAACCTAGCATCGCCATTGTTAGCATAAGTGTTGCATGCGGCTTCTAAAAATTTACCCACATGTTCCCCAATCCAAGAATGTGCACCAGGACGATTTATAAATCCGGTTAAAATTGCCTCTTCATCGACTTTATATAACCTCTTTTTTGTATTTATATCAATTTTTTCACCTAGCCAACCTTCGATTTTTAAATGATTAATTTCTGGATTCTGAAATTTCTCCTTTACTAAATATGCCGTCTGTGGCACTGTCTTATTGTAAACGATGTTTTCAAAACCATATTCAGCATTCCAACTTTGAGAATATTGAAACTGAGGAATTGTCAATGTATAAACTACTTTTATGAAAGGAGTAACAGCTTTATATAGGAAGGTAATTGTATTTGTCCCTGCCACAAGCTCAACATCCTTTTCAAAAGCGTTTACCTTTTCACCTTTGAAACTGTAAAAAGCAGCTACTACTTTTCCTTTTAAAATTTTAGTAGAGCTATTACTAATATTTATTTGATAATATAAAGATTCGTTGGCAATAGGTGTTGCAATATCTCCATTTTTTAAATTAGTTGAATATTTAAAAAATAGATCAGCTGAGGCTGATTTAAAAGTAGGTGTTTTAGATATTAAAAAATGTCCCCAATGTGTCATTCGAATTGCTAATATGTTTTCCTTATCCCATAAAATATGATCTTGCTCAATTAAGTAATTTCTATTTGTGTCCCCTGATGTATTTGATCCAATTAATTTTCCATTCAAATAAGTTTCATCACTTTGTCTAATTTTACCCATAGAAAGACTTAACGATCCTGTTTTTTCATATTCCTTTTTTAAACTAGACGGAATAAAAACTTTTTTTCGCAGCCATAAAACCCGAACTGCTGTAGTTTTTATGTCATCTTTCCACTCTAATCTATCAAGATCAGCCCAACTCGAATCATTAAAGTTGGCCTTACTAAATTCAGGTTGATCAGTATTTGTGATGTATTTCCATTTGCCATTAATAGACAACTCTTGCGAAAAAACAGTCCCAGTACTTGCACAAGCAAAAAGAAATGCTAAAAATATACTTTTCATTTTTTACTGCTATATTTTTCGATTATAAATATTCAATTAATGGGTTTAATCCATATCCTATTAAAAGTCAATTTCAAATAGTGGACGTTCTATATAACTTGTTTTCTTTTACCAGCTTATTATTTCCAATGTATTACAAGCGTTTCTTCGGGATTAATATTAATTTTGCCATTTATAATTGTTCCCCCTCCGTCATTAAACAAAATTTTAGACTGCAACTTGACATCTTTTTTTTGTATGTCTATTATTTGTTTTTCTTTATTTTTATTGATTATTATCGTCACATAGCCATTTCCACTTTTGAGTGTTTTCATTAATACATTAGCATGATGGTTACTAAATCTAAAATCTACGGTAGCATCACAAATTGACAACAGTAATTCGGACAATTGTTTACAAGAGTGGCTTCTGCCATAAACACCTAATAAAGTTGGAATCCACACAACTGATCCTTTTTTATGTTTTGAACGTATTGCGTAAATTTTATCTCCAGCGCTAGATACTATTTCAGCATTTTTATTGGGTTTCAAAAAGGCTTCCCACTTTTCGCCGTAAACCTGATGATTGTTTATAGTAAACTCCTTCGGGGTTTCTAAAAATCGAAATTCAGAAATTTCCCCTCCAAACAATTCTTTAAAAGGAAAACCTGTGAGCATCGTATTATGAACATTTTCATCATAAAAAGCCGTTAATCCACCTACAATTAATTTACCTCCTTTTTCAACAAAACTTTCTAAAAGGCTTTTATAGTTATTGGGAACAGCCAACTGATTTGCTAAAATTATTGTAGCTCCTGTGTAATCATTTTTTGTGAAATCAAACTCTTCAAAGGCTTTAATATTTGGAGAAATTCCCATTTCTGAAAATGCTTGAAAATAACCTAAAAGATCATTCATCTCTGTTTTTCGTCCATCTTTTTCAGCTGGCAAACCTTTTGTAATAATGTTTTCTGTCCAAATCGATTCTCTGATGTATAGTAAATTAATCCCTGTTTCTGCTTTTTCAATATCTTGAAAAACGGCTTTATTTTCTTTTAAACAATCACTAACATTTTTGATAGCGGTTACCCTTTCGGTAGGCTTATTTTGAAAATCAACTAATGCCCATTCACCAGATTCTATGCCCGATGCTCTTGCATTGAGTGACCAAAAAATACCTCCTAAACCTTGACTACCAATAACTGTCCACAACCATTGAGAAACTTCCTCTTTTGTGGGACACATAGGATTGTAAGCGCTAAAGGTGTTGTTCCCTCCTTGCAATTCAGTCATCATCCAAGGTAATCTGCCTGCGCCTGAAAGTAACATTTCACTATTGGCAGACATTGCTAAAGCATATTCCTGCCTTTTGAATTGTCCAAAATGCCAGCTAGCATGCGCTGAACCTCCTAAACTTGTTAAAAAAGTTCTCCAATAAGGAAAATCATACTCCTGAGCATTTGAAAATATCGCATGATTGTTTACATGCAAACCTACTTTTGAATCATTTTTTCTCACCTCAGATGCGATCCAGTTTAGCATCCATGAGGTCATATATCTTTTAAAACGATATTCCTGAATGTCAACCAAAACAGGATATCCATTGGGTAAATACTCCATTGACGGATTATTTTTGTCCCAGTCACTTCTCATTTTATTTGAAAATTCAGTATTGTTTAAACCTCCGCCAGGTTCATTGATTAAAACCCACGCATACAATGATTTATACTGACCAAAATGAATAACTAATTTTTTTATATATCGACTGAATTCTTGCAGCTGAGTTTGATTTTTAGGAAATTTCCAACCACCAATATCCTCTTTGTCAGTGGCAGGAAAAAAAGTAGCATACACTTTAATATCATATTTTTCGGCCAATAAAAATGCTCGGTCGAACAAACTAAAATCCCAACTCCCATCAGCCTTGCGCATATAAGATTCAAACATTCGAATGCGGCAAACATTCATGCCATTTTCCTTCAAAGTTTTGAACCATTGCTCGGTTTCTTGTTGGTTTTGACCCGGTTCTATAAAAACTTGTGCCCCTAATTCAAAATTATTTGGTGTTTGCGCAAGTGTTTTAGAGAAACTAAAACAACAAATTAATGTGTAAAAAATTAATAAATAATTTCTATTCATATTTTCTATAATTTCACCGTAAGTGGTTCACTTTCCTTAGTTAAATTATATTGAATATTTTTCTTAACCTTCCCAAAAGTCACTTCTATTTCGTAAATTCCTAGATGTCCCGCTTTATTTATGGCACCTTGCTTATCTGTTTTAACTTGAAATTCAGTTTTCCATTTTGTAGTTACCCATTCTTTCCATGCCAAACCATTTGGTTTTATAGTCCAATCTTTTCTAAACATTGCGGCATCCGGTTTCCAATGCGCATTTTGCCAAAATCCCCACTTTGTAAAACCAGTAACAGCAGGATGACTGTAACAAGCTATTAAAAAATCTCTAGTGTAATCGCCTTGAAGTTCTTCATCGGTCATGTTTATATCAAATTCTGTAAGCTGAACTGGTAAATTCAACTCGTTAAATTTATCAAGATCAGTGAGGACAAGAGCGGGATCCCTGGGCTGTCTTCCTACGTGACCTTGAATTCCTATAGCGTCAATAGGAGCACCATCATTCCTCATTTTCTTAATTAGATCTACATATTCATCAATAAATTTTGGACTAGAAATACTGTTAAGCATTCCGTATTCATTCATAAATAATTGGGCATTTGGATCTATTTTCTTTACAGTTTTATACCAATTTACTGCAGCATTTTCAGGAAGGTAGTTAAAGATATCGCGCTCATGTATAATTTCATTTACAACGTCCCATGCGATTACTTTTCCTTTTAAGAGTTCTACTTTTTTCTCAATATCATTTTTTATAAAAGCAGAAAACGCGGCTGTATCTTTGATAGCTAGTTCTTTAAATTCTTTAGTATTAAATTTCCATGCAGGCCAAACTAAATTATGCCCTCGCTGTCGAAAATTATTCTTTTCGAGCCAATCGAACGCAGCCATGGTTTCTATCCTAGACTCTGGATTTCCGCTCCATTTTCCTGCTTTAAAACCATTTTCAATAACTGCTGTATTAAAAAATTCTTTTAATATATTTTTATATTGTTCGGAGTCTGGTGAACGCTGGGCTACTAATCTTTCATTGACTGCAGTTCCCCAAATAAACTTTGACTCTATCAATTTTGCATTAACCACTGCTCCTATTATTGGTTTTCCTTTTTTATCAATAACTGTAATCTGCAATAGTGCAGTTCGTAATTTTGCAATTCTATTTAACGCTTCTTGCCTCCAAGGTGCCTCTTTTTCTCTACCGTTATATGACAATCTAGTCACAGGAAGCTCTTCAATTGCAACTTTGTCTTTATAATTTATAATTTCGACATTTGCTATTTCAACCTTTTGAGCTAATGCCCCAAAGCTAAAACTAATTAAACCTTCACCAGATTTCATTGTGTTTAAGGCCTTAAACGGCAGATTAATTACTTTCCATTCTGGACCAGCACTAATATCAATAATTATACTTTTGTCTTTAGAACCTGTCGCTGTTTGCACAAAAAAATAAACAATTGCATCTCCTGACTCCTGCTTTGCATATATGGAGCGAATAGCAAATCGAGCTAAAAGATGATCTCCTTTTTCAATATCGCCCTCGGTTTTAAAGTTAGCTTGAATTCCATAATGACTTTTAGCAGCAACCTTTGTTTCAGAAGTAATCAAGCTATTTTTACCAATTTCATGGATTAAAAAATTATTTTTATCTTCACTATTTACACCATTATTATACTCGTACAAACTATTTTTGGAAAGCTTAAAAACAGTATTAGATTTTTTATCAAGGATTGAAGAGTCAAGAGCTGGTAAATTTTGTCCAAGTACTGCATTTGAAATTAGCAGTGCAATCATTAAATGCAGCAATACCTTCCCTTCGGATTTTATAGCAAGAAATTTATTCATAATTTAAATTTTAGTTATTAGTACGTTTTAAAGCTTTTAGAAAAATTAAATTGAAATAAAAACCAGTAAAAGATTTAACTAACAATAATCAAAAAGCAACAGATTTATAAATTGAAAATTATATGATTTTCAAATCTTTAATCTTGTGACAAATCTTTTTAGGCAGGATCAAACTACCTTCAAAAATGATCGTGTTCAATATTGTTGAGCAAAAAAGCTCTAATACAACTTATAGCGATACCTTAATTTATAGAAAGAAATTATATTTATGGTAGCAGTGATTTAAGCATTTCGCTTATTACTTCTACTTTTTTGATAGAAAATTAATGCTCCTATTACACAAATTATTCCTGATCCAACTGATAATTTTCCACTCGTAGCTTCGATTGATGGAATACCCATAACAATAAACATGGCTCCAGTTATAACAAACGCCACCGCATAAAGTCCTAATAATCCGCCCACGATATTATTATCATCATCAAAATCCTTTGGTGCCGGTGTTGCTAATTTTATAAAAAATGCTTTTACTTTTTCATTATACGTTCGATCAGTTGACAAGAAAAATCCTGACCCCATAAATATCGCAATACAAACTATAATTTCGATAAGTGTGGCCATCTCCCAACTGAAATAGTCTGTCGAATTTAAAAATATACCTAAACTAACCCCAACAATCATTGAAGCAAGCGCACCCCACGGCTGCGGTCTCCAGAAAATTACACCCATTATCACAGGGATTATCATTGGAATTGAAAAAATACCCGATAAATACTGATTCACCTCAAAAGCTCCTCCTAACTTTTCAATATATAAAGCTCCAAATGAGACGACGCATCCTATGCCAAGAGTCATAATTCGAGCCACCCATAAAGATTCTCTTGGTGACGCATTTTTTCTAAAAAGTCGTTGGTAAATATCTCTTGTGAGCACACTGGCAGTTACATTGAACTCAGCACTTAAAACTGACATTGTTGCTGCAAACATAGCCGCAATCATTAATCCCATAATTCCTGGCGGAAGTAATTTTAAGCATAAGGAAACATAAGCCATTTCAGGGTTTTCGAGGTTAGGTAGGATAACTCTCGCCGCAACTGCTGGAAAAAGAAAAATTACGGGAAAAATAAGAAATAAAACTGCCGATAATATTCCAATTTTTTGTCCGTCTTTTTCTGTTTTCGCACTGTAAAAACGTTGAATAAAGGTCCAGTTTCCTAAATATTTAATCGTAATAGTTACATAGTAAACTAAAAGATAAATTGGCATCCCTCGATCACCATTAAACCAATTCATATTGGCAGGAATAACCTCTTGCATGTTTGAAATTCCACCAGCCGCGTCGTACGCCAACGGAACTAAAATTAAAGTTGAGAAAAGAAGAATTACAAACTGTACCACATCAGTAACAATTACCGCTAAAAATCCTCCAACGACGGTGTATATAGAAACTACTAAACCACAATAAATAATGGCTGTTTGAAAAGGGATTCCAGAAGCCGCCATAACAAATATTCCAATGGAATATAATTTAATCATATCATCCAAAAGCTTCAACATGACACCACCCCAAGAAAAAATTTGACGAATGGAACTATTAAAACGAGTTTCCAAAAACTCGACAGGACTAATAATACCTGCCCTTTTCCATAACTTAGCATAAACAAAAACCGCAATTAACGACGGAAATATTGTTGACCACATAATCGTTATCGCCACAAGGCCGTCAGAATAAGCAATCCCTGCATAAGCAACAAATACAAAAGTGCTAAACTTTGTCATAAAATTACTGATACCACCAGCAACCCAAGAAATTCCGTTGCCACCTTTAAAGTAATCACCTATGTTTTTGATATATTTTCCAAGGAAAATACCTATTCCTGCCATTAAAAGCATGTAAATAATTATTGTGATATAATCCAATTCTTGTAGTTTGTTCATTCCTTTACTATTTTTAAACCTATTTACTAACCATTTAATTACAAATTATTTTGTCTTTCTTTTCAATCTTTTTAAGCACATTAAAAAACTTTTACTTTATTGATTTTGTTACTTCGTCTACCAAATAAACAATGGATTTATAAGATAAACCAGTGTGTAAACTTAAACCTATTTCGCAAGTTCTACTGGTACAATAAGCTCGTGTAACGTTACCAGGAATGTCGTCCCTCAATTTGCTTAATCCAAATTGATTCAATTCTGGGAAATCAAATCCTTTGTCTCCAGAGAACCCGCAACATGTCGTTTCAGTCATTATAACATTTTCTGCACATTTTTTTGCGACAGATTCTAATTTATCTGTCATTCCCATCTTTTTTATACTGCAAACTGGAAAAACTGTTATGGTATCCTTCAAAGGACTAACAGTAAGGTAAGGCAATAAAAAGTCATCAATAAATGCAACAGTTTCATATAAATTAAGTCCTAAACAATTGTTCTCTTTAAGTGTTAATAAACAAGGACTCATATCTGTAATAATTGGAAGTTTACCATTTTCACTCGCTATATAAAGTGCTTTCTCTATTTCTCTGATTTTAAAATTCCCTACATCTTTATATCCCTTGCTCAAGAAAGGCATTCCACAACATAAATTAGCAACATTTTGCGGATAAATCACCTCATATCCTGCCTTGTTCAATAGCTTTAAAAGTTTATGACTTAACTGTTCTTCATTCTTATCATTAGCACTAAGTCCCATTGTCCGATTTATACAAGAAGGGAAATAAACCACTTTCCTACTTTCACTTGACTTGATTTTATTCGAAAGTAATGCCTCTGCTCCATTAGGCAAAAATTGATTCCATTGGGGAAGTTTTTTTATACTTACTTTTCTAAACGCTGTACTTACTGCAAGCATGTTGGGATTGCCTAGTACTTTTTGAAAAAAGTTTGCCATTGCCAACAATTTACTGACAACTATAAGTACGAAGGAAAAATTAGCAGCAACATATCTTGCGATTTTTGCATTCGAATTAAATTCTGCAGTTCTTAAATTTTTAATCAATTTACCTGTATCAATATTTACTGGACAGCTTACTGCGCATAAGCCATCTGTTGCGCAAGTATCTTTACCGCTATACTGATATTGCTTTAATAATATTTCTTTTTGCTTTTTTCCTTGTTTAAATGTTGACAAGCGACTTATCTCTCTAAAAGCGACAATTCTTTGTCTAGGGGATAAAGTAAAATCGGCAGAAACGCAATTCGGTTCACAGAAACCACATTCGGTACATTTATCTATTATTGGATCAGCCTGCGGAATAGGTTTTAAATTTTTTAAATGAATACCGCTATCTTTTGAAAGAATAACCTCTGGATTCAATATGGTATAAGGGTCAAATAATTTTTTAATTCGATACATTAAATCGTAAGCTTGTTCTCCCCATTCCAATAAAACATATGGGGCCATGTTACGTCCTGTACCATGCTCTGCTTTTAAAGAACCGTTGAATTGTTTTACCACTATATTGGCAACTTCATCCATAAAACCAGAGTATCGCTCAATTTCCGAAGGCACATCGAAATTCTGAGTAAAAACAAAGTGAATATTTCCCTCTAAGGCATGACCAAAAATTACTGCTTCATTATATCCCCATTTTTTAAGTAAATCTTGTAATACAATAGTTGCAACTGCCAAATTTTCTAATGGAAAAGCAACATCTTCAATTATTACTGAGGTACCCATTTTTCTGATAGCTCCAATCGATGGGAAAAGTCCTTTTCTAATTTCCCACAACAAAGCATATTCACTTGCATTCGTGGTAAAAACTATTGGAAATAAGAGTAATTCCTTAGGCACTACTTTAATGATTTCCAATATTTGATTATTTAGGTGATCTTCACTATTTGCTCTCGTGTCGATTAAAAGAGCACATGCAGTAATAGGTAAATTCTGTAACGCTTGTGGCATTCCGTCTTTATCTTTAACAGATTTTAATCCTGCATAATCAATTAATTCTACTGCAGAAACAACAATATTTTTTAAAACGGAAACAACATTACATGCATTTTCTACTGAATTAAAGATCACTAATGCTACTGCTTTGTTTTTCAGATCTATTACGGTATGATATGTAATTTCTGAGATAAAGCCCAAAGTACCTTCTGATCCAATCATTAAATGCTGGATAATCTCAAACGGATCTTTAAAGTCAATCAAGGCATTTAAGCTGTATCCTGTTGTATTTTTTATTTTAAATTTTGATTCAATTCGCTGACATAGCTCTTGATTTGAACGCACATCCTTTACAATTAA
This sequence comes from Flavobacterium fryxellicola, assembly GCF_900143245.1. Lineage (GTDB taxonomy): Bacteria > Bacteroidota > Bacteroidia > Flavobacteriales > Flavobacteriaceae > Flavobacterium > Flavobacterium fryxellicola. The sequence goes on from NZ_FRDK01000009.1 coordinate 43,614, forward strand.
AAGAAGGTCTTGCAAAAATAGAGCATGAGATTTTGAAAAGGCTTCTTTGCTAGCACTGCAACCCGTATCTAATAAAGTTCCATCCCAAAAAATAATACGCATACTACTTAAAGTATTATAAGAATTTTGAGCGGTACCACAGCACATACCACTAGCATTATTGGCTGCAATACCGCCGATCATTGCAGTATTTATTGAAGCTGGATCTGGACCTATTTTCCTATTGTACTTTGCCAGTAATCCATTGACTCTTGCCCCAATTAATCCTGGTTGTAACCGGATTTGTTTTCCATCATCTAATATTTTAAAATTCTTCCAATGGTATCCAGCAATTATGAGTACGGAATCAGTAATGGCTTGCCCTGATAAACTAGTTCCAGCAGCTCTAAAAGTCACGGGAATTAGTAAATCAGCACATTCTTTTAATAAAAATGACACCTCATTTTCATCTTGTGCTTTCACAACAATTTTAGGTAGTAGCCTATAAAAACTGGCGTCAGTTCCATATGCCAGCGTGGATAATTCATCGATGAATACTCGATTTGCATCGATGACACGAGTGAATTTATTATATAAAATTTTGTATTTACCTGAGAGCATTTTTGAGATATTAAATTTATGTCAGAAATCAGAATCCGTTCGAAAAAAATAAAAACGTTAACAATATGTAACTGCCTATCATAATACTACCCTAATATAAACAGGAACCTTACTTCTAAAAAATATCTATAAAAATAGATTAATCAAAAATTGAAAAGTAGCATTGCCACCTATATATTTGAAAATAATTTGATCAATCATTTTCATTGAAAACACTAACTGGTTCTACAAACTTCCATCAAACCTTTCATATACCCAATGCCAAACAAGTTGCCTTTCATTTCATACCCAAAATTTTCATTGGATTCACCCGCCATAGTTGGAACGTGATCTGATCTAATTGCTCCTTGAAAACCTACATCATAATATCCTTTCATCATTTTTAGCATGTCTGTTGGTCCGTTATCATGAAAAGTTTCTCTAAAATTTTCAGGTGATCCAATAACATCGCGAATATGAACAAAAAAGATTTTATTGTTCTTCCCATGCTTATGAATCATTTGCAAAACATCTTCATTCATCGTGGTAAATGTACCTTGACAGAAAGTCAAGCCATGCGACGAACTATCTGACAGAGACAAAGCTCTATCAATTGCCTCTGCAGAAGTTAATATCCTACTAATTCCGTGTATAGGAGAAATAGGGGGATCATCTGGATGTAGTGCCATTTTAATTTTATTAGCCTCAGCAACTGGCATCACGCGTTCAATAAACCATTGATAATTATCCCAAATTTGGTTTTCAGAAAACACCCCGTAAGGTGACTGTGGCTCCAGTTGTGCTTCTTTCATTGAAAAACCACTTACTGTTGCATTGCCTCTTTCTTTAATATTTTTATTAGTTCTGTACCAACCAGTTGCCATGAAATTATAACAAAGAAGGCGAACGTCTAACCTGTTCATATTTTCAAGCATTTTACAATACTTTTCTATATCATTTTCTCTTCCTTTTAATCCCAGCTTTATGCGGTGCATATCAAATTGATCTCCCTCCAGCCCCCATAATTTAAAACCTTGATTCTGATAAATTTCTTTAGATTTTTCAAACGACTCAAAATTATCAATTGATGGCAAATTTGTAAGCTCAGGCGCTAATTTTGCGATAGCGTACTCAATGCCCATTTGTTTGCACAACTGCCATTTCTCATCAGGTTGATTTCCAAAAAATAAAAAAGCTAATTTCATTCTATTGTTTTAAATATATTATCTTAAAAATAGCCACCTTTATCAGTAATATCTTTTACCGATTGTCCTTCATGTACCCATCCAAAAATTTTCTTTTCATTTTCCTTGATTTCTTCCGCACGTATTAGGACATCATAAGCAATATCTCTTGGAACTACTAAAACTCCGTCAACATCTCCTAAAACAATATCTCCTGGTTTTAATATTACGGTTCCAATTTGTAATGGCACTTGGTAATCAGTAATTAAACATCTGCCTAAGCTTCCGTTCGATGAACGATATTTGTAAAAAACAGGAAAATCAGCTTCTAGAATTTGATGTGTATCTCGAATACCTCCATCTAAACAGGCTGCTTTAATTTTCTTCCCTTTAGCAGTTGCAGTCATCACACCACCCCATGAGGTTGATTCTTCATCTTTGCTGCTATCCCAAACTACAAAGGCGTTTTCATGCATTTCATCGAGCATTTTAGTGCGAAATTCCATCTCACCAGAAACTTTAGTGCTTGAAGAACTTTTTACTGTAAAAGCAAATCCGGCAACTGTGCGGTATTCTCTTAACGGAATAATATAATTAGGAAGTGCTTGATTTAATAAACAATATTCTCTCAAAACATCATTAATTGCACCGGTATACAATTCTTCAAACCTACTCAATAACTCATTATCAGAAATAGGGAATGTAACTTTTGAAATACTTTCACGCATTTCAATGAGTTTATCCAATTTCATCATGCTAACCTCTTTCTTGTATTGATCTACACTCATAATATCTATATATTTAAATTAAACTCCTGATGAAGCTAAAAACCCCCCATCAACGGGAACAACTATTCCTGTGACAAATGCAGCTGCATTTGCATCTATTAACCAGTTCATACAACCAATCAGCTCCGAGGCCTCACCAAAACGTTTCATTGGCGTATGCCCTAGAACATTGATTGCACGATCAGTTTGTGATCCATCTTCATTATACATTATTTTTAAACTACGCTCATTTAAAAAAAAGCCTGGTGCAATTGCGTTTACACGAATATTAGCAGGAGCTAAATATCCAGCGAGCCATTGTGTGAAATTAGCAATACCCGCCTTTGCCATTCCATAAGCGCCTACTTTGCTTAATGGCCTATAACTATTCATAGACGCGATATTTATTATCACGCCTTCTTTTTGTTTTGCCATTTCTTTTCCAAAAACAAAAGATGGAATGACAGTTCCCATAGTATTTACATTAATCACGTTTTGAAAAATGTCCATATCAAGATTAAAAAAACCTTTAACCTCTGGAGTTTCTTCCAGTTCTCTTTCATCAAACTCCGTAATATTTGTTAATGCATCTGGTTGATTCCCACCGGCACCATTGATTAAAACACTGCATATCCCTAATTTTTCTTTGATTATTTCGTTAGCGCTAATTATGGATTGTCTATCGGAAACATCCACACTAATTGAAACAGCAATTCCTCCATTGTTCTGGATTTGTTCTTCTACAATTTTAAGCTTTTCTATAGTTCTTCCTAAAAGCGCTACTTTGTAACCTTGACTTGCTAAACTCCTTGCCATTTCTGAGCATAAAGTGCCTCCTGCTCCTGTAACAACAGCTACTTTACCTTCATTTCTATTTTCCATTTTCTATCATATTTTTGCTATTGGTGTAGCATATATTTGTAACTAAATTTTTCAGTAAAATTTCATCATTGGGCACCAAGCCTTTTTCAACCCATTCTCCTATAATATTGCAAAGAATTCTTCTAAAATAATCATGTCTCGAAAATGACAAAATACTTCGTGAATCAGTAGTCATTCCAATAAACCTATGTAATATTGAATAACTTGCAGTTGCAATTATTTGATTTTTAATTCCATCAAAATGATCGTTGTACCACCAAGCTGGTCCAAATTGCACTTTTGCTGGTACATTATCCTGAGAGAATGAACCTGTCAATGTCGCAAAAGTACTATTGTCGGCAGGGTTTAGCGTAAACAGAATAATATTAGGTAACAGCTTATCTTTTTCTAAAGAATCGAGTAAACTTGCTACTCCAGAAATATCAGCTGTATTTCCTATAGCAGCATACCCGCCTGCACTTCCTGCTAATTCTCGTAATCGAGAGCTAGTAAATCTATGCGCTCCAATGTGCAACTGTAAGGTCCATCCTTTTTGGGCGAAAGATTTACCTATAAAATTTAAAATATAGGATTTAAAACCAACAACTTCTTCATTAGTAAGTTTTTTTTCTAAAAGCCATTTTTTAAACAACGCTTGCGCCTCATTTAACGCTGGCAATCTAAATTTAAAGCCTGAATCCAATGCTTGGTCTGCTAAATTGCATCCATTTTCATTGAAATATTGAATTCTTATTTCAAGAGCTTCTTGCAATTTCTCCAAAGAACTAATTGCGATAGTAGTACTCTCTTCTAATCGTTCGATAAATCCATTTGAAATCCACATTTCAATATTTAATGCGGCATCGCTTCTTAAAGACGGTAATACTATAAAATTCGCATTTTCAGTAGCATTTTTGTGCTTTGATAAATCATCAAACCAATCATCAGACGTACACAGCGTGTCTACATTAAACTTATCTAACAACGAATTGTTTCTAAAATCATCCGTTTCAAGTAGTTTATTGCAGTGATTCCAAACTACTTCTGCATTATCAACATTTAAAAGGTAATCTATTCCGAAGATTTTTTTCAGTTCCAAACACGACCAATGAAACAATGGATTTCCTATTGTTTGTGGAAAGACATTTGCCCAGGCCATAAACTTCTCTTTATCTGTAGCATTGCCAGAAATAAAATATTCTGGTACACCTTCAATGCGCATTGCACGGTGTTTATATGGATCATTAACAACCCAAACTTGAGCTATGTTGTCAAATTTTTGATTGTCTAGTAAATGATTTATATTTAAATGATTGTGATAATCGATAATTGGTAAATCCTTAGCAACATTATGAAATAAATGTATTGCAGCCGAATTTTCTAAAAAATAATTTTCACCAAGGAAACTATAATTTGACATGTAAATAATAAAAAAAATTAATAGAATAAAGCCGTTAAGGAAAAGCTCAGATAGTTGCATTGTCTTTTAAAAAACTTAATTAAATTCTCACTGATCAAGTGTACTATTTAAAGTTTAAAAAAAAGCTTTGGTTTGTAGTCTTCTATCTTTCTTCAAGGTGAAAAATGGGATATCATTTTTATGGTAATAAACAAACCCCACTTAAAAGGGCTTGTTTATTAGCAATTTTGCTTTTAGTAACCAGGATTTTGTGTAAGTACAGCACCTGTATTCGCTTCAATTTCACTTTGAGGTATTGGAAATAAATCATGTCTTGGAAGATAAGTTGGTCCAGTTTGCCAATTGTATCTCAATAAACGCTCTTTATATTTTCCTACACGACGCAATGTGATTTGACGCTGCTCCTCTAAATTAATTTCTCTTGTACGCTCATCTAAAATATAGTCTAAGTCCACCTGTCCAGCTGATACATCAATAGCGCCAGCTCGTCTGCGAACCACGTTTATATCGGCTGCAGCAAGTGGTGTATTTCCTTGGTTTAAATGAGCTTCGGCTCTTAATAAAAAAGCTTCTGATAAACGAAGGTAATAGTTATCATGGTAAGTAGCAGAAGCAAAATTTGATAATAGAAGCGGATTAGCTGGATCAGTAAGTCCAGAAGGATGATCTCCAGGAGTAGTTGCTTTAACAAACCAAGGATAAAATCTCCACGCACCTGCAAGTGCATTTGCAGCCAAGTTTGTAGTCAGAGCTCCCATGTTTTTTCCTCTGTTCAAAGATACCCTTTGTCCGAAAAACGTAGACGCTGGATTGTCATATATAGCATCTTTAATTAAATTGTTATCATTACAGCGCATATCTCCGACATAGTTATTAGGCCAAATTCCTCCACCTGTCATATTTGCTGAATTGGTAGTAAAGGCAAGGGGTTGCATAAAACCAACTCCATTCCCACCAACATTGTCGTTAGAACGTCTACCAAGGAAACCCGGAGCATTATTTGGATCTCGAATACTCCATACTGCAGGTACGGTGTTGCGTTCCATCTGATTTGCTCCATTAGAACCGGTATTCTGCAAAAGTCCACCTGGAACATCTACCTCAAACTGACAAACCCAAAGTGCCTCACGATTACCTGACCCTCTATTTTGATTGTTTTTTTGCCATAAATCCCAAAATACATCTTTACCAAAAACATTACGACGAGAACCAAATCGGGCAGTCATCAACCCTACATTAGGATCATTACATACTTTTGAAATTTCTGTAACAGCCTCAGCATTTCGTCCTAATGCAATTAAAGTTTCTCCCAAATAAAAACTTGCTACTATATTAGAAACCCTTCCATCTTTCACTTTGTTAATCGGATCCATTCCATTTGCTGCATCAGTAAAATCTAAAACCATCTGATTTAAAATTTCTTCTCGCGATGCACGCACTCTGTTTAAAACAGGTTGTGATGCAAATTCAGTAACTAATGGAACTCCACCATACAAATAAACCATATCTCGATAGGCCTTTCCTCTAAAGAATTTAGCCTCAGCAATCACCTTTATTTTTTGTTCTCCGGTCAAGTTTGATTTATTAACATTATCAATTAATAAATTAGCCGCTGCTACGACTTTAAAGTTTTCTTCATAAAAGAATTTTGCTGGATATGTAGAAGGTGTTAAAGAGGTAAGTAATGATACCGGTTTCTCGTTAGTTCCAGATCCTCCACGTGCAGAAAAGAAAACGTCTGTTGCATACAATAAAGTATAGGACACGTCTGAAGCACCAACGTAATAAATATAGCGTTGTCTTACATAAAAATTAGTTAAAACAGCTTCTATACCCGATGGAGTGCTAAAAACATTTTCAGCAGTGTAAATGTCCACAGGAATTTCCTTCAAAAATTCCTCCTCGTTGCAAGATGTGAAGGAAGCTACAGCTAGCAACCCTATAAAAAATTTATTTAAATTTGTTTTCATAAAATAATTTTTAATAATTAAAAAGTAATATCAAGTCCAAAATTGACGCTCATCATAACGGGCAAGGCCGAAAATGCAGCTCTGTTTCCAGCTAATATTGGAGAAATTCCTAAACCTGAAGATGTTTCAGGATCCCAACCTTTCCAATTTGTCCAAGTGGCAATATTTTTTCCACTTACGTAACACTTCACATTGGCTAATCCAGCTTTCTTAACAAGTGCTTTATCGAATGCATAGGCTACTGAAATATCTTGTAATCTAACAAAACTTCTATCTCTAAAAGGAGTGTAACTTACTAATGATCCTGAATTGGCTCTGTTATATTCGGCGTTAGGATTACTAGGTGACCAATAATCAATATCACTAAATTTATTATTAGCAACAAAAGTGTTTATTCCATAAAAACCACCAGCCCCAGCCCAAGGATCATTCTCACTAATTCCACCTTGAATAGAGTTAATAAAAAATCGTAATGAAAAGTTTTTATAAGTCACGCTGTTCGTAATACCAAACTGATAATCAGCTTCTCTTCTTCCTATATGTGTTCTATCAGCCTCATTGATTAATCCATTGCCGTCAAGATCTTTAAAACGATATGCACCTGGCTCAAGTCCCGCTGGTATATCATCGCCTAACTGATAAATACCATCTTCTACATAAGTAAAGACCGTACCTATACTTTTACCAATAAAATATCCGTTTTGAACTAAATCATCTTCTTTACCATCGTTGTTAATATCATTTCCTGTCAAAGAAGTAATTGAATTATCATTTTTAGAAATGTTAAAACCAAAATTCCAATTCCAGTTCTCCGTTCTTACAGGATTAAAATTTACAACTGCTTCTAGTCCTGTATTTCTAATACCGCCAATATTAATCCTATCAGTATCTACACCATTAGTGGCACTTAATGATCGATCAAAGAGCATATCTTTAGTGTCTGAAAGATAATAATCTAAATTACCAGATATTCTATTATTAAAAAATCCAAAATCAAGTCCAGCGTTATATCCAGCCGTCTTTTCCCAAGTTAAATCAGGACTAATTAATCTTTCCAAAACAAAACTATTAACTGTATTCGCATTGTCACCAAAAACATATTGATCTCTTACTCTAGACGAATACGTGTTTTGAGAAGAGTAACGTGGAGAAGTATTTCCATTTAATCCGTAACTTGCTCTAAGCTTTAATTGATCAATTTTTTTGAAATTATTTAAAAAGCCTTCTTCTGAAATTACCCAACCAATAGAAGCTGCTGGAAAATAACCAATTTGTTTACCTGGATAGAAAGCAGAGTGACCGTCTCTTCGGATACTAGCGTTGAACAAATACTTTCCTGCATAGTTGTAAATAACACGGGCAGTTGTTGACAAAAATTGCTCTCTATAACCACCTGATCGAATTACGGGAATAAGACCAACCCCTAAATTATTATATCCTAAAGATTGATTAGCAAACTGAGTCGCCGCTGCTACTGTATTTTCATTTTCAATTTTATTATACCCATAAATGATTTGAGCATTTAAATTATGCCTGCGATCTTTATCTAAATTTGTGTTATAACTTACTATATGATCCATGGCGGTGTCAAAAGTGTAAGAATTTTCTTTTCTCGCAGCTCCTAAACCATTGGATTCATAAATATTTGAATTATAATTTTGATTCCAACGGTAATTATTGTTAAAATTCAATCGGTAATTTAATCCTTTTATTCCAGGAATATCGATAGACAAATAGGCTTGTGCACCTATGTTATTTTGCTTATTTAAGTTATCTGCCTCAATTTGTAAAAAAGGATTAGTTAAAGAACTTCCTGATGGATTTATTACAAACTTACCATCGCTTGTTGTAGGAGCGATTAAAGGACTCATTAAAACAAATGATTGTAAATTAGGTGAATTACCTGAACGGTCTGAAAAAGTTCCAAAGGTATTTACTCCCACTTTTAGCCACGTATTTACCTGATGATCTACGTTAATACGTACTGATTTTCGATTGTAATTATCGTTCAATATCCAACCCAGCTGATCGGTATAACCAGCAGAAAGAAATAATGAAGTTTTTTCACTGCCTCCTTTTACACTAAATTGATGGTCAACAATATATGGACTAGCATTTTGTCCCGCTTCAAACCAATTAAAATCCGTTCCACTATTAATTGAATTTTGAACATCAGGGGTAAAAGCACCACCACTATCGTTCAAGTAATCATAATTTGGATTTGGAGCAGTAAAACCAGAAACAGCAGTAAAACCTCTAGTATATTGGTTAAGCCTAGATGATTCAATAAATTCCTCCCTATTTAATGTTCTTCTATTTTTAATTGGAGTTTGTAAAGAGTAAAAAGTAGAATAATTCACCTCTGTTTTTTGGTTTTTCTTCCCTTTTTTAGAAGTTACCATAATGATTCCATTAGCTGCCTGAGCTCCATAAATTGCTTTACTACTGGGATCTCTTAATACATCTACCGATTCAATATCCGTTGGGTTCAAATCTGTAAAAGCGCCACGATAGATAGCACCATCCAAGACTACTAAAACGCCAGTATTTCCGCCTAAAGTACTTCTACCACGAATTAAAATTGTTGGTTCTGCACCAGCAGTTGAGGTCTGTCCAATAGTTACTCCAGGAAGAGATCCTTGAAGCGATTGTAAAATACTAGTGTTTGGAGAATCTTCAAACTGTTTCAAATTTGCTGAAGCAACAGCCCCTGTCAAATCTTTCTTTTTCTGCGTTCCATAACCTACTACTACAACTTCATCTAGAACTGAAGATTCTTCTTCCATCACAATACGCAGCGTTTTTGAACTGCCCGCGGTGACCTGCTTAGTTTTAAATCCAATGAAGGAAAAAGTTAAGACCGCATTAGGTTTTGAAGAATTAATGGAGAATTTTCCATCATAATCCGATAAGGTATTGTTTTTGGCACCCTTTTCAGAAATATTTACTCCGGGAACAGGCAAGCCAGCCTGATCCAAAATTACTCCACTTACATTAGTTGTCTGTGCAATCATTGATTGCATAACAAATAATAATATAAATGAAACTAAAAGAATAAATTGCTTTTTCATTTTCATAATACTTTAATTGATATTAAATTTTTGGTTAGTTACAACCTTAGCCAGAGTAAACATAAATACTATTTTCAAAAAGTAAATTTAATAAAAATTATTCATGTGTGCCCGTGCACAGATTGTTAAGGCAAATATACAGCAATTCTAAAATAATCCAAATTTTTTTTATATAAAATAATTTTTAAGAACTAATTTTGTGAAATATTTAAATAATAGTGAAGTTGATTGGGTTATATATAATTATGGATTTAACATTAACTTTTTTTTTGACAATTATATAATGCTTTCAGGAAAACATTTGACTAAATATCAATTTTCACTACATCGATTACGTAAATTTTAACAAATCGATTCAAAATAAATATCATTAATAAGTCAATAAGTTGGAATAATAAAAAAGTATAATTTTAAATTAATTCACGTTTAAGATAATTCTACATCGTGTTACTATCTTTTAATTATTTTTTGTTTATTTGTTCCGTGCTTGTGCACAGGTTTTATTTTGTGGTCTAACAAATTGTTAAACCTCTCACCTCAAATTTAGAGATGAACGAGAGCGTGATTAATAGTAGTATTATTGAAAAAATTACAAAAATAAAATTAGTACTATTAATGATTTCAACTAATTCAAATAATTTGCTTCGTATTAATTTTTAAAATATTTAATTAAAGCTTTTTAAATAAAGTATAATGCAAAGCACAAGTAGAGAATTTCTCGACTTAATCATAAATAAAATTCTATATGAGTAAAACGTTAACCATTAATGATATCGCTAAAATTGCAAATGTCTCAAGAGGAACTGTAGATCGTGTTGTGAACAACAGAGGCTACGTTTCTGAAGAGAAGAGAATAAAAATTCAGAATATTATTGATGAGCGCAATTTTATCCCAAATGCGCATGGTAGAAATTTATCTTTAAATAAAACATCAAAAATTGCAATTTTAATACCTGAGCATTCTGTTGGTGATTATTGGGATCCATTAATAAAAGGTACCGTTGCTGCAACAGAAAATTATTTACATTTAGGTTTAAAAGTAGATTACTTCTATTTTAATCTTGTAGATACATTGAGTTTCAAAAATGTAGAAAAAGACTTTTTTGATAATAAATACGACGCACTAATTACTTCGCAGCCACAAAATAAACAACTCAAGTTGTTTTTAGCGAAATGTAAAAAAAAGAAGATTCCATTTGTTTTAGTTGGATCAAATGACTCTAAATACGGTTCATTGACTAATTTAGGTCAAGATGCATTGCAAGGTGGCAGGCTTGCGGGCAAGCTAATTCATTATGGTCAAAGCAAGTCTTTAAATTTAAAGTATGTAATTTTTAATATCTATAATGAACAAAACATAAATTCAAATGTGGTAAATAGAATTCAGGGATTTACTTGTTTTTTTAAAGAACAAAAATTTTTCCAGCCAGAAATTGAAATTGTCGAAATAAGTATAAATGATCCTGAAATATCTATCAAAATTTCTAACAAGATCAAAGAGCTGAATGATAACGATGGTATATTTATTCCTAATTCTAAATCACATTATATTGCCCGATTCTTAGATAAAAATAAATCAATTAGGTTTCTGGGCTATGATTTACTTAATGATAATGTCAAGTTACTAAAAGAGGGAATCATTGATTTTTTAATTAATCAAAAACCATACGAGCAAGGCTATCAAAGTATCGAAATCATTTATAGATATTTGGCAACATTTCAAATACCTGAAGTTATCGTTACAATTCCTGCAGAGATAATTACGAAAGAAAATTTACTAATAGATATTAACGAAAAAAGCATTGTTTTATAACAAAAACAAATTAGTACTGCTTTTACATTTTGATTTTAAATTATATGACTTCTTTAAAAATTTCACCGAATTAAAAATTCATATTTTAAGATCCAAAAGGGATAATTAGTGATCCCATTATATGAAAAATTGCAAAAATCATTAATTGGCTGCTGTAAAAATTAATTTTTTTGTAACCAATTAAAAAATTATTATCCATTCTTTTCGTTTGATTCTAACAAATATCTTCAACAAAAATTACTTTAATTTCGAAATAATTTCTATCACTTCTTTAACTCGTTTAGTCAATTCGGCATAATTTTTTGTAGCAATTATCTCCTTGCTAATAAGTTGCGAGCCAATACCCACGCAAGTTGCTCCAGCTTGAAACCAAGACTTTAAACTTTCTGCGGATGGATCCACTCCGCCTGTAGGCATAATAGAAGTCCATGGCTGTGGACCTTTAATGTTCTTGATAAATTCTGCACCATATAAGTCAGCTGGAAAAAGTTTTACAATTTCACAACCTAACTCTTCAGCTCTGGCGATTTCGGTCAAAGTTCCGCAACCTGGAGACCACAATACTTTTCTACGGTTACAAACAACGGCAATATCTTCCCTTAGAACAGGCGTTACAATAAAATTTGCGCCAAGCTGCATGTAAAGTGATGCCGCCGGAGCGTCGGTCACTGATCCAACACCCATAATCATACCTGGCAGTTCTTTAATAGCATATTTTGTAAGTTCGGCGAAAATCTCATGCGCAAAATCACCTCGAGCGGTAAATTCCATCAATCGTGCTCCACCATCGTAACACGCTTTTAATATATTTTTACTTAAATTGACATCAGTACTAAAAAACAAAGGAACCATCCCTGTATCTTTCATTGCCTGTGCCACTTCAATTCTTGTGAATTGTGCCATATTAAATCTTTTTTATCTTGAAACAGTTCCTGAAAAATCACCTTCAATTAATTTTTCGATTTCTTCTTTGGTTGCTAAATTATAATCTCCTAAAATGGTATGTTTCAGGCAACATGCTGCAACAGCAAAGTTTAGCGCATGCTGCTTATTTAAAGGTTTATTAATTAATCCATAAATTAAACCGCCCATAAATGCATCTCCGCTACCTACTCTATCCACAACAGGGAAAACTTCCTCTACATCTGATTTATAAATTTCTTTACCATCGTACAATATGCCACCTATTTTTTGATGCGAAGCACTGATAGAATACCGCAAAGTAGTTGCCATGTACTGTAAACTTGGAAATTTTTTAAAAAAAACGTCGTATAACGATAGCAAAGATTCTTTATCATTATAATCCGGTTTTACAGTATCAATTCCCATCATAAAATAAGCAGTATCTATATCACCTAAAATAATGTTACTATACTGCAGCATTTTTGGCATAACTTCAGTAGGATTCTTTCCATATTTCCAAAGTTTCGAACGATAGTTTAAATCTGTTGAGATAAACACTCCCATTTCGTGTGCAATTTCTATGGCTTCTAAGCAGGCTTCAGAAGCTGATTCAGAAAGCGCTGGAGTAATTCCGCTCCAATGAAACCACGATGCTTCTTTAAATATCTCTTTCCAATTGAATTTACCTTTTTCTAAAGTAGCCATTGCACTATGAGCTCGATCATAAACTACATTACTAGCTCGCATACCTGTTCCCGTTTCTAAAAAATAAATACCTATTCGATCTCCTTCTAGCAAAACATTTTCATGACCTACATTTAATTTTCGCATTTCTTTGACTGCACACATTCCCATTTCATTCTTGGGCAATCGCGTAACGAATTCAGCATTTATACCTAAATTTGCTAAAGACACAGCAACATTAAATTCTCCCCCACCATAAGTTGCTTTAAATGATTCCGCTTGAGAAAATCTTAAATGACCATCTGTTGAAAGACGTAATAATATTTCACCAAAAGTAACTACTTTAATCATTTTTTAAATTTTTTAAATTTTTTTTTGATTTAGATTCAACCATAGGGAACTAGATTTTTTCAATTAAATATAGCTTTCATGAAAAGTAAACAAATAGTGCTTTTAAAAGAAAAATTACAAAAAATTAACTTGAAAATACAACTATTTTTTGACTACTCCCTCTTAAAATATAAAGTGAAAATAATTCAATTCGTGAACAAAGATATATTATTAGTATAAAATTAAGAGAAAATTTCTGCAAAAGTAAAATAGAATTACTATTAAATTATTATTAATAAGTTTTTGTTAACTAAATTTGTTGCTCGGGAGTTAAATTTAAGTTTCCTTTTATAGAAAAATTTCCTTCTCTAAACTATTCAAACACGTTTTGCAATTTATACAATTGGGACGTTATTATTTCTACTGTTTGGAAGATTTTTTATATGATTATCTGACGAAAACTCAGTAAACGGCTCTCTCTAAAATCTTTGTTATAAGTTTTAAACTCACTTTAAAAAGTAAGATTAATTGTTTCCATTCTGGTTGGCTCATTCAGGATATCCATTTAAACTCTCTATAATTATAAGATTAAAACACAGATGCCAATAATTGCATAAGTAATATATTTATGCTATCTTGTTCCTTTGAAAAATCATTTAAAGATAGTGACCCTATAAGTTACCCTAATTAAAATAACAGTACGTAAAGCATCGATTTTATTGGCATTTTCATAAAGGTTGCGGAACCTCTTTCTCCGCGGATAAGATTTCAAAATGAAGTAAAACCCTTTAAACGCAACGTTTAAAGGGTTTTTTCTTTTTACCAATCATTCATTTTATTCATTATTTCTCAAAAAATAGGTGCACAATCGGTGCACAGGGACACTGAGAAAAACTGGTGCACCGATTTTCTTCTTAACCCCAACAGATAAAGGGGTTCAAAGAATGAACATCTTGACTTGTATTGACAATTAAAGTAAATTAATTATCAATTAAAGGCTACCAACATGAAAACAAAAATCACCGTTCTGTATTATTTGAGAAAATCAAAAGTCAATGCACAAGCACAAATGCCAATTTATCAACGCATAACTATCAACGGCCAACGCTTTGATTGTAGCTCAGGCCATTATGTAGATGAAGCCAAGTGGTCGTCAGAAGCATCTAAAATGAAAGGCAACAGCGAGGAAGCTCGTATGATAAATGGTCAACTTGACATAATGAGAGCAACCGTTTATGAAACTGAGAAAAAACTTTTCATGAACCAAGTTCAAATTACTTATGAAAGTTTCAAGAATGAATACCAAGGAAAGAAAGAACGCGAGCGAATGCTAATCCCTATTTTCGTGGAGCACAACCGAAAAATAAAAGAACTGGTGGGATTTGAATACGCCCCCGGCACATTAGAACGCTACCAGACTTCCTTAAAACACACGAAAGACTTCCTATTTTGGAAATACAACCTTACCGACATTAATATCGAAAAGATTGATCATGCCTTTATCATGGAATATGAGTTTTATTTAAGAAGCGTTAGAAAATGCAATAACAATACTGCTGTCAAATATGTAAAAAACTTCCATAAAATCATAAACCAATGTTTATCCAATGGATGGCTTAACAAAGACCCCTTTGTGAATTACAAAGCAAAAGTAAAAGAAGTGATTAGGGAATTCCTTTCAGAAGCGGATATTGAAAGTATGATTAATAAGGAATTTGTTTCAGAGCGATTGGACTTAGTTCGCGACATATTCGTTTTTAGTTGTTTTACGGGCTTAGCATACATCGATGTAAAGCAATTAACCAAAACCCATATTAGCCTTGGTATTGATGGCGATAATTGGATTTTTACCACCAGACAAAAAACAGATACCGCTTCCAAAATTCCATTACTGCCGCTCGCACAGCAGATTGTGGACAAATATGAAAAACATCCCGTATGCTTAAATGAAAACCGCCTCTTACCTATTTTGAGTAATCAAAAAATGAATGCCTATTTAAAAGAAATTGCCGATGTCTGTGGAATTAACAAAGACCTTACTTTTCACATCGCCCGACATACTTTTGCCACAACAGTTACTCTTTCTAATGGCGTTCCTATCGAAACGGTGAGTAAAATGCTCGGACATACCAATTTGAAAACTACCCAACATTACGCAAAAATTCTGGATCATAAAATCAGTAATGACATGATGATTTTAAAGGAAAAATTTAAAAATACAAATACCGCATTGTCTAACAAATCAGGCCAAATAAAGGCATAATTTAACATATTGTAAGAAATTATAAAAAATTTAACTTATAAATAAGATTTACCGCAATAAAAAAAGCATAGTTTAGATTAATATTTGACAACTAATTTAGTACCATATGCAGGGATGTTGTGATGATTTTTTTTACGAATTCGAATTAGAAGTTGAACATATTAAAAAAACAAACGCAAACCCTATCACTCAGGCAAAATTGGCTTTAGAGTATATCGAAATAAAACTCAAAGAACTTTTCCTATGGTTAGAAAAATTTATATTCAATTCGAAAGAAGATGAAATTCACTTTTTTAAGGACCTGAAATTTAAGATAACGTCTAAGTATATTTTCTTTAACCGCATCTTGGACATCGAATCCAAGTCTCCATCCAATAGCAAAAAACTTAAAATTAAGCATTACGAAAAAGCGCTAAACAATTGTTTTCAATTTTCAAAACAAGACAAAGAATTTTATAAATACTACCGCTCCGGTAGCATCCACAATGATCATTTATATTTCATAAGAAACTCTGAAAAGCAGACCTCCAATCTGGATATCAGTTTAATAAATTTCGATAAAAAACTATGTACTTCTCATGATGTGAAGGTTGCTAACATTATTGCAAATGATATATTGGCAATATACTTGGAAGAAAAGATTGAAGAGATAAACAGTAGCGCCACTTCTAATCATCATACTGCAAAGTCTAACCTCAACTGGACGGATTCCAAAATTGAAATGGTGGAACTTATTTACGGTTTACACAACCTAAAAATGTTCAATGGTGGAAATACGGATATCAAGGAAATTGCAGGTCAATTTAGCAAAACGTTCAATATTGTTTTAGACGACAGCATATACCGCTGCTTCCAAGACATTAAAAACAGAAAAACGATAAAAACAAAATTCTTGCATTCCTTATCCGAGAACTTCAACAACAAGATCGTAGAAGAAGAACAAAACTAATTCTAGGCCTTCAACTTGGATTTAGTTCCTTACAATCACCCACCTTGGGTTAGCATTTGTTTACAGACCATTTAGGCTAAAAACTTAAAAAAAACCAATTCCCACAAAACGCGTTTTCGAATACCTCCATAAAATCAGCTCAATAAACAAAGGGAAATCTATTAATTTACCCTAAAATAACACCCACCTTGCGATTACCTTGGGTAAAGAAACCAATCAATTGAAAGTAATTTGTCTTGTAACAATTTAAAACAAATTACGATGAACTTACATCCGAAAAAACTATTCCCTGAAGTAGAAAATTTAGAACTACTAAACCACCAACCCATTACAAAAAGAGACTTGCTAAACTTTAGCAACATCATTCTTTCTGAAATTAAAGAAATAGTGGCACTAAAAGAGCAGCCAGCCCAATGGCTAAAATCTTCCGAGGTTAGAAAACTACTCAAGATCTCACCTGGCACACTCCAAAACCTTCGCGTCAACGGAACACTAAATTACAACCGCATTGGAGGCATCCTATACTATAAATACGACGACATAGCCAAAATGCTAAATCAATAAAATTCGAATCATTTTTCACTAATCACCAGAATATGAATTACATAAAACACCTCACTGGCTTTTTCAAAAAAACAGCCTCATTAAAAAACATCAATCCTTCTCACATAAGTCTGTATTTAGCACTCTTTCAATGCTGGAACATCAACCGGTTCAAAAATCCGATCACCATCAATCGAGAAGAAATTATGATTTCGTCCAAAATAAAATCAAAAGCTACATATCATAAATGTATGAAAGAGTTACAAGCATTAGGTTTTATAAAATACACGCCATCATTCAACCCCTATTTGGGTTCCGAAGTAGAAATTTACAACCTAAGCGAAACAGCAAATACAAGTTCAAAAAATGAATGTACCTTCTCAAAAATTGAACAAGTAAATAGTCAGGTAACTGAACAGGTTAATAGTCAGCTCTATATAGAGAATAAAAAAACATCTAAAAACAATATAAACACTATAGAGAGAACACCCGAGTTTGAAAATTTAGATGAAAATTTAATTTTAGGAAATAAAGAAAAAAAGGGAAAAGAAAAAAGTTCCGCCAAAAAAGAAAAAGATAAAGCGGTCAACTCGAACGAAATGGAGAAGCCAACATTAGCATTAGCAAAAGAGTATTTCAAGTTTCAACAATATTCCGAGTTTGAAGCAGAGCGCTTTTTCAATTATTACTCCAGCAACGGATGGCTCATTGGTGGGAAAACAAAAATGAAAGATTGGAAAGCCGCTGCACGAAATTGGATGTTGAACACCAGTAAATTCAATATAAAAACACCACAAAACATCCCAATAACAGAGCAAACGAGAGCGTATAATCTCCATACGGTTACAGACAAAAACTACGGCGAACCACTTTAACCTGATCTTGTTTCAGGTTCTCGAAGCCTCAAAAGACACCTCTCACTTCTCACTTCCTACCTCTACCCTATGACATCAAAATACAATTATCCAGAAATTACTGCTTGGTTAGAAAAGAAAGGAAAAAAAGACTTTGGAGAGAAATTTCAATTCCTAGAGCAGGACAAAACCAACATCACAAAATTGATTTGCTATTTTCTAGATGATGAATTTACTGCAGCTAAGTTTAAAATCGACCTCAGCAAAGGAATTCTCCTTTCTGGCCCAGTGGGCTGCGGTAAAACATCTTTGATGGCTTTAATGCGGTACATACCACAAGTAAACAAAAAGTTTTTTATGAAACCTTGCCGAGATATTAGTTTTGAGTTCATCAAAGATGGCTATGAAGTAATTCAGCGCTACAGCCATGGACACAACACACATGCAGAACATAAAAACTACTGTTTCGATGATTTAGGTGCAAATTCCAGTGATATTGACCACCCAATTCCAATTTAAAGTGAGCACCTGATTCCAATTCAAAATGACCACCCAATTCCGGAGCAAAATGACCACCCCATTTTTCATTAAAAACTACTCTTTTTCATCTGTTAATTAGTATTCAAATATACCTAAATATTACCCTTTGTTTATCCCTCTTTTTTTTCTCATAGATTCTCCATGTAATTCGAGTCGATGAGATTGATGTATCAGCCTATCCAAAATGGCATCAGCTATGGTTTTTTCTCCAATGATGTCATACCAGCCTTGCACTGGGATTTGTGAGGTTACAATAATAGAACCGTTATTATGCCTGTCTTCAATGATCTCTAAAAGGGTAATTCGGTTACTGCTATCCAAAGCTTGGAGTCCAAAATCGTCTAATATAATAACATCTTGCCGTTCAATTTTGGCCAATTCTCTCAGGTAAGAACCATCTGCTTTGGCCATTTTTAATTTAGCAAACAGCTTCGAAGTATTAAAATAACTTACTTTAAAACCTTGGATACAGGCTTGATAACCTAATGCGGTGCCTAAATAACTTTTGCCTACACCAGTGCTTCCCGTGATTAAAATGTTTTCATTTTTTTCGACAAATTCGCATTCTGCCAGTCGTAGTATGGTGTTTCGATCCAGATTACGGGTTTGGTCAAAATTGATACTTTCAATATTTGATTTGTAATGGAATCGGGCATTGGTGATACTGCGGGCAATACGCCGATTGTGCCTTTCATCCCATTCAGCATCAATAAGCATCGATACAAACTGATCGAGTGTGTAATGGTCGGTTTTTCCGCTTTCAATGGCAGTTTTAAAAGCATTATGCATGCCGTAAAGCTTCATTTGTTTCATTTTTGTTGCTGTAGATTCATTCATGATTACTGTGTTTTAATTTAATTATAATAGTGTTTTCCTCTGATATTACCGTGAATAGGGAGTTCTTGCTCGGGTTCTTGTTCAAAGCCAATATGATCTAAGTTGTTTTCTAAAATATTTTGAATGGTCTTAAAATTGTAAATTTTAAAATCAAGTGCCCGTTTACAGGCATTTATTAATCGTTCTTTCCCTACCTTTTTTTCGAAGTTTAATATTCCTAAGCAACTTTTATAGGCCTGTTCAGGATGGTTTCTACTTTCGATTATTTGCATAATATATTCTGCTACTGACTCGTCAATATTACTGGCCCAATCAATGAAGCGGGCAGCACTCCACTGGGCTACAAACTGATGCGTGCTAGCCATATGTTCCGGGATTGTGGTATAGATATACGGTTTGTAATTCCTTGGATGGATGGCTATTCGATTGTATTTATGATAGATCTCTACCGTTGATTTGGTATACAATAGTTTCGCTTTTTTCTTGACGTATTGATAGGGAACACTGTAGTAATTTTTGTCCTGACTTAATTGAACATGTCCGTTTTGCATCACTGTTGCAAAGGATTGGTATTTGATTTCAAAGCGTTCTTGTGGTAATGGACTTAGTTTTTGTTGCTCATCTTCTAAAAATAATTCTATACGAGAGTACGGGCGTCCTGTGAGTTTTCGACTGTTATGAGCATCTAATAAATCCCATATTTGCTGGTTTAATTCTTCCAGAGAAAAGGATTTAGTTTCTTTTAGATTTACATAAATCCTTCGATACAATATCTTGACAGCTCCTTCGACCAATGACTTATCTCTTGGTTTATAAGCCCTGGCAGGCAAGATTGTAGTCTGGTAATGCTCGGCTAAATCAGCCAAGGTTTCATTAATTGTGGGTTCAAAACGACTGCTTTTTATCACTGCAGATTTTAAATTATCCGGAACAATTGCCGCAGGAGTGCCTTCAAAGAAACGCATAGCATTTTCTACCGATGTAACAAAATCTTCCTTTTGTTGGCTCATAGAAGCTTCTGCATAGGTATATTGACTGGCTCCCAATATGGCTACAAAAAACTGTACTTCTTTGATTTCTCCCGTGTCTTTATCAATAATGGAGAGTGTTTTTCCAGCATAATCCACATACATTTTATCACCCGATTTGTGGTTAATGTGCATCACTGGATTGACTCGTTTGCTCCATGTTTTGTAGTGATGTCCAAATTGCGAGCTCCTGTAACCATTAGGATTTAGGGCAATATATTGCTCCCACATGTGCTGTATGGTAACGCCAACTTTTTTTAGTTCGCGTTCCATTTTAGGAAAAAAATCATAAAGAATCAGCAGTTTGGGACTGATTGATTCCACGGTAGTGTGTGAGAACAAAAGTTCTAACTCAGCATCTGTTTTTTCATTAATTACTTCAAAACTTAATCCTAGCACTTCAAATAAAGAAATATACTTCTTTACTGTATTCCTGGAAAGAGATAAGTACTTACTTATGAATAACTTACTTTTCCCGTTACAGTAGAATTTAATTGCTTTTCTAATTTTACTCATGTCTGTTATTTTGTTTGCCATAATCCGTGTTTTTTTAAACGAATGTATGGTGCTAACAACATGAAAAAGTCAGTAGTTTTTAATGTCCAATTTTACCTCAAATTCAGGTGGTCAATTTGAACTGGAAAGTGGTGGTCAGTTTGCTCCGAAACTGGTGGTCAATTTGCACTGGAATTGGGTGGTCAATTTGACCGGTTTTTCCAATCAGCACAAAATCAAAGCCTAGATTTAATTAGTAAAAATGACGCTACAAATGATGAACCACCATTTCCCCTAAACCAAATTTTATATGGACCTCCGGGAACTGGTAAGACCTATAATACCGTTTTGGAAGCTGCCAAAATTGTTACTGGCAAAGTGAATATAAGTTATAGTGATGCACTAAAAGTTTTTAATGACAACTTAAACAATCAAATAGAATTTATCACCTTTCATCAAAACTACAGTTACGAAGATTTTATTCAAGGGATTCGCCCCGATACTGAAAACGGGAAAGAACTCAGTTTTGAGAAGAAAGACGGTGTTTTTAAAAAAATAGCCGATAGAGCATTAAAAAACACAACTGATAGTGAAAAGCCGGAAACTGCCAAAAAGGATTTTGATGCCGTTTTTCAAAACTTTATACTGCCACTTATTGAAGAGGACGAAATTGAAGTAAAAATGAAGAAAACGTCGTTTTACATCACTCAAATTTCTGAGAAATCAATCGAGTTCCGTAAAAATCAGGGGGATTCCCAACATACTCTGAGCATCAATACGTTACTAAAAATGTATAATGACGGAATTAATGAAATTATACTTGGAGGACTGCAACCATATTATAATCCTATTCTGCAAGTATTATTAGAAAAAGGAAAAAGTCAGTTCACTCCAGTTGAAAAGAAAAACTTTGTTATCATCATTGACGAAATCAATCGTGCCAATATTTCAAGAGTCTTTGGGGAATTAATAACACTAATTGAAGAAGACAAACGCTACGGAGGCAAAATTCCAATGCGCGTTACCTTGCCTTCTGGTGATCCTTTTATTGTGCCGTCTAACTTGTACATCATTGGTACGATGAACACAGCCGATAAATCTATTGCTTTATTGGATATTGCATTAAGAAGACGTTTTGAGTTTGTGCCAAAATATCCAGATCCGACAGTTGAAGGAGTTTATGACAGTGTGGTATTATCATTATTGAATAAAGCGATTCAATCAAGAAAAGGCTATGATTTTACTATCGGACACGCCTATTTCATGGGAGATGATTACAAATTAGAAAATACAGTCAATAAGAAAGTTATTCCGTTACTATTAGAGTATTTTATGAATAATGAGGAGGAAGTAATTAAAATTTTCAAAGAAGCAAATATCAATATTGGCGGCTGGCCTTTAAAAATGATTGTGTAAATGATTAATCTCTTTGAATATCAAAATAAGGCAAACTTTTCTGAGGAGCATTTCGAAAATCTCGAAGTGTTCCTGGATGATATTTGGAATAAAAGAGAAAAATCAAGCTATTACAATGAGGATGAAAACCGTGAAGAAGTGCAACACTTCTTGCAATTTCTACATAAATCAAATCAATTAAAATCTAATAAATACGTTGGTGTCATTCATTTTGAAGATCAAACCATAAACCTATTACCTAAGATTTTTCATGTAGCCTCAAAAGAAGCATCAGATCATGATGTAAGGGCAATTTATGCCCATGTCTTATGGTGGTTGAGTTATTGCAGGAAATTAAAATTCCCTAATTATCAAACTGGTTTAAACAACGAACAAGCTGACTTTTGTGAAATTCTGATTTATCTTTTCAGTAAATACACTAAAGAGCTTTTGAGTTCTTCCATTTATCAAAAATATGTTGAGGTCGAAAACGAACTTTCATTTGTTAAAGGCAGAATCGACTTTGACAGTTACATTACAAACAATCTTTCCAGAGGAAGAAACCACAAAGTAAGTTGCGTTTATGATTCTTTTGAAATGGACAATAATTTCAATCAATGTATCAAACAGGTTACAAAACTGCTGCTTTCAGCTACAAAGGACAATCAAAACAAACGTAATTTATACGATATACTATTCCTATTAGATGAAGTTAGTGATGCAGTTATATCAGCTGATGAATGCAGGAAAATATTGTTCAATCCGATGTTTTCAAGTTTTGAAACCGTGAGGGACTATTGTGTGTTGTTTTTGGAAAATAGCGTTTCCTTTAATTATAAAAATTCCTTAAAACTCTTCGCTTTTCTGCTTCCGATGGAATACGTTTTCGAAGATTTTCTTTTTGGATTTATAGATAGAGAAATAGAGGGTGTTAATCCAAAAGGACAGGCAACCGGGAAATATTTAGACGAATCTAAAACATTTGGCCTAAAACCGGATTTAATACTTGATTTAGGACACAAAAAGATAATTGCAGACACCAAATACAAAATGGTTTATGCAGATACAAATGACAATAAAAAAGGAATTTCACAACCGGATTTATATCAGATGCTGGCCTATGCCATCCGTTTTAATATAACAGATATCAAATTGTTTTACCCTAAAACTATTCTCTCAAATGGTGATACAAATCACAACTCAATTCAAATTAAGGATACTCTTGCAGAAAATACTTCAATAATTATAGAAGCTTACAAATTGAGTATTCTCGATAAGAATATTACTTCGGAATCCCTTAATAATTGTAAAAGGCTATTTGACAATTTTGAAGACCTTAGATCAAAATTAAAGGAAGAGCTAGAAGAAATTTTAGCTTTAAAATATAACTAAAAGTGGGTATAGTAAATCCGTTTAAAATATCGTTGATTTACCATTGGGATTAAAAAAAAACTAAGGAATTGAAAAAACAATAATCTCGAAGTTAACATTACTATAATGACACTTAATAAGTATGGAAACTAAGTGAGGACAAGAATTATGGATCGTTTAATGACATAGTTTGGCGGTGTTGCGCGATAGGTTTGTAGAAAAAAGTAAAAAGTAAAAAAATGAGCAAAGAAGAATTATTTGAAAAATTAAACGATTGCTATGATTATGGCGACAAACAAGGGATAGTAGTTAACATTGAAAAATATCAAAAAAACGTTTCAGAGGAAGAGGCTAGTCGAGACTTGGCAGAATATATATTTTTAAAATTTACTACTAATAAGGCAGATGCAATGGCGGGTTTAATGCGAATGATGATAAAAGACAATCCTAATCTTGCTTTGTTAAAATTTCCAGAAAATTATTTTTACAGATTGGCTGTCATAAAAGGTTCTATGGATTTATATGATTGCTATATTGAAGAAGCAATTATTCCATTTTTAAAAGATAAAGATGAGGATGCTGTCAACGATTGTTATATGGAATTGACTTGTGTTGCAGAAAAACTGAATGATCATTTCTTCCCTAATTATGTTCCCTGCATCAAAGGGATGGATTTTAACGGCGCATTTGCAACATACGAAAAAGACACAGAGATATCGCTAATTCGCAGTGAGGATTACGAGATCATAAATGATGTAGTTGAAAAATACAATACAATTATAGGTCGAAGGGACATTATCAAAGATTTGTATGAAAGAAATTAATTAATATATACAACTTCAACAGTACTGAACTATAAGTATGAATTGATAGATTGTACAACTTGTAAAAACTCCAATTTGGTGAGTTTGAAAGAAAAAAACATTAAATAAAAAAACACAGTAAACTTTGGAGCAACAAAAAACATTTGGAGAGATCATTAAACCTAATTGGTTTACAATTCCTGATTATCAAAGAGCTTATTCCTGGGGTGAAAAGCAACTTATTCCTTTTATTAACGACATTTTAGAATACTATGATAAAACTGATGATGTTGAATCTGAGAATAAAAATTATTATCTTGGTCACTATATTTTAGAAGGGAAAGCCCAGTCTAATGAATATGAAATAATAGATGGGCAACAACGCATCAGTACTGTTTATTTGTTTTTGCTAGTATGCAAACATTTCAAGAAAGATTGTAATTATTATAAGCAGATTAATTTAACACCTGTTTCCTATGACAAAGATGGATTAAATGTTATAATAAATACTTTAGAAGCAAGCGGTGAAAATATAAAAATAAAAATAACGGAATTATTAAATGATACGAGAACAAAGACTATGTCTTTCGTAAGAATGTTAGAAGCTGTCAAATTATTTATTGATTCTTTTACAGGAGAGAAAAAATTTCCACAATTGGAAGTTGATAAAATTGACAAATATGTTGATGTAATAGACAAAGCGCATTGTTCTGTTGCTAGCTATAATGATAAAGCGGTTGCTTCTCAGATTTTTGAATTACATAATACGCGTGGGGTAGCACTCTCTGAGACAGAAAAAGTGAAAGCTCTTTTAATGAAGAATGTTTACATCAATTCACAAAATCCTAATGTAGAAATTCAAAAAATTCAAAATGCTTTTGCACATATCTTTGAAATGGAGGAAAAAGCTAGCGAAATTTGGTTACGTGGTGATTTATCACTAGACAACATTTTGAGGTATCATTTACAAGCTGTGGAAGACGGGTATAAAAATGAAGATTTTAGTTTACCACAAGGAGTGGCAGGAGATAATGGTTGTTTTGAATATGTTAAAAAAGCATTACTAAACAAAAATGATAAGAATAAAATTGTTGATTACGCGATAAATATAGCTGAGCAATTTGAGAAATCCATGGATATCCTTGTAAATAAAATACCAAAAGCTGATGAAGAAAACCCTCTAATTGGAGATGTTTTGCTATTAGATAAAAACCGTAGTATTATATTCTTACTTCGAGCTTTCAGGTCTGGAAATCCAATTGAAAATAAACTAATCGAGCGTTGGGAAAATTTTCTAATTTGTTATGAAATAATATATTGGAATGGTTATTATTATAATGCAAAAGCATACCGTAGTACATTTCAAAGTATTTATAAATCAATTGAAAACGGTGCAAATTTGAACAAATGCAATGATTTGTTATCTAGCTTTTATAAAGGAGAAAAAAACTTTTCATACCATTGGGAACATCTAGGAAATAACACAAATAATTTATTTGAAGTAGAGAAAAAGAAATGGATTAAAAATGCATATGGTTGGAACAAAACTGCCTATTTTTTATACAAATATGAAATAGAACATGGTGCAAATTACAAAGTTATAAGAAAGAACATTTATAAAAATGATTCAATTTCAATAGACCATATTGTTGCTAGAAGTATTGAATGGAAAGATTTAGGAATTGAAAATTATTTTGAAAATAAAGACCAAGCGGATCTAATATGGAAAGAAATCACAAATGTCATAAATGGTATCGGAAATCTCTCTTTATCTACATCAAGTGCTAATTCGTCCGATTCAAATGGATTACCAAGTAAACATTTAAATTCTTTCAAAAAATTTGGATTAATCAAAACCGTAGAACAAGTAGGGTTTTGGAATAGACCCGAAGAATTTGCTTCTAAAATATCAGAAAGAAGTGAATCAATTCGAGCTTTTATTAATAATAAAATCATAAACAATAAAGAAATTTGGAATTAGATATCTATCGCCCTGTTGGAGCGAGCGTCTCGCTCGTGTATCCAATCAATCAAAAAAGGCTACTTAGTTAACACAAAACTTCTGAATTACTATATAATTCATCATCTAGCCTGCTCCCTGTTCTCCGAAGTCTCCTGACTTCGGATTTCTTGATTTACTAAATATAATCACTTTACGTTAATGTCAAAT
Source organism: Flavobacterium fryxellicola (assembly GCF_900143245.1). GTDB lineage: Bacteria > Bacteroidota > Bacteroidia > Flavobacteriales > Flavobacteriaceae > Flavobacterium > Flavobacterium fryxellicola. Next base: position 70,444 of record NZ_FRDK01000009.1, read on the forward strand.
TTATATAAAGGCAGAAATAAGCAACATACATTTTTATAATGAACCAAGCCAGCTTCAGAATCAGGAAATCCAAATTGTTGAATGAGCTAAAAAAGATCACCAAAACATTAGGCCCCGCCACTAAATGGACCATATACACTACCATAGAACTGACCATTACGGACGGCTTGCTAACGTTAGTGATTCCCGGAGTGAGATTAGAGTTAAAGTGTGAAACTAGCGGCACGGCAAAAGCTTCTTTAGGCTTGTATTATTTCAGGGAAATCATCAAAAACTGGAAAGACCTGCAGCTGCAATGTTTTATCCATGATGACGAATTTAAAATTGGCGTGACCTCCATTAAAGCAAAAACAACTTTTTTTGAAAACGACAGTATTTTAAGAAGTATCAACTTACCCATAAATTATTCCGAATTGCATTTACTGCAGCTGGTATTTTAGCCCCCGATAAGTTCGGAGTGTTATTTTAAATTTCAAACTTATATATTTGAAACATGAAATACAAGAAATGGACTTTAGATCAGAAGCTAGAAATCTTAGCTAGTTCAGAAGAAATTGGTATTGTTGAGGCTTGCCGCAAATATGGTGTTAGTACAGGCACTTTATATAACTGGAAAAAGAAGCATGATCACAAAGGAGAAGCTGGCTTAAAAGTTACTTATGACACTAAGTCTAAAGAACATAAAGAGGTCGTGGAAGAGAATCGTATTCTACGTAAGCTGTTAAGCGACAGAGAAATTGAGTTGGAAATACAAAAGGAGCTTTTAAAAAAAAAGTTTGGGACATCCGATCCAAGAAAGATTTAGTAAATGATACTTACGAGAAACATAAGTGTAGCAAAGCTAAAATCATAAAGATGGTAGGTATAGTGGCTAGTAGTTATTACAAGGAACCTAGTCTTGGCAAAAAAGGAAATGCTCCTACACTAACAACTTTTCATCAAACCAAAGGTTTTGTCGAACAGCCAGTGGTGGCAAATTCCATTAAGAAAATATTAAAAAACGAATTTATAGATTGTGGTTATCGTCTAATGACCAGCTACTTAAAAAGAGATGGATATACTTTAAATCATAAAAAACTATATCGAATCATGAAAGAAGAAGGTTTACTAAAGCTAGAAAACAGAATTAATAGAAGTGGTTCTGGTCGTAAGTTTGTGAAATTTAGAAAGGTTTATACCTCTAGACCAATGCAATGTTTAGAGATGGATATTAAGATGGTATGGGTGCCAAGTGTTGGTAAAAATGCTTATTTACTATCTATAATTGATGTTCACACACGAAGAATTTTAAAAGATTATTTTTCTTTTACTATAAAACAAAACCACGTTATAGACTTACTTTCGCAACTCTTTGAAGAATATCAATATCCTGAAAATGTCGTGATTAGAAGTGATAACGGCAGTCAATTTATAGCTAAAAGCGTGCGTGAATATCTAGGTTTAATAGGTGTACAACAGGAATTTACACATGTCGCGACACCCGAAGAAAACGCTCATATAGAGGCATATCATGGTATTTTAAAGAAAGAAGTGTTTGCTAGATTCGATTATCGCACTTTTGGAGAAATCCAGCAAATATTAAAGCGTTTTGTAAACTTTTATAATAATATAAGGCTTCATGGACTCTTAGGAAGAATAACTCCTATGGAAAAATGGAACTCTGATAAACACTTAATAATGATGAAAAAATTAACAGCGTAATTAAAAATCGAAATTTAGAATAATACTCTTGTTTTATAGGGGTCAAAACAGCTGGAGCATAAAGGATTTACCGAAGAAGAAATCGATTTCAACAAATTGGAATTTGAACTGTACTATGTGAAAAAACATTTGAAATCAAACATAAAGAAAACCATCGACATTCTTGGTCTTTATGGCATTAATACTAACGAAATTGAAGAACTGATTCAAGGAAGAATAAAATTAAATCGTCACGTTTTGTCTGACTATCAAGCTACTTTAGCAACACTATAAAAAATAAATCATGGCCAAAGTAGGTTTTTACAAAAGGTATTTATACATCATCGATCGATTAACAATAGTACCCAGTAGTTTTCGGGATTTACATAAACATGTGTTGGCAAAACTCAAAAATGATGATTTAGGGAATAATTTTGATTACTCTTCACGTACTTTTGACAGAGACAAAAAAGACATTTTTGACTTGTTTGGTATCCTTATTCAATACAATCGCAAAGCCAAAGTATATAGTATTGATCAAGAGATTGTAGATCCTTCAGTATCACGAATGATTGAAGCCCTTTCTATTCATCAGGTACTAAAAGAAGGAAATAAATTATCAACGAGTATTTATCTAGAAAAAAGGAAAGTTGCCGGAACCCATTTAATAAACGGAATACTTTATGCAATACAAAACCGCTTCATGATTTCATTCACCCATATGAAGTTTTGGGACATGGAAATCAGTCAACGCAGGGTAAAACCAATAGCCATAAAGGAATCGGAACGCCGCTGGTACCTTATTGCACAAGATGTGAAAGATGGAAGCGTAAAAAACTTTGGTTTTGACAGAATCACTGATTTGAAAATGAGATTCAGACTGTGTCAAGATCTGTTCAAGGAATTAAAAAAGGAGAAAGCAAACCAATTTTTGCTACTGCAGGAGGAAATGGAACATATCGTTTAGGCTATCCGGAAACTAGTAGAGATTTATGTATATATTTTTCTCGACAAGATGAACTTGGGTGGGGTATAATTGAAGTTAGAGATTTGTTTTTAGAAGTTAATAATCGGTCAAATATAACCTCAAAGTCAATTAATTCATTACAAATGAAACTATTAAAATCACATCTAAAAATAATGAATGGGTTCTAGAAAATGAAAAAAATTTAAAGATATAAATTAAAAATGCCCTTCGCTAGTACGAGTATATCGCTCGTGCCCTTTATAAATCAAAAAGGACTGCTTTGTAAACGCAAAACAGCGGCATTCCTGATTAATCATAATCTAGTCTGCCTAAATTCAACAACAAGGTAAAAAAAATAAAAACTAAATTCCCGTAAAACAATTACTTAATAATTTACTTTTTCACAATATTTTTATCGACACTTCAAAATTATTCAGAAACATCAAATCCCGAAGCTAGAATTGCAATCGAAATGGACTTGCCAAGGTTCTCATCTTCACTAACTGCCATGGTTATACTAGCATTATATCCCGCTTCTGCTTGAAGGTACTCATTGATTTCTCCAATTTCATCAATTGTAATATCAATCGCATCACTTGTGACAAGCAACAAAATGTTTTTGGCATTTGCTATTTTGTTTTCCCTTAAATATGGAGATCTTAAAGCGGAGTTAACTGCCTTTTTAGCCCTGTCTTTACCAGATGCTACGGAGAATCCAACGAATATGGAGTTATTATTACATAAAACGGTTTTAATGTCTTTTTTGTCAAATTGCACAGCTAATACGATTGCCATAATTCCTTTCATAACGGTTGCGAAAGCCATATTTATTTGTGGCAAATCGCTTTCAGAATCAGGAATAGTTTTGGGTTCCTTTGACTTATTATTGTCGATCACCACTAACGCGTCAAACTGTCTGCATAATTTTTCAATGTCTAACAGATTTTCCTTTTCTTCAGTAAATAACGGGATCGAAACAAGGCCTACCGAAAGAACCCCTCTTTCCTTTGCCAATTGGGCTATAACAGATGCAATTAAAGCTTTCGTTGTTTCTGCTGTTTCAATAAGTATCAACACCACTTCAGTATCACTACCCACTATCGCATCATAAAGAGCATTAACCCTTAAATCTAAAGGCTGCGCCATATCCACGGCAACTTGATCTTTTAATCTGATTTTGTTTGGAACCGTACTACTATCGATAATCTCTTCGTCTGAGTCGCATACGATAAAATCAACTCCGCCAGTTCGATGATTATATAGGTAATTTACAATATTACAACCCTCACTACCCAGACCTATTATTTTGATTCTCTTATTATAACCATCGCGTAAATTCATTGTCGACAGTTTACGAACTAAAGTATCTAAATCTCGGACAACTTTTATAGTAAAATCAAGAGTTATCTCTTTTTTATGGAGCTGTGCTTCGGTAATCAGAAGATTAAAACATAATTCGACTTCTCTTATATTCGATTTTACGTTTTGGGCAATACAAGCTATGATTTTTTCCGACAGCACAACAGTGCTGCGGGAAGTTAATTGTTCCAATACCGCCAATCTGGTTGTATAATCCGGACGGTCTAATGCTACAATCAAACCTCTTTTGAAACGGGACAATAATTGCGGATTAATGCCCTGTAACTCGTTTAGCTCTCGGTCAGATGTTATGATGATTTGCTTTTCTTTCTGGCAAAAAGAATCAAGACTGCCAAGAATTATCTCCTGAACATCCGTTTATCCCGACAGCAATTGAATGTCCTCCAGAATTAAAACATCAACTAACTCAAACCAAGTGATAAAATTATCCTCGCAGTTGTTTTCGACTGAATTCTTATATTGCTGACAGAAATAATCAGTAGTAATACACAAGACGTTTTTCTCTGGAAATCGCTTTTTTGTTTCATTGCCAATGGCGTGTGCCAGATGAGTTTTTCCTAAACCGCTTTCACCGTAAATAAACAACGGATTAAATAATTTTTCTCCCTGTTTACAAGAAACAAAAAATCCTGCCGAACGTGCACTTTGATTGGAATCGCCTATGATAAAATCATCAAAGTTGTATTTTTCATTGAGTTGTGAATCTATTTGTAAATCGCCAGTATTAAATACCTCCTTTTCCTTTCTGGATTTTGCCATCATGCTTTTTTGTTGTGGTTATCATCAAAACCATATTGTTAAGCAAACTTAGCTGAGCATAATGCCAGAGTGCGGCGGAGTAATTTTTTTTAATAAAAAAACTACACTCGGGAGTGAGTGTCGTTTTGATAATTAATTCTTAATTAAGTTATTATGGACTCTAGATCTTCAATTAACTGTTTGATTTTATGAATGATTCCATTTATATTTTATTTACATATTTTAAATACAATTTTGCACAAGCCCTGGCATCACTCAAAGCATCATGATGATTGAGCGCAATCTTATTTTCATTACACAAGTTAGCTAAGTTTGTCTTATATATCTTATAATTACAAAATTTATTATAGCTTGGAGTTGGTAAATTATAATGCTGAAGCGTTTTTTTCAAAACTGGGAAATCAAAGCCAAATCCATTGTGTGCTATTAGATTCTGATTATCTATAAATGGAACTATCTTGTGCCAAATGTGGTCGAAGGTTGGTGCGGTTTTAGTATCTATGGCTGCAATCCCGTGAATGTCGGTAAAACGATTCCAGTAATAATTATCGGGTGGTTGAACTAAAATGTTAATTTCATTAATTATGATTCCGTTTTTCACTTGTACAAGTCCAATTTGACAAATGCTATTTCTATAACCAGTTGCAGTCTCAAAATCTATGGCTGTAAAGTTTTTCATTTATATAAACTTTCCATTTGCGCAATTCTTTCTTTTATGGTTGCAATTAAACTATTAGGGGACAAAACTTTTACGTCGCTTCCATATTTCAAGAGTTCCATAACAATGTCATTAGTGGTGTGAATGTAAATTTCCAGTATGACAATGTCCCCGGTTTCTTCTACAATACGCTGGGATTCGTGCAACGGAAAGGTTTTTATGTAGTTGCCCTGTTTATTGGAAAACTGCAAAACCACTTTTTCGGAAGTAGCATACGTTTCTACCCCAAAGGCGTGTTGAAACTCCTTTTCGACATTATAAGGAATGGGTTTGAACTTGGTATCGATAATTTTTAGATTGGAGATCCGGTCCAATCCAAAGGTTTTTATTGTATCGTCCTTTTTATCCATACCGACCAAATACCATCTTTGTTGCGATTCTTTTAAGGCAATGGGTTTAACCGCGCGTTGGGTACTAAAATCATCCCAATGTTTCTGATGTGTGAATTTTAAAAAATGAAGATTTTGTATCGCATGAATAATTCCATGAATATGCTCAGTCCCTAACGATTTTCTCTTTTCTAAGAACACACTTGGTGAAAGTTTATTACCTTCTTGCAAGGCCTGATGAATTGAGAAGGCATCAATCATTCGTACTACTGACTGATCTTCTATTACATCTTCATCAATAAAGTAGGTTTTATCTTTTCGGTTGTACTGAATGACAATTCCAAAAAGCGTTTCAATGTCTTTCTTGTCTCGTTCAAAAGTACGTATTGCATATTCAAAAGCAGTGTCAATATCATCCTGTTCCAATTTACGCATCACGTATTCATGTAATTCGATAAAACTACAAGGGTTGCCTCTCAAGCGTTCAATAACGTACAAATACCTTTTAAAATAGATTAATTTAGACATAGTTTTAAATTTTATTTTCAAAGATAAATTATTCGTCTGCCAATATATGACGGAGTAAACCACTCTAATCAAAACCGTGAATTTGTTACTCTCAACTAAAATAATCTGCCGCTATTAAATTACGTATTCATCCTAATTTTGAATTTAGACAACAGGTTTTGAAATATGGGAGTTTGGTAAAAGTTGTAGAGCCGAGTTGGTTGGCGGCGGAAATTCGGGAGGAGTTGAGGAAAGCGTTTGAGAATTATTAATCACGCCAACTCCACATAGAAGATTAGAATTAATTAAAAATAAAAGAACAATTATTAAACAGTAGTAAGCAAAAGTTTACTACTGTTTTTTTGATTTTTTACTTACACACTTTTAGGAATAATGTTGTAGTGCTCATTAATTGAAATTTCAATTTTATCTAATAAGTTCTCTTTGCTAATTCCCTTATTTATAAAAATTGAAATTAGTAGTCCTAAAGGCCCTAAAAGGGCACTAAATAAAGTTATTATTCCTATAGACCCTAGTACTCCACCCATAGATAACAATGGCGGCAGCAGTAAAAAAGAACTCTTATCTTCATTATCCATTTTAAATCTTTTCTGTGAAATATCTCCCATCACAAACAAAAAGTGATTTGAATAAAACAGATTAGCTTCTTGCAATAATTTCTCTATTCTTGTAGCAGTTTCTTTATCATAACTCTGTACTAATTTATGGGTTTTTTCAAGAATGGATTTAACCGTACTATCTTTAATATTTCCTAACAAATTTGAAGATTCTTTGTTTGCATCTATTATTATTTCCACCTTTGGCATCATTATAGATACACCTTCATTAGCTCTTTGTTTGACAAATTGATTTTTAATTAAAATAAACCTATTTTTAAAAGATTTTGACCCATTATCAATTATCGCCTTAATTAGATTATCATTCCCGTATCGTTCTGAAACTTTTTTATTAAAGCCTAGACCAAATTGTTTTTTAACACTGCAAATTTCAATTATTTGATCCGTCATAAACTCGCGCTTAACAGCTTCGTAGAAGCTATTATCTTTATCTAAATCTGCTTTAGTAATAACTATAATTGGATTAAGATGTTCCGCTTTAATTTGAGCAAATATTTTTTTTTCAAAATCCTCTATCCTTTTACCCTCAGCTGACAAACAAAATACAACTGTATGAATCCATTCTTTTATATTTAACGATTTTTTATCTTTAAGGAAATCGTTAAAATCTTTCAACCAAATATCTGTTTTTCCAGGTTCCATTCCCCAAGAATCATAAATATTTACTTTTTTTCCAGCAATTGAATCACTAAAAATATGAAAACCTTGTTTTGTTACCGGTTTTCCACTTCCTGTCACGGCTAATTCTTTGTTAAATAAATAATTTAAAAGAGAACTTTTACCTACACCAGATTTTCCGATTATAGCTAAATTATATCCTTCCATTATTTATTGTTTTTTTTCTTAAACTCTTCATTAAATTGATTTTTAAACATTTCTGAAAAATTAGATATGTCAGATTGAACTCGCTTCATATCCCCATTCAAATAATCTATAGTAATTTTCCTCATCAAAACATTCATTGCTGTTCCCATAGCAAAAGTTATTGTGCCTGCTACCGCCGCATTTATTGCCCCTCCTATTGCAGTACCGATAACTGGAATAAACTTTAAAAGTGACCCTACTGCCGATTTGCCTAAATTGCTTATAACTAAACCTGCACCCGTAGTTGACATAAAACTTCCCATATTAATCTCTGCCAAATTATATAATCTTATAATCCTAGTAAGCATTCCTATCTGGCTTGCTATTAAAATTGGAGCATCAGAAAATGGTATTGGGCTAAACCCTACTACAACATTACCCATAGTGTGCTGATTAATAATCGATTTAGCTTGATCAAATTTAGCTTCACAATTTAATATTTGAGATGCAGTGAATGCATATTTTAATGCATCTGGCAATTTACTTATTGACCAATTCACTAAATTTAGCGGACTTAACATTTCATCATCTTCAGTAGAACATACAAAAAAGGGAGGTATTTCATTATTACTAAAGGCGCTATCAAAATCCATATGCGGATATAATCTTTTCACCATATTATTCATGCTGTCCTGATTCGCTATGTCTGATTTGGTAAACACAACAGCAGCAGGTAAGCCAAAACTTTCTAGCTTGTTGAATAAATTCACATCATAGTCTGTTACTCTTTCTGAGCTCGCCGAAATCAAATGCCATATCAGGTGTATTTGATTTTTTTCATCACCTTTTTTTCTTTTCTCAATTTCAGCTATTATTTTTTCTTCAAAAATTGTATTTTTGTCACTACCTAACTCGAACCCTTCAGTATCTAATAAAACAACATCTTTGTGAGTATATGTATTGATACCTCTAGTTTCTGGTTTTACATTACTGACTTTCGAAACTTCTTTACCAAATATTTTATTGATTAAAGAACTTTTTCCTACTCCCGTTCCGCCTATAATTAAAATATTTGGCTTATCAATTTCTTTTTCTAATTTAGCATATTCTTTACTAAATTTTTCGTTTAATTCTTTTTCTGAAAACATAATTTGGAATTTAATTAAAGTTCTTGTGTTTTTTGATTACCCTTTTTAAGCTCTTAAATTAGGATTAATTTATTGTTATTCTGTAAAACTATCTATCTATTCTGCCATTTAATGTCAGTTATAAAACATATTATTTCTTTAAATCCTGATTGCTAAAATCTCCCTAACTATCCTCTCAATCCCGTCATCTGCTTTTTTCAAATTAGATAAAGTCAATTTTAAATCAATACCATTCGTAGTTACATTGACAGGGTTAGACAACCAGTCTTCCATTTTTCGTCTGCCTTTCGATTGATTGATGCATCTTAGCGTAACAGCAACATTTTCGGGGCAGTTAACCACCAAAGCTATTTGCTCGTCCGTTAATACTGATTTGTATTGGGTATACACGGCCTCAGAAGATCTAACGTGTTCATAATCGTAAGAATCGCCGCCTCGAAGTGTTTTACCCGTGTAAATATCAATATAAAGTGCAATTCCATCGCCGCCTCTTATCAGAGCTGCTTGTTGCATGGAGGCTTTGGTTCTAGTGAAAATCTTATCGATTTCTGTACGTCTGTAAGGTCGCTGCGAATCTATCATTGAGAATGAAGGTTGTTTCTTCAAAAATATCACAATAAAAACATAGAGCTTTACGGCTTTCCTCATTCTAATTAAAATAAGTACAATAAAAATTAATCATTCTACTTAAGCCATTCAGCTACAGAAATATAGAGCACTTTTAAAAACGTAAAATTTAATGAATCCTACGAGTAGTGAGTAATTATAAAAATTGAAATTAAGAATGAATAGTATTTAAAACAACATTTTCATTCCAAACATCACGGGCAATCAAGCGGTCTCCCTACGGTCGTTTCCTTTGTTCCGTTCGGCAGTTCCAGTCGGTCAACCATATAGTTGAATAACATCTTTTAAGGTACTATGAGTATACTTTTTCCATAAGCAACAGTATTAGTTTCCCTCCGTTCCACAGACACTACACAGCACTAAAAAAATAGCAGTCCCGCTAAAAGTAAAGGCGGGACAGCTATTTTTTTTGCGCCGTTCCGTTCCTCATCTCCACACGGTCACTTCCTGCGTTCGGTCGGGCTACCATAACCGCAATACCGCTTCATTTCGTTACGCCGCCACACTTTTACTTTTACTTACCTCCAATTTGCTTCTATAGCAGTTTTGTTTTGTCACCCTGAGCGCAGTCGTAGGGCGCTCCACTACATTCCAGCCATATTCCAGTTATAGCCCTCCGTTGTTTCAGCGGTTGCTCCTTCGCACAGCTATCGGGGTTGGCTCCGTTCCGTGAAAAACGGCACTTTGCCCTAAATCAAAGTTTCCCGCCAAAAAAAGGCGGGAGTCTTTTATTTTTTCCCCGCCGTTTCACGCTCATACCCGCTTCATTTCGCTACGTTCCTCCACTTAACTCTCGCGTCTAGGGTGGCTGTTCGATTGCCGCAACCCCGCTACTGCGCTCCTCGATAATAATAATTTCCGCTATCGCTACTATCATTATTCTCTGCGGTGCTTGGGGGTGTTGGATTGCTGTTTTCAGTAATACAATCCGCAGAGTAGAGTCCTAACGTAAACGAATAGTACTACCAAGAAAAAAATAAAAAAAAAAGTAAAGGTAAGCTCCGGTTTCAAAAAGTCAAGTTCAAGCCCTACGGGTTTTTGAAAAAATCTCCACCCTTAGATTTTTAATTCCCATTTTGTTATAGCGATGAGGTTTTATTTTACCAGCAGTCTGGGGTAGTATTTTTTCAAAAAAACTGGTCTTCTTTTGAAACCTCCACTTCTCAGACGACTTTCTTTTTTTTCTTTTTCTTTTAAAAATATTTAAGTGCCGAGCGCAGCAAGGTACCTAATCTAAATTCCGAAAGTATGCCAAATTTTATCGTCAAAACCTATCAAAAGGACACCATTTACAGGGGAAACCAAATCTTTATTCTGAACAAAGGAATCAACAGCGGCAAGCCCCAAAAAGAGCCGTTTGCAAATAGTTATGTGGTTATTTTTGCATCCGAAGAAGATGCCGAAATGATGTACTGGCTGGCTTACAGCCTTTGGCAAATGAGATTTTGGCACCAGCACCTAATAGGTTCTGTTATTCCTTTTATTCGAATTAAATGCTTCCAATCCGAATTTGACCACAAAGTAACTAAAATGCTAACCGATTTCGAGCAGCACAAAAAAGACATACATGCCATTAAAGAATTGGAGCAGCAAAAACAACATTTGAAGAGAAATATCACACTGATAAATGAACTAAAAAAATGTATTTTATCTAGGTACTGCCACGAAACAAAAAAAGCCTAATCTCGCGATTAGGCTTTCTTATAAAATTCAGTAAAGGTTACCACACAAAAACTGAATCTCTATTTTTTATTTTTGGTCAACCGCTTTAAAAGAAGTGAAACCAGAAAACTAACTATCGCTCCAACAATGGCTAAGATAATAGTTTTTAGAATATCTTTAGAAAGGATATTGGGTGCAATACTCAACAAAGTTCCTAAAATGGTGCCTGATTTTAAAGTAAGATTAGTCTCCATCGCTTCTAGATTTTGGAATTATTTCTTGTTCTGCCTTCAACAGGGCTGCTTCTTCAACTGTAACCTGACTGACAGCAGAAATCACCCCTCCAGCAACAGCTATATATCCTGCAATACTTACCACAGCAACAGGCAAAACAACCGGCGCCGCAATCACACTTCCGCTTATGGCCAACAAAGCCAATCCAATGGCTCTCAAAATCCTAAAAAATTTAGGAGTGGGCGATTTTGCTCTTTCAACTAATTTCATAGTACTATTTTTTTTAGACCTGCTTAAAGCAGGCAGGTTGAATACTTATTTTAACGACTTCATTGCGTTCCAAAGCAGCATAAACCACTGCTTTCAGCTTTTTCAATGCGATCCGGGAAGAATTGCCCTTCCCTATTCCCGTATGTTTGGTAACAGGAGCAATACAGCCTAATAATTCTTTTTTGGCATCATTGGCGGGATGGATTAAGATCAAATCTCTTCCCGGAACATGTATCACATGCAAGTGCCATCCGAATTTTGCACTGTATCGCTTTTTCAAAACAAAGTCTCCCTCGGGAATACAAGAGATCCGCCTTTGATTTCCCAACCAAGGCAATTCGATGGTATAACAAACTAGTGTGCCGTTCCATTCTAGCATCCCTTGCGTTCCTTCAGGAAAATAGATTCTGGTTAATACCAAAATCATCTTACAATCCGCTTACGCTAACCAAAGCTAACGGGTTGTAGGACCCATTTTTCAATGGATACATCTGTCCGTTTACTTCTTGATAAAATTCAAGACCCAAAGCCAAAAACAAAGGTTTTGTACTGTTAGCAGTGACGGGATTTACATGACTAATCGCCTCTGTTAGTGCCACATCCCATGGAAGAATTGCTGTTTCTGAATTTGTAGAAACAAATGTCTCATTCTCAAAATCGATTTCAGCACCAGCAGAAATGATTTTAAAATGTGTCGTTCCTGATGGAGCTGCAATCAAATTGGCAGGAATAAACGGAGCTAAATCAAGGCTGATATCTCCAGAAACTCGGTCAATAGTCCCAACATAGGGAGCAAACAAACTGGTGCCCAGTTTTCCTCTGATATTGAATTCAAACCCAGCAAGCAATTCGGCTTCACCGTCAATCACATTTCTCAATCCACGTACACTGACGGTATCGGCTTGGATCACTTTTACCATAAGCTGCGTTAATCGACTTACCATTCTGCCATCAGCAGAATTCAATAGCAAGGCTCTCAAAGCCGTTCTCAAAATCTTTCCGGCTTTACCGGCTCTTCCAAATTCGGAACCATTCTCGCGCGTTCTCTGAAACGCAGGATCACTCTTGATTCTGCTAGCATCGATACCGCCTTTTTCGCGCGCTAAATGCCCATCTTGGGTTTTGTAAAAAGTAATATCTCCAATAGTACCTTTCAACTTAATTATGCCTTTCTGTCTTGCCATAATTCCTAAAATTTAAGTTTATAATTTGTTTTAAAATGAATTCAACCGTCATCCTGTTGCAACACTTTTCAATTGATTTAAACGCAAATTTTAGCCAAATAAATCGCATTAAAAAGGGCACGGCGACCAGATGGCAAAATCAGACACAGATGGCATTAATCGACATGAATGACACTTATAAGTCCATTAGAATTTATAAGTTTCTATATGCAATTACGTATAGATTGTAATTTAAAGAGCAAATTATATGCTTTAACATATAATTTGCTATATTTGTTCTAATTCGATGTAAATGCATATAATTATGATGACACTAGCAGACTTTGTAAAAGAAAAAAGAAATGAAGTAAACCTCACCCAGGAAGCATTTGCAGAACGTGCTGGAGTGGCGCTGACCGTTATTCGAAAAATAGAACAAGGAAAAGAAAATCTAAATCTCGAGAGGGTAAACCAAGTTTTAAGAATGTTCGGTCATACCCTCGGACCGGTTAACGCAAGAGAATTATCCCTGTCTGCCGAACAGGTAGGCAAAAATGAAAAGAAAGAATAATGAGACAAGCAGCAATATATTATAAAGACCTATTAGCGGGAATACTAACCGAAACAGATGACGGAGACTATATCTTTCAGTATGAAGAACAATATGTAAAGGAGCATTCTAAAGAGTTCCTCACTTTTACAATGCCGGTAACCGCAAAAATATATACCGCCAAACGATTGTTCCCCTTTTTTGAAGGGCTTATTCCTGAAGGCTGGCTACTGAATATCGCATCCAAAAACTGGAAAATAAATACAAATGATCGTATGGGACTGCTCTTGGCATGCTGCCAAAACTGCATCGGAGCCGTTAGTGTCCAACCAACACCAAATGAAAATGAATAAGAACTGTTTATACTGTTATCAGATATTAGAGGATACAATTGGAGGTGATTTTCATGAGCAGTGCTGCTTAAATTTTTTTGGTACAAAACAGCAACCTGCATTTGAACATACCCTACAACAAATGACCGCCTTAGCGCTAAATGTCGTGGAGCGAAGCGTGGCAGTACCTGGGGTACAACCCAAATTATCACTATCAATAGTAAATGACACGATTCAGGACGGGAATAAAGGACGTCTTACCGTGGTAGGCGCTTTGGGCGGTAATTATATTTTCAAACCGCCATCCGAACAATTTGCTGAAATGCCCGCAAATGAACATGTAACGATGCGCATTGCAGAAGCTTTTGGTATTAACACTGTAAAATCAAGCTTGATCCGCCTACAATCTGGTGAGCTTTCCTATATTACCAAACGCATTGATAGGACAGCTACTGGAGAAAAAATACACATGCTCGACATGTTCCAAATCACGGAAGCTTTTGACAAATACAAAAGCTCGATGGAAAAAATAGGCAAAGCAATCAATGAATTCTCAGACAACACCTTATTGGACAAACTATACTTTTTGGAACTGGGTATTTTCAGCTATCTGACCGGAAACAACGACATGCACCTGAAGAACTTCTCGATGATCAATACTGCTGATATTTGGACATTGGCTCCAGCCTATGATCTGCTGAACGTAGCCATAGTAAACCCGGAAGACACCGAAGAACTAGCTTTAACACTCGATGGAAAAAAGAAAAAACTAAAATGGGAGCATTTCCAAACACTAGGCACAAACCTCGGACTCAACGAAAAACAGCTAAAAGGAATAGTAAAACGATTCCAAAAAAACAAACCAATTGCCATGCAGTGGATCGATAATTCATTCCTATCTGAAGCATTCAAAGATAAATACAAACTACTATTAGAGGAAAGATACAGCAGTTTATTTCAGCCTAAGTAAACAAGCACTTTTTTGTTTAATTTTACTTAGAAGTTTGGATAATAGAATTTTAAAGTAAGCCAAAGCCCAACCAAAGCTATAGATAGAGTATGAAAGCAGCAACCACGAGATTGTGTATCTACCCTAAAGACATACAACGTATTACAGGAAAGAGTTATCGCCAAAGCATTAGACTGTTGCAAAACATCAGAAAGGAGATTAAGAAGCTCCCTACGGAGTTTGTGTCCGTGCAAGAGTTCTGCCAATACACTAGCCTGAAACAAGAGCAGGTAGAATTACATATTATAGGTTAAACTCCCGTTATTCTTTCACATATTTTACCATTAACGTAGTTGTAATAAGTCTTTTTTACTAATTTTGACTATAATAATGGTTGTTTTACACCAGATTAAACCAACAATAGCATCTCATTATACTAATTATGTCAGTATTCTGAAAAAAAATACTACTAAATTAAACATCCCAGAAAACATAATCAATACAATTGAAAACGATTTTTATTTTATAAAGAACTAATCGTTGATAAACGGAATCTATTTCTAAAAAATTGAATGCTCTAATCAGAACAAAACTTTAATACCTAGATCAATTTTTGTTACTGTACAAGCTTAATAATTGAACAGCTTAAAAATGGATATACTAATTTAGCATGGAGAAAGAGTTAAGAGAAAACCTTACTTTTAACATATAAAACAGTCAGAAAAATTTGTGACACTGCTTTTAAGACCAAAGCAGTTGAATTGAGTAATGAAAGATTAAACATTTCTGAATTAGCCAGAGAACTGGGCATCGGAGTTGCTATGCTATACAAATGGCGCAAAGATTATGAGAAATTTGGTTCAGGGAGTTTCCCTAGAAAAGGAATTTTAAAATAAACATCAGATCAAAAAATCATAAGCGATTTAGAAGCAAAACTCAAAGATGCAGAACTCGAACGCGATATATTAAAAAAAGCAATAGGCATTTTTTCCAAGAGCGGTCGATGATATATGATTTCACAAAAAACAATGAAAAGATATTTCCGATTGAAAAGATGTGTCAGGTTTTAGTGGTAAGTTCCAGTGGGTTTTACAGATGGAAAAACAAAATTATTTCAAATAGAATTCATAGAATGAACCATATAAAAGAAAAAATAACTTCAATTTATTTTGAATCCAAACAACGATATGGTAGCCCCAGAATAACCATCGAATTACAAAGTTTAGGTTATGCAATTTCAAGAATAACTGTAGCAAAATACATGAAACAAATGGCTTTAAGAAGTAAATTAAGTAAGAAATTTAAAGTAACAACTGATTCAAAACATAATTATTTGACAGTTGAAAATGTTTTAAACAGAGAATTTAAACCAACATTACCGTCAAAAGTTTGGGTATCAGACATTACTTATATCCATACAAAAGAAGGATTTTTATACCTAACAACAGTTATAGATTTATATGATAGAAAAATAATAGGTTGGAGTTTAAGTAGTACAATGAGTACTCAAGACACTATATTATCGGCTTGGCGAATGGCAATTCGAAACAGAACTGTGCACGCAGGATTAATATTTCATTCCGATAGAGGGGTTCAGTATGCTAATAATAAATTTGCACGTGTTCTGAATTCGTATAAAAAAATTACTCGAAGTATGTCCAGAATAGGCAATTGTTGGGACAATGCTGTAGCAGAAAGTTTCTTTAAATCATTAAAAACCGAATTGATTTATGGTAACAAGCTCATGACTTAAGAACAAATGAAATTAGAAATCTTTGAGTACATCGAAATTTGGTATAATAAAAAAAGAAGGCACTCAGCCTTAAATTATAAAAACATTGACGAATTTAACAATCAATTTAATTACAAAAATGTCGCTTAACTTAATCTCCATTATTTATTTTGCATATCGAGGTCGCTTTTGCAAAACCTATGGAGTTAAAGGCTACATCTGCGTCATTTTGAGTAAATTCATCCACGTAGCGAGCTGGAGAAGTTTCTTCTTCAAGTTGTACGTGCATGTCTATCCAACCAGGCATAGCCGTTTTGGTTTGCACGTTGATGACTTTATCTACCAGGATTTATAGGATTTATAAAACCGTCTTGAATGGCTTTAATACTTTTATTAGAAACTATTATGGTTTTATTAGTCAGGACTTTTCCGGTTTTGGTATCTATAATTTTACCACATTGAATATACGTATCTTGCGCCAATAAAATTGTGCTACTAAGGAGCAGCATAAGCATTAATCTGTTTTTTATAATGGTTTGATTTATTTTTAAAGGTATGAAAAATAGTATATTAACCAACATTTCTAATTTTATTTCCTCTTATCCCGCGCTAATTGTTTTCTAAAGGAAAATTAAAAGGACTTTGATCTCGATAACGGAAAAAAATAGTATCGAGCAAAATTTGTAATTTGATTATGAAGCAAAATCAGGGAAAACCATAAAAAACGGAAGGATTTATGGGCATTTTGAGACATTAGCACTTGATAAATTTTGTGCGTTGCAAAAATGACTAACGTAGTGGCAGTACTCTAATTACCACTCTATAAATGTCACCTACCAACTAAAAATAGTAAAAATTAAAAGCTTAGATGTTATGAAAAAAGTACTATTTATGATGATTTTATTATCTTCAATAAACTCCAAGATCATTTTTGATTTTGATAAAAATTCAGATATTAGAGACTGGATTGTTGTTGATGACGTTGTGATGGGAGGCAGATCAATCAGTACATTTAAGTTAAATGAAGATGGTTTTGGTGTTTTCGAAGGCAGCGTATCATTGGATAATAATGGAGGCTTTTCATCTGTTCGTTATAGGTTTCAAAAAGCAGAATTAAAGCAATTCACTAGTATAGTCGTTAAACTTCGGGGTGATGGCAAAGAATATCAATTGAGAATAAAATCCAATTATAGCGATTTTTACTCCTATATAATGCCCTTTTCAACTTCAGGTGAATGGCAAGAAATAAAAATACCCTTAAAAGACATGTACCCTTCTTGGCGTGGAAGAAGGCTCAAGCAATCTAATTTTTCGGAAGATTTTATCGAAGAAATTACTTTTTTAATTGGAAACAAGAAAAATGAAAATTTCAAACTACTGATCGATAAAATAGAGCTAGAATAAAACGTAGAAACTGAAATTTTGACGAGTTTGTAAAACAAGAAAGGACGCCGTTAAAACTTATTCTTATTCAAAATGTATTTTGTAATACCAACTAATACGAAGAGAAAGTCCATCGTACAGTATAACTATTTAGAATTTTAGGTGTCGGTGGAATGCTTTTCATACATAGTGATAATAAACGAAAAACGCAATTAGTAATACTAAAAACAATCCTTTACGTTGCTAAATACGGGCATTTAATTAGTTACTGCAGCAGTATTGTTAACGTACCACGTTAGCACGACCAACTTTATAGTATTGTAGTAAGTTTGTCGATTTCCATCGTGACTAATTATATAAATCCTTATGAAATTAGATACAAAAAACTATTTTTTGAGTATCTACAGCTAAAGAACCAAGGTATAAACTAGAACATTATCAAAAAAATAAAAGGGAGCATACGCTCCCTTGTTAATTTATTATTTTTCAACACAATCCACTTCGGAAAATTTATATTTTACTCGCTCAAAATCGATCGGCTCTCCTTTTACAAAGTGCGAAGCTCCCATCGTGATTTGTATTTGTCCATTCCCTAAAATCAGCTCATTCCCTCTCTTTAAGAAGGCCATTGGATTCTTAAATGTTTTTTCTTTATTAGCACCTTGGATAAAAGTATAGCTAGCAAATAAGGTATCACCTCTAAATTCTCCTATAATTTCACCTACCTTTTTCGGCATAGTAGCAATTGCCATGACCATATCACCTGTTATTTCTCCATCTTTGAACGTGTTAATTTTCAAATCAAGCGTGTCTTTTTCATAAACCGCTTTATAGCACTGTTCGCTTACTAGCTCTTTGGCTTCCTTAGCTTCAATGATTTTTTCACTTTGATTATTTTTACAACTTCCGAGTCCAATACAAGTCAATAGCAAACAAAAAAGGCTTAGATTTTTCATAATAGTTTTTATTAGTTAATAATTTTGGCAATAGCCAATGCTAATTTACAGATTAATAACGTGTATTGCTATAGATTTGATATAAAAATTTAGGGAAATTCCCTTAAAAAGAGGCATTCAGTGTGATTACACAAGAACTGCTAAGACACAAAATATTTTTCTTTTGTCGTGTTTAAAACATAAACTGTCAGGAAATAAGTTTTTAGACGTCTAATAAATTAGATATCTTTATAAAAAAAATCATGCGCTTCTATATCTATTTTATTAGCTTTCTTTTTTCAGTTGCTTTGTCTGCACAAAACAGCATTCCACAAGTTTTGAAAAAACTCAATCAAGAGACAGTACCTTATATAAAAGTGGATGAACTTAAATACAAAAAAAATCTAGTTTTTTTGGACGCTAGAGAACCTAAAGAATTTAACGTTAGTCATATCAAAAATGCCATTCCTGTGGGCTTTGACCATTTTAAGTCCAACACTGTTACTTCAACTGTTAAAGATAAAAGTGCAACTATTATTGTTTATTGTTCTATTGGTGTTCGCAGCGAAAAAATTGGTGAAAAACTTCTCAAAATGGGATATAAAAATGTCTACAATTTGTATGGTGGCATTTTTGAATATAAAAATTCTGGCAGAAAAGTAGTAAATAACCAAAATAAAGTGACCGACAGCATACACGCTTATAATAAGGCATGGAGTATTTATCTAACAAAAGGAATTAAGGTTTATGAAAACTGATGCACTTATAATTTTTACCCGTAATCCTGAATTAGGAAAAGTAAAAACTAGACTTGCGAAAACTATTGGCGACGAAAAAGCATTAGCTGTTTACACCGATTTGCTGTTGCATACCAAGAACGAAACACATTCTATCAACTGTGATAAATTTGTATTTTATGATGCTGCTATTGTTAAAGAGGATATTTGGTCAGAGGATTTTTATCATAAAAAAAGGCAAGCCAGCGGTGATCTAGGACAACGAATGCAGGATGCCTTTGATTCTCTTTTTGAAATGGGCTATCAGAACTGCATTATTATAGGTAGTGATTTATTTGACTTAAAAGCAACGCTTATTGAAAATGCCTATAAAAAACTTCTAGATCATGATGTAGTAATAGGGCCTGCTGAAGATGGCGGTTATTATTTATTAGGATTAAAGAAAAATAACACTCTTATTTTCCAAAATAAAGACTGGGGAACAAGTACTGTTTTTGAAGCGACAATTAGAGATTTAGAAACTCTAAAAGTTTGTCTTTTGGATTCTTTAAATGATATTGATACCTTTGATGACTTAGAGCGAAGCTCTTATGATTGGGCCAAGTTAAACCTTGCCTTGTAAAGAAGAATGATTGAAAAAAGTTAATTAAACGGTGCAACAATTAGCACCAACAAAACAATTGCATCCCACAAATGGAAAAATACATTGACATATTTCTAAATTCCTATAGCGGTTATTTAGAGTATCTGAAAAACGAAATTTTATACTGGAAGTGGGATAACTATTTTTATGGACTAATTGCCATTTCTTTGATCGTATGGTTACTTGAAATCGTTTTTCCTTGGAGAAAACAACAAGCCATTTTCCGAAAAGATTTCTGGCTGGATGTCTTTTATCTATTTTTTAATTTTTTCTTACTCAATTTGATTCTACTTATTGCTCTATCTAATGTAATGGAGCAGTTTATAAATGACATTCTGAACGTATTTGGACTACAACTGATGTCTATTCAGCTTTTTTCTATATCTGAGTTACCTAAACCCTTGGCATTATTGGTGTTTTTCATCATTAGCGATTTTATTCAATGGAATGTTCACCGTTTACTCCATTATGTTCCTTTCTTATGGAAAATACATAAAACCCACCACAGTGTGAAGGAAATGGGTTTTGCAGCGCATTTTAGATACAATTGGATGGAACCTTTAGTCTATAAATCAATATTATACATTCCGATTATTCTTATAGGTGGTATAAATCTTCAAGATGTATTTATCGTCCATTTCATTTCGATTGCCATAGGTCATTTGAACCACGCAAATGTAGGCTGGGACTACGGTTTTTTAAAATATATCTTTAACAACCCCAAAATGCACATTTGGCATCACAGTAAAAAAATGCCAAATAAATATGGCGCCAACTTTGGAATTTCACTAAGCATATGGGACTATATATTCAAAACTAACTACATCCCTTCAGACGGAAGAGACATCGAACTTGGTTTTGACGATGAAAATGAGTTTCCAAAGGATTTTATCAAGCAAGAAATCTATCCCTTTAAAAAATAATTACTATTTCTTGTCAGGAACGAGGTTGATAACTGTCAAAATTGTATAATTTAAAATTAGTACCGATGAAAAAATATTTTTTAACCCTACTTCTATTGCCACTGCTTTCCTGTGGAAAAAATAAAAATAATCCTGAAATTCCAACTGCCGCATACCAAACTACAGTTACAGCAGCTGCTCCGGATATCAATCATGCTAAATGGAATGTTTTATTGCAAAAAAATGTTACTAAAAATGGAACTGTAAATTACAAAGGATTTCAAAAAGACAGCAAAGAGCTAAAGTTGTACCTAAACGAATTATCGGCAAATGTTCCGTCAAAATCCTGGTCTAAAAATGCAATTCTTGCTTATTGGATCAATGCGTATAATGCGTATACGGTACAATTAATTTTAGAGAACTATCCAACCAAAAGCATCAAGGATATTAGTGATCCATGGGGTAAAAAATTCTTTTCTTTGGGAAACAAAAAATACAGTTTAGAAGAAATCGAACATGAAATCCTGCGGAAAATGGACGAACCCAGAATTCATTTCGCCATCAATTGTGCCTCTTTTTCTTGTCCTAATTTGCGAAATGAAGCTTATACTGAGGCAAAATTAGAGCAGCAGTTAACAGCTGTAGCAAAAAGTTTTATCAATGACAAAACTAAAAATACTATAACAGCAAATAAAATTGAAATCTCTAAAATATTTGATTGGTTTTCCGGTGACTTTAAGAAAAAAGGTTCTGTTATTACTTTTTTAAACCAATACAGCACAGTAAAAATCAGCAGTAAAGCAAAAATAAATTACAAAGACTACAATTGGAGTTTGAATGAATAAAATTTCGATCATTATCCCCATTTTTAATGAAGTCAATAGCATAAGCAAATTGCTGTTACATCTTGAAAACAAGGTATTCCAAAAAGAGGCAATCGAAATAATCGTTGTTGATGGCGGTAGTACAGATGGCTCTCAATATAGATTACATACAAATTTCAATATAAGATTAATTGAAGTAGGCAAAGGAAGATCAAAACAAATGAATGCAGGAGCTAAAGCAGCAACTGGTAACATTCTCTATTTTTTGCATTGTGATAGTTTTCCTCCACAACATTTTGACCAGATCATTACTACTACGGTACAAAAAGGGAATCTGGCAGGCTGTTTCCGACTAAAATTTGATTACGATCATCCCCTTTTAATGGTTTCACAGTGGTTCACTCGATTCAATCATATTTCCTGCCGCGGCGGAGACCAATCCTTATTTATAACTAAAAATTTGTTTGAGGAAATAAAAGGTTTTGATGAACACTTTATCATTTATGAAGATAACGAAATCATTTCGAGGCTTTACACCAAAAAACAATTTGTAGTAATTCCAGATTGTGTTGTTACTTCAGCCAGAAGATACCGCGAAAATGGCGTCTGGCGTTTGCAATTCCATTTTGGCATCATTCATCTTAAACGCCGATTAGGTCATTCTGCTGAAAGTATGCTTCAATATTATAAAAAGCATATCATATAAGTTTACCTTATAAAATATTACACAGCATAAAAACAACAACTACAATAATTAAGTAATTCATAATGAAAAAAATTGCCCTCACTTTATCCTTTGCCATCCTTATGCTTGTTGGATGTAAATCAAATGAAGAAAACATGAAATTTGCGGACAAAGTGGAGAAAGCGCACCATAAACAAGAATTTTTAGCTAAAGAGGCAGTGCAGTTTGATCTAAAATTAGCTTTTGGAGGTACAGAAAAAATGGATGCCAAATTCACGATTCTTACCAATTCCACAAAGGGAATGATTGAGTATAAAAATGGAGCTAAAATCATTTTTGATCAAGATAAAGTATTTTATTCGTCAACAATTCCAAATGAGGAGTCTGTTCGATTTGATGCGTTTACTTGGGGATATTTTTTCCTTTTTCCTTATAAATTAACGGATCCAGGCACAATCTGGAATACGTATGATAATAAAGAAAAAGAGCAACAAAAATATCTCACTGAAAAGCTAACTTTTAAATCGGGAACTGGCGACGCACCTGATGACTGGTATGTGGTTTATTCCGATAAAAAGACAAATTTACTTGAAAAAGCGGCTTATATTGTTACATTAAAGGCGGATAAAGAAGATGCCGAGAAAAATCCGCATGCGATTCAATATTTAAACTATAAAAAAGTGGATGGTATTCCTATCGCGACCAAATGGGTTTTCTGGGGATGGGAAGAGGGAAAAGGACTTACTGAGGAATTAGGACAAGCAACGCTGACCAATATCAAATTTATCAAAGCAAATGCAGCCGATTTTGAACCTGCTGCTGATTTTAAAACAAAATAAACTAAGTCTTCTTTCATTTTAAAGTACTAATTTTAAAGTCAGTAGTCGCCTCCTTTTATTAAACAGCTAACGAACAAATTCATTTTATATGGAACATATTGTCATTATTGGTAACGGTATTGCTGGAGTTACACTCGCACAGCACATTCGAAAAAAATTGGATTCGAAAATTACTATTGTCTCCTCCGAAAATGAGTTTTTCTTCTCTCGCACCGCCTTGATGTATGTATTTATGGGTCACATGAAATGGGAACATACACAACCTTATGAAAATGATTTTTGGAAAAAAAACAAAATTGATCTCGTCCAAGGAATAGTAACCACCGTAGTTCCTGATTCAAAAGAAATTATTTTTGAGAACAACAACAAACTAACTTACGATAAATTAGTACTGGCTACGGGGTCAAAACCCAATAAATACGGGTGGCCGGGACAAGATTTACAAGGCGTTACTGGTCTTTATCATAAACGGGATTTAGAAGCTTTAGAAAACTGGGCGCCTAACACAAAACGTGCGGTGATCGTGGGCGGCGGTTTAATTGGTATTGAATTAGCTGAAATGCTGCGGTCTCGCAATATCTCTGTTACTTTTTTGGTTCGGGAAAAAAGTTTTTGGGATGGCGTTTTGCCTTTCGGCGAAAGCCAAATGATCAACCGGCACATACTGGAACATCACATCGATTTAAGATTAGATACCAATATGGTCGAAATTCTTTCCGATGAAAAAGGACATGCTAGAGCCATCGTTACCGATAAAGGAGAAACTATCGAATGTGAAATTGTTGGGCTGACCGCTGGTGTTTCCCCTAATATTGATTTTTTAAAAGATTCTGGAATTGAACTAGGAAAAGGTGTGAAAGTAAACCGTTTCTTAGAAACAAATATAAAAGATATTTATG
Organism: Flavobacterium fryxellicola; assembly: GCF_900143245.1. GTDB lineage: Bacteria > Bacteroidota > Bacteroidia > Flavobacteriales > Flavobacteriaceae > Flavobacterium > Flavobacterium fryxellicola. The sequence goes on from NZ_FRDK01000009.1 coordinate 94,740, forward strand.
CGATTGGCGATTGTGCGGAACAACGTGAAGCCATTGATTTACGCCGACCCATCGAAGCCGTTTGGTATACGGGCCGCATGATGGGAGAGGCACTAGCACAGACATTAACAGGAACGCGCACCGCTTATAAACCAGGACATTGGTTCAATTCGGCCAAATTTTTAGACATCGAATACCAAACCTACGGATGGGTTTGGGCTGCCGCCAAAGAAAATGAAGAGCACTTTTATTGGGAACATCAATCGGGTAAAAAAGCAATCCGAATTTCATTTGACAAAAAAGACCGTACTTTTTTAGGAATTAATACTTTTGGAATCCGCCTGCGCCATGAGTTCTTTGATAAAGTCTTGACCAACAAAGAAACGGTGGATTATGTTATGAAAAATTTAGCGAAAGCTAATTTTGATCCCGAATTTTTCAAATCACACGAAAAAGAAATCCAAAAGCAATTTAGCAGCCACTTCGTTGGTGTAAATACAATATAACATGAGCAAATCAATTAAAAATATATCTATCGCCTCTCATGAGAACCAGGATATGGACGGAATCCAGAAATTAGGAGTTACGCTAGGATTGCTTGGACTTTTCATCATGACATTGGCTTTATTTAATGTTTCATTCCCTAATAAAGGTTTATGGCTTGCTGGATCAATCCTTGCTATTTTTACGGGAATAATAGTGTATGCGAATAGAACCTATCTTAACCAACCTGAAGGAATAAAAAACAACGGAATTTGGCATAAAGACTTAACAAATAGAGGTAGTTGGGCTTGGATGACGGGTATTATACTGACCTCTTTTTATATTGTTTTATACTGGTATCCGCAATACTTAGGGCTCAATCAAGAAGGTGGGAAAAGCACTGGAATCGTTGGTTTTTTTGACCCTTTAAGTTATATTTTAAATGGAAAGCCAGCCAGCCAATGGTTTGTATATGGCACATTATATACCATTGCTATTTTGGGTTTGGGCTATAAATTTATCTTGAAATACCGGCATAACAAGTACCAATTAATACGTACAATATCAGTGATGTTTTTTCAGTTAGGATTTGCTTTTTTGATTCCTGAAATATTAGAAAAACTGAATCCAGAGAAAGCCTATTTCACCAAGGATTTGAAAAACATGTGGCCATTGAATTACTATTTCTTTAATGATTGGCATTTAAAAGGGATGCTCGAAGGAGGTAATCTGGGTTTGTTTATGTTATTTTTTGGAATAGCGATGATTTTTATTATCTCTCCTATTCTAACCTATTTCTATGGAAAACGCTGGTATTGCTCTTGGGTTTGTGGTTGCGGTGGTCTGGCGGAGACTGCTGGAGATAGCTTTAGACATTTATCCAATAAGACTGATACGGTATGGAAAATAGAACGCTGGATGATCCATTCGGTATTGGTTTTTTCATTTGTAATGACCATTGCCGTTATCTTTACTTTTTTATCTAATAATACCGAGATGAGCTTTATTACAAAAGACCATTTTATTTGGGGAATTGTTGCTTTCTTACTTGTTTTTACTGGAGCATTATACCTTTTTAAACGAAAAGATTTAGATAAAGATGCTGTTTTTACCATGCTCTCCTTAGTGGCTATTATTATCATTTCATTGTTGATTAATTATTTTTCAGGGAATCAAAACATTCTTTTTATTGACAGCAATTCGTTAAGGGAATGGTATGGTTTTGCTATTGGAGCTGCTTTTAGTGGCATTGTAGGTGTGGGCTTTTATCCAATTCTAGGCAATCGCGTTTGGTGTCGATTTGGTTGTCCTATGGCAGCAATCTTAGGATTACAGCAACGATTATTTTCAAAATTCAGAATAACTACTAATGGTGGTCAATGTATATCTTGCGGGAACTGTTCTACTTATTGTGAAATGGGGATTGACGTGCGCAGTTATGCTCAAAAAGGAGAAAACATTGTTCGTTCTTCTTGCGTAGGTTGTGGCATTTGTGCAGCCGTATGTCCTAGAGGTGTATTAAAATTGGAAAACGATACGCCTGCTGGCAGAATCAATTCGAATGAAATTTTGTTAGGAAATGATGTTGATTTAATGGATTTAATAAACCAAAAATAACGAATTCCTTTTTACATTAATCCTTATTTTCGCAGAGGAAATCAGTCTTTTTTAAAGCGACTTAAAAAAAAATATGAAAAATATTAAAGTAATTATTCCTGCTTACAATGAGGAAAAAGCCATAGGGTATGTAATCCAAGATATTCCATCTAGTGTTTCAGAAGTTATTGTTATCAGTAATAATTCGACAGATAATACGATTAAAGTCGCCAAAAATGCAGGTGCTACAGTACTCTCTGAAAACAGAAAAGGATATGGTTATGCTTGCCTTAAAGGAATGGAATACATTGCGCAACTAGAAACGAAGCCAGATATTATTGTTTTTTTGGATGGAGACTATTCCGACTATCCTCAAGAATTGACTCAAATTATTGCTCCTATAATAATGGACGATATTGATTTTGTTATTGGTGCAAGAGTAGCCCGTTTCAGAGACAAACATTCGATGACACCACAGCAGGTTTTTGGAAATTGGCTGGCAACAACTTTAATGAAAAGATTTTTTAATGCTACATTTACAGACTTAGGTCCCTTTAGAGCGATTAAGTATGAAAAATTAGTCGCTTTAAACATGGAAGATAAAACCTATGGATGGACCGTAGAAATGCAACTTAAGGTTCTCAAACAAAAAATGTCCTACATAGAAATTCCGGTTCGCTATAAAAATAGAATAGGTATTTCAAAAGTATCAGGAACAGTGAAAGGAACTATTATGGCGGGAATAAAAATAATAGGATGGATTTTCAAATACACCTTTAAACAATAGCATGTTACTACTTTCATTTATAATTGTAATTCTATATAGCATATCGATTTTGCTTTTATTTTTCTATAGTTTGGCTCACTTTAACTTACTACTGAATTATTTAAGAAGTAAAAAGCGTGCGGATCAGTCGGTACAATTTGACCTTTCAAATCCAAATGAAATTCCCTTGGTTACGATACAACTTCCTATATATAATGAAAAATATGTGGTGGAACGCCTGTTAACCACTATTGCAAAAATGGATTATCCAAAAGACAGATTAGAAATTCAAGTTCTGGATGATAGCACAGATGATAGTGTACTAAAAACAGAACTCTTGATTCACAAAATCGCACAGTCAGGACTGGACATAAAGCACATGAGACGCAGTAATAGAACGGGCTTTAAAGCAGGCGCTTTAAAGGAAGGTTTGCGTAGCGCCAAAGGAGAATTTATTGCTATTTTTGACGCTGATTTTGTTCCTCAAAAAGACTGGCTCTACAAAACAATTCCCTATTTTAAAGATCCTAAAATTGGTGTAGTCCAAACTCGGTGGGGACACCTGAACCGCGATTATTCGATATTGACAAAAATTCAGGCTTTTGCACTAGATGCCCACTTTACGCTAGAACAAGTAGGACGCAATTCAAAATTGCATTTTATTAATTTTAATGGAACTGCCGGAGTGTGGAGAAAGCAATGCATCCTTGACGCAGGGAACTGGGAAAGTGACACACTTACCGAGGACTTGGATCTAAGTTACCGTGCACAGATAAAAGACTGGAAATTCAAATATCTGGAAAATGTGGTTACTCCTGCTGAACTGCCAGCCATCATTAGTGCTGCACGTTCTCAGCAATTCAGATGGAATAAAGGTGGAGCTGAAAATTTTAGCAAAAATGCAATTCGTGTACTACAATCAAAATCCATCGGATTCAAGACAAAAGCGCATGGCATGTTGCATTTATTAAATAGCAGCATGTTCTTAGCAATTTTTACCATGGCAATCTTAAGTGTGCCCATGTTGTATATAAGAAATGAGTTTGCACAGTTTGAAAAAGTTTTTGACTTGCTACTCTTTTTCATCATTACCTCTATCCTCTTTTTCATCAGTTATTGGGCCACCTACAAAAGTATTCATGGCGGAGGCTTCAAAAATTTCATAAAATACATCCCTTTGTTTATTACCTTTTACACCATTGCAATGGGATTTTCTTTTCACAACACTATAGCAGTGGTAGAAGGTTTGTGGGGTAAGAAAAGTGAATTTATACGCACTCCAAAGCTGAATATCGAAGGACTTAAAGAAAAATGGAAACAGAATAGCTACATTTCAGATACTATTTCAAAGAACATAATTGTTGAAGGACTTTTAATCCTTTATTTTATTTTTGCGATTTATAGTGCTTTTCGGTTAAATGACTATAGCTTAATTACGTTGCATTTAATGCTTTTCATTGGTTTTAGTTTTGTATTTATAAAATCAATACAGGTAAATAAATGAGTTGGAGTGCTTCAAATAACACGAAGTCTTATGGATTTCTTGCATTAAGCACTTTTATTTATGCGTATATCGCTTACGGTCTAAATCGATCTGAGTTCCTCTATTTATTGGTTTCTTATAGCTTATTATTTGTTTCTTTTTATCAACTTATCAAACTTCAAAAAGATAATTTTCCGTTTCTAATTGGAGCGGCACTGCTTTTTCGATTGGTTTTTCTACTGGCATTACCTAATTTATCTCAAGATTATTACCGTTTTATATGGGATGGAAACCTCATCCTTGAAAATATGAATCCCTTTTTGCAGTTGCCAAAAGACCTAATCAACCAAAGCTACTTTACTATTGCAAATGTAAACGATTTATATAACGGAATGGGTAGTTTAAGCGCCGGACATTATTCTAATTATCCCCCTGTGAACCAATTTTTATTTGCTGTAGCGGCCTTTTTCAGTAATCAAACAATAATAGGAGCAGCAATAGGAATGCGATTACTAATTATCGCAGCCGATTTTGGAACTTTATATTTCGGTAGTAAATTACTAGTCCGTTTAGGAATGGAGAAACACCGCATTTTCTGGTATATTCTTAATCCCTTAGTGCTGATTGAACTTACTGGAAATTTACATTTTGAAGGAGTCATGCTCTTCTTTTTTGTTTGCACAATTTATCTCTTGGAACAAAACAAATGGCAATTAGCCGCCTTGATTTTGGCATTATCTATTTCGGTCAAATTACTGCCATTGCTGTTATTACCGCTTTTTTTTAGAAAATTAGGATGGAAAAAGGCAATTTCGTTTTATACTATTGTTATGGGTATTAATATGTTGCTTTTTCTACCCTTTCTTTCCACAGAATTAATCCAAAATTATAGCGAAACAATAGGACTGTGGTTTACTAATTTTGAATTCAACGCCAGTATTTATTACATCATTCGTCAGATTGGTTTCTGGATCACAGGATATAATATTATTCACATTACCGGAAAAATAATCCCTATTTTTATTATCGCTTTTATTGCTTTACAAAGTTTAAAAGAAAAAAACAAAAACAGTCTTCATTTATTCAACAGTATGCTATTGGCATTGACCGTTTATTTTTTAACCGCTACTACAGTGCATCCTTGGTATGTCATAAATCTAATTTTGATTGCTGTTTTTACCTCCTATAAATATCCTTTTTTATGGAGTTACACTATTATTTTAAGCTACAGTGCCTATTCAAAAGCAGAGTTTTCGGAAAATTACTGGCTACTTGCAGTCGAATATAGTACGGTAATGCTTTTGCTTTTTTACGAAAAAAGGAAGATTTTAAGGTCTGAAAAAAGAGTATATTTGGATTTTTTAAATAATAAAGGTAAAATTAATGGACCAAATTAAAGAAAATCCAAAATCAATTCTAGAACAATGGGTCAATCAATTTAGTGATGAACTCTATTCTTGGGCGTTTTTCAAAACATCTTCCAAGGAAGTTGCTGAGGATTTAGTACAAGATACTTTTTTGGCTGCATTTCATAAAATAGATACTTTTCAAGGCAAAAGCCAACCTAAAACTTGGTTGTTCTCCATACTCAACAATAAAGTAATTGATTATTATCGATTAAGTGCTCGAACCACTAAGAAAAACTTCAGTTTGACCGAAAATAGTGGTTATGAACTTTCGGATGGGCTTTTTAATACGCACGGATGCTGGAAAACGAATGATATCAATGCCGCTTGGGATCAAGACCAAGAATTACTAGACAATCCTGAATTCAATTCGATCATGGAAAATTGTATGGATGACCTACCTCAGAAATGGAAATTAGCCGTAACATCCAAATATTTAAGCGATAAAAAAACAGAAACTATTTGTCAGGAATTAGAAATTACTGCGTCTAATTACTGGCAAATTGTGCATCGATCCAAACTGTTGCTAAAAAAATGTCTGGAATTGAAATGGGTTTAACCAAACTTTAATATTCGAAGAATATGAATAAAGTAATGAGAACATTGTTGAGACCCTGTAAAAAGACAACAGAGTTAATCGACAAACAAATGTTCACTCCTTTAACGTTGAAAGAAAAGTTGCAATTACAAGCGCATAAAGCCATTTGCGGAACTTGTAATACGTACGAAAAACAATCCAAATTGCTTGATGCCCTCATAGGCAAATGGTTTGCAATTGATTCCAATAAAAAAATGTCTACGTTAGACGAAGACAAGAAAAATAAAATCATTGAAGCCATTAAGAAAATTTAATGTGCTTTAATTAGTTAAGAATTCCTCCGTACACGTTCTAACTCTTTTAAAAAAAGAAAATAGGATCTTTAAGATGATATTAGAACGAAAAAGATACGAACTCTTTGGTAAAAAAATATTTGAAAAGCTACTCATTCAAGCGCCTTTTAAGATTCCAAATCCAATGCCAGATGAAGCCTGTTTTCTCTACATGTTGCAAGGACAAATCAATTATGACACTCCAAATTTAAACGTTATTATTCCACAAAATGATGCTCTTTTATTAAAATGTGGTTCATATTTCGGTCAAATAAAAAGTACGGCTAGAGCTCAAAAGCACGAAATTGTTGTGATTCATTTTCATCCTGAAATATTAAAAAAAATATACGATACCGACTTACCTAAAGTTTTTCAACGGCCTACTATTCTAGACTCAAATATTGACTTGAGTACAATTAACAATGATTTTCTAATAGAGAAATACATAGAGAGTTTGTTGTTTTATTTTGACAATCCAAGCCTTACTAATGAAGATTTATTGATTATTAAACTAAAAGAAATCATTCTACTATTATGCCAAACAAAAAATGCGCCTCTTATTCAACAAATATTATCGCAGCTATTTTCTCCTAGCAGTTATAGTTTCAAGCAAATTATTGAAAGCAACCTTTACTACCATTTCACCACAGAAGAATTAGCAGAAATGACTCATTTGAGCTTATCCTCCTTTAAAAGAGAATTCAAAAAAAATTATAATGACACTCCTGCCCGTTACATTCGCACTAAAAGATTAGAAAAAGCGGCCGAGCTTTTGCGCATTTCTGAGGAACGTATTACGGATATTGCTTTTGATTGTGGCTTTACTGATTTGGCTAACTTTTCTAAGCTTTTCCATAAAAAATCAGTAGTTCTCCCTCGAACTACCGTTTGGACCAAATAAGCAATTAGTTGAACTTCCTGTCCAGGTTTTATTTTAGCATTCATCAGACCTTTGTATCGTTAATAAAAAACGATTCTATTAATTAAAAAACAAATACAATGGCACATTTAAAACTAGAGAATAATTACATTTCTCCAATAACACAAGAGATTTTCGACAAAACAAAAAAAGCCTTTGGTTTTGTTCCCAACATGTATAAAACAATGGGAGCAAATCCCGCTTTGTTAGATGCTTATATCTACTCTTATAACAGCTTTAGAGCCAATGCTGGATTCAATGCAACAGAGCAAGAGGTAGTATTCCTGACGGCAGCCTATGAAAACAATTGCGAATATTGTGTTGCTGCTCATAGCACGTTGGCAGATATGGCTAAGGTTCCAACAGAAATTACAGATGCTATTCGAAACGGTGCAGAAATTGCAGATCCTAAATTAAAGCAATTGTCAAAATTAACGCGTTCCCTTTCTTTAAATAGAGGAATTGTTCCGCAAGAAGAAGTAGATGCTTTCTTAGCTTTAGGTTACACGGAGCAACATGTTCTGGGAATTTTAGCCGGTATTGCTGTCAAATTAATCAGCAATTATTCAAACCATAGTACCAATCCGGAATTAGAAGCTCCTTTTACAGCAAGAGCTTGGAAAAAATAAGTTGCACTTTATCTATATTTTAAAAACCAATAAGCCTCTAATACAGGTATTGGTTTTTTTTTATCTACTATCGTCAGGAATTAGCAAATTGCATGTCTGTACAGGTAGTAGAAACAAACCTACATAGATATGAATTTGATTACTGTTTTATTTTCTAAAAAAAAACCAATGGTATTAGGGTTTTCAATTAGTTTACTAGGCGCCTTACCACTTGGTTATACCAACGTAATTAGTTTGCAAATTTTATTGGAACAAGGGAATTGGGCGTCACTGTCCTTTATTTTAGGAATTATATTTGTTCAATATTTTGTTTTGAAAATGGTTTATAAAATAGCGCGCTGGCTCGTCAACCAAAAGAAATTACTGTTATTTATCGACCTGTTTACCATACTCTTTCTTTTATTCATTGGCTTATATTTCATGATTAGTAGTACTAATGAACAAAATGTCAGTCTTTCGAATCTAATACTGATTCAATATCCTTTTCTATTGGCTGTATTTCTAAATCTGCTGAATTTTATCCAATGGCCCTATTGGTCTGGAATTTATATCTATCTATTCAGAACAGCCAAATTAGACGATCAAATAAAAACTACTAATAAATTCATACTTGGCGCTTTATTAGGAACTAGTTTAGGAATGTTTCTCTTTGCCCATGTTGGACAATTTTTAATTGTAGCAAATCAAATAAAAGTAAGTTCTTACATTAATCCCGTTTTTATGATTTTATTCTTGTTTTTAGCCACAGTTCAAACGGTAAAATTTATTTTTAAAAATTCGTTGCATCAAAAGGAAATTAACCGATTCTAAAACCTGCAAAAATATTAATTTTTACATCGAAGGTAGTATCCTCTTTTTAATAAGTAACTTTACGATTATGAAGAAAACCTTTTTTATACTCGCCGTATTTTTACTGATCATCGCGAGCGGATTTTCTTTCTATCATTCCTCTGCGGTTGAAGCAACCTCTTTTAAAACGAAATTAGAATACAAAGGAATGAACTTAGTTGCACCCATCAAAGAGTTAAAAAACACCACTTTTGACGAATTGAAAGCACATCATATCAATTCGATCTCTTTAATTCCGTATGCTTTTGTTGACGTCGAAAATGCTTCTGTTCATTATAATAATAAAAGACAATGGTGGGGCGAAAGAACGGAAGGCATTAGAGCTAGTAATCAACTGGCGCATGAGTATAAAATGACGGTTATGCTAAAACCACATCTTTGGGTAAATCATAATTTTTATACGGGAAATTTAGATTTTTCAACGGATGCCGAATGGAAAAAATGGGAAGCCAATTATGAAAAGTACATTCTTGATTTTGCTCAATTAGCCCAGCAAGAAAACATCGAACTATTTTGTTTTGGTACCGAACTAGGAAATTCAGTGGCCAAAAGACCAGAATACTGGTTGCAACTAATCCATAAAATTAAAAAACTCTACACTGGAAAATTAACCTATGCCGCAAACTGGGATGATTTTGATAAAGTTCCTTTCTGGGATGAGTTGGATTACATTGGGATTGATGCCTATTTCCCTTTGTCTGATGCCACAACACCCGCAGTTGCTGATCTTAATGAAGCTTGGCAGCAGCACATCCTAAAAATGGAAAAGCTGCACACTAAAACCAGCAAGAAAATACTCTTTACAGAATTTGGTTATCGCAATTCCGACCAAGCAGCCAAAGAACCTTGGAAAGAAAATCAAAGTGGCATTAATAATTTGGCGCAAGCCAATGCCTATAAATCTTTATTTCAAACATTAACCCAAAAGAAGTGGTTTGCGGGTGGATTTGCCTGGAAATGGTATGCTGATGCGTATCATAAAGAACCAAAAAATAGTATTGATTACACACCACAGGAAAAACCTGCCCTTGAAACCATTAAAAAATGGTACCAATAATTTAAAATAATAAAATGACTCCACACAAAAATAAACCAGTCCTCGTATTCGATGTAAACGAAACTTTACTCGACATGACTCCTTTAAAAAAATCAGTTAATGCGCTCCTTGATAATGAGCAAGGATTTAGAATCTGGTTTGGTATGTTATTGCACTACTCCATTGTATCTAATAGTATTGATGCGTATCATGATTTTGGGACAATTGCTGGAGCAACCTTATCTATGGCGGCCACATCCCTGCATATAAAAGTTAGTGATGATGAAATTAAAGCGGCACTTTCGAAAATTCAAACATTGCAAACCCACCCCGATGTGGAGAAAGGTCTGAAACTCTTAAAAGATCACGGTTTTAGATTAGTTACCTTGACGAATTCTCCACCGCATGCACTAAAGCAACAGTTAATCAATTCAAATTTGACCGATTACTTCGAACAAACTTTAAGTATTGATCCTCTTAAAATGTACAAACCGGAAGCAGCAACCTATCTATGGGCAGCAAAAAAACTAGCCGTACAACCCAAAGAAATGCTAATGATTGCGGCTCATGGTTGGGACATTGCAGGTGCTTCACATGCGGGTTTAAAGACCTGTTTTATTGCTCGTGAAGGGCAATCCTTATATACTTTATCCAACAAACCTGATTTTGAAGCGAAAGATATTTTAGCAATGGCAGAACAATTGATTACTGTTTATCACAAATAGTATGCATCGTAAAACTTAAAAGGGCGTTCGTTTCAAATGAAACAAACGCCCTTTTTTTGAACAAATAATTAACCACAATTTATTTTGACTCTTGAAATAGCATCGCTCCAGAATTCATACAATAACGCAATCCTGTCGGTTTAGGTCCATCATCAAAAAGATGTCCTAAATGACCATCACAACGCGCGCAAACTATTTCGCCACGAACCATTCCCAAACTTTTGTCAACTACTTCTTTAACTCTATTATTATTTATTGGAGCATAAAAACTAGGCCATCCCGTTCCTGAATTAAATTTTGTTTTGGACGAAAACAAGGGTAATTTACAAGCAGCACAAAAATAATTTCCTTTTTTATGATTGTCATTAAACTCATTTTGAAAAGGTCGTTCTGTTCCTTGTTTACGAAGGATATAATATTGATTATCTGTAAGTACCTTTTTCCATTGGGCATCCGTTTTTACCACTTTTTTCAACGACGTATCAGTCAAAGATAGTACGGGCTGTTGTTGTTTTGTGGTTGTAGTCTCAGTAATTGCTTTATCTGTTTTAGTGGACTGAATACACGCCATAAAGCTAAAAGCTATAGCTGGTAGTATTAAAAGTTGTTGGTATCGCTTCATAATTATCAAGATTTAGGTTTTAACTTTCCTTTGTATGTTTTTTTAAACTTGTTGTATCTTGGTATTGAAACGCCTTTCACATAAGGCTGATTTGGATTATTTTTTACATAATCTTGGTGATAGGATTCTGCTTCATAAAAATCAGAGACCGGCTTTACCTCTGTTACAATAGGGTTAGCAAATACCTTATTTACCGTAAGCTCCTTAATCTTATCTTCTATTATTTTTTTCTCTGCAGCATTTTTATAAAAAGCAATAGAACGATAGGAAGAACCCTTGTCTGGTCCTTGTTGATTAGGAGTTGTAGGGTCTTGTGATGCAAAAAACACCGTTACTAATTCTTTATATGAAACCACTTTTGGATCATAAAAAACAGCCACTGACTCTGCATGTCCAGTTCTGTTTGAACCTACGTATTCATAACTAGGATTTTTAACATTCCCGCCTGTATATCCTGACACAGCTTCATCTACTCCTACGACTGCTTCAAAAACGTGTTCCGTGCACCAGAAACAACCAGAGGCAAAGACAGCTACCGCCTTTCCTTTTTTAGGTACTAAAGACAATTTTTCTGTTTGTCCGCTACAACTTATAATTGTAAACAACACAAGGGCAAAACTTAGTAATTTCATTTTCATCTTTTATTATTTTTGTTTTTGTTTTATAAAATCCATTCTACTGATTTTAAATCATTTTTATAATATGCGTATACCGCACTCACATCTAAGGTAATATACGGATGATTTCTAGATTTGGTTTTAAAACAAATCCTAAAGTTTTGTTAGTTTTTTACACTCAACGTCTCTAAAATCTTTTCTTCGAAACCTTGTAACGCTCTGATGGCATAATCCACTTTCTTTTTAGTTTTATATTTATAAGACACTTCTAGGAAATTTTTAAACGGTACTGTAGGTTGTACTTCAAGCGCATCGTTCTTTTTATAATTTACTTTGATTGGAATATCTTTATAGTACGTAAAATATTCAGGATGGGTAATCACGCCTAAAGTGGAACAGTCAAAGGGTATAAATCCTCTAACACCAAAATAGGTTTCGTTTTTTTCCATCCAAGGCTGTACAATATCAAACAACCACTTATCAGCTTCTTCGTTTTGATCTAAACTAGCCAAATCGACATTCCCAATATGAGTGTACGAACTCGGTTCATAGCCTGCAAATACAAGTGGTATAGGCGTATTCAAAACCACATCCATCGATTTAGTATCAAATTCATAGTTGTAATCAAACACATTCAATTTTCCGTTGCCGGGATTGAACAACAAGCCGGGCGTTCTCGCTGCACAAATAGAAATCTTCTCGATTTGCGGAATAATATCGGGGTGATTCTGAATCAAAGTAGCAATATTAGTCATGGGACCTAAGGCCAATATGGTTAGCTTTTCTTTTTTTAAAGCCTCATACAATGCTCTTGTTCCGTCATTTTCAACACCTAAATCAGTTGCTTTTGGCGAACCTTTGTATACTGGAATTGTCGCCCCTTTGTGATGCCATTTTAATATTTTGTTGATAATACCGTAGCTATAATCCACATAAGTAATCGAACTAATACCCACAATCTCGATTTGAGGTTGTTTCAAAGCCATAATCAATGTGATGCCATCATCCACTTCTCGTGGTGTTTTATCGGGCATTCCAATCATAAGATCCGTATCAAACCATACTTTGGTTTGTGCTTGTAATTGTGTCGCAAGCAAAAGCGCAACTAGTATTATTTTGATTTTCATAAGATATTTTTTTTTAAGTTTTTTTCTACGCAGATTCGCTGAATTATTTTATTTTCTTAATTATTTTGATTTTTCACTTGTCATCGTATTCGTTCAATCAAACATTTAAAATCATTTTTTTTCCCAGATTAAAGACTTTAGATTGATTTTTAATAGCTGGGAATCTGCAGTGCTCTTTCCTAGCTTCTGCGTTGCAACAAATAGCCATTTAGCCATCATAACTTTGGTCCTTAAATCCAAAAATTAATTATTTTAAAATCAATTCTCGAGCAAACGTCAATAAATCGGCTTTGGTTTTTAGATCCATTTTTAAAGGCAGTTGTGCCAATCCTATGATCCTGCGCATAATTTCTACTCCAATAAAACCATTCAAAATAGTTGTGTTTAACTCGTCAAAAGAATGGTAGTTTTCCGCTACAAAAGCAATTGTTGATTCCGGGTGTTGCGTCAGATACAAATGGGCGAGCAATACACCCATATCAAATTCTCGTAAGCCATAAAAGCAAAATTCTGGATCGATAACTTTAATTCCCTCAGTGGTTTTTAACCAACTTCCCGGATAATAATCCCCGTGTAATAAATAGTTCCCTTTTGAAAGATACAACGAACCCAATCGCTCCATTTTGACTTTTATTTCGCTGTCTTTTTTATAAGGCATCGCAATAGCTTGCAAACCGGCCTGAACCAAATCCAAATCACATCCATTTTCTACTTTAAAAGGATACTCAAAAAGATGTTCATAGTTCAGCGCTCTCATTTCTGTATTTGCTAGTTCATCATCCACAACCGTTTTTTGAAAACTTTGGTGCAAACCATTCAAATAATTCACTAACTGAAGTAACTCTTTTTCTTGAATTTTTTCTTTTAAATCATACAAAACAGTATAATCATTAGAGTTCCCTAAATCCTCTAGAGCAATCAAATTATTTACGGCATCAACACCTAAAAGTGTTGGCATAATTTGCTGCACTTTGTTAGCAATAGCAATTTTTTTATAGAAAGCACCTTCGGTAAGTACTCGTTTTGCAGGTGCTAAAACCTGAGGATATTTCTCTACATAACCCCTAGATTGCTTGATAATAAAAGAGCGTGTTGCTGTTTCTATGCGCAACACACAATTCATATTTCCCTCACCAGGTTTGGACACAGAAACAATTGTTTCACCATCCTGTAGCCATTTTTGTTGGTATAAATAAGCAGCCAATTCTTTTGGCTCTTTTGCATTTAGTATAAACATATTTTCTGTTTTTTAATTGGGGCGTTCCCGCCAAAAAAAGGCGGGCAGGCTATCCGCTACACTCTTTTTTGGCCAAAAAAGCCCAAAAAAGGATTTTCACTCCTATCCTTAACGCAGTGTAGTATTAAATTCAAAACCCGTCAATCTAACACTCCTTGCAGAATAGCCGTTTTAAAATAAATACCGCACTCCAAACTGAAACTGTCTTGGAGGTGAAGCATTTCTTTGGGTAAACAATCCGCTTGCGCTAGATCCGCCTTGAATTTGGTTACTTTGTGTCGCATTATTACTGTATCCGCTTAAATTTTCAGCATTAAAGATATTAAAGACATCGGCACGTAATTCTAACTTGTTATTTCTTATAATTTTGAATTGGTGTTGAACGCCTAAATCAAAAGTCGTGCTCCAAGGTAATCGATCATTATTCCTGCCTTCTCCTGGAAAGCGATCGCTATTTCCTTGATACGCGTCAGAGAAGCTAGCTCCATCTCCATTCAAATCTGTTGTTCCAAAACCAAGCGGAATTCTATTTATTGGTTGCCCACTTTGCAATAAACCAGCTAAAGTTAACGCTGTTCCTTTAAAGGGATAATAATTGTAAATTCCGTTAATATTATGAGTTCTATCATTTACAGATGGTCCCCATTCATTCGCATAATTATTCGCATCCGAAGGTCTAAAATTAATTCCATCCGTATTATTTTTACTGGATGACAGCGTATAATTCAATCGATAGGAATAACTGTCCGTACCTCTTGTTTTTTGATAATTCAAACTCATGGCGTAATATCTCGATTTTCCTTCATTTTCACTAACAATTACATTTCTAGCAATTCCAGTAACCGTTTGCCCATTGATGGTCGCGCTTCCGTTGGTAATAGGAATTGGACGGCTCGCGTCGGCTTCAGCCTGAGTTCTAATAACCACATTATTAGGATCAATAGGATATTCAGCAGCTGCATTAAGATTGCGCAAACGGGTCAAATTCTCGCCTCTATTGTGCACCACATCCACAAAAAACAATCTTTCGTCCGTTAATTGCAATTGGTACCCCAGCATAAACTCATGAGAATAAGCATTTTTATAGCCATTAGGATTTAAAATTCTGCGTTCATTAGAAAAGATACTCTCCCTTCTCCCCTGTAAATCAGCTGCAGAAGGCCCTTGTAAATAACTTACCCCAGAAACCGTAGCCCCTAAGTTTCCGTTGTAGGTAATTCGATCAATATTAGTGTCGGCTGGTAAAATTCCTAATTTTTTTAACTCTTCTAATTGTAATTTATAGCTTTGCGAAGTCGTGTTTTGTTGCAAAGCATCGCTGTAAAGTGCATAGTTTATTTTATCATACGAAATTCCGTAACCACCACGTAAGCTGCTGAAGTTGTCTAATTTATAATTAAAATTAAATCGTGGTGCTAAATTGTTGTAATCGCCTTTGTCGCTTCCTCCTTTTGATAAATTATCATAATCATAACGCAAACCTAAAGTAAGATTCAATCGATCCGTAACCGACCATAAATCTTCTATGTAAGCGGAATAAATATCTTGGTTGGTACCAAAAGAAGTAGGACGCAATTCTACATTATAATTGATAACCTGTACCTCTTGCGGAATATCATTTACATTCAAACCGCCTCCTACACCACTATTTCTTATGGCATCAATTTGGCTTTGATTCAATTTTACTCGATAATTCCCTACTGGATTTCCACCTCCAAATAATTGATGATCCCCTCTGATAAAATTTACTCCCGCTTTTAAGGTATGCTTTTCAGTATAATATTTCACTTTTTGTTGCAATTGTACTGTATTTTCAAGCGCATCAAACACATAACCTGGATTGCCAATCACCCCTAATGTTTCATCATTTACGCCTAAAATAGTTACTTGAGAACTATTTGGATTAAATGGTTTGGCATAATTCCATCTAAAACGGCTGTATTGTACATTTGTTTCTCCAGAAAAGTTTCCAAATTTATAACTGTTTTTCAAAGCCAATAAAATGCTATTCCGCTCTTGCGTATTTCCAGCAGATTTAAAAGTCGAACCACCATCGAGTCCGCCACCTTGACGCTCCACATCTACTCTACCAATGTTGGCACGAAAGGAAGAGTTGAAATTAGCATTCCAAATTTGGTCAATTTTGGACGAAAAATAATCAAAAGTATTGGTACCTCTCACTGTTTCTGTAATCCCGAATTGTGGCACATTTAGTAAGTTGTCTTTGACATCAGTAGTGTGTTCAAAATTAAAATAATAGAAGGTTTTGTCTTTGGCAAAAGCACCTCCTATTCCTGCTCCGGTTTGATATCTTGAAAAACCATTTTTAACTTGATTTCCTGACAAATCTCTTTGAGCAAAGCTTGATTTTCCATCTATCGACGGTCCTGGTCTTGTAATAAAGAAAACCTCTCCCGTAGTTTCATTAGAACCCGAACGCGGCGTAATATTTACGATTCCGCTTCCTGTTAAACCATATTCAGCGGAGAAATTATTAGTCAAAACCGTAACATCTTTTACAAATCCAGAAGGAATTGCAAATTTTTGCCCTCCTAAAAAACGTTCGTTATTATCCAATCCATCAATTAAATAGGACGTATATTGAGAACTCGCTCCGTTAATACTCACATTTGCCGCCTCTGGAAAGAAACCTGTTGCTTGCGAAACATTAGGCAAACGGAATAAAACTCTGGTGATATCACGACCTTCTACTGGAATTTCCTGAATTTCAGCAGCTTTCATTTCAAAAGATACTTCGGCATCCCGGCGATTTATTTTTGAATTCGATCCAGACGAGATCACAACCTCATCTAATTCTTGTGTACCACTTTTTCTTAGCACTAGCGTCACATTCGGATTTTGATTGGAACGAATATCAATAAAATTAGAACTTTCAGCTGCATAATCCTGCGTTGCCGCAACAATAACTTGATACCCATCAAGCGCTTCTAGGTTCCTGAAAATCACTTTTCCTTGTGTATTTGAAATTTGTCGTACTTGTAAATTTCTACTTTTGTTTTCTAAAATTATAGCTAAATTAGAAACTGGTTTTTGTGTGACTGCATCAATCGCAGAAACGGTTAAATCTTGTTGAGCCACAGCTATTGTTGAGATACACAGCAATGCCCAAATATAAAATTGCTTCATTTGGTTTGTATAATTAATTTAAAAAAGGGTTAAACGGAAATTTTACACGTTAAACGGTGACCCTTTATTAAAATTAAAAGCATGATAATCCGAAGAATATAATCTTGTTTCAAAATCAATTTGAACTACAAAATTGGATAAAAACGAAAGTAGTATTTTTCTAAAACTATCAGAGAATGATAATTTTTGAGTCGCTTGTTTGAAATCGAAGGCGTTGTTGCAATCATTTAAATACGGAAGATAAGCAATTGGCTGCTTTTTGTAAAGCGTTTGTAAAGCAGTAAAAACGCTTTTAGTCTGCCACGGAATAGTTTTGAATAGCTCGGCATTATATTTTAATTTTGTAACACCTATTAAATAAGCGCCACCGGAATAATCAGGACCTATGACTAAATCATTCCTCTTTAAATCTCGTTCGGCTTGAAGCAAATGATGGGTTTTCAATTCAATGCAATCATTTCCTATGACAATAACTTTCTCGAAACCTTTAGCAAAAACAGTTTCAATTGAATGCGTTATTCTCTCTCCAAAAGTAGCACCCATCTGATCATTTTCATTTGAAATAAAATAGGGTAATTTGGTTTGTTGACTAATTTTAATACTATGATCATTCATTTTCTTCCACAACAAAACATTTTGCTTTGAACAAGAAGCAATTGGTTTTAAGGCGCTTACCCTCTTTTCGCTTTGCACAAAAAGAAGAATGGCTGTGGTGTTGGAATAATCCATTATTAAATTCATAATTGTATAGACGAAACTGTTTCTTACTACTGACAAAAAAGGAACAAAATAGTCAGATACAAGTTCATTAACTACCCATTGACTTCATATTGGATATAAAAATAAGCTTTAGGTCATCCATTTCCCTTAAAAAGAAATAAAAAAAACCGGAACAAGATAATCCTGTTCCGATTTCAAAAATTATTATTTAAACTCGCTCTTTACAAAAAGCTCTTTTTTCTTTATTCCAAAATAAAACTAACTGTTACATTAGCCGTAATGTTTATTTCTCCTACTGCAAGTGTCTCTCTTGGAGCTCTAGTATCACTCATTTCCATGGTTTTCATAGTTGCGTAAAGGGGCTGTGGTGAATACGTTTGTGAGTTATCTGATATGGTCATCGCACGTCCTATTTTTTGTCCCAAAACTGAAACATAATCTTCTGCTTTTAATTTTGCCTCTTTCATTGCTAATTTTCTAGCCTCAGATTGATATTGAGCTAATTTTGAAGATTGGAACGTGACATTATCGATTCTGTTAATTCCTTCGTCTACCAAACCTTCCATCAATTCGTCATACTTTGACAAATCCTTCAATACAATCTCTATAGTTTGAGTTGCATTATAACTGTGTTTCTTTTTCTCGTAATCGTATTGTGGATTTAATGAAACGCGCTGTGTTTTATAATCTGCTGGTGCCAAGTTCATTTTTTTGATGAATTTTAAAACAGCATCAATCTTTTCATCATTTTGCTTTTTAACATCTTTAGCATTATTCCCTTTCGTTTCCACAGTCACAACTATAGAAGCCTGATCTGGAACAACCTTAACTTTTCCTTCTCCACTTACATTTATTTGTGGGACTTGTTTAATTTCTTGTCCGTAAGACATGGACATAAATAAAATTGACAAAATTAATAGTGCTTTTTTCATTTTAGTGTGATTTAATTGTTTGTACTAATTTCTTTTCAAAAGTTGTGCCACTATAGCTTTCCCATTTTCTCCATTACAAAAAGAATAAGTATTGGGATGGCCAACAATACTACCATCAACGTGTGATCTACTAATAATGTTGGCTCTTTTAGTAACGTAATCAAATAACCTCCCATTGCACCTCCAAAATGGGCCGTGTGACCAATGTTATCATTTTTGGCCTTCATTCCGTAAATGGAGTACAACAAATATAATATTCCAAAAATATAAGCAGGCATTGGAATAATAAAAAAGATTCCCAACATCATATCTGGTTGCAACAATATTGCCGAATATAAAACTCCAGTAACCGCTCCAGATGCACCTACAGCTCTATAACCATAATCGTTTTTATGAAAAACCATCGTTAGCAAACTTCCAAAAATTAAACTTCCAAAATAAATTAAAACAAATGAAAAGCTCCCTAAATAACTAATAACCACTGGAGCGAAAAACCAAAGCGTCAACATATTAAAAATCAAATGCGTCATGTCAGCATGAAGAAAACCAGAAGATAACATTCTGATTTGCTCTCCTGCACGAATACTGCCAACATGAAATTCATACTTTCTAAAAAAAGAGAGATCATTAAAACCTTTATAACTAATCAAAACATTTACAATAATTATTGCTATTAAAATGGTATTCATAAAGTATGTTTATTGTGAATTGTAAAGATAGTCATTCTCTAATGCCCATGCAGTACCGCGCTAAAATTAATATCAATTTACATTTTTGACTTATATTTGTAAAAAAAAATTGCATGCAATTACTCGCTTTTATTATTGCTTACCCCTTACTTTGGATAATTTCTATTCTTCCATTTCGTGTTTTTTATGTACTGTCTGATGTAGTGTACTTTTTAGTTTACCATATCATAGGGTATCGAAAAAAAGTAGTTCGCTCCAATCTAGCTTTAGCATTACCGCATCTTAGTGATAACGAACGCCTTATTATCGAAAAGAAATCCTATCATCATTTATGCGACATGTTTATGGAAATGATAAAAACAATGACCATCTCCTCAGACGAAATGAACAAACGATTTACCATTACAAATCTGGAAGTTATTAAAGAATATGAGAATAAAGGAAAAAGTATTATGCTTATTGCTTCCCATTATGCGAGTTGGGAATGGTTGCTCGCCCTGAACCAAAAATTATCTTTGCGCGGTGTTGCTGTCTATAAAAAACTAGCAAATAAGCACTTCGATAAATTGGTAAGAGATATTAGATCAAAATACAATACCGAATTAGTTTCTACAAGTAAGACCATTCCATTAATTGCTGAAAATCAAAAAAATAATATTCGATGCGTTTACGGATTAGCAAGTGATCAATCCCCCAAAGCGGATCGAATATTTCATTGGGAAAGTTTTATGGGAATTGAGGTTCCTGTTCATACAGGACCTGAAATGTTAGCAAAAAAATACGATATGACCGTAATTTTTGCTAAAGTGAAAAAAGTGAAAAGAGGGTATTATGAACTTACTATTATTCCTATTAGTGACAATCCAAATTCGATTCCTAATTTTGGAATTACACATAAATACATTAGAGAAGTAGAGAAACAAATTCTAGAAGCCCCTGAATTTTACTTCTGGACGCACAAAAGATGGAAACACAGAAGATAGTAATCAGTTCGCAGTGCACAGTCATAGTGTTTAATAAAAAAATCACATAGTATAAACCGTAGTGTTTATATTATGTGATTTTTATAGTTTCTTAAAAGGATACTTTTTATAAAGAAAACCAATTTTTTACCAATTCCTCTTCTAAAGGCTGTGCGTTTTTATGCAGGAACTCATTAGTCCCCGAATTATATTCATAGTCCAAAGCCCAAGTTTTATGATTTTCTGCCAATGTTTTTATTCCGTTACAAACAAATTCAATTTCAGCATTGGTGGTGGTAGGATGAATCGACATTCTGATCCAGCCTGGCTTTCTGATTAAATCTCCAAGCGTAATTTCGTCAATTAATTTATGGGATGTTTCCTGATCTACATGCAACAAAAAGTGACCATAAGTTCCTGCACAACTGCAACCACCACGAGTTTGAATCCCAAATTTATCATTCAATAGTTTCACGCCCAAATTAAAATGCAAATCTTCAATAAAGAAAGAAAGTACTCCTAATCTATCCTGATGCTGTCCGGCAAGGATTTTAATATTGGAAACAATTCCTAGTGCTGCGAAAATATAATCTACTATTTCGTGCTCTCTTTTCAAAATATTCTCAATTCCCATTTGCTCTTTCAATTGAATCGCCAATGCAGTTTTTATCACCTGAAGAAAACCGGGTGTGCCGCCATCTTCCCTATCCTCAATATTGTCGATGTATTTGTGCTCGCCCCAAGGATTCGTCCAACTTACCGTTCCACCACCTGGATTATCAGGAACTAAATTTTGATATAATTTTTTATTAAAAACTAAAACCCCACAAGTTCCCGGTCCGCCAAGGAATTTATGAGGCGAAAAGAAAATTGCATCCAAATAACTTTCAGCGTCTTCAGGATGCATATCAATTTTCACGTAAGGACCAGAACAAGCAAAATCCACGAAGCAAAGTCCATGATGTTGATGCATTATTTTGGCTACTTCATGATATGGAGTTCGGATTCCCGTAACATTCGAACAAGAGGTGATCGAAGCGATTTTAAAAGGACGCTCTTTATATTTATCTAATAAGAATTCTAAATTTTCTATACTGAACAAACCGTCCTCTGTTGCAGGAATAACCTCCACATCAGCAATGGTTTCAAGCCATGACGTTTGATTGGAATGGTGTTCCATGTGTGATATAAAAACAATCGGTTTTTTATCGGCTGGTATAGTGATGAAATTTTTTAAGCTTTCGGGTACTTTCAACCCTAATATACGTTGAAATTTATTGACAACGCCTGTCATTCCTGTTCCGTCAGTGATTAAAACATCGTCTGCACTTGCATTCACGTGGTGTTTAATGATATGACGTGCTTGATGATACGCTTTAGTCATTGCGGTTCCAGAAACGGTGGTTTCGGTATGCGTATTGGCTACAAAAGGCCCAAATTGATTCATTAATTTTTCTTCAATAGGACGATACAATCGACCGCTGGCAGTCCAATCTGTATAAACAATTTGTTTTTGTCCATAAGGAGATTCAAACTTTTGTTTTATTCCGATTATGTTGTCGCGAAACTGTTGAAAATAGTGCTCTAATTGTGTTGGCGCTTCTTTGGTCGTCATCGTATGTCTAATTTGAGCTCAAAGATATAGGTTTTATTGCAATTTCTGAACTTAGAAACTTATTTGGAGGATCAGTTATGAAATTCGGTAATGCAATTTTCTACTATTTCCAAAAAGAGAACCATTTTTTCCAAATTTAGCCCCGGTTGCAGTGAAAATCCTTTTCCTTTTTTCTTTAAAAAGGAAAAGATTGCAACGAAAAACGGGAACGATATTTCTGAAAAAGCACCAATAACTCGCTCCATGACAGGGAATAAATTTGGCTTAAAAAAAATCCTTTCAAAAGTTTACACTCTGAAAGGATATTTATTTTAAAACCATCTAGAACTATAAATCAAAACCTATCGAGAATGGCAACACGCGGTTTTGCGCTTTCCCTTCATCATATAAATCTTCTAAACCCAAATGATAACGAACTCCTAAATTGATACCTGAATCCGTTTTTAATCCTCCTCCAAAATTAAATCCCCAATCAAAATTAGTAGGATTATAGGAAAGTGAACCATTAAAAATCCCGTTATATTCTTCTTTATGAGAAATGGCTAATCCGATCTGAGGTCCTACTTCCAAAAAGAAATTTGGAGAAAGATAAGCTTTAAGCAGTACTGGTACATTTATGTAATCTAACTTTTGTGTAAAAGTCCCGCTACTGTTTGTTATTTTATATCCTTGTTGCGAATATAGAATTTCTGGCTGGATTGAATAGCTTTCACTAATAAATGACTCACTATATAATCCCACATGAAAACCGTGTCTTTGGTCTGTCTCATCTGCTCCATCAAAAGTTGTAGCGGCTAAATTATAGCCTGCTTCTACCCTTATATTTGATTTATCTTGCGCATTTAGTGACGCTATTACATCCAAAAATAGTACTAGTATTAAACACTTTATTTTTTATTATTTACCGTTTTAACGATGTGTTTATTTTCCACCATTAGCCCGCAGATCTGCAATACATTGACTATCGAGTTGAGGTGCTGAACCTGACAAAACCATATTTCCAATACCTCCCCCCAATTCCGAAGACCAATACATTAAACAAGTTTTTTCGGTACAATGTTTGGGGTGGGCCGCATCTTCATGATTGCTTTGCAAAGCCGTACCTAGATTTGTCAATCCTAGTATGTGTCCAAACTCATGCGTTATTACTGTTGTTTCTAATAAACTTCTATTGGGCTCAAATGGACTATTACTTAAACCTTGAATCGTTTGTTCGAAAATGACAAAAGAAGTATTTCTGTAAGCCGTTCCTAGAATCACGGATGTGTCCGTGTCTTTATCTGATTTTCCATCTGCAAAAAATGCCCAAACTGCAATTTCATCCGCATTGTTGTATCTTTTTCTATTCGCATCCTCAATAGTTACAATCTCCTCATTAGTGTAAGGCGCATTCCCCGCTGATGGTATAGACCGCTTAACAACGGTAATTCCGCCTGGCTTGTATGTTCTTGCTGTAAGAAAAGCAACAAAATTGGTAATTGCTTGGGGACTAGGTTCAAAACCGTTTACATACACCACTTCAACAATCATACTTTTAAACTTTTTATCCGACAATAAATCGTTTGCCGAGCTTCCTGTTTGCTGTTTATTTGTATTGGGATTTACTACAACTGCGTTATCTAAAGGATCCTCTTCGTTTGAACAAGATGCTACGGAAAGGAACAGACCAATCGCAAGTAGCGAAATTAATTTTTTCATTATTGATTTAATTTTTAAGATTATTTATAAGAACAGCTACGGCATATTAGGTAGCTGTTCTTCATAAACAACCTATCTAAATCGAGCTATATTTGTTTCAAGACTACTGTTACTGCTGCATTAGTTGCACTTTGCAAGGTGATTGTTGTCGCCGTAAAACTCGTTACTTTCCATGTATTATTTAATAATATAAATGTAGCATTACCCGAAAAATTAAGCTTTAGAAAAACACTTAATTCTGAACTCACAGCATACGTTCCGTTTACCGTCGAGCTTAATAGGTTTACTGCAGTAACGGATAAATTATTTGCAAAATCTATTGTGAAATCTTTATAATTATTGGCTGAATTTACACCAGCACTTACAAACGAATCAACTTTGAACTTTCCATTTACTAAAATTGTTTCTAATTTTTTTGAATTTTGAGCTGCTTCTGCCATTGTTGCTTCCGTTTTTAGCGACGCATTAATCGCTGCTTGTAATTCAGCATCACTAGAAATCGTCATTTTTGTTCCATCTGCAATTGTTGCTGAAATGGGGTAGTTGACGGAATACAGTTCTGAGCTACTCACATTAGACATATACGTATATAATTGCTCTTCGGATGTTATTACAATACTTCCTGTTTGTTGTAGGCTAAGATTATAGGTTAATATTGTAATTGGAAAGCTAATATTTACCGAAGAAATCGCACCTTGACCAGAAGCTTCTGCTGTAGCACAAGCGTTTAGAATAGCATTATACTCCGTTTGATTGGTAACGTTTGCTTCTGTATAATTACTCAATTTTACTTTAAAAGGAAATTGCAATACAACTGTATCTTGATCGTTATTTAACTGACCAAAAATGGAAAGCACTTGCTGGTAATCTAATTGACTAAAAATAGAAACTTGAACTCCATTTACTTTGGCAGAAACGGGCAACAGAATAGAAGAGCAAGAGGCTCCATCTAAGAAATCATCAAAGGAACCATCGTACATCGACGTACGTTTTAGATTACTTGTGGTAGTTGAATTTGCTGAATTTGTATTGGGATTTTCTCCTTGTACGTCATCTATTTCATTTTGACATGAAGTAAAACCTAAGATTGCCATTAATGCAATTCCGGTAACTGTTTTTAACTTTTTCATAATTTTCAAATTTAAGGTATTTTTATATTTACAAGCGATCTTTTATAACGCCTTTCTGTAAGTAAGACAACTACCTTTACGTTTACCCTACAATAAAAAATTAAAAAATATATAAATTTTAAAAGCGAAACATAAATCACATATTTTCAGTGCTTTACAATTTAAATTGTAATTCATGAAAAAGCAATTCCAGTTATCCGAATTACTTTTTAAAAAATTAATTTACATTTACAACCTACACAATAATGAAATAACACTACATGAGCGACGATGAAACCACACTTTGCGACGAAAATCACTTTAGAGACTTTTACTTAAAGCAGGTGCAATCCGCAAGTAATTTTGCTTATTACAAATGTGGTGATGGGGAGGCTGCATTAGATTTAGTACAAGATGCGTTTGCTAAAATTTGGGAAAATTGTTCCAAAATTGACTTTAACAAAGCCAAAACCTATTTGTTTACTAGCATTACTAATTTATTTCTAAATACGATAAAACATCAAAAAGTTGTACTTCAGTATGCTAAAGATGCTCCTAATCTAGATACCAATAATCAAAGTCCCGAATATTTATTAGAGGAAGAAGAATTCAAACAAAAGCTTACTAGAACAATTGCATCATTGAGCGAAACGCAGCGGGAAGTCTTTTTATTGAATCGAATAGACGGTAAAAAGTACAGAGAAATAGCTGATTTACTGGGCATTTCGCAAAAAACTGTAGAAAAAAGAATGTCCGCTGCTCTACAAATTTTAAAAGCCCAAATAGAAAATATATAATTAATCATTTAGCTGTAGGGTAATTTTAAAGTTAGTTGTCTTATAAACACAGAGATATAAAATGAAAAAGGAAAAAGAGATATTAAAATGGTTAAACAATGACCTTTCAAGTAAAGAAATGGAGGATTTAAAACAATCTGAAGATTTACAGACACTTGAAAAGATTGCTCATTACGCGTCACAGTTGGAAACGCCAAAAGTAGATGCTCAAACTGCATTGGAAACATTAAAAGCGAGAAACCATTCTAAAAAGAAACCAAAAGAAAGAACTATAAACTTCAAAACATTTTACAGAGTTGCGGCAGTTTTAGTACTAGTATTATCTTCTGGTTATTTCTTCTTTTATAGCAACAACACCTCTTTTGAAACCCAAATAGCACAACGAAAGACATTTACACTTCCAGACAATTCTGAAGTAGTTTTAAATGCAGCATCAAAAATAAGTTTTAACGAAAAAAAATGGGCTAACAAAAGAACTTTAACTCTAAAGGGAGAAGCTTATTTTAAAGTGAAGAAAGGGCAGACATTTAGCGTAAAAACGACAGATGGAATCGTTACCGTATTAGGAACACAATTTAATGTAAAGGAACGCAAAAACTATTTTGAAGTACATTGCTATGAAGGTTTAGTGAGTGTTACCCACAATAATAAAACGACTAAATTACCTCCCGGGAAGACCTTCCGAGTTATCAATGGAAAAGTCGAAAATGTTGAAGATTTCTATGCCACAAATCCTTCGTGGATTCAACAAGAATCGAGTTTTAATAAAATTCCACTAGATCAGGTTATTGCAGAATTAGAGCGGCAATATGATTTAAAAATTAAAGTTGATGGTATTGATACTTCCAAACTATTTACTGGAAGTTTTACTCATGCTGATAAAGAAATAGCGCTGCAAGCAGTTACAATTCGGCTTAAATTAAGCTATAAAATTGAAGGCAAAAACATTATATTTTACAATTATGGTGCTCAGTAAATGGCTTATTTTTTTACTGCTTTGCATAGGCTGTATTTGTCATGGACAAAATACAACTAAAAAAATTCCTTTGAGCGAGGTCATAATTGCTTTGGAAAAGCAATTCAACATCAAGTTTTCGTACGCTGTTGAAGATGTGGCTACCATTACAATTGACAAACCAAAACCTTCGTTGACATTACTAGAAACTATTGATGATCTTAATTCTAAAACGCTTTTAAACTTTAAAGCCTTAGACGATCGTTATGTTACTGTTTCAGTACTAAACAAAACAGTATCTGTTTGCGGAATAGTATTATCCGATGGAAATAAATCTCATTTAATTGGCGCTTCCGTATTTGTAAACAACATGAAAAGAAGCACTATCACTGATGAAAACGGAAAATTCAGCCTGAAGAATATTCCAATAACCGCCACTCTAACTATTTCGTATATAGGGTTTGAATCTAGAAATTTTACTGCGCAAGAATTATTTTCTGCACAAAATACCTGCAAAGAGATTGTTCTTACTACAAGAAACGAAGAGTTGAATCAGGTTTTAATACCCGTTTATTTAACACCTGGATTACAGAAATACCTGGATGGAAGCACCGTATTAAACACTAAAAAATTTGCTATATTACCCGGTTTAATAGCTCCTGATATTTTGCTATCCATACAAGCGCTTCCCGGTGTAGAAAGCACGAATGAAAGTATTGCTAATATTAATGTTCGCGGTGGAACCAACGATCAAAATTTAGTGCTTTGGGACAATATCAAGATGTATCATTCAGGTCATTTTTTTGGGCTGATATCCGCTTATAATCCCAATCTAACTAGCAAAGTTATCGTCAGTAAAAATGGAACAAGTGCGCAATACAGTGATGGTGTTTCCAGCACCATCAACATGTATACAAAAGATTTAGTTACCAATACCTTTTCTGGTGGAGCAGAAATTAACTCCATCAGCACTGATGCCTTTCTGGAAATCCCAATAACTAAAAAAGTAGAACTTCATGTTTCAGGACGTCGTTCCATCACTGATTTGTTTTCAACTCCCACCTATACTAAATATTTTGACCGTAGTTTTCAGGATACTGAAATCAATGCGGATAGCGAACAGCGTGACACGGCTTCTGATTTTTATTTCTATGATTATACCGCTAAAGTACTTTTCGATTTAAGCGAAAAACATCATTTTAGAGCCAATATTATTGGAATAAACAACGCTTTGGATTATTCGGAGCGTTTCATTACAAATGCAAATAAAACCGAATCTAAAACCAGTAATTTATCTCAAAAAAACAGCGGTTACGGAGGCAATTGGAAAGCGAAATGGACTTCAAAATTGAGCACAACCTTCATTACTTATTTCTCTAAATACAACATTGACGCTACAGATTACCGTTTGGAAACGGATCAGCGCTTAACAGAAGCTAATGAAGTTCAAGAAACTGGTATTAAAGTAAATGCCAATTATAAAACGAACAATCATTTAAATTTCTTGTTGGGGTACCAATTTAATGAAACAGGAATGCTCAATCAAACCACGGTAAGCAATCCCATCTATTCCAGCACTAAAAAAGAGGTTTTATTGAATCATGCCTTATTTTCAGAAGTGGAATACAATAAAAAGAATACATATTTACGCATAGGTATGCGGTTGAATTATTTTCAAAAATTTGAAAAGTTTTTAGTCGAGCCAAGAATAAATATTCGACAAAAAGTATCTGATCAAATTGCTTTAAAATTGGAGGGAGAGTTCAAGAATCAATCTACGACTCAAATAGTAGACTTTGAAGATGATTTTTTAGGTGTCGAAAAAAGACGCTGGATTTTAGTAAATAACAAAGACATTCCCATTGCAACAAGTAAACAAGGTTCTTTTGGTGTTGAATTTAATACCAAAAAACTCAATATAGAGGCCACCACTTTCTATAAAATTGTGGATGGAATTACAGCTTCTAACCAAGGATTTTATAATAGTTTTCAATATAAAAATGCACACGGAAGCTATACGGCAAAAGGCATCGAATTTTTAGCCAATAAAACAGCGCGTCATTATAGCATTTGGGCTAGTTATACTTTTAGCACTAATAATTATGAATTTGATACTTTTACACCGATCACTTTCCCTAACAATGCAGACATAAGGCATTCAGCATCGTTTGGTTTTTATTATCTCCTTCTAAAAAATCTCAAAATAGCCGTTGGTGGCATTTGGAGAAATGGCACCCCTTATACTACTCCAATTCAAGATAATGAAACCACTCAAAGCGGAAATAACACCATGGTAAATTATGGCTCGCCAAACAGTACAAACTTAGATGATTTTATGCGCTTAGATGCTTCGTTGAATTATAACTTCAATTTGTCATCTTTAGTAAAAGCTTCGTTTACGGCCGGTGTTATAAATGCTACAAATCAAAATAATGTGATCAATAGATATTACAAAGTCAATCCCAGTAATTCCAAAGATGCCATACAGGTGGACAATAAATCATTGGGCTTAACACCAAATATAAGCTTCAGAGTACATTTTTAAGGATTGTTTTCTCTTAAATACAAAACCCTTTCAAATCTAGTACTGAAAGGGTTTTGATACAAAAAAAGGTATTAAATTCCAGCAATTGCCTTTATTTCGTCAATGATTCTTTCTGCCAGTGCATCAGCTTTTTCTTGAGAAGAAGCTTCAGTATAAATGCGAATAATAGGTTCTGTATTTGATTTTCTAAGGTGTACCCAGTTTTCATCAAAGTCAATTTTCACACCGTCAATTGTTGAAATATCTTCGTTTTTGTATTTTTCTGTCATCGCAACAAGGATGGCATCAACATCGATTTGCGGTGTCAATTCGATTTTATTTTTACTCATGTAATACTGCGGATAGGAGGCACGCAACTCAGAAACTTTCATTTTTTTGTTAGCCAAGTGTGTTAAAAACAATGCCACTCCTACCAAACTATCACGACCATAATGCAATTCAGGATAAATAATACCTCCGTTTCCTTCACCACCTATTACAGCATTATTTTTTTTCATCAATTCCACCACATTCACCTCGCCTACAGCGCTAGCTTCGTAGCTTCCCTTATGCAAATTCGTCACATCACGTAATGCGCGAGAGGAAGACATATTCGATACTGTATTTCCTGGCGTTATACTCAATACATAATCGGCGCAAGCCACCAAAGTATATTCTTCACCAAACATTTCACCGTCTTCACAGATGAAAGCCAAGCGATCTACATCAGGATCTACCACTATGCCTAAGTCGGCCTTTTCTTTGACAACTAATTCGGAGATATCAGTTAAATGCTCTTTTAACGGTTCTGGATTGTGCGGAAAATGTCCGTTTGGTTCGCAGTATAATTCCACTACTTCAACACCCATTAATTCTAATAATCGTGGAATAATAATTCCACCAGACGAATTTACGCCATCAACTACTACCTTGAATTTTGCTGCCTTAACCGCCTCAATATCTACAAGAGGTAAATTCAATACTTCATCAATATGAATATCCATGTAAGCATCATTAATCATTATTTCCCCTAAATCATCTACATCAGAGAAATTAAAAGCTTCCGCTTCAGCAATAGCAAGGATTTTTTCACCTTCTGCACCATTTAAAAATTCTCCTTTTTCATTCAATAATTTCAATGCATTCCATTGTTTCGGGTTGTGCGAAGCCGTAAGGATAATTCCACCATCAGCTTTCTCTAAAGGAACCGCAACTTCAACCGTTGGTGTTGTTGACAATCCCAAATCAATCACATCAATTCCTAAACCAATTAAAGTGTTCACTACCAAATTGTGAATCATGGGCCCAGAAATACGAGCGTCACGACCTACAACAACGGTTAACTTTTCTTTTCCAATGTAATTTTTCAACCAAGTTCCATAAGCAGAGGCAAATTTTACGGCATCAACTGGAGTCAAATTATCACCTACTTTCCCTCCTATTGTCCCGCGAATTCCCGATATTGATTTTATTAAAGTCATTGATTATTATTTTAATTTTTGAATAGTAAATTTTAAATTGCCCACAAATATAATAATTGACGGATTACAAAAGTCAATTAGAATTCAAATTCATCATTTAAATTCTTAAATTAGGCGAATGAACTTTTTAGCACACATTTATCTTTCCGGCGACAATGAATTACTTAAAATTGGTAATTTCATGGCGGATGGAATTCGGGGAAAACATTTTGAAAGTTATCCTTTGGAGATTCAAAAAGGAATTATGCTGCACCGTGCCATTGATACGTTTACAGATGCGCATCCTGTTTTTAGACAAAGCACGAAACGGCTACATCAGCATTATCACCACTATGCTGGAGTGATTGTAGATATTTTTTACGATCATTTTTTGGCTAAAAACTGGAATAACTATTCCGATGAAAAACTGGAGGATTTCGTTGAACGTTTTTATCAATCTTTACGGGATAACAACAACGTAGTTTCGGAAAGAACCATCAAAATAATGCCTATTCTATTTAAGGAAAATTGGTTAGTTATTTACCAAACAATCAATGGAATTGACCACATTTTAACGCAAATGGATAGCCGAACGAAAAATCAATCAAACATGCGGTTTGCTACAACAGAACTACAAGAGTTTTACACGGATTTTGAAAACGAGTTTACAGAATTCTTTGAAGAATTGAGGACTTTTGTAGAACAAAAAATACTTGATGAATGATTACAATGTTACCACATAAAATATAGATTTTCCTTAATTGGTGAAAATGGAGATAATAAATTTACTTAAATTCTCATGCGTAATAATTTGAATTTTCATAATGTATAAAATAAAGATTTAACCACATAGAAACATAGAAAAAAAGAGGTTGATAGTCCAATTCTTGGATTAACATAGTTCTAATTTATGCTTTAAAAATGAAATATCTTTGAAAATGAAATATCTATAAATCTAGGCAGTCACTGAGCAAAATTGAAGTGTATTTAAACAAATTGAATTACGTCTAGTGGAGTTTGTTTAAAGATATATCAGTCAAAAAATAGTATTAAATTGAAGTAGTTTGAGGAATGATTACACAAAAACATCTAAATGATTTAAGCTTTCAAATTATTGGTGCGGCAATAGAAGTTCATAAAATCTTGGGTAGAGGCGTATTAGAACGTGTTTATCGCCAATGTATGAAAGTGGAATTACGGTTACGAAATATTAATTTTATTTCAGAGCATAAAATACCTGTAATTTACAAAGGCACAATGATGGAATCTGATTTTAGATGTGATTTGTTAATTGAAAACTTGATTGTTATTGAGTTCAAAGCCGTTTCAAAAATGCATCCTGCTTTTGAAGCAAAACTTTTGAATCATATGAAATTACTAAAATCACCGAAAGGTATTTTGATAAATTTTAATTGTTATAATATTTTCAAGGAGGGACAAAAGACATTTGTTAATGAATTTTATAAAATTTTACCAGAAGAATAAATAAATCCGCCTATGAAATCTAATATTAAGCGAAGCTTCTTTATACACAAATTAAAATTCTATATCTCTATGTGGTTAGACCATTTAAAGTAATACATAATAAAAATGACCAAAACAATACACCTAAAACCAAAATACCATAGTACAATGAGAAAAATAATTCTATTCCTTTCCTTAGCAATTCTAAGCTGTAAATCAAATGAAAAAACGGCAGAACCTACGGGATTAGTAACTTCAAAAGCGATGGTAGTTTCAGCTCGGGAAGAAGCTTCACAAATTGGTGTCGCAATCCTAAAGAAAGGAGGTAATGCTTTTGACGCTATGGTGGCTACGGAACTGGCTTTGGCAGTTTCCCATCCACAAGCAGGAAATATTGGCGGTGGTGGTTTTATGGTTTTTAGAAAAGCCAATGGAGAAACTGGAGCGATTGATTACAGAGAAAAAGCTTCTTTAGCAGCCTCTAAAGACATGTTTCTAGACAAAAAAGGAAATGTAATAGAAGGAAAAAGTACTGCAACAGCGCTCGCTTCTGGAATTCCTGGCACTATTGCAGGCATATTTGAAGTACACAAAAAATATGGCTCTTTACCAATGAGCGAAATTCTGAAACCCGTCATTGCACTCGCTGAAAAAGGTGTTGTTGTCACCAAATTTCAAGCAGAAAGTTTGGCTTACAATAGAGCCTCTTTTATTAAAAGGAATGGAAAAAATAGTTTATTTTCTAAAGTCTATAAAGAAAATGATACCATAAAATATCCTGCGCTGGCAGCCACTTTAAAACGAATTGCCAAAAACGGCCGCAATGAATTTTACAAAGGCGAAACTGCTCAAAAATTAGTTGCGTTCTTGGCAAAAAAAAGAGGAAACGCCACAATGGAAGATTTTTCTACATATGCAGCCAAATGGCGAAATCCAATAACTTTTCAATACAAAAATTTAAAAATTACTTCGATGTCACCTCCCAGCAGTGGCGGAGTTTGTTTGAATCAAATCATGAAAATGATTGCTCCTTTCAACCTTTCACAAATGGGACACAACAGTCTAAAAACCATTCAGGTTATAACAGAGGCGGAACGAAGAGCGTACGCGGATAGGAATTACTTTTTGGGTGATCCCGATTTTGTAAAACTTCCTATTGAAGAATTAGTGAGTCCCTCTTATTTAGAAAAAAGAATGAGTGATTTTTCATTTGATAAAGCGTCAAAATCATCAGCTATTGCACATGGGATTATCAAAGGATATGAAAGTACCCAAACTACGCATTATTCGATTGTAGACGCTGCTGGAAACGCAGTATCAGCAACAACCACTTTAAATGATAATTACGGCTCTAAAATATATTGCGATGAATTGGGTTTCTTTTTGAATAACCAAATGGACGATTTCAGCGCGAAACCAGGAATTCCAAACTTATATGGACTAACCGGAAGTGAAGCTAACAGCATTGCTCCTGGCAAAAGAATGCTAAGTTCTATGACGCCTACGATTGTCGTAAAAGACAATTCGCTTTTCATGGTTGTGGGTACGCCGGGAGGTTCTACCATAATTACATCGGTTTTACAGGCCATATTGAATGTGTATGAATTTGGAATGAGTATGCAAGAATCAGTAAATGCTCCAAGATTTCACCATCAGTGGATGCCAGATGAGATTACTTTTGAACCCAATTCTTTCGATAAAGAATTATTCAATAACCTAAAGGAAAAGGGATACATCATCAATGAAAAAAACAAAGAAATCATTGGTGAAGTCGATGCAATTTTGGTCCTTCCAAATGGTAAATTAGAAGGTGGCGCTGATAAAAGAGGTGATAACAAAGCTGTTGGTTTTTAAATGCATACTACTAAAAATGAAAAAAATAATTATACTACTGAGTATTTTAACTATGAGTTGCAAAACCCAGAAAAATAGCGCTCCTCCTACGGGATTAGTTGCGACAAAAGCAATGGTCGTCTCAGCACGCGAAGAAGCTTCCAAAATTGGTGTTGAAATCATGAGAAAAGGGGGCAATGCTTTTGATGCGATGGTAGCAACAGAATTGGCTCTTGCAGTTGCCTATCCGTATGCAGGAAATCTTGGTGGTGGTGGTTTTATGGTGTATCGAAAAGCAAATGGCGAAATTGGTTCTCTCGATTACCGAGAAAAAGCCCCATTAGCAGCAACAAAAAATATGTTTCTAGACCAAAATGGCAATGTAATAAAAGGTAAAAGCACCGAATCTCCACTTGCTATTGGGGTTCCCGGAACAATTGCTGGTGTTTTTGCCGTTCACGAAAAATTGGGTTCACTCCCTATTGAAGAAATTTTGAAACCCGTTATTGCACTAGCAGAAAGAGGAGTTGTTGTTACAAAAAGACAAGAAGACCGCCTGGCAACTTATCGAGATAAAATCATCAAGGTAAATGGAGACAGGACCTTATTTGCAACCGCTTTCAAGGAAAATGAGGTAATACGCTATCCTGCACTCGCCGCTACATTAAAAAGGATTTCAAAAAACGGCAGAGATGAATTTTACAAAGGGGAAACAGCAAAAATTTTAGTACAATACTTGCATCAAAAAGGAGCTATAATTACGTTGGAAGATTTAGCTCAATATGAAGCCAAATGGAGAACACCGCTTACTTTTGACTATAAAGATTTGAAAGTTATTTCGATGCCACCACCTAGTAGTGGCGGAATATGTCTGGCTCAAATATTTAATATGATTGCTCCTTTCGACTTGGCAAAAATGGGCCATAATTCAACTGAGGCGATTCAAGTTATAGTAGAAGCCGAAAGACGCGCCTACGCAGATAGAAGTTACTATTTGGGCGATCCTGATTTTGTAAAAATCCCGCTTAAAGCGCTAATGTCTACTAAATATTTGAAACAACGAATGTCAAATTTTAGTTTTGAAAAAGCTACTTTATCATCGGATATAAAAGAGGGTACAGTCAATTATAAAGAAAGTATGGAGACCACGCATTACTCAATTGTTGATCAATTTGGTAACGCCGTTTCGTCAACTACAACGCTAAATGATGGGTATGGATCCAAATATTATTGTGACGAACTGGGATTTTTCCTAAATAACGAAATGGATGATTTCAGTGCCAAATCAGGTGAACCCAATATGTTTGGATTAGTGGGCAATGAGGCCAACAGTATTGCGCCACAAAAACGAATGTTGAGTTCCATGACTCCCACCATCGTAGAGAAAAACGGTCAATT
This sequence comes from Flavobacterium fryxellicola, assembly GCF_900143245.1. Lineage (GTDB taxonomy): Bacteria > Bacteroidota > Bacteroidia > Flavobacteriales > Flavobacteriaceae > Flavobacterium > Flavobacterium fryxellicola. Next base: position 130,387 of record NZ_FRDK01000009.1, read on the forward strand.
ATTTATGGTTGTAGGTTCTCCCGGAGGCTCTACTATCATTACATCAGTATTGCAAACCATTTTAAATGTTTATGAGTACAGTATGAGTATGCAGGAGGCAGTGAATGCACCTCGTTTTCATCACCAATGGTTGCCGGATTTGATCACTTTTGAACCCAACACTTTTGACACTAAAACATTTGGATCCTTAAAATCAAAAGGATATTTAATCAATGAAAAGACAACTCCTGTTATAGGTAAGGTAGATGCCATATTGGTTTTACCAAACAATAATCTGGAAGGTGGTGCTGATTTTAGAGGAGACGACAAAGCGGTTGGATTGTAACGCTTTGACTTCGTTCCTACTAAAACCCATGCAACTATGCTAAATGAGCTATTTATTAGCTTTACACTTGCTTTAGAAAATGCTTTTGAGAAAATAAAAATTCAGAGAATAGGTATGCAATGGCAAAACACATGAAGAATAATTTTCTCTTTTTTGTAATAAAAAACAGCAAAAAGAAGATCTGTTTTTAAGCAAATAGGGAAAGAAAATAAACAAAAAGTTACCACAAATTCGAACGCAATTGTATTAGCTCCATATTCGAAACCAGAACGGAAATTGCACTAGTGTACCATTAAAATTTTTATAAAAGAAAGTAAAGGAAAATACAAAAAACAGAACCTCCAACTCATTTAAAAACGGATTACTACAAATTCTTGGTGAGACAGTGTTGATTCGATTGCAAAATCTATTTCAGGCGACTATTTATTGGAATTTCCGTTGAAAACAAAAAATGTAAAAGAACGATTTTCGACGTCAGAAGACATTTGGTTGAACCGACATGCGATCTAATTTCAATTGAAATACAAACAGAAGACAGCTGTCAGCGTTTTATTTCCGACATGTGGTAAACTAGAACGTTCTAAGGAGTTTTTTATTCAAAAAGCTATTGGTTGGGCCTTGCGAGAATATGCAAAAACGAATCCAGTAGCGGTTCAATAATTGGTAAAAACGAGCACTTTAAAACCAGTAAGAATAAAAGAGACGTTAAAAAATATGTCTTAGGATAAAATAATAGTAGTTTTGTATCCCTTTTAAAAAACATCATGTTCAAAAAATATATTTCAAAACTAGAAACAGTAATTGCAATTGCGCAGTCTTTATTGACTCCAAAACAGTTTATATTTCTATCCGCTGTTTTAGTGGGTATTTCTTCTGCATTTGCTGTAATTGTACTAAAAACGTTTGCACACTGGGTATTTTCATTTGCTACTTACGTTAATGGAATCTTGAAATTAGGATTTATGAATAGTATTCTACCGATCATAGGTATAGTATTGACTGTTTTAGTGGTTAAAAAAGTTTTAGGAGGGAAAATCCAAAAAGGGACTTCGCAAATTTTATACGCTGTAGCCAAAAAAGCAAGTATTATTCCAAAAAAACAAATGTATGCTCAAATCGTCACAAGCTCCTTAACAGTTGGTTTAGGAGGTTCCGCAGGTTTAGAAAGTCCTATTGTGATTACTGGTGCCGCTTTTGGTTCGAATTATGCGCAAAAATACAAACTGAGTTATAAAGACCGAACCTTACTAATAGGATGTGGTGTTGCTGCCGGAATTGCCGCCGCTTTTAACGCGCCAATTGCAGGTGTTTTATTTGCCGTCGAGGTATTGCTAGTAGATGTGAGTATTGCAGCTTTTACACCCATCATGATCGCGGCTGCAACAGGTGCTTTGGTATCCGTAATTGCCTTAGACGAGAAAATTTTATTGTCCTTCAAACAACAACAAAGTTTTGATTATCATAACATTATTTATTATATTTTGTTAGGATTGTTAACAGGATTTATATCCATATACTATTCCCGTAATTTCCAGAAAGTTGAACATTTTTTTGCAAAACTAAAGTTATCACCCTATAAAAAAGCACTGTTTGGAGCTTCCATTTTAGCTATTCTGATATTTATTTTTCCGACACTTTTTGGAGAAGGATATGAAAGTATTAAAACATTATCCGAGAGTGATCCCGGAAAATTATTAGAAAACACCTTGTTTAGTGAGTTTAGAGACAACAGTTGGGCGTTATTACTTTTTGTTGGTAGCACGATGATGCTAAAGGTTTTTGCAACAGGGATAACCTTAAGTAGTGGTGGAAACGGAGGCAACTTTGCTCCTTCTCTGTTTCTAGGGTCTTATGTTGGTTTTTTCTTTTCTAAATTTCTAAATTTAACAGGGCTTACTAATTTGCCTATCAGTAATTTTACTATGGTTGGCATGGCTGGAATCTTGAGTGGTTTGTTTCATGCTCCGTTGACTGCGATATTCTTAATCGCAGAAATAACTGGAGGTTATAACTTAATGATTCCCCTGATGATTGTAGCCTCTATTAGTTTTGCGATTTCAAAACGTTTCGAAAAACATTCAATGGATGTCAAAACGCTGGTGGAAAAAGGACATGCCTTTACCAGTAATAAAGACACAAATGTGCTATCTACTTTAGAGACCAATTCCATAATACAAACTGATTTCTTGACAATAACTCCTGATGAAAATTTAGAAAGACTCGTAGATTTAATTTCCCATTCCAATCAAGTCATATTTGGTGTGGTCGACGCAAAACAAAACTTATTAGGAATAGTTCATTTTAATGATATTCGAGAAATAATATTTAATTCCTACCGCGTAAAATATACGTTGGTCAAAGAGATAATGCTTGCGCCTATTGAAATAATTTCACCTGATGACAGCATGGAAATAGTCATGAACAAGTTTGAGAAATCAAAAAAAGCATTTTTACCTGTCCTCAAAGAGGAAAAATACTATGGTTTCATCTCTAAATCTACCGCACTGGAGGCTTATAGAACAAAACTAAAATCAATGACGATAGAATAATATACTACAAAGCAAAAAGAATAGTGCTGCTTTCTTAAATTTATTTTGATCTTAAAAGGAAATTTGAAGATCCCCATTTGAATAAAAAAGCAGACCTGTAAGCCGGATTCTGTTAACACTGAATTTATTTCAGCATTACCTTATCATTTATCTAGATTACGCATTACTGCGTAACTCAAGCTATCTACCCTTCAGCAACGGACGAGAAGCCCTTAAATGCTGATATACTTGATATTTCACCGCATAGAGTTTACCTGGTTTCACTACAGCATTACCTGTACATACTTTCTGTTGCACTTGTCCTAATTCGCCGAAGCGAACCGGCGGGCGTTACCCGCTATGCTTCCCTATGGTGTCCGGACTTTCCTCCTTCTTGATTACTCAAAACGGCGATAAGGCGGTCTGCGGTGCAAATTTACACTATTTAATTCTTTTTTTACATTTAAGATTCCTTACTTTAACATCCCTTTTACAATGAATTCATAATAAAACAGTTACCTTTATAAATCAACCTTAAAACTGTATTATTATGTCACATATGTATCACTATGCCACTGTTACGAAAGCTTTAGATGATTTGAATGAGATGGGATTTACTTACGATTTCAATCTTAACGAGGCTGATCTAATAAAAAATCCTGATCATTATGAAATTCAACATATTTATCGCTATGAAGGAGATAGCAATCCGGATGATGAAGCAACAGTATACGGGATAAAATCAAATTCTGGTAAAAAGGGTGTATTTGTTACCGGGTTTGCAGCCAATTCTGAAAATGGCGCTGCAAGGGTATTAATAGACATCAGCATTAAAGGAAGAAAAAAATAAGGTAATTGAGCAAGAGAATTGGATCCCATTCAAATAAAGAAATTATTTATGTGGCAGTTTGTGGCAGTATCATCCTAAAGATAAGGTAGCCTTCTCATACACATCCATATCTATTTTGGGCTTAAAAGATGGATGTACACTTTTATATGCCTTTCAGCAGAAAGTTCCAGTCTAGGGACTTTTGTTAAAAATCACAACTTTGAAAATTATAAAATCTTTTAATGCTTAAATTTTTGCATCACTAAATTAAACTCTATATTTGCTTTCGAATAAAAATTCTATGGAACAATTTGTTGTATCGGCTCGTAAATATCGTCCTCAAACATTTAAAGATGTTGTAGGACAAAAAGCCATTACCAATACGTTATTAAATGCTATAGAAAGCAATCACTTGGCTTCGGCGTTATTATTTACAGGCCCTCGTGGGGTTGGTAAAACAACTTGTGCTCGTATTTTAGCCCGAAAAATTAACCAGCCAGGATACGATGATCCAACCGAAGATTTTGCCTTTAATGTATTTGAATTAGATGCTGCATCTAACAACTCGGTGGATGATATTCGGAATTTAATAGACCAAGTTCGTATTCCACCACAAACGGGACAGTACAAAGTTTATATTATTGATGAGGTTCACATGTTGTCCTCGGCCGCTTTTAATGCTTTCTTAAAAACATTGGAAGAACCACCAAAGCATGCTATTTTTATTTTGGCTACGACCGAAAAACACAAAATTATTCCAACGATACTTTCTCGATGTCAGATATTTGATTTCAAAAGAATCACCGTAAAAGATGCTAAAGAACATCTTGCCGAAGTGGCTACCAGTCAAGGTGTTAATTTTGAGGATGATGCTTTGCATATTATTGCCCAAAAAGCAGATGGCGCCATGCGTGATGCTTTGTCTATTTTTGATCGCGTAGTCTCTTTTTGTGGAAAAGATTTAACACGTCAAGCCGTTACAGAAAACTTGAATGTACTGGATTATGAAACCTACATCAATGTCACCGATTTGATTTTGGAAAATAAAATTCCTGAATTACTATTGGCTTTCAACGAAATTCTTGCCAAAGGATTTGATGCCCATCACTTTGTATCTGGGCTAGCTTCTCATTTTAGAGATTTATTAGTTTCTAAAACGCCAGCTACATTATCTTTATTAGAAGTTGGAGAACAAGCGCAGCAAATGTACGGTGTACAAGCACAAAAATGCAATCAAGACTTTCTTTTGAAAGGAATAGAAATTGCAAATGATTGTGATTTAAAATATAAACTAAGCCAAAATCAGCGCCTGCTCGTTGAACTTTGCCTAATGCAACTAGCCTCTATCACTTTTGATGGAGAAAAAAAAAAGTTGATCAATTTATAATTCCTCCTACTTATTTTAGAATAAATGATTATTCTATAGTTGAGACCAAAGGAAGGGAATCTGCCGAGCAAAGTCAAAATTCACTTCTGAAAAGCGAAGCCGTAATCCCTGTAGTTGCTTCTACTATAGAAAAAGAGTTGACTACTAAAGGTACTGCGACATCAGTTCCAACTCCTGTCGTAAAAATCGAAAGAACTCAAACCAATGAACCGAAGGTGTCAGCATTTTCATTATCGAGTATTCGTGCCAAAAAAGCATTAGAAGAAAGTAGTAAAGGAATCATAAAAGAAGTACTTCACTTACCCACGGAATCTTTCACCGAGACAGAAATGTTGCTGTATTGGAATAAATATGCCCAACGATTAGGAGATAAAGGCTATAAAATCATGGAATCCTTATTACTCATTAACGATCCAAAATTAAATAGTACTGCGATATCAATTGAATTACCAAATGAAGGTTCTAAATTAGATTTTGAAAAAGAATTACATGGACTTCTAGGCTATTTGAAAGGACACTTACACAATCATGACATTACAATCGAAGTGATAGTTAATGAAAGTGTTGAAAATAAAAGAAGTTTCAATGACCAAGACAGATACAATAGATTTTTAGAAATAAATCCAAATATTGAACTATTACGCACAACATTTGGATTAGATTTAAATGTATAAACGGTAGTTAAAAATTATATTTTGTTGTAATACATCGCTTTTACAATACCGTCTGAAAGTCCAATTTTGGGCACATAAATATTTCTTGCACCACTCCATTTCATAGCATTTAGATAGATTCGTGTTGCTGGAATAATTACATCGGCACGATCTGGATTCAACCCTAATTCGGATATTCTTTGTTCATAGGATAATGAATTTAAAAAAGCGTATTGCGAATTCATATAAATGTACGAAAGAGGTTTTTCTTGCAATTTGCCTGACATTTTAAATAGCTTATTTATATTTCCACCAGAACCTATAAGCGTAACTTCGTCATATTCGTGTGTATTTATTTTAATCCATTTTTCAATTTCATCCCATACCACATCGCACACCATATCATTTAACAAACGTACCGTTCCTGCTTTGAAAGATCTAGAATTTATCATTTTACCATTAGAAAACAAAGTAAATTCAGTACTTCCACCCCCAACATCTACAAAAAGATACGCTTGATCGGTTTTCAACAAATGGTGCAAATCGGTAGAAGCAATTATTGCTGCTTCTTTCTTGCCATCAATAATTTCTATTTTTATATCTGCTTTCTTCTTAATTATTGCGACAACTTCTTTTCCGTTATACGCTTCTCGCATCGCTGACGTAGCAAATGCCATATACCGTTCTACCTTATGCACCTTCATTAAAAGATTAAAAGCTTTCATGGCATCACACATTCTTTCAATATTCTCTTCCGAAATTTCTCCAACCGTAAATGCATCCTGTCCCAAACGAATGGGAACACGAACCAGTGAACTTTTATTAAATTGAGGTTCTTTTCCTTCTTGTTCTACAATATTTGCAATTAACAAACGCATGGCATTAGAGCCAATATCAATTGCTGCATATTTTTTTATTTTAATCATTTTCGTTTCAATTCGTTTATTTCCTAATTAAATTTTTTTATACACTCCTGAATCATAGCGTGACAAAAGCCATACCTAAACTTTCTTAAATAATTACACTTTATTTTCAATTTGAGACTCTACTTGGAGTTTGTGTTGATAATATTTATAGGTTTCTAATTGTGCTCTAAAAATAGGATTATGATTGCGATAACGGTACTTATTGTCTAATTTATAAGAGTGAAAACGAGCTTTCACATTGCCTTTCCAACCAATATCAAAATTATCAATTAGTTCGTTTTTTATACCTTGATCATAAATTGGGCATGTTACTTCAACCCGACCATCTAGATTTCTAGTCATGAAATCCGCTGATGAAATATAAACTTCTGTTTGCCCTGCATTACCAAAAATATAAATTCTGGAATGTTCTAAATAATTATCAACAATACTTATAGCCTCTATGTTATCGCTCATTCCAGGAATACCTGGTATTAAGGAGCAAATTCCTCGCACCTCAAGTTGAATTTTAACTCCTGCTCTACTGGCTTCATATAATTTATCAATCATTGCAAAATCAGACAAACTGTTCATCTTTAATTTTATATGTGTTTTTCTACCTGCGAGTGCATGGGTAATTTCTCTGTCTATTAATTTTACAAATCGCGTTCTGGTATAATGAGGTGAAACGATAAGATGTTTATAGCGATGCACTCTGTAGTTGATATCAAAAAACTCAAATATCCTCATGATATCTTTCAGAATTTGTTGGTGACTGGTAAAAAGGGTGACATCAGTATACACCTTGGCGGTAGATTCGTTGAAATTTCCTGTAGAAATAAAACCATATCGCTTTATTTTATCATTTTCATATCTTTCAATAACGCATATTTTACTGTGTACTTTAAGCCCTTTTATTCCAAAAATAAGTTCAATACCTTCTAACTGCATTTGCTCTGCATAGGAAATATTAGAGGCCTCGTCAAAGCGAGCTTGTAACTCAATTTGAACGGTAACTTTCTTACCATTTTTAGCAGCATTAATAAGAGAACTAATGATTTGCGAGTTTTTTGCCAATCGATATAGCGTAATTTTAATGGAAATTACTTTAGGATCCAAAGCAGCTTCACGTAAAAACTTGGTCAGATAGGAAAAGGATTGATAAGGTGCATTTAAGAGATAATCTTTTTCACTTATTTTTTCTAGCATACTCCCTTCAAGACTTAATCCCGGAATGGGTAATGGATCATTAGTTTGGTATAATAAATCATACCTACCTAGATTTGGAAAATTCATGTAATCCCGTCTGTTGTGGTATCTTCCTCCGGGAATAATACTATCTGTAGAGACAATTTTCATTTTATCTAGAAAAAATTGCAAGGTGTCTTGTTCAATCAGTTGGTCATAAATAAAACGAACCGGTTCTCCTATTCTTCGGTCTTTTACACTCAATGATATTTTTTCAATCATACTTTTACTCAAATCACTATCGATATCCAATTGCGCATCTCTAGTAATTTTTATCATGTGAGCAGAAACACTTTTGTAATCAAAAATGTTGAAAATATTACTCAAATTATGTCTAATTACATCATCCAGAAGTATAATATATTGTTTTTCGTTATTGGATGGCAAAACGACAAAACGATTAATTGTTTTAGGAATTTCGATAACGGCATAACGAACTTCTGAATTTTTATTCATAACTAATTTAATAGCTAAATACCCTGAAGTGTCTTTTAATACCGGGAATTCGGCTAAATCGTTCAAAATTATGGTTACTAACTCAGGACTTACTTTTTGAATAAAAAAATCTTTTAGAAAAATTTCCTGTTCAAAAGTAATATCAGTTTCTGTTATGATGAATATATTTTTAGTCTCCAGTTCACTTTCGATAATGTTTAAAATTCGTAAACTTTCTGATTGTTGTTGAATAACAATTTCAGTAATATCCTTCACTAATTGCTGTGCCGAAATCCCTCCTAAGTATTTTTCTCCAGAGATACCAGTTAAACTTAATCGTCTAATAGCTGCAAAACGAACTCGAAAAAACTCATCTAAATTATTTGAAAAAATACCTAAAAAACGCAACCGATCTAGTAAAGGAACTGAATTATCGCCTGCTTCTTGAAGTACACGTGCATTGAAAGCCAACCAACTTTTTTCTCTATCAATATATTTATATTCTAATACTTTATTCATCTTAAATTTTTGGGAAATATTATTTTTTCAACTTTACCTTTCTTTATTTTTTTCCAATCCTCTGTTTCAAATTTCAAATATACAAAACCTGAGGTAGGAACATTTTCGATATAAACATCTCCAAATTTATTAACAAAATCTGTAATTGCCCCATTATGTCCAAAAAGAATGACACTTTCAAAAGCATTACTACATGATTTGATCACTTTCTCAAGTTTATTTTCATCAAAAGTATAAAGGTCGTCTTTGTAAACGATACTTTCAATAGGATACATCATGTTTTGAGCAAAAATTAACGCAGTGTTTTGCGCTCGTTTTGCTGAACTACTCCAAATTAAGTATGTTTTTGGAATCAAATTTTTTGCTTGAGCACATACGAGATGGACATCTTTGACTCCTTGACATGTTAAACCGCGCTCTTTATCGTGCATGGGGACTTCCCAACTTGACTTTCCATGTCGTACCAATATTAAGTTTTTCATGTTAGAAGCAAATTTGTAATCAATTAGCAAAAAATAAAAATATTTAGTTCCAATTTACAAAACTAAAACTCATGCTGTTTTATTTTAACTTTAATTTTACAAATAGTTCTTGACTATAAGTAAGAAAAGTAAAAATAGTGTTAAAAACCAATTTTTGAAATAGTATTCTTTTTTGACAATCAAAATATTCTATATATCTTGTCTAAAAATTTAATAAGTTTTTTGTTCGTTTTTTGGTTTTAATTAACAAAAATAGTCGTTCAACGAGTATTTAGGTTATTTATAGAGAAAAGAAAAAAAACTAATTAATTGTATTTAATTTAGCTCACTAATAATTTTTAGTTTCGCTCAGTAAGTAAAGTTGCAATGCTGGAAATCCACAAATAAAACCACCTACGGTTATGAAAAAAAAATACATAACGAAGAAAAATTTCTTCCCTAATCTATTTACAATCCGTCAAAGTCACTTGAATCTGGTGGTAAAAAGCATTATTTTAGTACTTTTTACTTTTTGCACTACAAGTATAACTGCACAAGTCACAAAATCAAACGATAAAACACCTCAAGTTTTGGAGGTAAAATCTTTTATTGCGGCTATGAAAGCAGCTGAACAAAATTCAAGAGCGACCTATTCTCAAGCCAAGTACTTAGAAAATTTATTGAGCGATGTTCAACAAACGATTTACTTTGATTCTGGGCAAGTTAAAAGTTATGGAGAAAAACCAAGCTCTTTAATTACAAATACAAATTCCCTAAATGGAATTCTAACTTCAGCTATCAATAGTGGTGACATTGAAATTGTAACTATAAAAATAAGTAATAATGTTGATTTAGCTACACCTATAGATTTATCAGTATTCTCTAATTTTTCAAAATTAAATTATATTTATATAGTCTCAAACGTTAGTACTACAGATATTTCTATCTTAAAGCTGATTAAGAACATTAATCCCCGCTACCATGTTTTTTACAAAATTGATAAAAGTGAATAAAAAAATTTGATAAAAAAACCTACAATTATCGTTATGAAAAAACTATACTCCAAATCCAAAATAGCTTACCAATTATTGCTTGTTTTCTTTACTTTATTTCTGCTTTTCGGACTTTCATTTTCTATGACTGCTCAAGTAAAAATTCCTTTTAAGGAAAGAACATCAACATTTTCTCCATTAAAAAAAACATACAATGTAAAAGGTGATTTTACCATAATTGGTAATACTAATTTAACATTACAAAATTATGGCAATGATATTACCAATAATAATCCAATGGTATATGTTGACATTGATTCTGATTCAAAAACTTGGAATTCCTCTTCTTCAACTTTATCATTACCGACAGACAACGGAGTTGCATCTTCATGCTCAAACATAGTTTACGCAGGATTGTATTGGACTGGTAGAGCTTCTGACATTGACACAAATGACTTTCTAGTATCTGCAACAAAAGGTTCTACTACAAAAAATTTCGATAAAAGAGTTATTTCTTTCAAAGGTCCTGGAGAATCAAATTACACAAGTATTACAGCAAGTTCCATCGGGAATGTTAATGAAATTTATTATCCAAACAAATCAGACGGGTACATGTATTCTGCCTATGCAGAAGTTACACAATACGTTAAAGATCATGGAATTGGAGAATATTTTGCAGCTGACATCGCTCTTAAAGAAGGAAATGGTGGAGGTACTGGGTTTTATGGTGGTTGGGGTCTAATTGTAGTGTATGAAAATTCGAACATGAAAAATCGTGATGTAACGATTTTTGATGGTCATGCTTACGTAAGAGGTTCCGCAACAATAAATCACGAAATTGATGTGACGGGCTTCAATGCGGTTCCGTCAGGAAATGTAGGGATTAAATTAGGGATGATTGCTGGGGAAGGAGATAGAGGTATCTCTGGTGATTATTTTCAAATTCAGAAACAAAGTGATAATACTTTTTTGAACTTAAACCACTCGGCAAATTCAACAAATAATTTTTTCAATTCTTCAATACAAACCGGGGGAAATCAAAGAAATCCGTCACTATTGAACAATACTGGTTTAGACATCAGTATGTTTACCTTACCTAATACCAATAATTCTATAATAGGAAATAACCAAACATCAACAAAATTCAAATACGGATCTACTCAAGATACTTATGTCATATTCGCAATGGCTATGGCCGTTGATGCCTATGTTCCAGACATTGAAGGTATTCTCTCCGTTACAAAAATTAATGGCGTTCCAGTTACAGGTGCGACAACGGCTTTACCTGGACAAAATATAGAATATAAAGTTCAGCTGAAAAATAAAGGGACAGAAGCTATTAATAATACCAAAATCATCATCCCAATACCGTACAATGCAACCTATGTAGCAAATAGTGCCTCTAAAACAATCAATTTTACCCCTAATCCATCTCCTAATAATTTAACTTACGAACCTACAATTGGTGCTAACGGCTCCATTGTTTGGGATTTTGGGACCTTACCACTACCCTCTAATGGGGATAAGAACAGTGTATTAGCAGAACTTTCCTTTAAATTTAAAGTAACAGAAGATTGCACTTTATTAAAAAATGCCAACTGCAATAATATAATATCAGTAATCGGTTCTCTTAATGGTACTGGATCAATATCATCCGTGAACGTTATTGACAAATCTTTAATTCAAGGCTACTCTTCTGGTAGTTGTGAAGGAACTGCCATCCCCACTCCTTTTATTACAACCATTAATGCTGCTGCTTATGTTAATGCAAATTGTCAGGCCACGCCTCCGATCACTGCTTTTACATTTTGTAATGTAACTACGAGCATACCTATTACTGCGGTTGCGGGTGCTTTCCCTACAGGAGCAACATTCTATAGTTCATATCCAATTATAAATGGAACAACCATTCAATATACCATAAACAATCCGTTTCCAGCTACAGTGGGCACTTCTACCTATTATGCTGTACCTCCTGGGGTAAGTAGCGGTTGTTATTTCCAATTTACGATTGCTGTTTCCAGTATTTCATCGTTACCTACAGTAACTGATGTGAAATATTGTATTGGTGATACCACTTCTCCTTTAACAGCTACTGCAAGTAATCCATCGTATAATTTGTATTACTACACTAGTACAACATCATCGGCTCAAACGTCAATAACTCCTTCATCAACAACTGCTGGTGAAACAATATATTATGTGGCTGAAGGTCAAACTAATTCTTGTATTGGCCCAAAAAAACAATTCAAGGTTACTGTTTATCCAAAACCATCCGTTACTGTTCCTTCAAATATAACTCTTGAAGGCTGCAATACGAATGCAATAACAGGACTACCTTATAGCGGAACTGAAGTTAATATTTCATTAGCTCAATTCACAAGTGCTGGAGGTGCGTTTCCTAATAGCGCTAGTGTTGGTACTTATTCCATTTCATATTGTGATTCAAAAAGTGGAAGCTGCCCTATAAACGTAAGTAGAACTTTTAAAATAACTTCCATCTGTGGTTCAAGCAGTATAACACAAACCATAAAAATAAATGATACATCTGCACCCATAATAACTGGCACATTACCCGTTAGAAATATAGAAGGATGTTCAGTAGCCGATTTAAACCCGGCTGTAAAGACTGTCGCAGCTTTAGAATCATTAGGATTAGTAATTAGCGACAATTGTACTAGTAATTCAAACTTGACCGTCACAAGTACAGATGTTTTCACTGGAAATTTACCTACAGTTGTTACAAGAACGTATACTATAAGTGACACGTGTAACAATTCAACTAGTGCTGCTCAAAAGATAACCATTGATGACACAATAGCGCCCCTTGCACCGGTTTTGACTGATATACTAGTTCAATGTTCCACTACTGTAACTGCTCCAACAACTACTGATAGCTGTTCTGAAAATACAATTACGGGAATTACTGCAGATCCTGTAACTTTTACTAGCCAAGGAACCTATACCATTATTTGGACTTTTACTGATGCTAATGAAAATAGCGTTACCTCAAGTCAGAATGTTATTATAAAAGATACAATCAAACCAACAATCACCTGTGCAGCTCCGGTTACAGTGACTGTAGATGCCGCTTCTTGTACTACCGCTAAAGCGAATGTAACTCTTGGTCTGCCAACTACGGCTGATAATTGTGGTGTGAAATCCGCAACTAATGATGCCCCTAGTGTATTCCAAATCGGAAACACTACGGTAACTTGGACCGTAACTGACAATGCAGGAAATACTGCTACTTGTACTCAAATCGTAACGGTGGTCGATTCTATTCTGCCAACAATCACCTGTGCAGCTCCGGTTACAGTGACTGTAGATGCCGCTTCTTGTTCTACTGCTAAAGAAAATGTAACTCTTGGTCTGCCAACTGCGGCTGATAATTGTGGTGTGAAATCCGTAACTAATGATGCCCCTAGTGTATTCCCGATCGGAAACACTACGGTAACTTGGACCGTAACTGACAATGCAGGAAATACTGCTACTTGTACTCAAATCGTAACGGTGGTCGATTCTATTCTTCCAACAATCACCTGTGCAGCTCCGGTTACAGTAAATGTAGATGCCGCTTCTTGTACTACCGCTAAAGCCAATGTAACTCTTGGAATGCCAACTGCGGCTGATAATTGTGGTGTCAAATCCGTAACTAATGATGCCCCTAGTGTATTCCCTATCGGAAACACAACGGTAACTTGGACCGTAACTGATACAGCAGGAAATACTGCTACTTGTACTCAAATCGTAACGGTGGTCGATTCTATTCTGCCAACAATCACCTGTGCAGCTCCGGTTACAGTAAATGTAGATGCCGCTTCTTGTACTACCGCTAAAGCCAATGTAACTCTTGGTCTGCCAACTGCGGCTGATAATTGTGGTGTCAAATCCGTAACTAATGATGCCCCTAGTGTATTCCCAATCGGAAACACTACGGTAACTTGGACCGTAACTGACAATGCAGGAAATACTGCTACTTGTACTCAAATCGTAACGGTGGTCGATTCTATTCTGCCAACAATTACCTGTGCAGCTCCGGTTACAGTGACTGTAGATGCCGCTTCTTGTACTGCCGCTAAAGCGAATGTAACTCTTGGAGTGCCAACTGCGGCTGATAATTGTGGTGTCAAATCCGTAACTAATGATGCCCCTAGTGTATTCCCTATCGGAAACACAACGGTAACATGGACCGTAACTGACAATGCAGGAAATACTGCTACTTGTACTCAAATCGTAACGGTGGTCGATTCTATTCTGCCAACAATCACCTGTGCAGCTCCGGTTACAGTGACTGTAGATGCCGCTTCTTGTACTACTGCTAAAGAAAATGTAACTCTTGGAATGCCAACTGCGGCTGATAATTGTGGTGTCAAATCCGTAACTAATGATGCCCCTAGTGTATTCCCTATCGGAAACACAACGGTAACTTGGACCGTAACTGACAATGCAGGAAATACTGCTACTTGTACTCAAATCGTAACGGTGGTCGATTCTATTCTTCCAACAATCACCTGTGCAGCTCCGGTTACAGTAAATGTAGA
>NZ_FRDK01000019.1 GCF_900143245.1 Flavobacterium fryxellicola
AGTTATTTCCGATTTCAGCCGCGCAACAGAAAATTAAAACTTAAAAACTATCTTAAGTTTTTGAAAAAGTTGCATCGTGAATAGGTCGCAGCATATTCCTCACTAACTTTTTTATCTAACACCTTTGCATAATGTTGAGTGGTTCTTAAGTTTTTGTGTCCAAGCATTTTGCTTACGCTTTCTATTGGAACGCCGTTTGTCAACGTTACCGTAGTGGCAAAGGTATGTCGGGCAATATGAAAAGTAAGTTCTTTTTCAATTTCGCAAACACCGGCAATTTCTTTTAAATACGCATTCATTTTCTGGTTGCTCAAAATTGGGAGCAGTTTGTTTTGATTGCAGCATTCCGGATGATCCTCGTATTTATCAATAATTATTTGGGTAATTGGTAGAATTGGAATCTTCGAAGCGGTTTCTGTTTTCTGGCGGTGGGTAAATATCCATTTCTCTCCGTCAATACCGAGGCTTATGTGAGACTTTGTTAAGTTTTTGACATCAATGTATGCGAGGCCCGTAAAGCAGCTAAAAAGGAAGATATCGCGTACTAATGAGAGTCTATCTGTTTTGAAATCTTTGTTGATGATATTCTCAATCTCTTCCTCTGATAAATACACCCGTTCCACTTCTCTGATTTTGGCTTTGTAGTTACTGAACGGGTTTCTGTCAATCCAATTATTGGCCAAACATATTTTGATGATTTTGCTGAAGTTCTTTATGTATTTCACAGCGGTGTTGTTGGCGCAATTCCGAACGCTGCGCAAGTAGAATTCATAATCGGTTATAAAGGCATGGTTTATTTTGTCGATTTCGATATCGGATATTTTGTATTTCCATTCCAGAAAATCTATGGTGTGTTTTAACGAGGTGTTGTAGCGCTCCAAGGTTCCTGGTGCATATTCTTTACCCACCAATTCTTTGATTTTGTTGTTGTGGTCTTGGAAGATAGGGATAAGGGTTCTAGGGCGTTCTTCGATACCCAGTAATTTATTTTTAAAAACTTCAAGTGTGAGCAATTCGTTTTTGTGGATTAACTCCATCTGAATGTCATATATTTTAGATTTCATCAAATTAAGGTATTCATTTAATGAACGGGCTTCCTCTGATGTCCCTTTCATTTTTGACAATTCGGCGGACCATTTTGTTGCATCAATGAATTTCTTTGAACTGAACTCCATTCGTTTTCCATCCACAGTCAATCTAATATAGATTGGTAATTGACCAGATGTGTTGGCTTTGGTGCTTTTAGCATAAAAGTGCAATGTGATTTTTGTCTTCATAGTGGTAACCTTTTAATTATTATTCAATTTAGATCTCTTCAGGATACCAAACAAGATGTTTAAATAATGAACTAGTCGTTGAACTAGTAATAAAACATAATGTTTGTAGGGTTTAAGGAGATTTAGCGAGACCCTAATTGTTGAATTTGTTAGGGTCTCGATTTAGTCTCTTTAAAGATGAGATTAGATGAATAATTTGACTATGTCGTAAAAGCAAAAACCCCGTAAATCATAAGATTTACGGGGTTTTGATACCATTTGTTTTTATACTGGCGGAGAAAGAGGGATTCGAACCCCCGGACCTGTAACAGTCAACAGTTTTCAAGACTGCCGCATTCGACCGCTCTGCCATTTCTCCAGTGAGCGACAATCATTACCTGATTGCGAGTGCAAATATAAGAACCTTTTTTGGTTATGCAAATCTATTTTTATAAAAAAAGCGTCTATTTTTATGACTATTGTTTAAAGGTTTCATTTTGTATGCTTTATGCTAAGAATATTTTTAAAAAAAAAGGAATTAAAATTTTTAATACTTTACATATTCGGTTATTTCAAGGCCATATCCAATCATACCAACTCGTTTTGTACCCTCCGTATTGGAAACTAATCTAATTTTTGAGATATCAATGTCATGTAATATTTGCGCGCCAATTCCAAAATCCTTGCTATCTATAATGATTTTTGGTGCTTTCATTTGTCCCGTTTCTTGTAGTGATTTAAGTTCCGTAAGGCGACTTAGTAAATTTACTGATTGCATGTCTTGATTGATAAAAATGAAGGCTCCTTTACCCTGTTCATTAATAACCTTAAACATATCGTCTAGTTGTTGATCAACGTTATTAGTTAAAGTACCCAGTAAGTCATTATTTACTTGTGTGGAATGAATCCTAGTTAATATAGGTTCTCCTAAATTCCAAGTGCCTTTAGTTAAAGCGATGTGTATTTGTTTATTGGTGGTTTGTTGGTAAGCGCGCAACCTGAAATTACCAAAACGAGTCTCTATATCAAAATCTTCCTTTTTTATTATTAAGCTGTCATGTTGCATTCGGTAGGCAACTAACGCTTCGATCGAAACTAATTTTAAATCGAACTTTTTAGCCACTGCTACTAACTGCGGAAGTCGTGCCATGGTTCCATCTTCATTCATTATTTCTACAATCACGCCAGCTGATTTAAACCCAGCTAAACGAGCAAAATCAATTGCTGCCTCTGTGTGCCCCGTTCTTCTTAAAACACCACCTTGTTTAGCGATAAGAGGGAAAATATGGCCTGGTCTCGCTAAATCATGCGGTTTAGTTTCTGGATTGACCAATGCTAAAACCGTTTTTGCTCTATCCGCTGCAGATATCCCTGTTGTTACACCGTTTCCTTTTAAATCTACTGAAACCGTGAACGCAGTTTCCATTGGGTCCGTATTATTAGTAACCATAACATGTAATCCCAATTCTTTGCAACGGCTTTCCGTCAAAGGAGCGCATATTAACCCGCGGCCATGCGTGGCCATGAAATTAATCATTTCTGGAGTCACTTTTTCGGCTGCAGCCAAAAAATCACCTTCGTTTTCTCGATCTTCATCGTCAACAACAATTATGATTTTTCCTTGACGAATAGCTTCTATTGCTTCTTCAATTGTATTGAGTTCTATTTTATTTAAGTCCATTGTGGGTATTAGTTTCGTGACGGGAATAATTTTTTAAGTACTTTTTGAAAGGGAGCCAAAATGACATCCATGTTTATTAATCCAATATCATTTGTAGCTCTGTAGGTCAATAAAATGGCTAATGGCGTCAAAATAATTGAAGATAACCAAGCACCCATAAAGGGAGTCATTCCGTTTTCTTGAGCAATTCTTTTTCCAAAAGTATTTATAAAATGAAAGGTGATGAATATTAATACGGCAAAAACAATGGGAAGACCCAGACCTCCTTTTCTAATGATAGCGCCTAAAGGAGCACCAATAAAGAACATTAGAAAACAAGCAAATACAATTACAAATTTGTCGTAATAGGCAAGTAAATGTCTGTTTATATTTTTTTGTTTATTAAAAAAATCAGTTTTAGAAGTATCAATCGAGTAGGAGGTATTTACTACATTGCTACTAGCTATTTTTAAAATATCTGATTTTTGTTGGTTGGTATATAAAGATAAGATATTATTGGGAAGTGGTTTGCTCTTTACAGACGCGATCAACTGTTTTTTCGGAGGGAATGCAATTCTGCTATTGCTGTTTTCTGTAAACGAAATGATATCGGTTTTCATGTTTTTCTTCAATGAATCCAACGTGTAATTTAGTTCGTTAACGGTAAGCATTGTATTTGTATTGGCTACGGATTCATCATTTACATCCACTTTATTCAGTTCTGATAAATCGATATTTATGATTTGCTTTTTAAAAGAGCTTTTTGCAAAAGGCATTTTACTGCGGTCCTCGTACTTTTTTGGAACAATGTCCTCATAATAATAGCCATTATTAAGTACTAATTGGAGAATACTAGATTCTTCACTACTTATTAATTCTCCGTCTTTTGCTTTTATCACCGTTTTACTTCCGTCACCAATTTTTGATTTTTTGTGAATCGTTATACCAGTAAGCGTATTGCCCTCTGCACCGCTTTTTTTATTAACTTTTATATTATAAAAGCCCACATCATTAAATTGTCCTTCGGCTATAGCCAAAGCGGGTTTTACTTGCGCAATGTTTTTTCTGAAATTGATAAACTTATATTCGGCATAAGGAATTACATTATTCGAAAAGAAGAAAGCAACGATACTCAATAAAACAATAAATACGGTTAAACTTCTCATGGCTCTTTGCAATGAAATTCCCGAAGATTTCATCGCCGCAAATTCATAGTTCTCTGCTAAATTTCCGAAAGTCATTATGGAAGACAAGAGTATCGAAAGGGGTAATACCAAAGGTACGATTCTAGGCATAGAAAAAGCCAGGAATTTAATAATCATTAATAGATCTAAATCTTTCCCGGCTAATTCCGATATGAATAACCATACGGTTTGAAGTATAAATATAAAAAATAGGATTACAAATACAGTAGTAAATGTAGTCAAGAAGGTTTTTAATAAGTATTTGTCAAGAATTTTCACCTAGTACATTAATCTAATTTGTTGATGTAGTAATTTGGATATTTACTCCCCGCAAATGTAAATTGATTTTTTGACAAAGGTTGGTTGGTTTTAAAAGAATTAACCGTTAATGTTGTCTTTGTTCCTTTTTTACCCACTTCAATTAAATTATAAATGTGTTTTGTTTGCACATCTATTCCCAGTAATACTTCTTTTCTTTGATCTTTGGCGCTTACAGGAACTAGTTTGATGTATTGAATTTTTCTTCCTTTTACATTTTGTAAAATATCCATGCTGTATTTGTAACCAGAATTGAAAAAAGTAAGCATTTTAGAGGGCGTTATAGCATTATCATCTTTTTCATTAACAGTAGAAATAGTGATTTCTTCATCTTCTGGAACTATGGTGTATGTTTTTTGTCCGTCAAAAATTTTTGTAACTCCCATAAAATTCAAAACATATTGGTTTCCCTTCATAATAACATTTCCTTTGCTATCTTGATTGATATTCTCTTTTGCATTATTCAAAGAATATTTAAAATCAATTGTTATGTTGTTATAGCTTTTAACTTTAGCTGTAACCTGATCTAAAAGATCTTTCGCTTTTTTATCTTGTGCTTGAATTGAAAAACCAAAAAGGAATAAGGCCATTATAAAGAGGAGTCTTTTGCCCATAGTTTGTGTATAATTTTGTTTAGAATCTTGAATGTTTGATTTCATTGTATTAATTGTTTTGTTCATTGTTGAAAAATTGATCAAGAGAACTCATATCCAGAATGTTTACACTTCGTGCTTTACTTCCTTCAAATGGGCCAACAATTCCAGCAGCTTCTAATTGATCGATTAATCGGCCTGCTCTGTTGTAGCCTAATTTGAGTTTTCTTTGTAACAAGGAAGCCGATCCTTGTTGTGCATTTACAATAATTTCTGCAGCTTCTCGAAACAAAGTATCTCTATCGGATATATTCACATCAAGATTAATGCCACTTTCCTCCCCAACGAACTCTGGAAGTAAATAAGCGGTAGCATACGCTTTTTGGGAACCAATGAATTCTGTTATTTTTTCTACTTCTGGCGTATCAATAAAAGCGCATTGTACTCGCACTACGTCATTTCCGTTCGTGTAAAGCATATCCCCACGTCCTATTAACTGATCAGCACCTTGCGTAT
This sequence comes from Flavobacterium fryxellicola, assembly GCF_900143245.1. Lineage (GTDB taxonomy): Bacteria > Bacteroidota > Bacteroidia > Flavobacteriales > Flavobacteriaceae > Flavobacterium > Flavobacterium fryxellicola. Next base: position 5,528 of record NZ_FRDK01000019.1, read on the forward strand.
CTAAAATAGTTCTAGAATCAATTTTTGAAGTAACTCTAAAAGCAATTCTAGCAGGGAAATTGGCTTTGATTAACCCAGTAATCACGTTTACTGATGGTCTTTGTGTAGCAATGATTAGGTGGATTCCTATGGCTCGAGCTAACTGTGCTAATCGCGCAATAGGAACTTCGACTTCTTTACCAGCTGTCATTATCAAATCGGCAAACTCATCAACGACAAGCACAATATATGGTAGAAAACGATGTCCATTCTCAGGATTCAATTTTCGAGCTTTAAACTTGTCATTGTATTCTTTAATGTTACGCACCATCGCATCTTTCAATAACGAATAGCGGTTGTCCATTTCTACACAAAGCGAATTCAAAGTATTCACCACCTTGGCATTATCGGTAATGATAGCGTCATCCATATCTGGAAGCTTCGCTAAATAATGCCTTTCTATTTTATTGAAAAGCGTTAATTCAACTTTCTTAGGGTCAACCAAAACAAACTTTACTTCCGCGGGATGTTTTTTATACAAAAGGGAAGTCAAAACGGCATTCAATCCAACAGATTTCCCTTGTCCTGTAGCACCAGCCATTAATAAGTGTGGCATTTTGGCTAAATCGACCACAAAAGTTTCATTCGAAATTGTTTTTCCAAGAGCAATTGGTAATTCCATTTCAGCTTCTTGGAATTTGGCAGAGCCAATAACACTCTTCATCGAAACCATTGTTGGATTTTTGTTAGGAACCTCAATTCCTATCGTTCCTTTTCCTGGGATAGGCGCAATAATACGAATACCCAAAGCTGAAAGCGATAAGGCAATATCATCCTCTAAACTTTTGATTTTAGAAATACGAATTCCTGCTTCCGGTACAATTTCATATAAGGTTACTGATGGTCCAACGGTAGCTTTTATCTGAGCAATCTCAATTTTGTAGTTGCGAAGCGTATCTACAATTCGGTTTTTATTTTCTTCTAATTCTTCTTGGTTGATGGTAATTCCTCCCGTTGAATATTCCTTTAGTAAGTCTATTGTAGGAAATTTATAATTGGATAAATCCAAAGTTGGATCGAATAATCCAAAATCAGCTACTAATCTTGACGCCAAATTTTCCTCAATAATATCCTCTTCCGGTGCAGTTTCTATAACAAAAGTATCTAAGGGATTGGAAATTATTTCGGGAGTTGCGATGGGTGTAACTTCCATGGCAAGCGGCTTTGCGATAGGATCTCTATTGATATCAGATGAATTGCTGATGGTTGGTTTTAACGCTTCTTTATTGATTTCGAATTGCGAACCATTCGTTTTGATGTGAATGGTATCTAATTGTTCTTCAACAACTGCAAATTCCTCTAAATTATAATCTCTTTTTTTATTGTTTAAAGGAGTAGGTATAGCAACGGCTTTAATTTCTTTTTTGGTGTTTTCAAAAAAGGACTGAATGCTTTCAGGAGAAAGTTTGATTTTAAAAATCACGTAGATGATTAATCCAAACAATAAAATCAATAAAGTTCCTGGTTTTCCAATGTAATCTTGTAGAAATAAATTTAATTCGTACCCAATTGTTCCGCCCAATTCAGGCGCTGACGTTGCGAAAAAGCCAAATAGTACGGATAAAATAATAATAACAAATAAATCCCAAAACCAGATGGTCTTTAATTTTCGTACACTAATACCCAGAACCAAGTAAATTCCAGTAAGGAAAAATAAACGTACAAATATAAATGCAGCAATCCCAAAGCCTTTATAAATAAGTAAATCAGCTAAGAAGGCGCCAAATTTACCCAGCCAGTTTTGGACAATCTCGGATCGATTGGTTAATTCCTGAACTGCACTTTGATCTTGTTGTCCGTAAATAAAAAACGACACAAAGGCAAATAGTAAAGCAATAGAGAATAAAACCAATAAAGCACCAAATACAATTTTATGTTGTTTGGTTAAATGCAATGGAATTTTCGCCTCTGATTGAGTATCAGTTTTTTTGTTTAAAGGGACTGTTTTTGTTGTTTTCGCCATTCTTGTTTTGTGCTACTACTTAGAAAATAAGTGGTATATATATGATTAATCCGATTACTATCGCTGTCATCGCGGCAAAAAATACCGCTCCCGCAGCAATATCTTTAATGAAGCCAATTCTTTCATGATAATTAGGATGAATAAAATCGGCTATTTTCTCAATGGCTGTATTTAAACCTTCAATACTTAAGACCAGTCCGATAGCTAAGGTTTGAAAAAGCCATTCCGTTTTGGAAATACCAAAATAAAAACCAGCAATGGTAACCAAAATCCCTAAAGAAAATTGGACCATAACGCTGTGTTCAGTGGTGATTAGTTTTAAAGCTCCTTTAAGGGCATACGAAACACTTTTTAATCTTCCTGAAAAAAAAGTATTGTCTTTTTGAAATTCCATCAAGTTACGATTAAAGTACGGCTAATGCAGCTTCATAATTTGGTTCATCAGCAATTTCAGGAACTTGTTCTGTATGGGTGATTGTTCCGTTTTCATCAACAACGATAACAACTCTTGAATGCAATCCTGCCAAAGGTCCGTCTAAAATTTCCAAACCATTAGTTTTGCCAAATTCACCATCTTGAAAATCAGATAAATTAACTACATTATCTAGTCCTTCAGCACCACAAAAACGTTTTTGTGCAAATGGGAGGTCTCTTGAAACACATAAAACAGTGGTGTTTTCTAAAGTACTGGCACTTTCATTAAATTTCCTAACAGATGCTGCGCAAGTTCCTGTATCAACACTAGGAAAAATATTTAAGACTAGTTTTTTACCCGCAAAATCACCTAATGAAACGACTGATAAATCTGTTTTAACTAATTTAAAATCAGCCATTTTAGTACCTACTTTTGGTAATTCTCCTGAAGTATGGATTGGATTTCCGCCTAATGTTATTGAAGCCATGATGTTTGTTTTTTCGTGAGGTTCAAAAGTATGAAAATTATTTAAGAATAAGTTCTCAAATAGTGGTTTAAAGTTTGCTTTTTGGATCGATGTGTAAACCTTTAGACTTTAATGTGTTTGGACAAAGGCATAAAAAAAACGCACTCGTTTAGGAGTACGTTCGGAAATTAGGCATTGCAACTTTATATTATTTGTCGATAGAACCCAAAACACGTTTCATAAAAGAGTTCAAAGCTTCCTTTTTATCTGTTCCGGTTTTTACCAGTTTATTTACTTCTAATGCACCGTACATATTCGAAATTAATTCCCCAATTACATCTAATTCTTCCTCTTTCAAAGATGAAATTTCACTCATTGCTTCTAGAACCTCAATAGTTTCGATGATGTAGTCCTCATCATTTTCTTCTATAAATTGTGTCAAATGCTTAATTACAGGTAATTTCATTTTTATTTGTTTATACGGTTATTCATTGGTTTGTTTATTTCCTAAGTCTATCCTTGTTTAGAACAATTGAACTGTAAAATAAATTCAGCTTTTAAACGATTTCGTTCACTAATTCAATTAGTACTTCTTGCTTGTTTGTTTGTGTTTCGTTCACCAGTTTCCCATTCACGAAAGTGGCAAAAGTAGGTAAGTTACTCACATTGGCTAGTTTTCTAGATTCAGGAAAATTCTCAGCATCAACAAGAGCAAATGTGATTGCTTCGTTTTCTGTAGCTAATTTTTTGAATTTTGGCTTCATGATTCGGCAATTTCCGCACCATGATGCTGAAAATTGAACGACTACTTTCTCATTTTTGGCAATTAAATCCTGTAACGTATCTTCGGTTAATTCGATTAACATATATTTTTATTTAAGTAAATTAAAATAGCAAAAATCAATATCAAAATCTTACTATTGGAGTTGATTTTTGCTATTACTAATGCTTTTCTATTAATGTAAACTTAAGTATTCAGCAGTACTTTGTCTGTCAGCGCTCATGGCTTCTTGCCCAGCCTCCCAGTTTGCAGGACAAACTTCTCCTTTTTCTTGAACATGAGTATAAGCATCAACCATACGTAAATACTCATTTACATTACGACCTAACGGCATATCATTTACACTTTCGTGGAAAATTTTTCCAGTTTCATCGATAAGGTAAGTAGCTCTGTACGTAACATTAGATCCTTCAATGATGATAGAATCAGTTTCTTCGCTGTAACCAGTTGATTCAATATCGAGGATTCCTAAAATATTAGATAAGTTTCTGTTAGTATCAGCAAGAATAGGGTAGGTAACCCCTTCAATTCCACCATTATTTTTTGCGGTATTTAACCAAGCAAAATGTACTTCGTTAGTATCACAAGATGCACCTATAACTAGTGTATTTCTTTTTTCGAATTCTGGTAAAGCAGCTTGAAACGCATGTAATTCGGTTGGACAAACAAATGTGAAATCTTTTGGGTACCAAAACAAAAGTACTTTTTTGTTGTTGTTTGTTGCTTCTTCGAAAATGTTGATTTTTAAATTATCTCCCATTTCAGAAATAGCATCTACTGCAATACTTGGAAATTTTTTACCTACTAATGACATTTTATTTACTTTTTAAGTTATTTTTTTTGATGGTGTAAAAGTAGGCATACAAAAGTAAAATCAGAATAATTTTTAATTATAAATATTTATTTTACAATAGGTAATTTCTATGATTGTGTTGTTAAGCAAGTAAGATGTGCACTATAAATTGTTAATCATCACAGGAAGAACTCCTTTGCAAACAGTATCCTTTAAAAGGTGTTCCGCAGCAACTTCTTGAAATTCATCAAAATCTTGATATAATGCTACAATTCCCACAGTATGTTGGAGATTTGGGATGATTTGCAGCGCGTAAGGATTTCCAAAAACATATAAAACGCATTTTTTGGTAGTAAATATATTGCCTAAAAATTGAAGTACAGCCTCTTCAACCCCAAAATTATTTAAAGGTTTAGCCTCTGGCACAAACAAAGAAATGAGTATTGTATCAAATTTATGCAAGTTCTTTTCTAGCTCGTTTAGACTGGAGCTACCTCCACTTTGATACCTAAATTCAGGAGAAGACAAAGACCTTGATAATGTTTTAAAAAATACAGTATCAAGGTCTTTGTAAAGGCTTATTTTTGCGAAAGTTTCTCGGTTTTTAGCGTCAAAAACCGCCACTGTATTGTGATTGTCTTTTATTTTTGTAATGCAGTTTTGAGCAATTCTCAAATTTAATTTTGAAGTAATTTCAAAATCAAAATCACTTTTTGAGAAATTTGGTAAACTCAAATTTCCATCCATAATTCCTGCTTTTTGTTTGCATTTCCTGAGGCGTTGAAAACTAGCTTCAATTCTTTCGGTTGTTGCCTTTTTTAAGATTTCCTGTATTCCTTCAGGAACATTTTCAGCAAAACACAATACATCATTTCCAGCATTGAAAGCTTCCCATTCCAGCTGTCCCTTTTTTTCATACAAACTCGAAACACTGCGCATGTTTAACGCATCCGAAATAATTAAACCATCATAGCCTAATTGCTTGCGCAAAAGCGTTTCAATTACCGATTTTGATAGCGTTGCCGAAGTCTCTTTTCCATCATTTAAAGCAGGAACAGCCAAATGACCAATCATAATGGAATCGACATTATGGGCGATTCCTTGTATAAAAGGTACTAATTCATTGGCTAATAATTGCTCTAAATTTTCTTCTAAAATAGGTAAGCCTAAATGCGAATCTACATTCGTATTTCCGTGTCCGGGAAAATGTTTAAGGCATCCTAAAACACCCACATCATTCATCCCTTTAAGATATTCCAAAGCAAAAGCACTTACTTTTTCTTTGCTTTCGCCAAAAGAACGATACCCAATTACAGGGTTATTGGGGTTATTGTTGATGTCTGCTAAGGGCGCCAAATTATAATGAATTCCTAAGGATTTTAAGTCTAAACCAATTTGTTTTCCTACTTCGTAAACCAATTGTTTTTCACCCTCAGGCAAAGCTCCAAGTGTAATGGCATAAGGATATTGTGGTGTTTTTTCGACACGCATGGCTAAACCCCATTCGGCATCAATGCTCATCAATAAAGGAGTCGCAGCGCACTTTTGATACCGAACGATGAGCTCTTTTAAACGCTGACAACTAGCATCGTTTAAAATTACCTTTTTCTTGTTTTCGTAATTAGTGGCAGCGCTTGCACGGCTGTGGAAAAAAGTTAATCCACCTATATTATGTTTTTTAATTAGCAGTTCGGTAGCTTGGATATTTTCTTCTGTATCATTAATGAAAACTGCGGGAAAGAAAAATTGTCCTATTTTTTGTTCTAATGTCATTTTGAAATGGATATGATACTAATTTTTAACATGAAAGACGTGGAAGTTAAATGATAAAGCATAAAATACTTTATGTAAGAAATTCCAGAACTAGTGCTTTTAAATACGTCTTATGTACTTATAAGAGTAGTATTTTTAAAAAAAAGGCTAGTTTGTTTTTTCTTGTGCTGATTTCTTCCCAAAATCCGTAGGGAAAATCAAAAAGCGTGATAAAATTAATCCCGGAATGGTGGCGATGAAAACCCATATAAAGAAATTTCCATAGCCTAAATATTCTTGAATAAATCCACTTAACATTCCAGGAAGCATCATTCCCAGCGCCATAAATCCTGTTGCAATAGAATAATGCGATGTTTTTGACTCGCCGTCAGCAACATAAATCAAATACATCATGAAAGCGGCAAAACCAAAACCATAGCCAAATTGTTCCGCAATAACGGTTGCATAAATGTAGAAAACGGATCCTGGATGAAAATGCGAAAGGAGAATGAATCCTATAATAGGCAAATGCATGGCCAAAATCATAGGTAACATCCATTTTCCTAATCCATCTCTTGAAATAACAATTCCTCCTATAATGCCACCAATTGTAAGTGAAAGTACGCCGAAAGTTCCGTAAATAACGCCAACATCTTGCGTGGTTAATCCCATACCACCAGCACTGACTGGATCAATTAAAAACGGAGTTAACATTTTTAATAATTGAGATTCCCCCAATCTAAATAGAAGAATAAACGCCAAAACTAAGCCTATTTGTTTCTTTTGAAAAAAAGTAGCGAAAACAGTTCCAAAACTTTTATTTGGAACTGATTCCGTTGTTGTTTCTATGCTTTTTGCTTCAATGTTTGCAGTCGAAAAATAATTATAAATGGTAATTACAGTCATAATCAATCCCACTACTATCATTGTATACGACCATGCTTTTTGTTTATCGCCATATTCTTGTTCCAGATAACCGGCAATAACCACGATTAATCCGTTTCCAGTAAGCATGGAAAGCCTGTAAAAAGTACTACGAATTCCAAGGAAAAAGGATTGTTGTTCTTTTTCTAAAACCACCAAATAAAAACCGTCACTAGCAACATCATTGGAGGCTGAAGCAAATGCGGCAACCCAAAAAATTGCTAAACTGATGACAAAAAAATTACTCAACGGAATGGTTAAACCCACAATTATAAAAGCTAAGGAAATGAGCAATTGCATGCTTACAAACCATTTTCTTTTAGTAGAATAAAGATCAATAAACGGACTCCATAACGGTTTTATTACCCAAGGTAAATAAAGTAAACTAGTGTAAATACCTATATCTTCATTGTTGATTCCAAGGTTTTTATACATGATTACCGAAACCGAAATAATTATGGCATAGGGCAATCCTGAAGCAAAATTTAAAGTAGGAATCCAATACCAAGGGCTATTGTCTTTTTTCATTTAAGGCAAATTATATTCAATTAAAATTACAGCGTAAAGTTTACTAAAGTTGCTTCACTTTCATTGCCATAAAAATCGATGAATGTAATGGCACATGTATTACTTTTATCTAGTTTGTAAGATGGAATTACTACTTCTAAAGCTTCTTTTTTATCATTAAAAGCAATTTTATCTATAATCTGACTTGGATCATTGATGTCAAGTGCGGTTTGGGTTGTAGGACCATAAATCATAACATAGCGTACAGAGCTATTTAACGGATAGTTTACATTAAAACGGGAAGAAAGTGCATTTTTTGCAATCGAGTTTACAGTTGGAACTTCCGCGACTTTGCGAATTAAATTGGGAACTACATTTGGAAGTGCGGGATATTTATACTGGTTTTCAAGCAGTAACTTAGTCACACTTTGATTTCTATTCAAAAATGATTTGGCACTAAAAAAAGCATTTCCCTGAACATTTTTATAGGATCTTGTAATGTCAATCTGATTTGGTATTTCATTTGGATTATTCCATCTTTTATCAGAGTCGGTGTTTATTTTATAGGTTCCATTTCCAATGTAGATTGCGGTATTAGTGGAGTTTTCAGACCACCAACGCAATAATTTTGAATAAGATGCTTTGGGGTGATCCATGCTCCAATACAATTGTGGAACAAGATAATCAATCCATTTGTTTTCCATCCACGCTAAAGGATCGGCAAATAAATCATCATAATTGGTTTGTCCCGCTTGTGTCTCGGAACCTCGTGGATCTACTGATTTATTTCTCCAAACCCCAAAAGGACTGATGCCAAATTGCACCCATGGTTTAATTTTTTTTATAGAAACCGAAACCTCTTTTACAAAAGTATTCACATTAGAACGTCTCCAATCCTCAATACTCAAGCCGTTGCCATATTTCTGGTAGGAGGCAGTATCATTAAATAATTCTCCTTTTATTCTATACGGATAAAAATAGTCATCAAAATGAATGGCATCAATGTCATAGTTTTGAACTACTTCTTCTACAATGTTTAATAAGTGGTTTTGAACTTCTGGTAAAGCTGGATTGTAATAGTATTTTCCACCGTATTTAATCATCCATTCCGGATGTTTGAAATAATCGTGCTCTGGACTCAAAAGCGAAGTGTTGTAATCCATTGTCGCACGATATGGATTTAACCAAGCATGAAATTCAAAGCCTCGGGCATGCGTTTCAGCAATCATCCAAGCTAAAGTATCAAAATAGGGTTTTGGTGCTTGTCCTTCTTTTCCAGTTAAAAAACGAGACCAAGGCGCTAATTTTGTTGGGTAAAAAGCATCTCCAACGCTTCTTATTTGAACAATAACGGCATTGTAATTTAATTTTTTGTAGGCATCTAAAATCTCAATATAGTCTGCTTTTTGTTTAGCAACGTTGTCAGTACTGGTCTTTGGCCAATCTATATTTACAACGGTGGCAATCCAAACGGCCCTAAATTCATTTTTTGGATTGGTAGCCAATGCTTGTGCGGTGCTATCCCAAATAGAAAGCAGTAGAAACACAATAAGCAAAAGAGTGTGGTTGTGATTTTTCATTAAAGTCCTGTTTTTAAAGTATTCAAAAATAGTTTTTTTAGTGAAATTGACCAGCTAAAATGCTTTTAAAATTTCATCTATTTTAGTAGCGCAATTTCTTTGCCAATTTTTTAAAAGAATTTCAAAAAGTACTTTGCTGCAAATACTACAAGCATTTGAATATTTCCAAACGGTTTTAATCGAATCCGCGGCTATATCTTTATATTTGTGAAAATAATCGCAATTTACGCTACGCAATGTCAATCCCACTTCAGTTACAGCAATTATCTCAATTATTAGAAGGAACCCTTTTATACGATGACCTTCATAAAACTTTATACGCTACAGATGCTTCTGCCTACCGAATAATGCCAATTGCTGTGGCTGTGCCAAAATCAGAGGATGATATCGTCAAAATTATTCGCTTTGCCGCAAAAAGTAAGATTTCAGTCACGCCCAGAACGGCAGGAACTTCTTTAGCAGGTCAAACAGTAGGAAACGGAATAATTGTAGATGTGTCGAAACATTTTACGAAAATTATTGCTTTTGATCCGTTAAAAAGAACGGTTACGGTGCAACCAGGTGTAATTAGGGATGAACTCAATTTATACTTAAAACCGCACGGATTGTTTTTTGGTCCCAATACTTCAACTTCCAATCGATGCATGATGGGAGGAATGGTAGGCAATAATTCTTCTGGAACTACATCCATACGGTATGGTGTTACCCGGGACAAGATAGTTGAGATTAAAGCGATTCTAAGTGATGGATCTCAAGTTGTATTTAAAGAAATGACTTCAGAAGAATTTATTCAAAAAACAAAAGGGAATACGCTGGAAAGTTCGATTTACAAAACCATCTTTGAAGAACTTTCGAATACAAAAAATCAAGAAGAGATCATCAAAGAATTTCCGAAGCCTGAAATCCACCGACGAAATACGGGATATGCAATCGATTTATTATTAAAATCGGAACTTTTTGGAGGAACAGAAAAAACCCTCCACTTGGGGAAACTCCTTTGCGGAAGCGAGGGAACGCTGGCTTTTACTACGGAAATCACGTTGCAAGTGGACGATGTACCTCCTATAAATAATATCATGGTAGTGGCTCATTTTCATTCTGTTCAAGAAAGTTTAGAAGCTGTGGTTACGGCTATGAAACATCATTTGTACACCTGTGAAATGATGGATGACACGATATTGGATTGTACTAAAACCAACAGAGAGCAAGCCAAAAATAGATTTTTTATCCAAGGGGAACCCAAAGCGGTTATTATGCTCGAAGTGGCTTCGCATCTTAGTATGGAAGATGCTGAAGTACAAGCTAATGCGTTGATTGCTGATTTAGAAAGTAATAATTTTGGATATGCTTTGCCTAAAATTTACGGAGCTGATATTGATAAAATTAATGAGTTGCGTAAAGCAGGTCTTGGACTTTTAGGAAGTATTGTAGGCGACAATAAGGCGGCTGATTCGATTGAAGATACGGCTGTTGAGTTGAGTGATTTACCCAATTATATTGCTGAATTCTCCGCTATGATGGAACGCCACGGGCAAAGTGCAATTTACTATGCACACGCCGGAGCCGGAGAAATTCACTTGCGTCCGGTTTTGAATTTAAAAACAAAAGAAGGATTACACCAATTTAGAAACATCGCTACCGAAGTGGCTGTATTGGTAAAAAAATACAGCGGTTCCTTAAGCGGAGAACACGGTGACGGAATTGTTCGTGGTGAGTTTTTACCTTTTATGATTGGAGCTCAAAACTATGAACTATTAAAGCGAATTAAACTTGCTTTTGATCCTCATACCATCTTAAATGTGGGGAAAATTGTGAATGCTTTCAAAATGGATGAAAACCTTCGGGTAGAAGCGGGTAGAGCCGAACCAGAGATACAAACTATTCAGGATTTCTCGGATAGTATGGGGATTTTGCGTGCTGCGGAAAAATGCAATGGCTCCGGTGATTGCAGAAAATTACCTTCGGCAGGTGGAACTTTATGTCCCAGTTACCGCGCTACGCGAAATGAAAAAGATACCACTCGGGCCAGAGCCAATGCGCTAAGGGAATATTTGACTCATTCAGATAAAGTGAATAAATTTGACCATGAAGAATTGTACAAGGTATTTGAATTGTGTGTGAGTTGTAAAGCTTGTGCCAGCGAATGTCCTAGTAATGTAGATGTGGCAGCTATGAAATCAGAGTTTTTGTACCACTATCAAAAAGCCAATGGGTTTTTATGGCGCAATAAAGTATTTGCTTTTAACGCTAAACTGAATGGGTTAGGCAGCATTGTACCGAGGTTTACTAATTTCATGGTGAATTTGCCGATTGTTAAAAAAAGTATGGGAATCGCACCCCAGAGAGAAGTACCATTACTGGCTCGAAATACCTTTAGAAAATGGTATGAGAAAAATTGGAACCAAGCACCAACTGCTTCATTTGTAAACGGAAAAGTCTGTTTGTTTTGCGATGAATTCACTAATTATTATGATGTCGCGGTGGGAATCGATGCCTATGAACTATTGTCAACATTAGGCTACGAAGTGATTTTGGTAGAGCATGAGGAAAGTGGGAGGGCTTTTATTTCCAAAGGCTTTCTAGAAGAGGCCAAAGCCATTGCAAATACTAATGTGGCTATTTTTTCAGACTATATTACTGCTGAATTTCCTTTGATAGGAATCGAACCTTCAGCAATATTAACTTTTAGAGATGAATACATCCGATTGGCTGATGATAAGGGAGGTGCCGAAAAATTAGCCAAGAACGTCTTTACAATTGAAGAGTTTTTCAAAAATGAAATTGCTGCGGGAAAAATACATGCAGACCAATTTTCTGATGAGCAGAAAACAATAAAAATTCATGGCCATTGCCACCAAAAGTCCTTGAGTACGATGGAAGCGACTTTTGCGATGTTGAATGTCCCAAAAAACAATACAGTTACTATTTATAATTCGGGTTGTTGTGGCATGGCCGGTTCTTTTGGCTATGAAAAAGAGCATTATGAAATTAGTATGCAAATGGGTGAGGATACGTTATTTCCGAAAATTAGAGCCACTGATACAGCGACTGCTATTGCCGCTGCAGGTACGAGTTGCCGTCACCAGATTTATGATGGAACCAGCAGAAAAGCGTTGCATCCCGTTTCCATTTTAAAGAGTTGTTTGAAGTAAGTGGGAACTTAAGTCGATTGTAATTCGAAAACGAATTCCTACTTTTTTATAGTTATTTTCCTTTTCAAAGGTGTTAATTATTCTAATTTGACTTTTTAAATAAATAATTTAAACTATTTTAACTTTTTTTTTAAAATAATATAAAAAATAGTTTGAGAAACTGTATTAGTTCAATTTGTTTTATACTTTTGAATTTCGAACATTATTTACATAATTTAGAGGATAAAAATATACAATTCACAGTATATTAATTTTTAATAATAAAATTCACAAAATGGCATTAAAGGGTTTATTTAGAAAAAAAACAGTACAAGAAATCTTAAAACAGGTGGAGAAGAATAATGCTGATGGACATAATGCGCTAGGTAAGCATTTGACAGCACGTGATTTGACTGCATTTGGAATTGCTGCCATTGTTGGAGCAGGTATTTTCAGTACTATTGGAAAAGCGAGCTCTGACGGAGGGCCTGCTGTTATTTTTCTATTCTTGTTTACTGCTATTGCCTGTAGTTTTGCTGCTTTTGCTTATGCGGAATTCGCATCTATGGTTCCGGTTTCCGGAAGTGCTTATACGTATTCTTATGTTGCTTTTGGCGAATTAATAGCTTGGATTATTGGTTGGGCCTTAATTATGGAATATTCTGTGGGTAATATAACCGTTGCTATATCATGGAGTGATTATTTTACTAGTTTACTGGATAGTGGAGGTCTTCATTTACCACAATGGGTACAAATGGATTTCCTGTCTGCTTCCAGAGGATTTGATGATGCAACAGCATTGATGCAAGGCGGAAAAGAATATGCCAACTTGAGCCCAGCGTTACAGGATGCCTACACCGCTTGGACTACTTCTCCAGTGATAGGTTCTTTTCATTTTGTGGCTGATCTTCCGGCATTATTGATTATAGTTTTAATTACTGCGCTGATTTATCGTGGAATGAAGGAATCACGTAATGCAAGTAATATCATGGTGGTCGTAAAATTATGTATCGTACTTTTAGTAATCGCGGTAGGAGTTTTTTATGTTGATACTGCCAACTGGGATCCATTTGCACCAAACGGGGTTAGTGGAGTTTTGAAAGGAGTTTCTGCTGTGTTTTTTGCCTATATTGGTTTTGATGCTATTTCAACAACTGCCGAAGAATGTAAAGATCCGCAACGTGATTTACCCCGAGGAATGATGTGGGCTATCATTATATGTACGATTTTATATATTGGTATAGCGTTAGTATTAACTGGAATGGTAAATTATAGTTTACTAAATGTGGGCGATCCTCTGGCTTTTGTTTTTGAAAAGTTAGATCTAAAATGGATGTCGGGAATTATTGCAGTAAGTGCAGTAGTTGCTATGGCTAGTGTTTTATTAGTTTTCCAAATGGGGCAACCGCGTATTTGGATGAGTATGAGTCGCGACGGTTTGTTACCTAAACGTTTTTCAAAAGTCCATCCAAAGTACAAAACGCCTTCTTATGCAACCATTGTTACTGGTTTTGTGGTGGCCGTTCCATCTCTGTTTTTAAATCTAACATTTGTGACAGATTTAACCAGTATTGGGACTCTTTTTGCCTTTGTTCTCGTTTGTGCCGGCGTTTTAGTGCTTCAAAATCGAACTGATATTCCGCGTGGGAAATTCAAAACCCCGTACGTAAATTCTAAATTTATTTTACCGGTATTAATAATTATAGGATTGATATTTGCTTTTGGTTATAACAAAAAAGCGACAATGGACTTTGTTACTAACGAAACTCAAATCAATAATTCAGCTGCGATTATTACCTCTTTAAATAAGGAAGAAACTAAAAAAGTTTATGAATATTTAAGTAGTATTGATGCTAGAAATAGCACAGATGAAACTCCTGATTTAGAACGTTTATTAGGGCAATACCAGAGTAATGATGCAAAATATGCAAGTGTAATTGCAGGCTTACCAATCGCAAATTCAGTAAAATATGAAAGTGGATTTAGCTTATTTAAACACAAAATTCCGATGTGGATTTTCCTTTTTGTCTTAGTTGGTTTAGTCGTTTGGTCTTTCAAATCAAATTTATCATTGATACCGTTATTAGGTCTTATCTCTTGTTTGTACATGATGGCTGAATTGAGCGTTTGGAACTGGATTTATTTTGGAATTTGGTTACTGATAGGTTTGGTGGTCTATTTTAGCTTTGGTCGAAAGAATAGCACGTTGAATATTTAAAATTATTTTAAAATCTTTAGGACCGTCTTTTTAATAGGAGACGGTTTTTTTATTTTGACTACCAGCATCTTGAAAATTGTTTTCAGTAGAATAGAGCGCTACTCGGTACGTCAAAGCATTACCTATTTATTGGTCACGTTGGAAGCATCCCAATACTGTTGAGAAACTCAATTTAAAAAGCGCTACAGCAAAAGAAAATCAGAAATTGTAAAGGCCTCGATTTTATTTAGGATTTATAAATAGCATTACTTGGATAAGTACAAATACCCTTTAATCGTATAAAGTGGAGAAAACGATTCAAAGCATAAAAAATAGCACAATCTAATTTCATAAAAACTGCATTTTATAATTTTTTATTACCATATTGCTGTTGAAAATTAGCTTTTAGAACTACTGCTTTTGAGAGTCCTGTTTAATAGAAATATAGCATGAAAATATTACATACTGCCGACTGGCATTTAGGAAAGAAACTGGATCATTTTTCTCGTTTCGAAGAACAAAAGAAAGTAATGAATGAAATATGCGCTATAGCGGATGTCCAAAACGCGGATGTAGTTATAGTAGCAGGGGATTTATTTGATACGTTCAATCCTCCAGTGGAAGCTGTAGATTTGTTATATAAGACGTTGAAAAAATTGACTAATAATGGCAAACGTCCCGTAATTGCCATTGCGGGTAATCACGATAGTCCAGATCGAATTGATGCTCCAAATCCTTTGGCAAGAGCATGTGGGATTCTTTTTGTTGGGAATCCAGATGTTACCATTCCCAAAGTAACTATTGAAAACGGATTTGAAATTACCCAGTCGGAAAATGGATTTTTAGAAATTCAACTGCCACAATATGACTTTCCCATTCGCATTATCACAACACCTTATGCCAATGAGATGCGCTTGAAAACCTATTTAGGAGCCGAAAATAAGGAGGAGCAATTGAATCAATTATTACAGGATTCCTGGGCGGCACTAGCAGATATATACTGCGATACTAAAGGGGTTAATATCCTGACCACCCATTTGTACATGCTGAAACGGGGAGGCGAAATCTTAGAAGAACCGGAGGGTGAAAAACCGTTGCGAATTGGTAATGCTGACATAGTATACACGGATTGCATTCCATACCAAATTCAATATACCGCTCTGGGACATTTACACCGTTTTCAAAACGTGGGCGGCCATTTGAGTCCAGTCGTCTATTCCAGTAGTCCGTTGTCCTACAGTTTCTCGGAAGCGGGTCAGGATAAAAAAGTAGTTCTAATTGAAGCCCAACCGAACGAGGTCGTAAAATTTACGGATATTCCATTGCAATCGGGTCGAGTTTTACATCGAAAAAGATTTGAAAGTATAGACGAAGCAGTAACATGGTTGTTAGAAAACCCGTACTGTTTGGTTGAATTGACTTTGGTTAGCGGTACTTTTTTCGCTAGTCAAGATTTAAAAAGAATCCATGAAAGTCACGACGGAATCATCTTTATCATTCCAATTGTGACTAAGGATGGGAATGCGGAACAACACACTCCAAAAGTTAATTTAGAACAGAACATTCAGGGATTGTTCAAAGATTACTTTGTCTCGAAACACAAACAGGAACCCAACGAGGAACTATTGGATTTGTTTAATGAAATCATTGGAAGTCAAGCTAAAAACGAATAAAAAAGCCTTTTATGTTACCACTAAAGTTAAGTATCAGCGGATTGTATTCCTATCAGAAAAAGCAAACTATTGATTTTGAAGAATTGACTAATGCGGGTTTATTCGGTATTTTTGGCGCAGTCGGTTCCGGAAAATCTTCTATTTTGGAAGCGATTGGTTTTGTTTTATACGGGGATACGGAGCGTTTAAACAAGACAGACAAGCGTTCCTATAATATGCTGAATCTAAAATCTGATAAAGCCAATATCGAATTTGAATTCTTAAATTTTGAAGAACGGAAATTCAAATTTGTAGCCGATTGGAAGCGGAAAAAACGCTTTGAAGAAACCACTTCTATTGAACGCCTAGCCTATGAATGGAAAGGAGAGGCGTGGGTTCCAATGAACTCTGCTGATGCCACTGTAATAATTGGTTTAACCTACGAAAATTTTCGTCGGACCATTATCATTCCACAAGGAAAATTTAAGGAATTTTTAGAATTGAAAGGCAAAGATCGTTCGGATATGATGAAAGAGATTTTTCATCTGCAGCGATTTGATTTGGCATCGAAAGTGGGATTAGTACAAAGTACTACAAGAACACAACTAGATCAATTAAAAGGAGCTTTATCCGGCTTTGAAGCTATTTCTGCCGATGCTATTATGAACCTGGAGAAGGAACAGATAGCAGCCAATACTGAATTACAAAACGACAAAACGAGGTTACGTTTAGTTGAAAAAGAACTAAATGAACTCAATACATTAAAGGCAAACTTTGAAGATTTAGAAAAAAAGCAAAATCATCTTTCTAAATTGAATGCTGAAAAACTGACGATGAATGCTTTAGAGTTGGAAATAGATTTGTTCGAAAAAACGGAACGGAATTTTAAATCCACTTTAATCACTCTAAAAACAGAGAAAACGGCTTTGGAAAAAGCGAAAGAAAATCTGATTACTATTGAAAATAAGAAGAAATCTGTAGTGGAAAACAATTGGAAAAGTCACTCTGCTTTAGAAATAATCCAGCCTGATTTTGAAACGCTTGACATTTCTAAGCATAAAGTATCCGATTTAGAATCGATTGAAAAAATTGTAATTGCAAAGAGAGCTTTAGCTATTTTAGATGAAAAAATAAAAGTGGAAGAAGCTTTGTTTTTAGCTAGTGAGAAAATAGAAAAGGATCTAGTCGCAAAATTGGAGATAATTATGAGTCAATTGGTCGATGTCAAAAAAAATCGATTGGATACTTCTTTATTATTTGATTTAGGAACTTGGTATCAGCAGCAGCGAATTCTCAAGAATAATTTTGATGTAAATAACATGAAAATTGATTCTTTGCAGATAGAATTAAAGTCAAAAACGGATGCTTTTCAGCTTTTGGAACTGCCTTTTGATAGTTGGAAAAACGTGTTAGCAACTAAAGCAGAAACAATTTTTTTCGAAAAAGAAAAAGCAATTGAAATAAGAAATAAACTTTTAGTATCGAAAGAGTTGGTTCATTATGCTGAAAATTTGCACGATGGCGAAAATTGCCCGCTTTGCGGTTCGCAAGAACATCCAAATGTGATGCAAGGGGAAGATCTTTCGAATCTATTAGTAATTATTACCCATACAATTACTGGTTTAGCCGATAAAGAAACGCAAATCAGTTTGAAAAAGGCACAAGCTGAAAAATTAGAATTCGAAATAAATCATGTTCAATCGCAAGGGAAAGGAATTATTACGGAAGGCGAGACCATCGAAAAGGAACAAAAAATGCACCTGTCAAATTTCACTTGGAAAGATTTTGATGCAAAAGATTCGCAGTTTTTTGAATCCAAAAAAACACAACAACACCTTTTAGAAAAAGCAATAGTAACTTTAGAAAATAACGAAAACGAGCTTCGCAAGGAACTGCATAGTATTTCTTTGGCACTAAAAAACAACAATAGTTCGAGGGGCGAATTCGAAACAATAAAAGCTGCTAAAAGCGGCGCTGTTGATAATGAATTGTCGCAGTTGAAAGTACTTTCATTTGTCGATTACGAGTCAATTTCAGCTGCTTCAATTCAAGCTGAAAAAATCGTTCTTTTTACTAAAAATATAAAAGTAGCAGCAGATTATCAAGGGATAAAAGAGCAAATTATAATTCAAAATCAAGAATTGGCAACGCTAACAGGAAGTATAATTACATTACAATTGCAAGTGAATGAGAATGAAAAAACAGTATTACAGACACAAAAAATCATTACCGAATTACTGCAAGAACATTCTTTTTCATCAGTTGAAGAAGTGCGAACAATTCTTTTGAAAAACTGGAATATAGCAGCAGAAAAAGAGAAAGTAAAAGTTTTTACCGGCAATTTACTAATTGTAACTAATTCTGTTTTAGAAGCTGAGAAAATGATCCTTGGGAAAACTTTCGAAAATAAAATTTTAGAAGAAAAAACAGCACAGTTCTCTGCTTTCAATTTAAAATTTGAAACTCAATTAGGAAATGTTTCTGCTTTACAAGATAATTTGAAACGAATTCAGGCACAATTTGTGGAAAAAGCAGATTTACTAGTCCAATTTGAACTATTAAATACCCGTGCTGCTAATTTAGTTACGCTGGCAAATATGTTTAATGCAAGTGGCTTTGTAAACTATGTTTCGAGTATTTATTTACAAAATTTGGCTGATGTGGCCAATATTCGTTTTCATCGCATGACCAAAAATCAATTGAGCTTAACGATTAGTAGTTCCAATGAATTTGAAGTAATTGATTATCTCAACAATGGAGCTTCGAGAAGTGTGAAAACGCTTTCTGGAGGTCAAGGATTTCAAGCCTCCTTATGTTTGGCTTTGGCTTTAGCAGAAAGCGTTCAGTCCTTAAATAAAAACGATAAGAATTTCTTTTTTATTGATGAAGGTTTTGGAACACAAGACCCCGAAAGTGTCGCTGTAGTTTTTGAAACGTTGCAATCGCTTTACAAAGAGAACCGAATTGTTGGAATAATTTCACATGTAGCCGAACTGCAAGAACGGATTCCCCGCTCTATTAATGTCTTTAAACAGGAGGAAAAAGGAAGTATGATAAGCGAAAGTTGGAATTAAAGCGAGGCTTTTTTTATTAAAAAAAAAGGTAACAAACAGCTTAAACAATTCGTGCTTTTTTTGATAGTTATTTCATTGAAAAATTAAAAAGATATGCAACAATGTAGCTCTGGACTTTTTTAATTGGTTAAAAAGGTATTGAGATTCGCTTTTTAATAATACAATCTAAAATCGAGGAGCTTACAAAGGGCAAAGTGCTTTTCATGTAATTCTTCAACGATTTGTATCACATCCTCTTCGTCTTGGCACAAACTGAAAAATACTTTGTCCAAATGAATGCTACGTACAGTATCGAATTTTGCTCCATAACCCGAAATGGCTCTTGCTCCAGTAATGTCTAAAAAGTACTGTGCTTCTTCCGCGCTTAAATCCAGCACCTTTTCATTTGCGAAGTGTACAATTTTACCTTTCAATTTTCCTTCGAATAATTCCGCTATTTCTTCTAAACTGTAGAAATATTCATTGATGCAAATACTGTTTTCCTCGCCTTGCATCACTAAATAGATAATTTCATAATCCGTAAAATTGTGATCGTCATAAAGTAAAGCACTTAAACTATCGTCCAAACCTTCAATCGTATCGCATGTTTTGTAAATACTTGAAATCCCATGCGTAAAAGCCAATTGTTCTAAGCTTTCGACCACTTCTGTTGTAGTGTCAGTTTCTACATCAGGGACGGCTTCAAGGCAGAAAATAAATTTATCCTGATCCATTGTCATTTTAAGTAGGTGTATATTACTAACAAATGTATGATTTTATAAAGACAAAAACTTGAAAAGTGAAGAGAGTTCGAAGGTAATTTTGATGTGGGTGGGTGATCTGCAGGGATAAAGACATCATTTTTTTTGGTCATTAGGTGAATCTGCCAAATAGACGTCTACTATTACCTAATAAAACGCATGAAGTGATAAAATAGGTAGGGCAGGTTAATAAGTCATGGTCATAAGGGAATTGATAGGATTATTTTGATGAAGTTAATCAAAGTGTTGATTTTCAATATTAAGTTAACAGGTAAAGAAGCAAGAAATAGGAGGAAATAGTGATGATAAAGGACATTCTATCTAAACTGCGAGAAAGCTGCATCGTGAATAGGTCGCAGTATAAATATTCAAAAATTTCTAAATTGCCCCCCTTAAAAGAAAATTTTTCTAGGGGGCTTCTATATTAAAAATTAGTTTTACATATAGAGATAAAAATATGTTACTAAATGTTTGCTTATGAAATATCGTTAAAAATTAGTAACTTTTATTTTAGCCCCTTATAAGTTCGGAGTGATATTTTAAATTTCAAATAGTACATTTGAGATATGAAATACAAGAAATGGAGTTTAGAAGAAAAGCTAGAAATCCTATCCTTTTCAGAAGAGTTAGGAATAGTTGAAACTTGCCGTAAATATAGTGTCAGCACTGGCACTTTGTATAGTTGGAAGAAGAAACACGACAAGCAAGGTGAAGCGGGTTTAAAAGTAACTTATGACACTCGCAGTAAGGAGCTAAAGCAGTCTGAGGAAGAAAACAGAATATTGCGTAAATTATTGGCTAACAAAGAAATTGAATTAGAAATCAGTCGTGAACTTTTAAAAAAAAAGTTTGGGACATCCGATCCAAGAAAGATTTAGTT
>NZ_FRDK01000021.1 GCF_900143245.1 Flavobacterium fryxellicola
CTCTTCTTGTTCTTGACATAATTCTGCTAATTTAAGGTTTTTAATCCTATCTTAATTTAAAGCAAAAAATTGTACGTTTTTTGGGGAGCAGCATAAAAAAAAGTATAAGATGTCGATGCTATTTACTAGTTATTATACAGTTTAAAAAACCAAAATATGATAGATTTAAAAAAAGAGGATGTTGAAGTTTTAGATTTCATACTAGAAAAAATATCTCACGAAAACACATATTTGAGCTGTGATGATTTATCAAAATTTGGTAATGGAAATCTTTCCGAATTTTCAGAATTGGAATTTGAAAGAATGATGTTCATACTTAATGAATTTAAAGTTTGTAATTGTATATTTAATAAAGATGCCAATAGTATTTATGCGAACTCAAAAACATCCTATTTTATAAAGGAAGGTGGTTTTAAAAAATTATACGACGAATCTGTCATAGAAAAGCAACATTCAAAAGTTATAAGAGCAAAAGAGCTTAACGATGCTAAATTATCTAAATGGCAAGTAAAATATTTTTGGTACATATTTGTATTTGGTTTATTAGGTGGTATTTATAGTACTGTTGAAATTATAAAAAGTTTAACCACATCAGAAAACGTAAAAGAAAAACAAGTAACCAAAGAAGAAATGGAATTGGAATTATCCAAACTGCGTACTTTAATTTTAAACCAAAAAAAGGACAATTCTTTAATTCCTGCCAATTCTCAAAAAGGTAAATAATATCTTTGAACATAATGTAATTTAATTAAAAACAGTTTATATAAATAGCGGTGGAAACTCGAAATTGACAAGAAAACCGAAGGGCCAACCGCCGTTTTGAGCTAGTGTGTGATTTAGTGGAATTACCGTTTATAATAACATTTACTTTTATCGAAAAATACTCGTTTTCAAAAGTTCACAACCTCGCTAAATGGCATAACGTTGGTATTAATTCTACAAAAAAACCGAAAATATTATGGCACACAAATGTTTCATTTCCTTTAAAACTCAAGACAAAGATTACAAAACCTATATTCATGATAATCTTGATGTTGATATGATTGATAAATCATTACATGAACCAATCAACTCGGATGACGAGGATTATATTATGAGAAAAATTCGTGAAAATTACTTGTCTGATTCCACAGTAACTATTTTTTTAATTGGTTCTAATTCCGCCGAAAATTCATTTTTACAAAATCAAACATTTATAAAGCGAGAATTACAAGCGTCATTATATAACGGAGTAAATAACACAAAAAATGGTGTATTAGGTGTTGTAATCCCGTCAATGACTAATTCAATATATTTAGGAACTAATAATTGTCTAACTTGTGGAAGTTCACATAAAATTGTTAAAATTGATGACGTAACAATAATAAAAGAATTTTCTTATAATTATTACGTACCAAATAACAAATGCTCTTGGAATGAAGATGATAGATATTGTGTTTTAACGACATGGGAAGAATTTTGTGCTACTCCAAATTATTATATTGACCAAGCTTTTAATAAAAGAACTCACGCAATATCTGCGTTTACCAAAGTAAAACCATAATGAAAGATAAAGATTTTCCAAATTTTTTTCGAGCAGGAGATAAAGCTTCACTTGTGGCACAATCGACATATGTTAACTATGTTAAATGGGATTTATCATTAATGATTATTGCCTCGGCTTTAACAATATATAATTATCAAGAAGCTAATAGTAAAACAATTATTTATGTAATTTCAGGAATATTACTTTTGATTGCCACAATTCTTTCTTTAGTAATAAAGAATAAACAATATGAAGATATTTGGTACCGAGGACGAGCATTAGCCGAATCTTGCAAAACTCTAACTTGGAGATATATTACTTGCTCTGAATATTTTGAGAATGATTTGAATTCATCAGAAGCTAAAAAAAGATTTAGAGAAAGAATCACAGAAGTTAAAAATGAGTTTTCAGATTTAAACAAAGAATTAAGTGCCAAACTACTTGCTCTTCCAATTATTTCGGAAGAGATGAACGTTATTAGAGAGTATTCACTTGAAATGAGAAAACAGTATTATTTAAAGCATAGAATTAATAATCAAATAGACTGGTATCAAAACAAAGCAGATAAAAGTAAAAGCAAATATGAAGGATGGTTTTGGGCAGTAATTATTGCCCAAATTTTAGGTTTAATTTCCATAGGTTATTTAATTAAATTTCCTAATTGTTCGTTCAATTTTGTTGGTCTTTTTTCCACTTTATCAGCAAGTTTTTTCAGTTGGTTACAGTTAAAGAAATATCAGGAAAATAAAGAAGCTTATACAACTGCAACATCTGAACTAAACTTAATTAAACAAGTAGGAGAAGAAATAAATTCAGAAGAATCATTTTCTAAATTTGTTTTAGATTCTGAAAATGCAATGTCAAGAGAACATACAATGTGGTTAGCCCAAAAACGAAAATAACTACTGCTAACAGACCGGTGGGCTTGCAAAGCCAACAATGAAGCAGTTGTTGAACAGGACTGAATATCACTAAAAGTAGGTATTGTGGCTATAGCTTGTAAAGCGTTTATTTAGAAGCTAGGATAAATAGCATGCGTTATGGTGAAACTTTAAAAAAAGTGATGCTTCTGGATGTTATAGACAAGTTGTGCGATATGCTAAGTGAACCGCTTAAAAATAACGAATAAATTATGATTGTAGAATTTTTAGGTCAAGGATTATACGATGAAGAAATCGAAACTGCGGGGAATCATATTTGTTCTGCGTTAAATAATGATTTTTTTAATGAGATAACATTTTTTGTAGCATTTTTAAGAAAAACAGGTTTATCTCAAATCTTAAAATTTTTAAAAAAAGCAAAAGCAGAAAGTAAAAACATAACTTTTTTTGTAGGTATCGACCAAAAGGTTACTTCAAAACAAGCGCTTGAAAAACTACTTGAGCTTAATATTCCTTGTTACATTTATAATACAGAAAACTATATTTATCATCCAAAAATATATTTATTTGAAGGAAAAGATAAAAATAGAATTATTATAGGCTCATCAAATTTTACAAATAATGGATTATTTAATAATGTTGAAGCGTCAGTTTTATTAGATTTCACAACCCAAGACAAAAGTGGAATGAAGGTTCTCAATCAATTAAAAAATTACTTTAATCCATTATTAGAATACACTGAACCAAATCTTTATAATGTTAAGCAAGAATATATTGATGAACTTTACGAGAAAGGTTTATTATCAAATGAAGATTTTGAAGGAGAAAATGTAAACCATAATTTAAATAAAGTTTATGACAAAACTAAAAAATTTAAAAAACCTAGTTCTGTAGAACTTGGTAATATCGATATTAAAGATAACAGACCTTTAATAGACTATAAGAAACAAGAATTAAAAATCACAGATACTTACCTTGAAAAATGGGAATATTTATTTCAAAAAATGAAAGCTTACAGAGAAAAGTATAACTGTGTAACCGTAGCTAAAGAATATGAAGACCGAACTTTATATGGTTGGTATCAAAAACAAAAGCTATTATATAATCATTCCACAATCGAAATGCCTAAAGAGCATATCAATAAGCTTTTAGGGATAGATTTCTATTTTGGTGATGGACATATTTTAAGACAGGAAACAATTAAAAAATCTTGGCTAGAAATATTAAAAGAAGCTATAGATAATGGAGAAGATATTAAAGCTAATCATAGATATATTTATAAAGAATATACATTAGGAACGTGGTTAACAGGCGTTGCATCTCAAAACAGAAAAGGAAAAAAACTTGAAGTAAGAAAGGAAATTGAAAATTTAGGCTTTGATTTTTCAAAAACAGGTAGAAATACAAAAGATGTTTTTTCAAGATTAATAGAAGCATTAAGTAAAGAAAATCCAGATAAAAAAGATTGGAGAACTCGAATTTACAAGCATGTTTTAAAACAGGATAGATTTACAGAAGAAATGAAAAAAGAAATTGAAGAATATTGGGAACTTCAATTTTCAGAAAAATTAGTTTGGGGGAAAATGCACGAAAAATATATCGATAAAACAGATGAATGGAAATTACACCGAAAGAAACAAGGTCAATGGTATCCAATAAAATCAGAAAACGGAGAGTTCCACTACCTACATTCTTGGACAAAAAGAAGGTTTAAGAGTATAAGGTCTTGGAAAGAAATAATTCATAAATTTAACGAAACCGAATTAGAAGAATTAAGAAAATGCGGATTTCCAGTATAAAATCACAGTCGCACAACACTGGTTTAGCATGATGGGAAATTTAGTGGAAATGCCGTTTTTTAATCATATTTTCGTTCAGTTGAAAAATAAGTGATTACCAAACACAAGCCATTTCAAAGCATTGAGTCGTTATATGCCATTTTAAAAGACAACAATACCAACAATTCAAAAATAAAAATATGATAAGACAACTTGCCATTTTAACCACAATTTTCCTGACAACACTTCACTTATTTGGACAGACTACAGACTTTGTAAAAAGCGACAGCATTATTTATCCTATTCACAAAGCAAACGTTGGTAAAATTACTTTCATGGGGCAGAGTGTTGTTCTTGAAAATTTTAAACAATCTGACTTTCTTACATCATTTGAACTTAAAGAAAAAACCGACCTTAGTATTAGAGTTTTTTTGGGCAACTCATTGACAAATTATCTTCATTTACTTGCGCCACAATTATCTGCTGAAGAACTTACTAAAAATGGAAATTATCAATTTACATTCGTTATTGATACCAAAAAGATTTATGTTGAAAATCTTAATGTAGGTGCGGGTAGTTCTGACAGTAAAAATCAAAGAACGGTTTTTAGAGTTCCGTTAATAAGTTCAGCTAATGAAGATTCATGGGGCAGATTTCTTTGGAATAGATTTCTAGCCAACGGAGGACAAGACGCATTTACAAAGGGAGGACATCTTCTTAAAATTGAAATTAGACCGTACCTAAATCAGACCGAAATAGTAACAGGTAGTATTATTGCCGAAGGACAAATAAAAATCATAGTTCCAGAAATAAAAATTAATGAAGAATTGGTTAAAGTCCAGACTATAAAGCCACTTAAAGACTGGCAAATTTCATCAGTGAAAATTGACATCTCAAAAATTGAGGAACTGAATCGTAAAATAGAAACGCAAACGTTTAGGAATATTACAAGTGTTGTCGTAATAAAAAATGGGCAGCTAATAATTGAAGAATATTTTAACGGAGCAAATAGAAATACACTTCACGACACACGGTCAGTTGGAAAGTCATTTGCATCTACTCTTTTGGGTATTGCAATCAACGATAATTACATAAAAAGCGAAACACAAACCTTAAAAGAATTTTACAACCTAAAGACCTTCCAAAACTATTCATTATTAAAAGATAGTATTTCTTTAAAAGATTTACTAACAATGAGTTCAGATTTTGATGGTTCCGATATGATTACTGAATCACCTGGGCATGAAGAAAAAATGTATCCTACAAATAATTGGGTTGACTTTGCATTAAATCTTCCTATTGATCAAGCAAAAGTAACAAACAAGCGGTGGGATTATTTTACAGCTGGTGTTGTAGTTTTGGGCGACATTATACATAAATCTGTTCCCGATGGTTTGCAGAAATATGCTGATAAAAACCTGTTTCAGCCTCTCGGCATTACAAATTATAAATGGCAGTTCACACCTCAAAAAGTGGCCAATACAGCAGGTAGTTTAAAATTGCGTTCGTTGGATTATGCGAAGTTTGGACAGTTATACAAAAATCAAGGTGCTTGGAATGGAAAACAAATTCTATCCCAAAACTGGATAGAAAAAAGTTTATCACACCAGATGACAATATCAAAAGACGAGTATTATGGTTATCTATTTTGGAATAAAACATACAAAGTAAATGATGTTGACTATGAAGTTTACTATTCGAGTGGTAATGGTGGTAATCGAATTTTTATTTTCAAAGACCAGCCTATTGTAATTGTAATTACTTCTACAGCATATAATACACCTCAAGCGCACAAACAAGTTGACAAGATTATGCAAGGTTATTTAATACCAGCAGTATCGCAAGGACAAGAAAAATAGCAAATGAACGTCTAGACTTCGTTGGACTTTCAAAGCCAGTAATGAACCTGTATTGAATGGAACTGGAGGCGGTTTACTTACTGGATCGTATTGTTAGACTGGTAGAGTGAGTAGTGTTTTATGAAGCGGTTTTTTGTATTACAAATCAAGTATATTTACCAACTCGCAACGCAGTTTGAGAAACTTTGAAGTTTTTAAAACTAACTGACTATAACGGTGATTTTAAATATACAGCATGTCAAAACTAAAAAGTATTAGAGAATTAAAGAATCTGACTCAAGAAGAATTATCAGATAAATCAGGTATTTCCGCACGAACGATACAGCGGATTGAATCAGGAAGAGATCCCAAAGGTTACACTCTTCGGGTTTTGGCTAAAGTGTTAGAAGTACAAGAAAGCGAATTAGTCACCCAACAAACGAAAGCAGAAAACATCATTGTTGAAGAAAACGAACCACTGAAAGAAGGTATTTCTATTAACTATTCTTATCTTAAATTAATCAATCTTTCAACAATTCCATTTACAGTAATTCCGCTATTAAACATTCTCGTGCCTTTAATACTTATGCTGGTACTGAAACAAAAAAATGCCTTAACAAAACAACTCATTTCTGTTCAAATACTTTGGACAATTGTTGCGCCTATATTATTTATGTTAGGCATTTTTTTGAAACTTGGAAACAAGTTTACTCTACTACTTATAATACTAATAGTTTTCTCCAATGTATTCATTATCCTTCGCAATGCAATAGAAATAGACAGAAATAAAACTCTTTATTATAAACTGGATTTCAATTTGATATGAAATTTGTCGGGAATTTGTCAGGTTATTGTCGTGGAATTTTTTAGGGTAAAAAAAGTGCTTTTTTGACCTTTGCTGAAAATATAATTACAGCAAAATAAAATTGGTTATGACAAAAAAAATTATCTTAAGCTTCATTATTACCATCATTTTTAGTGCAATCAGCAAAGCACAGATTGACAAAAATTCAGAACTTTACAAAACTATTTTATCCAATGACAGCTTACTGTTTAATGTTGGGTTCAACACTTGCAACATCAAACAGTACGAAAATTTATTAAGCGAAAACTTAAAATTTTATCACGACAAAGACGGAGTTTCTAATAAAACAAAATTTCTTTACGACTTAAAAAATGGACTTTGCAAAAATCCAGGAACTCGTCAAGTAAAGAGAGTTTTAGTAAAAGAAAGTACTGAAATTTTCCCGCTTTACCGGAATGGAATTTTGTATGGGGCTATTCAAAACGGAGAACATTTATTTTACGAAAGTAAAGAAAGCCAACCCGGTTCAGCAAAATTTACTAATGTTTGGACTTTAGAAAATGATGATTGGAAATTAACTAAGTCTTTAAGTTTTGGACATCAAGCATACGAAATACAAAAAACAGAAATTTCAAGTTTTGAAAATGAAAGAGAAATTGATAAATGGCTAAAAGAAAACAATGTACCAACTTTAGGAATTGGAATTATTAATGAAGGCAAACTTCAGCAAATAAAAGTATATGGTGACCATACAAAAGGGACAGCCGCACCTTATAATACCATTTTCAATGTAGCATCTTTAACTAAACCCGTAACTGCAATAATTACTTTAAAGTTGGTCAGTTTGGGCAAATGGGATTTGGATGAACCCATTTATAACTATTGGACTGACTCAGATGTTGCGGATAACCCAAGAAGTAAAAGACTTACAACCAGACATATTTTAAGTCATCAAACGGGATTTCCAAATTGGAGATATTCAACAAAATCAAAAAAGTTGGACTTTCAATTTGAACCAGGGAGTCAGTATCAATATTCTGGCGAAGGATTTCAATATTTGCGAAAGGCCCTAGAAAATAAATTCAATAAAAAATTAAATCAACTAGCCAGCGAATTAATTTTTGAGCATTTGAAAATGACTGATACGCACTATATTTGGAACAATACGATTGACGAAAAACGTGTCGCTATTGGATATGACACTAAAGGAAAGCCATACGAAACAGTTAAAAACAAATCAGCGAATGGAGCAGACGATCTATTGACAACAGTGGAAGACTATGGAAAGTTTTTGGTTAGTGTAATGAACGGTGATGGGCTTTCGGAAAAAGTATTTGACGAGATGGTCACGGCTCAAGTTGCAACTAAAAACGGAAAACATTTCGGACTCGGATTTGAAATTTATAATTTTAAAAATGGAGATTATGCATTATCACAAGGTGGAGCAGACAACGGAGTTCAAACCCTTGTTTTTATATATCCGAAAACAAAAAAAGGACTTATTATCTTCACCAATGTGGATGATGGATACAAAGTGTATGAGAAAATTTTGACCCATTATTGGGGCGAACAAGGAAAAGAAATAGTTGAAATTGAAACGGTAAAATAAAAACTACCCGCAAGAACTAAGAATTCATTGGGCTTGAATGGTAGTGACAGCCAAACGGCAGCTATCGCAAGAGTTAAAGAAGTCTATGTAGTATGAATTTGCAGGTTTGCTATTACTTGGAGAATTGTTTTACAGTAACACGAAAGTGATTTTGAATTCAATTCTTTTGTATGATAAATCAACTATATTTACATAAAATCAAGTTCTAATAAGACGTTTATCGATTTTTAGAAGTACTAGCGGTAGGCGACAAGTAATCAATACCGATAATGAACGACAATAATTTAAAAATTATGCAACATTACAAACAACTATTCTCAATTTTCACTATTCTCTTAGTTCTGACAAATAATACATTTGCTCAAATAAAAAAAATAGAACAAATTGACTCTCTGATGAAATGGTCAAACCAAATTGGGGTTTTTAATGGAAACGTACTTATTTCAAAAAACGATAAAATAATTTATCAAGCTTCATTTGGTTTTACCGATGTAACAAAAAAGAAGAAATTAAATGCTGATTATAGATTTAATATCGGATCTATCACAAAAGAATTTAGTGCGGTAGCTTTAATGCAATTGCAGGAACAAGGGAAATTGCAGTTGGACGATAAGGTCTCTAAATTTATTCCTGAATTACCAAAATGGGCAAATGAAGTAGCAATTAGAGATTTATTACAATATACTAGCGGCATACCTAACGTAAACTGGAAAATTATTAACAATGACAAAGACCTTTTTGATGGTTTAAAGCTAACCGACACTCTTGATTTTAAACCTGGCACAAATTACGATTACAACAACAATAATATTTTTTTAAGGCAATTTATTGTTGAACGATTGACAGGGATGTCCTTTAAAATGTATGCAGAAAAGTTCCTATTTAAACCTTGCAAAATGAATTCGGCTATTTTAACGCCTTTTGAAAATGAAAAAAATATAGCTAAAGGGTTTAATAATAATCTAGTTCAAGATAAAACGGACTTGCCAATAACAGGTGGAACTTACTTAACAACCAGTGATTTGTTAAAATGGATAAATTGCCTTCACTCAAAAAAAATAATTAATAATCAATCGCTTTATGAAATAGGTCAATCATTTGATTTAGGAGAAACTCAATCCCCGCTGGGAAAAGCAAAATATAAGAATAAAAATTTGATTGAGCATTTACACGACGGAAGAGCTGGAAATTATGAAGCCATTTTAGTTTCGGATATTGATGAAAAGTTTACAGTCATTTTGTTAGACAATAATTATAATGGAAAAGTTTTTGAAATATCAGATGCGATCATAGCAATATTGAAAGACCAAAAATTTAGCTTTCCACAAAACATTCATAAATAATATGCCATCTTCTAAAGTGGTTCCGGAGAACTTCTGTATAAGTATTAAATTAAATATCCGGAATTCTAATTAGCCTTTTTGATCATTTTATCATTGTTGCTGTTTAGCATTTTGTTTCTCAAAATCATCATGTCTATGCTGCTCCCCAAAAAACGTACAATTTTTTGCTTTAAATTAAGATAGGATTAAAAACCTTAAATTAGCAGAATTATGTCAAGAACAAGAAG
>NZ_FRDK01000007.1 GCF_900143245.1 Flavobacterium fryxellicola
CTCTTCTTGTTCTTGACATAATTCTGCTAATTTAAGGTTTTTAATCCTATCTTAATTTAAAGCAAAAAATTGTACGTTTTTTGGGGAGCAGCATAGAACATAATGCAGATAGCCTTTATAATTTCTAGAATAAATAAAAAAGATAACCAAGACTACTTTGAGCCTTCCCTACTCTGTCTTTAATTTTTTTAATATTAAATGGTAATTTTAATTAAACTACTGCATAAAAATTTAAACGCTACAAAAGCAGTCTCTATTAAGATCAATACAAATGTTGACGATAATGTATATCAAAGAAAAAACAGTTTTGCTAAGAAAGAAAGTCAACTTCCATTTTGCATTATAAGATTTTATTTGAGAAAAATTTTGTGTCTCTTTACTTGTTAAATAAATTTATTTTAAGTTTACTTTACTTTCTTTTGTTTTCCTTTTAGATACGCTTCAACTTTTCTTACATTTACAGCTCAACATAAGAATGCTAAATGAAGTTCAACGAAGATTCAAGAGTTAAAATCCCTGCTTTATTGCATTTAATGCGTTTAGGGTACCAATATATTCCGTTAAAGGAACAAACTCGGATAGAAGAAAACAACATATTTTCTTCTATTTTCGTTTCTAAAATTTGTGAAATCAATTCTATATCTGAGCACGAGGCCTTAAGAGTATTAGATGAAATTAATCTCGAATTGGATTATGAGGATCTAGGAAAAAAATTCTATGAACGGCTTACTGCAACCTCTGGAATTAAATTAATTGATTTTGAAAAATTTGAAAATAATAGTTTTCATGTAACTACTGAATTGACTTGTAAATCTGGGGATGAAGAGTTTCGACCTGATATTACGGTTTTAATCAACGGTATGCCTTTGGCTTTTATTGAAGTTAAAAAACCGCATAACAAGCAGGGTGTTATAGACGAACGTAACAGAATCAATACCCGATTCAAAAATAAACATTTCAGACGATTTGCAAATATTTCTCAGTTGTTAGTTTTCTCTAATAATATGGAATATGAAGACGGTATCGTAGAACCTATTTTTGGTGCTTTTTACGCTAGTCCATCTTATGGTCAGGTTTCATTCAATTATTTTAGAGAAGATGCCGATTATCCAGTAAAACAGTCATTGGTAAATCTAAGTGAAAGTATTGAAAATGCACTATTAAAAGATAATAATTTAATGGTTATCAAACATTCACCTGAATACATAACCAATAAACAAGACAATACACCGACCAATCGTATCCTGACTTCATTATTTAGTAAAGAGCGCTTAAAATTCATTTTAAAATATGCCATTGCGTATGTGGAAGAGGAAAACCTGGGTAAGATTTCTTATCAGAAACACATTATGCGCTACCCTCAATTGTTTGCAACGCAAGCAATAGCTACCAAATTAGATCAAGGACAGCATAAAGGGATTATCTGGCACACCCAAGGATCTGGAAAAACGGCTCTAGCCTATTACAACGTAAAGCATTTAACAAACTATTATTCCAAAAAGCAAATTATTCCTAAGTTTTACTTTATTGTAGATCGTATCGATTTATTAATTCAGGCTTCTAGTGAATTTACCAATAGAGGTTTGAAAGTGAAGCAAGTTAATTCGAAGCAAGATTTTATAAATGATCTAAAGGTTATTGGGGCAATTCACAATGATAGTGGAATACCGGAAATTACAGTAGTCAATATTCAAAAATTTTCTGAAGATGCTACTGCATTGATAAACGTAGCTTATGATATTAATATTCAACGTGTTTACTTTTTAGATGAAGCGCACCGAAGTTATAACCCAAAAGGTAATTACTTGGCTAACTTGATTAATTCAGATCGTTCTGCGGTAATCATTGCGTTGACTGGAACTCCATTATTAAAGGAAGTAGCCAAAGATTACGATTCAAAAATGTTGTTTGGCAATTATTTTCATAAATATTACTACAACATGTCTATAGCAGACGGTTATACTTTACGCTTGATTCGAGAGCAAATTGAAGGTAATTTCAAAATGCAGATGAAAGAGGTTATGGATAAAATTAAAGTCTTGAAGGGTGATGTCACCGCAAGAGCTATTTATGCTGATCCAAAATTTGCAGAGCCTTTATTGGATTATATTACAACAGACTTAATCAAGTTTAGAAAAGACAATCAAGATACTACCCTTGGTGGGATGGTTGTTTGTGATTCTGCCATTCAAGCCAAAGAACTATTCAATTTATTCCAAGAGAGATATGGCTTTCAAGAGACAGATGCCAGCATTTTGATGGCAGCAGAGCCTCCTGCTAAATACGGAAGCAAAGAAGAACCAAAATTAACCGCTGCATTAATTTTACATGATGAGAATGATACATCAATTCGAAAAGAATTAATTACTGCTTACAAAAAATCAAAAGTGGACATTTTGTTTGTTTACAATATGTTACTTACAGGTTTTGATGCCAAACGATTAAAAAAATTGTATTTGGCTCGTGTGATTCAAGATCATAATTTATTACAAACCTTAACTCGTGTCAACCGCCCGTATAAGAAATACCATTACGGCTATGTAGTCGATTTTGCCGATATTTCGAAAGCTTTTGACCGTACTAATAAAATGTATTTTGATGAGTTGCAAGAAGAGCTAGGTGATGAAATGGAAATGTATTCGTATTTATTCAAAACCGAAGAAGAAATCCAGCAGGAGATCAAAGAAATAAAAGAAACTTTATTTCATTATGATACCCAAAATAGAGAATTGTTTTCTCAACAAATCGAACAAATTACAGATAAATTTGAATTAATTCGATTAATAAAAGCGTTACGGACTGCCAAAGAATTAAAAAACATTATTGCCGTCAACGGTTATGATGCTTTGGATGGCATTGCTGATTTTGAAGTTTGGAATCGTTTATTATCAGAAGCGCAAAACCGTCTCAACAATCTAAATTTTGTTGATAGTATTGGTAATGAAGAGACTTCGAAAAACTTAATTAATGTTGCTCTTGAGGATATTATTTTTGAATTTATAAAAGTTGACGAGAGCGAATTAGTATTAGCAGATGAATTCAAAAACATATTACGCAAAACTAGAGAATCATTACAAAATAACTTTGATCAACACGATCCACAATTCGTAAGTTTGCGTGAAGAATTAGAACGCATTTTTAAAAAGAAGAATTTAAGCGAAGTTACTCAGGCGGATATGATTGAAAACATGCACTTGCTTCAAAAAATATACGATCAAGCCAAAGAACTCAACCGAAAAAATGCGTTATTGCGAGCCAAATATGAAAATGACGAAAAATACAGTCGTATTCATAAACGCCTGAGCGAAAAGGGAACGTTAAATGCCAAAGAAATTCAGCTGCACAATGCCCTAATGCAAGTAAAACAACAAGTAGATGATAAGCTCGAAGGACAAGAAGATATGATCAAGAACGAAGCTTATTTCAAACGCTATTTGCTACAACTTGTAGTGCAAGAGTTTAAAAAGAAAGAACAGATCGAAATGGATCAAGACATGAAAAATAAGGTGAGCAATTTGATCGCCAACGAATATTTACAACAATTTCAATACAGATAAGAGAACATGACGCAGGATATTAATTTTATGACCAAAACCAAATTACTCATTGACAACCTAAAAAGTGTTTGTGCTAATTATGGTTTGGGTAATGATGGAAACGAATTTAAAATTATAACACAAGTATTTTTATACAAATTCTTAAATGACAAATTTAGATATGCCGTAAAACAAGAATGCCCTGATTTAGTTAAATCAGAAGCATTTTCGGCTGTTTTGATGGAATTGTCAGATGATGATTACTCTGATCTTATTGATTCTCTTGACCCAAATATTCCGAGGTTACAACCGGAACATTTAATTTCGCATTTGTTTACGAAGCAAAACGACGATGATTTTGCTAAATTATTTGATGATACCTTGCGTCAAATTAGTATTGAAAATGCCGAGGTTTTCTCTGTAAAATCATTTACAGGAGCAAAAGACACCTTGTTTGATGAGTTAAGTCAGTATATCTCTGATTCTTCGCAACGAGATGCTTTCTGCAAAGCTTTAATCAATAAGTTGTTTGAGTTTTCTTTTGAAGAAATGTTCGAACAGAAATATGATTTCTTTGCTACTATTTTTGAATATTTAATTAAAGATTACAATACCGACTCTGGAGGAAAATATGCCGAGTATTACACCCCTCATGCAGTGGCACGTATCATGGCGCAAATATTGGTACCTGAACCTGTAAAAGGCGTAAAATGCTATGACCCAAGTGCAGGATCTGGAACGCTATTAATGAGTATTGCCCACCAAATTGGCGAAGAAAATTGCACGATATACTCGGAAGATATTTCTCAAAAATCGAGTAATATGTTGCGTTTGAATTTGGTTTTGAATAACTTAACACACTCGATCCCGAATATCATTAAAACCAATACGATTGCCTTACCTCATTACTTAGAGAATAAGTTTGATTACATCGTTTCGAACCCGCCATTTAAACTAGATTTTTCTGATTTTCATGCCAGTTTGGACAAAGACGCTTTCAAAAAAAGGTTTTTTGCAGGAATACCCAAAATTGCAAAAACCAAGAAAGAGTCTATGGCTATTTACCTATTGTTCATTCAGCATATCATCCACAGTTTGAGCGATACGGGTAAAGCTGCTATTGTAGTACCTACAGGATTTATTACCGCTCAATCAGGAATCGAAAAAAAGATACGTGAGCGATTAATAGAAAACAATTGGTTGAGGGGTGTAGTGAGTATGCCCTCTAATATTTTTGCGAGTACAGGTACCAATGTCTCGGTTTTATTTTTGGACAAAAATGCAGATAGTCATAATATTGTTTTGATGGATGCTTCTAAATTGGGGGAAACCATAAAAGAGGGCAAAAACCAACGTACGGTTTTAACGCAAACCGAAGAAAACAGAATTATTGAAACCTTTAATAATAAAACAGCTGTTGAAGATTTATCAGTAGTAGTTACCAAAGAAGAAATTGCAACTAAGAATTTTTCTTTCTCTGCAGGGCAATATTTTGAAGTTAAGATTGAATATACTGATATTACAGCAGATGAATTTGCTGAAAAAATGAATGCTTTTGAAGCCAATTTATCCAAATTTTTTAAGGAAGGAAATACTTTAGATCTTGAAATTCAGCAACACTTAAAAGGATTGAAGTATGAATAAATGGAAACAAACTTCAATAGGTGAATTTATAGATTTCAACCCGTCAGAATCAATTAAAAAGGATAAAATCGCAAGAAAAATTCCTATGGATAAATTAGGAACGTTCCAACGAAAAATTAATGGATCTGAACATTCAAAATATAGTGCAGGACCAAAATTTAGAAATGAAGATACACTTGTAGCTAAAATTACTCCCTGTTTAGAAAATGGGAAAACAGCTTATGTTGACATTCTTGAAGAGAATGAAGTTGCTTTTGGATCATCAGAATTCATAGTGTTACGAGAGAACCAAAATTCTGATTCTAAATTTATTTATTATTTAGCAAGAAGTCCTCTTTTTAGAGATAAAGCTATCAGCTGTATGGAAGGAACTTCTGGACGAAAGAGAGTAAATGAAGGAGCATTAAAACGTCAGGAGATTTTAGTACCTAAATTAAAATCAGACCAACAAAAAATCGCATCCGTTCTTTCTGCTTTAGATGATAAAATAGAACTCAACAATAAAATCAATATTGAGTTAGAGCAAATGGCAAAAACGCTTTATGATTATTGGTTTGTACAGTTTGATTATCCTAATACAAATGGTAAGCCTTATAAATCTTCGGATGGAGAAATGGTTTATAATACTGTTTTGAAAATGGAGATTCCTAAGAGGTGGGAAGTGAAAAAATTAAGAAAAATTTCATATATAATTAATGGGTATGCTTTTAAGAGCGAATGGTATAGTAAAGTAGGTAAGAAGATAATAAGAACAAAAAATTTTGATAATGGATACATTGTTCTTGACGATGTAGTTTATTTACCAGTATTAAAAGCAGAAGAATTTCGTAAATATGAATTAGAAAATTTTGATTTTTTAATGGTTATGGTAGGGGCTTCTACAGGTAAACATTGTATTGTAAACTCAAATGTTTTACCAGCTTTACAAAATCAAAATATGTGGAGATTTAAGTCACTTGAGGGAAATCAATTTTTTTTAAATATGTTGTTGAAAAATGTAATAATAGAACTTGAAAACACCACTAATGGAAGTGCAAGAGGTTTTTTTCAAAAAGACACCTTTTTAGAAAAAGATATTTTACATCCGTCCAAAAATGAACTTAAAAAATATAAAGAAATTGCATCTCCAATATTCTCAAAAATTGATGTAAACCTCAAACAAAACCAAGAACTCGCACAATTAAGGGATTGGCTTTTACCAATGTTAATGAATGGTCAGGTTACTGTGGGTGATGCGGAGGAAATGGTGAATGAGCAGTTGGATAGGGTTGCTGAGGGTGGTGTTGATTATAAAAAGGATTAAGAATGAAAAGTAGTTTGTTTACCAAAGAAGAAATTTTATATACCTATCGTAAAGTTAAACGAGAACTTTATAATGAAAAGGAATATATAATACTTGAAGATATTGTACAATTTGAAGAAAATCTATTTGAAAACATAGATTATCTATTTGATTTATTGAATGGGGGTTCTGATGAATTATTAAATATTTTTTTAGATAATATTAATCACATAGGTACTTCCAATTTTATATTTAAAAAGGTCAAGTTTGCTTCAACAGGTAATTTTAAGGTTAAGAAAACTATTGAAAATTTAAATAGAAAGCTTTTTAATTTTGATTCAAATGAAAAAGCGGACAGCATTGAATTTAGATATATTAGTCATATCTCTATTTTTTTTCAGATTATAGGTGGGTTATGGATTAACAGAATAGGGTATAAACTAGATAAGTGTTTTCCAGAGAATGTCTATGGCTGCAGACTGAAAAAGTTTGATGACGAGTTAGACTTACCATATTATAAACAAAACCATTCCCTGTATAAACCATACTTTAATGATTATAGAAAGTGGCAAAATGATTTATTCGATAAAATTGAATCTCTTGAAAATAAAGATATAGTAGTCATAACATCTGATTTAAAAAAATACTACCATTTAATTGAAATTGAATATTTACAAAAGAAAGTTGAAACTCTAATTGAGCTAAATATAAAAGACTTAACGAAGCAAGACAAATTTTTGAACGATTTGGTATTCACAATGCTAAAGAAATTCAATGAAGCTAATAATGCTGACTATAAGGATTTTTATGATGGCGAAAATATTAATTTTAAAAATTTTGGATTACCTCTTACTCTTAACGTATCAAGAGTTTTAGCTAATATTTATTTATTAGATTTTGATAAAGATGTAATACAAAACGTAAGACCAATTTATTACGGACGTTATGTTGATGATATGATCATTGCTGTTGAGTATAACAGTGAGAAAGATAATCTTGAATTTGAAAAAGTAATAAGTTCTTTAAAAGAATTTAAACTCGATAAAAAAGGCGAATTAAAAAATTTAAAAGGTAAAAGTTTTAAACTTTCTTTTAATTCAGATAAAGAGAATATTTTCCTGTTTAACAATACTAAAGATAAGGTAGAACTTAATAATTTAAGAAAATCGATTAACAAGAGTTCAAGTGAGTGGAAGTTCTTACCAGACACTTCTGAATATGATGAAAATAGTGATTTAGATCTGTTTCAAAGTATAAATAAACAATGTGATGAAGTAAATAGTTTAAGAAAATCTGAGGGTTTAATTTTAAAAAGAAATAAATTTATAAAAGAAATTTTAAGTTTTGAAAGTGATATTAAGAATTATGAAAAACCAGTTTGGCAAATTAGACTTAATAATTTTCTAAATATCACATATGATTTTATATACGATATTCAAAACTTTATTGATTTAAATAAATATGTACCTAGAATATTTGGGTTAATCATACATTCAAGTAATGATGAATTAATTAAAAAATATTTTGCTGAATTGAATCTTGTTTTTGGAGTTTTAGAAAAGAATACAAAAAAGGAGAACAATAATAAATTCAAAAAAGCAAAAGATTTTGTTTACCGGAAGATTTACGAGAATTTGATTTGTTCAAATTGTTTATATAAAGTTGATTCAAAATATGCATTAGAATTATTGAGTTATGAAATTCACTATAATGAAAATTTTGAATACAATGTAAAAAGGTATTTCAACACAGACTTACATAGTATACCATTTAAAAATTGCTATTTCAAGTATGAGGAATATGCTAAATACATATCAAGTAATTTACAAGAAGCAGGTTTTGAAGATTTAACAAATATATTTTTTAATGAAAATTTAAAGAATTTTATTAGTAGTAACATCCAATCTACGAATTGTGGTTGCGAAGAAGGAAATTGCGATGATTATTGTCATAAAATTTTTGAATCAACAGGTTTTTACTTCTTTACCAGAAGAATCACATTGTTGGAATTATCAGTTGCTTTTAAAAATAAAGTAATATTTGATCAGGATAATTTTTCAAGACTTGCAAAACAATATTACCACAGGTTTTTTATTAATACTAATCCTAAAGGTGATCAGTACAACCGTATTGATTTTATTGAAGCTAAAAGTCAAAACAATCCGAAAGTTTGTAATACTCATTTTTTGACGAGGAACGAGTCATTTGATGCGAGAATTCGTCAATTAATTGAACCGGATAAAAGTAGATTTGATAGACTCAAAAAAATTGTCAATAATTTAATTCGTAATAGTAACGACATTGATTATGTAGTTTTTCATGAATTAGCTCTTCCGAGACACTTATATGTCCAAATAGCTGAAAAGTTAGGTTTTGTTGGCATAAATTTAATCAGTGGACTTGAATATAAAATTAATGAAAGTAGAAAAGAAGTAGATAATCAATTAGTATATGTATTAAACACGGGCAATAAGACACGAGGTAGTATTGCCCTGTATCAGTCTAAAATGATTGGTGCAGTTCATGAAAACACTGAGATTTTTAATCTAGCTAATTTCAAAATTGAAAGTTTGTACAAAGAAAAACTAATTATTAAGCACAACGGTTTTATTTTCAGTGGTCTAGTTTGTAATGATTTACTGGATATAAACAATAGATGCTCTTTGAGAGGTAATATAGATGCATTATTTGTTATTGCATGGAATCAAGATTTAGAAACTTATCAGCACCTAGTGAAATCTGCTTCATTAGATATACATTGTTTTGTATCATTATGCAACAATAAAAGTTACGGAGATACTAGAATCCGTGCGCCCTACAAGGATGAGTGGAAGAGGGATATGCAAAAAATTCATGGCGGTATACTTGATAATTTTATGATTTCGGAGTTGCCAATTTATGAACTTAGAGATTATCAATCTAATAATGTTCCTCCCAATAAACCTTTTAAACCCTTCCCAACTGGATTTATAATTTCACTAGAAAGAAAGAGAAAGTAAGTTATGGAGGTATTATAATTGTTGAAATAAGTAATAAAAAATAATATAAAGAGAGTAAGTAAGTACAATATGACAATCGAAATTGCAGATATCTATTTGTATCAATCACTTATTCTCTAAAAAGAGAATTTTATAATTATAAAGCATAAACTACATGAATTATTTAAATGATTTTAAAATTTTCTATTTAAACATTGTGTTAACAAATACAACAAGTTATTTTGCGTCTTTTAATGAAGAAAATTTCGATAAAAATATAATTGAATTAATCGAAAATTTTGAAAAAAGTTATGGATTGAATCCCTTTGAAATAGATTCTCCTGTTGAAATTAAGGAATTGATTTCTCAGAAAAAAGAGCCGTTTTTTACTTATTCATTTCGTAAAGGTTCTGATGTACCACAATCAATTCTGAATAAACATTTTGCCTTATTTCTTGAATATAATAGATTAATTAAGTTTTCTAATTTACAAGAACTAGTAGATAATTTACATAAACTTCTTGGAAATAATTTTATAAATAAATTTCAAAGAGATAGAATAAATCTAAACGGAAATACAAAAATAGCTTCATCAACTCAGATTTTTGGGACAGTCCGTGATGATTATTGGACAATAAATAAAGGTAGTGAGCGTGAATTACAATACCATATATACAAAGGCAAAAATGAAATTGGTTATGGTTTAGGATTTAATGCACAAAAATCTCAAAACAATTTAACACCAATTGAAAATGTTAGTCCGTTTGTAAAATCATTTTTACTTAATAAAAATGAAATCGAAAAAAATTTACAGGATTATAGTTTTATTAATCAAACCATTGAAGGCTTAAAGAATATAAAGGAAGGAGATTTCATTATTTTTGGTAAAAAAAATAATATTGAAGTTGTTGATGATGGTTTTCAAATTAACGGTTTGTTTTTTTTAGAAATGCTATATAATCTTAAAAATAAACAATTTAAAATTTACAAATTAATTTATGAGAACTCAAAAAAAGCTAATATTAATTCATCTCAATTATTTAGTATGTTGGAATCAAAAAATATTTTAGATTATAAAAAACAAATAATCTTACAAGGTCCTCCTGGAACTGGAAAAACTAAACTCGCTAAAGACATAGCAGTGCAAATGCTAGGTTTAGGAAATGTACAAGATTTAAATGATAACGAGCAATTCAAACTGATACAATTTCATCCATCATATACCTACGAGGATTTCGTACGTGGAATAGTAGCGGTACCAAATGAAGATGGTAGTTCAATTGTTTATGAGGCTGAGAATAAAGTCTTAGGTAAATTTGCAAAGGAAGCGTTAGAAAATTACTTAAATAGTAAAAAAGATAACCAAACGATTTCAATAGAAATTCAGATCGAAAATTATTTTGAGGAATTTAAAGATTATATTTTTGATGAAATCGAAGAATCAAATGGGTTCTATGAATTAACCGAAAGCGTAGGTTTGATTTCGGTAAATGATGAACATGCATTCAGATACAAAGGTAAAAATGATGGCTGGTTAAAAAACGGTAACCGCATGCTTTTTAGAGATATTTTACAAGCCTATGCTGATAAGAACAAAGTACGTCAAGATATTAAAAAAAACACGAGACTTTCAGGTTTAGCAAGACAACACGCCAGTTATTTTATTCGGGTTTTAAATAAATTTCAAGAGTTCATAATCAATAAGAAATATACTTTTAACGAAACTAATATTACTACAGTACAACTGAAAAACTATGTTCTTATCGTTGATGAAATTAATCGTGCTAATTTATCCTCTGTTTTAGGTGAATTGATTTATGCACTTGAATACCGAGGGAAAACAGTAGATTCAATATACACGATTGGAGAAAGTAATGAGCTAATATTACCTTCTAATCTTTACATCATTGGAACAATGAATACTGCCGATCGATCAGTGGGTCATATTGATTATGCCATTAGAAGGCGTTTTGCTTTTGTTGATGTATTACCTAAAGATTTATCAAACGAAAAAGAGACAATATTTGATTCCACATTGTTTAATTCCGTGAAAAATTTATTCACGATCGATGATTACAAAACCCGATCTAGTTTTTTGTCAACAGATTTTGAACCCAAGGAGGTAGCATTAGGACATTCTTATTTTATTGATAAAACAGAAGACGGCGGTACTATGTCTGTACGACTGGAATATGAAATTAAACCAATTTTAAGAGAATATGTGAAAGACGGAATATTAAAAGAACTTGCAAAAGATGAAATAGAACTATTAAAAGCTACTATCTAATTCATGCTAAGAATATCTGAACATTTCGAATATTATAATAAAAGTCATTTTTCTACTTTTCAAGAAGTAGTCAATTTGGGGCATTATTATGATTCAACAATTCAAGCAGATCGCATTGATTTTTTTGATGAAGCAGAAGATACTTGTGTTAGTATTGGTTTACATAAGAATGATGAGGATAAGCTTATTTCTTGTAATATAAAGTCCTCATACTACATTGGATTAGATCAGTTTCCTAAACTAAAACTTAATGTATATGTAGAACCAAAACTTAATAATGGTACTCTGCAACTGGATTATATTACAATGCTTTTGGAAGCCTTAAAAGCTCCTGACAATTTTGATCATCTAGATGGACTGATTGAAACAAAATTAAATGAAGAATGGATAGAGATTAAAAGTGATCTAAAACCTATTTTGACGCCTTTTTTAATAGCACAGTTTCTTTCTGTTGTTCAAAACTTGGTGAAAAAAGGTTTGAAGAAATCGTACTATACCGTTCAAGAAAACTTGAATTCTAGAGTAAAGGGAAAAATACTAGTTGGTGATCAAATCAAACATAATCTATTAAAAAATAGACTAACGAAAACTATCTGTCAATTTCAAGAATTTGGTTTTGACACAGAGGTAAATCAATTTTTGAAATACGTTCTTTCAGTAATTCCAGAATTGTTAGCAGATTTTAATCAAGATAATCAGTTTAATCAATTACAAGAGGTCTTGAACTATTGTAAAGGAGGATTTTATCAGGTAAATAACAAGATCTTTAAAAAAATAAAACACCACGAAAATAATCCGTTTTATAGAAATTATAATCAGGCCGTACAACTTGGAAATCAAATTTTAGCATTACAAGATTATAATATTTCAAGTCAGAATCAACAAAAAACTACCAAACATCCAAGGTTTTGGATAGATATGAGTAAGTTATTTGAATTGTACGTTTTTCAACAACTTAAAGAAAAATATCCAAAAAATGGTGAAGTACAGTACCATAAAAAATTTAATAAACAAGAACCTGATTTTATCCTTAATATAAAAGACGGAATAAAAGCCGTAGTTGATGCTAAATACAAACCAAGGTATGCTAATGGGAATCCATCTATGGAGGATGCAAGACAATTATCTGGCTATACGAGATTAAATAGCGTTTATAGAGAATTAGGATTGATAGATGATAATCGTGTAATTCCTGCCTATTTTATTTATCCTGCTAATCTTTCTTTAATTAAAGAACAAGAGAATAATTTTGGAAACCCTTTTGAAGATGATTTCATACTATCTGAAAATGCTATTTTAAAAACGGATTGTCGAAAATCTACTTCTTATAAGGAAATGTATTTACAGGAAGTTAAATTGCCTTTTTTGGTTGCTATTACTGATAATAAGGTTCTTTCTGAAAAACAGGTTTAAGCTTTGTAAGGTTCCCAGGTAAAGAATATATGAAACCGATCTTACTACTTATTACATAGAACTTGTAAAATTCAATTTGTCACAAATTTTTACTATATTTGTGACAAAATAAATCCTATTATCAAATGCAAAGTATTGAATTACAAATAGAAAACGAGATTGAATCTCAAGCAAAGGGTACTTTGCTTTTCGGGGATAGTTTTACTAATTTCGGTTCATCAGAAGCGATACGTAAAGCATTGCAACGTTTGGAAGAAAAAGGATTTATTACACGTATAGCACAAGGAATCTATGTAAGACCAATCATAAGCAACTATATTGGCGAAGTATTACCTTCAGCAGAAGAAGTAGCTACGTGCATTGCCAAAAGAGATAGGGCAAAAATTGTACCTACTGGTGTTTATGCGTTGAATGCTTTGGGCTTGAGTACTCAAGTCCCTATGAATTTGGTCTATCTTACTGATGGCGCACCGAGAGTCATTAAAATAGGGAAACGAACTATTAATTTCAAAAGAACAACACCTAAAAACTTACTAGCTAAAGGAGACATTAGTAGTTTGGCAATCCAAGCATTAAGAGAAATTGGCAGCGACCAAATTACTGATGATGAAGAAAGTAAAATAATTGAACTTTTAAAAAAAGAAGATCGATCTAACTTACTACATGATATACAATTAGCCCCCGTTTGGATTAAAAAAATAATGCAAAAAGCACTGTAATGACAAAAATAAGTTTTCATACGCTACCTACCTCCGAAAAGGCAACTATACTGCAGGAAGTCAGTAATAAACAAGGATTAGCTCCATTTGCAGTAGAAAAAGACTGGTGGGTTGTACAAACTCTTAGTATTATTTTTGATTTAAATGTTGGAAATCATTTGGTTTTCAAAGGTGGAACGTCTTTGAGTAAAGCGTGGAATCTTATTGATCGCTTCTCTGAAGAC
Source organism: Flavobacterium fryxellicola (assembly GCF_900143245.1). Taxonomy (GTDB): domain Bacteria; phylum Bacteroidota; class Bacteroidia; order Flavobacteriales; family Flavobacteriaceae; genus Flavobacterium; species Flavobacterium fryxellicola. Next base: position 14,084 of record NZ_FRDK01000007.1, read on the forward strand.
GTAGATTTAGCCATAGACAGACAATTTCTAGGATTTGAAGGTCGAACTAGGTAAAAAACAAATTACCGCTTTAAGAAAGGCTGCAAACAATTATATATCAGAAACATTCTTTGTAGAGCTACAGAGCGCATTTGTCAAAAAGGGCTTTCAAGATTTAAAATGGGAAATCGTCAAAACAACTGCGTCTGATCAAGATCCAGTAATCATCAATCTTTATTACCCAAATAGTATTACTACTCCTGGTTATATTAAGCCAAGAGTTCAAATAGAAATAGGTTGCCGTTCACTAAGAGAGCCATTTAGCCCTCAAGAAATAGTTTCGTTAATAGATATTGAATTTCCAAATACAATTTTCGCACAACCCGTAAGCACAATACCTACAGTAAATCCTGAGCGGACTTTTTTGGAAAAAATATTTTTGCTCCATGAAGAATTTAGTAAACCTAAAGAAAAAATCAGGGTAAAACGTTTAAGCCGTCATTTGTACGACGTATATCAACTATCACAAACTAAATTTGCTAATGCTGCATTACAAAATAAAGAACTCTATGAGACGATTGTACAGCACCGTTTCAAATTCACAAAAGTCGGTGATATTGATTATAATTTACACCAACCACAAACAATAAATCCTATTCCTTCAGCTGATATCATCGAAGCTTGGAAAGCAGATTATAAAATAATGCTAGAGCAGATGATTTATGGAGATGCACCATCATTTGAAACCATTATTTTCACATTAAACGAACTAAAAACCAAAATGAACAGCTTGGATTGGCAAATTGAAATTAAAAAATAAGTGTAAAAGTTTATTTTTCTTTCCTTTAGTACTACTAAATTCACAAATAGTATACACCTAATGTACACCTCTCCCCTGCTAAAGCCTTATAAATAAAGGCAAATTACTTATTGTATTGGCAAATAATAGCACTCCGAAATAACGATCGTAGTATTTTAAAGCCATTAAGAGAATTAAGGTGCATTGCGTTAAATTAAATGTTTTAATAGTTGTGATAAATACCTTTTTTTTAGATTTGCTTATAAAAAAATGGTCAAGTTGCTCAGACTTTTATTTCAGACTGCTCTTAAAGCGTGCGGTTTTTAACAGCAAAATGTCATTAGTGAATAAATCCTCTCTGTTTGCGATTGTGGGTTTAATCTCTAACTTCCATTTCTGTATGTGGGTTTTCCATTATTATTATAAACCACTACAGGATTTAAAGATCAAAAAACTGCTCTTCCAAAACATATTTAAATACAAGAAAAAAGGCTATCTTTAAAATATGAAAAAGCATCATACCATAATTATTGCTGGAGCCGGCGGAATTGCAGAAGCTGTAGGTTTGTTATTAATCGAATGGAGTGACGTGGCTCCTACGCTATTTATTGGTGATAAAAATCACACCAAAGCAAAAAAAGTAGCGCATTGGATTCAAGAAGGAACAACGAAAAAGGAATCCATTCACGACTTTCATCTTGATGAAAAAGAACTTACGAATGAAATGAAGGCAATTTTTAGTCGAGGCGATATCATTCTCGACTGCCTTCCTGGTAGCCAAGCACCACGTATGGCGAAATTTGCCAAAGATTTTAACATGCATTACGCCAATCTCACAGAATATGTTACCGAAACTTCCCAAATAATAGCTTTGGCAAAAAATGCCAAAACGGGTTTTGTTCTTCAAACAGGATTGGCTCCAGGTTACATCGATTTACTAGCAAATGGACTTTTTCAACAATTCTGCATTGACTTTGAAGTGGATAAAGTAGATAAATTAGAATTTAAAGTTGGCGCCTTGACCAATCATGCCGTTGCTCCACATTACTACGGATTTACTTGGAGTCCAGTGGGTGTGGCTACGGAATATTTGAAAGATACGATAGTGCTCCGAGATTTCATAAAAACAACGCTCCCTCCATTGTCAGAAAGAGCCTCTATTATTATTGACGGTATACCCTATGAAGAAGATCTTACCTCCGGCGGAGCAGCAGATTTACCGGAAGCACTGTCTGGAAGAGTGCGTTCACTCGATTACAAAACCTTACGCCATCCCGGTCATTATGCATGGATTCAACAGCAACTCTCTACTTTGGAAAATACTGAGGAAGCTATAAAATTATTACAGCAAGTAATGGAGGCGGTAATTCCGCATGTCGAAGACGATCAAATTATCCTATATGCTGCAGTTGAAGGCAAAGATGCCTCTGGAATTTTGCGAAAACGTGAAATTGCAAAGCGCATTACACCACAAATAGTAGGAAAATATAAATTGAGAGCAATCCAAACAACCACTGCGGCGCCATTAGCCCAAGCAGCGCAATTGTTGCTAGAAACATCGTTAAACGGTGTTGTTCTTCAAAGCCAAATTGACCCCGAATCCTTTTTAAACGGAAATTATATCCTCCAGGTATATGGAAAAGTAACTTCTTAATCCAATTAATTACCCATTTATTTTATAATTTCGACAGGTAGCTATCTGTTTAAATACATTGCTAAAAAAAGCAAATTGTTTTGTACTTTTGAAACTTCAAAAATCAATCAACACGTAAATAAATAAGCAGCATAAAATGAATTCCTATTACGTACACAACGGCACTGAAAGTAGCGGTCCATTTAATTTAACTGAATTGAAAGCCAAATCAATTTTAAAGACAACGCCTGTTTGGTGTGAAGGAATGCAAGATTGGAAAACTGCAGGGGAAATAACCGAATTACAGTCTGTTTTTAGAGTGACGCCTCCCTCAATTAACACTATTCCACCCATTCCCAAAAAAAGTTCCGAAGAGGCAAATACTAAAATAATAGGGATCGAAAAATCTTTTTTTTACATGCTCTCCGGAATTTTAGTTTTAGTTGTTGGAACTCTTATTTTTAATTTTTTTGAAGAAGGCAGAAGTGCTGAACTACAACAGAAAAACAACATCACAGAAAGAAATAATCTGCAATTTCAATTACAGGAAAAAGAAATTGAAGAACAAAAGAATCGCATAATTGAGCAAGAAAAACAGGAATTTGAGAGAGTTTTAAAAGAGAGAAAACAAACACTAAACGATAGGCTTTTTGAAATTAAACAAAAACTTGCTGCTGATTTCAGTGATCTAGATCAGGCAAAAGATAAGCTAGCTAAAGCTACAGACTTTCAGTTTTTAAGAACAAACAGTGAGAGAAATGAGGACATCAGTTTAATTGAAAGTGAAATTGAAAATTTAAAGAATGAGATTGAAAATTTAAAGAATGAGATGGATCAGCTCTACTTAGAATTAGAAAAAATTAAAGCTTAAAAAATGAAGCTAAATGGCAATCGTAACGAGTTGCGATTCTCGATAGTTCCATTATTTGACTTCAAAAAAACATATTTTCCTTTTCTATTTTGTTTGTGAAAATACAATTAAAACAATCGCTACCAAAGCCATAAAAAGACCCGCGTAATTTGTTTTCGTGAGCTTTTCTTTGAAGACAAAAATACCTACAAGACTCCCTATTATGATGACACCCATGTTCATCCCAGCAAAAACTGTTGATGGATTTTTAGCAAATACTTGATGTGCCTTCAGATAAAAAAGAATGTTACCAAAATTAAAAATACCAACTAACCCACCAAAAATGATGTTTTTAGTCTCTATTCGAACCTTATTAGCTAGCAATTCATAACCTACAACTGCAAGCATGATTACCAGTGCAATGCTAAAAACTATAAATAGAGAGGTGGTATAAGGCAGCGTTGTAAACAGAGCGATTTGTTTAAAAAGGATGTCTATGATCCCAAAACCCAGCAAAACTACAGTAGGATAAATCCATTTGTTTTTGGTGTTTTTTGAAGGTTTAGACAGAATTAGTAGTAGCGCTGGAAACCCAACTACAAGTGCTGTAACTTTAAATACATTGAAATCCTCTTTGAAGATTAACCAAGCGGCCAAGATCGGAATGAATAATGAAAGTCGTTGAGCGGCATCCGTTTTTACAATTCCCATGTGCTTAATGGAAATAGCCAAAAATAGAAATACTGATGGCAATAAAATACCCAACGACATGTAGATACCCCATGGCGACGAAGTGTTCACTTCCTTCAAATTTGGACTGAAGAACAAATAGCATAAAATAAGAGCAAACAGATAATTAGCAGCAACAATTTGTGCATTATTAACGTTATAATTGCGAGAAAATTTAAATAGCACCCCCACAGTCACACTGCAAATAATACTCAAAACCAGAAATAGCATAGCAAATTTTTAGAGTGCAAAACTACCATTTATTGTCTCCCTATTTACTTTTTTCGAAAATTAAAAAACTCATAAAAAAAGTTCAAAAACGGACCGAAAAGAGCTAATTGAGAAAAATCCTTGTCCTAAAAGTGTTTTAAAAGACTTGTTGCAACACTAATTTTTACTATCCATCACTATTAAGAATCTGTAATTAAAGAACAAACATTTACACTAGTACTATCCAGATATTATTTGATTTCAGCTACTTTTGTGTCATGGATTCTTTTACTCAAATCGCTTTAGGAATTGCAATAGCTGAAGTATGCGCTGGCAAAAAATTAAAAAACAAGACTTTTTTGTATGGCGCTATTCTTGGCAGCATTCCCGATTTAGATGTTGTAGTTGGACTGTTTTTAAATCCTGTAGATGCCATTCTTATGCACCGCGGTATCAGCCATTCAATTTTTCTTTTTTTGATTTTATCCCCTATTTTAGGCTGGTTTATTTCAAAAATTGAAAGAGCGAAAATTAACTTTATACTGGCCACCAATATGGTTTTTTGGTGCCTTTTAACTCATGTAGTGTTAGACATGTTTACTTCATGGGGCACACAAATTTTGTGGCCGCTGGATCATCGCTTTGCATTCAAAACTATTTTTGTAGTTGATCCGTTGTACACCATTCCGCTGCTGATTGCATTGCTATGGGTATGGAGAACCAAAGATCCCTTGCTTCGTAAAAAGTACAATTTTAAAGGATTGTTTTTTAGTACTGCCTATCTGATTTTGTCCTGCTTTTTAAAATTGTATACCTTACACCAATTTGAAAAAGCATTAATAAACCAAGGAATTCATTATTCTGAAATTATCGTAAAGCCTACGCCTTTCAATCTGATTTTATGGAATGCCAATGTAGCGACGACCGATTCTTATTTATTGTCCGACTATTCTTTATTCGACACCCAACCGATTTCATTTGTGGCTTACAGCAAAAATAACGTTTTAGAATCAAAGCTTACAGGAAATACAGATTTTAAAAAACTAAAAAAGGCCAGCGAAGGTTGGTACATTGTTTCTCAAAAAAAAGAAACTTTATACTTTAATGATTTACGCTTTGGATTATTGAATGATAACCCTGCTCATCCGCAATTTGCTTTCAGTTATCAATTTATTGTCAATAATTCGAAATTAAATGCCATAGAAGTCCCTAAAAGCAAAAGGGATGGAAAAAGACTACTACAGAAAATATTTAATCGCCTAAAAGGAAATTAACACTCCCCTTATTTCCCACATTGATACCCAACAAAGAAACAGAGTAGAAAAGACGTGTGTCGATTATTATTTTTTAATTGATAAAACCCTTTCGATTAATGGCGATAAAAATAAAATTAAACTATTCATCAGTAGTTTAATAAAGCAAATCACTTAATGTAATAATTTAATTATATACGGAAGTAAATCCTACTCTTAAATTTTAACATCAATCGCTCTTCAACCAGCCCGTAATACTCATTCTGGTATTTTGAGTCACCAAAACTTCATGAACCAATTCGTCGCTTTTGAAGAAAACAGTTTTACCTTGTGTAGGTGAAATTTTCTGATTGTTATTTGCTTGATGAATCAGCAGTTCGCCACCGTCACTTTCTTGCCAATTACTATTGAGGTAAGTGATCATGGAGTATTTTCGGCTAGGATTGTTTTTGAATTGGTCTAAATGCTTGAGATAAAAATCACCCGATTCATAAAGTGAATAGTGGAATTCATAACCTGTTATTCCGGCATAACAACTTTGGTTCAAATAAACAATAAAGGCTTCTATTTGGGCAAAGAATTCATTTTCGAATGCATTATTGTGTTTTTTATCAAGCCAATAAATAGAATCGCTTCGAATCGCTCCGTCATAAGAAACCTTCTCTGAGTTCCCAACTCCTGCTTCCAACAATAAACTTTGCTTATTTAAAGCAATTAAGTTCTGCTTTAAATTATTGGCTAAAGTAGTACTCAAAAAATGTTCCGATATCCCTACTTTATTTTCAATATAGGAGGCAATTAAATCCTCAAAGCTATTTTCCATGTCTTTTATATTGACTGAATATACCGCCAACGGGCCAAGATAGACTAATAAAATTCGTTAGAGACTGAATCTGAAATAAATAAGATTATTTACTTATAATTCCTCTTTTTATTGCTATGACGGACATGTAATTTTTAATTTGGCTCCTCTTTAGAAAAAGAAAAACACTTTATTCTTAAAGTATAAAAGGTATAATTCAAGCTATTATTTTACACCAGTAAAACCTTAAAATAATAAAAAACTAAATTTAACCAATAAAATATAATAATTTACTTACAAATATATCATTTCATTTTCTAAAACATTGCAATAGAATCATCAATAACTATATAAGGCTATTTATAATCCTTGATGGTAATGGAAAAAAATATTATCCTGCTATAATTTTTTTCCACCAGTTTGTTTTTGAAATAGATTTCCCATACCCATAACTTTGTCCATAACCGTAGCCTCGTTTTAAATCAACCCCGTTAATTAGAATCGCCATATTAGGCAATCGCTTTTCATTGAACATCTTTTTTGGAATTTCTAAAAGCCTTTTGTCTAAATTATTAAATCTAATTATATACAAGCATAAATCAGCATGGTGACTTAACAACAACGCGTCTGTAACCATCTTTACAGGAGCTGTATCTACAACAACATAATCATAGTTATCTTTAGCGTAATCGAAAATTTCATCAAAACGACCATTCATTAGTAACTCAGATGGATTGGGTGGTACTGTCCCTGAATTTAAGATATCATAGTTTCCTTCTACAGATGGTTCAATTACATCCGAAACTTTTAAAGAATTATCCATTAAAAAATCGGACAATCCATTTCCTATATTTTGATTAATATATTCATTCCTATTTGATTTTCTAATATCTCCACCTATTAATAATACTTTTTTATTAGATAGGGCAATTACCGATGCGAGATTTAATGTGGTAAAGGTTTTACCTTCTCCAACTGTTGTAGACATAATAAATATTATTTTTGCCCGACCTTTTATTTTAGAAAGCATAAAATTAATATTTGTTCGCAACATCCTGAAAGATTCAGAGATTCCCTCATTATTATTGTCATGAATTCCAATTTTATTACCTGTGACCATTTTTGGAATTTCTCCAATAATAGGTGCTTTTATAACGCTTTCAATATCTTTAATAGATTGGACTTTATTATCGAAAAAAAATTTAATATACAAGGCTATGAATGGTAATAGTAAACCTAAAGATAGCGCTGTAATAATTACAAGAATTAATTTTGGACTTGCAGGTCTACTGCTTCCATCAGCAAAATCAATTATCTTTGCATTAGGTGTAGTAACTGCCAAGGAGATAGCATTTTCTTCCCGTTTTTGTAATAGAAACAAATATAATGTTTCAATGATTTGTTGTTGACGTTGAAATTCTTTAAATTGACGTTCTTGTTTTGGCGCTGAGTAAATTCTTGAAAACACTTTGTCTTCCTCCCTTTTAGTATTATTTAAAGCGATATTTAGAGATGCTTTTAAATTTTGTAAACCATGTGATATACTTGTTCTCAGTTGCTGCAGTTGCTCATCTAAATTAATAATAACTGGATTTTTTTTGCTTGAACTTTTTAAAATCCGGTTACGTTCCATTAATAATTCATTATATCTGGCACTATTTGTACTAACTGCATCATCTGATAAGCCTAAATTTGAAGGTATGATTTGCTCATTGTTTTTGTTTACATAATCCGTAACATATTCAGCAACTCTTACCTGAGTATTTAAATCAACAATTTTCTTTTCTAATTCTGCATTGCTCGCTAATATTAATGAAGATTCAGAATCAATGTCGGTCAATTGATTGTTCTTTTTGAAATTTTCGACTCCCTGATCTACATTTGATAATTCATTTTTAATAAGTTCCAAACGTTCATTGATAAATATATTATTTCTTTTACCGATAAATTCTTTATCCGCAACGACATCCTTATTATATTGCTGCACTAGATTATTTAAAATATCTTGTGACTTTACCTTAATGGGTGCTTTTAAAGTTAATTGAATTAAGCTAGACTTTTTATACAGTACCTTAACTTCAATATCTTTTCTTAAATCTTCAACAATATTTTCTAATGGAACCACCTTAACTACTATTTCTTCATCTTTTCTTACGTTTTTTAATACAGTGGGCGTTACAGTAATATTCCCAAAATCTGTTTGCACATTTTCACCAAACAAATATACTTTGCTGGCAGTACCCCTACCATTTTTTAAAACAAATTGTGTGGGAGATAAAGCCTGAATTGAAAAAATAGTGTCTTTACTGTACACTAAGGAATCCTTTAATGAAAAATTGATTTTAAATGGAACATCATTCTTGTACAGTTCTCTATTTACAAATATTCCCTTTTCATAAAAAGTAATGTTTGTTCCTAATTTTTTCACCACACTTTCCATCAAACTAAACGATTTTAGCATACCAATTTCATTATCGACAGTTGTTATGCCAAAAGTGGTCAATCCTAAATCTTCAGAAGCTGAAAGCACTGAAGGCAACCCTTTACTGTTTTCATCGTTAACTAAAATGGTAGTTGTAACAGTATATTGTTTAGGTATAAATTTTAAATATGCAGATGCGCCTATAGCAGAAATAATTATACCAATAAAAAACCATTTCCAATTATAGGCATATTTTTCAAATTTTTCACGATAATTAACGGCTTCATCGTCTTCAAACATATAATTGTATGGGTTCTCATTTTGCATAATCTTGATTTTAAAGTTTTAGCGATTAAGAATTAATATTATTGAAATTAATGATGAAATTGATGAAAGTATAATACCTGCATTAGCGCCAACAGCTGATGAATTGAGTTTTGTTTTATTAGGTTCTACATAGATTACATCATTTTGTGCCATATAAAAATAAGGAGAATTAAAGATTTTTTTATCAGTTAGATCGAGTGTAATAAAAGCTCTTTTTCCTCCCTGTTCTCGTATTAACATTACGGTTTTTCGCTTGCCGTGTATAGTTAGATCCCCTGCTAAACTAATGGCTTCTATTACACTAATTCGCTCGTTTGGTATAAGATAAGTGCCGGGAGTTTTTACTTCACCTAAAACAGCTACTTTAAAATTTACTAATCGAATATTTACAATAGGTTTTGCAAGATATTCTGCCAAAGTCTTAGTTAATTGCTGTTTTAATATTTTGGTGGTAATTCCTTCCACTTTAAGAATCCCAACAACCGGAAAAGTAATTTCACCATCATTATCCACAATATAAGTTATGGGTATGGGTTCCGTTGTACTAGTCGATTCATATAAATTAAAAGGAACTGCTGCTCCTTTATCAATTGCTGAAACATTAATGCTTAAAATATCTCCTTTTTGAATTTTTGGTTCATAAATCTCATAATCTTCATGAGAGAGATTATCCTGATTGCCTTGAAAATATACCATTTTTTCAGAAGAAACACAGCTGGTTAAAATTACAGTTAACCACACTATTAATAAATATTTAATGTTTTTATTTTTCATATAATTGTTGTTGTTTATAATTTAATTTAAACTGAGATACTAGCATTCATAATTCACTTTTTTCATTTTTCTTTAAAAGAAAATAATTGAATTTACTTGTAAAAATTCTACCTACATTAAACACTGTCAGTTCTTTTAATAAACTAAAGAAAAGTAACATTACAACATTTAAAAACATTAGAAAAAAAGACATTTGAAAACTATCGAGGAATGATGAAAGCCAGAGAGAAATTATAATAATTACATAATTTAGAAATCCTAAAGTCATTGCAACTTTAAAGTGTGAAAGTCCTGAATCGATTAAAATATGATGAATGTGATTTCTATCTGCTTTAAACGGACTTTTACCTGATACCAATCTTATCCCAATTACTCGACACATATCAAATAATGGCATGAACAGTATAGCAAAAATAATTATCAATTTATTTTCAGCTTTAAATGTGAAATTGCTTAGTAATGTTGCATCCATAGATAGGAATTTCAAAGTACAAAATCCTATAAAAAATCCTATAAGCAATGAGCCTGTATCTCCCATAAATATTTTTTGTCTTGTTGAAAAATTATAATAGAGATAGGCCAGCAGCATTGCTATGATACTCAAACTAACTAAAAAGTAAAAGTGTAAATCACAAGCATAAAAAATTAAAGAAAACACACTAAATATTACAATTGCTATTGTGGAAGCTAAACCATCTATTCCATCAATAAAATTAAATGCATTAATAATGGTTAATAAAATAAAAATAATTCCAAAATACTCTAATAATTCAGGTAATTTATATATTCCTAAAAATCCATTCAGCGTTGTGAAATTCATAGAATTAGAAACTAGCAAAAAAATGATAGCAATGGTTTCCATCGTTAATTTGGCTACTGGAGAGGTGACTACCAAATCATCTTTTAAACCTATTATAAATACAACTGTTATCGCAGCTATTAGATTTAGACCAATATTTTCTACATCAAAATTTTTTATAAAAAAAAGTGTCATTATAATCGTTATATAAAAGGCTACACCAGCCATAGTAGGTGTTGAACAAAAATGAGAACTTCGGTTATTAGGTTCATCACTTAAATTCCGAATTTTTATTATCCCATATATTTTTGGTATTATAGTGTATACTAACAGAAATGAAATTATCACTATCAGTAAACTTAATACTGTAAAATTAGACATGATTTCTTTGAGCATTTCTTCATTTTTTTAAAATTATAAAATATTTTTTTACAATAAAACAGTTGTTCTTACTGTAAGCTACGGCTAAATAATTCAAGTCTAACTTTAATCTTACAACCATTCTTTTTCGGGGATTAAAGAATATTAAAGTTGAAAAAGACTTTTTTTAATTTTATAAAATAAAAAAATACGGTAGGTAATTATTTTTTTATTAGCAGTTATAAATAAGGTTATATTTCCAGATTAAAATTAAATATAATTACCGGTCCTAAAAAAATTTAACTACCATTAACCAAAATATTCGTTTAAAGGTATAATTCTTTAAAATTTTGATTTAAAGCACGTTAAATTTTCATTAACGTTCTAAATATTATAAGGTCAATTTTGAATACTAGGTATAAAAGTAATTTTTGATTATAAAAAATGGAATTTATAAATAAATTAACAGTCATTATTTCACAAAAAAAAACACCTCAAAATTAAATTTTTAAGGTGTTTTGCAGAAAAAAGAGATCAGCTTAAATAAATTGTTAAAAAAATTAATTCTTTGTTACTAATCTAAAATTATTTTGAATTTAGGAGGAATAGATTAGCATAACCGGCTGAAACTACTTTCCAAGTGTATACATTATTTGCTACGTTTTTCATGTCTTTAGCAATCTCATTTAATTCTTCCTGCTTAATATTAGATACTATCTTTAGTAATTCATTTTTATTATTAAAGTACTTAGCTTTGTTTGCTGTAGTTTCCAAGTTATAATTTATACCATAAGTTATAATAGGCAACTCCAGATACATTGCTTCCACTAATGACGGATTAGTTCCTCCTGCACTATGGCCATGAACATAGAAATAACAATTACTTCTAATCTGGTTTAATATGTTTTGATCATAAATAGGGTCTAATAAATGGATGTTTTCAAAATTATTGAATTTCAATTTCATTTCTTTACCATAGTTACTATTATTCCAATTCCCTATAACAACAATATCTAAACTTGGATGTTCTGAAAAGGAATGCAGTATCAAATAAATGTTGTTTTCTGGTTCAATTCTACAAACTTTAAATGCGTATTTTTTAGCCAAGAAAGGATATTCAGATACAACACCGGAACTTAATGCTTCTTTCTTTGTGTGATCAGCACCATAAGCAATTAATTCACTATTGATATTATAAACATATTTCACATAATCTTGGATTACTTTATTGTCTGAAACAACACGGTCAGCATAAGTTACTGCTACTCTTTCGGAAAATTTTAAAAATATTTTAGCTGCTTTCCCCCATTTTGCACGTTTCCACTCTAACCCATCGATATTAACAATAATAACTTTATTAGATATCAATTTAATAAACGGTAAAACTACACAGCCCGAAACTCCCAGTATTAAAAGGACATCTGCATAAAATAACGCATTAAAAATGGAAATTATATCGTATAAAATGCTTTGCACACCATTTGCATTTAATGGGATATATTTTAACTGAGCATTGTTGTGACTTTTAAGCTTTTTAGGATAAAAAAAACTACTGCAATAAACCGTCACATCAAATGAATCAGTTAAGTGTTTCGTTAAATATTCAGTAAGAGTTTCAAAGCCACCATATTTAGCAGGAAGACCAACAGTGCCGATAATGGCTATTTTTTTTTGTATCATGCTAAAATTACTTTTTCAAGCATGATTCTTGCGCTTTCTTCCCACGAGTACTTCCCCTTAATTGTTGATTGTATTGCACTTAAATCTATATTTTTTACATTTTGTGCCATCTGATTAATTATTCTAACAAACTCCTCGTAATTATTCGGATCAAAAAAATAGGGATTAAAAAAATCAAAATCAGCCATAGCCGTAGTATTAGAGCATGCAACAGGTGTAGATAATGCCCCAGCTTCTAGTGGAGGGATGCCAAAACCCTCAGCTTTAGAAGGATATACAAAAAATTCTGCTGCATTTAAAAAATTCTTTAAATCTAAATCAGTAACTTTTTTAAACCAATAAATGGATTTTTTAACTTCTTTTTTTAAATCATTTATGTCATCAAAAAGACCACTATGCAATGTATTGTCTCCAATTAAAACGAGAGAAAATCCTTTTTCATACAGTTTTTCCTTTGCAAAAGCTTTAACTAATAAATTTTGATTTTTTCTCGGTTCTATGCGGCTTACATAAAGTATAAACTTTTGGACGGCATAGCGGTCACTAATATATTTTTTTGACACCTCTTTGGCTGTTTTAAATTGAAAATAATCATCTGAAACAGCATTGGGTGTTATTATTATTTCATTTGCTTTAATGTTAAATTGTTTGGCAATTTTTTGTTTGGAATAATCTGAGACGGTCAATAAATAATCACTCCTTTTAGCACTTAAAAAAAATAATATATTGCGTTGCAATCGATACAAAAAAGAAAAATCATTAGAAAAATCATTAAAAAGAATATCATGTATTGTAACAATATATTTGCAGTTTTTATTTTTAACAAAAGGAATAACATATTGAAAATGAGCATGTGTACAACCTAATCTATTGATTATTTGAGGTATTTCTATAAAAATTCTTTCGAAACTTCCTCTTGATGAATACTGAATGTATTTCACATTAGGTTGATTTACAAAATACTCCTTAATATTTTCAAGTTTATTTGCACCAAAATATAAGGTAATGTTCGGGTCTAGAAATAAAACCTTTAAATACAATTCTTTGACATACGTTACCGTACCTTGAAATTCACCGTCAAAAATATGTGCATCAACAAAAATTTTATAGTTTTTCATACTTAAATTGATTTAAAAAAATCACGATATGCATCGAGTTAACTCTTTTCACTCAAATATAATTTTATCTTACGGACAACAGAACTTTCAATTTTCCATACTTCGAACAACGATTTTAATAAAAAAATTCTTGAGCTACTGGAGTTAAGATATTCTTTATGATAGTACATTTTACTTTGAAAAGCATATTTATGCATGTTAATAAAACTCAAATTACTTGAAATTGTTTGCGAGCTTAAATGATCATAATTTAAGTTATATAAAAGGTAATTATTCAAGCCCAATCTTTTAACTTTAATACCTATAATAGATTCTTCCATATATAAAAAGGTGTTTTCGTCTAATAAACCTATATCAAAAAACACTTTTTTGACACCCATAAAAAAAGAACCCGCTAAACAATCAACTGGCTTAATTTCTGAAAGATGTTCCGTATTATAAATTTGCCTCCCTCTGTAGAAGTATTCATTACGAAAAATAAATTCTAATGCGATTAGTGAGCCTTTTAAATCATCTATAAATCTAGGGGTTTTCCACGCTGACATTTTTGATATCTTTCCATTATCACGCATTACAGGAGCGACAAAAGCCGGGTTTTTTAACTTTTTATACTCTTTAGTCATTTTAAATAATAATAATGTGTCGTTAATCGAAATATCATTATTACTGATTACAATAAAATCTATCTCCTTTTTCTTTAGATAATGTAAACCAAAATTATTACCGTAGGCATAACCTCCATTTCTTTCGCTAAGAATTACTTCAATATTTTTTATTTCTAAGAAAGTATCTTTTAATATATTATATGATTTATTAGGTGAGCAATTATCAACTATTAGGATATTTAAATCTATTTTTTCCTGTTTTTGTAAACAGTCGACGTATGTAATCGTGTCCTTATAGGATTGATAATTCAATATTATAACATAAATAGAGTCTAATTGATCTGCATTTTTCATTTAATACTGTTTTAAAATCACTTTAAATTAATTTAAAAAGCGCCTGTTATACAGAAATTTTAGCCTTAAAAAGTTATAATAGACAGAAGTTATATTTAGTAAAAAATATGTAAATTATTTAGATGCTAAACCCCTATGTGTTTTCGCTCTTTTTGCTTGAATACTTTGTCAGTCGAAGTATTTCTCTCATTTTCCTGCCCCAAATATCCCAATTTAATTCGTTTTCAAATTTCTTGCGGGCGTTTAAAGCTAGCGTACTTAGCTGTCCCCGATCATCCAGAAGAGATTGTATAATTGCCACATAGTCAGCTGGCGTGGCGGTCAACGGCAAAGTAAAACCGTTGATACCATTTTCAATAATTGAGGTTACACCGCCCGTATCTGTAGTGATAACCGGTATCCCAAAAGCATTAGCTTCACAGAACACTATAGGAGTACAATCAGCGCGGGTAGGAACAAACAAAAGATGTGTATTTAGTAAAATATTTACTAAAACATCACATTCTTCCCCTTTATTCTTATCAAGAAATGGCACTATTTTAATTTTATCGTCATTTGTCAATAAATTAGGAATACAGCCGCATATTGTTAAGGTTATATCATACCCTTTATTAATTAAAATACGGAATGTTTCTACTACAATTGCTCCGCCTTTTCTTTCCCAATCCACTCCTAAAAAAAGAAAATTTATCGTACTATTGAATTCTTTGTTTAAGTTTGCTCGTTGCGGTATAAAATCTAGATTAGCCCCAAATTTCACTGTAAAAACAGAACTTTTATCAACTTTATAATTATTAATTACATATTCAGCTGCCCAAGTGGAAGAATAAACATGAGTGACGGCCTTTTTTATTGCGTATTTTTCAATTAAATCACCCTCTTTAAAAGAAAAATCGGAAATATTTGAAAAATAGTCATAATAATTATTCAGTTGACCAAAAGAACTATCCGATAAATAACATATTGGTATTGACGATTCCAAATAAGCTATTTCTGTGGCTGCTACTGGAGCAAAAATTACATCAATTTTTTTATTTTCAAGTTTTTTTTTGATTTGAGAAGCATAAAATTTACTTAGTATCAAACTATGGGATCTATCATATCTTTTAAAAAAAAACAGCTGATTTATAACAGTGTTTACTAAAAGCATTGATTTAATCATTAAATTATACTTTATTGGCGCAATTAAATAAACTTCATCAACTTCTTTCATTAAGGATTCATACATCTTAAAATGAGTTCCGGACCAACTTCTTTTATCTTTTGGATTTTTTGCGGTAAGGTACCCAACTGTAAGTTTTTCTTTCATGTTTGAGCTAAAATTAATTTAACTTTATAATTTTTGCTTTCACTGATTTCATTTTAAGTGTAGCTCCAATTAAAATCAATAGTAGCACGGGCGTTGTTGTTGTAAAAATTCCATGAACTACAAAAGTTATAAGCATAACTGTAAACACAGCTGCCTGTAAGAGCATGGCTGCTAATTTTTCTAATTTACTGCACTCTTGAAAAGTGACTCTTGAGGCGACTTGTAAAAGTTTGAATAAAAAAAGAAAGAAAAAAATTATTCCAAGTAATCCGGTTTTTAGTAGTACCGTAATAAAACCATTATGGAACATAGGCAAAACATCTAAGGAATCCATTTCACCATTAAAAATCCAATTAGGAGTATAAACAACAGTACCGAAACCCTGACCTATTAACATCTCAATAAAATTCCCTTCACTGAATTTTGTAAGTCCTAAAAAAGCTTCATAACCGCGCCAATTCTGGCTTATTTCAAATGATGTTTCGTAATCTTGAACAAGGATTTCATTGAAAGAATGATTTATTTTTGATTGAAATGTGTCTTCCTCTATTGCGCTGGATTCAACTTTTATGAAAAACCCTCCAAAAATAATTAATAGTACCACAAATACGGTTGCCCAGTAGATTTTCAAAATAGTAATATATTTGTCAATAAAGGGAATTAAAATCATTACCAATAATAAAAAATAATCTGTTCTCGAAAATGATATCGCAACTGAGAACAGTGAAATCCCCATTATAAACCATTCCTGAAAATTTTCAAATAACTTGAATTTACATATTCTTGCATAAAACAATATTGTAAATGCTAACAATGCTGTTGGATTTGACAAGCTATACCCATATCTTGTCTCAAGACCTAGCTGGGTAAGTAATGCCGGATTTAAAACCAACTCTATCAAATTATAAATAGTTATTACAAGTGAACTTATTACAATAACTTTTATTAGCTCTCTAAAATCAATTATTTTTTTAGACATATAAAACCCGATAATAATAAATAGTGGAGCTTGAATAAAGTACATTATATCTCTTGTAAAATAATACAAATTAAAGTCTGCCAAACGGACTAGCCCCACAAAGAATCCTATAAAAACAATCATCTTCAAAAAAAAAATATTTTTTAACCCACGCGACGCTTTTACAGACCTATTTAGTTCAAGATGAATCAATAAAGGAATTGACAAAAAAACTACAGCTTGATCCCAGTCTGTTTGAGAAAGAACCAGTAACAGGGCAGTATACCAGAGAGCGGGGTCATTTTTATTTGATTTTAGTAATCTTTCCATGATTTATTTATAAAACGTAAATACTTTTATATTGTTTCTTTGAAGTACTATTGCTGCATAAATTGTTATAGTAAACTCACAAATTAATAAAGATATAGCTGCCCCAGTAGTTGATAGTTTGAATCCAAAAAGTAAAATTCCCAAGACAAGCAAATTTAAAATTGCGCCTGTCATATAGATTCTAGAAAAATATTTATCCATTTTAAAAGGTAACAATACAATATTAAATAATATTGAAGCAATAGGCAGTATTACTATTAAAGGAGATAAAATTCTAAATATTACTATTGAATGATTTACATTTTGACTAAACAACAAATGAAAAATTGGTTCGGCAAAAATGACTCCGATTATCCATATAAAAATTGAAATGAAAATTGTAAAATTTAAAATTCTTTGCAAAAAAACTACAGTTTCTTCAGATGATTTTCTGACTAATTGAATAATATGAGGATAAAGTGTTTGAGTAAAGGGTGAAAACATGGCTACAATTATTCGTAAAGCTTTTTCTGCAATTGCATAATAACCAACCATCATTGTATTAGTAACCAAACCTAAAACAACTGTGGTCGTAGTTGTGTAAAAACTAGTAGAGATTGTAGAAATGAAAATATAATACCCTTCTTGAACATGCCTCCATACATTTTTATAATTTTGAATTTTAAAAGGAACTTTAAAAGTTTTATTTATCAAAATCATTGAAATAATCCCTACAAAAATAGATCCTCCAGAATTTAATAATGGCACTAATAAATAATCATTTGGTGATTTTACAAATACAAAAATCGAAATTGTAAAAATAACTTTTGAAATTACAGATAAAATTGTGATGTATTTCATCTTTTCCATTCCTTGAAAAAACCAAGTTGGAAATAAAAATGTTCCAATGACACTACCGAAGGTAAAAAAATACAACTCCCAATGAATTGAAAATTTTTCAAAACTAAAAACTACAGCTGCCATTATAATTAAACACAAAATAACTAATACAAAACGAGCTGTCATAATTGAATTGTAAGTTGTCGTTAATTCTTCGATATTATTCTTTGTCAGTGATATTTCTCTAGTTCCGGAAAAATTAAATCCGTATTCAGCTATAACAGAAAAATAGCTAATAAATGCTTGTGCAAAAATAACAAGTCCGTAAATTTCTATTCCTAGTGTTCTTACCAAGTAGGGGAATGTTACTAATGGTAATAGTAAGTTAACTGCATGTAAAAATGATAATGATATAAGATTAGAAAATAACTTTTTGTTCTCCGCTCTTTTTAATTTTTCAATCATTAATTTTTTTTAGTAATTATAAATTCAACAAACGCTAAGGTTTCATTTTTTTAAATAAATAAAATGATTATTTAAAAACAAAATCGAGGTAATTTCAGTTTAATTCTATCGCATTGCTGCATTAAAAAGTAAATACTTCTAAATCTTAATCTAAGCAAACATTACAAATCCAGCCATAGCAATTAAAAAGAATGCTAAAATTATAATTGAGATAATACCTAAAATTTTTTTTGAAATATTCATTATGCTTTGCTTTGAAAAGATGGCTGAATAATTAAATGGGGAAAGATAATTTTACTAAAAAAATAATTCATAGAAAATTTCTTTTACGGCTTCGCAGTTGAAAGTCACATAAATGCTGTCAACTTTTTAATTAAAAAACTATGCTTCATTTTTTACACTCTATCAAATGTAAGTATTTATTTTTTTAAAAACATCTACAAACATAATTAAATGTACCTCAAAACACATGTTATCAACAACATAGCAAATCCAGATGTTTATTGGTCTATATGTTTAATAAACAAATAATAAAAGGAGATTTATAAATTTAAAGGAAATATGATGGAATTTGAAGCGTCCCAAAGTATAAAATAAAGGAAGAGAAACTATGTATAATTGTAAAAGCAAGATTTTAATTTTAAACAAATAAGTCATTTAAGAAACTACAAAATAGCAATTCCTTAAATGACTTATATGTTAAAAAACCGTAGGTTGTTTATAATTTACTGATGTAACTTCCGTAAATATCTTTAAACTGGTAGCCCTCAGAAAAACGGTCTTTGCTTAGTTTTTTGTATTCGACCAAAGCCCAAAGTATAAATTCCTTCATGAAAAATTTGTCTTCTTTGGCGAGTTGAGGTTGGTATTTCTTGATTAAAACTTCAAGAGGGACAATACTTCCCAAAATTCTTTCATATTCCTCATCGGAACAATCATCTAATAATTCGAAACCACTTTCGGCAAAAAACCATTCTATGATATCCGTGTAAGCTGTTTTTTCATCTTGCTTTTCCAGTTTTTCAATTTTTGGAAAATAAGCCGGAAAAAAGGTGTGAATTGCATCTCCTAATAAGTGCTGTGCTACAACGGCTGCACCCTCCTGCTCTCCTTCATAGACTAATTCTACTTTTCCGGTAATCGCAGGAATAATTCCCATAAAATCAGATAAACGTAAAGTAGTGTGCTCCGCTCCTGATTTCAATGCTCTGCGTTCCGCTGTGCTTAATAAATTCTCAAAAGCAGTAATACTCAATCTTGCACTTACGCCACTTTTATTGTCAATATATTCACTCTCTCGAGCTTCAAAACTAATTTGCTCCAATAAATCTCTCGCTAGTGAAGGCACATAAACCATCTCGTTCTGTACTTTATCTAATTTAGCTTCTTGCTCTGTAATTGTTCTTGCAATTTTGATCGTATCTGGATAATGTGTCAAAATTTGAGAGCCAATTCTGTCTTTCAACGGTGTCACAATACTACCGCGATTGGTATAATCCTCTGGATTAGCCGTAAAAACAAATTGCATGTCCAGTGGCATTCTTAATTTGAAACCACGAATTTGGATATCACCTTCTTGCAAAATATTAAACAAAGCAACTTGGATTCTTGCCTGCAAATCAGGTAATTCATTAATTACAAAAATACACCGATTCGCTCTTGGAATCATCCCAAAATGAATCACTCGATCATCAGCATAGGAAAGTTTCAAATTTGCGGCTTTTATAGGGTCTACATCACCTATTAAATCGGCAACGGTAACGTCTGGAGTAGCTAATTTCTCAAAGAAACGATCGCTTCTGTGTAGCCAAGAAATGGGAGTTTCATCTCCTTTTTCGGCAATTAAGTCTTTAGCAAAACGAGAAATTGGTTTCAAAGGATCATCATTAATTTCTGAACCCGTCACAAACGGAATGTATTCGTCTAACAACTCGATCATTTTACGTGCCAGTCTCGTTTTGGCTTGACCACGGAGTCCCAATAAATTGATGTTGTGGCGCGATAAAATAGCGCGCTCCAACTCTGGAATTACCGTATTTTCAAATCCATGAACGCCTTCAAATGTTGGTTTCCCTGATTTAATTTTTTCTCTCAGATTTAAACGCAATTCATCTTTTATGCTTTTGCTTTCGTATCCTGTTTTTTTTAATTCGCCTAGTGTTTTTATATTTTCTATTTTCATGTTTGAAATTTAACGATTGAAAGAATGACTACCTTAAAAATTGTATTCCTGCTCTCTCTCTATTATCTTGATTCAGTATCCTATTCTTTTTATTGTTTTTATTCTACAGCCGTTCTACCGCTTTATTTGATTCTCTTCTTTCTATTTGTTTCATAATCTTCAAAAATCATTTCGCCCAAACCTTTCAATCCAGTATAGAACGCTTTTCCTTGATTGGCTTCGGTAAACTTATTAACAAACTGCTGTAGATAAGGATCATTGGCGATCATAAAAGTAGTGATCGGGATGTGTAACTTTCGGGCTTGTTGTGCTTGACTGTAGCATTTATCTACAATATATTCATCCAGACCATTGCTGTTCATATAATACGAACCGTCCTTTTCCCGAACGCAACTTGGTTTCCCATCCGTAATCATGAATATTTGTTTATTGGTATTTCTTTTTCGACGAAGTAAGTCCATTGCCAGCTGTAAGCCTGCGACCGTGTTAGTGTGAAATGGTCCCACTTTTAGATAGGGCAAATCTTTGATAGCAATCGTCCAAGCATCATTTCCAAAAACTAAAATATCTAAAGTATCTTTCGGATAACGTGTTGTAATCAATTCAGCCAGAGCCATTGCCACTTTTTTAGCTGGTGTAATTCTGTCTTCCCCATACAAAATCATACTGTGGCTAATATCAATCATCAAGACGGTACTCATCTGAGATTTAAATTGTGTTTCTTCAACAACCAAATCATTTTCGGTCAGCATAAAACTGTCGACTCCATTATTGATTTGGGCATTACGCAAACTTTCAGTCAATGAGATTCGCTCTAGTCCATCACCAAAATGAAATTCGCGAAATTCACCAGTATGTTCGTCACCATTTCCGGAATGTTTGGTCTTGTGATTGCCACTGCCACTGCGCTTTAAATTGCCAAAAATAGTGTCTAGTGCCTGCTGACGGATGGCCCGCTCTGTTTTTGATGTAATTCCAATTCCTGAACTTCCGTCTTCTTTAAGTTCATCACGGATATAGCCCTTTTTCTTTAAATCTTCGATAAAATTATCAATGGTGTAATTTTCATCGGTCAACTTATATTCTTTATCTAACTCCCGCAACCAATCGATTGCTTCATCAAAATCTCCAGAGGTATGCGTGATTAATTCCTTGAAAATCCCAAAAAGTTTATCAAACGGAGATTGATTTGGCGCTTCGTATTGCTTGAAATAAAAACCTTTTCTATTGTCATTTTTCATATTGTTAAAATTACATTATTTTCAAATGACTCTTTACAAACGTTTATTAATTTTTAGTTAAAAGCGTTTTAATATGAATTATGTGGTAGAATTTTGGAACCAAGAATGCTTTTTGTAACGTGATCTCAAAAAATCAAATGAATTCTCCATCCACATAAAACCAATTTCCATTTTCAAGTTTAAAAGAGGAAAGTTCATGATGAATGTGCTGCTGGCGTTTAGTGTCCAAAAAGTATGCTTTGAACTCCACAGTATATTCGGTGACGTGTATAATTTCTAATTGAAGCCATTTATTACTGTTCGCCCAATTTAGAATTTCTGATTTAGAGTGGGGACTTCTTTGGGAAAAATGAGTTGTTGCCACCAAATAATCAGCCTGATGCGTCACATAAGCTGCATAGCGAGAACGCATTAAGAATTCAGCTGTTGTCGCTTTTTGAATGCCTTTGATAATGGGTTCACAACAATCCTGATAGGATTTACCCAAGCCGCAAAAACAAGTATTCTGGTTCCTATTTAGCATATAAATTTTTAAAGAGAACCTGTTCCCTGGCCATTGAGTCCTACTATTCTTTGGTGTAATTGATTTAACAAAACTTGATACCTACTTATTTCTATCAGGTCTTCATCCTCTTCGGCAAAGTCCAGCAATTCATCTAGTTCTTCGCTAACTGCAACTAATTTATTGTTGGCTCCTTTGGCATTTTTTTCAGCTATAAAATCAATTATTTCTTGAACACCACTTTTTACTTGGTCAAATTTATTTATTTCCATGATGTGTCTTTTTAGTTGTTCTCCGAAGCGTTATTTTCATTAAACTTCTTTACAATTTGCTTTAACTTTTCTTTGCGCACAATTTCCGCTTGCTTTACTTTATCTTGTGCTTTATGCAATTTGTCGTTGTGTTTTTTAATATTTCTTTCGTTATTTCTACTCATGGTCTTACGCTAAAAAATTATGAATTCAATTATTTGATTCAAAAATGTCCTGCAAAGTTCGGGTTATTTATTGAAATTCAAGTTGTTTTTAATTTGACAATTTGTTCTTTTAAATAGCATTAGCTATGATTGTCAATTTTCGTTCCCCAAATCAGAATGTGTATTCCTAATTTTTCAAGATGATTTTAAAGAAATTCGAATTCTAAAACTATTAAAAAGGTCATAATTATTGGCGTTGCAAGAAAAAATGATGTAAAACAATGAAAATTAAAGAGATAACTAAATATCAAAAAAGTTTCCTCCTGAACATTTTTTTTATATATTTATTTTTTTAATGATGCAGTGATCAAAAACATATTATTCCCTATATGAACTCTGAAAAAAAACACACTAAATTGACCAAATGGTTCTTTAAAAGGCCAAAAATAACGGGAGTAATTACGTTCTTATTTTTGAGTTTTATTGCCGGTTTTATCGTAGTACAGCAATATAAATTGATAAAAGAAGACGAGCAGAACGAAATGAACACGATTCTTCATGTCGTGCATCAAAACATTGAACAATCTCTTAAAAATTGTTACACCACCACCCTGACTTTAGCACTAACGATCAACAGCAGCGGGATTCCTGAAAATTTTGACAGTGTTGGCAAAACACTAATGGACTCAAATGCTATCATCAGTGCGGTTCAGTTAGTTCCCAACGGAATTATAAAATACGTTCATCCCATTAAAGGGAATGAAGCAGCTATGAATTTAAATATTCTAGCGGATCCTTATCTTAAAAAGGAAGCTTTAAAATCAATTGCAACTCAAAAAATGTATTTTGCAGGGCCTTTAAAATTAAAGCAGGGCGGAATGGGAATTGTAGGAAGGTTTCCAATTTTTAAGAACAATAAATTTTGGGGTTTTTCAGCCGTTATAATCAAATTAGAAACGCTTTTAAAATCATCGGGTATCAATAATATAGATGATTCAAAATATTATTTTCAATTTTCAAAATATGATCACGCAAAGCAGAAAGAAATTTTTTATTTACCTAATAAAAGTGATTTTGAAAATAAATATAACGTTTCAATAAAAATTCCAGATGGTAATTGGAAGTTACACATCATCTATAAAAATCAAAATTATCTGTATTCTCAAATTTTAATTCCTGGAATCATTGGAATCATTATCGCCGGACTTTTTGGTGTCTTAATATTTACGCTTTTAAAAATACCTAAAGAATTGCAATCATTAGTAAACATTCAGGCTACTAAACTGTTGAACTCTGAAATAAAATTTGGAGCTATTTTCGATCAAGCAGCGGTAGGAATTGCTCATATAGATTCCTTTACAGGAACTTTTATTGAAATCAACAACCAGTATTGCCAATTGTTAGGTTATTCACAGAAAGAAATGAAAGATCGTACCTTTCATTCCGTAACCCATCCTGAAGATTTAGAAGAAGATCTGATTAATCTTCATAAATTACGGAATGGAAAAATAAAAGCGTATGCACTCGAAAAACGCTACATTACAAAAGAGGGTGCTATTGTTTGGGTGAATCTTACAGTATCGCCACTCCTGAAAAAAAATAACAAAGTGACAAGTCATATCTCTATTGTTGAAGATATTACTCTAAAAAAAGAAGCTGAAAAACTAATTCAGAAAAGTGAAATACGCTTTAAAAGCTTATTCGAAGATTCGCCAATACCATTATGGGAAAAAGATTTCTCTGAGGTGAAAAATTATTTACAAGAACTAAATCTGATCAACAAAGCACCAGAAATAGTTTCTAACTACTTTAATAAACATCCTAAAGTTTTGGTGAAATGTATTTCTTTAGTTAAAATTATTGCTGTTAATAATTCGTGCCTAAAGCTATATCAGGTTGAAACCAAAGAGCAAATAGCCGCTAACTATCCAAAATTAATAAATTGCGACTTTGCAAAGGCTTTTGTAGAAATAGTAGTAGCGATTACGCAAGGCCAAAAACAAGTTTTTATTGATTCCATCGTACAAAATTCAAAAGGTGAAAATATAGATGTAAATTTAAGATGGAATACAATCCGTGGTTATGAAAAATCATTGGAGCGAATCATTGTTTCTACAGAAGATATTACAGAGCGCATTGCCAGCGAAAAAATTATCCTTGACACAAAACAAAGAGTAGAATCTTTAATTAATACCATTGACGGAATAGTTTGGGAATGCGATGCTAAAAGCTTTTCGTTTAATTTTATAAGCAGAAAGGTAGAAACTATATTAGGATATACGCCTGAGGAATGGCTTGCAGAACCTACATTTTGGCAGGATCATATCTACTCGGAAGACCTAGAAAGGGTTCGGAATTATTGCAAACTGAAAACAGAACAAAATTTAAACCATGATTTTGAATATCGAATGGTTGCCAAAGACTGTTCGATTGTTTGGCTCAGAGACATCGTAAACGTAGTAATAGAAAATGACAAAGCGGTTAGCTTACGTGGTATTATGATTGACATAACGAAAACTAAAGAAGCGGAAAAAGAGCTGAATACTTCCTTTACTATGGTCACCGAGCAAAATAAAAGATTACTGAATTTTTCCTATATTGTTTCCCATAATTTAAGATCACATACTAGCAATATTGCCTCTATCGTTTCTTTGATTGAATCCTCTACATCTGAAGAAGAAAGAGAACAAATGATGCAATTATTAAAAACTGTTTCCTGTTCTCTCAACGAAACCATGGTTCATTTAAATGAAGTAATAAATATCAGGAATAATATTGGACTAGTATCAGAATCTTTGAATCTAGGAAACTATATAACAACGGTTAAAAATGTGCTTTCTGAACAAATCACCATTAATAAAGTAACTATAAGTACTGATATACCTGAGGATACCTTCATTAATTATAACCCAGCTTATCTGGAAAGTATACTTTATAACATCATTTCAAACTCAATTCGGTACAGGCATCCTTCTCGTAAACCCTGCATAAACATTTCTTTAGCAGTTGATAACGGGAGGAAAGTCCTTCAAATTTCAGATAATGGCATAGGTATTGATCTTGTGAGAAATGCGGACAAAATTTTTGGGATGTACAAAACTTTCACGAACAATTCTGATTCCAAAGGAATTGGATTATTTATCACCAAAAATCAAATTGATGCTATGGGAGGAAATATTACCGTAGAAAGCGAACCGAATGTTGGAACTACATTTAAAATTTATATTCAATGACAAAAAAAGCAATCTGGATAGTTGACGATGATGCCATTTACCAAATTATAGTGAACAAAATAATTCAAAGGTCAGAAATGTTTTCGGCGATTTCCTCTTTCAAAAATGGAAAAGACGCTATTAACAACTTGCAACGAGCTGCAGCAACTAATGACGAACTTCCAGACATTGTTTTATTAGATATCAATATGCCTATAATGGATGGATGGGAATTTATGGAAGCAATGGCACTTATAAAACCTAAATTGAATAAAGAAATCGTCGTCTATATTGTCAGTTCCTCAATTGCCGTTGAAGATAAAAACAAATCAAAGTCGTACGAAAATATTTTAGGATACATCTCCAAGCCTATTACTGTCAATGATTTGGTATTAATTGCTTCAAATGATTAAAAAAAGAACACAATGAAGCCTCACAAAAAATATTAAGTGATAGTGTAAGAAATAACATCAGTGAAATTCTTTTTTTATTTCTTCTAATGTTTTAGTGGTATAGACGAGTTCATTGATGATTTGTTGTCTCAAAAGGGCAATATCATCACAATCAAAATATCGGGCCCATGAAGTTAAAGTAAGTAAATTTCGAACTTGTTTGATGCGCTTAGTAGTCTCAAAACCAGTTCTCAAAATTGCTTTTTTATCATAATCTGGATTATTTTTATGCTGATAATTAACGGTTTTATTTGAGAAATTTACTTGTAAATAGTAGAGTTCTTCCAAAGCATTATCTGGATAAAAGTGGTCCCAAGGGGCGAAACCTAATTTAATTTTAGAAAGAGTTGTTGGATTTAATGGTTCAAGACGCCATTTGCTGTTTGCTAATCGTCCCCAATGATTGGACAGGCGAAACATTCCTGTTTTAGTGTAATAATACTTACTTCCCGATTTGCTGTCATACTGAATTTTCAATCCGCTAATAGCATCAACGGACACTTCATCAAAAACGCAGAAAGTATTTTTGAAGGAATTAGGGTTTGGCCGAAAAATTTTTTCCATGTGGCAAAGATAATCAGAAAGTCCAAATCGTAGAAAGACAAACTATATTTGATTAACTTTGCCCACTAGAATTACTAAAATAAACGGATTATGACTAAAGCTTCTGAAGAAAGAATGTTACAAAAAGGTATTTACACCGGAATTATGGAAAAAGATGAAAATAACAACTTTTTTTGTGGTGTGTATCTTTTAGATTATAAAATGGCACAAAAACATGCTGTTGGAGATTATATCACTATAAAATCAATCATTGAAAATCCAAGTGATATCAGTTACAACAAATATCCAAAAAAATCAAAAAACTTCGATAAAGCAAATAACAAGCCACAGCAATAGTTGATTTTAGCTTTTAAATTTTTTAAACAGGAACGGTAAAAAGTACTTTTTTTTTAAAATTTATTGGTGTGAAACCAAAAAAATAAAAAAAAGTGTACCTTTGCAAAAAATTTGTCGATTTTGAAATCAAATTATATTGATTTTATAGTAAAAGACAAGTAGTTACCTTATTTATGAAAAAAATAGTTGAATACCGCAAACTGCTGAATGTAGACAAAACTGCAGAGCTAAAAGATTTGAAAACGATTTATCGTAATGCGATGAAGGAAGCGCATCCCGACAAATTTTCGGGTGATGAAGCTGGATTAAAAGCTGCTGAAGAAAATAGTAAAAAAATTATTGAAGCGTATCACTTTTTGGTAAGTATCAATCCTGAGACTATAAAAGCAAACTTACCAGAATATACTGAAACCATTTCTACATCAACAATCTCAGACTATAAGTTTGTTGAAGGAAGATTAATCATCAATTTCTCAAACGGTAGTGTTTATGAATACATTAGTGTCCCTAAAGCAACTTACGTAAAAATGGTCAACGCGGATTCTCCTGGAAGATTTGCAAAAAGACACATTCTGAATTCGTTTACTTGGAGAAAAACAATCAATCAAGATTAATTTTTTACCACATAAAATTTTAAAGCATCCTTAACAAGGGTGCTTTTTTGGTTTCAAAACACTTCTTTTCTTCTATTATCACATTTTAAAGGATTTATACTTCAAATCATAGTACGACAAGATTTTAAAATATTTCCGTATCACTATTTTTGAACCTCATAAAAAAAATATTTTTTTTTACCGACTTAACAATGGTTAAATCACACCAAAACAGATTCATTTTTCATTTTTAAATGTTTTTTATTGCTGCGTTAAAAAACGTAACTGCTACCATTGGCATCCGCTGTAAAGGTTACAGCTAACAACTATTAGCGCCTAAAACGGCCTAATCAATTCATTTCAAACAATACATAATTAATTGTAAATTATAACAAAAATTTA
The DNA here is from genome assembly GCF_900143245.1 of Flavobacterium fryxellicola. GTDB lineage: Bacteria > Bacteroidota > Bacteroidia > Flavobacteriales > Flavobacteriaceae > Flavobacterium > Flavobacterium fryxellicola. Next base: position 42,558 of record NZ_FRDK01000007.1, read on the forward strand.
GGTTCTAAAATGAATTATATTTTATATTTTTTAAATACTTTTGCAGACTTAACTCAATTAACTAATTAATAATGAAAAAAATAATTCTATTACTTTCGGCAACTGTTGTTTTAATTTCTTGTAGCAAAGTTGGCAAAGACGAGTACATCATTTCGGGAACTGCAACAGGAATTGAAAATGGTAAAACAATTATCTTAGAAACACAAGATGCAACTGGAATGATCTTACCAAAAGATACTGTAAAAGTTGAAAATGGGAAATTTGAAATGAAAGGAACAATTACTGAACCTTCATTTTACACCATTCAATTAGAGGGAGCACAAGCTAAAATACCTTTTATATTAGAAAATGGCGAAGTAACTATTGCTATTAATAAAGATAGTATTCAAAAATCGAAAGTATCAGGAACGTATAATAATGATGAGTATGTAACTTTCAATGAGGAAATCACTAAAGTTCAAAAGAAACTGATGGATTTTCAAAATAAAAACATGGAAGCTATGAATGCTGCACAACAAACTAAAGATACTGTTGTTATCAATGGTTTGATGAAAGAATTTGCAAAGATTCAAGAAGAAGTTGGTGTAGCTTCAAAAGCAAAATATGTTACTTACGCTGAAACACATCCAAAATCATTCATTTCTGCTTTGATTATTCAAGGAATGTTAAATGACCCAACGGCTGATGTTGCAAAATCTGAAAAATTATACAACGGATTAGAGGAGTCATTGAAAAAGACTAAACCAGGCTTAGCCATCAAAACCAAACTAGCTGAAATCAAAGCACCTGCGGCTGTTGGAGCAACTGCCCCAACAACGGACGGTAAATGAAGAGCAGATTTTTCCGCTCCTAATCCAGAAGGGAAAATAATTTCTTTAAAAGAAAGTTTAGGTAAGGTAACAATAATTGATTTCTGGGCATCTTGGTGTGGTCCTTGTCGTCAAGAAAATCCAAATGTTGTAGCGCTTTACAAAGAATTACACAGTAAAGGGCTGAACATTATAGGCGTATCTTTAGATAAAGATGCCAAAGCTTGGAAAGAAGCAATTGCAAAAGATAAATTAACTTGGAATCAAGTTTCAAATTTAAAGTTTTGGGATGAACCCATCGCAGCACAATACAAAGTGGAATCTATTCCTGCTACTTTTATTTTAGATGCTTCAGGACATGTAGTCGCAAAAGATTTGAGAGGCGATGCTCTTAGAGCTAAAATAGTAGAACTTTTAGCAAAATAAACGGCTTCTTTAGTAGAAATGAAAAAAATCTCCCTAGTGGAGATTTTTTTATTTTATTCAATACCAATACATTAAAAATAATACTGAAATTAAGTGCAAATTTAGTTTGGAAACTTCAAAACTGTTTCTATATTTGCACCCGGTTAGCACAATAAGCAATGCTTATTGAGTCTTGGGGAGATACTCAAGCGGCCAACGAGGGCAGACTGTAAATCTGCTGTGTAAACTTCGTAGGTTCGAATCCTACTCTCCCCACTAAAACGCTGTAAGCAATTGCAGCGTTTTTTTTATAGCACTAATTAATCAAAATTGGCCCCAGACTGCTATTGTCTAACCTACTTATCCGTACACGTTTTAATATTGAATTATCCGCTACTACTAAACCATTATGGAATCTCAAATTTCGAATTTACTTTTTACTGCTATGGCAAAAAAAATAAATTCAGTTTAAGTAGTTCTATTAGTTTTCACCCGTAGTAGAGAATTTAAGGGATGTGACATAAAAAAATCCAAATCAGTTATAAATGATAGGGTTTTGATACTACATAACTAATTTCTATTACAAGGTCGCCATATCAATCACAAAGCGATACCGTACATCCCCTTTTATCATACGATTGTAAGCATCATTAATATTTTTGATATCAATCATTTCAATTTCTGAAACAATTCCGTTCTCAGCGCAGTAATCAAGCATTTCCTGAGTTTCAGGCAAACCGCCAATCAAAGAGCCTGCTAGACTTTTTCTACCACCAATTAAGCTAAAAGCATGAATCTCATAAGGTGTTGGCGGTACGCCCACACAAATATGTACGCCATTTACTCTTAATAAGGACAAATATAAATTCAAATCATGCGGTGCAGAAACGGTATCAAGAATAAAATCAAAATATCCAGTAGCACTTTTTAGTTGTTCTTCATCTGTGGTTACAATGAACTTATGGGCCCCGAGTTTTTTTGCGTCTGCTTCTTTTTCTGGAGACGTACTCAAAACGGTAACTTCAGCACCGAATGCAACACCAAATTTAACTGCCATGTGTCCTAAGCCTCCTAATCCTAAAACAGCCAGTTTATGACCTTTTCCTACCTTCCAATGCTTCAGTGGGGAATAGGTTGTTATCCCAGCACAAAGCAACGGTGCTACAGCGGCTAAATCTAATTTTTCAGAAACGCATAATACAAAATCCTCATGTACCACGATCGTGTTAGAATAGCCGCCATAAGTAGGTGTTTTTCCATCTTGTCCTATAGCATTATAGGTTGCCGTACTACCATTTAAACAAAACTGCTCTAATCCCTCCTGACAGTTTTCGCATGTTCTACATGAGTCTACCAAGCAACCCGTACCTGCTAAATCTCCAATTTGAAACTTTTTGACATGGCTGCCTACTTTTATCACTTTCCCTACAATTTCATGACCAGGAACCATCGGGTAAATAGCTCCTCCCCAATCGTCTTTTATTTGGTGAAGATCACTATGACAGACACCACAAAACTGAATGTCAAATTGAACATCGTGCGGTCCTACCTCACGTCTTTCAAAGTTCCAAGGAGCTAAATCTGCTTTAGAATCTTTTACTGCGTATCCTTTCGTTGGTATCATATTTATTGTTTTTTATAAAATTATGAATTTTATTTCGGCTCCAGTTTTAAACATTTTATATAATTCCCACTTCTTCCTGCTTTTTAAAATGCGAAATGAGTTCCTAAAAACACAACATTCTGGTTTACTAGTCATGTTTATTACCGTTCCTTAAAATTCCACCACTAGCCTCTTTAATGTATTGAATAAACATAAATGCATGGGGATCTAGTTTACTAATTTCCTCCTTGATTCGCAAAAGCTCGAGTCGGGTAACTACGGTAACAATGATATCACAATCTTTTTTGACCTCGAAATTATCTGGTAAATAGCCTCTTTCCCCCTTGATAATAGTAATTCCTTTTCCTAGCTTTTGTACGATTAACGATTTAATTAATTCACTTTTGGAAGAGATGATATGCAATGAAGTGTACTGCTCTAATCCGTGAGAAATATAGTCTAGAGACTTTACAGCTGAAAAATAAGTTACGATAGAATACAATGCCGTAGAAATACCAAAAGACCATGCAGCTGCGAGAAACAATAACGTATTCATGGCGAAAATAACCTCTGATACATTGAGACCAATTTTTTTAGTTGTCAATAATGCTATTATTTCTACGCCATCAGCTGTCGAACCACTACGAATACACAATCCCATGCCAACACCAATAAGACAACCACCAAATAAAGCAATCAATAGTGGATCTGACGTGACAGGAGCAACATTAAAAAAAGTCATACTAAAAGCAATTAATAAAAAAGTAAGCAAACTTTGTATAGCAAAAGTTTTACCCAACATTTGCTTGCCGATAAACAAAAAAGGAATATTAAATACTAATACTAAAATCCCAAAAGGCCACTTGGTAATTTCATGAACTAAAATTGCAATACCAATTATACCGCCATCTAAAAATTTATTAGGTATCATAAACCCCTTTAATGCTAGAGTTATCAAGGCTACTCCTACTAAATTTAAAATAATATTTTTAAAATAAAAAATTTTTTTCCAGTTGATTGAATTGTGATCAGTAATCATAAGGATTTATTTTAATTATAATCCATTCGCTTTACTAAAGTAACAAAATAAGCTTAATTAATTGGTTAATAAAGAGTTGTAATTAATATTTTTTTAATTATTTGCGTTTTTTTAACTCCTCTAAATACCGGTATTACTTTTGAATCCATTCAATTCTGATTCTTCCTGTGAGAATTCCATTCTTATTTTTTTACAGTATAATAATTCAACTACAATTCATAATAAGATAATGTGATTAAAATCTGCAAAAAATAAACTAAATTTGATAGAACAAGTAGACCAAAATACTAAAAATCAATACCTTATCTACGCTGCCCCATTCTAAATTGGTCTATTTAAATTAATATTATTAACTATTAAATATATTAATTATGGGCAAAAAAGTAGTAATTGCATTGACTGTTCAAGCGAATAGTCTTTACACAATGAATAACCCTTCTCCGGCTGATATTAATGCTAAATGTTCGCTATCGGATGATAACTCCGGACGTTCTGCAAATGGCACTTTAGAGGACTTTAAATCTAATGTGTATATCAACCAAGACGTGAAATGGATAGGTTTGACAACCGATGCAGGATTTTCTGTGTCCATTGACAGCATTGTTTACGAACCAAATTTTAGTGATGTCAATTTTTTTGATTCATCAACTATTAAAGGGACCGGCGGCAGGTCCGGGAATAGTACAGCTAAGGTTAAAGATGATTCTAATTTGCTAAAAAAAATAGATAAATACAGTATTTATTTTAGTATTTACGCCAATGCAAATAACTTTAAATCTTTCCAAATCGATCCAAAATTAGCGGCAAACCCATGATACTTGCAAAAGACCTTACAATTTTTGTCAGAATCTCATTTCTGGTTGTTATTTCACTTTTTCTGAACTTAATTATGCAGGCTCAGAATCAAAAGGTGGCTGATAGCCTTTTGAAAATTTATCAAACAAATGAACTTGGAAATACGGAAAAATTAGAATTACTTCGGAATTTATCATTTAATGAAGTGAATAATTTAAAATTATCAATCCACTATGCAGATGAATTAATTGCATTATCAAAAGTAGAGAAAAACAACTTATATCTGTATCGAGGATATTATCAAAAAGGCACAAAAAATAGACTAAAAGGAAATTTAAACGAGGCTTTAAACGATTTTTTCAATGGGGGAAAAGCAGCAATCAAAGCGAAGTCCAAGAATGGAGAAGGAATATCATACATGGCAATAGCGGATGTGTATTCAGTTATGGGAAACTCCAATAATGCCGAAATTTACTATAATAAGTCAATACAATTGCTACGAAAATCCAATGATTCCATATCTCTGGCTAGCGTACTATTAAACGCTGGAGATGAATATTCCAAGAACAAAAAATTTGCTTTAGCTTTAACTAATTTTGAAGAGGCTGGTGTTATTTTTAAGAAGATTAATTATTCGAGTGGCACGGCATACACTTTGGGAAATATTGGAATGGTATATGCCAAAATAGGCAAAAGTGATCTTGCTAAGTCCTACATTAGAGAGGCCATGAATATCCTAGAAGAATTAGAAGACTATTATGCCATTTCAGACTATTTGTTATACATGTCCGACATCTACTTAATGCAGAATAATTGGCCTGCAGCACTTCGTTATGCGAAGCGCAGTCTGCAGCTGGCAGAAAAATATGGATTAAAGGAACAAATTAGTAATTCGAATCTTAAAATTTATGAACTCTATCAGAAAGCTGGAAATCCAAAAGAATCCCTTAAATTCTATAAAAATCACATTGCATATCGAGATAGTGTCACTAACCTAAAATCCGTTCAGCAAATGGCTGACATAAGGACAAATTATGAGGTTTCCCAAAAGCAAATTGAAGTGGACCTACTCGAGAAAGATTCAGAAATTCAGAAATTAAAAGAGAAAAAACAACAAAATATCATTTATGCTACTGCAATCTCTTTAGTGCTAATCTTAATTATTACCATAGGTTTTTATAGACGTTATAAATTTATCAAGAAGACAAATGGTATTATTGAAGAAGAGAAAAATCGTTCTAATCAATTACTCTTGAATATTCTCCCTGAGGAAACTGCCCTTGAACTAAAACGAAGCGGAAAAGTTCAAGCTAAAAAGTTTGACTCTGTTACTGTTTTATTTTCTGATTTTGAAGGATTTACAAAGTATTCTGAAAATTTATCTCCTGAGAAATTGGTAGAAAGTATTGATTTTTATTTTTCAAAATTTGACACAATAATGGATAAATACAATTTGGAAAAGATTAAAACCGTTGGTGATGCCTATATGTGCGCCGGCGGTTTGCCCTTCCCCACTAAAGATCATGCTCATAAAATAGTACTTGCAGCGCTGGAAATTGCCCAATTTGTAGCAGCTTCAAAAAATGTGAATTCAGAAAATCAAACTCGTTTTGAAATTCGAATCGGAATCAATACAGGTCCACTAGTAGCGGGAGTGGTTGGAATAAAAAAATTCTCCTATGACATTTGGGGAGATACAGTGAATATCGCCTCCCGAATGGAATCTAACTCAGAAGCAGGAAAGATAAATATATCCGATTTTACATATAATATTATTAAAAATGATTTTGATTGCGAATACAGAGGGGAAGTTGAAGTGAAAAATAAAGGAATGATGAAAATGTACTTTGTAAATAACCCTTTGGATTCTCTCAAAAACAATACTTTCACAAATGAACTTATCCTTACTGAGCCTGACGAATTTTAGTTTAAAATCATTAAAGTTTATAAAAATAAGTAGTTTTGAGTATCTTTAAAAAAAAATAAAATGGAAATTCAATCCTTTAAAAATCATATTAAGTATTATCCACCTCATCATTTTGTCTATTATCCAATAGTTATGACTTTATTGGCTTTCAGTATGTACTTTACCTTTACCACTGAGGATCAACTCATTTGGACTTTTATCAGCATTATATTTGTAGTGCTTTTTTGCCTTGCTTTTATGTTACGCCAACATTACGCACTCACGCTGCAAAATCGAATCGTACGTTTAGAAATGAGGTACCGTTATTTTTCTATAACAGGCAAAAGATTAGAGGATTTTGAATATCGACTCAATGATGATCAATTATTTGCTTTACGATTTGCGCCTGACACTGAGCTTACAGCACTTATACAAAGAGCACTGAATGAAAATCTTTCAGGAAAAGCAATCAAAAAAGCGATTCAACATTGGGAAGGAGACTATGAAAGAGTTTAATATTCTAAAAATAATACTGCTAATTTATCCAGATTGACGATTTAGAATTTTGTTACTTTGTTGCGAACTCACTCCTTTAAAACCCGAATTTAAAACTCCTAAATGCCAGCATATTTTCTAGATATTGAATACAGTAAAATTACTTATAACGAAGAAGAAGTCAATTGCAAGGAATTTGAGTGCTGTACGTTTACCAATTGTAATTTCTCCAACTGTGTTTTTGTAGCAGTAACTTTTATTGACTGCACCTTTAATGATTGTGTTTTTAACGACGCAAAAATTAATTACGTAGCGTTTAGAACCGTTACTTTCAATCGTTGTCAAATCAAGGAAGTGAATTTTTCAATGTGTGATAAATTAATTTTCGAAATCGCCTTTAACAAGTGTACTTTGGATTTCTCCAAATTTTATACTTTAAAACTAAAAGGAACCTCTTTTACTAATTGTAGTCTTGTTGCAGTAGATTTTATGGGTTCGGATTTGACCGAAGCACTTTTTGAAAACTGTGATTTACACCGTTCCGAATTTGCAAAAGCAATTGCCAACAAAGCTGATTTTAAAACTAGCTATAATTATACAATTGATCCCAAAACAACAAAATTAAAGAAAGCCATTTTTTCTATGGAAGGGCTGAAAGGATTGCTGTACAAACATGATATTATAGTTGAATAAATCTTTTTAAGAAATTATTTTCCCATCTTCCATGGTAATAATCCTTGAGGTCCTATTAGCAAAATCAGTATCATGGGTAACTACTAATAAAGTCTGATTTTCTTCTTGGGTAAGCCTATTGAAAATATCAAAAACCAAGTCACTATTTTTCTTGTCTAAATTCCCGGTGGGCTCATCGCCCATTATTATCAAAGGATCATTGATCAGTGCGCGAGCAATTGCCACCCGCTGCTTTTGACCACCGCTTAACTGATTGGGCATTTTCAGTGCTTGATCTTCCATATCGAGCGTTTTTAAATGCTTCATCGCACGATTTTCTAATTCTTGATCGGAATATTTGCCTAATTTCATCCCTGGAAGCATGACATTTTTTAGTACGTTATATTCTGCCAATAAATAATGAAACTGAAATACAAAACCTATTTTTTCATTTCGAATCAAAGCTAATTCTCTATCTGTCTTTCCTGTTACAAGTTCGTTGTGAATGTAAATTTGACCGTCGTACGCTGTATCCATTGTGGAGAGCAAGTACAATAAAGTCGATTTTCCACAGCCCGATTTGCCTACTATTGACACAAATTCACCATAATTAATGCGCATTTCAATTTCTTTCAAGACCTGAAATTTTACGGGATCGTAAAAATATTTACTCAAGCCTTTTGTCTCTAAAATAACATTATTTTCCATCTCTATTTTCCCCTGATAATTTCAACTGGATCTATTTTACTGGCTTTTAGCGCAGGGAAAAGTCCAGCAATAGTTGTTGTGAATAAAGCAAAAGTAATCCCAATTCCATAATACAGTGGATTGTAATTAATAGGATATGTTTTCACGGTAGGCAGCGAAGCGGTTTCAAATGGAATACTATCTATAATCGAAGAGAAAATATAGCCAAACAATAAACCAAACAAGCCCCCCGCAAGTCCAATAATTATCGAAAGTGAAATAAATATCCATTGCACATCATTACCAGAAAATCCTGTAGCTTTTAAAATGGCAATACTATCCATTTTTTCATAAATCATCATGTTCAGAATATTATAAATTCCAAAACCGGCAACAATAAGTAAAACTACTCCAACCGCATAGGAAATAATGCTTCGCACCGTGCTACCAGTTTCAAACTGAGAATTGGCAGTTTGATAATCGATTGCATCAAGATTAAAGGTATTCCTAAACTCATTTGCAACAGCAGGCGCCGTGGTCATATCGTATAAATTTATCTGAATATCCGTGATGTAATTAGTAGCTTCTCCCACTATTTTTTGAGCGGTCGCCAATGAAGTATAACTCATCACATTATCAATCTCTGCAATTCCAATTTCAGAAATTCCAACGATTTTTAGCGAAGCTAGCTTTCCTTTAGAAGTGGTGATTTTAATTATATCACCCCTGGAAAGTAACATTTTATCGGACAAACCCTTTCCGATAATAATACTATTGTTTTGAAGCAAATCAGTCACAGTACCGTCTACTATATAATCACTTATTTTAAATAATTTTTCCTCAGATAGCACATCAATGCCGTTAATTACTCCGCTGATTTCAATTGTTCCAGAATTAAAAAAAACAGGGGAAGTCACTTTTGGAGCAACATCTATAACCCGGGTATCTTTTTTTAAAACAGATATAATTGTTTTGCTGTTGTAAATGGACTTACCAATATCTTTTGGTTTTATAGAACGGATAAAATTGGTATTGTTCTTGAATTCTTCCGACAAAAAAATAGGTTGATTTTCAGAAGGTTTTATTTCATTATACAGCAGCACATGTGGTGTTCTGTTGAGCATCAATCCATCTAATAAATCATTGAGTCCATTCATAAAACTTACTAAAGCAATAAACATGGCAATGCTAAAAGTTACACCAACTGCCGCAACAATGGTTTGCTTTAAGCGCGCTTGAAGCAAATGAAATGCAATATTTAAAATAAGTTTAAAGTTCATTATTGAGGTTTATAAATCATTTCGTTCGCCTTTAATCCCGCTACTATTTCTACTTTCTGATAATCGCTTAAGCCCGTTTTTACTGCTCTTTTTTCATCTTTATTTACTAAAACATATTTACCTTCAATTAAGAACAGTTTTGGTATGGTGATGGTATTTTTTTTCGTTTGAATAATAATATTAGCTTCTGCTGTAAGATTTGGATAGAGTTTTGGCGGTGGTTTCATAAAATGGGCTTCGATTTTAAAAGTACGGGAACGCTCCTCCATGATGGGATAAATTTTATCGACAATTGCATCAAAAACTTTTCCTTTGTAACTGTCCATCGTTACAAGTACTTTCTGACCCGTTTTTACGCGAACCATATCATTTTCGTCAACTTCTAACGCTAACAAAAAAGAATTGGCTTGACCTATTATCGCTAAGGCAATTTGAGGTGTAATCAAAGACCCTTCTTTTACCAGAACATCAAATAACTGTCCAGAGAACGCACTCTTAATACTAAAATCATTTTGAGATTTTTGATTGAGTTGTAAATTAATCGCATTTTTACTTTGTTCATTTTTCAATTGAGCTCTAAGTTGCGTCAATTGTTTTTTAGTAGATTCAAAATTAATTTTCGAACTTTTATATGCTAATTCGATTCTTTCAAAATCAACTTCTGAAATTCCACCTTGGTTTATGACATTTTTGTTTCGGCGGTAAATGGATTCGTCTACCGTTAATTTATCTCTAGCAGACTGAACTTTCATTTCCATTTCAGCCATTTTATCTTGAATATAGCGGCTGCTTTCTAAGCTTAATTGGTAAGCCAGTCGTGCATTTTCAGTGTTCAGTTCCGCTTTTTCGCTTTCCAACTCAAATAGTCGTTGTCCTTTGCTAATAGATTGACCCGCAATAACATTTACTTTTAATAATGTTCCGTTTACAGTGGAATAAACAGTATACTGGCCATCCGCTTTGATAACGCCAGATGCATAGACACTTTCGGTCACTTCTCCAATGGTTGGCTTAATTTTTTCCGTTTCTTCTTTAGCACAAGAAACAAAACTAAAAGCTAGTAGGTAAAATAGTAGTCGTATAGTAAAACTCATTTTGTTTCTTATTTAACTTTGTAGTTTATGATCTATTATTTCTATAAATATACGACATTATCCATTTTTAAGTGGATATCCTAGGTACATAATTACATACTGAAAATAATTTCACAGGAATAAGAAAACGTTAACCTACAGAACTTTTTCCATTTTGTAGTCTTCCATTTTATAACCGCCATACCCTAACTCAATATCTTCCTCGGCGACGATTTCAAAACCTATTTTTTTGTAAAAAGAGAGTGCTTTGTTAAATTTATTGACATTCAAAGAAATAGCAACCGAATGATTTTGTCTTGCTAAATTTTCAATTGTATCAATCAAGAACTTCCCTGCTCCTTTTCCTTGAGCTTCCGGAAGCAAGTAAATTTTATGGAGCCTTGTTACTTCTTGGTTTAAATAACGGTGTTCATAAGAAGCAAATCCAAGACAAACTCCATCTTCCTCTACCAATAGAAAAAGATGTCCTTTTTGGTTTAAATTTTCGAGTAAAGCTTTTTCGGAATAGAACAAATTAAGCATATAATGAATCTGTTCCTTTGACAAAATACCACCGTAGGTAACAGGCCAAGTTTTATTTGCTATGTATTGGATCGTTTTAAAATCAGTGGAAGTAGCTTCAGATAGTGATAACATTGTAATTTATTTAGGTCAATTATTGTACTCAAAGAAAGATTTCTTGTTGGATAAAAATATATAATTTTGCTCTAAAATTTGGATTTCCTTTCTCTCTTATAAAACTATTGTGTTTGTCACAATTCGACTAGGATTGCCAATCTTAAAATTGGTGCTGAATACTTGGAAATTTTTAAAATCTTAAAATTTTTACTTTTTTTTTAGATTTACAAACTATAAAAAAAGGTTTCTTTGTTTAAACCTGAAGACTGATACTGCCAGTCCATATTTACTACGTCTTTAATTACCTTTTTAAGTTTAGAAAAATCATTCGGCTTTTTTATGTAAATATTAGCGCCTTGTACAAAACTATCTTCAATATCTTTTTCTGACGAGGAGGTTGAATATATTGCAATGGAAACATCTATGAACCGCGAATTTGATCTTATTTCTTTAAGACATTCATGTCCTGTTTTACAAGGCATGTTCAAATCCAAGAATAAAATATGAGGCAACTTATTTTCCAGATTTTCCAGATAATCAATTAAAACTTTACCATCTTTAAACGAGGTCAGTTTATAGTCCATTTTTAGTTCGGCTAAAGCTTCATTAAAAAGTTGCAAATCCTCTTCGTCATCATCTGCAATCAAAATATGAATTCTATCTATTTTATTAATCATAAAAATAAGGGTATGGATTGTTCTATTTATTCTTTTTCTTTGATAAAAGTCTTTTTTTATCCACTATTCTTTTAAACATGGAAGGTGTTAATCCTGTTACTTTTTTGAATTGCGTTGATAAATAGGCGACGCTACTATAATTCAATTCATAAGAAATCTCAGTCAGACTTAATTCTTCAGCTAAAATTAATTTTTTAGCTCTTTCAATTTTTTGAATAATGATAAAGTTTTCAATCGATGTATACGTGTATTCAGAAAAAAGAGTAGTAATGTATCCATATCTAAATTTTAACTTTTCTGATAAATACTGCGAAATTGTGCTACTTGGAAATTTATCTTTGTCATAAATAATTTCGATAATTGCATCTTTAATTGCTTGTATCAGTTGGATTTTTGGATTATTAATAATGTGTATTGCATATCTTTCAAGTTCTAATTGGAGTTTTTCGAAACTTTCTAACGATAAATCATCATTAATTTCAATTTGACCTAAACCTAAAATTTGGTATTCTATCTTTAATTTGTCTAATTGGTCTTCTAATATCCGCTTACAAGCAATATTTCCATCATAATTATAATTGAGCTTCATCGAATAAATAAATTATTAAACATTAGTTTGACGCCATAAAAGTATACCAAAAATTACCAATCGATAGCAAATAATAAATTTATTAAAAATATATAATTTAAGGTCTACAAATATATTTAACTACATAAATATAAATGTTTGATCTTGATTAATTAAAACTTCATTGCTTAAACTTACCCATGAATCGTTTCATTTTTACCATAATTTGCAATAACAGACTCTTCAAATTCCAGCCACTCTCTCCAGCGTTTTTCTACATTAATTCCTACTCCATACTTGCGTGCGTAAGTAATAAAAGTGGTGTAATGTCCTGCTTCACTTTCCATTAAATCTCTATAGAATACAGCTAATTCCTCATCCTGAATGTTTTCTGAAAGCACTTTGAATCGTTCACAACTTCTGGCCTCTATCATAGCCGAAAACAATAACCGTTCCACTAAAGCTGACACTCTACTTCCCGTCCCACTTTTCTTCATGTACAAATACAATTCATTCACGTAATCGTCTTTGCGCTCGCGTCCTAATTTCAATCCACGTTTAATTATAATAGTATGGACTTGTTCAAAATGGTCGATTTCTTCTTTGGCCAAAGCCAATAAATCCTGCACTAAATCTTGATGCTCTGAATTGTTTGTTATAATCGTAATGGCATTTGTAGCGGCTTTTTGTTCACACCAAGCGTGATCTGTTAAGATCTCTTCGATATTTTTTTCTACAATATTGACCCATCTTGGATCCGTTGGTAATTTTAATCGTAATACAGACATAATTTTAGTCTTAAAGTTAGAAAGTCATAACGTCAAAAGTCGAAAGCCAAAAGGTCAGACAGAATATTAAATTCTATTCAAAGACTTTCGACTTTCGACTTTAAAACATTAAGATGTATTTATTTAGTATACGAAAATAGCTCTTTCGCTCATCATTTCGTTTACTTCGTTTGCTACCGCTTCGATAACCTCCTCGTTAGTGTGATCCACTAATACTCTATCGATAAGAGCAACAATAGTTTCCATATCCTCTTCAACTAAACCTCGAGTGGTAATTGCTGCTGTTCCTACACGAATTCCTGAAGTCACAAATGGAGATTTATCATCAAAGGGAACCATGTTTTTATTAACTGTTATTTCTGCTCTTACTAATGCGTTTTCAGCTTCTTTTCCAGAAATATTTTTATTTCTTAAATCAATCAACATCATGTGATTATCCGTTCCACCAGAAATGATTTCGTAACCTCTTTTTACAAAAGCATCTGCCATCGCATTAGCATTTTTTTGTAGTTGTAAAGCATACGTAAAAAATTCGTCTTTTAATGCTTCACCAAAAGCTACCGCTTTTGCAGCAATAATGTGCATCAATGGACCCCCTTGATTTCCAGGGAAAACAGCTAAATCCAACAAAGAGGACATCATTCTGATTTCGCCTTTTGGGGTGGTTAAACCAAATGGATTTTCAAAATCTTTACCCATTAAAATTAATCCTCCACGAGGACCACGCAACGTTTTGTGCGTTGTAGTTGTAACAATATGGCAATGAGGCAATGGATCATTCATCAAACCTTTGGCAATTAGTCCCGCTGGATGTGAAATATCAGCCAATAAAATGGCTCCTACACTATCAGCAATTACTCTGAAGCGCTCAAAATCCATATCACGAGAGTATGCCGAAGCACCTGCAATGATCAATTTTGGTTGTTCTCTTGTTGCTATTTCTTGAATTTTATCATAATTTAATCTTCCAGTTTCCTTGTCCACGCCATAAAAAGAAGGAGTGTACAAACGACCGGAAAAATTCACTGGAGAACCGTGAGTCAAGTGTCCACCATGAGACAAATCAAAACCTAAAATTTTGTCTCCAGGTTTAATACACGCGTGGTAAACCGCTGTATTAGCTTGAGAACCAGAGTGAGGTTGCACATTAGCATAAGCCGCTCCAAATAATTCTTTGGCTCTGTCAATTGCAATTTGCTCCACAACGTCAACTACTTCGCAACCGCCGTAGTATCTTTTGCCAGGATACCCTTCCGCATATTTGTTGGTTAAAACGGAACCAGCAGCTTCCATTACCTCGTCACTTACGAAGTTTTCTGAGGCAATAAGTTCTAATCCGTGAATTTGTCTTTCTTGTTCTTCCAGAATAAGGTCAAAAATTTGTTCGTCGCGTTGCATTTTTTTGATTTTCGTTAATTTGATGCAAAAATACAAAAAAACGTTTGGTTAATAGTTAGATTATAATATATTTGATGAGTAATTTTTTAACAAATTAATTAACAAAATATGCCGATAACAGCTAACGATACCAATAGAAAATCATGGCTAGAAGTAGATGCAAACAGTGATTTTCCCATTCAAAACATTCCGTTTGGTGTTTTTCTTACAAAAGAGAACGTCGTAACCGTAGGAACTAGAATAGGAGATTTCGCCATTGATTTAGGCGCTTTGCAACAATTAAATTATTTTGAAGGTATTGAATTGACCGATGATATGTTCATGCAGGATACTTTGAATGATTTTATTTCTGATGGCCAAAAAACATGGCGTTTGGTTCGAAACCGAATTGCGGAACTTTTTGATCTGACCAATCCGAAATTACGAGATAACGTAAAGCACAAAGACATTATCATTTTCAATTTAGAGGATGTTGAAATGCAGTTGCCTGTATTGATAGGCGATTACACTGATTTTTACTCCAGTAAAGAGCACGCGACTAATGTAGGGAAAATGTTTCGAGACCCAGAAAATGCGTTACTACCTAACTGGCTTCACATTCCTGTGGGATACCATGGTAGAAGTTCTACTATAGTTCCCTCTGGTATTCCGGTTCACCGCCCGATGGGACAAACCTTGCCAAATGGGGAAACTACACCCGTTTTTGGCTCTTCTCGTTTAGTAGATTTCGAATTAGAAACGGCCTTTATTACCACTGATGTCAATATAATGGGCGAAAATATAGCCGTAACAGAAGCGGAAGATTATATTTTTGGAATGGTGTTACTGAACGACTGGAGTGCGCGCGATATTCAAAAGTGGGAATATGTGCCACTAGGACCGTTCTTAGCTAAGAGTTTTGCAAGCTCCATTTCGCCGTGGATTGTGACAATGGATGCCTTGGAACCTTTTAGAACTAAAGGACCAAAACAAGAACCAACTCCACTGCCCTATTTACAACAAAAAGGAAAGCATTCTTTTGATATTAATTTAGAAGTAGCCATTCAGCCTGAAAAAGCAGAACCGACGGTGATTTCACGTTCAAATTTCAAATACATGTATTGGACAATGAGCCAGCAATTAGCACACCATACTTCTAATGGTTGTCGTGTGAATTCTGGTGATATGATGGGTTCAGGTACTATTTCAGGGCCTACTGAAGATAGTTTTGGTTCCATGCTAGAATTAACTTGGGGAGGAAAAAACCCAATTAAACTAAATGATGGGACAGAACGTAAGTTTATTAATGACAATGACACTGTTATTATGAAAGGTTTTTGTCAAAATGGCCATGTAAGAATTGGTTTTGGAGAAGTTTCCAGCAAACTACTGCCGCCGTTCGTTAGAAAATGAAATTCTAAAAAACTATAAACAAAACTCCGAATGTCTAGACTTTCGGAGTTTTTTATTTTAAAGTATGCGCCAAAACAAACTGCTAAAATCAATTGAATTTGGTATTTATTGCGTGCCAAATTTGTTATTGATCGCTCTTTCTACTCGTACTAAAAGCCCAATTACCGTCACAATCAAAAGACTTAGACCTACATTCCTATTTATCGTAGGATCAAAGTTTGTTACGAAACTAAAAACGCAGCAAGCACTCAATAGTAAACCCAGCTTAATCATTTCTTTAGACGAATAATTTTGAGCAAAATCCCATCTTTCTTGACTTTTCATTGCGTTTGCCGTTCGGTAACCATACAGAGAATTTATTTTCTTTGGTGGAAATTTAAGCATAATAAGACCCGCTACTGTAAAAGCCAGTCCTGCCATAAATGGAATTAAGAATAAAGGGTTTTCAAACATGTAGTACTAATTTTGTGTTTCTGGATAATTCACTGGCGACAATTCAAATGTACTGCTTTATTCATCATCTCAGAGCCCGGATAGAAGTGAAAAGCTTTATGCAGCAGCAGGTTAGTTTTTTGTTGTTGTAAAAGAGCGACCGTAGGAAGCTCCTTTTAGGGCTTACAAAAACAACCTGATGCCAATAAACTTGTAACGAATAGCTGGAAGCAGCTCCCTAAAAATTTGTATCGTTTTCACTATATTTTGACTAATAAAATTATCAGGTTTAATAATTTTCTTATTTTTGAAGCACTTTAAATAGTTACAAATTGATAGAAACTTGCTAAAAAGAAGTGCTTATGAAAAAAATTACGCTGTTATTATTCTTGTTTATCCTTGTTTCAGCATGCGGTGTCAAGCAAATCCAAAACTTATTAAGTTCTGGGAATTATGATCAGGCTATCGAAAATGCAGTGTCTAATTTGCGGACTAATAAAGATAAAAAAGGCAAACAAGAGTATGTCTATTTACTAGAAGAGGCTTTCGCCAAAGCAAAAGAACGGGATTTGAATTCCATAAATTTGCTTGCTAAAGACGCCAATCCCGCGCAATTGGAAAAAATGTACACGACGTATTTACAACTGAATCAACGTCAGGAAACCATTAAACCGTTGCTCCCGCTTAAGCTACTTAAAGAAGGCAGAAACGCTATTTTTCCGTTTGATAATTATAACGATCAGATTATAGATAGCAAAAATGCATTATCAGGGTATTTATATGCCAATGCTAAAAAATTAATGGCAACTACTGACAAGATGAACTTCAGGAAAGCGTATGATGACCTGGAGTATTTGAACCAAATAAATCCAAATTACAAAAACGTGATACAACTGCTGGAGGAAGCACAATTTAAAGGCTCTGATTATGTCTCGGTGTATACCAAAAATGAAACCAACATGATTATTCCTATTCGGCTTCAAAATGACCTATTGGACTTCAGCACATTGGGATTAAATGACAAATGGACTGTTTACCACAGCAAGAAACAAAAAGGAATTGAATATGATTATGGAATGGTAATCAATTTTCGCCAAATATTTATTTCGCCAGAGCAAATTAAAGAAAGGGAATTTGTGAAAGAACGTATCATAAAAGAGGGTGTCAAAAAACTGATTGACGCCAATGGAAAAGAAGTCGTTGACGAAAAAGGAAAAGTAGTTATGGTAGATAATCTTAAAACAGTGACGGCCAGGATTTATGAATTCAGACAATTTAAATCGTGCCAAATTACCGCTAAAATTGACTATTTGAATTTTAGAAGCAATCAATTGCTACACTCTTTTCCGATTAGCAGTGAGTTCATTTTTGAGAATATTTACGCAACGTACAAAGGAGACCGACGTGCTTCTGACGACAACTACTACTCTTATTTTGACAGAAATCCAGTTCCCTTTCCTAGTAGCGAACAGATGGTTTATGATACGGGAGAAGACTTGAAAGCTAAAATTAAAGACATTATAAGCCGCAACCGCTTTAGAAATTAGTCTCCAAAAATAAATACTCTTGTATCTAACTCCTTGATAAATAAATTGATCAAGGAGTTTTTTTTGTTTTTAATTAAATCAACAATTCATTAAAATTTTGTTAGAAAAATAAAAATAGGTGATGAGTTTTAAAAAATAGTGTACTTTTGTTTCAATGAATAATACCAATATAAATATAACTCCTATCTCACGGACAAACAGACCTGCTACTTCTCCCGAAGTACGGACACTATCAGTATAGTTTCCTCAAGTGCTCTGATATTTTTATTCCTATTTTATTCTTTCTCGTTTTGAAATCACATTTATTTCCCAGTTGGATAGTACATTCCAAGATGATTCCTTTATTTTTACTAATTAATTGTTATTCAATTTATTGGACCACAAACTCGTATTTTACTTTTAATTTTAGTGGGAGGAATAATGCGTTTCAAAACAAACTGATAACTCATTTTTTAACTCAAAAATTCAGCTCTTGAAATGAATATTTCTATCATAACAACTCAGGAAGAACATTATAAATATTCGCAAGAAATATGCGAAACAATAGAATTATCTGCCCTTTTGAGAGGTACTGGAATTGCTAAAAGAACTCCAGAATACATCAAAAAAAAGATGGAAAGTAAGGATGCTGTTATCGCCTTAGATAATGGAAAATTTGCCGGCTTTTGTTATATCGAAAGTTGGCAACACGGTAAATTTGTGGCCCATTCTGGACTGATTGTGCATCCAGATTATAGAAATTTAGGTTTAGCAAAAAAAATCAAATCATTTGTTTTTGATTATTCATTAGACAAGTATCCAGAAGCTAAAGTATTTGGAATCACGACAGGATTAGCAGTAATGAAAATCAATTCTGATTTAGGATACAAACCAGTTCCTTTTTCAGAATTAACGAATGATCCCAGTTTTTGGAAAGGGTGTCAAACCTGCACCAATTATGAAATTCTAAAAAGCAAAGAAAATAAAATGTGTTTGTGCACCGGAATGTTATATGATCCGAAAGAAAAACAGAAAGATCCTTCAAAGCATCCTTTTAATGTCCGGATCTGGAACCGGTTAAAAAAAATAAAACAAGCTATTTTCTTGGAAGATTAATCCCATCACTAACCCTCCCCGAAGAGAAGGGAGTCAAGAAAGAAAAAGCAACAAATAAATAGGAAGAACAAATAAAATTCCCCTCGCCTATTAAGGCTCGCCACTGCGGGAAAACTGGGAGGAAAAAAATAATATAATTATGAAAAAAGTAGTATTAGCATATAGTGGAGGATTAGATACCTCCTACTGCCTGAAATATTTGAAGAATGAGAAAGGTTATGAAGTTCATACCGTTCTTATCAATACAGGAGGATTTGACGAAGCCGAACTAGCAGCAATTGAAGAAAGAGCCTACGATTTAGGAAGTGCGCAACACACTACCCTTACCATTGTAGATAAATATTATGATAAGGCTATCAAATATTTAATTTATGGCAATGTGCTAAAAAACAATACATATCCGCTATCTGTGAGTGCTGAACGTGTGTTTCAAGCTATGGAAGCGATTAAATATGCCAAATCGGTTGGTGCTGATGCAATTGCTCACGGAAGCACTGGCGCAGGAAATGACCAAATCCGATTTGATTTAATTTTTCAAACCATCGCTCCCGAAATAGAGATCATCACTCCTATCCGTGATTTGAAATTATCAAGACAGGAAGAAGTGGCGTATTTGCAAGCAAATGGAGTAGAATATTCGTGGGAGAAAGCACAATATTCCATCAATAAAGGACTTTGGGGAACGAGTGTTGGCGGCAAAGAAACATTGACCTCAAACCTTCCGCTTCCAAGTGAAGCATATCCTTCGCAATTGCAAAGAGAGGGCGAAGAAAAAGTGACTTTGCACTTTGAAAAAGGAGAATTGGTAGGGATCAATAACAAAATGGATACGCCTGTAAAAAATATCATTTTACTGGAAAAACTCGCAAGCGCCTTTGCAATTGGCAGAGACATGCATGTTGGCGATACGATAATAGGAATAAAAGGGAGAGTTGGTTTTGAAGCTGCTGCGCCGTTAATTATTATCAAAGCACACCATTTACTGGAGAAACACACCCTTGGAAAATGGCAACAGCACTGGAAAGAACAGTTGGGAAACTGGTACGGAATGTTGTTTCATGAAGGCCAATTTCTGGATCCAGTGATGCGAAATATCGAAACTTTCCTTGAAGACACTCAAAAAACGGTAAATGGAACGGTGACAGTAGCGTTAAAACCGTATCATTTTACGTTGGACGGAATCGAGTCGGATAATGATTTGATGAACACTGGTTTTGGTCAATATGGCGAAATGAACAATGCGTGGACCGCTGACGATGCTAAAGGGTTTATCAAAATTTTAGGCAATGCGCAAAACATATTTTCATCTGTGAATAAGGAAACGTACGTGTAAAATAGTATGTTTTTTTAGGAGCAGAGATACTGTGTTTTTTAAGAAAATTTGTCCCGCTTTTCGTTGCAATCTTTTCCTTTTTTAAAATAAAAAGGAAAAGGATTTTCACTTCAATCGGGGCTAAAAATCAAGTTTTAGTTTTCAAAAGAAATTTGGATAATCTTTTAAAAAATTATGAATTTTTTACTAAAGGTGACTTGATTCCTTACTTGTTCAAACAATAAAAATATTTAAAAAAAGAGATAATGATACATGTTGGAATAATAGGTGGATCCGGTTATACAGCGGGAGAACTGATTAGAATATTGATGTTTCATCCCAATGCCACAATTGATTTTGTTTTCAGCACTACCAATGCTGGAAAACCACTATCAGTGGCACACCAAGATTTACTTGGGGATATTGAAATGAATTTTACCAACACTATTAATCCTAATGTAAATGTGGTATTCCTCTGTTTGGGACACGGAAAATCCAAAGCATTTTTAGCACAAAATCAATTTGCAGCGCACACTAAAATTATCGATTTAGGAAATGATTTCCGTTTGACAAAAGACGCAGTATTTCAAGGAAAATCGTTTGTTTATGGTTTACCAGAAATAAATAAAGCGACCATAAAAAACGCTCAGTTTATTGCCAATCCAGGTTGTTTTGCTACTGCAATTCAGTTGGCACTGCTGCCTTTGGCACAAGCTGGAATGCTAACTACGGACGTTCATATCAATGCTACAACAGGAAGCACTGGCGCTGGAGTTACCCCTTCAGAAACGACACATTTTAGTTGGAGATCCAATAATATGTCGCATTACAAAGCTTTTGAACACCAACATTTGGGCGAAATAAACCAAAGCGTAAAGCAATTGCAAGCCGATTATACTAATGAATTAATATTTATACCGAACAAAGGAGATTTTGCCAGAGGAATTTTCGCCACATTGTATACAACCATCGAAGAAAGTTTAGAAGAAATAGTGTCAGAATATGAAACTTTCTATGCCGATCAGCCCTTTGTAACCGTTACGACCACCGCCATCAATATGAAGCAAGTACTTCAAACGAACAAATGCATTATTAGTTTACTAAAAAAAGGAAATCGGTTGTTGATCACCTCCGTAATTGATAATTTGACAAAAGGTGCTTCAGGACAAGCAATTCAAAACATGAATTTGATGTTTGGATTGGATGAAACGACAGGATTGAAATTGAAACCAAGTGGATTTTAGAAAAGTTTATTCGGTTAATCGATTAACTGCTTAATATATTAATCAGATAACTAAACAATTAAACAAAAATAAATAACAATGAACTTATTCAACGTTTACCCCTTATTTGATGTAACCCCAGTAAAAGGACTGGATTGTATCATTACAGATGATAAAGGAATAGAATATTTAGACCTTTACGGTGGCCATGCCGTCATTTCGGTAGGTCATACGCATCCAGAATATGTGGCAAAACTAAAAGATCAATTGGATCATTTGGCCTTTTATTCCAATGCGATTCAAAATCCAATTCAAGAGGAATTAGCAACTAAGCTCGGAAAACTTTCCGACTGCGAAGAGTATGATTTATTCTTGTGTAGTTCTGGAGCTGAAGCCAATGAAAATGCGTTGAAACTAGCTTCTTTTGTGAATGGCAAATCAAGAGTGATTGCTTTTAAGAATTCGTTTCATGGAAGAACTTCTGCAGCGGTTGCTGTAACCGACAATGAAAAAATTAATGCGCCTTTAAACAAGCAGCAAAAAGTTACATTCTTGCCGTTTGACGATGTTGTTGCCTTAGAAAACGAATTAAAAAAAGGAGATGTTTCCTCTGTTATAATCGAATCCATTCAAGGTGTAGGCGGTTTAGACCAAGCTTCGACAGCCTTTTTTCAAGCCTTAGAGCACTTGTGTAAAACGTACGATGTAGTTTTGATTTTAGACGAAGTGCAGGCTGGTTATGGCAGAACGGGTAAGTTTTTTGGTTTTCAACACCATAACATCAAACCGGATATTATTACGATTGCAAAAGGAATGGGAAATGGATTTCCTATTGGAGGCGTTTTAATAGGCAATCATATTGCAGCCGTATACGGAATGTTAGGAACTACTTTTGGTGGAAACCACTTATCATGCGCTGCTGGAATAGCGGTTTTAGATATTATCGAAAAAGAGAAATTGATGGATAATGCCATAGCTATTTCTGCCTATTTTCAGGAACAAATAAAAAGTGTTCCTGAAGTTGTCCAAGTAAAAGGAAGAGGTTTAATGCTGGGAGTAGAATTTGATTTTGATGTAAGTGCCTTACGAAAAAAACTAATTCTTGAAAAATATATTTTTACAGGAAGCGCCAGTAATAAACACTTATTAAGAATCCTTCCGCCATTGACAATCAAGAAAGAAGCAATAGACACTTTTATTAAAGCTTTAAAAGAAAGTTTAGCCGAATTAAGATACTATTAGCGTGCGTGAGGGATAGTAGTGGAGCTCTTTTTATAATTAGCTTTTTAGCTAATCATAAAAAAGCGGGAACGAATAGCCCGACCCCAAGTGGAGAGGAGGAACGACGAAGCAACTTGGGGTCACGCCCAAATAAAAAATAGAAGAAAATGAAAACAATATTATCTGTAACCAAAAGAAATTCAGTTTTAAGCAAAATGGCAGCACTTCTTGAGCAAGAAAGAGCCAATCTAAAAGCAGTGAATCAGCAGGATTTAAACAATTATTCTGGTGACGACTTGGCTATGGAAAAAAGGTTGCTGGTTGATGACGCTAAGATTGATGGAATGATTTTGTCGCTGCAACAATTGACAATTCAGGAAGATCCTGTAGGGAAAGTAAGATTTGATTTTACTCACGAAAACGGATTAAAGATTTACAATAAAACAGCTGCTTTTGGAACTATAATGATTATTTACGAATCCAGACCTGACGTAACTGTTGAAGCGGGTGGAATTGCTTTTAAATCAGGAAATAAAATTCTTTTAAAAGGCGGTAAAGAATCTTTACTGTCCAATTTAAAAATTGTCGAATTATGGCAACAAGCGTTAAAAGACAATGAAGTTGCTGCTGACTGGGTAGAATATTTGAATTACAACCGAGAAGAAACGCAAGCATTCTTAGAGCAACCAACACAAAAGGTCGATTTAATTGTACCTCGCGGAGGTGAAAAATTAATTGCTTTTGTCAAAAAACACGCTACTTGCCCGGTGATCGTAAGTGGTCGCGGAAATAATTTTGTATACGTGAACGCAGAAGCTGATTTAGACCAAGCACTTGCTATTATAATTAACGGAAAGACCTCAAATATATCAGTTTGTAATGCTTTAGATAAAGTATTGATTGATACTAATCTGGAGAATTGGGAAGCATTCACCAAGAAATTAATCACCGAACTGCAACAAAGAAACGTCATTGTTTTAGGCGATATAAGTATTTCAAAAATAGCTAATGTACCAGAGATTGAGTCAGATTTGATTTGGTATGAAGAATTTTTAGATTACAAAATTGTAATTGGAATTGCCAATTCAAATCAAGAGGCGATTGACAAAATTAACAAGTATTGCGGCGGACATTCGGCTTCCATAATCACAAAAAATGATTTCATTGCGCAAGAGTTTATGGACAATGTGGATACTGCGGCCGTGTATCAAAACGCTTCCACCCGCTTTACGGATGGCGGACAATTTGGTCTTGGAGGCGAACTGGCAATAAGTACTGATAAACTGCATCAACGTGGACCAATAGGTTTGCAACATTTAGTTACTAATAAGTGGTATATTTATGGAGATGGGCAAATCCGATAAAAGATTTTTGATTGCAGATTAACGATTTTAGAATGCAGATTTAGAATGTAGATTTTTCTTGTCAGTTCGAAGCAGTCGAGAACAAATTAAGTATATTACAGTAGTAGTTAAACACCAATAAAACTTTTATGAACTTCGAGTTTATAAAGGAAAAATAAAACTTTTTACCCTTTGTGGTTAAAATTATGGCTAAAAAAAGAATTTTATTAAAGTTAGGTAGCAATACCTTAACCAAGGAAACCAATCATATTTCGAGAGGAAAAATTGAGGATATAGGTATACAAATCGCTGCTTTACAGGAGGAGTATGAGTTTATCATTGTAAGTTCAGGTGCGATTGCTGCAGCCAAACAATTTGTAAAACTAGAAAATCAAGACAAAGATGTGTTTGTCAAACAAGCGCTAGCTTCAATTGGTCAGCCTCACTTGATGCGGATTTATCATGAAAGTTTCAGTGATTTAGGATTACTGATTTCGCAGTGTTTACTTTCGTATTCGGATTTTGAGAAGGAACAATCCAAGGTCAACATTGTGAACACGATAAATGTATTGGTAAAAAACAGTTACATACCAATTATCAACGAAAATGATACGGTGGCAACTGACGAAATTCAGTTTGGTGATAATGATAAATTAGCGGCGTTAACAGCCGTTTTATTGAAGGTTGACATTCTGATTATTGCTACAAATACGAATGGGATTTACACCAAAGCATCTTTAAACAATACCGTTCCAGAAACTATTTCGTTAGTAACTGATTTAAAAGTGTTGGAAAATGAAATTGGGGATTCGAAATCCTCTCACGGAACTGGCGGCATGCAATCTAAAATTGAAGCTGCAGCAATTGCTAAGGCAGGTAATGTTGAGACTTGGATTGTCAATGGATTAGAAGATAACTTTATTTTGAACGCATTAAAAAACGAAATTCCTTTTACACAAATAATATAATTTCCCCAACCCCAAGAAGGAGTTGAGCAATAAACTTAAAAGTATAAACAAAATTCTCCTTAGCCCGTTTCGGCTCCCTCTCCTTCGGAGAGGGCTGGGGAGAAAATAAAACAAATAACACAATGAACTACATATCGATACAAAACATAGATTCACTTGAAAAATGGGTAAAGGAAGCCTTGAAAATCAAGAAAAAACCACTTAAAAATAAAACCCTAGGAAAGAACAAAACCCTAGGAATGTTGTTTTTCAATTCTAGTTTAAGAACACGTCTGAGTACCCAAAAAGCAGCTCTGAATTTAGGAATGAACATTATGGTAATGAATTTTACCAATGAGGGCTGGACATTAGAATTTGAAGACGGTGCTGTCATGGACTCAGGTGCATCAGAACATATTAAGGAAGCCGCTGCAGTCGTTTCTCAATATTGCGATATTATTGCTATTAGAGCCTTTGCAGGTTTGATAGATAGGGAAAAAGACAATGCCGAAACCGTCCTTTCTGGATTCTTAAAGTACGCTACAGTACCAATTATAAATATGGAAAGTGCCACAGGACATCCTTTGCAGTCCTTAGCGGATGCGATTACGATGGCCGAGCACACGACGGCACACCGACCAAAAGTGGTTTTGACTTGGGCGCCTCATCCTAAAGCTTTGCCTCAAGCAGTTGCTAATTCGTTTGTGGAAATGATGCAGTTACAAGAGGCTGATTTTGTAATTACACATCCTGAAGGTTATGAATTGAATCGAGAAATTACCAAAAATTCAAAAATTGAATACGACCAAAATAAAGCGTTTGAAAATGCTGATTTTATCTATGCCAAAAACTGGAGTAATTATACCGATTATGGGCTAATTACTAATTCCGATCCCAATTGGACTGTAACTACTGATAAAATGAAACTGACAAATAATGCTAAATTCATGCACTGCTTGCCCGTAAGGCGTAACGTAATTGTGATGGATGAAGTTTTAGATAGTGAAAATTCAATTGTTATCGAGCAAGCCACTAATAGAACGTATGCTGTGCAATTAGTGTTACAAAAAATATTGGAAAGCCCCCCAACACCCCAAGGGGGAACGAAAACTGAAAAGTCTAAAAAAATTAAAAAATGACAATTCCATCTCAAAACTCCAGTATTCCAGTTTCAGCTCCCTCTCCTTCAAAGGGTCCCGACAATTCGGGAGAGGTGAGGATCATAAAAATAGGCGGTAACATCATTGATAATCAGCGTGAATTATCTCAGTGTTTAGCTGATTTTTCAAAAATTAAGGGTTCTAAAATTTTAGTTCATGGAGGCGGAAAATCAGCTACTAAAATGGCCGAAAGCATTGGTTTAATTCCCCAAATGATTGAGGGAAGACGCATCACCGATGCCGCTATGCTAGAAGTTGTTGTAATGATTTATGCCGGACAAATTAACAAAAATATCGTTGCGCAATTACAGGCAAATTCAACAAATGCAATGGGGTTTTCAGGAGCTGATGGGAATTTAATCCAATCCGAAAAGAGGAACCATCCTAGCATCGATTATGGTTTTGTAGGAGATGTCAAAAAAGTAAATATTGATTTGCTGACCAACTTACTTTCGAGCGGAATCGTTCCTGTCTTTTGTGCCATAACACACGATGGGAAAGGACAATTATTAAATACAAATGCTGATACGATTGCCAGCGAATTAGCAATTGCTTTATCGGATTTTTTTGATGTAACTTTGAATTATTGCTTTGAGAAACCCGGTGTTTTATTTGATGCAGAAGACGATTCTTCCGTTATTTTGACCATCAATCAAGAATTATATTCCAAATTAAAAGCCGAGAAAGCGATACACTCCGGCATGATTCCTAAGTTAGACAACTGTTTCAACAGCCTGTCTAAAGGAGTTCAAAAAATAAAAATTGGGCATCACAGCATGTTGCAAAATGACGATTCAATTTGCACAACGATAGAATTATAAAATGTTAAACACAAATTTCACAATTTCACACATATTAAAAACTTGTGCCCTTGTGTCTTCGTGGCAAAAAAATAGCGCCCTTGTGGCAAATAAAACATGAAAAAAGTCGAAACTCTAAAACAAGAAGCCATTGCGTTATTAAAATCGCTAATTGAAACTCCCTCCTTTTCAAGTGAAGAAGATCAAACGGCACTTTTAATCGAAAATTGGTTTACTCAAAATAGCATCCCTTTCGAAAGAGAGAATAATAATATTTGGGCTTTCAATAAATATTTTGACAAGACAAAGCCAACGGTTTTACTCAATTCACACCACGATACGGTAAAACCCAATCAGGGCTACAGTAACAATCCCTTTGAAGCTATTGTTAAAGACGGTAAATTGTTCGGCCTAGGAAGTAATGATGCTGGTGGCTGCTTAGTTTCTTTGTTAGCAACTTTTACCTACTTTTATTCTGATGAAAATTTGCCTTACAATATTGTTATGGTCGCTTCTGCAGAGGAGGAAAGCAGTGGCAAAAAAGGATTAAACAGCGTGTTAAAACATTTACCACCATTGGATTGCGCCATTGTAGGCGAACCCACATTAATGCAATTGGCCATTGCTGAAAAAGGACTGTTAGTTCTCGATGTTACCGTCAAAGGAACACCAAGTCATGCCGCACATCAAAATGATGACAATGCACTTTACAAAGCAATTCCGGTAATGGAGTGGTTCAAAAACTATACTTTCGATAAAATTTCAGAACAATTAGGTCCTGTAAAAATGACTGTCACGCAAATCAACGCCGGGAAACAACACAACGTAGTTCCATCAGAATGTGATTTAGTTGTAGACATTCGTGTCAACGATTGCTACTCAAACCATGAAATATTACAAATTGTAAAAGAATATGTTCCTGCCATAGTTACGCCACGTTCCATGCATTTAAACGCATCCTCAATCCCTACAACTCATGGATTAGTGCAAGCTGGAATTTCATTAGGAAGAACAACCTATGGCTCTCCTACCCTTTCGGATCAATCTGTTTTGAGCTGTAAATCTTTAAAATTAGGTCCCGGCGATACACTGCGGTCCCACTCTGCCAATGAATTTATATATTTGAAGGAAATCGAAGAAGGAATTGATTTGTATATTAAAATTTTGACAGATTTTTTTAAGCACTAAAATAAATTGGAGCTCCTTCCCGCTATCCGTTGCAATCTTTTTATTTTTAAAGAAAAAATAAAAAGGATTTTCACTGCTATCGGGGCTAAAAACAATCAGCAAGAACAATTTACGAATCGTTCTTACAACAAAAAAATAAAACTATGAAACTTTGGGAAAAAGGAATACCAACCGATAAACAAATTGAGCACTTCACTGTCGGAAACGACAGAGACCTGGATTTAGTTCTTGCCAAATACGATGCATTAGGCTCGATCGCTCATGCAAAAATGCTAGGCCAAATTGGACTTTTAACAGCATCAGAGACCGAATCGCTAGTCTTAGCTTTACAAGAAATCATCGCAGATGTCGAAAAAGGCAATTTCATAATCGAGGATAGTTTTGAAGACGTACATTCTAAAATCGAATATTTATTGACAGTAAAACTAGGTGATGCTGGGAAAAAAATTCACACCGCCCGTTCTCGTAACGACCAAGTTTTAGTGGACGTAAATTTGTACCTTAAAGATGTTGTTATAGATTTTAAAAGTCAAGTAAAAAGCCTTTTTGATTTGCTCATGGAATTGGCTGAAAAGCATCAAAATGTGCTTTTGCCAGGATACACGCATTTACAAATTGCAATGCCATCTTCTTTTGGAATGTGGTTTTCCGCTTATGCTGAGACATTGATTGATGATATCACAATGTTGAATGCCGCATTAAAAATTGTGGATCAAAATCCATTAGGTTCAGCAGCAGGTTACGGAAGCTCCTTTCCCATCAACAGAGCTTTCACCACAAAAGAATTGGGATTTGAAACTTTAAAATTCAATTCAGTTGCTGCGCAAATGAGTCGTGGAAAATCAGAGAAAATAGTCGCTTTTGCCATGAGCAGCGTCGCAGCAACTTTGTCTAAATTCTCTATGGATGTTTGTTTGTATATGAGTCAAAATTTTGATTTTATCGCTTTGCCTTCGCATCTTACGACGGGTTCAAGTATTATGCCTCACAAAAAAAATCCTGATGTTTTTGAATTGATACGTGGGAAATGCAACAAAATCCAAGCCTTACCATACGAAATCACTTTGATTACGAATAATCTTCCAAGTGGCTATCACAGAGATTTACAATTACTGAAAGAAGGTTTGTTTCCAGCCATTCAAAACCTGAAAGCGTGTTTAGATATCGCAATTTTTGCGATCAAAGACATCAAAGTTAAAGACAACATTCTGGCCGATAAAAAATACGATTATTTGTTTACCGTAGATTCCTTAAACGAAATGGTTGTGGCGGGAATACCTTTCAGAGATGCTTACAAGGCAGTCGCGGAACAACTGGAAAACGGCACCTTTGAAGCCCCTAAAGAAACCAGACACACGCACGAAGGAAGTATCAATAATTTATGTTTAACAGAAATAAAAGAAAAGATGAAGATAGCCTACTAGATGTAATAACCTCATCATATCAAAAAGCACTATAAATAACAGTACTTTTTTCATTTATAACTTCAAAACGAAACTAAATTTTACGAGGGCTATTTATAGAAACGAAATCAAAATATATAGCTTGAAAACTTTTTTGGTTAAGCAAACAAAATCAACTTTAAAAAAGTAAAACTAGATTCCATTTAAACTAAAAAAAGAGCTTTTAAACTTGCAAGAATAACAACTGAATTTATCCAATATTTCATTTTATTTCCGCTCTAAAATATAATTAGCAAAATACGCTTTGCTATCTGTTATTTTACCTTTGATTGTAAAATCAGTTTTGCTTAAAATGGAGTTTAGAATGCTATCATTATACTTTCTGGATATTTCCATCAATATCTTTTCGCCTTCGAAAAAATCAAAACTTTTATTGATTTTAGCAATGTAAACCTGTTGCGCTTTGGTACTAACTAAATAACTTTTAGCAATTCCGTCGCTCTCTTTATACTCAGGTTGATGTTTAAAAAATTGTAAATCAAAATTGGCTTCTAACTCCCTGTTTATTCTATCTAGCAAATTTAGGTTAAAAGCCGCTGTAATTCCTTGGCTATCATTGTAAGCAGGAAGCACTATGGAGGCCGGTTTAATTAAATCCACTCCTAAAAATAACTTATCCTTTTTTTGTAAATTATCACTTAATTTCGACAAAAAATCAGTAGCAACGGCATCAGACATATTTCCAATATTCGAACCTAAAAACAGAATCACTTTTGGATGCTTATTTTCTTTTAATAATTCTAAAACCTCAAAATAATCACCGTGTTTTTTCTGTATTGATAGGCTAGGTAATTCCTTGTTTAGATCCACTTTTAAGTTGTCTAGAGCGCTTTGCGAAATATCTACTGGCATGTAATCGAACCTATAGTTTAATCGGTCTAGTTCTCTCAAAAGTTCTTTAGTTTTTAAACCATCTCCCGCGCCAAGTTCTATTAGGTCAAAATAGATATCAGGGTCGAGTTGTAAAGATTTTATAATTGCGTAGGTTTGTGTTTTAAAAATTTCATGCTCCGCTCTTGTTACATAGTACTCTGGTAAATTCATGATTTTTACAAATAGAGCATCTCCTGATTTATCATAAAAATACTTTGAAGGCAAGAATTTTTCTACAGTGCTTAATCCTTGATCAACTTCTTTTTTAAGTTGGTCAATCATAGTACTAGTATTTTCTATTTTGTTTACAGTGTTTGTCTCTTTCATCTGGTTTTGATATCAATGGTTTAAAATGAGAAATGCTTAAGTACGAACTCAAGACTTGTATCTATCACTGAGCGCTTCTTTCTTTACAATAGTATTTTTAAAAAACATAAAAACGATATAGCCATATAAAAAGCTAAAAGGCAGAGCCATAATGACCAATAAATTGCTAATCCCATTAAGGAGCTCAGTAGTTCCAATAGCGGTAAGTCCAAGTGCGGTAGCTGTAATTATAAATCCCCATCCCAGTTTATGCTTTTTAGAAGGGTTTTCGTTTCCTTTATCGCTGAACATTCCTAATACGAATATGGCCGAATCAACAGAATTTATTATGGAAATAAGCACCAATAATCCAGCGATAAAAAAGGTAATATAATGAAATGGAAAATGCTCTAAAAAAACAAATAATGAACTGAAAACATCATTAAATTGTGTATTGTCATCTGTGGTAATTATATCGAAAGCCGAATTTGCAAATACGGAAAACCATATTACGGTAGCTAGTGTTGGAATAAAAATAGTGGTGATTAAAAACTCTTTTATCGTTCTACCTTTAGATATTCTAGCGATAAAAATTCCAGTGAATGGAACCCAAGCTAACCAAAAAGCCCAATAAAAAACGGTCCATTCTTGTGTAAAGCTTGGGGCAGTTTTATAACTTCCAAATGACAAGCTCATTTCAAAAAAATGAATTACATAATTATAAAAAGCTAAAGCAGTTTGATACAAAAAAGTGTTAAAATTCAGAAAAAAACCAATAAACAGCATAAGTATAATTGAAAATGTAAAATCGAAATCAGCTAAAAATTTGATCACCTTGTTTATTCCTGTCAATGCCGAATAGGTTGCTACAATTCCAATAAAAACAACCATTAACAATAAAAAATTAGTTCCATAAGTGACTTTAAAAGCATATTCAATGCCATTTACAACTTGTGCAGTTCCTAATCCTAATGAAGCTATAACACCCGTTATTGTAATCAATATAATGAATATTGAGGCAATGTATTTTACGGTTTTACTTTTAGCATAAGGCACAATGGCATCTAATAGAGTAGGCACTTTTTTTACATAGAGATTGTAAGCCACAATCAAACCAAATAAACTGTACATAGCCCAAGGTGTGAAACCCCAATGAAAAAAAGTGTATTGTAAAGCCGTGACCTTACTATTAGCGGTGGCAACCGGAGGATTGTTTAGATAATAAGTTGGCTCTTGAACTGCTCGTAACAACAATCCCGAACCCATGCCAGTACTATACAAAAGGGCAACCCAACTGAAATAAGAAAAAGCGGGTTTTTCATCTCCTAAACGCTGCTTGCGCAAAGGCAGAAACAAAATAACCACAGCTGCAATAACGGTGATCAAGCCAACCCATAAATAATAGGTGCTAAAGACAGTTAATAAATTTTGGTTTACCTTATTCAACACTTGCGTTAAAAATGCTGGTGCAAATAAACCAGTCAGAAAGAAAAAAAAACTAAAAATTGACCCATAAAATAATAAGCTATTGGGTCGAATATAACCATACAATTTTGTAATCAAAATATTATTCTTTAGTGGTTGGTTGTAGGTCTTCTAACATGGTAGGTATAAGTTCGCTAACTGTAGGATGAATATGAATTGCATCTCTAAAGATTGTGTAAGGCTGTTTTGCATACATTAGATTAGTGATTCCACTGATGATTTCGTCACCACCAACACCTAAAACGCAAGCTCCTAAAAACTGATTTGTTTTAGCATCAATAATCGCCTCCATAAACCCTTTTGTCTCTCCCTTTTCTTTGGCGCGACCTACTTTATCCATTGGCCTTTGCCCAATTAAAATGGAGAAACCTTTCTCCGTAGCTTCGGCTTTTGTCATCCCTACTCTTCCTAATGGTGGATCAATAAACAATCCGTATGTAGTAATTCTGTCACTAATTTTTCTTTTTTTATCTCCAAGGATGTACTCCTCTACAATTTGGAAATCATTGTAAGAGGTATGCGTAAACGCACCTTTTCCGTTACAGTCGCCTATCGCAAAAATACCTGCTATGTTCGTTTTGCAATAATCATCTACGGTAATATATCCTTCCTCATCATACATAATCGAGGTGTTTTCTAACTGTAATGTATCGGTATTTGGTGCCCGACCTACAGCTAGCAGTAAATGAGTACCCGTAATTTCTTTATCGGCTCCATTTATTTTTACTAGAATTTCAGTACCATCCTGCGTCACATTTATTTCTTTCGCATTAAACTCTATTGCTATATTTTCCTCCTGTAAAATTTCGGCAATTGCGTCGCTTACATTTTCATCTTCCTTACTAATGAGTCGATCCCCGCTTTCAATAATTGTTACTTTGCTACCAAAACGCTTAAACATTTGACCAAATTCCAATCCAATATAGCTACCGCCAATAATTATTAAATGCTCAGGTAATTTTGTCAACTCTAAAATATCGACATTGGTTAAATAATCTACCTTCGAAAACTCTTTGGGAATAATTGCTCTTGCTCCCACATTTATAAAGATTTGCTTTGCAGTAATTTTATCATCGTTAATCGCAATTTCATAATTGGAAATAAAATGAGCTTCACCTCTAAAAAGCGTAATTTTATCATTGCTGGAAATACTTTTCTCAATTCCTTCTCGGGAACCTTTTACTAACGTATCTTTTCGAGCTTTTATTTTTTCAAGATTAGCTTTTGCACCAGCTGGAATCTCGATTCCCATTTCTTCACCATGCAAGCTATCCCACATTCTGCGTGCACTGGCCAAATACGCTTTTGTAGGAACGCAGCCATTGTTGACGCAAGTTCCACCTAAAAAACTTTTTTCAATAAGTGCTACAGTTCCCTTTTTTGATAGGCTAAATGCCAAAGGTACTCCCGCTTGCCCGCTACCGATAATTATAAAATCAAACTTTTTCATCTGCATTATAAATTAGAAATCTATTCCTTAACCGACACGTTTTTCCAGAATGCTACATGATTCTTTATTTCCTTAGCCGCGTCTTTTGGATTTTTATAAGACCAGGCTGCATTTTCACTAATTTCATCATTAACTTTTACAGTGTAATAAGAAGCTTCTCCTTTCCAGGGGCAGGTGGAATGATGACTCGTTTCGCTCAAATAATCACTATTGACACTTTCTAACGGAAAATAATAATTCCCTTCTATGACCACAGGATGCTCACTTTGAGCAATCACGACATTATTAAATATTGCTTTCATACTATTAATTTTTAATTATTTTGCTAGTCGTAAGCCGCTAAATTGCCAACGCATATCTGGAGGAAAAAAGTTGCGATATGTTTTTCGACTATGTCCTTCAGGAGTTGCTACCGATCCACCTCGAAGAATCATTTGATTGACCATAAACTTACCGTTGTATTCTCCTAGCGCGCCGGGTGATTTACTGAATCCTGGATAAGCTAAGTAGGCACTATTTGTCCATTCCCAAAGTTGTCCCCACTGGAATTTATCACTTGCAATTTCCCACTCAAATTCGGTTGGTAAACGGCAACCTTTCCATTCGCTATAGGCAAAAGCTTCATAAAAACTAATATGCATAACAGGCACATCAGGAACTACTTTCTCTAAACCATTCAAAGTATAATTCCACCATTCACCATCGATTTTGTACCAGTATAACGGCGCTTCAATTTTATTGCTATTTATCCAACTCCAGCCGTCATCATGCCAAAAATTGAAATTTTGATAGCCTCCAGCCAAAATAAAATCAAAATATTCTTGATTGGTTACTAGCGTATTACGAATTTCAAAATCATTTACATATACTTTGTGACTCTCTAACTCATTATCAAAACAAAAACCCTGTTCTTGATGCCCTATTTCATATAAACCAGCGTCAATCTTGAAAAAATCAGCTGCGTGAGTTTCAACTTTAGTTTTAAAACGATCTTGATATGCCGGAAAAGTAGGTTGGTTTCCTAAGATATATTTAATGTCGTAAACCAAAAGTTCTTGATGTTGTTCCTCATGATTGATTCCAATTTCTACTACAGCTAAAATAGCTTTACTTGGATTTGTATTTAAAAAAGTAATTACAGCATCAGTGACATACTTTCTATAGCTGTAAACTTCTGCAACCGAAGGTCTAGACATTAAACCCCGTGCAGGACGCAAAACACGTTTACCGACATTATTATAATAGCTGTTGAATAAAAAATGAAAATCCTCATCGTAAAGAACATAATTTTCGTCATATTTTGTCAATACAAATTCTTCCCAAAACCAAGTAGAATGAGCTAAATGCCACTTTGGAGGAGATACAAATTCACTCGCTTGAAGCGAATAATCCTCGATAAGTAAAGGTTTGCAAAGCTGTTCTGAATTTTGTCTTATTCTTAAAAAACGATCAATCATAAGATCCCATATTACATATTAACTTAATTAGATGTAAGTTAACACAATAACTCTCCTTTAAAATTACATTTTTAAGAGTATTATTTATATAATTACGATTTAATTTCCTGACTATTTAACTCTGAAAAGGTGTATAAAATTTGTTTTTAGGAATTTTGGTGAGCAAAGATTTTAGAATAATGAAGATACATGCATTTGATTAATTTATTGCCTGTAAAAATTTGATTATCCTTTTAAAGCTACCTAAAAATAGCTATACAATTTATAGAAGCAAAAGAACATGCGTAAACGCACAAAAAACCTTTTTAAAAAAGGATTTAAGCTGCGAAATAATAACTGAAGTTTATTAAAATTTTAATCTAAAAAGCCACGAATTCACTAATTAAATTAATAATTAATGAACTCGTGGCTTACAAGCTACAGTTTTTAAAAACTATACTTTACCCTTCAAAGCCTCTGCATCAATATCGCTATGGGAAACATGATAAATGGCTTTTCCTTCTTTAATCAAAATCAATTGTGGAGATTGATGCGGTACGCCAAAACGATTTGCAATTTCATTAGAAATATCACGATGCGCTATTAAGTCTAAAAAATAAGGCGTAACTTTATCTGAGCTATTAAACTCATTTTCAAATTGTTTCAGCGCCATCCTACTTACGCTGCATCGCGTACTGTGTTTAAAAATCGCTACCGCTTTTTCATTCGAAATGGCACTAATTTCATTCAGTTGCCCTATATCGGTTAGTTCTTTCCAGTCGATTTTTTTTTCATTTGAATCGTTGTCGTCTGAACTATTAAAAATATTTTTAAAGAAACTCATAATTGTCTTGTTTTAAGACATTTTGACTTTAAAACATGATAAAAATCATGAAATTTCCGTCAATTTGTCTGTATTATTGTATTGGAATATAAATTGAATGTTGGATTGCAAAGTTAGACAAATAACATAAACAATATAAAGTGATGAACATAAATAAATTTACCATCAAATCTCAGGAGGCCATTCAGCTTTCGCAACAATTGGCACAAAGCCAAGGACAACAACAAATAGAAAACGAGCATATTTTTAAGGCAATTTTTGAAGTCGATGAAAATGTAGCTCCTTTTATTTTAAAAAAACTCAATGTAAATGTCCCCTTATTTCTCCAAATATTGGATAGTACGATACAGAGTTTTCCTAAAGTTTCTGGTGGCGAAATAATGCTTTCCAGAACAGCAAACACCACGCTAAATGAGGCGGAAATTATTGCCAAAAAAATGAACGATGAATTCGTATCAATAGAGCATTTAATTTTAGCCATTTTTGATTCCAAAACAAAGGCTGCCCAAATCCTAAAAGACCAAGGCGTAACTGGAAAAGGATTGAAAGCTGCTATCGAAGAATTGCGAAAAGGCGAACGGGTAACTTCTGCCTCTGCCGAAGAAACCTATAATTCATTAAATAAATACGCCAAAAACCTCAACGAACTCGCACGCTCAGGGAAATTAGATCCCGTTATTGGTCGGGATGAAGAAATTAGACGAGTCCTACAAATTCTAACGCGTAGAACCAAAAATAACCCAATGTTAGTGGGAGAACCTGGAGTGGGGAAAACTGCCATTGCAGAAGGATTAGCACACCGCATTGTTGATGGAGATGTTCCTGATAATTTAAAAGACAAAATTGTATATTCTCTTGATATGGGAGCGCTAATTGCAGGTGCAAAATACAAAGGAGAATTTGAAGAACGATTAAAATCTGTGGTAAAAGAGGTGACTTCTGCCGAAGGTGACATCGTTTTATTCATTGACGAAATCCATACGCTAGTAGGCGCTGGAGGTGGTGAAGGCGCTATGGACGCCGCAAATATTCTGAAACCTGCTCTAGCTCGTGGCGAACTTCGTGCTATTGGAGCCACAACATTAGATGAATACCAAAAATATTTTGAAAAAGACAAAGCACTTGAAAGACGATTCCAAAAAATAGTAGTTGAGGAGCCAGATACTGAAAGTGCTATTTCGATCCTGCGTGGGATCAAAGAAAAATATGAAACCCATCATAAAGTCCAAATAAAAGATGACGCGATTATTGCCGCCGTAGAATTATCGCAACGGTATATCACCAATCGTTTTCTTCCTGATAAAGCCATCGATTTAATGGACGAAGCGGCCTCAAAACTGCGTATGGAAATCAATTCTAAACCCGAAGAACTCGATGTTTTGGATCGAAAAATCATGCAATTAGAAATTGAAATTGAAGCTATTAAACGAGAAAAAGACGAAAGCAAACTCAAAATTTTAGGAATGGATTTGGCAAATCTTAAAGAAGATCGCAACGAAATTTACGCCAAATGGAAATCTGAGAAAGATGTAGTTGATAATATTCAAGCCGTAAAAACAGAAATTGAGGACTTCAAATACGAAGCAGAACGTGCGGAGCGCGAAGGTGATTACGGAAAAGTAGCCGAAATTCGGTATGGAAAAATCAAAGAAGCACAAGAACGTCTAGACGCATTAATCAAAGAATTGCAAGAAAACCAGTCTGGAACATCCTTGATTAAAGAAGAAGTTACCCGAGAGGATATTGCTGAAGTTGTTGCCAAATGGACAGGGATTCCCGTAATGAAAATGCTTCAAGGAGAACGTGAAAAGCTATTGAAACTGGAAGATGAATTGCATTTCAGAGTCGTAGGTCAAGAAGAAGCTATTGAAGCCGTGAGCGATGCCGTTCGAAGAAGCCGAGCTGGATTGCAGGACATGAAAAAACCAGTAGGAACATTCCTTTTCCTTGGCACAACTGGTGTTGGAAAAACGGAATTGGCAAAAGCCTTAGCCGAATATTTATTTGATGATGAAAATGCCATGACACGTATTGATATGAGTGAATATCAAGAACGCCACAGTGTGAGCCGTTTAGTTGGTGCGCCTCCAGGATATGTGGGTTATGATGAAGGCGGACAATTGACTGAAGCCGTACGTAGAAAACCCTATTCAGTGATTTTGCTTGATGAGATTGAAAAAGCGCATCCTGATACGTTCAATATCTTGTTACAAGTATTAGACGAAGGCCGTTTGACAGACAATAAAGGTCGACTCGCCGATTTTAAAAATACGATTATCATTATGACTTCTAACATGGGAAGTCAGATTATTCAAGATAAATTTGATAATTTAAAGGGAGGTGTGGAAGCCGCAACAGAAGCCGCAAAAATCGAAGTGTTGGCATTATTGAAACAAACCGTACGACCTGAATTTATCAATCGAATCGATGAAATTGTCATGTTCACGCCACTTACCACGGAAAATATTGCAAAAATTGTGGGACTCCAACTGAAAAGTGTCACCAAAATGCTAGCACTTCAAGGCATTACTATGGACGCCACTCCAGAAGCCATTGCTTATTTGTCAGAGAAAGGATATGATCCACAATTTGGTGCTAGACCGGTGAAAAGAGTCATTCAAAGAGAGGTGCTCAATGAATTATCAAAGGAAATTCTATCTGGTAAAATAACCACTGAAAGCATCGTTTTGATTGATGCCTTTGATGGGAAATTGGTATTTAGGAATGAAAGTGAGTTGGCGCAATAAACGATTATTCTTTACTTGAAAAATCTTTGCACAAGTTGGGAACTTTGGCAAAACGCATACCAAGCACCAGTTGAAAAGCTGGTGTTTTTTTTTATGATTTTTTGTATCTGGAGCAGAAGTCCATATTTCCAGAAACAGCGATACTTCCTGCTTTCCACTGTATCTTTATGGTCTCGTTTTGAGAACGAGAACATAAAGGATGCCGTTTCTATCAGGGCTATTTAGTTCGGCTGGTTTTCATAATTTCGTTATGTACTCGTACCGTAGGTTCCTGCGTTGCTGTAAGCATTTAACGTAGTAAAGAAGAAACTTTGATAGCTATAGCAAAAAGGTCAGAAGATATTTATGTTTACTGGAAAATGGGTATTAGGAACACTTTTTTCCCAAAGACCTAAAAATTCCATAATGCAATAGAATAGACCTTATGTAGAAATGTACGTTTAAGTTGAATTAGAAATACAGTAATTTTGAAAATTCACAAAATTAAAAATTTAAAGGTAGAAGAACTGCAGCTCCTAACGAAAATGGGTTGTGTTTATCCCAAATAATTGTTACCCTAGCTCTGGAAAAAAGACGAATTAAGTACCAAGTACGACGTCCAACAGTCTGAAAAAATAGTACGTGCTACTAAATACATAAAAATCAAATTGTAGCATAATTCTAAAAAATTTCAAGAAGCTAGCATGTCACTTTTTTTTGCAGTAAAAAAGTTTTAGCTTCGCACTAGTAAATAATCAAAACGGACAAAGACTTTTTTGGTAAACAGAAACCAAAGTCAGTACCGCTTCTAAAACAATAAAAATGGCATCAGGTTTTTTCGCATTATTAGATGATATCGCTGCAATGATGGATGATGTTGCAGTTATGAGTAAAATTGCAGCAAAAAAAACAGCTGGAATTCTAGGCGATGATTTAGCCGTAAACGCAGAGAAAGCTTCCGGTTTTATATCATCCAGAGAACTTCCTGTTTTATGGGCTATTTCAAAGGGTTCATTACTCAACAAAGTAATTATTTTACCCGCAGCTTTTTTGCTGAGTGCTTTTGCACCTGTGGCGGTTATCGTTATTTTGGTTCTTGGCGGACTTTATTTAGCCTATGAAGGTGCCGAAAAAATATACGAGTACTTTTTTCCACACGCCCATGCTAAAACTGAAATTTCAGAGCAAGAATGGACAGAAGAAGAAGTTCTAGCATTCGAAAAAGAAAAAATCAAATCGGCTATCATAACGGATTTTATACTCTCTGTAGAAATAGTGATTATTGCGTTGGGAACTGTAATTGGTAAACCTATTTCATCTCAAATCATGGTTGTTTCTATTATTGCACTTATAGCTACCGTGGGCGTTTATGGAATCGTAGCCCTTATTGTAAGAATGGACGAGGCAGGTTTAAAATTGATGCAGCTCAACAAGCGCGAAGGGAGTTTTACTACTAGACTCGGAAATATATTAGTGCAAGCATTGCCTAAAGTCATCAAGAGTTTATCCGTTATCGGTACTATCGCTTTGTTATTAGTAGCTGGTGGTATCTTTGTCCACGAGATCTATTTTTTACACGATTTACTGCCGCAAGTACCGGCTATAATTACAGAATTTTTTATCGGTCTTGTGGCTGGCGGACTTGTTTTAGTTATCGTAAACTTGTTCAAGAAGATTTTTAATAAAAAGTAAGTCGCAGAAAATAAATACGCTTTGCGAAGCGCAGTACTTATTAAACAGTATCTAAACACCAGTCGAACATCTGGTGTTTTTTTTTTAGAAATACTTTAAATTGCTTTTACTTTACCTTCCCGTATAGTTCGGACAACCAAAACATTTTTTATCTAAATTAAACTGATACGTTAACGACAATTCATAAATACCACCCGTTTTTCCAATTTTAGAGGTATTTAAATCATAAGAGATTCCTAATCGCAGGTGATCGTACTGCAATCCTGTAAAAAGGTTTACTGATGTTAGCAAATGACTGTTGACTCCATTTTTAGCAAGATTCGTTACAGCAGTAGCGCCAAAAAACATTTTCTCGAATAAGATCGATGTTCCTATATCCAAGCGATTATAACGCGCTTGTTGCATATAATTAGCAGTTACAAACATTTTAGTCGCATACGGAAAGAATTGTACATCGATATAATTAGCCAATAAAAATTCATATCCCGTACTTAAAGAGAAAAAGGTATTCAAAGGTACATTTCCATCTTGAGTGAAGGAAATATTTGGTTTATTCAAGTGTTTCATAGACAAGCCAATCCACATGTTTTCAGTATTAAAAACCATTCCTGCTGTAGCATCAAAAAAGCTAACTTTATCGTTTAATAGAAGTGGATCTATAGAACTTGTATTTATAATTCCTGATCTAATATTAATCTGATCTTCTAATAGTAGATTTTGAAATGCAAATGATTTTAGCCCAAACCCAACTTCTATAGCAGGTCTAAATTCCCAATCATCACTAATTCTTACTCGGTATGCATAATTCGCATTGACTTGCGAAAAATTATAATTAGTAACATTTTCTCTTTGATTTAAAACACTAATACCAAAACCACTATTCATATTTTCGTTCCAAGTATTGATAAAAGCATAGTCTGTAGTAATTTTTAAATCTAAATCCGGCCACTGTTCTCGATGGATTATACCGGTGTACGTGGTTTCCATGAAGCCTGAAAAACCTGGATTTAAGGTTTCAGGAATTAGAAAATATTGTGTAAAAACGGGATCTTGCGCTCTCAATGTTGAGTAAAAGAAGCACGAAATAAGGATAATAAATAGTTTAATTTTCATTAGTTGATTCGTTACTTTTATTTAATTAATGTGAAAGCACCATCTTCGATTATGGTGTGGTTGTAAAATGTTTTGGCGCTAAGCTTAAAAAAGTAATTACCATTTTCGGCATCTAAACCAATAACCTTTCCGTTCCATCCTTTTATAGTTTGACCAGTTTCGCTGTATATAACACTTCCCCATGAGTCAAAAACCTCTAAAGTCATTTCTATAAACCCCAAGAATACAGGAGCAAATGAATCGTTTGTGCCGTCATCATTAGGCGTAAATGCATTAGGCATTATAAGGCTGTAGCCCTTTTCAACAAGCACTGTAGCGGTATGCACATATTGACAGCCAAAAGGATACGTAACCGTTTGCTTAATAGTGTAAGTTCCTACTCTAGTATAAACATGTTTTGGATTTTCCTCATCTGAAAAATTACCATCACCAAAATCCCATGAAATTTTTGTAAAATCTCCCGTGGCTAGGGTACTGAATAGTATAGGATCAAAAATTGAATACAAACCGTAAACATTATTTCCATACGAACTGCTTTCGAAATTAGCTTTCCCTAATACTGGTGTATCGACATTATAGGTAATATCCGCAGTACAGCCAAAACTATCCGTGACACTAAAAATGATCAAGCCGTTATTATTTGTGTTCATTATTTCATTATTTACACCAGTAACGACACCATCAGACCAACGTAATTGGTAAGGAGGAACGCCTCCTTTTACTTTTCCAATAAACGTTTGTTTTACATATTTCGTAGCACAATCAAAATCGGTAAGCACTTCAATGGCGGGTGTCAGTTGTTCGAATCGAATAATCTTCCAAGATTCTGATTTTCTACAACCATTCGCATCCGTTACCGCTACAGTATAATTTCCAGGTGGAAGATTCTGTAAATCCTCGGTTGTAGCACCATTAGACCAAAAATATGAAAATGGAGGCGCACCGCCAGTTACAACCAAGTTGATTGATCCTGTATTAGCATCCAAACAACTTAAAGGATTTGAAACATCAGCCCGTAATTCTAGTAGTAAAGGTTCAACAATGAGGAAAGTTTCTTTAATTTTACAAAATTTACCATCTGTAATGGTTACGGTATATTTTCCCGGTCCTATGTTATTTCGATCTATGCCAGCGGTTGGATCGTCCTCCCACACTAAGGTAACAGGCGCTTTCCCTCCAATAAGATTCAATCGAATGTAAGCGTCTTTTGCTCCAAAGCAGGAAATCTGTTTTACAGTTGGATTTATGGTAAAAACTGGTGCATTGTCAATGGTTACAGTAAAAGCTTTTTCACAGTTTAAGGCGTC
The DNA here is from genome assembly GCF_900143245.1 of Flavobacterium fryxellicola. Taxonomy (GTDB): domain Bacteria; phylum Bacteroidota; class Bacteroidia; order Flavobacteriales; family Flavobacteriaceae; genus Flavobacterium; species Flavobacterium fryxellicola. Next base: position 85,747 of record NZ_FRDK01000007.1, read on the forward strand.
TGTAATTGTGATGGTATAAGTACCCGCTGATAAATTATTTTGTACACGTCCCGTTCCTAAAGTACTCCATTTTATAAGGTAAGGATTGCCTGATACAAAAGGAATTCCTCCTGTGATATTAGTAATCGTGATCGAAGCATTTGCATCGTTATAACAAGCTATCTCTGTTTTTAAAAACTCCAAACGTATTTCATTGTTTTGCAGTAAAATCACTTGCAAGTTATCTGAACAGCCCGAATTATCCGTAACCGTTAAATTGTACGTTCCGGCTGCTACATTTCGTAAATTCTGATTTGTGCTGCTGTATCCATTTGGTCCCGTCCAATTATATCTATAATTAAAAACACCAGGTGTAACTTCAACTGCTCTACCACCTGTTGTACCTATATTAATTTCACCCGTAAAATCGCCAAAGCATAAAATATTCACTTGACTAACAAGTTTTACCTCTAACAGAGGCGGCTCAATAATGGTGTAAATTTCGGATAAAGTATCGCAATTATTTTTTTCTGTAACAGTAACTTTGTATATTCCTGCAGACAAATTAGTGAGATCCTCCGTCGTAGCAAGAGGGCTTCCATTTCTAGTCCATACATAGGCATAAGGCAAAGTTCCCCCTGTCGTGGTCAAAGAAACCTTTCCATCATTCAGTCCAAAACATGTTATATCATTTTTAAATCCAGAAAAACTAAATTTATCTGGCTCTCTAACCGTATAACTTCTTGTAAAAGGACACGAACCATTATCAATAACTCTTAGATTATAAATACCGGGTTTCAGACCAGAAATAGCTTGATTAGTACTAGTAAAGCCAGTAGGTCCTGTCCATGAAAAAAGATAGGATGGCCCTGTTGCAAAGGGGATACCGCCAGCTACAGCAATGCTGATAGCGCCATCATCAGATCCAAAACAAGTTGCATTTTTAATGGTTTCAGCCACATTTATCAATGGATTGACCGTTACGGTAACCGTAAAATTAGGACCAGAACAGCTTCCTGCTATGGGTGAAACGGTATAAGTTACTGTTGCTGGGTTATTCGTAGTATTGGTTAATGTGTGACTAATGCTCGTTATGGGTGATGATTGTGAAGATGCACCACTTACTGAACCTGAAGGAGTCACGACAGGGTTTGACCAAGTATAAGTAGTATTAGATGGGACATTATCAGTGCCATTAGTAGTAGGCCGAATTAAAAATGATCCACCGCTACAAATTTCGGCTGATTTTGGCGATATAATAGGAGATAATACCGTATTTACCGAGAAATTTCTTGTTTGAGTTGTCGTTCCACAGCTATTGGAAACACTAAAAATAGCTTGATAATTTCCACTTACAGCATAATTAATTGATCCCGGATTGAGCACTGTTGAGGACGACGGCGTTCCACCAGGAAAACTCCAAAGATAGGTCAGTTCAGAACTTGGAGCACAACTTTCTACCACCGTGCCTACAGGGTTAATTGTTGCCGAATTACAAAAATCTGAAATGGGATTTAAAGTAGTAACTGGCTTTTTCTTCACCTCAATTACTTCCGTTTTATATTGGTCGATACCGCAGGAATTTCGGCTTCTTAATCTAAGATAATACGTTCCTGGCGTAACAAAATTAATAACTGGATTTTTTGAAAAGGAACTGGTGTTATTTGTAAAAAACCATTGCTCAGGTCTTTTACCACAAAAGCCTTCAAAATAATTAGTGATTTCCCAATAATAACTTTCCGTTCCACAACTTTGACGCGTATCTGTGGTATTGGTGATCTGTATATCTGTTCCTGCACATGCTCTTGCAAAAGTAAAAGTCGGTTGTAAAATAGGTTCTACACAAATTGTTCTGGTAACCGTTCTTCCTATTCCACACGGTGTTTCTGCAAACAATGAAATTGTGTAAGTTCCCGGTGTTGTGTATACATGACTAGGATTAACCGCTCTTGAAATTGGAGTTCCATCACCAAAATTCCAAGTGTACACATTAAAAGTACTACAGTCATTGGTATATCCCGCAATCGTATTATTATTAAAAAAAACTGGTGTATTGGCACAAGCAATGCTAGTAACGCTAAAATCTACACGAGGCACATCTAAAATAATGATAGGACCAGCAGTTAGAAAAGTACTACCGCAGGAGGTCGTTATAGTTAATCTAACAGTATTGCCAGATGGACAGTTAAAACGTGTAAAAGTATGCGGAATAGGGAAGTTTTGTGAAGCAGACGGATTGCCAGTATTGTAATAAATAGAACTTTCAAGTTGGCCTTGAGTATAACTTCGTATGGTACCATCTCCATAATTAACAGTATAATTGGTATCTGAAGGATTGAGTGCCCACGAACCTATAGCAAAATCCATTGGAGCAACTGGAATACAAAAATTAGTAGTATTACCAGGAGCTATGAGTGCTCCTATTGGATTGTTTGAGTTTTTAACTACATACGTAATTGCATTAGTACAGCCATTTGCACCTACTCCTGTTATAACCATGTTAAATGATCCTAAACGCAAATAGGTATGCGTTCTGGGAAAGACAACATTTGTTTCAACAATCCCATCTCCCCATTCTATATTATAGGAGGCAATACAAGAATTTGAATTGGAAGAATTACCTACATTGATTGTATATTTTGGATCTGAATTATTATCCCCACATTTTTCGAAAGGAGCACCTGTGCCTGACGAAGCATTTAAATTAAAAAATTTCAAATCTGGCTTTTGCTTTACCAAAACAACTTTTGTAAGGGACGTACTCACTCCGTTGCGATCAGTAACAATTAGTTTTACATTAAAATTTTGAGTTCCACAACCAACAGCTGTGAAAATATGAGTTGGATTAGCACTAGTAGATATTCCTCCATCTTCAAAATCCCATTGGTACGTATAAGGAGCATCGCCAAGTATACTTGAAGTAAAGGTAATTGGAGTACCAGAACAACTACCATCGTTATTATAAGTAAAAGAAACCACAGGAGCTACTAATTCGATTTTATAATTGCTATGGACTACTGTTTTAGCATGGCTTTTTTCAGCTGTTTTAGTATTGGCAAAAACCGAAACAGCGGCTAATAAAAAAAAGATAGATGCTAGAAGATAAAGATTCCTCATGTAATAAAATTCGTTAATTTATGGGGTAAAAGTATCTATTTTTTTTCGAATTTATAAGGATTTAAATTCATTTTATTTTGTTTTATTTTATAAGTCATATCTTATAAGTAAAAAATAGAGCAACACCCACACTTTTATCCAAACACCGAAATAACAAAACCATTAAAGGACACTTGCTATACTCTAAACTTATAGGTGTACATTATATTTGTTCTGAATTTCTAGTGACTTTATCCTTGTCTTCAATTCAATAAGCTATTTAGTTTTTAAATTTCACCAAATGAGCGGCTTAAAAATCCAAAAATAGTGCACGCTATATTCTATTCTTTAGAAAAATTCCAAAAATGAGCCTACGTACAATGAAAAAAAGTTATTCTAATTATTGTATTTTTACTTCAGGATTTGCACTTGAGTGTGTGGATTTTAAACCAAAAAAAAAAATTAACTACGCACTTTAAATTAGATGTTTTAAGTCCAAACAACCAATAAACTAGAACGACTATTGCAATACGTTTTTGGAGCAGGACGCTATTTTTTCAAAACAATTCCGCTCCTGCTATTCACTCTATCTTTATGGCCTTAAAGAAAGGACATAAAGGATGCCGTTACTATCAGGTCTATCAAGAACATCAAATTTTCATTAGAACAAGTACTCCTCCTCTAAGCTAGGGCATGCGCCTTTAATTATGAACAATTGCGTCCCTTGTATATAACGGTAACAAATCAACTATTATTTATTAAAGTCGTTTGCGCCTCACGTTTAATTGAGAATAGTTGCACCTTGTGAAATAGAGTACTTTAAAAAAAACAGACTTAAAACAACCGATTTGCGTGTATAAGTGTACCGCATGGCTTCATTAAATAAAAATCCATTTGATGATTTGTAAAGAATTATTTATATATTCGTTGAAGAGATAAGTGTGACGTTTATCAGACTTATTTAACGATAATAAGGCAGATACGTTTGATACTTTTAGACCTGCATAAAAGTTGTGTCATCTTAGGACAACAGAAACTTAGAACAAAAATAAATCAAAATGAGAAAGCTACTTGTCCTTTTTAACCTACTATTGTTTGTAAACTTTAGTGGGAATTGCCAAACTAAAAATTTAAAACCAAAAGAAATTGTACAATCTGAATTTGGAAATATTTTAGATAGTTTAAAAGTAAAGGGCTCAATATTAATTTATGATGTGAAAAATAAAACTTATTATTCTAACGACTTTGAATGGGCAAAAACAGGGATAATCCCAGCATCAACTTTCAAAATTCCAAATTCAATTATTGCTTTAGAATCCGGAATAATTAAAAACGATGCTACAATTTTTAAATGGAACGGAGAAAAGCGTAAATTTAAAAAATGGGAAGAAGATTTGACTTTCAAAAAAGCTTTTCAAGTTTCTTGTGTTCCTTGTTATCAAGAAATCGCCGGAAAGGTAGGTGTAAAAAGAATGAAATCGTATTTAAAAAAATTAAACTATAACGGAATGGTTTTCGATTCTTTAACAATTGACAATTTTTGGCTAGAAGGAAAATCGACGTTTTCTCAAATGCATCAAATTGAATTTTTAGAAAGATTGTATTTCTCACAATTACCGATTTCAAAAAGAACCGAAAAAATAATGAAAGACATAATGCAGCTTGAGAAAACGGAAAATTATGTTTTGAGTGGAAAAGCAGGCTGGGGAATGAGAAATGAGATAAATAATGGCTGGTTAGTTGGGTATATAGAAACGAATAATTCTGTTTATTTCTTTGCAACAAATGTGGAAAAGCAAGAAACAAATATGGAAGAATTTCCAATTATTCGCTTAAATTCAACCAAAGAAGCATTAAAAAAGTTAAAACTAATTAAATAGATAAGACGAACGCTCCATGCTTTGATTTAGGGTGCGACTCAGGAACATTACCGTTCCGAATCATGTTTTTCGTTTAGCCAAAAATTAGAGGTTACGAAGCACACGCCATCTCAAAATGATCGAAAGTCACCACTTATTTATCTTAATTTCTTACTCTTTTGGGATCTTTAAAACAATCGAAAAATTGTAAATTTATTGTGAAACTGAACGAAACAAGCAGTATAAAAGTGAAGACCAGAACTCACTATAAAATAACGGGGCAGCACCTGAAAAGCCAAAAGAGTAAGAAAATTAAAAAAAACTAAAATGATAAATTTATCCGTGATTGCACAACTCATTGTTGCTATTTCTGTTATTATTGTATGGGTGTTTCGTTTTGATAATATCGTAAAAGAATTTAAGCAGTATGGACTGAGCGATCTGACACGAACATTTGTTGGCGCAACTAAAATAGCATTGGCAACATTGCTTATAACAGGTATCTGGTTTCCTTCGCTCGTGCTAATTCCAGCACTTTTAATGGCTTTTTTGATGTTCAGCGCGCAATATTTTCACTTTAAAGTGAATAATCCTTGGCAAAAGCGAATGCCATCATTGTTTCTAATGCTACTAAGTCTGTATATTGCTGCCGTAACCCTTAATTTAATTGCCTAATGCGTTTACTAGAAGTTTTAATTATTTTTTCGAGTCTCTCTTTCTTAGCCTATGGAATAGCTTATTTTACAAATCCAAAAATGAAAAGTGAATTTGTCCGCTTTGGATTGAGCAAATTTGGAACGCTTACTGCAATTTTAGAGATTGTAGGAGCTTTAGGTCTTCTAATTGGCTTATTGTACGACTCTGTTTTAGTACTCTCCTCAGGAGGTCTAGCTTTATTGATGTTTTTAGGAGTAGTTGTACGACTAAAAATTAAAGACGGTTTGTGGGCTTCGTCGCCTGCTTTATTTTATTTTGGGCTTAACTTATATATCTTCATTGAAACCATAAAAATCTTCTTGAATTAAAATCTGCAATAGGTTGAATAGGAACTACAATTAAAAAAATTATACTCTTGAATACAAAAAACCAGCCTGATAAGACTGGTTTTTTTAGTGATTGCAAAAGCAAATAAAGAAGGTAGTTTTTATAGCTCCGTAAAAATAGAAGGGTCAAAATTTGTTTTAACAATCACATTTTTTGGTCCTACATCTTCATTCGGCCTGTCAAAAGACAGTAAAATAGTACCCGTTTTTTGATAATTATTCCATGGTTTTAAAAACTTTGGCTCGGTATCATTAAAATTTTTATAGTAGGCCCATTGCGTAATTAAATGCTCTTTTTTATCTACATACAGCCAATACTTATTTTCAGGGGTTATACGCCAACCGCAGTGAAGGTAAGTTGCAAAACATCTACCGTTTTACCATTTGGTAAGTGGTCTGTTTTGATATAAGTAAGTTATACTCCTGGATCTTGTAATTTCCAAGGCATCACTAACCAATACGAATCATTGATCCACCAGTTTTTAGCTTTTTCAAGTAGGTCTTTGGTCTTGGTATCATCATTCACTAGCAGACCATTCTCATAGGCCTTACCTTTTAAAGTAGTAATGTTTACTAAAATCACTTGCTTTGCTGCTGGATTCTCTATGCGAACATCTCCCGTCCATTTATCCCAAAATATTTTTCTGCTCACAAAATCCCATTGAATGAAACGGGTCTCATTGTAATTTTTGATGCCGCCCATCGCCGTTAGCATTTCTTGAACAATCGAATTTGCTTTTTTATCTTCAGACTGAGCTACTACCGCAGTGCTACAAAAAAGTACCGTAAAAATAAGTAAAGCTGCTTTATAAATAGTTTTCATAATCCTGTGTTAAAGTAATTCCAAGAAACAAAAATAGTCTCTTTTGTGTTTCTTTTGGATTTAAATTTCATTATCTAAACTTCTCTCCTGATTATTAGAACCTATTACCCTTTTTTGCATTGAAAAATTCCCTAAAAATTATTCTTATATTAGCATTTGAACAGACTAGAAAAAGATAAAAAATGCAAACAATATTAGGAGCAAACGGAATAATAGGAGAAGGATTGGCTCGTGAGCTGCGGAAAAATTATACCCACCAAATTAAATTGGTGGGCCGCAGTCCCGAAAAAGTGCATCCAGACGATGAACTTTTTAAAGCAGACCTACTCGATGCAGAAAGTGTTGTAAAAGCTCTGGAAAATACTCAAATAGCGTACTTGACCGTTGGACTTCCATATGATTCCAAAATTTGGCTTCAAGATTGGGTTATTGTAATGCAAAATACAATCAATGCCTGTAGAAAGAACCACTGCAAACTTGTCTATTTTGATAATACCTATGCCTATCCGCAAGACAGCAAAATCCAAACGGAAGATACTCCTTTGACCTCCAATGGGGAAAAAGGAAAGGGAAAGAAACGAGCTGCTGAACTGCTTTTAAAAGCCATTGCAAATCAGGAAATTGAAGCGGTAATTTGCAGAGCCCCGGAGTTCTATGGCCCCGGTAAAACCAAAGGACTGACCAATAGTTTAATCTTCGAAAATCTAAAAAAAGGCAAAGAACCGAAAGTGTTCTTAAAAGATAATGTCTTACGAACGCTGATCTTTACTCCAGATGCAAGTAAAGCCATGGCACTAATTGGTAATACGAGTGATGCGTATGGGCAAACCTGGCACTTGCCGTGCGACGACAATAGAGTAACGTACAAGCAATTTATTGCTGAAATCGGCAACCAATTGGGACGAGAAGTAAAATACAAAGTATTGCCTTGGATTGTTTTAAAAATTGGTTCCTTTTGTGACAAAAACCTTAAAGAAACACAGGAATTACTGCCTCGTTACGCGATTGATAACATTTTTGAATCTTCGAAATTCAAAACTAGATTTCCCGATTTTAATGTAACAACGTACGCTGAAGGAATAAAATTAATCATCAACGACTATAAGATAAAGTAGGAATTTATCTAGATTGATTCCTTAAGTTTAAATGATATCTCATTTTAAATAAAGATGTGAGAATGGATTAATTTCATTATTATTTGCGATTTAGAACTTCTCCAACACCAAGAATTCTAAACTAAAAAAGAAGAAACAGATTGTGACGAAAAATTAATTGCCACATCAAATCTTCAAATTTCAAGCGACTGTATTAATTTGACGGCCACTTTTAACTTTAACCCTAGAGGTATTTAATCATTATTATTTACTCTAACTCACTTTTTCTAGTGCTTTGCGTATCAAAGTTTCTCCTTTAATAATTTCAAAAGTCGCCTTTCTTGCTACCGTATCATCTAAAGTTTGCACCAAGGTTTGCGCCACATCTTCCCGACTAATTTCGCCTCGTTTATTTAATTTAGCTTCCAGCTCAATAGTAGTTAACGCTTCTTCATTAGTTAAAGAACCAGGTCTAACAATACTAAAATTTAAACCACTTGTTTTTAAATATTCATCGGCGTTGTGCTTTGCTTTCAAGTACTCTTGCAATTGTGTCGCTTCCTCCGGTTTGTCAGCTCCCATAGAACTTAACATAATAAACTTCTTAATATTTGCTTTTTTGGAGGCATCAATTAGTTTTTTTGCTCCTTCTTGATCAACTCCAATAACATTTTTTCCAGCAGAGCCAGCAGCGAAGACTACTTTATCAATCGGTCGATTAAAAACAAGAGAAAGATCACCTTCTAAATCACCTAAAACAGTTTCAATATTTTGCCCTTTGAAATAAGCTTGTTGCTCCTCTTTTCTGACCATCGCTATTGGATGAAAATTGTCGGATTCATTTAAAATGGCTACTATCTTTTTTCCTGTGGTGCCATTTGCACCTGCTACTAATATGTTTTCCATACCTAAAAGTAGCCAAACATTGTAACTTACACCAACCTAATTTACTGTTTAACTTTAGATTAGGACTTATTAACATTTTTTATAGAAAGAAAAAAGTTAAAATTATTATTGTAAAGTAGCCTCTACTTATTTTTCATTTCATTTTCAATTTTACAATTTTCTACTCTTTATAAAATTCACTATTTTTGCAGTCTAAAAATTAGAGTATGCTAAATAAAAAATATAAAATTGCAGTTATTCAGCTGAATCTTAACGATGTTGCCGAAAACAACCTAAAAAAGTGTATTAGTTGGGTTCGTGATGCTGCGAGTCAAGGCGCTGAGGTAATCTCTTTACCGGAATTGTACAGCAGTCATTATTTTTGTCAAAGTGAAGATGTAGATAATTTTGCTTTGGCAGAACCACTTTACAGTACTTCTTTTATTGCGTTTAGCGCTTTGGCAAAAGAATTAGGAGTTGTAATCATTGTTCCTTTCTTCGAAAAAAGAATGGCTGGAATTTACCATAACAGTGCCTATATTATTGACACGGATGGATCAGAAGCGGGCTTGTATCGCAAAATGCACATTCCAGATGACCCTCATTTTTATGAAAAATTCTATTTTACCCCAGGTGATTTAGGGTTCAAAACGATTCCAACCAAAAAAGGAAAAATAGGAACCTTAATTTGTTGGGATCAATGGTATCCGGAAGCGGCACGTTTAACGGCTTTACAAGGGGCAGAAGTGTTGTTTTACCCAACGGCAATTGGATGGCATCCAGGAGAAAAAGAGGAATATGGTGTAAACCAACATGGCGCATGGATGAGTGTGATGAAAGGACATGCAGTGGCAAACGGAGTTTATGTAGCAGCGGCTAACCGAATTGGTTTAGAACAATATTTGCCTAATACGGCGGGAATCCAGTTTTGGGGATCTTCGTTCATAGCGGGACCACAAGGCGAAATTTTGGCGCAAGCCTCGCACGATAAAGAAGAAATCCTAATTGCCGAAGTCGATTTAGACTTACAGGAAAATGTACGTCAGAACTGGCCGTTTTTTAGAGATAGAAGAATCGACGCTTTTGGTGATATTACTAAAAGAGCAATCGACTAATGATGAGCACAACCAATACTAGAAGATTTCCAGCCGAATGGGAAAAACAGCAAGGTATCTTACTTTGTTTCCCTCACAATGGAAAAGACTGGCCCGGAAAATACGAAGCTGTGCAATGGGCTTTTGTGGAATTTATCAAAAAAGTGGCTACTTATGAAACCGTTTTCTTAGTAGTTGCCGATGAAATTCAAAAAGAAAAAGTCAATACAATGCTGGAAACAGCTCATGTTAAACTTGCCAATGTTTCTTACATCATTCATAAAACCAATAGAAGTTGGATGCGAGATTCGGGTCCAATAGTAGTGAAAAACGGTGGTATTAGAGAAGCATTGAATTTTAATTTTAATGGTTGGGCCAAATATAAAAATATTCAGCTCGACAAATTTGTCCCTGCCAAAGTAGGCGAATTTTTGAATATTCCTGTAACCCAAGTCGTTTACAAAGGAAAACCGGTCATCGTTGAAGGTGGTGCGATTGACACCAACGGACGCGGTACTTTATTAACTTCAGAGGAATGCTTGATGCATCCTAATATTCAGGTTCGGAATCCCAATTTTACCAAAGCAGATTACGAAGCCGTTTTTAAGGAATATCTCGGCATCACCAATGTAATTTGGTTGGGAGACGGAATCGAAGGGGATGATACGCACGGTCACATTGATGATTTATGCCGCTTTGTAAATGACGATACAATTGTAACGATTGTCGAAATGGATCCAACGGATAGTAACTACAAACCTTTGCAAGACAATTTGAAACGCTTACAAAATGCCAAATTAGAAAACGGAAAAGCACCTGTAATTGTAGTTTTACCTATGCCAAAAAAATTAGAATTTGATGGCTTACGATTGCCCGCTAGTTATGCTAATTTCTTAATTTTAAATCACTGTGTTTTGGTTCCTACTTTTAACGACCGTAATGATAGAGTCGCTTTAAACATCCTTTCAGAATGTTTTCCGGATAGAGAAGTCATCGGCATTAGTGCTACGGATTTTATTTGGGGATTTGGAACATTACATTGTTTGAGTCAACAAATTCCAGCGTAATTTTAGACTACCAAATAGAATAAAAAAAGACTTGAAGAATAATTACTTCAAGTCTTTTTTATTTCTATTAAATAAAAACACTATTTATCTTTAGTAAATGGTATTTTTTGTCCATCAGGGGTCAACATTTCAAATCCATTTAAGCTATCATTAAATTCAAATTTAAGTCCTGCCAATTTAGATTCAAAAGTATTTTTCCCAATGGGTTCGACTGAAAAGCTTGGATAATTAGTTATCAAAACATTTAGCACGCCATTTTTCTCTGAAAAAGTAATTTTCAAAGGAGCCATTTTAGTGGAGTAAACCCCTAAATAACCATCCAAAATTATGTCTTTTTCAATCAAACTTTTACCTGAAGTCCAAATGTTATTGGTTGTATTGCTGTCTGGTAAAACATGATCTGGATCTAGCGTAATACTTTCTATTTCTTCGGTCGAATTATGTTTAAAAGACCATGCCTTGTTTTTTTGCCAAACTTCAACTGGTAATTTAACACGAGTTAGTTTTCCGCTTTTTGTTTTTACGTCTAAACTTACTGGCATTGCCATTTTTTCGAAGTTTTCAATTGATATAACAACGCCTAATTTTGGATCATTTTTTACATATTTAATTGAATTTATTCCTTGATCTAATCGCCAGTTGTATTGGAACCAACCTCTCCAAAACCAACTCAAATCTTCGCCAGCTACATTTTCAATTGTTCTAAAGAAATCATCTGGTTGTGGGTGTTTGTACGCCCAACGCTCAATATACGTTTTCAAAGCCAAGTCAAACCGTTCTTTACCAAGAACTTGTTCCCGTAAAATAACTAATCCGGAGCTAGGTTTAGAATAGGCCAAAAGACCAATATTAGCTTCTTTCATATTATCTGGAGAACTCATTATGGTCTCAAGATTAGGACTAGTGTACATTTCCGCTCTTTGATGCAAATCTGCCTTCGCTTCTTTGTATTCACCATTGTTAAAATCAGCTGAACTTAATGAATTAATAAAAGTATTAAAACCTTCGTCCATCCAAGCAAACAATCTTTCGTTAGAACCCACAATCATAGGAAACCAAATGTGGCCAAATTCATGATCCGTAACACCCCATAAATCAGCTCCTTTTGACTCCCAACTGCAAAAAACAATACCTGGATATTCCATTCCGCCCTCATTCCCCGCAACATTTGTAGCTGCTGGATACGGATATTCCAACCATCTTTTAGAATAGTTTTCAATCGATGCTTTTGTATATTCAGTGGAACGTCCCCATGCGTCATTTCCAGCACTTTCAACTGGATAAACGGAAATAGCTACTGATTTTTTTCCACTTGGTAAATTGATTTTTGCAGCATCTAAAATAAACGAGGCAGACGAAGACCAAGAAAAATCACGTGAATTTTTAATTTTATAATTCCAAGTTTTAGTCGTTGTAGCAGCAGTTTTAGATAAACTTGCCACTTCTTCAGCGGTACGAATAAAAACTGTTTTGTCACTTTGTTTGGCTTGAGCTAATCTACTTTGTTCCACCGTTGAATAAACAGCCGTAGGATTTAGTAATTCTCCAGAAGCAACCACAATATGATTAGAAGGCGCAGTAATACTCACATCAAAATCACCGTATTCCAAGTAAAATTCAGCAGCTCCTAGATACGGATTTGTATTCCAGCCTCTTACATCATCATAGACACACATGCGAGGATACCATTGTGCTATAGTAAATATTTTGCCGTTTTTAGTTTCTAAAACTCCCATTCGGTCAGAACCTTCAAAGGGCGCTATAAATGAAAAGTCGATTTTAATTTTAACAGAACCGCCTTTAGCATTTAATCCTTGTGGAAGAAAAACCTGCATTCTGGTATCAGTGATTACGTACTTTGCCTCTGTTTCGGTTGCTTTTCCTTTCAAGGTAGTAATTACTTTTACCGATTTTATTTTATGCCCACCTTCAAAAATTTGGCCTTGAGCCCCATTTCTACTTCCAGTCATAGGAACTATAGCACTTCCGCGGGAATCTGCTTTGAATAAATTTTGGTCTAAGTTCATCCAAACAAAAGCCATTTTATCCGGACTGTTGTTGGTATAGGTAATGATTCCCGTTCCAGTAATCTCGTTGTTTTTTTCATCCAACTTAGCCGTTAATTTGTAATCCGCACTATTTTGCCAATATTCAGCGCCTGGCTGACCACTTGCAGAACGCGTAGTTGTTCCATTTTTGGAGTAAAAAAACGGTGCAAAAGCATCATGATAATCGTACTTAGAAGTAGCAGTACCAGATGCATTTCCGGGAGTTTGTTGTGCCGATAAAGAGCTAACTCCCAATAAGAATAAAGTCAAGTGGAGTACGACTCCGACGCGGATATTTTTCATTTTCTTATAATTTATATCACAAATTAATGAAAAAAAAGAGAATTTTAAACTATTAAACCAAATTCATTCTGCTTTGAGACGTAAAATCATGGATTAAGCCAACAAGAATTAAAAATTATAAAATATATTTACACCAGAAACCTATTTTTAAATTAAACTGGAACAAAATTTTGACAACGACAATCCAAAACGCGACCCTTTCTGCTGAAATTAAACACTTTGGTGCTGAATTAATTTCGCTCAAAACGAATCAGAATAAAGAATATATTTGGGAAGGAAACCCTAAATTTTGGGGTAAGCATGCTCCTATTTTATTTCCAATTGTAGGGACTTTAAAAAACAATTCTTTTCAATACGAAGGAACTGATTATTCCTTATCCAGACACGGATTCGCAAGAGATATGGCATTCGAATTAATCCATTCGACCCAGAGCAGTGCTACTTTCGCTCTACAATCCTCTGCAGAGACCTTAAAAGGATATCCATTTGAATTTGAACTACAAATCAGTTATACTTTAGAAGAAAACAACTTAGCTGTTGCATATCATGTAAGAAACAAGGGAAAATCTAAAATGCCATTTGCTATTGGGGCGCATCCTGCCTTTGCCTTGCCAAATGAATTCGACAATTATGCGATTGCTTTCGAAAAAGAGGAATCTTTGGAATATTATATTTTAGAAGATGATTTGGTTTCAAATAAAACTAAAAAACTTAAAGTCGATGACACCATCATTCCTCTGAATTATGAACTATTTAAAAATGATGCTTTAATTTTCAAAACATTAGAATCCAATTCATTGACGATTTTAGAAAATAAAAACCCAGTATTGAAAGTACATTTTGAAGGTTTTCCGAGTTTAGGAATTTGGACTAAGATGAATGCACCCTTCATTTGTATCGAACCGTGGTTTGGCTATTCTGACACTACCGAAAGTACCGGTGATTTATTCGAAAAAGAAGGCATTCAAATTTTAGAATCCAACGACGCATTCCAATCAAAGTATAGCATTGAACTACTTTAATTAAAAAAATTTAACATGCTCACAATCTCTTTTACCCCATTTCCAAATTTAGAAACCGAACGTTTGCTTTTAAGAAGAGTGGTACCTGCTGATGTAAAGGAAATTTTCGCTTTGCGATCTAATCCGGAAACGATGAAATACATTCCAAGACCTTTATTAAAAAGCGATGAAGATGCCTTAGAACATGTTGCAATGATTGACAGTAAAATAGACACTAATGAAGGAATCAATTGGGCGATTACATTAAAAGACGATCCAAAACTAATTGGAATAATTGGTCACTATAGAATAAAACCTGAGCATTTTCGCGCCGAAATTGGTTACATGCTGCTTCCCGACTATTATGGAAAAGGAATAATTTCTGAAGCGGTCAAAGAAACGTTACGTTATGGTTTTCGAGTGATGAAATTGCATTCGATCGAAGCTGTTATTGACCCTGATAATCTAGCTTCAGCGAAGGTTTTAGAGAAAAATGGGTTTGTTAAAGAAGCTCATTTTAAAGAAAATGAATATTATGATGGCCGTTTTTGGGATAGTGTGGTTTATTCTCTGCTAGATACGTAGCATTCTAATTAGAGAGTATTGGTAAGGATACCTATTAAATTAATTTCAACAAAAAATAAACTATACAATTAATATTTATCTTTGCTTTGCTTAGTCCCCTACTCAATTAGTTCCCGTTGATATAAAATTCTCTTTATGAAAAAAATATTAGTAGTCTCTTTTCTCTTTATCTCTGTACTATCCCAAAGTCAAACTTACGTAAAAGCAAATGCTGTAACGACTTTATTGACGGTTCCAAATGTGGGTATTGAAACTAGTATTGGAAAAAAATCGACTTTCCAATTTGATATTACAGCGTCTTTTTGGAAATCAATAAATGGCAAGCCTGCACAATTTTATATTTTTATACCCGAATACCGCTACCATTTCAAAGAAAAATATAATGGTTTTTATGTAGGAGCACATGTTGGAGGCACCCTATACAATTTTCAAAAATGGAATTATTTCAATACAGACAACTATGAAAAAGGGGTTGGATACATGGTTGGTGCTACTGTAGGATATCAAAAAAAGATTAAAGAGCACTTTCTATTGGATTTTTTTATTGGTGGTGGAAACCATCAAGGCTTTTATAAAGGGTACCTTATTTCCACAAACGAACGTGTGGATAGTGCCAAAAAATACAATAAAAGCGGTGAATGGTTGCCTTATCGAGGTGGCATTATGATTTCTTACCAATTAGACTAAACTTTATTTTCAAATTTTAGCAAGGATTGAACGTATAAATCTTCCACTTGTTTTCTAGCCCAATCCGTTTTTCGTAGAAAATTCAAACTAGATTTGATACTTGGATTATCCGTAAAACACTTTACTTTTATGAGTTCTCCCAGGGTATCAAATCCATAGTGATCTACTAATTGTTCTACTATTTTTTGAAGTGTAATTCCGTGAAGCGGATCTTTTGATTTTAAGTTTTCCATTTTGCAAATATATAAAAACAGCAATTACTAAATTTTTTAAATTCATTCTAATGAAAAAATTTCTATTACTATTTACATTTTTATTTTTAAACATCAGTTTTGGACAAAAAATAACAACAACATATTACTTTATACGTCATGCTGAAAAAGTAGATAACTCTAAAAATCCAGATTTATCAATGAAAGGTATGGAAAGAGCAAATCATTGGAACAAAATATTCGCAGAAGTAGATTTTGATCTAGTGTACGCTACCGATTTTAAAAGAACGGTTCAAACGGCAAGTCCAACTGCTACAGCTAAAAAGCATACAATTAAAATTTATGATCCTAAAAACATAGCAATTGAATCCTTCAAAAAGGAAACTTTAGGAAAAAAGATTTTGATTGTTGGCCACAGTAACACCATACCACATTTTGTAAATCAATTTATCAATCAAAAAACATACGCTGACATTGAAGATTCAACTTTTGGCAATCTGTATATTGTGACACTAATAGGAGATGATATAAGTCATCAAATATTGAAATTAGAATAAGCTGAGCTAAAGCATAAAATACAACCACAAAAAAGTCACTATCAAATAATAGTGACTTTCTTAGATTTATCCAAATTCTGAATAAAAGCTTAAAACTTCATTCCAATACCCATTCCCATGATTAATGGATTAATAGTTACAGCAGCAGGCATCGCTAATCCAGTTGCTAAATTAGAAGCATCAACAGTAACATCTGTTTTTAAAAATAATTTTTTGACATCGGCATTAATAAAAAAAGTATCGTTTAGCATCAAATCAAAGCCTACTTGGAAAGCATAGCCGAAATTATTTTTATGCCTTACCTTTTTAACTGCATTTCCATCTTCTACATTATAGAAAATAGTGTAATTGACCCCCGCTCCCACGTAAGGTTTAAATACCTTTTCAGCCAAGGGATAAAAGTGATACTGCGCCGTTAACGTTGGCGGCAATAACCAAACGCTTCCTAAATCTATATTGGCATTATTGGGTCCGCCAATGGCTGAAATATCAGAACCAACGGTATGAACCTCATGCTTAGTAGTTGCTAAAATTAACTCCGTCGCAAAATGTTTGGTAAAAAAATAAGTAAAGTCTAATTCTGGAACAAATGTATTTGAAAGGGCAACATCACCTCCAATAACACCAATTTTGGCGCTCTCGTATGGGATAACAGCAATTCCTCTAACGCGGGCCTGCCACTTTTTGAAATCAGGAGTTTTGTTTTCTTCTTTTGTTTGTGCATTTAATGTCAAAAAGGACACTGCCATAAAGGCTAAGATAATTTTTTTCATTTTAACTATGGTTTAAATTGTTAGTCAAATGTATGCTTGAGAATTTCCTTTTTCACTGATATAAATCATAGTTTGAAGAATATTTATACTTATTTTAGCACGCAATACTGCATAAATTTTCAATTTTAGTATACCTTTGCGTCCTATGTTAAAAACAATAAATATATTCAACAAAAGGGCGAAATTCGATTACGAAATAATCGAAACATTTACCGCAGGAATCGTTTTGGCTGGCACCGAAATCAAATCCATTCGATTAGGAAAAGCGAACATAACCGAAAGTTTTTGCGAATTTAGCAATAACGAACTTTTTGCAATCAATACTTATATTGAAGAATATACCTTTGGGAATCAATTCAACCACAAAGCCAGAAGCGAGCGTAAATTACTTTTGAATAAGAAAGAATTAAAAGGTTTATTGAAAAGCGTGCAAGCCAAAGGATTAACAATAGTCCCCTTGAAATTGTTTACCAATGAAAAAGGAATGGCCAAACTACAAATAGGCCTATGTAAAGGAAAGAAAACCTACGACAAACGGGAATCCCTTAAAGAACAGGACACCAAACGCGATCTTGACAGAATAAAAAAATCATTTTAAATTAAAATAAAATTGAAAAAAAATATTCTACCTATAAAAAATGACTAAATTTGTCAAGACAATTTAAAACATTTTTAAAATGAAAACACTACTCAAAAATGCAAGAGAACAAAAAGGACTCAAAACTAGAGAAGTGGCACAACTTTTAGGAATTGATCAAGCCTTAATCAGTAAGTTTGAAAGTGGAACCAGAAAACCCACAAGAGACCAAGTTATAAAATTAGCGTCTTTACTACAAATAGATTTAGAAACCATCATGGTCGCCTGGCTTAAAGAAAAAATTCTTTATGAAATTGGTCAGGATGAGTTTGCTTTAAAAGCATTATTGGTGGCGGAGCAAGAAATTAGATATCAAAGTAATCCTTCAAAGAAAAAACTATCTAGTACACTGCAAAAAATTTTAGATGAAATAGACATTCTCAAGATAAAACTGGATGGGTTTCGTCAGTTTGATAGTTATCGCATTGCACAAGCTTTAGAGCTGGAATATACTTTTGAAAGTAACCGTATCGAAGGCAATACAATGACTTTGCGTGAAACTGATTTAGTTATCAATGAAGGCCTAACTATTTCCGGAAAAAGTATGCGAGAACATCTTGAAGTTATTAATCATCAAGAAGCCATTGCGTTCATTAAAGATTTAATGCAAAGAAATAGTTCCATAAATGAACGAGAAGTATTGTCTATTCATAATCTTATTTTGAGAGGAATTCAACCTGAAGATGCGGGTCGTTATAGAAAAGTTCAAGTGATGATTCAAGGAAGTAGCCACATGCCTCCACAACCTTTTCTGGTGGCCAAAGAAATGGAAGATTTTTTTATTTGGTATGAAACCAATAAATCAAGTCTTCATCCAATAGTTTTGGCTGCTGAAATGCACGAACGCTTGGTTACTATCCATCCATTTATTGATGGAAACGGCAGAACTTCACGCTTGGTAATGAATTTAATTTTATTGCAAAATGGCTACATTATTGCTAATATAAAAGGGGATTATGAAAGTAGGATGCACTATTATCAAACACTTGAAACAGCCCAAACTAAAAACAATAAAGAGGATTTTTTGTTGTTCATTGCACTAATAGAAAAAGAAAGCTTAGAGCGGTATATAAATATTATTGGTCAATAAAAATATTTCTTCAGCTCCTTTTTCCATGGGAAGGGTTGGGGATGGGATTTTAGTTTTTATCTTCTAATAATGGGACAAATCGAAACTCCCCAAATTCATGTTTCTCAAATTGAGTTTCGTTTTTTCTGATTAACAAAGTCATAATTTGCACCTCTTCGCCTAGCGGAATAACAAGTCTCCCTCCTATCTTTAATTGTGACATCAATGGTTGAGGAATAAACGGAGCACCCGCAGTTACAATTATACTGTCAAAGGGCGCATAGCTTGGTAATCCCTTATAACCATCTCCAAAAGAAAGATGTTTGGGTCGGATATTTAGTTTTGGGAATAAATTAGAGGTTTTCTTAAACAATTCATTTTGTCGTTCTACACTATAGACTTTAGCGCCCATACTACATAAAACAGCCGTTTGATAACCAGAACCAGTTCCTATTTCTAATATTTTATGTTCTTTTTTTACTTCTAATAATTGGGATTGAAAGGCAACAGTGTAAGGTTGCGAAATTGTTTGCCCTGCGCCAATAGGAAAGGCCTTGTCTTGATAGGCATAAGCTTCAAAACTGGAATTCAGGAACAAGTGACGTGGAATTTTTTTTATCGCAGCCAAAACGTTTTTATCAGTAATTCCTTTTTGCTCTAAAATGCTTACTAATTGATTCCGAAGTCCTTGATGTTTCGCTTTATCTTCCAAAATTTGATATTTAATTTTGACAAAAATAGAGGGAAAAATGCCAAAAACCAAATCCCACATTTTAAATCGATTTATTATTTTTCTGACTGGAATTTGGGATTTTAAAAATTGAATTTTAACCATTTTATTGCTATTTTTGTATAAATTAAATCATTATGCTGAAAATTGGAGTATTAGGTGCTGGTCATCTAGGAAAAATACATTTGCGTTTATTACAACAATCTGAAAAGTATGAATTAGTTGGTTTTTACGATCCAAACCAGGAAAATGCTGAGAAGGTTTCTAAAGAATTTGGTTACAAACATTTTAGTACAATCGCTACGCTTATTCATGCTGTCGATGTAATTGATATCGTTACGCCTACCCTTTCCCATTATAAATGTGCCAAAGTTGCTATCAAATCTGGCAAACATGTTTTCATAGAAAAACCAATTTCAAATACCGTTGAAGAAGCCGAAGAAATTATAGCTCTGGCAAATGAATATAAGGTCAAAGGTCAGGTTGGTCATGTAGAACGTTTTAATCCTGCATTCATCGCGACCAAAAACATGATTGAAAACCCTATGTTTATAGAAGCCCATCGTCTTGCTGAATTCAATCCCCGTGGAACTGATGTTCCCGTAGTTTTGGATTTGATGATTCATGATATTGATGCAATTCTAAGTGTGGTCCAATCAAAAGTTAAAAATATTAGTGCAAGCGGTGTTTCTGTCATCAGTGACACTCCTGATATTGCTAATGCGCGCATCGAATTTGAAAATGGATGTGTGGCTAATTTAACAGCCAGCAGAATTTCGATGAAAAACATGCGTAAATCACGATTTTTCCAGAAAGATGCCTACATCTCTGTCGATTTCTTAGAGAAGAAATGTGAAGTGGTTAAAATGAAAGATGCTCCCGAAGTTCCTGGTGATTTTGACATGATTTTACAAAATGCAGAAGGTGTTAAAAAACAAATCTATTTCTCTAATCCTGATGTAGAACAAAACAATGCAATTCTGGACGAATTGGAGTCTTTTGCTCATGCCATAAACACAAATACAACCCCGGTAGTAACCTTAGAGCAAGCTACGGAAGCACTTCGAGTAGCTTATCAAATAATCGATTGTTTTAAAAAATAGGCGAATAATTCAGCTTTCAATTTCAAGCTATTTGATGATCCAACTTGAAATATCAAACATTAAACAAAAAAACAGAATGAAAACAATAGCAGTAATCGGAGCAGGAACAATGGGTAATGGAATTGCTCATACATTTGCCCAAAGCGGTTTTACCGTAAAATTAATCGACGTTTCCGAAAAATCACTAGATAAAGGAATGGCAACTATTGCGACCAATTTAGACAGAATGGTTTCAAAAGGAACTATAACAGAGGAAGACAAAGCAAAAACCATTACCAATATAATCACGTACACTGATATTAAAGACGGCGTTGTTGGCGTTGATTTAGTTATTGAAGCGGCTACTGAAAATGTAGAATTAAAACTCAGTATATTCAAACAATTAAACGAAGCGTGTTCACACGATACAATTTTAGCAACTAACACCTCTTCAATATCTATCACACAAATAGGAGCCGTGGTAGCACATCCTGAGCGTGTTATAGGGATGCATTTTATGAATCCAGTGCCCATTATGAAGCTTGTCGAAATCATTCGCGGCTACACCACATCAGACGAGGTGACCAAAATCATTATGGAGTTGTCTCAAAAATTAGGAAAAACTCCCGTTGAAGTAAATGATTACCCTGGATTTGTAGCTAATCGCATTTTGATGCCTATGATCAATGAAGCAATCGAAACTTTATACAACAAAGTAGCAGGTGTTTATGAAATTGACACCGTGATGAAATTAGGGATGGGACACCCAATGGGACCTTTGCAATTAGCTGATTTTATTGGACTTGACGTGTGTTTAGCTATTTTAAATGTAATGTATGATGGTTTCAAAAATCCAAAATACGCGCCTTGTCCACTATTAGTTAACATGGTGCGGGCAGGAAAAATAGGCGTCAAATCTGGTGAAGGCTTCTATGATTATTCTGAAAGTAAAAAAGCGGAGAAGATTGCTAAACAATTTGTTTAATTTTTTCTGAAGCAATTTACTTGTTTCCATAACCATTTTTGTCCCGCTTTCCGTTGCAATCTTTTTGTTCTTAAAGAAAGAACAAAAAAGGATTTCCACTTTAATCGGGGCTAATGATCAATTTTTGAATTCCATACTAGTTGGTTCAAAAAAGCAAATCCTTAAACATTAAACTAAAATAGTTTGGCTAAAATAGTTCCTTTCAAAGCAGTTCGTCCCACTCGCGATAAAGTTTGTCTTGTTACATGTCGCTCCTACGAAGAATATGTAAATGCTGAATTAGCGGCGCAATTGGACTTCAATCCATTGTCTTTTTTACATATTCTGAAACCCGCTTATACGAATCAGGAAACCGTTTCTTTTGAAAAACGATACCGTCAAGTTCATCAAAAATATGAGGATTTCAAAAATGAAATTATTTTAGTAAAAGACAAAAAGCCAGCTATATACATTCATAAAATTGTAACCAAGACGCAATCTTTTACCGGAATTATCGTTGGTACGAGTGTAGCTGACTACTGCAATAATATCATTAAAAAACACGAAGATATTATTGCATTTAGGGTCCGATTACTCAAAGATTACATGAAATATTCTGAGTTTAATACGGAACCGGTTTTGATGACTTATCCCGATAATAAAACCATTGAAAACTGGATATTTAACTGCATCCAAAAGTTAGCCGATTTTGAATTTTCGACTACAAAAAAAGAGATTCACTACCTGTGGAAAATTGAAGATGCCTTGGAAATAAATTGGCTTCAGAATATTTTCGAAAAAACGCAAAGCCTTTACATCGCTGACGGTCATCATCGAACTGAAGCGCTTAAATTATTATCCGAAGAAAATGATAATCCACAAAATACGGCTAAAAATCATATCCTTAGTTATTTAATTTCTGAAAATAACATCAAAATATACGAATTCAATCGTTTGGTAAAGGATTTGAACGGATTTACTAAGGAAGCATTTTTACAAGAGCTACAGAAGGAATTTATTATAGAAGATAAATTGCAACAAGCATTTCAACCTTCCCGAAAACATGAATTCGGAATGTATTTAGACCATTCGTTTTATAGCTTAAATTTGCGAAATGAAAACGAAATTTTCGAGACTTCTTTGGATCGTTTAGACACACAAATTTTGTACAAAAAAGTGTTATTACCTATTTTAGCCATTGAAGATTTACGCGATGATGAACGAATAGAATACCTTTCAGGAAAACAATCCATACTAGAATTACAAAATAAAATTGATCAAGAGGAATTTGAAATTGGTTTTATTCTATTTCCGTCAAATATTGAAGAAATAAAAGCGTTGGCTGACGCTGATCTCATCATGCCGCCTAAAAGTACGTATATTGAACCTAAATTCAGAAGCGGATTAGTTGTGTATGAACTTTAGGTCAAATTAAATGTTTAAGAATCAAAAAAATTAAAAAATGTCAATAGCCCAAAATTTACTTTCTATACAATCCGCTTTACCAGCGCAAGTAACCTTAGTAGCCGTTTCTAAAACCAAACCCATTTCAGATCTTATGGAAGCCTATGAAGCAGGCCAACGTATTTTTGGAGAAAATAAAATTCAGGAAATGGCAGAAAAATGGGAAGCAATGCCCAAAGACATTCAATGGCACATGATTGGGCACGTACAAACCAATAAAGTCAAATTTATGGCGCCATTTGTGAGCTTGATTCATGGAGTAGATAGTTTAAAGTTAGTACAGGAAATCAATAAACAAGCCGTAAAAGCGAATAGAGTTATCGATTGCTTATTACAAATACACATTGCGGAAGAAGAAACTAAATTTGGTCTTGACCAGCAAGAACTTACTTCACTACTATCATCAAGTGCATTTCAAGAAATGAGGAACATACGTATTGTTGGTTTAATGGGAATGGCAACCTTTACTGACAATAAAGACCAAATAAAAAAAGAATTAACCCATTTGAAATCGATTTTTGATTCATTTGCAGTTCGCAACCCACAATTTACAATTCTTTCCATGGGAATGTCCGGAGATTACCAACTCGCAATCGAATGTGGAAGCACAATGGTTCGAATAGGAAGTAGTATCTTTGGAGGAAGAAATTGATTTTCAATTTTTGCTTAACGATTTTTGACCCGAGCGATAGCGAACTGGCGAAGCATTTCAGACACTTCATAATTTGTAAGATTAAACATTAAATAAAAAATTTGTACGCAATATTAGACATAGAAACTACCGGAGGACAATTCAACGAAGAAGGAATTACTGAAATCGCTATCTATAAATTTGATGGTCATGAGGTGGTAGATCAATTCATCAGTTTGGTAAATCCTGAAATCCCTATTCAACCGTTTGTTGTCAAACTTACTGGTATCAATAATGCCATGTTGCGCTCGGCTCCCAAGTTTTTTGAAGTCGCTAAACGCATTATCGAAATGACAGCTGATTGTGTTATCGTGGCTCATAATGCGTCCTTTGATTACAGAATCCTAAGAACTGAATTTCGACGTTTAGGTTACGATTTTGAATCCCAAACACTTTGCACGGTTGAATTATCGAAAAAATTGCTACCGGAGCAACCTTCCCACAGTCTTGGAAAGCTTGTTCGTGCGCTTGGAATCCCAATGGCAGACCGTCACCGAGCGAGTGGTGATGCTTTAGCAACGGTTAAACTATTTAAAATTTTGCTGGAAAAAGATGTGGAAAAAGAAATCGTAAAAGATTTTATTAAACTGGAAATCCAAAAAGGAATTGCACCAAAATTATTAGACATTGTCTCTAAATTACCGGCTAAAACGGGCGTTTACTACATTCATAATGAAAAAGGAAATCTAATATACATTGGCAAAAGCCGAAATATAAAAAAACGAATCAACCAGCATTTTACAGGAACATCCAGTAAATGTAAAAAAATTCAAGCCGAAGTTTTCACCGTAACGTATGATGAAACCGGAAGTGAGCTCGTTGCTTTATTAAAAGAAAGCGAAGAAATAAAAGTCAACAAACCCATCTATAACAGAGCACAACGAAAAAGTATTTTCCAGCTGGCTTTGTACGCCGAAAAAGATGAAAAAGGATACATCAACTTAAAACTACAAAAAGCCGACGGTCGAAAAAAAGAAATCACCTCTTTCACTTCCATTCAAGAAGGAAAAAATGCCTTGTTTAGAATCACCTCTCACTACAATTTATGCCAAAAATTAACGGGATTGTATAGCACTAAAACAAACTGTTTTCAATACAGCATAAAAGAATGTGACGGAGCGTGCTTAGGTGCTATTTCTCCAGAAGAATACAATGCAAGAGTTCAAGGATTTATCGAAAAAAATAGTTTCGAAAATCAAAATATGGTATTGATTGATAAAGGAAGATCGATCAGCGAAAGATCAGCAGTATTGATAGAAAACGGCATTTATAAAGGCTATGCTTTTTATGACTTGAACTATCAAATCCACAATATTGATATTCTGAGAAACATCATAATCCCAATGCAAAATAACCGAGATACCAAAAGCATTATCCAGGGGCACGTCAGAAAAAACAAAACGTTAAAGACAATACAATTCTAAACGCATATTAATCCCTATTTAAGGATGCAAAGAATAAAGTCAAAATTTGACTCCTTCAGACAAAAAACAAATATCATAATTTACGGCACAAATACTGCTTCAGGGCGTTTATTTGATCTGGTTCTTCTAGGCGTAATACTGACAAGCGTCATCATCGTAATGCTGGAGACAGTCAAAGGTTTTGATCTAAAATACCATCAAGAACTCATTGTTCTAGAATGGATTATCACCATTTTCTTTACCCTAGAATACTTGCTTCGCATTATTTCCATAAATAAACCTTTAAAATATATTTTTAGTTTTTATGGAGTTGTTGATTTGATTGCGACATTACCCATGTATTTGTCGCTATTTTTTGTAGGAACCAGTGTTTTGACGATATTTCGAGCTTTTAGACTTTTACGACTATTTAAGATACTAAAACATCCTCAATTCTCTAGCCAATCCGTTCATTTAAGGGAGGCCTTAATTGCCAGCAAAGGTAAAATTCTTATTTTCATCTACTTCATGCTAATTAGTAGCATTATAATAGGTTCAATCATGTATGTAGTCGAAGGAAAAGAAGGTGGCTTCACCAGTATTCCCATCAGTATTTACTGGACTATAGTAACGCTAACAACGGTTGGATATGGTGATATTTCACCTATTACACCGCTAGGACAAGCCATAGCCTCCCTAGTGATGATTATGGGATACGGAATAATCGCCGTCCCTACTGGCATCGTTTCTGCTGAATTTGCAAACACCAATCGTAAAAAAGCATTGGTCCAAAGGGTTAATCCATGCTCAAGTTGCGGAACCGAAGGCCATGAATCTAATGCCAAATACTGTTTTCATTGTGGAACTGAACTATAATTTATTAACTTGAAGCCAATCCAGCTGTGCACTGCAACTCCTCGTTATTCCAGTTGTTTTTCTAAAGCATAAAAGGAGCTTCCGTTGGTCGCTCTTTTACACCTAGAAAAATAACTTCCTTAACTCCGGGGTTTCCGCTACCATCTGGGCTAAAAAAATATGAAATACCTAATCACCATTATTGGACCTACCGCAATAGGAAAAACCTCCTTAAGCATCGTATTGGCAAATTACTTTAAATGCGACATAATTTCTTGTGACAGCCGACAGTTTTTTAAGGAGATGACCATTGGGACCGCGGTTCCCAGCAAATTAGAACGGGCTGCAGCCAACCACCATTTTATCCAAAACAAATCTATTTTAGAAAATTATACCGTAGGCGATTTCGAAAAAGAAGCTATTGCCAAACTGGCGGAGCTCTTTTTAACCAACGATTACGCCATTTTAGTAGGTGGATCCGGATTGTATGTTGATGCTATTCTAAAGGGTTTTGATCAGTTTCCCGAAATTGAACCTGCGGTTCGTTCCGATGTAAATGCGAAGTATGAAAAACTTGGAATTGGATACTTACAACAAAAACTCGAAGTTTTAGATCCCGATTATTACAAAACAATAATGGAAGAAAATCCGCAAACTTTACAAAATCCGCAACGCATGATGCGTTTTGTAGAGGTTTGTGCGGGCTCTGGAAAACCTTATTCCTCTTTTTTAAACCAAAAACAAAATAGCCGCCAGTTCACTCCTATTTTAATTGGTCTAGAAGCCGAAAGGAAAATCATTTACAACCGCATTAATCAACGTGTGGACATCATGATCAACGAAGGACTTCTGGCTGAGGCCAAAGATTTGTTTGCACACAAAGAATTGAATGCATTACAAACTGTGGGATATCGGGAATTATTCAGTTATTTTAATCGAGAAATCTCATTGGATTTTGCCATCGAAGAAATAAAGAAAAACACCAGACGATTCTCCAAACGCCAACTGACATGGTTCAAAAGAAATGAAAATACCAAATGGTTTGATTTTGAAACGCCTTACGAGAAAATAATTGAATACCTAAATTCTAAGAAATAGTGCAGGTCAAGTGCATCATATAATATAAAAATAATACGATCTAAATTACCTATGTCTATATCTCCACACTTTACATCTGTTCTCAGCAAAGACTGGGAAATCAATTTTACGCAATGCGCTCCAAATGGCTTTTTAAAGTATACTGATTTATGCAACATTCTACAATTAACCGCTGCAGCACATTCTGAAGTTGGCGGAATCAGTTTTACGGACATGCAGGAGTTCGATCAAGCTTGGGTTTTAAGTCGGATGCGTGTTGAAATCTCTAAATTACCAAAATGGGGAGATACAGTTACGGTAAAAACATGGATCAATTCACTGGAAAACTCCCGTTCTGTAAGGGCGTTAGAAATGCATGTGAACGGAGAAAAAATTGTAGGTTCTGAAACTTTTTGGGCTGTTTTCAATACTAAAAAGCGTCGACCTGAAGGTTTAGCTTTACCGTTTGATCATTTTGAACTATATCCAAATACTAAAGCTACAGCACATGGATTTTCAAAAATTAATTTGGATTATGACAAAGAAATAGTCTTTGAAAAAACAGTATTCTTATCTGATCTAGACATTGTGAATCATGTTAATAATGTCAAATATTTAGAATGGTGCTTGGATTTAGCAGACGAACATTTGATCCTTAAACAAGGAATTGAAAGTTTTGAAATGAATTTCTTAAAAGAATTATCTTTGAAGGATAGGGTACAAATACACGAAACTAGTTCCGAGAGTAAAACGGTGTTTAGCATTATCAAGGATGATAAAACAAGTTTTGCTTTGCAACTGAATTGGAAATAACGCGTATTTGGTCCCATTTTTAGAAAAATTTTCCGATGTAAAACAAAGACATCTATCATTCTAAACCCTAGCCCTGATAGCAATGGAAATCCTTTATTCTCGTTTCTTTAACGAGAATAAAGATTGTAATGGATAGCAGGAATTAGCTCCAAAAAAAAGGCTCCAATTTCTTGAAGCCTCTTTACTTTATTGTACTACTTTATTTTTGACAACTAATCTAAATCCTTCTCCGTGGATGTTTAAAATTTCAACATTTTCATCCAGTTTTAAGTATTTTCTAAGTTTAGCGATGTACACATCCATACTTCTTGAAGTAAAATAGTTATCATCTCTCCAGATTTTTGTCAAGGCTAATTCTCTTGGCATTAAATCATTTTCATGAAGAATCAGCATTTTCAATAATTCATTTTCTTTTGGAGATAATTTTATTGGCTCTTCATTATTAAACGTTAGAAAACGAAGCTTAGAATTCAGATGAAATTTACCAATATTGAACTCAAACTGTATTTGTTCTGCTTTTGTATCCGAAGATTTTCTTTGTATTATCGCTTTGATTTTCATCAATAACACTTCAGAATCAAAAGGTTTATTCAAGTAATCATCAGCACCAGCTTTATATCCTTTGAGTACATCTTCTTTCATTGATTTGGCTGTCAAGAAAATAATAGGCACTTCGTTATTTTTTTCTCTGATTTCCTTAGCTAAAGTATAACCATCTTTATAAGGCATCATGACGTCTAGAATACATAAGTCGAAAGTATCTTTTTTGAATTTTTCAAATCCTTCCATTCCGTTCTTAGCTAGAGTTACGTCAAAATCATTTAACATTAAATAATCTTTTAAAACCGCTCCAAAATTAAGGTCATCTTCAACTAAAAGTATTTTTTTATTTACATTTTCCATATTCTAATTTATTAATGGTAATTTTATTATGAAGGTACTCCCTTTTCCCTTTTCACTTTCTACATAAACTTGACCGTTATGGTCGTCCACAATTCTCTTTACATACGCTAGACCTAATCCATGACCTTTTACGTTATGGATGTCACCTGTATGTTCTCTATAAAACTTCTCAAAAATTCTTTTTTGAGCAATTTTACTCATACCTAAACCTTTATCTTTTATTTTGATAATGATCATGTCCTTGATATTTTCTGTAAAAACCTCAATTTCTGGCACATTTGGAGAATATTTTATGGCGTTCTCTAAAATATTTACAATTACATTGGTAAAATGAACATCATTGATTAACACCGTAGTTCGTAGCGCATTAAAATGACTAACGATCGTCCCTTCCCTATCTTCTAATATTAAATTAACGTGTTCTATTGCGTCATTTATAATATCATGAATGTTATGTGATTCTTTGATAATATTTAATTCTTTCTTTTCTAATTTTGATATGCGCAATACATTTTCTACTTGCGCATGCATCCTTTTATTTTCGTCTTTTATCATTTGGAGGTACCGAAGAACCTTCTCTTTATCATCAATTATTTTTGGGTTCCTAATGGCATCCAACGCTAAATTAATTGTGGCAATTGGCGTTTTAAACTCATGCGTCATGTTATTGATAAAATCATTTTTAATTTCAGAGATCTGACGTTGGCGAATTAATTGATTCAAAGCGCTAGAGTATGCAATTAAAATAATAAGTGTGAAAATTATAGAAAGTACGGTAACACTAACCAATTCAGACAATAAAAATTTCTTTTTATGAGGAAAAGTAACCAGCAATTGGTATTTGCTATTGCCTTCGTTATCTGAAAATATAGGAATGGAATAGGTTGCCTCTTTATCGTATTTAAAATCAGTAGATTTTACTTTGGTAGCTAAATTATTGCTATATACACTAAATTCAAATTTAGTATTAACACCATATTCTTCTAATTCTTTTTTGATCAGTTTACTCAAGGTTTCTTTTGAAACTCTTTCCTGAATAGGCAATACCGCAGCAAAATCTTTATAATAAATCTCAAAAGAAGCATTGTCTAGAACATCTAAATTTCCTATTTTCTCAATTCTGATATCAGGTATTAAACTTTTGTTTACCGCTGATTTGTCAATAGAATTGTCGCTATAAACCTCTGTAACGCGTTTAGAACTAAAACTCTTAAACTTCTCGCTATCAAATTTTTTATCAAAGAACGTTGGTGATATGTTGTAATCTTCTGAAATTATACTATTGGAATATATAATTGTTTTATTTGTTCTTGGATTTTTTTGAACATAGTAAAACTCCAGTATATCGTCTTTCTTAGGCACTTTTCCAGTGCTATCTTTATAATGATTTATTTTGTCATAAAAGTTATACGCTTCCTGTTTTTGAATTTTATCAGCCACATTACCAATAACTTGCTTAACATGGAATTTAAACTGCTCATCATTATTTTTAAAAGACGTATTGAACCAATACACCTGAACAAGAATAATCCCAATAAGGGATAAACTCATCAATAAAACAAGTAATCTAAAAAAAAGTTTGTTCATCGAAACAAATTTAGTATTTTAACAATATATTAAATAATAGATTAACCAAACATTAACACCTATGTATGTTTTTGTTTAATCTTTAAAATTTTAAGAATTTGATCAACTTCACGTTTGGCGATTTCAATCGTACTATTTTCCACAACAAAATCACTTTTTGAAGTTCGTTTTTCATCTGTCCATTGCGCGCCCATTCTTTTTAAAATAGCTTTGCGCGTCGTTTTGTCTCGTTCCAAAACACGCTGAACTCTCGTTTCCACAGGAGCTGTAATGGTTATAATTAAATCGCAGTCTTTATAACTTCCACTTTCAAACAAGATGGCTGTTTCATAAATGATGTATGCAGCTGCTTTATTGTCCAATAGCCATTGCTTAAAATGTCTTTTTACTGCCGGATGAACAATAGCATTTAGTTGGGCTAATTTAGCAGGTTCATTAAACACAATTTTAGCCAGTTTTTCTCTACTTAAAGTGCCGTTTTCAAAAACTATATCGCCAAATGTACTTTTAATAGCAGCTACAATTTCTGATGATTGCATTAGCTTTCTCGCTTCATCGTCAGCAATATAGATTGGAATCCCAAAGGAATGAAAATACTTAGCAATGGTCGTTTTCCCGCTTCCAATACCCCCCGTCAATCCAATAATTTTTGTCATATTATATTTTGAAAAATAATTCAGGGAAAGCTTCTTGCGGTTTTTGCTTTAAAATTATCACTTTAACGTAGGATTTCATAAAACCTAAACCATAACCATAAAATTGTTTCCATACCGCTATTAAAGATAAATAACCAATTTTAATACTCTTATTCTGATAAGAAGACACCAAAAACAGCACCAAAAAATATAGAAAATAAAGCTGAAGTAGGGAATCAAAATTAAAAATTAGCATCAATAAAAAGGAGATAAAAAATCCAACAATGAAAATCGAAGGAAAGAAAAAAGTCAGTTTACTGTATTTTGGATACCAGCTATTTAAAATAGGCCTTGCTTTACCAAATTTATTTACCTGAATTGAAAATTTATCCCAGTCTATTCTTCGCTTATGATATACGTAGGCGTTGGGAAAAAGTTTAGTTTCAAATCCTAAATTCCACAAACGAATGGATAAATCTGGATCTTCACCAGGATGAATGTTTCCAAAACCTTTGGATGCTTCAAACCCTTTACGAGACAATCCCATATTAAAACTTCTAGGTTGAAACTTACCTATTTTCTCCGAACCGCCTCTTATCCCACCTGTTGTTAGAAAGGAAGTCATCGCAAAATTGATTGCTTTTTGTATGTCGGAGAAACTGTCTAAAGCTTTGTCTGGTCCTCCAAAACAATCTACGTAATTTTGTTTTAAAGCGGTATCAACTACTGATAAATATTCTTTTGGAATAATACAATCCGAATCAAAAATGATAAAATAATCTCCTCTAGCCTTTTTCATACCGTAATTTCTAGAATTACCAGGCCCGGTGTTGTCCTTATAATAATATGAAATATCAAGTCTATCGCCATATTTTTGCGCCACTTCCTTACAAACTAAAGTAGAACCATCTTCTACGAGTACAATTTCAAATATCTCTTTATAGGTGGAATGTGTCAAACTTTCTAAGAGTTCGTCCACTTCATCTGGCCGATTGTAAACTGGAATTATTAAGGAAAACAGCATAAATTATAATGTCGTATTAGTATTGTATTTTGGAACTTGAAAATTTTAACAAATATAATCTTTCTCCATAAAAAAACCACCAACTAACAGTTGATGGTTTTAAAATAGTTTCTAATTTATCCCTCTATTTCCAGTAGTAGAGATGCTTCTAATTAGGCAATACTTGCGATATTTACTACTTCGTTTGTCTCCGCCTTATAATCTACTCCTGCAACATCAAATCCAAATAAGTTGTAAAAATCTTTCCTGTATCCTTCTAAATCACCTATTTCAGCTAAGTTTTCGGTTACGGCCTGCATCCACAATTTAGCTATTTTCGCTTGAACATCAGGACGCATTTCCAAATCGTCAATACGAATTCTACCGTTATCATCAACAGGAACTTCGTTTCCTGTGTACAATCTCTCTTGATATAAACGTTGAATTTGTTCAATGCATCCTTCGTGAATTCCTTCTTCTTTCATTATTTTGTAAAGCAAAGAAATATACAAGGGAATAACGGGAATAGCAGAACTTGCTTGCGTTACTAATGCTTTATTTACAGAAACAAATGCTTTCCCATTAATACTAGCTAAGCGGTCAGTGATAGCAAAAGCCGTTGCTTCGAGATGGTCTTTTGCACGACCTATAGTCCCTTTTCTATAAACTGCTTCGGTCAATGAGGGCCCAATGTAAGAATAGGCAACCGTTGTCGCCCCTGGAGCCAATAAATTTTCAGCTTTTAAAGCATCAATCCACATCGACCAATCCGCACCACCCATAACGGCAACTGTATTTTCAATATCGTCACCGCTGCAGGGTTCGATAGAAATCTCTGATACTTTTCCAGAATGAAAATCAACGGTTTTATTTGTAAAGGTACTTCCGATAGGTTTCAAAACAGAACGGTGCAGCACTCCTGTTGTAGGATGCATACGAACTGGGGACGCTAAACTATAAATAATTAAATCTACCTGACCTAAATCCGCTTTTATAAGATCTATTGTTTGTTTTTTGATTTCATTAGAAAATGCATCTCCATTAATGCTTTTTGCATACAATCCAGCATTATGCGCTTCGGTTTCGAAAGCGGCTGAATTATACC
Source organism: Flavobacterium fryxellicola (assembly GCF_900143245.1). GTDB lineage: Bacteria > Bacteroidota > Bacteroidia > Flavobacteriales > Flavobacteriaceae > Flavobacterium > Flavobacterium fryxellicola. Next base: position 118,871 of record NZ_FRDK01000007.1, read on the forward strand.
AACCTGGCGAAGCCGTTTTTCCTTCAGAAGGTGCTTTTTCAAAAAACACACCAATAGTTGCTGCGTCACATCCAAAAGCACTTGTAATTCTGGAAGCCAAACCAAAACCAGTTGAAGCACCAATTACTAAGACTTTTTTTGCGCCATTAACAGCTCCCTTAGATTTTATGTATTCTATCTGATTTTTAACATTTTGCGCGCATCCTTCTGGGTGTGATGTCGTACAAATAAATCCTCTCATTCTTGGTTCAATAATCATAACTGTCTTTTATTTCCGTTTTATATTGTTCAGTTTGTTCCTCTTTTGATTAAAAAAACAAATTTCTTATTTAATAATTTTATTAATATTTTCTCTTACCGTTACGATATCTATTTTTTTGTTTTTGCATTCCACGTTTTCCGCTTGGTAAATTGTTAAAAATTCATTGAAATCTTTACAATCTTTTAAAACATTAAACTCTTTTTTAACGACATCAAATGCAATCCCCTTTAATCGATTCATGGAAGAACCTAATGCACCGCCAACAGCTCCGCCGGTGCCATAAGCAAACCCTTTTGACCAAGCATTAGCAAGTTCTGCTTCTAAATAGAGAAACTTGCCCGCTTGCAACACCCTATGGTACGAGTTTGGATTATCTCCTTCTTCACTTTTATCTCCTTTTACTGCATACTTGCGGAAATTTTTCTGTTGTATGTAAAGATTTCCTTCTAGTGAAACAGCAAAAACTCCCGTCAATTTCATTTGGTCAGCGACAGTATAAAGAAAAATATGATCAACAATAACGTCTTTTGGTATCAATTTTTTTTCAAATCCAACAATCGCTCTGCGTTCAACTGGATTAAGTTTGGTCTTCTTTTTGTTTATAAAATCTTCTAAGGTAACATAAAATCCATCTGAATAATCCCTAACAGCATACATAGGAGTATTGGTAAGATCTGAACTTACGGCAGTAGTAGTTGCCATCGTCTGCCCAATAGAAGTATTAAAGAAAGAAATGCAGATTACACTAAATATTCCGATTGATTTATTCATAGTTCTATTTTACTTTACAGGAGAATTATTAAATTAATTGAGTACTGTTTTTTTAAGCGACAAATATAATTTAAAATATTAGTTCAACAAGGCTTTCGCGTGATTTAAGGCTGATTCAGAAACAATAGTTCCAGATAACATTTGCGCAATTTCCACTACTCGATCTTGGTCATTTAACAACTTTAACTCCGATTGTGTATCCTCACCAACAGTCGATTTAAACACTTTAAAATGAGCATTCCCTTTTGCGGCAATTTGAGGTAAATGCGTGATGGCAAAAACCTGCATCTTTTGGCTCATATCTTTCATAATTTCGCCCATTCTGATAGCAATTTCACCGGATACACCCGTATCAATTTCATCAAAAATCAGTGTTGGTAGTTTTGAATATTGTGCCAAAATCGCTTTAACAGCCAACATAATTCTCGACATTTCACCTCCCGAAGCTACTTTTTTCAATAAACCAAAATCAGTTCCTTTATTCGCCGAAAACAAAAACTGAAGCTCATCTTTACCATTTGAAAAATACGTAGCAACCGTATTAATTTCTATTTTAAAACGAACATTTGGCATTCCTAAAGTTTCTAAAATCACTATTAGCTTTTGAGACAAAACCGGAATAGACTCTACTCTTTTATCATGAATCGCAGCGGACATGACATCTAAACTTGTAGTCTTTTGATCTATCGAATCCGTCAATCCTGCAATTTCTTCTTCTAGGTTCCCTAATTCTAAAACTAAATTTTCTAATGTACTTTGAATCTGCAATAGTTCTTCCACCGTACTAACCTGATGTTTCTTTTGCAAACTAAAGATAACTTGTAGCTTCTGACTAATTAAATCCAATTGTTCTGGATCATTAACGAGTTTTTCTGAACAGCGATTGATCTCTTCTGAAATATCATCAAATTCAATCGTTACACTTGCAATTCTTTCCAATAAAGATTGATAATCAGCAGAAAAAGGTGCAATTTTCTGCAAAGCAACTTTAATTTCTTTCAAATTATTCATCACACCTATTTGTTCATCATTAGCAATAGCCAAAGCCTTATCAATAGATTCTTTTATAATTTCAACATTATTTAATTTCTCAAAATCAGCTTCTAGCGTTTCTTGTTCCCCAGATTTCAAATGGGCTGCAACTAATTCATCTAACAAAAAAGTATTGTATTCCTGCTCTTTTTTAGATTCACTTTGTCTTTTCAGCAGTGCGTTTAATTTAGATTTATCTGATTTATAACTTTTTAAAAGCACTTGATACTCTAAAATAGTTTCCTTATTACCAGCAATGGCATCGATAATATTAAACTGAACATTTTCATCTGAAAGTTCTTGCGTTTGTTGTTGCGAATGAATATCAATCAAGAACAGACTTAATTCCTGAAGTTCCTGAAGATTAACGGGACTGTCATTAATAAAAGCCCTAGATTTCCCTGATGGCAGAATCTCGCGTCTAATTATAGTTTCGTTTTCATAATCTAAATCATTAGCTTCAAAAAAAGGCAACAAATTATACTTTGAAATTTCAAAATGAGCTTCAATAATACACTTTTCTTCTTTATTTTTCAAGGAAGTTAAATCAGCTCTTTTTCCTAAAACAAGTCCTAAAGCACCTAAAATAATAGACTTACCAGCACCTGTTTCTCCAGTAATTGTTGAAAAACCCTTGGAAAAATCAATAGTCAATTTTTCTATTAAAGCATAGTTTTTTATCGAAAGTGACGTTATCATTTTATTTATTTTTGGAATGAGAAACTAGAATTGAACTAAAGAGAATGGAAAAACAATTACTGTTTTATCAAAATCCATTTACTCGAGTTCAACGGAGAAATTTTAGTAAGACTATCGACTAAATCAGATATTGAAGTACTTGGACCTCCCGAAAAAACAGAAACAATCTCATCTGATTTGGCATCAAAAAAGACACGTGTTAGAAAGGCGTTTGGTCTTACAGCATTTAATTTTGATAAATTAAGTACTGCTACTTTAATTTTTTCTTTGGCAATTTTTACATCTTTGGTCATTAAATCTAAACCGGTGTGATAATCAAATGCCGTTTGTCTGATTTGCTTAAAAGTGGGTGATACGATATCGTTTATCAAAAAATAACGCGTTTGGTTCCCATCAGCTTGACTCCAACCTTTTGATCCTCCTTGTTGTGCCACGTTTGAAATGTTTTGGGCAATTTCAAAATTAGGGTTACCCGATTCCAAAACAAAAGTATCTGCGTCCATTGCTAAAATCACATAGCTATAAAAAGCAAGAACCGAAACTAAATTAGAATCAAATGTAGTTGGGCTAAATATTAGATTTTCAAACTCCGTATACCTAAAACTAAAATCTTTATCATTATAATTGAATACTGGAGAAGCATACGAGGAATTAAAAACAGGTCTTGATGACTGCACTTGAATGGTCGCTGTAAATTGATCCGAACTATTCGACGAAATCGTAAGATACATCGAACAATTAATTTTTTCGTTTTGCTTCACTGCGACACCCGTCCAATCTGTTTTGTTTACAAACTCAGTTATAGCAGTTTCTAACGTTTTAAAAACTTGTTGATTGGTTGCGCTTAATCTTTGTGAATCAACCGTTACGGTACAATTCAGCTGTTGCGCTTGGGCAATTCCAAGAATAAAAAGCAGCAAAAAAGTAAATATTTTATTCATTTGTAGATTTCTATTTTAAGGTTTTGTCAAATTCGCAACTACTACTAAAGGTGTTATTTTGGCCTTCTATCGTTGCATTCCAAAATGCATCATTATTTTATTTAAGATATCCGCTGCAACTGCCTCTTTTGACTTTAATTCCATTGATTCAATATGAAAAAATTTATCAATAAAAGTAACTTTATTGGTCGCCTTGCCGAAACCTGCACCCTCATCTTGAAGTGAATTCAAAACAATCAAATCTAAGTTTTTTTTCTGAATTTTTAACTTTGCATTTTCAATTTCATTTTCTGTTTCTAAAGCGAAACCAATCAAGAATTGATTTTTCTTTAGCAAACCTAGTGAAGCTAATATATCTTTTGTTTTTTCGAGTTCGATTACAAAATTAGTAGCGGCTTTTTTAATTTTCTGTTGAGCGACATGTTTAGGCCTATAATCTGCCACTGCTGCTGCTGCCACAACTGCATCTACATCCGCATAAAACTGATGACAAGCCAAATACATTTCTTCTGCAGAAACAACTGGGATAACATGTATCAATGGATTAGAAACAGTGCAATTTGTGGGTCCGGAGATTAAAATCACGGAAGCACCTAAATTTGCAGCACTACTTGCGATATCAAAACCCATTTTGCCTGAAGAATGATTTCCTATAAAACGTACAGGATCTATTGCTTCGTAAGTTGGACCGGCAGTGATGAGTATTTTTTTTCCCTTAAGTGGAAGTTTGCTATTTAAATCATCAGTTATAAAAGCAACAATGTGTTCTGGTTCAGCCATTCTGCCCTCTCCAGATAGTCCACTTGCCAATTCACCACTTTCGGCAGGAATTATTGTGTTTCCAAATTGTTTTAAAAAAGTGAAATTAGCTAGAGTAGAAGGATGTTTATACATGTCTAAATCCATTGCAGGAGCAAAATATACAGGACATTTTGCTGACAAATACGCTGCAATCAAAAGATTGTCACACGTTCCGTTAGCCATTTTAGACACTGTATTTGCCGTTGCAGGAGCAATAATCATTAAATCAGCCCAAAGTGCTAATTCTACATGATTATTCCATTTTTCATTTTCATCATCTTGATTGTAAAAACTGGAATATACGGGATTTTTAGATAACGTAGATAACGTCAGTGGAGTAATAAAATCCTTAGAAGCAGGTGTCATGATCACTTGGACATGTGCACCTGCTTTTATGAAAAGTCGTACTAAAGATGCTGTTTTATACGCTGCAATTCCACCAGAAATTCCTAGTAAAATTTTCTTCCCGTTTAAAACTGACATCGTACTATTATTTACTTGAATCTCTGTGGTAAATTTTACCATCTAACCATTCTTGAACTGCTAAAGCGTGTGGCTTTGGCAATTTTTCATAAAATTTTGAAACCTCAATTTGTTCTTTATTTTCAAAAACTTCTTCAAGACTATCATTATATGTAGCAAATTCTTCTAATTTCTCTGTCAACTCTTTTTTGATTTCAGAATTGATTTGGTTTGCTCTTTTAGCCATAATGGTTATTGCTTCATACACATTACCAGTAGGTTCTTCAATAACATTTTTGTTGTATGTTATTGTATTTACTGGAGCATTCGTCTTTTTTAAATCCATGACTTTATTTATTTAGTAAATTTTTGTAAATCTTTATCTATTCGCACTAACATTTCGTTAGCTACTTTTTTGTATTTTGTTTCGGCATTAAATTTCATCAGATTTAATTGGGCAGTTTTGGCAACAATTAATCGATCTTGCATTTTTGCAGGAACACTATTAATAGCCAATTGGTAGGCTGAATCAAATTTGTAATACAAAGCATCTTCTTTGAATGGTGTTCCAGGATAATCTGCAACAAAATTATCTAAAGCAACAATAGCCGATTTAAAATCTGATATTGTATTGTATCCCTTCGCATTTTCATATACCTTTTTCTCGATCTTTTCACTCAGTACTTTTACAGCATTATTAGCTTCTGTTACATACTCGGAGTTTGGATAAGTATCAATAAAGGATTGCAATTTGTCTAATGCTTTATTCGTATCTGTTTGATCTAAGCTGAAAACTGGAGACAACATCGAATAACTTTTTGCGCCTAAATACGCCGCTTCTTGTACTTTTTCACTTTTTGGATATCCAGAAACGAAACTTTCAAATTGATATCCTGCTAAATAATATTGTTTTGTTTTATAGTACGATTGCGAAAACATGTAAAACAATTTCTCCGCTTGAGGTTTCCCTCTGTACGCTGGAGCAATTTGCTCAAAGATCCGTATTGCTTTAGAATATTTTCCAGCATCATATAATTTAGTAGCCATGTCAAACTTAACAGCAACATCTTCGGATTTTAATGCTTTTTGGTATTCGTTGCAAGAACTAAACACAGCGACAAGAAGCAATAGAGATAGTAGTTTTTTCATTTTTTTACTTTTTTTATGATTTCTTGGTTGAAACAGCCTACGAAATCATACCGAAGTTTCGGTGGCAAATTTAGTTATTAATTTAGCGACTTCAAAATATATTTTTTGTTTAAAAGAAAACTCCTTTTTTAGGCTTGTTTGTTGACTTTTTTTACAAATTGATCAATTCTTCCGGCCAATTCATCATCTACTTTTACTAATGGCAAACGCACGGTGTTTTCGGATATTCCCTGTGATAGAAACACTTGTTTGATTCCGGCTGGATTTCCTTGCTCAAAAATCATATCAATACAATCAGATAAAAGGTAATGACATTTAAAGGCTTCATCCACTTTTCTATTCAGGCCTAAGCGAATCATTTCAGAAAATTCCTTAGGAAAACCTTGACCAATAACTGAAATTACGCCTGCTCCACCTGCTAAAACTATTGGTAAAGCAATCATATCATCGCCTGAAATCACCAAAAAATCTTTTGGTTTGTCTTTCAATAATTGCATCGCTTGAACAAGATCTCCTGCCGCTTCCTTTATTGCAACAACATTTTTGAATTCAGTAGCCAAACGCAAAACAGTTGAAGGCAACATATTACTCGCTGTTCTTCCTGGAACATTATACAAAATCACTGGAATTGGAGAAGTTTCCGCTATCGCTTTAAAATGCTGATAAATCCCTTCTTGTGTAGGTTTATTATAGTACGGTGAAACAGAGAGTATCGCTGCAAATGCTGATAAATCTCTTGTTTTCAACTCTTCGATAACTTTCGCTGTGTTGTTATCTCCCACTCCCAACACTAAAGGCAGCGCCCCATTATTAGCTTCGATTACAGTTTGGATAACGATTTCTTTTTCTGCTGGAGACAAGGTTGCATTTTCGGCTGTTGTACCTAATACTACCAGATATTCAATTCCTCCATCGATAGAAAAATTAACAATTCTTTTTAATGCTTCAGTATCAATTGAAAAATCTTGTTTAAATGGAGTTACAAGGGCAACACCCGTTCCTATTAATGATTGCATAACTTAGATTTATATTTTGTTTAATAATTTTAAATATTTAAATAATTCACTTACAAAAATGGTGTAAGTTTTGATTGTTGTTTTAATCATAAAATGATTTAATCTTTTATCTACTGACGAGAATCCCACTTTAAATTGGGCTTTTGAATGGTGCGTAATTTGCATTAAAATAGCGCTCTCTTTTTCATAATAACTAATTAAAAGATCAAACTTTTCAGCACTAAACGCAACAATATCGGCATTTGAAATTTGACCGTTCCATTTAAGATCTCCCGCAACAAATGTGGTATAAAGGTTTTTTTCGTTCTTCCTAAATTTATTGTGAAATACCATCACTTTCAAATTGTCCCTTGCAATTCCGTTAGCCGTTAGGGCTTCAATCAGCAGATCCGTTTGTTCAAAATCAGTTGCATCAATCAATAAGCCAACGTTTTGTATTGCGCCGACAGCGTTTGTATTTTTTAAATTTTTCAAGTGATTTTTAAGTGATTTTTTTACAAAAAAATTCTTTATATGATTTAAAAACATATTACTTTTACTTGGTTACAAAATTAATTAATTAAGTCGCATTTAAAATGGTAAATCTAAAAAAGTATAATGACGTTTCTAAACTTTTTGTTATATTCTTAACATTTTTTTTAGTTGTCTCTTGCAGCAAACAAAATTACTACGTTACTAAAATTGAAGGAAAACGAATTCCTATTACCGAAAAAGAAAATCAAGTTCCTGAAATTGAAAATTTCATAAAACCATATCGGGAACACATCAATAAAGATTTAGACAGCGTATTAGCCTACTGCCCAGAAACTTTAGATAAGAGCAGTGGGAAATGGCAAACTAAAATTGGTAATTTGATGGCCGATGTTACTTTAATGAGAGGCAATATAGTTTTTCAAGCTAGAGAAAAAAAGAAAATCGATATTTGCTTGCTCAATAGCGGAGGAATTCGCTCTATTTTACCTAAAGGAAATGTAACAGCAAGAACTGCTTTTGAGATCATGCCTTTTGAGAATAGCTTGGTAGTAATTGCATTAAAAGGAGCGCAAATTATTGAAATGGTTGATTTTTTTATCGCTGAAAAAAAACCACATCCTTTAGCTGGAGTAACTTTTACTATTGATAAAAATAATAACGCCAAAAATATAGAGGTGCAAGGAAAGCCGGTTCAAAAAGAGACTATATATTATGTTGGAACGAATGACTATTTATCAAATGGAGGAGACAATATGAATTTCTTTAAAAAAGGAGTACAGAAATTTGATTTAGAGTATAAACTGCGCACTATTCTTATTGATTATTTCAAAGCAGTAGACACGATTCCCGTAATAAATGATATCAGAATTACAGAGGAATAAATAATTGAAATGAGACAAACTAATTAGTGTAGAAAGACATAAAATCCTAGCCCCGATTGAAGTGAAAATCCTTTTTGTCCGACTTTTTGGCGGATAAAAAGATTGCAACGAAAAGCGGGAAATAGCTTCAAAAAAATAAAAAATGAAAAGAAGAGAATTTATAGAAAAAACCGCCGCCAGTTCGGCTTTACTGAGTTTAGGCGTATCATTGAGTAGCTTTGAATCATCTAAAACCAGACAACTGACGGTTTTACACACAAATGACGTGCACAGTTATATTGATCCATTTCCAGCAGATCATCCTAGAAATGCTAATATGGGTGGCGTAGCACGAAGAGCAGCATTAATTGAAACCATACGAAAAGAAAACCCAAACGTTTTGTTACTGGATGCTGGTGATATTTTTCAGGGAACACCTTATTTTAATTATTATGGTGGAGAATTGGAATTTAAATTAATGAGTATGATGCAATACGATGCCTCTACAATAGGAAATCATGACTTTGACAATGGAGTTTCAGGTTTGCTTGCGCAAATGCCTCATGCAAAATTTGAGTTTCTTTCTGCTAATTATGATTTTAAAAACACGGTCCTGGATGGTTTTGTAAAACCATATAAAATATTCAACAAAAACGGAATAAAAGTGGGTGTTTTTGGCCTTGGAATTGAACTTGCTGGACTCGTTGATAAAGGAATGTATAAAGAAACAATTTATAATGATCCTCTTGAAACGGCACAAGATATGGTCCGGATTTTAAAGAAAGAACAACAATGTGATCTAATAATATGCTTGTCGCATTTGGGTTACAAATATAGAGAGGAACCAAATAAGATATGTGACTTAAAATTGGCTGAGCTGACTCAGGATATTGACCTAATTATTGGTGGACATACACATACCTTCTTAGACAAACCTACTGTGGTAAAAAATCTAGCTGGACAGGACGTTTTAGTAAACCAAGTAGGTTGTTACGGCATTAATTTAGGACGAATAGACTTTTATTTAGACAATAAAAAAGCCAAAACTTTTGAAGGAAAATCGATTATAGTTTAACTATAATCGATTTTTTTTTGCTACTTCCAAGAAAAATACGATACGTTACGGAGTACTTTCAAGTAAGTCTGCATTTAAACGTTCGGTATCAATCACAAATTTATAAAAAGCATAATAACTGGTAGCAAACAATATCATTCCTAGTGGTCTAAAATAAGTTGGAGGCAAATTATATAAAAAACATTTTTCTATAAAAACAATAAAGTAAAGTCCTGTAGATAAAAGTCCAAAAATAGACAACCAAGGCTTATTGTTATTTTCATTCATAAAATAATTAGACAAGATCACTCCGGCAAGAATTGACACTAAAATGTTTTGGACTACCAGGGGATAATAACTGCCTTTTGGAATTTCATTTGAGATAGAGAGTAAATAAGAAAAAACAAAAACAAAAGGAATAACTGCAATCAGTATTGGCACAAAATCCTTGATCTTATTCAACTTTATACTGTACAATATTAATAACAATCTATGTATAGCAATACCAATTAACCCTAACATCAAAAAAACAAAGGATTCCGAAAGTATAAAAATACTGGTGAGTAATAAAATAAACAATGTTGTAAAAAAAAGTACACTTCTCTCTATGGAGGTAATCCAATAGAGATACATGATCAAAATTATAACAAAAGGTCTGAAAGCAAACAAGATTACTTTGAATGAAAACAACTCAGCACTAACTTCTAGGAAAACGAAGGAAAACAACAACAGACTGATTCCGCTTTCCTTTAAAGAGCCAAACTTACTATTCTTTAACTGCATCTGTCTTGTTGATTAAGTTAATAAAATCATCTTCGGAAATTATAGAAATCTTAAGTTTACTCGCTTTATCTAATTTTGCAGGTCCCATATTATCCCCCGCTATAACGTAATCCGTTTTGGCAGAAATAGAACTCCCTACTTTTCCGCCATTATCTTCGATTGCTTTTTTTAAGTCATCTCTGGAGAATTTCGCAAAGACTCCAGAAACTACAAAGGTTTTTCCCGAAAGTTTATCTGTGGCATTGAGATTAATTTTTTCCGTAATTTCAAACCGTATCCCGTACTCTTTTAATCTGTCAATTATAATTCCATTTTCCTGATTTTCAAAGAAATCAATAACACTTTTCGCAATTCGGTCTCCGATTTCGTCCACTAAAACCAAATCTATCAAAGTTGCATTGCGTAATGCATCTATAGTTTTATAGTGCCTAGCTAATTTCTTAGCGACAGTTTCCCCAACAAAGCGTATTCCAAGTGCAAATAAAACACTTTCGAAAGGAATACTTTTAGAATTTGCAACCCCTTTCACTAAATTTTCAGCCGATTTTTGAGCCATCCTTTCCAAAGGAAGAATCTGTTCCACCGTTAATTCATACAAGTCGGCATAATTATGAACCAATCCATTATTAAAAAGTAAGGTGACTGTTTCACCTCCCAAACCTTCAATATCCATTGCCTTCCTTGAAATATAATGCTGAATTCTACCGATAATCTGTGGTGGACATCCGTAAAAATTAGGGCAATAGTGGTTTGCTTCTCCTTCACCACGAACTAATTCTGTTTGACATTCTGGGCAATTTGTAATGTACTTTGTAGGCTCTGAATTTACGGGACGTTTACTCCAATCAACAGCAATGATTTTTGGAATAATCTCTCCGCCTTTTTCTACAAAAACAGTATCTCCAATACGAATATCAAGTTTCTCAATTTGATCCGCATTATGCAGCGATGCCCTTTTGACAATGGTTCCCGCTAATTGCACAGGCTCTAAATTAGCCACCGGCGTAATTGCTCCAGTTCGCCCCACTTGGTAGGAAATAGAATTTAATTTAGTTGCAACTTGTTCGGATTTGAATTTATAGGCGATTGCCCATCGAGGTGATTTTGCAGTAAACCCTAATTCATCCTGATAATGAAACGAATTTACTTTTACCACCACGCCATCCGTTTCATAAGGAAGGTTATGTCTATGAATGTCCCAATAATCAATAAATTCAAAAACTTCGTCTAAACTGCGCGCTAATTTGGCTTCCTTAGGTGCTTTAAATCCCCAATTTCTGGCCGTTTCTAATCCTTCGAATTGAGACTGGAATGGAAGATTGTTTCCTATTAAAAAATACAGTAAACAATCTAGCGGACGCTTTGCTACTTCGGCACTATCCTGTAATTTCAAACTACCCGATGCAGTATTTCTGGGATTTGAATAGGGTAATTCTCCAATTTCTATTAAATCCTGATTCATTTTTTCGAAACCAGCAAAAGGTAAAATAATCTCACCACGCACATCAAACGTTACAGGGAAATTCCCTTTTAATTGTAATGGAATGGATTTTATCGTTTTAATATTGTTAGTCACATCGTCACCCTGAAAACCATCGCCACGAGTGACGGCACGTTTTAACTTTCCGTTTTCATACGTAATGCTAATGGATGCCCCATCATATTTTAACTCGCAAGTATACGCTAAGGGAACCTCGCCTAACACTTTTTGAACTCGTTTTTCCCACTCTTTCAATTCTTCTTTAGAATAGGAATTATCAAGAGAATACATTCGGTGTTGATGCGGTACGGTTTGGAAGTTTTTTGTAATGGTACCGCCTACTCGTTGCGTAGGAGAATTTTCATCAAAAAATTCCGGATGCTCATTTTCAAGGTCTTGAAGCTGTTTTAATTTCGAATCAAATTCGTAGTCGGAAATTATTGGCTTATCTAACACATAATAATTATAATTGTGCTGATCTAATTCGGCTCTCAAAGTTTGAATCGTATTTTGAATATCCATATAAAATAAAATTGGCTATTTTAGTTTTTGTATAAGCGTACTAAAATAACCAATTTAAAAGAGAAAACAACAAAATTACGACTCAATAATCGAATTAATTTGCTTGTATAAGAGACCATCGCTCAAAAAAGCACCTTGCTGTATTAGGGCAAAAATAGAAGCATTGCGGTCTTCTGTGAATTCTTTTTTACCAATTTTCATTTCTATAGTATCGGTAAACATATTATCACTAAGCCATTGCAAACCTTCTCGTGTCAAAAAATCAGTTTCTGGAACTACTGATTTTAAAACAATAGAATGAACATAGGTATCAAAGCACTGAAAAAGGAAAATATGATTTTTAGAAAAATGTTCTAAAAAAACTGCCTTTGTAAGAACCCCTTCCCAAACCAAATCAGAGAAAACATCTAATTCTTGTTCAGCAACTTCTGGTCTTTCTGCTTTAATTTTATCCCACTCTGCTTTGTCAATAGTTTGAGTTGCTAAAAAAGTACTGAATTCCTGGTTCAATTCCTCAAATTGTTCTTTTGTTAATCTCGAATATTTCATTTATACTGAATTTATTTCAGCACCTTTTCTAAAAAAGGCACCTAACAGGTTATAATTTAGAGTAGCGAATCTGAAACGAGTTCAGATTAAACAAAAAAAATCCCGACTTCCATCGGGATTTAAATATATAAATTTAAAAAATTTATGCTTTTTCAGCAACAATTTCATAATCCAATTCAACGATAACGTCTCTGTGTAAACGAACACTAGCAGTATACTTACCAGTACGTTTAACAATTCCGCTTGTGATGAATTTTCTTTCGATTTGTTGACCACCTTTAGCTAAAGATTCAGCGATATCAATATTCGTGATTGAACCGAATAATTTTTCACCACCTGCTTTTGCAAAGATTTTAATTTCAATAGCTTTCAAAGCTTCTGCCAATGCTTTAGCATCTGCTACTACTTTAGCTTCTTTGTGCGCTCTTTGTTTTAGGTTTTCAGCTAATACTTTCTTTGCAGAAGAAGTAGCTAAATGTGCTTGACCTGTTGGGATCAAAAAGTTACGACCAAAACCGTTTTTTACTGTAACGATATCGTCTTTAAATCCTAAATTTTGAACGTCTTGTCTTAAAATAAGTTCCATGTTGTTGTCCTTTGTTATAGAAGTTAGGTTTCTTGTTTCAGAAAACCAACAACTGAGTTAAATTATTATTTTAGTAAATCCGCTACATAAGGCATTAAAGCTAAGTGACGTGCTCTTTTCACAGCAACTGACACTTTTCTTTGGTACTTTAACGAAGTTCCTGTTAAACGACGAGGAAGAATTTTCCCTTGTTCGTTTACGAATTTTAATAAGAAATCAGCATCTTTATAATCAATATATTTGATACCTGATTTTTTGAAACGACAATACTTTTTTTGTTTGTTTGTTTCTATGTTCAAAGGCGTTAGATATCTGATATCTCCGTCTTTTTTTCCTGAAGCCGATTGTTGTAGTGTAGCCATGATTACGCTTTTGTTGCTTTTAATTTAGTTCTTCTTCTTTCAGCCCAAGAAATAGCGTGTTTGTCAAGACTTACAGTCAAGAAACGCATTACTCTTTCGTCACGTCTAAATTCAGTTTCAAAGGCAATAAGAACTTCTCCAGCTACTTTGAATTCGAATAAATGGTAAAAACCAGATTTTTTGTTTTGAATTTCGTAAGCCATTTTTTTAAGGCCCCAGTCTTCTTTCGACACCATTTCTGCTCCTCTACTAGTAAGAAAATCTTCAAATTTGCTTACTGTTTCCTTTACCTGAACTTCAGATAAAACGGGATTTAAAATGAAAACAGTTTCATAATGATTCATAAATATATATTTATTTGTTATTTTGGGTGCAAAAGTAAGCAATAATTCTTAGCAAACAAGTGTTATTCCGTTTTATTCGACGTATGACAAAAAAAAACCGTTCAATTATTTTTTTTTAATAAAAAAGTAGTATGTTTACGTAGCCAAATCTTTAAATACATTATTATGAAACTAAACTGTGTCGTGGTGGATGATAGCTCTATCCAGAGAATGATTATCGCTAAATTAGTTAATAATCATCAAAATTTACACCTAATAGGCGATTTTTCTAATGCAATCGAAGCAAAAAGTTGCATGTCCATTCACAACGTGGACCTTATTTTTCTTGATATCGAGATGCCAGTAATTAGTGGTTTTGATTTTCTTGATGGCTTAAAAATTAAACCCCAAATTATTTTCATTACCTCCAAGGCTGAATATGCCATGAAAGCTTTTGATTACGATGCAACGGATTATCTTCAAAAACCAATCGCAATTGATCGATTTAATGCTTCGGTAAAAAGAGCTATTGATTTCCATTTACTAAAAAAAGACAATAAAGAAGAAGAAGGCGAGCATATTTTCATTAAAAGTAATTTAAAAAAACTCAAAATTTTCACTTCGAAAATAAAATGGATCGAGGCATTTGGTGATTACGTAAGAGTAGTTACGGAGGAAGATAGTAATTTAGTTCTTTCTACAATGAAATCCTTTGAGAATGATTTATCCAAAGAAAAATTTGTCAGAGTACATAAATCATATATCATTAACATTGATAAAGTAGAGCGATTTAATAGTAAATACGCTGAAATTGGAATGACAAAAATTCCTTTGAGCCGACACAAAAAAGAAGATTTAGTGCGGGCACTTTCCTTTTCCTAAACGCTTATGTCAATAAAAATCTACATTTAACGAAACTTTTATAGCTCTAAACTGAGCAACAGCCTCAAAACTATTCAGCATTTTTTGAATGGTTTTTTTTGTGTTTCCAATAGACACATTGTGCGGTATTTTAATAATAATTGTGCGAATGTATTCATTTCTAATGCGGCTAATAGCGGGCTCTTCAGGGCCTAATACCGGCATATTCAGGTTTTGACTCATCACTTGGTACAACCACATCGATCCTTCCTTCAATTTATCAAAATCACGCTGTTTCAAGGTAATTTTTATAATTCTAAAATAAGGAGGGTATTTGTAAATTTGTCGATCATATACCTGTTCTTCATACATTCCAAGATAATTATTAGTAGTGACTTGTTGTATCGTATTGTGATTGGGATTGTAGGTTTGTATGATTACTTTTCCTTGCTTTTCAGAACGTCCAGCTCTGCCGGCAACCTGAGTCATCATTTGAAAACTTCTTTCGAAAGCCCTAAAATCAGGATGATACAACATAGTATCAGCATTCATAATCCCCACTAAACTTACATTATCAAAATCTAAGCCTTTGGCTAACATTTGAGTTCCAACTAGGACATCCATTTCTCGGTTCTTAAAACCATCAATGATTTTTTCAAAACCAAATTTTCCTCGGGTCGTATCTTGATCCATTCGTCCTATTTTTGAATTAGGAAAAATAGATAATAATTCTTGTTCAATTTGTTCGGTTCCAAAACCTTTTGTAGTCAAATCAATACTAGAGCAGGCGTGACAATGCGTTGGTTTAGCCATGCTATAGCCGCAATAGTGGCATCGCAATTGGTTTTTATGTTTGTGATAGGTCAAGCTCACATCACATTGTTGGCATTGTGGAACGTGGCCACAAGTAATACACTCTACTACAGGAGAATATCCTCGTCTGTTTTGAAATAAAATTACTTGTTCCCCTAATGACAATGCATTTGTTATTTCTGCAATCAAAACATCGCTGAAATGTCCCGTCATTTTCTTGCGAAAGTATTTGTCTTTCAAATCCACCAATTCAATATTTGGCATCATTACATTTCCATACCGCTGTGAAATCTCGACTAAACCAAATTTGTCTGATGTAGCGTTATAATAGGTTTCAATACTAGGTGTTGCGGAACCTAAGAGCACTTTAGCCTTGTGGGAATGAGCCAGAACAATTGCTGCGTCTCGCGCATGATAACGCGGAGCGGGATCGACTTGCTTAAATGTTTGCTCGTGTTCCTCATCAACGATTATAAATCCCAAATTATCAAAGGGCAAAAACAGTGCGGACCTCGCTCCTATTATTACTTGTGCTTTCTGGGAGTTTTGTAGTACTTGATTCCACACTTCGATTCGCTCATTATTATTGTATTTCGAATGAAAGACAGCCACTTTGTTACCAAAATATGTTCTTAACCGACCTACTAATTGCGTGGTCAAAGCAATTTCAGGAAGTAAATACAAAATTTGTTTACCAGCTTCCAGATATTCTTCAATCAGTTTAATATAAATTTCTGTTTTCCCGCTAGACGTTACTCCATGAAGCAAGCACACCTCTTTTAGAACAAAACTAGCTTTAATTTCTACGAAAGCGTCCTGCTGGGCAGCACTCAATATCAATTCTTGTTCATTTATTTTTCCATTGAATAGCACTCTGTCTTCCTGCAGAAAATAATCTTCTAAAATTTCTTTTTCGATTAAGGCTTTTACGATTGCCGGCGAAGAATTGGCCTCTTCAACAAGTTTTTTTACAGTAATTGGTTTCTTTTCCATGGCGCTCAACTGGAAATAACGCATAACGATTTCCTTTTGCTTGTGAGCACTTTTCAAAATTTCCAATAATTCGCTCAATCCTTGATTGCTCTCGTATTTAGAATGCAAACGCACGTAGCGCACTAACTTCGGTTTGTAGCTTTCCTGAATTTCTTCATGAAGTACTAGGATGTTTTTATCAATTAACTTTTGGATAACAGGAAAAATATTTTTCTTGTTTAAGATTGCAATAATATCTTGAACTTTTAAACTATTTTGTTGTTGCAAAGCTTCGTATACCAAAAACTCATCATCTGTGAAAAGGCTAGTATCTACAGTAGCATTGGTTTTTTGAGAAATTAGGGTTTCGCTTTCCAGCAAAAGTGCACTGGGCATAGCACCGCGATACACATCCCCAATAGCACACATATAATAAGAAGCTATCCATTGCCAATGCTTAATTTGGATTTGGGTGACTATTGGATTTTCATCTAGAATTTGATGAATTTCCTTGGCCTCATACAAACCGGGTTTATTTTGATGAATTTCAATAACTAAAGCCGTGTAAATTTTACTTTTACCAAAAGGAACTGCTACTCTCATCCCTATTTGAATGTAATGAAACTCTGCCTCAGAAATACTGTAGGTAAATGTTTTAGCAAGGGAAAGTGGTAAAATTACTTCTACGAAATGCATGGATTTTTGGTTATCGGTTGTCGGTTATCGGTTATTGGTTATCCGTTATTGGTTGTCGGTTGTCCGTTATTGGTTGTCCGTTATCGGTTATCGGTTATCCGTTATTGGTTATCTGTTATCGGTTGTCCGTTATCGGTTGTCGGTTATCGGTTGTCTGTTATCCGTTATCGGTTATTAGTTAACGGTTAGTAGTTAACGGGTTTCTGTTACCGTTATCAAGTTTGAATGGCGGACAAAAAAATAAGGATTTTAAACAAAAAAATAAATTTACTTTACTCTGTTCCAAGTTTGTGTTCTTCCAAATAAAGAAACGCCAATGTACCCGCGTACTTTTAATTTGTCATTTCCATCCAACGCCAAAAAGCATTTGTATTGTTTCCCCGTAGTGGGGTCAAGAATTTTGCCTGAATTGTATTCTTTACCATCTTTTTTGAGACCTTTAATAATAACAAGTCCCATCACTGGTTTATTTTTTTCTTCGCCTGAACATTCGGTACACACGCTTTTTTTCTTATCAACATCAATGATGTCAATTATTTTTCCGTAGATTTTTCCAGAACGCTCGTAGATTTCAACAATTGATTTGGCTTTACCCGTTTCGTCATCAATAGTTTTCCATTTTCCCAGTACGCTGTGGCTTTGACCATAAAAAGCCATTGAAATAAATAAGGCAAGCATTGTAATAGTATTTTTCATTTTTTTATTTTTTAGCCCTGATAGCAGTGGAAATCCTTTTTTCTCGTTTCTTTAACGAGAAAAAAGATTGCAACGAATAGCAGGAAATAGCTCCTAAAAGTAAAACTATTTTGATTTAATTAATTATTCATTTTTTGCTTTTAACTTGTTTACTGAGGCATTCAGTTCGAAACCCAACAGTAATATCATGCAGTTGATCCAAATATAAAACATCAAGACCAATAATGTACCTATTGAACCATATAATTCATTGTATTGTGAAAACTTTGTGACCCAAATCCCAAAAAAATAGGAATCCAAAACAATCAAAATGGTTGTAAATACGGACCCTATGGAGATGAAAGCTCTGTTTTTGTCATGTTTGGTACCAAATTTAAAAAGTACAGAGGTTGTGATTAAAATCATCGCAATAACGAATGCATACCGCCCTAGAACGACCAGTTGAACTTGGTCACTAAATACTGTTTTTTGTATAATCACCTCAAAAACAACGATGATCGATACGGTTACGATTAGCAAAAGCGACAATAATAAGGACATGCCTAATGCTACTACATACTGGCGTATAAAACCCCTTTTGATTAGTACATGTCTAGAGGTTTCAAATCCCCCTAAGATTCCATTCAATCCATTGGCCATCAAGAATATGGACAATATAAATCCAGAAGACAATAAACCTGAATCACTATTATTAAGAATATCGGTAATGATTTTATAAATGGCATCATAAGTATTAGGAGGCACTCCATCCTTGACAAACATCAAAAAATCTTCCTGAAAACCCGCAATAGGTATAAATGGGATTAGATTTAAGATAAAAAGAGCAAAGGGAAACAGCGCCATAAAGAAACTAAATGCAATGGCGCTCGCATGATAGGTTAAAGCGCTTTCTACGATTCCTAGACCATATAATTCCAACAAATCATATAGAGATAGCCCTTTTAGCCACGGAAGCTCTATCTTTTTTAAACCATAGACGAGATTCCGTACGACTGGGATTCTTTTCAGTTTTGCTTCAATTTCTTTACTCATATTGCTTTTAAGCTCAAATCCATGTTATAAACAGAATGTGTTAAGGCGCCAGAGGAAATAAAATCTACTCCGCAATCCGCATAGCTGCGAATGGTATTTTCGTTGATATTTCCAGAAGATTCCGTTAAGCATTTTCCACCAATCAAAGTTACTGCTTTTTTAGTATCATCAAAATTGAAATTGTCTATCAAAATTCTGTAAATACCTTCGCTTTTCAAAATCTCATTGATTTCGTCTAAATTTCTGGCTTCGATAATGATTTTCAAATCCAGATTTTTTTCCTTGAGATAGGCTTTTGTTTTGGCTATGGCCAATGTTATTCCGCCAGCGAAATCATTGTGATTGTCCTTTAGCATTACCATATCATATAAAGCAAAACGGTGGTTTTCGCCTCCGCCAATTTTAACTGCCCATTTCTCGCAGGCTCGGAAACCTGGAGTAGTTTTACGAGTATCTAGAATTTTAGTTTTGGTTCCTTTCAATAAACGAACATATTCTTTAGTTTTAGTCGCAATAGCCGACATTCTTTGCATTGAATTCAAAACAACTCGTTCTGATTTTAGAATAGATTGCGAACTTCCCGAAACATGAAAAACAATATCCCCTTTCGTTACTGAAGTTCCATCCTCAATGAAGGTTTCTATTTGCAAATTAGGATCAACAAATCCAAAAATCATTTTGGCGAAAGCTACTCCTGCAATTATACCATCTTCTTTTACAAGTAACTTCGCTTTTCCAGTTGCTGTTGCAGGAATACAGGCCAAGGAACTAAAATCACCTGGACCAACGTCCTCGCGTATCGCATTTTTAATTATTAATTCTAACTCTTTTTTAAACTGCGCCTCGCTAATCATAATATCTAAATTTATGGAATGCTAAAGTAAGGTATATTTTGTGGATTTGAAAATTTGTAGACGGGGTTCTTTACAAAAAAAGGAAGCCATGGCGCTAGTTATAAGAAAGACCTTCAATACTGCAATTTAAAAAAACAGCATCTTTAAATCTTTCGCCATTATGCTAATACTAAAAAAGATTAGGGCTCACAAAATCATACACAAAGTTGGCGGTTTCCTATTTAAAATCTTATATTTGAAAATAGTAATTTAAACCTTGCTTTATGAAATATTTTATAAGTTTGCTTTCTGTAATGTTATTTCTAATGACTTCTTGTAAAAAGGAAGCGGAACAGGAAAGTAGCACCACTCCAACAAATGTAGTTCCTTTTACCGAAGTCGGCAGGCAGATGCAAAATCAATCCCAAACTATTGCGCAGCCACAAAACACAAGTCCACAGACAGGAGCCGTTGCACCTGGTATGAATCCGGCGCATGGTCAACCGGGTCACCGATGTGATATTGCTGTGGGAGCTCCTTTAAATGCTCCGGTTGCAACAACACAAACAACCGTAAAACAAAATGCAACCGCTCCTGCTCCAACCGTAACTACTACTGCGGCTCCAGTAGAAACAACTCCAACACCAGAAGGAATGAATCCGCCACACGGACAAACCAACCATCGATGTGACATTGCTGTAGGCGCACCATTACCAAAATAAGACTTTAAAAATTTATTTTTAAACTAAAAAAAATGAATCCAAAACTAATTTTTAAATTTAGTTCCGATAGTGATTTAAGGCATTGGAAAGTAGTCAATGATGCGGTGATGGGTGGAAAATCAAAAAGCAAATTGCACCTCAATGCTGAAGGAAATGGCACATTTGAAGGTGCTGTTTCTTTAGAAAATAATGGGGGATTTTGTTCCGTCAAATACGTCTTTGAACCTATAACTTTAGAGAAAAGCACGTTCATTTTCATCCATTTGAAAGGGGATGGCAAAAAATATCAATTTAGAGTAAAATCCAACACCAGTGATTCCCATTCCTACGTTTACCTCTTTCAAACTACCGCTGACTGGCAAACAATACAAATTCCTATCAGCGAATTGTACCCTGCTTTTAGAGGACAAAAATTAAATATGCCCAATTATAATGGATTCAATTTAGAAGAAATAGCTTTCTTGATTGGGAATAAAAAAGAGGAACAATTTCAATTGGTTGTGGATCGAATTGAGGCCAAGTAACTACTTTTTGACATATTCAAACCATAATAATTCATACAAAAGTTTGAATTTCTCTATCTTTGCAGCACTGAAATATAATAAAAATGAACATCAAACTGATTGCTATTGGTAAAACCGATAACAAAGCACTACAAACTTTAATAGACGATTATACAAAGCGTTTGTCTTTTTATATCAAATTTGATTTGGATATTATCCCAGATATAAAAAATGTAAAAAACTTATCTGAAAGTCAACAAAAAGAGAAAGAAGGCGAATTGATTTTATCGAAAATTACGCCTACCGATCAATTGATTTTATTAGATGAAAACGGTAACAATTTCTCTAGCGTTTCTTTTTCAGAAGAATTACAAAAAAAAATGAACTCCGGAATAAAAACTTTAGTATTTGTAATTGGTGGTCCGTATGGTTTTTCGGATACGGTTTATGCTAAAGCGCAAGGCAAAATATCGCTATCGTTGATGACATTTTCGCATCAAATGGTACGTTTATTTTTTATCGAACAATTGTATCGTGGCTTCACGATTTTAAAAAACGAGCCGTATCATCACCAATAAAAAGTGATTCGTGTTCATTCGCAGTTTTCAGCTGATTTGATTAATAAATAAACTCCTCCTTGCTTTTAAAATCTAAATGTAAGCTTTCGATAAAAATTTTATTCTGCAAATAGCTTCCAAAACTAAGATTTCTGTGAAAGCCAAAACTAAAATCATTTGCTTGTTCCCTTGATAAAATTTGGATCAATACTTCTTTGACTTTTTCTTTTTTGACAATTGCATTTTCAATTAGGACTTCATTATTTTTATTGAAATAAATTACAGCAGCAGTAGGTTTCTTCATTTTGTAGTACACATTTGTAAAAGGGATGAAAGCTAAATTTTTTCCAATCGAATCGGCATAAGAATAATAATTTTCAGCTTTTTCATTTTTATGTGCTTTTTCTTCCCGTTTTTTCTGTTGCAATTTTATCACTTGGGGAACAACTAGGCGCAGTGGCAACCGTTTGTCTATATTTAAGATCCAATTGGTAGAAATAATACTGTTTTTTCGGTTTACTTCTGCTAGTGTATCTTTATCTTTTGTTCTGAAAAAAATATAAATAGGCGAATGATCTTGCACATCGGCTACGACCGTAACATCTGATTTAGGCAACAGGATATCTTCTTTATATCCACAAGAAAAAAGGACAAAAAGAACAATTAAGGTAAAATATTTCATCTTTATAAATTAATTTTATTAAATAATTGAACACATTCCATAGCTTCTTTGACATCATGAACTCGAAGGATTTTAGCCCCTTTGGTCAATGCCAAAGTATTTAAAATAGTTGTTCCGTTTAATGCCTTTTCTATTGTGATGTCCAGCGTTTTATAGATCATCGATTTCCTAGAAACTCCGATAAGTAATGGCAATTCGAGCATTTTAAACAATTCCATTTTTTGAAAAACCTCAAAATTTTGATCGATCGTTTTAGCAAAGCCAAAGCCTGGATCTATGATTAAATCATTGATTCCAAAACGTCTCGCTTCTGCTACTCGTTCTGAAAAATAATACAGCATTTCTTTGACAATATCTTCGTAATTGGTAAGACTTTGCATGGTTTGTGGATTGCCTCGCAGGTGCATCATAATATAAGGAACATTGTGTTTTCCCACTACTTCCAACATTTTATCATCTAGTTTTCCTGCCGAAATGTCATTTACGATTGCGGCACCAATGTCAATAGTAGCTTTAACAACTTCACTTCTAAAGGTGTCAATGGACAATAATGTCTCTGGAAAATGTTTTAGAATTAAATCTACAACTGGAACAATTCTTGAAATTTCTTCCTTTTCAGACACAAATTCTGCATTGGGTTTACTCGAGTAAGCGCCAACATCTATAAAAGTAGCGCCATCAAGTAGCATTTTTTCGACTTGGGAAAGGATTTCGGTTTCATTTCTATACTTTCCGCCATCAAAAAAGGAGTTTGGCGTCACATTCAAAATCCCCATTACTTTGGGCGTTTCTAAGTCAATAAGTATTCCTTTACAGTTAATCGTCATGCGTTTATGGTTTTAAAGACTTCAAAATTCTGCATTCAAAAAAAATATCTTATTTTTGAAAAAATTTGAATACAAATATACACCAATAATGAAGAATACTTCAAAGGAATATGACACTGTTATTGCAACTTGTCGCACGCTTTTTGTTAACAAAATGAAAGATTACGGCTGTGCTTGGCGCATTTTAAGATTGCCATCGCTTACCGACCAAATCTACATTAAAGCCCAAAGAATTAGAAGCTTACAAGAAAACGAAGTTCGTAAAATTGAAGAAGATGAAACAGGCGAATTTATAGGAATCATCAATTATTCCATTATGGCGTTGATTCAACTAGAATTAGGCGTTGCTGACCAACCTGACTTAAGTGTTGAAAAGGCGACTGAATTATACGATTCCAAAGTAAAACTGACCAAAGATTTAATGGAAAATAAAAATCATGATTATGGGGAAGCTTGGCGCGAAATGCGTGTGAGTTCCTTAACTGATTTGATTTTGCAAAAATTACTTCGCGTCAAACAAATTGAAGATAATAAGGGAAAAACTATAGTTTCTGAAGGAATCGATGCTAATTACCAGGATATGATTAATTATTCGATTTTTGCCTTAATTTTAATGGGTTTTGGAAATAATTAATAAAAGCAATCAAAAAAAAATGAAAAATATAATTACTCAATTTTCTAGAATATTCGTTGGAATATTGTTCATCATTTCAGGATTAATTAAATTAAACGACCCCATCGGGTTTTCCTACAAACTGGCAGAATATTTCAGTGAACCTGTTTTTAACATGCCTTTTTTCGTACCGTTTGCTTTAGCATTTGCGTTGTTTTTAGTGATTTTAGAAGTAGTTTTAGGAATTATGCTACTTATTGGATATAAAACTAAATTTACTATTTGGAGTTTATTACTTCTGATTGTAATGTTCACTTTCCTAACTTTTTATTCTGCTTATTTTAATGTGGTAAAAGATTGTGGTTGTTTTGGCGACGCTTTGAAACTAACCCCTTGGCAATCTTTTACAAAGGATATTGTCCTATTGTTTTTTATAATTATATTGTATGTAAACAGAAAATTGATTCAGCCATTGTTTAACAATAATGTTCAAAATAGTGTTATTTACGCCAGTATCGTTTTATCTTCCCTTATGGGAGTATTGGTTTTGAACCACTTACCATTAATCGATTTCAGACCTTTCAAAGTTGGAAATAATATACAGAAAGGGATGCGCATTCCGGATGGTGCTGAAAAATCAGTGGTAGAAATGGTTTTTATTTACAAAGTGGGCGGAGTTGATAAAGAATTTACTGAAAAAGACTTGATGAATATTCCAGAAGGTGCTGTTTTTGTAGACCGAAAAGACAAAGTAATTACGGAAGGTTATGTACCCCCTATTCATGATTTTACTATGGAAAAAGAGGGTTCAGACTATAAAGAAGAATTTTTAGAAGCATCAAAAGTGATGCTCATTGTCGCCTACGATTTAGTGCATGCAGATGAAGATGGCTTAGCCAAAATGGAAAAACTAAATGCAGATGCTAAAGCAAAAGGATACCAAGTAATTGGAATGACCGCTTCCTCCCCAGAAGAAATAGCGGCAGCAAAAAAACAATTCGGAATGACCTTTGATTTCTATTTCTGTGATGCTATCACCTTGAAAACCATCGAAAGAGCTAATCCTAGCATCGTCATTCTAGATAAAGGAACAATACTGCAAAAAGTGCATCACAATGATCTCGCAGATTTGAAATTATAGACGGAATTTAAGATTGTATTGAAGCAAGAGCTACTAAAGATACTCTTCAATAACAAATATTTGTTATAAAGTTAGGATAGGAACTGTAAACACTTTTTAGGAGTACTTGCAGTTTCCATCCTTTTTTGTTTACGGTTTATCAGTACACTTTAAGACAAAAAATTATAGGATAAAAAGCAATCGTCTTTAGTCTAAAAAAGAAAAGGCATGCTCACGATATTAAAAATTTTAGTTTGGCCGTATTATTTATCAACTACAACGATATTTTTAAGTATTTTTAAAGTTCAACTTCCAAAAAAGAGTATTCTGTAGGAATGGTTCAATTTGTTTGATTAACTTTGTTATAAAACTATTTGATAATGAAAAAAATAATACTACTTCTGGTAGCAGCTGCAACATTCTCGTGTTCTAAGCCTCAAAAAACCGAATTCTCCAAAGAAGCTTTATCAGAAACTCTTTTAGCCACGGATGGAAGCCAAGTTGCTTTTCAGGATATTTTAGAAAAATACAAAGGTAAAACGCTAGTCATTGAAGTTTGGGCCTCTTGGTGCGGTGACTGCGTACAAGCAATGCCAAAAATAAAAGACTTACAAGCTAAAAATCCTGATGTTTCATACCTGTTTATTTCAATGGACAAAACCGCCGATAAATGGAAAATTGGAATTGAAAAACACGATTTAAAAGGAGATCATTTCATGTCAAATGACCATATGAAAGGCGTTTTTGCCACAGCTGTAGATGTAGATTGGATTCCGAGATACATTGTTGTTGACAAAAACGGAAAAATCGCTTTGTACCGTGCTATTGAAACTGATTTTGACAAAATCAATGAGACCCTAGAAAGTTTAAGATAAATTCTCTAAATAGTAAAGAGAAATAAAATACCTTATACAGCGCTTTCAAAAAATTTAAAACCAAAAACTAAATATAACACCACTAATATGAGAAAAAAGATTGTTGCAGGAAACTGGAAAATGCATAAAAATGCAGAACAAACAGAAGATTTATTGAATGAATTAATAGCAAAAATCCCAACTGAGACCTTGGTGCACGTTATTGTAGCGCCTACTTTTGTGAACTTGGCTTCTGCTGTCGATCATTTAGAATTTACTAATATCGAAGTTGCTGCACAAAATGTTCATCAAGCAGAAGGTGGTGCTTTTACGGGCGAAATTTCAGCTGATATGTTGAAAAGTGTTGGTGTGGATACCGTAATTCTGGGACATTCAGAACGCAGAGCTATTTTCCATGAAACAGACGCAGTAATAGCCAATAAAGTAAATACTGCATTGGAACATGACATGAGAGTTATCTTTTGCTTTGGAGAAGAATTAAAGGACCGCCAATCTAAAAATCATTTTAATGTCGTTGAAAATCAATTGAGAGATGGTTTATTTCATATTGAAGCTAAGGACTGGGAAAGTATTGTTTTGGCCTACGAGCCAGTTTGGGCAATAGGAACTGGAGAAACAGCTTCTCCTGAACAAGCACAAGAAATGCATGAGTTTATACGAGAAACGGTTCGTAAAACTTTTGGAAGTGACATTGCTGAAAATGTATCTATCCTTTATGGTGGAAGTGTAAAACCGGATAATGCAAAAGAAATTTTCTCAAAACCAGATGTTGACGGAGGTCTTATTGGTGGTGCTGCACTCAAAGCAGACGATTTTGTCGCCATCGTTAACGCACTATAAAAGTTTACTTAAAAAACGTAAAAAAAGCGGTGATTTTCTATCACCGCTTTTTTTTATATGCCTATTTCCACCTGAAAACGCAGATACCAATTATTTTTTATACTTCCATCAAAATAATTTAAAGTATCTAAAGTTAATTCACTTTGAAGTTTGAAACTGTGCTCCCAAATATATTTAGTCATGCCCACCGTATATTGTTTGGAATTTGGTGCCAACGCTTGAATATCTTTCCCTAGTTTTTGTGTTGAATATCGTCCAATGACTTCATAATTTGAAGGAAAATTATAACTCAACTGATAATCAAATCCACTACCTACATAAGCAAAATTTGATTGTGCGTTATTCTCTGGATTTATTGTAACAGCATTTCTTGATGTAGCTCTAGACATGTAACTTGACATTGCTGCCCATCCATTGTATTTTAACATGGCATCTAACATTACTGATTTCAAGGTGCGCTCTTCAAACAAATCATTTCCTAATTGCCCCTGTGTTCTCTTGGCGTGATTATTTTGTTGAAAAGCTCCAGAAAGCAATAATTTAGGCCTTTTTTCTCTTACGATATCCCCTTCAAAATAAGTACCATCTTTAGCAAAAGATCCAAATGGCAAAAGCTCCACTTTACCAGTCACTGCGAC
The DNA here is from genome assembly GCF_900143245.1 of Flavobacterium fryxellicola. Taxonomy (GTDB): domain Bacteria; phylum Bacteroidota; class Bacteroidia; order Flavobacteriales; family Flavobacteriaceae; genus Flavobacterium; species Flavobacterium fryxellicola. The sequence continues at coordinate 146,277 of NZ_FRDK01000007.1, forward strand.
TCCAGCATCAGCATTCCCAGTGATGTTACGTCCTTCACCAGTAGAAATCGCGGTTTTAAAATTGTATGAAAATTTATCTTTAAATTCATTAATATTGTGAATTTGAAAACCAAAATCCCTATCAATCGTAAAACGGGCATTATTAATAGAGCGATCTGTTAATTGCAAACCGCCAGATGAATTAACACGCTGGCGATTCCCAGGTAATTTAGTTTGTCCAAAACCGATATTCCAATGTTTATTAGGTCTGTAAAAAACAACCGCATCCCGAATAATATTAATATTTTCCCCTTCTTTAATTTCTCCCACATCACCTGGAGCAAAGGACAATTGAATGGCATATAAGAATTTTGGCGTTCCTACATATCCATCCAATCGCAAACGCAAACGTCTAATTTGTCCATCATAAGCTCCATCTTCCCCGTCATTGTCCAAATAAGTTACTCTGTTTTGCATCCGAAAACGAATATTCAACTGGTATAAACTGTCTGGAGAAGTAATTCCAATTCCTTTTCCAAAGCTGTAGTACGGAAGTGCCGATAATTTCAAATCGTTATCCTCTTTCGTCTGTTTGATGTTTTCTTGAGCAGTTCCTAAATAACTGTACAAGAACACCAAAAAAAGTGTCATTTTTTTCATTCTTAGTAGTGTGTTTATCTTGCAAATGTAAAATAAAAATTGATTTCCAAATGCGATTTAAATAGTGATTGCTACCTTTGTAAAAAAAAGAAGCATGTCAAACATATATATTGGGTATCATTTTACTATTGAATCAAAAGACCAAAGCGATAGCGAACAAGCGAAACAATTAGGTTCTGAAATATTAATTGCCGAGTTAGGAGAAAGGGCCTTTGAGAGTTTTACTGAAACGCAAACGGGGGTTTCAGCTTTTGTTCAAAAGGATTTATGGGACGAAACTATTTTAGAAGACATTCATATTCTGCAATCGGAAGAGTTTACAATAACTTATACTTTTGAAGAGATTGCACAAGTCAATTGGAATGAAGAATGGGAAAAGAATTTTGATGCTATTGATGTAGATGGAAATTGCCACGTTCGCGCGCCTTTTCACCCTAAAACAGATGCCGAATTTGATATTGTAATTGAACCTAAAATGAGTTTTGGAACAGGTCACCATGAAACAACGCACATGATGATTCAACATTTACTAGAAATGGATGTTACCGGACAAAAAACACTCGACATGGGCTGTGGAACTGCAATTTTAGCAATACTTGCTGAGATGAAAGGCGCACAACCCATTGACGCCATTGATATTGACAACTGGTGTTACCTAAACTCTATCGAAAATGCAGAACGTAATAACTGCAAACACATTACCGTTTATGAAGGAGAAGCTGCTTTATTGGTAGGCAAAAAATACGATTTGATTATTGCCAACATCAACAGAAATATTTTGTTGAACGATATGCAAAGTTATGTGGACAGCTTAAATCCAAATGGAACATTGCTCTTAAGTGGTTTCTACCAAGAGGATATTCCATTCATAGACACTGCTTGTACAGAGAAAGGGTTAACTTATGTTAAAAAACTGGAAAGAAACAATTGGGTGTCTTTAAAATATGTAAATTAGTAGTGATGTTTTTTTATTAATTACGAAAGTACAAAAACCTACAAAAATGAGTACTAAAGAAAAAGTAAGAGAAAGAGTAAGTGTCAAAGAAGCAATACAATTAGACCATGAAATTGTAGTTTACAACGATGATGTAAATACTTTTGACCATGTTATTGAAACTTTAATTCGCGTTTGTGATCACACGCCTGAGCAAGCAGAACAATGTTCCTTGATTGTACATTATAACGGAAAGTGTACCGTAAAAACTGGTTCTTACGAAAAATTGAAACCACAATGCACCCAATTATTGGAAGCAGGTTTAAATGCAGAGATTATTTAAAGAATAGTAGAAACTTCCCATAGAGAAATAAAATGCTGTGGATAATTTAAAAACATTTTCTTTTATTCTATATTTGAATACTAAAAATAGTTTTTATGGAAGAATATGGTAAAATTTTAGTTTTTGTAATGCCCATTTTTTTAATTTTAATTATCCTTGAAAAAATATACGGGCATTACAAAGGAGAAGACACTTCCCCAAATATGGACTCCGTTTCGAGTGTAAGCTCCGGAATGGTTAATTCCCTAAAAGATGTATTGGGGCTCAGTATCACGCTGGTTTCCTATGATTGGATTGCCTCCAAAATAGCTTTGTTTGATTTAGAAGCAACAGTTTTAACTTATGTTATTGGTTTTATTGCTATCGATTTTTACGGGTATTGGAGCCATCGAATGTCTCACCAAATTAATTTCCTGTGGAATAAACATGCTATTCATCACAGTAGTGAGGAATTCAACTTAGCATGTGCCTTGCGGCAACCCATTTCTAGTTTTGTCAACCTGTTTACCTTTTTGCTGATTCCAGCAGCACTTTTAGGTGTTCCCTCCAAAGTGATTGCGATTACCTTACCCATTCATTTATTCCTGCAATTCTGGTATCATACTAAGCACATTAAAAAAATTGGTTTTCTAGAACATTTATTGGTTTCTCCCTCACATCACCGGGTACATCATGCCATCAATCCCGAATATTTGGATAAAAATCATTCACAGATATTTATAATTTGGGACAAATTGTTTGGCACTTTTCAAGCAGAATTAGCGTCGGTTCCTCCTGTTTTCGGCATTACAAGACCAGCACGAACATGGAATCCAATCCGCATTAATTTCCAACATTTGTCATTGCTAATTACCGATGCTTGGCGCGCCGAAAACTGGAAAGATAAGTGTATAATTTGGTTCAAACCTACAGGTTGGCGTCCAGAGAATTTTGAAGAAAAATATCCAGTAACTAAAATCACAAATGTGTATAACTTTGAGAAATATGGAACTCAACATTCCAAAAAACTGATGTATTGGTCCATTTTTCAGGCAATTACTACCTTAATATTAATTAGCTATCTGTACAACTCCATTGCAATAATAGGCTTGCCAAATGTATTTATTTACGGTGCTTTTATTTTTTTGACCGTTTATAGTTACACGGAATTAATGGATACGCGAAAAATTTCTATGCTATGGGAAAGCATCCGTTTTGTGGTTGGTATTGGATTAATTTTCTATTTTGGAGATTGGTTTGGAATGAACCAACTTTTTCCTTTTGCTAGTTACATTATTGCGGCTTATCTTCTTTTATCTCTAGTAGTAACGTTATATTTTGTAAGAAGAAATTTTGAAAAAGAAACATTAATAGTACTTCAATCCTAAAATCACCTTATGAAAAGCAACATAATAGTAAAGAGTTTTATTGGTTTTAGTTTAGTTTATCTTTTGTTAATTCTATTGGGACAAGAAGATTATGCATGGTTTTTAAAACCATTTCTGTTGCCTTTTCTCTTACTCGCTGTTTACACACATGAAAGATTTGTTACCAAAAAAATTCTATTAATAGCCTTGACGTTGTCTTGGATAGGTGACATCATTTTGATGTTTGCGGATCAAGGGAAGCTTTATTTTATTGCAGGATTACTTGCTTTTCTCCTTTCGCATATTTTCTATATCCTACTTTTCAGCAAACAATTAAAAATTTATTTAAAGAAAAGTAAAATCATTTATTGGGTTGGAGTTACTGCAATAGCCTTTTATTTAATTGTGCTACTATTGCTTTTATTACCTAGTTTGGGAGACTTAAAAATTCCAGTTTTTATTTATGCGCTAACAATTTCAATTATGTTATTATTTGCCTTAAAAGGCTTTTTAAACTGGCAAAAACCAGCGAACATTTATATTCTAATTGGAGCCATTATTTTTGTCGCATCCGATAGTATTTTGTCATTTGATAAATTTTATGCCCCATTGCAATACAGTTCCTTTCTGATTATGACAACTTACCTCATTGCGCAATACTTAATTGTGGTAGGCATTTTAAAATTAAACCAAAAAAAGTAGCGTTTTCCTATGAAAACACTACTTCGTCACTAGATGTCTTTTAATTAATGAGGCAGTTTACTCTTCAATAATCCGTAGAGATATGTTCCTACAAGTGCTCCAAAAAGCACTATTAACACGGTCCAAAAACCAGCACCAAGCAAAATGAATATAGGCCCTGGGCAGGATCCCACTAATGCCCAACCCAATCCAAAAAACAATCCTCCAATCCAATACCGTGCTGATCCTTTTTCTTTGTCAGGGATTTCAATCGATTCTCCCTTAATGTCTTTTATGTTATTTCGTTTTATGATTTGGATTCCAATTATTCCTGTCAAGATCGCAACCGAAATAATTCCGTACATGTGAAAGGACTGAAAGTGGAACATTTCATAAATGCGATACCAAGAAACTGCTTCTGATTTAGTGAGCACGATTCCAAAAATGAATCCAACCAAAAGATATTTTACTATATTTTTCATGCTTTAAATTTTAAATGATACTAACGTTACTTTTCCTACTTTACAATTAAGGGCAATAACAAATGTGCCATGATCAGCCCACCGATAAAAAACCCAATCACCGCTTTTAGAGATGGAATTTGCAAATTACTTAAACCCGAAATAGCGTGACCTGAAGTACAACCTCCCGCATAACGAGAACCAAAACCGATCAAAATGCCTCCGATAAGCAAAATAAAAATGCTTTTTGGAGATTCTAAAATGGAGTTTCCAAAAAGTGCATCTGGAACTAATTTTCCATTTGGAGCATCGATTCCGAGCGCTGCTAACTGCGAAATTGTTTGAGGATTAATGGTTACATTTGAGGCATCACTCATAAAATGCACGGCAACAAAACCACCTAACATGGCACCCAAAACGACCACTAAATTCCACCGTTGTGCTTTCCAATCAAAATTAAAAAAGGCGACTTGTTTTCCTAAACCAGCCATAGAACAAAGCGAGCGTAAATTAGAAGACATTCCGAATGATTTACCTAAATAAATAAGAGCCAACATAATCATACCGATCAAAAACCCAGAAATATACCACGACCAAGTCTGAAAAATTACATTCATAATTGTTTTTTTTGGGCAAAGATAAGAAGCATTTTAACAGATAAAATGATAAATAAAAAATTCCGTAAAAAAGGTTTTTAAATATCATAGGAACTCGTTTTGCGATTGAAGTTCTATCTATCTTTGCAGCATTGTAAACATAAGATTCTCTAATTACATTTTTCCTTTTTAATACTACCTACAATATGAAAAAATCGATTCTTCTTTTTGCTATCCTAATTAGTATGACCTCTTGTTCGAGTACACAATCTACTTTGAAAAATACTGATGAAAACGCACCAAATCTTGTGTTGGGTAAAGACAATACGTTTGTAATTACTGAATTTAGTACAGACAAAAAATATGGCTTTGATAAAGACTATCCCATTAATTTATTTTTCAATAACACAAAAAATGAAACTGTCAATCAGCAACGATTTTTTAATGCTCTTGCTGGGCCTAATGGTGAAAAGATAACCTTTATAAAGTTAGAAAACTGCTGCCCGTTTCCGACAAAAAGAAGCGACCTTGGTGCTGGATTTTTAGAGGTATTCGAAATAAAGTGGGCTGGGCAAAAAAAACCAATTCTGCTTTACGTTAACATCTATGAAAAAGGAATTTTGATGGTTCCAATGGGTTTTTCGTTAAAAAAATAATAGATTTTGAACACCATAATATCCTAATAAACAAATTCTATAGCCCTGATGGCAGTAAAAATCCTCCCGTTTTTCAGGGAGATTGCAACGTACAGCAGGAAATAGCTCTCAATAAAAAGTTAATAATAAAAATTATTTAGAATTCATAAATCGTAAAACCTAACTATCTTTGCACCTTCAAAAAATAACTACTATGAACATACATAATATTCCCCAAATTAAGCATACCGAAAGTGGTAACTTCTTCTTATTAGCTGGTCCTTGTGCCATTGAAGGGGAAGAAATGGCGCTGCGAATTGCCGAAAAATTAGTTGGAGTTACTGATAATTTACAAATTCCTTTCGTTTTTAAGGGCTCGTTCAAAAAAGCCAATCGCTCCAGAATTGATAGTTTTTCAGGAATTGGCGATGAGAAAGCACTCAAAATTCTTAGAAAAGTTTCAGAAACTTTTGGAGTTCCTACCGTTACTGACATTCACACGAATGAAGATGCGGATATGGCTGCTCAATATGTAGATGTACTTCAAATACCTGCTTTTTTAGTACGCCAAACTGATTTAGTAGTGGCTGCTGCCAATACAGGAAAAGTGGTTAATCTAAAAAAAGGCCAATTCATGAGTCCAGAAAGCATGAAACATGCAGTTCAAAAAGTATTGGATTGCCACAACAATAACGTGATGGTTACGGACAGAGGAACCATGTTTGGTTACCAAGATATGATTGTTGATTTTAGAGGAATTCCTACCATGCAACAGTATGCTACTACCGTTCTTGACGTGACTCATTCGCTGCAACAACCCAACCAAACGGCTGGTGTGACTGGCGGAAGACCAGATATGATCGAAACTATTGCCAAAGCCGGTATTGCTGTAGGTGTAGATGGGATTTTTATTGAAACCCATTTTGATCCTGCTAATGCAAAAAGTGATGGTGCTAATATGCTACATTTGGATTATTTTGAATCCTTAATGACCAAGTTAGTTGCCATCAGAAAAACAATAAATACATTTTAAATTTAGGCCCTCAAATTCATTGAAACATCTTTTTTATTATTCCGCATTCCTTACTATTTTATTGACCAATAACGTAACTGCGCAGGAAACTACAGAAATTCAAAATAAATACACAACGCATAACAAAGGTAAATTTTTTATATCGTGGGGAGGAAACAGAGACACCTACTCCAAATCAGACATAACTTTTAAAGGTAAAGATTATAATTTTACATTAGAAAATGTGGAAGCACATGACAAACCAAAAGGCTGGCATGTAGATTATATCAATCCTTCAAGAATGACGATTCCCCAGACTAATTTTAGAATGGGTTACTTCTTGGGTGATCATTATAGCATAGCTATAGGAGTCGATCACATGAAATATGTCATGACGCAAGACCAAACCGTTACTAGCGATGGCTATTATCCTAAACCAGGATCGTATGATGAAATATTGCCCAACAGTCAAGTTTTACTGACAGAAGAATTTCTAAAGTACGAACATACTGATGGTTTAAATTATATCAATACTGAAGTATCTCGACATGACGATATCTCCTCATTGTTCCATATTGAAAATACCGATAAAATTCAAATCAATTTAACGGAAGGCGCTGGTTTTGGTCTTTTATATCCAAAAACAAACACAACCTTATTGGGGAAAGAACGACATGATGATTTTCATGTTTCCGGTTACGGCACCTCGTTAAAAGCAGGACTGAATGTTACTTTTTTCAAGCACTTTTATTTACAAGGAGAACTCAAAGGCGGTTATATCAATATGCAGGATATTAGAACAACACAAAGTACTGAAGACAGTGCTTCTCAAGACTTTTTCTTTTTCCAGAGAATTATTGCGGTTGGAGGAATATTCAAGATCTAAATATTTTTTTAAAACATTAAAAATAGGCTGTTGTTTTACATCGGCCTATTTTTGTTTAAGCTCTATTTTAATACTTTGCTTAGAAAATCCACTTTTTTAACTAAAAATTTGTTAGAAATATTGCTTTTGTTTTACTATTTAATGATTAAATTTGAGAATATCTTTTCTTTTAAAAATAATCGCCGCTAAACAATTCATAAAATTCGTTTGAGCCCGACATCTCAATAATAAATACTATTAAACGCAATGACCAAAAACAAAACTAATCCTGATGTAGAGGGAATTTATCACTTTGATAATTTTTTTAATATCTCGGCTGATCTTATTTGTATTGCAGGGTTTGATGGTTATTTGAAGAGAATAAATCCCGCACTTTCTAAATTATTAGGGTACACCGACGAGGAGTTGTATGCAAGACCAATCAGTAGTTTTGTTTATGAGCCAGACCTTAAAAATACAATAGAAACTAGGGAACATATATATAAAAACAATCCGCTCTTAAATTTTGAAAATCGATATTTGACTAAAGCCGGAGAAATTGTCTGGTTATCTTGGACATCAATGCCGGTTGTGTCTGAGAAATTAGTATATGCAATTGCCAAGAACATCACTCACAAAAAAAAAGTGGAAGAAGAACGCAATTTACTTCTTGCAAATCTTACCCAAATTAACAAAGAACTCACCATTTTATCACATAAAACATCCCATGATTTAAAGTCTCCCATAAATAATATGCTATCTGTTTTCAGCCTCATTGATGTTTCAAAAATAAATGATCCAGAAACGTTGGAGTTAGTAGAAATTCTTAAATTAACCAGTGAAAATTTAAAACAAACTTTAAATGATTCTATTGATCAATTAGTAGAAAACGAAAGTATCAATACTCAAATTGAAGAAATAAATTTAAATGAATCACTCGCTGAAGTTCTTGTCTCTATAAATTCCTTAGTACGCGATTCAAAAGCAGTTATTAATATTGACTTTTCAGCTTTTGAAAAAATCAATTTTAATAAAGCATATATCAAAAGTATTTTTTTAAATTTATTAACCAATTCCATAAAATATTCAAAAGCAAATCAGGCCCCTTACATTAACATCCAATCAAAAAAAATAAATGGAGTTGATCAATTGCTTTTTTCTGATGAAGGTCTGGGTTTTGATATGGATAAGGTGAAAGATAAGATTTTTGGATTGTATGAAAAATTCCATAGTAACAGTGACAGCAATGGTATAGGATTGTATTTGGTTTACAATCACATCACTAGCTTAGGCGGAAGAATTGCAGTAGAAAGTAAGATAAATGAAGGTGCTACATTCACCATTTCATTCAAATATTGAAAAAAAATGGGACTCTAGCACCTTCAGTATTTCCATCTATTTCTATTTTTGAATTCCGTTTTGATCTATCAAATAGAGCAAAGAAGCCATTGCTGCAGCTCCCAACTCTAACTCCCTTTTATTGACTGCATCAAACGTATCATTTGCAGCATGATGGTAATCAAAATAACGTTGTGAATCCGGTTGCAATCCAACTTTTACAATTTGTTTGGATTTCAAAGGTCCAATATCAACCCCAGAATGTCCCTTTACAAATTTGTGAATCAGATACGGTTCAAATAAAGTAACCCAACTACTGATTTTGTTGAAATTTGCTTCATCGGCATCTATTGAAAAACCTCTTGGTGAAAAACCACCCGAATCACTTTCTAAAGCAAAAATATGGTTTTCCTTGTTTTTATTGGATTGATCTTCATATTCTTTTCCACCACGGACCCCATTTTCTTCATTCATAAACAGCACCACTCGCAGTGTGTTTTTTGGCTTATAGCCAATGTTTTTGAAGATATTCAAGACTTCCATACTTTGTACACATCCTGCACCATCGTCATGCGAACCATCGCCCAAATCCCAAGAATCTAGATGTCCACCCACAACCATAATTTGTTCTGGATACTCCGTTCCTGTCATTTCGCCAACAACATTATACGACAACACATCATCAAAGGTTTGACACGATTGTTTCAGATAAAAAGAAGCATTTGGATTTGCTTGTAAACTCTTGCTTAAAAGTTCTGCGCCGTTGGTGCTAATAGCCGCTGCAGGAATTCGTTGTTCTTCTACACTATCTCCATAATTCGTAGCACCAGTATGTGGAAAATCATCCAAACGTAAATTCATAGACCTCACAATAACGGCTAAAGCTCCTAGTTTCCCAGCTTCTTTCGCGCCGGATGATCTTTGATCCACACAACTGCTGTAGGCTTTGAAGGTTTCAACAAATTCTGGATTCATGGGTCTGTTAAAAAACACAATCTTTCCTTTGACATTAGCTTCGCCAAGTGCTGCTAATTCTTCTAAGCTCTTCACTTCAATAACAGTCGCTTTCAATCCTGTTTTTGGCGTGGCTACAGAACCACCAAGAGCACAAATTGGGAATATAACTTTTTGATTTCCAGTTTGTAAATACCCAATTTCTTTTTCGCCCCTAACCCATTTTGGCACCATCACTTCCTGTAGATACACTTTATCTAACCCAAGAGTTTCCAGTTGCGCTTTGGCGTACAAAACTGCTTTATCGGCTCCTGCAGAACCTGATAGCCTAGAACCAATGGTGTTCGACAAATGTTCCAACCAAGGATAACATTTGGCATTAGTCAGCGAAGATTTATAAATTTCTTTAAGCGTTTGCTCGTCTTTGGTTTGTGCAAATGTGGTGAGGCCACCAATAAAAAGTGCGGCTAAAACGATTGATTTTTTCATAATAAATGGAAGTCTTTTTGAATAGGATTCTTAAGAATTTTGGTTTTGATTACAGTGGCAATTTCGTCATTCTCAACGAATATTTAGCACAGGATTCAAAAAAAAATCCTGCAAGAGTAAGTTCTTGCAGGATTATATTTTATTGGATGGGTTCAAAACTAATTGCTGTTCCGCCTCCAGGAGCTAAATTCAGCTTAATTTTAGATTTGCTAGTCACTACAGTAGTTCTGATTTGATACGCAATAGGATTGCTTTTCCAATCTGCATTTTTTGCATCTTCATAGATGATGGCTTTGTATTTTTTTCCTTTAGATAAGAAATCCAATTTCACCTCCGATTTCCTCGCATTCTCATCCGTAATTGCGCCTAAAAACCAGGTTTCTTTACCTTTGGTTTTTCGCGCAACGGTGACATAATCTCCCGGTTCTGCTTCTATATAAATACTGTTGTCCCAATCCGTTTCAACATCTTTTATAAATTGAAAAGCATCTGGATATTTTTCGTAGTTTTCTAATAAATCGGCTGCCATTTGCAAAGGCGAGTACATGGTTACGTACAACGCCAGCTGCTTGGCTAAAGTTGTATGGACCTGCTCTGTTTTATTTGTATCATAATAACTCATTTTGATTTCAAATATTCCGGGTGTGTAATCCATTGGTCCGCCTAGTTGTCTGGTGAATGGTAAAATGGTTTCATGCATCGGCGGATTCCCAATACTCCAGGCATTAAATTCGTTTCCGCGAGCCGCTTCAGCAGCGATGTAATTAGGATACGTTCGTCCGTAACCCGTAGGCCTTGATGATTCATGAGAATTGATCATGATCTTATAATCGGCAGCGCGTCTGGCAACAAAATTAAAATGATTGACCATCGATTGTCCGTCATGAAATTCGCCACGCGGAATAATTTTACCTACATAACCCGATTTTACGGCTGGATAATCATATTTTTTCATCAAATCAAACGCGCGATCTAAATGTCTTTCATAATTACTAACTGATCCAGAGGTTTCATGATGCATAATCATTTTGACCTTTTTTTCTTTGGCGTAAGCCGAAAGCGCCGCAATATCAAAATCAGGATAAGGCGTGGTAAAGTCAAAAACTTCCTCTTTCCAGTTGCCATTCCAGTCTTCCCAACCGGTATTCCAACCTTCGACAAGCACCCCGTCGAAACCGTTTTTTGCAGCGAAATCAATGTATCTTTTAGTATTTACAGTAGTTGCTCCGTGCTTTCCAGACGCTTTAGGCGCATCGGCAAAATTAGTCGCATTTTGAGAACCTGCATAATCCCACGTTGATTTTCCGACGTGCATTTCCCACCAGATTCCAACATATTTCATTGGTTTAATCCAAGACGTGTCTTCTAATTTTGACGGTTCGTTTAGGTTCAAAATCATTTTAGATGCAACAATAGCTCTGGCATCATCACTGATCATGATCGTTCGCCAAGGCGACACACATGGCGTTTGTAGATAGGCTTTGTCGCCAAGAGCGTTAGGAACCAATTCCGCTTTTAATTTGTAATTGATCACATCAGCATTCAAATGCATCACTGGATAATTGACTACAGCCGCTTCAAAAATATTGAGATACAATCCTGATGGCGCTTTCATCATCAAAGGCGTTTGCACCATATATTTCCCGGGAATTGATTTTACACCAATTCCATTATTCATATTGATTTTAGAGTTGTCAATCTCTGAAAATTTAGTTTCATTGTATTCGTATTCATTGCTGTCAAAATCCCCTGGAATCCAGAAAACTTTATTGTTTGCAGTAAAATTGAATTGGGTAACCTCATCAGAAATAATGAAATAATTCAACTCTGCTTGCTTTGGAAAATCATATCTAAATGCTACACCTTCATCAAAAACCCTAAAAATGATATTCATTTTTACCTTCGTTTCATTGTTTATGAGAGCGATAATAAGCTCGTTGTAATGATTAACAATAGTTGATTGTTCCCCTAAAACGGGTTTCCAAGACTCTTTAAAAGTACTCGTTTTTGAAGTTATAATTTCAAAATTAGCATCTAAGGCTGGTTTTTCTTTCAATTTTATTCCCAAAGCACTTTCCAAAACGACTGCTTTATTTTTATAGTTTACCGCATAAGAAGGCTGTCCGTTACCCACTACTTTAAAACTTAAGGCGATACTACCCGAAGGCGATACTACTTTTTGTGCCTGTGCAACACTTAATACAAATACGACACAAACAGAAAATAAATATTTCATTTTAATTGTTTTTTTTGAAAGGATAAAAGTAAATAAAATAGGGCTGTATTAAAGTATCCGTTTTAACAAATCCATTTTTTTTGTTACAAAAAAAACCCTTCGATATAGATACCAAAGGGCTGATCTTAAATAAATAAACCAAATTTATTTAATCAACTTAAAACTAACCTTATTAACAGTACTAGAATTTGTACCTACAAATACATCAAAACTACCAGGCTCAGCGATAAACTGCAAGTCTGAATTGTAGAATTTTAATTCTTCGATCCCTATTTCAAAAGTTACGGTGCGCTTCTCTCCTTTTTTAAGATTTATTTTTTGGAATCCTTTCAATTCTTTCACCGGTCTGGTAACCGACCCAACTAAATCTCTGATATACAATTGAACGACTTCTTTTCCATCATAATTTCCTGTATTTGTAACATCAACAGTAACATTCAATTTCTCCTTAAAATTGATTACATCCGATGAAATTTTCAAGTTTGAATAATTGAAAGTTGTGTAGCTCAGTCCAAAACCAAAAGGATATAGCGGCTCGTTTCTTTCATCGATATAATTCGATCTGAATTTCTCGAACTTTCCTTCCTTATTTCCAAGCGGTCTTCCCGTGTTTTTCTGATTGTAATAAATGGGTACTTGTCCCACACTTCTTGGGAAGGTAGCCGTTAATTTACCAGAAGGATTTTCTTTTCCAAACAACACATCAGCAATTGCGCTTCCTGCCTCACTTCCTGCAAACCACGTATTCAATAGTGCTGGCACTGTTTCATTTTCCTCTACCAAGACTAAGGGACGCCCTGTAAATAAAACCAAAACTACCGGTTTTCCTGTTTTCAATAAGGCTTGCAGTAAATCTTTTTGCGCTTGTGGAATCTCTATATTCGTTCTACTACTGCTTTCTCCTGACATCTCAGCTGATTCTCCTAAAGCAGCTACAATTACATCCGATTGATTTGCGATTTTCAAGGCTTCCGCCAATAATTCTTCTGAAGTTCTGTTGTCGCGGTGCAAGGTTTTACCAAACATGGTTGCTTTTTCTTCAAAAGCCGCATCATAATCCAGATTGCTTCCCTTGGCGTAAAGCACATTTGAATTCTTTCCTGCAACTTCTTTGATCCCTGCAATAAGTGAAATGGATTTTTCCATGTTCGTAGCCACACTCCACGTACCCGCCATGTTCTCTTTGGCATCAGCCAATGGGCCAATGACCGCAATTGTTCCCGATTTTTTCAAAGGAAGTAACTGATTGTTATTTTTTAATAAAACTAAAGATTGTGCTGCAATAGCTCTTGCTTCTGCTCTATTTGCTGCTGTGAAGATTTCTGTTTTGGCTCTCTTTTCATCACAATATTTATAGGGATCATGGAACAATCCCAAATCATATTTGGCATTCAAAATAAGACGTGCGGCGTTATCAATTTGCTCCATGGTTACTTTTCCTTCTTCTACTGATTTTTTTAAAGTCGTCAGAAAACCTTCGCCCACCATATCCATTTCTATTCCAGCATTTAGGGCCAGAGCAGAAACTGTTTGTAAATCGCCCATTCCGTGTTCTATCATTTCAGGAATTCCAGTAAAATCAGTTACTACAAAACCTTTAAATCCCCATTGTTTGCGCAGCACCTCAGTCATTAACCATTTGTTTCCCGTTGCTGGTATTCCATCAATTTCGTTGAATGATGCCATAACGGACCCAACTCCAGCATCGATAGCAGCCTTGTATGGAGGGAAATAATCATTGTACATTTTGATGCGGCTCATGTCTACCGTATTATAATCCCGTCCTGCTTCTGGCGCACCGTAGAGCGCAAAATGTTTCACACACGATAAAATGGTATTGTTTTTTGACAGATCATTTTGTTGGTACCCATTGACCATTGCTTTTGCAATTTGGCTTCCCAAGAACGGATCTTCACCCGAACCTTCCGAAACTCTACCCCAACGAGGGTCACGTGAAATATCAACCATAGGCGAAAAAGTCCAGTTAATTCCATCAGCGCTGGCTTCTTGTGCTGCAATTTGAGCTGTTCTTTCAATCAGTTTCATATCCCATGTAGACGAGAGTCCAAGCGGAATAGGAAATGTAGTCTCATAACCGTGGATAACATCCATCCCAAAAAGCAACGGAATTTTCAGTCGGCTTTTTTCGACAGCAATCTTTTGTACTTCTTTAATTTTCTGAACTGATTTGATGTTAAATAAACCACCTACTTTTCCTTCTTCGATATTTTTAGCAACATTAGAACTACTCGCTGCTCCCGTAGTAATATCTCCTGAAGTAGGCAAATTCAATTGACCTATTTTTTCTTCCAAAGTCATTTTCGAAAGTAAATCGGATACAAATTCTGTTCTAGGTTTAATGGCAACGCTCTTTTTGGAATTCTTTTTTTGGCTGTAGCCAAAAAAAGAAAAACCTATAAGGAATATAATAAGTTTAATTTTCATTTTGTGTGTTTTTTGTTTGTTTGAACATCCAATCATAAATTTCTTGGTTGTCATATACTTGTGACCAACTATCGTGATTGGCATCATCAAAAATCGTTAATGAAACAGTGCCATTGCAAGTTTTTAATTTTTTATAAATGGCAATCGAATAATCTACATTCACGACATCATCTAACAATCCGTGAAAAATTCGGGTGGGAATGGCTGCAATTTTACAGTTTTCTATCATTGGAATTCGATCCACAAATCCTGCAATAGGTACGAAAGCTGCAAAAGTTTCAGGATGGGCGAAAACAAGGTTCCAAGCACCCCATGCTCCCATACTTAACCCCGTGAGATATATTCTATGGCTATCAATCTTGTTTTCTTTTTGAATTTTTAAAATCAAGCGATACAAAACTTCTTCATCCCAATATTCATTTTCTGGACATTGAGGCGCCAAAACATAAGCATCTATTTCATGATTTTTTAAATACTTGAAAGGGCCGTGCGTTTTTACTTTTTCAATATCCGTTCCTTTTTCACCAGAACCATGAAGGAAAAGGATCAACGGTTTTTTCTCGGTGGTATTCTCAGGAATATGCAAAACGAAATTCAACTCCCGTTTTTTAATAACTTCGGTTTTTATACTACCAATTACGTTGGATTGCGAAAAGGAATATTGAGCTACTAGCAATAGTAAAAAAAAAAGATTTTTATTCATTTTAGAAAGCATTGAAAAAACAGACTGTCTTTATGAAAAGGCAATCTGTTTTTACATTGTGAATTATTATCTTTTTGTTTTTTCTAATTTATAAAGAGCCAGTACCTCGCTCGGACTCAACGCGGATTTATAAATTCTCATTTCATCCAACAAACCTGCATAATCAGTAGCCCAACCTTCATCACCGTGAGTAGTAGTAAGTGATGGTGAAGTACTAAATTGATTCGATCCAATCACTAATTGAGATAAATTTGGAGTAGCAAAAACGATTGCTCCATAAAGAGGAGCGCTGTTAGGATTTGCGTTGCTTCCTGCGGGAGCACCCGGATTATCGCCATACAGAATACAGGAACCTGTTAGATCCGCAAAGGGACTATTTGGCGTTCCATAAATACTATTAGAACCTTTTTCACCATTTTTGTACACTGAATATCGAGCTGTAGCGGCATCATAGGTTAAGATTACATGAATCCACGTATCAATAGCTCCATCAATATTAAAAATGGGTCCTTGTCCACCCCAAGCGACTCTTTTATTTTCAATACCCATCTTTAATCGAAGCGTTCCGGGTCTGTCATTATCGGGGTTTTCAAGAAATAAATTTAAACCTCCCCAAAAACCAGCTGGATTTACTAAGGAAAAAATTCCCTGAATCCCTTTCCCTTGACCAGGAGCGCCACCATCAGGTACGGTTTGACCGGATTTCATCCAAAAACTGAAACTGAAACTGCTTAAAGCACCCACTGCAGTTGCATTGTTATAAACGGCATAACGCTCTTGAACATTTGATCCTTGAAAAGCTTGGCCTTTGATCCCTTCCGTGTAAGTCAAGTTTTTTCCTATTCCGCTTAGACCTCCTTTAGAATCAGTGCTAGTACCATCAAAACTCCATTTTGCAATAAGATTGTCAGCATTGACCTCATCGGAAGAATTATAAGAACCTACTGGTGGCAACTCTAGCGGCTCGTTGCTGTCCACATTATCGGAGCAACTTGTCAATAACTGCAATGAAAGTGCTGTAGTGAGACACACTATTTTGATACCATTTTTCATGTTTTGTTTTTTTTAAATTAGTACTAATTTTTTTTAATGTTTTTAGCTGAATTTTGGTTAGAAACCATATTTCCCAGAATGGAAACCCAAATTAATCAAGCCTTGTTTTACCTCTGGTGCATTCATAAACAGCTGCCACAACAAACCCGAGCGATAATTTTCGAGCATAACCATTTCTGGTCCTTGATCGATAGCCAAATAGCGTTGCGCAGTCCATTGATAATGCAAACTATGCGCGTCATAAAACCCTGCTACACCCCAAGTTTCATTTTTATAATTTTCATATAAATTGCGGATGAATGCTTTTGATTCTAAAGGAGTATAAACAATCGAACTAATCGCTGCCGTTGGCGAAATCACGCCTTTATCATTGCTTGGCATGTGCGCGTCATAGCCAACTGAACCATCAGCATTGCGGGAATAGGATGCAGTCAATCCCCAATAATTAGCACCATAACCTCGAAAATTCTTAGGATTAGCTACGGCATACAAATAATTAATTTTAGTATGATTGGTATTCAAATCCCAATAATTAGCATATTGATCCGTCAACTGATTAGGGTCTAAACCCAAATAAGAATAATGGGCCCAAAATAATGGTCCTCCAAATTCTTCTGCACCATTGTGTTTTAAAATCAAAGGAAGATTGTATTTCGTTCTAGCCGAAACAATACCTCCACTTCTCGCCCAGCCCTGGTGATAAGCGGCAGGAGCAATTGCATGTGTTGGTGAAGCGGCTGCCATAACATAAGTAATCAAGCATTCATTGTATCCTTCTAGTGGAAAATTCATTTCCCAATTGTAGTTAGGCGACCAATGCCAAAATAATTTGTTTTGATTGTTGGTGTACCATTGCCAGTCCACACCTTTCCATAACGCATCGAATTTTTGTGCTACTGCCTTCTCCTCTGTTGATCCGTTTTTAAAGTATTCGCGAACGGTTATCATTCCCGCTACCAGAAAAGAGGTTTCCACTAAATCGCCACCGTTATCTTTAGTCCCAAAAGGAATAACACGACCAGTAGTCCCATTGATCCAATGCGGCCAAGCGCCATGAAAACGCTCTGCAGTATTCAGGAAATTAGCAATTTTATTAAGACGCTCTGCTCCTTGTGATTTTGAAATGTAACCGCGAGACATTGCCGAAACAATCGCCATTAAACCAAAACCAGAACCACCTGTGGTCACTATGTTTTGATCGAATGAAGGATCTTGCGGAATATAACGCTCTCTTGCCATGCCTGAATTTGACTCGGCATACTCCCAAAAATAAGCAAAAGTTTGTTTTTGTACTACCTCTATTAATTCCTCATCCGTTAATTTTGCTACAGGTGGCGCGGTCACTGGTGGCGTAGTTGCCGGACCTTTATCAGTGCTTTGTCCAGAGGAATCACATCCAAGAAAAATAAAAAGCATGAAGAAAGCTGAAAATTTAATCATTTTAAATATTTTTATGTGGTTGTCCTAGCCTCCATCTCTTTCCTAAAATGCATCAGAAAAGAGAGAAAAGGTTTTGGAATTTTTTAATTAATACCCTGGATTTTGTGTCGCTTTTCCATTTGACTGCGTGATAAATTTTTGAGGGATAGGAAACAATTCATGTTTTCCTTCTACAAAAGTTTTCCCATCAACCGCCATAACTGCTTTCGCCTGACCCGTTCTAACAATATCAAACCATCTATCATGTTCAAAAGCCAATTCATGTCTTCTTTCGGCTCTAATAGCCGCTCTCAGTGCAACTTGACCTGATGCTGTTGTATTGGCTAAACCCGCTCTGTTTCTTACCCTATTTAAAGGTCCAGTCACATCTCCTGTACCGCTTTCGTTTGCCGCTTCAGCTTGCATCAATAACACTTCTGCGTAACGCAAGACGCGGATATTTTTAGTAGTTTCCCAATCCCCATTAAACGTTTCTGCTGTATTACTTACATACGCTTTTTCATTGTATCTCGGATTAGCTACAAAAGGAGAAACTAATCTTCCGTCCCACATCGTTTCACCAGCAAAAATGATTGTGGCATCTTTTCTAACATCACCAGCCTCATACGAGTTCGTTAATCCTAAAGTTGGTGTATTGAAACCCCAGCCCCAGCCACTAGTTCCTCTAGCACCTTGAGATACCATATAGCCTTCAATACCTTGAGAAGGATTTCCACCAAATCCGCGTATTTCAAAAATAGATTCTACACTATCTTCCCCTACTTCTCTCCATATTGTTGCATAATTAGCCACTAAATTATAACCGATGACAGCAGCACACTGCTCTTTTACTCCAGGCCAATTTTTTTGATATAAATACACTTTTGCTAATAAAGCATGCGCAGCACCCTTAGTAGCTCTACCCAAATCAGTATTTGCATACCCTGATTTTTCAGGAAGTACAGCTATTGCAGCTACTAAATCTGTTTCAATAAAAGCATATACTTCTTCTTTCGATTTACGTATCAGGGTCATATCCGTATCTTCAGCAGAAGAGGGTACTGGTACATGATCCACAATGGGAACACCACCGTAACATCGTACCAAATTAAAATACATTAAGGCACGAAGAAATTTAGCTTCCCCCGTTAATCTCGCGACCACCGCTGCATCGGCTTTGTCTAATTTAGGAAGATAGTTTAAAGCAATATTAGCCTTACTAATCCCTTGATAATTTGTTTCGAAAACTTGTTCGACAGATAATGAAGTGGCATCTAAAGTAAGTGCATCACATTTGTCTTTGTCAGCTCCTGTATCTCCTGGATCAGATCCTTTATCCGCATCATCCGAAGTCATACTTGTTAACCCGTTCCATGAAAAAGAACTCGCATTAAAACTCAAAGCATTACTGTAAATAGCCGTAACAAAGCTTTTTGCGCCATCATTAGTATTGTAGATGGATAATAAATCAGCTTCGGCAATGTTTTCAGTTGAAGCAACTTCTATAAAGTCATTAGAACAATTAGTAGCGAGCAATGCAACAGCCACTAAAGTTATGGGTATCAATATTTTTTTCATCTTATTAAAATTTTACGTTAGCACCAATAAGGAATGAACTTAAAGTTGGATAAGCGTCAAGCTCTATTCCTTGCAATCCCATTGGATCACCATCATTATTCAATTCAGGAGAATATCCAGTGAATTTTTGAGATATGAATGGATTTATTGCACTTGCATAGATGCGAAGTGAGGAGATTGAATTTGTTATTTTGGGTACGGTATATCCTAAAGTAATGTTGTTTACTCTAAGAAAAGCACCTGATTCTAAATAATAGTCTGAGGATAATGGAACCGTATTAAACGGTGCAGGATTCCCTGCATTTGTATTAGAGGCGGTCCAAAAATCAGTAGCAATACTTGATTCTATATTTTCGTTACCAAAACGTTGTGCTTTTTTACCATTGTAAACCTTGTTTCCACCAACTCCATAGGTATCAACTGAGAAATCGATATTTTTATATTCGAAACCTAAATTCATCCCGTAATAATAGGTTGGTAAAGAAGATCCAAAGAATTTTCGATCTGTTTCCACTGGATTGGAGGTAATTCCACCGTCTTTATCAAAATAAGTAAAGTTTCCATTCGCATCATAACCTGCAACTTCAAACAAATAGAAACTTCCTAACGGTTGTCCTACTTCTAATCGTTTAGTGAATTGTCCGTTGTTGATACTTCCTCCATTTTGTCTAATTGCAAGAGGGTTAAATACATTCGACACTTCATTTTTATTGTTTGAATAATTGGCACCAACCCAATATTTTAAATCCTCATTGATGTTATCGTCCCAGCGCAAAGCAACTTCAAATCCAGTATTTGATATTACACCTGCATGAGCTGGAGTTGCACCAGTACCAACGGTTAGTGGCGGAGTAACATTCAGAATTACATTCGATGTGTTTTTATCATACCAGTCAAAAGATCCTGATAATTTATTATCTAATGCTTTAAAGTCTAAACCAACGGAGGTTTCTTCGGTGATTTCCCAGCCTAAAGTGGGGTCAATAAATGCACCAATAGTAGTTCCTGAATAAAGGGAACCTCCGAAATCATATCCTAAACCGGCACCCGAACTGAAAGTTTGTTGATTAATAGGTACATTTTGATTTCCCAATCTTCCCCAACCACCACGTAGTTTTAAGAAATTAATCGTTTTACTTTCTGCAAGGAAGCCCTCTTTTGAAAGGACCCAACCCAAACCAAAGGAAGGGAAATTACCCCATTTGTTATCCGAACCAAATTGGGAAGAACCATCTCTACGGATGGTACCTGTAAAAAGATATTTTTCCATCAACGTGTATTGGAATCTGGCAAAATATCCAATTAAATTTCTTTGGTTTCCAATTACATGTCTTGTTACAAGATTATTTGCCGGAGAACTGGACAAATTTAAACTCCAATAGTTTGAGTTTTCTGGTACGTTTCTACCTCTTACTTCTAATTCTTCACGGCTACCAAATTCTTGAGCTGACATTCCTAATGTTACCTCAACATCGTGAATATCGGCAAACTTCTTATTGTAGGTCAAGAAATTATCAAAGTTCCAGTTGAAATAGTCACTTCTACCGGTTACTAATTCATTTATAGGATCCGCTGCAGAATAATTTGCAGCATCTCTTGTAGGATCAGCAGCCAGCCATAATTCACGTGAAGGCGTGTATGAAAATCTTTTAAACGTATTGTATTCTAAACCAACTCTGGACGTAAATTTCAAATCATCCAAAATTTTATATTCCAAAGCAAGGCTTCCTTGTAATAAAAGATTTTTTTGTTCTTCGGTAAAAAACTGCAAATCAGCCACTGGATTACCAACATTATTAAACACTTGTCCTACCGTTGAGGCTTGCCCATCAGCGCCAATTATAGGTCTTCCCCATTTTCCATTATCATATCGCACGGGAACCAAAGGGGATTGTTTGTATGCTGAAGTGAAAGCCGATAACGGTTTTGGTGTGGACCTTGAGATCGAACCACTAAAGGTTTGCGTAATTTTTAATTTATCAGAAAGTTTGTAATCATTATTATTTCTAAAAGTAAAACGATTGAAATCCAATCCATCTAATACTCCTTTTTCGTCATAATAATTCAAACTAAATAAATAGCTAATTTTATCAGAGGATCCAGAAAGCGATAAATTATTAGAAGAATACATGCCTAATCTGGTTATTTCATCAAACCAATTGGTGTTGTACCGCTGATCTGTTGAAAATCTAGTATTTTGTTCTGCTACATCAGAGTAATAGGCAAAGCGATTAGAACCTGCCATTTTAACCGTTTTTAGTGGTGTACGCACTCCATAAAAACCGTCATATTCAACGGAAGTTTTATCTCCCTTTCCTTTTTTGGTCGTAATAATAACCACTCCGTTAGCGGCTTGGTTTCCATAAATTGCTAATGAGGAAGCATCTTTTAATATATCAAAAGAGGCGATATCATTTGAATTCAAATTATTAATATTTTTAGTGGGAATACCATCCACTACATACAATGGCGTTCTATCAGCGCCATAAGTACCAATACCTCTAATGATCAGTGAAGGAGAAGCACCCGGCACATCTGTCCCAATAACCTGAACACCTGCCGCTTTTCCTTGAATTGCTTGCGTGGCATTCAATACTTTAGTTTTGGTAATATCAGCGGATGAAAGTTGTGTAATTGCCCCAGTATTGTCTGATTTTTTTCGAGATCCATATCCAATAATCACCACCTCTTTCAGTTCAGTATCTTTGGAATCGCTTAATGTTATATTCATTACTCCGTCAGTTGCTGTTACTGAAATGGCTTCAAAACCGAGCATACTTATTTTTAATACCTCACCGATTTTGGCATTGATATTAAAATTACCATCAAAATCAGTATCGGCTGAAGTTTTAGATTCAGTTGCAATAATAATTGCTCCAGGAACTCCTAACCCGTCCTTATCCACTACTTTTCCCTTAATTACTTGACCAGACATGTAGGCTGGAAGCAACAGAAGTGCTAAAAAGCTAAAAATAATATTTCTCATAGATTAATAATTTGTTAAATTTATTACAGCCAAAGTAAATAATTACAACGTTATAGTTAGTTAAATGAAAATACTACATAATTACATCAAAATCGTAAAATAAGACAATAAATCAATGTTTTATGGGAGCTAACGACGGCACAAGGACGCTACATCATGGCTGTATGATGTAGTAATGATGTACTAGAATTTCACAACAAAAGAGGTTGTTTAATGTGGTATCGATAAAAATAACGGTTCTTTTATAGCGTTAATAAAAATTTAGAAAGATTTTCTTCTTGAGTAAGGTTGAGTTTCTTACGCAAACGATAGCGATGCAATTCCACCCCTCTGAAAGAAATGTTCATCATGGGTGCAATTTCTTTAGATGAAAGATTCATTTTTAAGTAAATGCAAAGCTTAATATCCTTTGAGGTTAGAGCCGGATATTTTTTAGACAGATGAATGATGAATTCATTATGAATTTGATTCAAATTGTTTTCGAATGTTTCCCACTCGTGCTTGTTCACCGCATTAATTTTAATGACTTTTTTAATTTCGCTTTTCAATTTATTGAAATCCATGTCGGAATCCAAAATTCCTTGAATATTCTCTATCATTTCACTTTGCTTGGCTATAGAAAGTGACTTACCGGCAACCTCTGATGATTTTGATTGCAATTCCAATTCTAAAATATGTTTCTCATATTCCTGGATATTCAATTCGTTATCGGCCTTTAATTCCATCTCGAGAATTTCCTTTTGATGCTTTACTTCTTCATCTCGCAACGCTAGCTTTTGCACGTATCGCATTTTATTCCATTTGTAATACAGATACAATATCAAACCGATAACAAGCAGATACAATGCAACCATCCACAGCGAAAAATACCAAGGCTTAGCCACAATAAACTGGAAATTAGAAAGCAAGTCATAATTGAGTCCATCATGAAGATAAACGCTAATTTCCGTAGAGCCACTGTTTAAATTATTTAAAACAATCAGCCCTTCACTTACAGGGATAAATTCTTTTGTTCTGCTGATTTTATAAAACAAATTAGGTCTTTCTGCTCCATAAACACCGGATAGTACGTGTATCCTTAGCTCTGAATTATACGGAATCTTTGATTTATTTTGAACCATTATATCATTCACAAAAGCTTCAATCCGAATTTTAGATTCATTCTTATCTAGTTCTTTTAATTGCAACGAAATAAAACCGTCATCCAGATTTAACAAATAATTATTTTTGTTTTTGAATACTTTTAAATTATCGTTTATAATTTTACCTCTGTAATATTTCTCCTGTACCGTATTGCGAACAAATTTGTTCCCTTTAGCAAAAATAGTATACAGCAGCCCTTCTTGAAGTAGTAGAAAGTGATTTTCATCAATGGAAACGATGTTGGACACATTTTTGAAGTTTGCATTAAACAATTCATTTTCTTCTAATAGATTGGTGATTGAATTGTAAGTGTACCATAATTTATTTATTAAAAATAGAATCTCATTTCTAAACTCAAATATTTTTACTCCAAAATCATTACTTATTTTACTGCTTTGGGTTACATTTTTTATAGTAGTTGTTTCGTACGCATCATTGTATAGAATTCGATACAGACCTCTGTTGCTATCCGCAGCCCATATTTCGTTTTTTCTGTTTTGAGCTACATATTTAATCGGTTTTAATATTCCCTTTATTACAATGTTTTGGTTCAAATCCTTTGCATCATTATAGATAAATACGCCACTATAGGTTGCTTGCAAATACGAATTATTAATGCTGCTTTTGGTTACATTCCAGCCTCCATTTATCGTATTTAATTTAGAGAACAGGCCATTATCGTAAAGGAAAGTGCCTTCATTATGACCTATCAAATATTTGTTATTTATTTTACTAATATTCCAGGCTTGGCCTTGCGTATCCGGAATTAAGGAAAGTTGCTTGTCTTCGTATTTAAAAATCCCATGGTTAGAAGCCATCAAATAGCCTTTTGACGTGCTTGCAACAGAATAAACCGATCCCAAAATACCTGAATTATCATAAAAAATAGAAATAGGAGAATTGACCTCAATATGAGCGACTCCATTGTCTAATCCCAACCATAAATCGCTCTCTTTGTCCAAAGCAATACTCAAAATTGAATTATTCATCAAGACATTATTCCGATTAATATTTTGATATGAATTATCATTTAGATCAAAAATATAAACCCCCTTATTAGCGGTTCCTATGATTAATTTATTATTTTTAATGAAGGCAGCAACGTTGATGTTTGCTGCTTTCAAAATGGGATTTAGGGTACTATTCCAAGGTTTCAGAATACCATTTTCTAATACATAAACACCATTTTTTTTGGTAAAAAAATACGTTTTGTTTTGGAATTTTTCAATAGCATGAATTACGTTATTTTCTAAGATGGACCATCCTTGTATTTTCTCAAATGCAGCACCAGTCATTCTATAGATTCCTTTTTCTACTGAGGCTACTAATAGTTGATTGCCTACCACAAAGCAGTAAGAAACCAGAAAAGGGAATTTATTTTTCTGTATTACTTTGCCATCATACAAAAAAAGTCCATTAAAGGATTGAAAGTAAATTTTACCCTTAAATTTAAATATTTTCCAAATTTCCTCATTATCACTATCATCAAAAACCTTGGTTTTATCAGAAATGGAAACATAGATCATCTTTCCTTTTTGTCGGCTCCAATAGCCAAATTCTTTATACGAACCTGTGTAAATGCGATCACCATCGACCATTACGGAACGAATTATCGTTTTGTTTGGCAAACTGTATTTCTCCCACTTTACACCATCATACCGCAATAAATAATAATTGTTAGCAAAGTACATTGCACTATCATTGCCTTGTGCTACACTCCAGATCTGGTTATCGCCATGATAATCTGATTTGTTATAGTTTTCAACAAAGGGAAGCAACTCCTGCGAATAAAAGGGCAAGGAGCTGAAATATAAAAGGAAGAAGATGGTAATTTTAACTTTCAAAATAAGGTCTTTTATCTCCAAATATAAACAGATTTATTAAATATAGAGCCAAAAAAAGCTTCTGGTTAGAGAAGCCTTTTTAGTACTTTTGCATTTATTATGTCGTTAGCAATTCAAAAACCTGATTGGCAATTTCAATTTCTTCATTGGTCGGAATAACTAATATTTTAGTTTTAGAGTCCTCAGTATTGATTTCTCGAATAGTCCTAGACCGAATTTCATTTTTGGACTCATCCAATTTTATTCCGAAATAATCCATATCAGTACACACTAATTTTCGGATGTAAGAAGAATTTTCTCCAATACCAGCCGTAAAAATAATAGCATCTAATCCATTTAAAACTGCGGTGTAGGAACCAATATATTTCTTTATACGGTAGGCATTCATGGCTAAGGCCAACTGACATTCTACATTTCCATTCTCTGCATTGGCTTCAATATCTCTCAAATCGCTGTAGCCGGTAAGTCCTAACATCCCACTTTGTTTTTGCAATAAGGTATTGACCGCTTCAAGCGAGTACCCTAAAGTATTGACCATGTAAAAAATCACGGATTGATCTACATCACCGCTTCGAGTGCCCATAATCAAACCATTCATTGGACCAAAACCAAGCGTATGATCCACACTTTTTCCATCCTTTATTGCCGTCATACTACAGCCGTTTCCTAAATGTATGGTAACAATTTTAGAGCTTTCAGTTACCAAATTTTGTTTTAAATAATGAATCGCATTTTCGGATACATATTTGTGACTCGTTCCATGAAATCCATAGACACGTATTTTATTTTCTGTCAAAAGGTAATTTGGTATTGCATATTTGTGAGCAACAACTGGAATAGTTTGGTGGAACGCCGTATCAAAAACAGCGACTTGTGTGGCTCCACTAAAAATCTCCTCGGCCACAATTATTCCCTCTAAATTTGCGGGATTATGCAAAGGCGCTAATTCAAAAAGCTGCCTAATTTTATCTTTGACAGCAGCTGTAATAATGACCGTATTGGAAAAAGCACTTCCTCCATGAACGACACGATGTCCCACGGCATCAATTTCTGCCGTGCTTTTTATAACTCCTATTTCGTCATCCATTAACAGTTGGGCAATTTTTTCTAAACCTATTTTATGGTTCGCAACAGGCAATGCTTCTTCTACTTTGACCGCATTAGTTACATACGTTAAATTTGAAGTTGCTAATCCTATTCTGTCAATCATGCCAGAACAAATGACTTCATTCGCTGGCATGTCAATTAATTGGTATTTTATAGACGAACTACCTGAGTTTATAATTACTATTTTCATGCGATATTTTATTTATTCAAATAATTGTTTGCCACTGAGACGCTAAGACACCACGTTTTTTATTATCATTTTAACTTATTAGTTCCTGATACTTTACAAATCTGTTTGGCTTTTTGACTTTCAGTCTTTGCGGCACTAGATTTACCTTCGCCGAAAAATTTAAAATCGCACCTTTTTATTTAATCAACTGGTTTTTTGCCACGAAGACGATAAGGTACCATGTTTTGTTACTATCATTTTAACTAATTCATTCTTTATCCTTTACAGACGTGTTTGGCTTTATGACTTTGTTACATTGCGGCACTATATTTATTTATTTTAACTGTAGAATTTTTACAAACCTTGCGCCTGAATCGCAGTAATTACCACCGTATTGATAATATCATCTACCGTACAGCCTCGACTCAAATCATTTACAGGCTTGTTTAGTCCTTGTAACATAGGCCCAATTGCCAGCGCACCAGTTTCTCTTTGTACTGCTTTATAGGTATTGTTCCCTGTATTTAAATCGGGGAAAATCAAGACACTCGCTTGTCCTGCTACTTCTGAATTCGGCATTTTACTTTTCCCAATAGCCATATCAACCGCTGCATCATATTGAATAGGGCCTTCTATTTTTAAATCGGGACGTTTTTTTCTAACTATTTCGGTGGCCGCTCTCACTTTATCGACTTCATCTCCTTTTCCTGACGAACCAGAAGAATAGGAAAGCATGGCAATTTTTGGCTCAATGCCAAAAGCCAAACTAGAATCGGCAGAGGAAATCGCAATTTCTGCCAGTTGTTCTGCTGTAGGATTTGGGTTTATGGCGCAATCCCCAAAAACAGAAACTCGATCCTCTAAACACATAAAGAATACAGAGGAAACTACGGAGGAATTCGGTTTGGTTTTAATAAACTGCAGCGCAGGTAAAATGGTGTGCTGCGTGGTGTGTGCGGCACCGGAAACCATCCCATCTGCATGTCCTTTGTATACCATCATGGTTCCAAAATACGATACATCTTCCATTAAATCCTTGGCCATTCCTAGAGTTACATTTTTAGCTTTTCGCAGCTCATAATACGTATTCACATAATCATCGTAGTGCTCAGATTCTATGGGAGTAATGATTTGTACTTTGGAAAAATCAAAAAACAATCCCAATTCTGCTACCTTACTTTCTATTTGTTTTTTATTACCAATAATAGAAATATCAACTACATCCATCTCTAATAAGCGGGAAGCCGCCATTATGATTCTGTCGTCATTTCCTTCCGGCAGCACAATATGTTTTCGATGCTGTCTCGCTCTTTTTACCAAATTATATTGGAACATTTTTGGAGTCATTCCTTCCGCCTCAAAAGTAATTAGTTTTTCAGCCAAGTTATCGATGTCCACATATTTTTCGAAAGTAGTAATAGAAATTTCAATCTTCTGCTTATTATTAGCATAAATTTTAGATTTTATAGATCCTATTTTGTTGGTGATAAAATAGGTTCCCTCTTCTACTGCGATAATGGGAACAATCGTGGAAAGACCCTCTATTAATTTCAAAATACTAGGTTCTGGCAAGATATTCCCCGTCAAAACAATACCCGAAATCGTGGGATAATTCAAAGATTCATTGGCCTGCAAAGCTCCAAGAATAATATCGGCTCGATCTCCAGGAGTAATCACCAAGCTATTTTCTTTTAAATGCAACAAATAATTACACAATTGCATGGCGCCTACACTAAAATTTCCAGTTTGGTTGTTCAAATGAGCAGCACCAAATAAGACTTTGGCATCCAACTCCTTTACGATTTCTTGAACTGTTGGATTATTCAAATTATGGATTAAAGGAATTGCATTTACCAAGACGCCTTCAGGCAAACTTTTTCTTAGACCATTGGTGACTAACGCTATATTTTCGTGCTGCACTTTATTGGCAATTACAGCCAAAACCTCTACATCTTTCACTTTAAAAGAATCGTAGGCAAGATACAAACTGTCCAATAATTCCTCTAGTGTTTTGCCAACGCCTGAACCCACAATAATCGTAGGAATCCCAAGATTTTTTGCAATCAGCACATTCATGTCTAATTCTATCACGGTTCCTTCCCCGCTAAATCCAGTTCCTTCAACAAGAACAAAATCAAATCGTTCCTCTAATTTTTTATATTTTTCAATAATTAGATCGAGAACTTCCCCTATTTTTCCTTTATTTTTCTTCTTGATTAATTTACTTTTAGTAATGGCGAAAGCATCGTCAAACGCGATATCCAAACCAAAATGACCAATCACCGTCTCAATGTGATTGTCAAATCCTCCTTCTTCAATATCTTCAATTATAGGTCTAAAATAGCCCACCTTGGCAGTTTTACCAATTAGCATGCTCATTAGTCCTAGTGTGATAATCGACTTACCGCTATTTTGCTCGCTTGTCGCTATATAAATGGCCTTGTTCATTTTTTTTATTTTTTATTTAATTCAAAAAATTGAATGCTTTGGGTAAACGCTATTAAAACCAACGGCGTTTTTTAAAGTAAATAATCATGCCAATAACGATTAAAAACATAAAACCCATAACGGTTTGATACCCATATTTGTACTGCAGTTCTGGTAAATTTTCAAAATTCATTCCGTAAACCCCCACAATAAAAGTTAGCGGAATAAAGATGGAAGAAACGATGGTCAAGGTTTTCATAATCTCATTCATCTTATGCGTTTGTGCCGAGAAAAAGAAATTAGAAGCACTTTCTAGCGAACCCATATCTGATTCTATTTGCTCTAAAAGTTCTAAACTCTTTTGATGCAATCGAGAAAAAAAAGTAAAATTTTCTACTTCAATTGCGTTAAAAACGTTGTCATCTTTTATACTTTTAATATTGTATAGTGATTCCCGAAGTGGAATTATAGACCGCTTCAAGAAATTAAAATTATCCCTGTGCTTCTCAATGCGTTCCAGAATTACGGGATCTGGGCTCTGCTTGCTTAGATTGATTAGCTCTTCCAGTTTATCTTCTTCATTTTCTAGCGTAATGTAGAAATTTTCCATGATGGCATCTAGTAGAACATACAATAGGTAATCCGCTTTCTTTTCTCTCACTAATCCAGAATGGGTGCGAATTCGCTCGCGAATATGAGTAAAAAAATCACTTCTTTTTTCCTGAAAAGAAATTAAAACCCCTTCTTTTATCAAAAAACTAATTTGCTCCACACTAATATTATCGGAGTTTTCCGCAGGCAATATTGATTTTATGTTGAAGAATAAAAATTTGTGTGACTCTTCCAGTTTCGTTCTTCTCACCGTATTCATAATATCGGCTAACATGAAATTATCTATTTTAAAATAATCGCCTATCGATTTTAACCATTCTACATTATTTAATCCATGAATATTAATCCAATTTGTTTTTTGATCATCTATATATTTATCTAGATTAGCCACTTTAAAATTTTCGTACTCTGATAAGTCCAAATCATCATAAACGAATAATTGCATCTCTGAATCCTTAGTTTTATGAATTCCAGTATACTCTAGATTATAAGGTTGTAATTTCCTTCCTTTTTTATACTTAATTTTTCTCATTCAACTGATTTATGAAGTAATATTACAAAAATCTTTTTCAAATGTACCGCTGCTTGTCCACTTTGAAGCTCTTACATCCAAGCATCCGTTTTGATTTGCTATTGTGAGAACAAAAATAAGCAGAAATAAATCGCTATCTTATGAGAAAAATCATGTAAAATTAACAAAGCCATATTTTTCAACGAATGTTAATTTATGTTAATTATTTAAAATTGAATTTTTAAACTGTATTTTTTTAAAAATATATCAATAGATTTGGAGATTAATGGTATAAAAATAGAGGATTCTCCTATTTATATGCTAAAAACTAATTATTAACCATATTATGTAGAACTACATGCTTACAAAAAAACTAACCCTAATTATTGTATTTCTGTTGATTTTTTCTGCTCCAGAGACGTTTGCTCAAAGCAGAAAAAAGAAAAAAGCAGAAAAAAATGCCGTTACCAAAGTAGATACCAAGGCAAGTGACGCCAAAAAAGAACCTAAACCGTACAAGAAAGTAATTGATTCGAGTGCTGTTACGCAAAAAGGTTTGATCGATGTCCATAAAATTGACAACAAATATCTTTTTGAAATTCCAGATTCTATTTTAGGAAGTGAAATGATGACGATCACCCGTTATTCTAAAACTCCTGCTGGTGGCGGAATCTTTGGAGGTGAAGAAATCAACAGACAGGTGGTTCGCTGGGAAAAAGGATTAAATAACAATATCCTGCTGCGCTCCATTACCTACGTGATTATGTCTCCAGATGAAGATAAACCAATGGCTCAAGCGGTTAAGAATTCAACCTCGGATCCAATCATTGGCAATTATGACGTACTAGCGTATAAAAAAGATCAAGCTGGAAAAATTACTGGTTATGTGGTTGACTTAGCTACCACTTTTGATGCTGATGTGCAAACTTTTTCTTTGGATCCCATAAAGAAACAATTATTAAACATTCAAACGTTTCAAAAAGACCGATCTTTTATTTCAAAAGTTAGTAGTTTTCCTATAAATACTGAAATTAGAAGTGTAAAAACCTTTACTACAACGCCACCAAAAATCAATACCACGCCAACCCCAAAAATTGGAGTTGATTTACCATCCGCTTTAGATGCTGGAGTAATTACTGTGGAAATGAATACTTCCATGATTTTATTGCCAAAAAATCCAATGCGTAAAAGAGAATTTGATGCGCGTGTAGGGTATTTTGCCAATCAATATGGTGTATTTGAAGAAGAATCTCAAAAATCAGCTACCAAAGTATTTGCAGTAAGATGGCGTTTAGAACCAAAATCTGTTGCCGATGCCCAAAAACAAAAAATGGGGGAATTGATTGAGCCTTTGAAACCTATTGTATACTACATTGATCCTGCTACTCCAGAAAAATGGAAGAAATTCATCAAGCAAGGTATTGACGATTGGCAGGTTGCTTTTGAAGCAGCAGGTTGGAAAAATGCTATTCGCGGTGAATATTGGCCAGAAAACGATCCAACAATGAGTTTGGAAGATGCTCGCTTTTCTGTTTTAAGATACTTCGCAGCTGAAATTCAAAATGCTTATGGTCCAAACGTTCACGATCCAAGAAGCGGTGAAATTTTAGAAAGCCACATTGGTTGGTATCACAATATTATGAGTCTTTTAAGAAACTGGTATTTGATTCAAACGGCTGCGGTTGATCCTGCTGCTAGATCTAAAAAGTTTGATGATAAATTAATGGGAGAACTAATCCGTTTTGTTTCCTCGCATGAGGTTGGACACACCTTAGGATTGCGTCACAATATGGGAGCCAGTTCAGCCACTCCGGTTGAGAAACTAAGAGACAAAGACTACCAAGATAAAAACGGTCATACTTCGTCTATCATGGATTATGCTCGTTTTAACTACGTAGCACAACCAGAAGATGGCGTTACTGCTTTGTTTCCAAGAATTGGAGATTATGATAAGTGGGCTATTAAATGGGGTTACTCCTATTTTGAAGACACTAAAAATGAAGCGCAAGAAAAAGCATTCTTAAACGAAATGACTAAGGAAGCATATAAAAATAATCGCTTGTGGTTTGGTTCTGAATCCAGCCCTTACGATCCAAGATACCAAACAGAGGACATAGGTGACAATGCAATGCGGGCTTCTGAATACGGAATTAAAAACTTAAAAAGAATCCTACCTAATTTATTACAATGGTCTAAAGAAGATGGCGAAAGTTATGCTGAACTAGAGGAGCTTTATGGCGCACTGACCGGACAATTTAGAAGATATATGGGCCATGTTACTAAAAACGTAGGTGGAATTTATGATTCTCCAAAGACGTATGACATGTCTGGTAATCAATTTCAAGTAGTACCAAAAAGCATCCAAAAAGATGCTGTCGCTTTCTTGAACACACAATTATTCACTACGCCAAAATGGTTATTGGATCACAACATTCTTTCCAAAATAAATCCTGAAAGCGGCGTTGAAGCGATAAAAGGAATGCAAGATGCGACCTTGTCTAGTTTGATGGCAGGAGACCGCATGGTGCGCCTTTTAGAAACCTCTACAGCCAATAAGGACAATTATTCTGTTGACGAATTAATATCTGATTTGAATAAGGGAATTTTCTCTGAGTTAAAAGGAAGCAGTTCTATCGACATGTATCGCAGAAACGTACAAAAATTGTATGTAGATAAAATGATTGAATTGCTAAAACCAGGTTCTACCACAGTGAGATCTGTTCCTGTAGGCGTAACGTATGGTTTCAATACCAGAAGAGTCAACTTAGCACAAACGGACTTACCGTCTATTGCGAGAGGCCAATTGAATGCGTTAAAAAATGATTTAAAAATGTCTTCTTCTCGAATAACGGATCGAATGAGTAAATATCACATACTCGATTTAATATCCAGAATTAGTGAAGCTTTAGATCCTAAATAATGAAGTAAAAAGGGAAAATGTTTGATAGCATTTTCCCTTCTTTTTTTTAATCGATTTTACCTGTAAACTGAAATACAGTTTCCTTTAAAACACTTCTTTTTCAGCCTCTATTTATAAACCGCAGATTCACAGATTAAAATTTTAATAATCTGTGAATCCGCGGTTTTATTTTTTCATCAATGCAATTGCAAGACGCTCTTTTGGCGCAAGCCGAAAGGACACCTTTTAAAACGAGATGTGCCGTCTGTTGTGTTACCGTACTATTTATAAACCGCAGATTTACAGATTAAAATTTGAATAATCTGTGAATCTGCGGTTTTATTTTTTTATCAATGCAATTGCAAGACGCTTTTTTGGCGCAAGCCGCAAGGACACCTTTTACAACGAGATGTACCGACTGTTGTGTTACCGTACTATTTATAAACCGCAGATTCACAGATTAAAATTTTAATAATCTGTGAATCTGTGGTTTCATTTTTTTAAAATCTGTAAATACACTAATCGCAGACCTTACAAAACGGTAAAACAATTGCATACTCTTTTTACAAAAAAAAACCGAACTATCGCTAGTTCGGTTTTCGAATTAAATATAAAAAAAGAATTAATCTTTTGAAGACTTAACTGCTAAGCTATAAATTACTAAACCAAATCCAATTTTGTTGATAGCATCTGCAATGTTATACACTACATCGATGTTACCAGCAGGGATAAACGAGTTGTACCATCCTGTTGTTCCCATCATGTATCCTAATGGATAAATTGACCATCCAACGAGTACAAACCAACACAAAATTTTGTGTGCTTTTAAAACTTCTCCACCAGCTGCTGCAGCCAATTTCGATGCTTCACCAAACCAGATTTCATACACGATAGCAAAATAAGCAGCACCGGAAATGAATCCCCATAAGGCAGCACTTTCTGGAGCAATTACTTCTCCAATGTAACCTGTAACTAACATTACGATTGAATAGACAATCATTTTCCACAGTAATGACTGTTTAGCTCCTGCTACTTTAAGTATGAGGTAAAACTCTAAACACATCAATGGCACCGTTAGTACCCAGTCAACGTAACGAAAGAATGTTGGAGACTCCCCAAATGAAGCCCAATAATCTCTCATGTAGAAATAATGTACCGCAGCAATAAAGGTAATCAAACCTGAAACTAATACTGAAGTTCGCCACTTTTTATCGAACTGGCTTAAGGATAAAAAGAAAAATGCCGAAGCGGCCATCATAGCCATACAGCCTACAAAGAAAGTAAACCCTACATAATCGGTTGGAGATAATTTTCCGACTAATCCTGAAATAAACATAAAATTTGTCATAAAAATGATTTTAAATGGTTTTGTTTAATCAAAAGTATGAAAAGTTAAACGATAAAAAAAATTTTTGTTTAATATTTTTTCACTATTTTTAAACAATAATTAAATGAAATGAAAAATTATTCAAATATTGCAGTAGTAGCAAGCTTTTTCGGACTATGGATGGATTCCTTTTTGTCCACAAGGATGCAAATACTATCGGGTTTCTTGTTGATTTTTACCTTTGGAATTTTGCATGGTGCAAATGATTTGCTCTTAATTAAAAATACAAACGCGACAAAGCACACCAATTCTCGCTTTAAAATAATAGGTTATTACGTAATGGTTGTTTTAGCAGGTATCCTTTTGTTTTACATTATTCCGCAAGCAGCCCTTTTACTCTTTATCATTGTGAGTGCAAATCATTTTGGAGAACAGCAATGGCAAAATCTAGAACAAGACTTTCCAACTTGGCTCCTACTGCTATTCCACTTCTTGTATGGATTTGTTATTTTGCTATTGTTATTTTATTTTCACACCATTCAAGTACAGAACATCATCTTGAAAATAGCAAATGTAAGTGTCCCGCTTCCTTACTTTTGGATATTGCTACAGGTTTCAGTTGGTGCTTTCATCAGTTTAAGTGCCTATTTTTATTGGAAATTAGAAAAAATTAGAAAAAAATTACTTTTAGAATTCTTTTTTTTAGTGCTCTTTGCTATCCTTTTTAAATCTTCCAGTTTAATATGGGGATTTGCGATCTATTTCGTTTTGTGGCACAGTATTCCTTCTATAGTCGACCAAATTAAGTTTTTAAATGGCTCCTTTTCTTTTACCTATTTTGTTGCCTATTGTCGAGCAGCAGGAGTTTACTGGCTCATCTCCATTGCAGGGATTGCACTGATCTATTTTATATTTAGAGAAGAGCAGCTTTTCAATGCTTTATTTTTCTCTTTCTTGGCTGCTATCACTTTTCCACATGCAGTAGTTATAACAAGAATGTTTGGCACAAAACAAACTACAAAATAGAGAGGCATAAAAAAACCGAGCCATTGCTGACTCGGTTTCTCCTATTTAAGATCCCGATAAAAATCAGGATAAGCGATTCACACCATTTTGTTGCACAAAATAGGTTCTCTGCTTATTTTACTTCTTCAAATTCAACGTCTTCAACATTGTCTCCTTGAGCTGCATCCCCTTGAGGTTGTGCTTCTTGTTGACCTTGTTCTCCTTGAGCATACATTGCTTCAGTAGCTGTTTTCCAAGCTGCGTTGATGTTGTCAAGAGCCGTTTGAATTGCAGGAATGTCTTGAGATTGGTGTGCCATTCTCAATTCAGTCAATGCATATTCTACAGCCACTTTGTTATCATCAGATAATTTAGCTCCTAATTCTTTTAATTGCGTTTCAGTTTGGAAAATCATTCCATCTGCTTCGTTCAATTTTTCAGCTCTAGATCGTGCAATTTTGTCTGATTCAGCGTTAGCTTCAGCATCTTGTTTCATTCTTTCGATTTCTTCAGAAGTTAATCCAGAAGAAGCTTCGATACGAATGTCGTGAGATTTACCAGTTCCTTTATCAGTAGCCGAAACTTTGATGATACCATTAGCATCAATATCAAAAGTTACTTCAATTTGTGGAACACCTCTTGGTGCTGGTGGAATACCGTCTAGGTTAAAACGACCAATTGTTTTGTTATCAGCAGCCATTGCTCTAGCGCCTTGCAATACGTGCAATTCAACTGTTGGTTGAGAATCTGCAGCGGTAGAGAAAACTTGAGATTTTTTAGTTGGAATAGTAGTATTAGACTCAATAAGAGTTGTCATAACTCCACCCATAGTTTCAATACCTAAAGATAAAGGTGTAACGTCAAGTAACAATACATCTTTTACATCTCCAGAAAGAACTCCACCTTGAATAGCTGCTCCAATTGCAACAACTTCATCAGGGTTAACTCCTTTAGACGCTTTTTTACCAAAGAATTTTTCAACCTCTTCTGCAATTCTTGGCATACGAGTAGAACCTCCTACAAGGATCACTTCGTCAATATCAGAAACTGTTAAATTAGCATCTTTAAGCGCTTTAGCAACTGGTGCCATAGAACGTTTTACTAGTGCGTCAGTTAATTTTTCAAATTGTGCTCTCGTTAATTTTTTAACTAAGTGTTTTGGTCCTGAAGCTGTAGCCGTTACGTAAGGTAAGTTGATTTCTGTTTCAGCAGAAGAAGACAATTCAATTTTTGCTTTCTCAGCAGCTTCTTTCAAACGTTGCAAAGACATTGGATCTAAACGCAAATCAATACCTTCTTCAGTTAAGAAATCAGCAGCTAACCAGTCAATAATTTCGTGGTCAAAATCATCTCCACCTAAGTGCGTATCTCCATTTGTAGACAATACTTCAAAAACTCCGTCTCCTAATTCAAGAACA
Source organism: Flavobacterium fryxellicola (assembly GCF_900143245.1). Taxonomy (GTDB): domain Bacteria; phylum Bacteroidota; class Bacteroidia; order Flavobacteriales; family Flavobacteriaceae; genus Flavobacterium; species Flavobacterium fryxellicola. Next base: position 183,452 of record NZ_FRDK01000007.1, read on the forward strand.
GAAATATCAAATGTACCTCCACCTAAATCGTAAACAGCAATTTTTTGATCTTTCCCTTTTTTATCTAAACCATAAGCAAGTGCAGCTGCTGTAGGCTCGTTGATAATACGCATTACTTTTAGACCTGCAATTTCACCAGCTTCTTTCGTAGCTTGACGTTGAGCATCATTAAAGTAAGCAGGAACCGTAATAACCGCTTCCGTAACTGTTTGACCTAAATAGTCTTCTGCTGTTTTTTTCATTTTTTGAAGTGTCATTGCTGACAATTCTTGAGCAGAGTATAAACGACCATCAATATCCACACGTGGCGTATTGTTGTCCCCTTTTACAATTTTGTATGAAACTCTTTTTGCTTCAGCCGAAACTTCACCAAAACCTCGACCCATAAAACGTTTGATAGAAGCAATAGTCTTAGTTGGATTAGTTACCGCTTGTCTCTTTGCAGGATCTCCTACTTTAATTTCCCCACCTTCAACAAAAGCGATGATAGACGGTGTTGTTCTTTTTCCTTCTGCATTAGGAATAACAACTGCTTCATTACCTTCCATTACAGAAACACAAGAGTTGGTCGTACCTAAATCAATTCCGATTATTTTACCCATTTTAAATATATTTAATTTTATTGTATACTAGTTTTAATGACTCGAAGTCGATAAGTCAATCTTTGTGCCAATACAATACCCGCTAATAAATTGTCAGTTTATGTTAAAAGTGACACCAATAAATCTGACAAGATGACATTTTCTATTGTCATTATCTAAACAAGGACGTGGCTTTCTGGGAGCTATTCCTGCTATTCGTTACACTCTTTTTTTCCTCGCTATGGCGAGTCCTAAAAAGGATTTTCACTGCTATCAGGGCTAGGATTTTAGGGTACAAAACAAGCACGGCATAAAAATATAAATTTGTTTTGCGTATTGCTTTAGATTTATCTAGAATAGTGCATCTTTTACGTCTTATAAAATTTAATCCTTAAACACAGAAAAACAGACAATCCGAGCTTTAATTTAGTAGCAGTACGTGAAGCGCCTTTCTTGCTTTATAAATACTGTAGCCCTATGTGGCAAAAACCCAAAAGGGAGGTCCAAAACCTAGTATAACGAACAAACATAAAAAAAGAAGAATCCGTGGCTATATTTTGCTACCAACCCAACAAAGTGCCTTTCGCTTTTTACAAATCCCGTATTTCTGTTTGGTGAAAAAATCACAAAATAATCTCCAGCAACCATTGCGTACTAAAAAACAATATCTTTAGTTTTTAAAGTATAGCGAATGAACTGGTCTGCAAAACTCCTCACACACAAAAACGAAAAACGAATAGCCGTTTATTTCGACAAAAATGTCGAATTCATTGCCCGAATCAAACAAATAGACGGCGCACGATGGAGCCAATCTTTAGTAGCATGGCATTTACCTGACACGGAAGAAAACCGAGGACGGTTTAAAATAAAACCTGCCTCACCTTCTTTGCCGTCAGTTGAAGGAATAGAACAAATCGAAAAATTCAAACAATGGCTGCGCTCCAAACGCTACAGCGAAAGCACACTTTCAACTTATTCTGACGCGTTGAAATCCTTTTTTGTATTTTATCGGGAGAAACCTATTGCCCAAATTAATAACGAAGACGTAATTATCTACAACAACGAGTATATCTTGAAAAACAATCTTTCGGCATCCTACCAAAACCAGCTAACCAACGCTTTAAAATTATACTTTGCGACCATTCGGGAAACCAAAATCGAAATAGATAAAATTCACCGACCAAAACGTTCCAAAGTTTTGCCTAATGTATTGAGTAAAGAGGAAGTGAAATTAATTTTAGAAGCACACACCAATAGCAAACACAAAACAATGCTTTCGTTGATTTATAGTTGCGGATTGCGTTGTGGCGAATTAGTAGCTTTGCAACCTGTGCATATCGACTCGAAAAGAAACATAGTCTTGCTCAAAAACGCAAAAGGCAAAAAAGACAGGATTGTACCCTTGAGTCCCAAAATACTAAAACTACTGCGCGACTATTACGCCCTTTATAAACCAAAGACCTACTTGTTTGAAGGGCAATTTGCAGGAAAACCTTATGATTCTCGAAGTCTGCAGCTCATCTTAAAACAAGCCTTGGTAAAAGTCAATATCAAAAAGCCTGTTACGCTACATTGGTTGCGCCATAGCTATGCGACTCATTTATTAGAAAGCGGAACCGATTTGCGATACATACAAGAATTATTAGGACACAACAGCAGCAAAACTACCGAAATATACACTCACGTTAGTACGAAAAGTATTCAACAAATAAAAAGTCCTTTTGATGATTTGTAAGAAAAAAATAGTACATTTGATTATAATATAAAGCGAAACAAACCTTCGCATATACACCCATTTTTAGGTAGATTGGCGAAGGTTTGTTTCGCCTATATACAAGTTACCAGCAATATTACCTCAAAACCGCATAAACAACTGAAAATATGAATGTTGAATATTTTAATTTAGAAAAACCTAACAGAACTTCCGAATTCGAAATATTAAGAAAGGAAGCATCTAATTATTTAATTGAACAGCAAAAAATTATTGAAGATGCTTATGGAATTCATAAATATGAAGATTGGTTTTATGACCAAGAAACTGGAATTCTCACTTTCTCAAATGCTGAAACAAAAGATAAAATTGTAGAAATACGATATGAAGAAGTTGGAAGTATTTCGAACATTAGTAAAACTTGGCTTTGGAGTTGGGCAAATCAACATATAGAACCGAAAGTTAAAACTGAAATTGAATTCGTAAGAGATTATGGAAAGGAAAATGACTTAGAATCTTTGACAAAAAGTAAATGGTTTGCGGACGAATATGATGCTTGGGAAATGACTGCAATTTCAGCTTATTTAATGAAAGCAAAAGGTGCTTATAGATTTCCATTAGAAAATACATTTTCATTTGTAATATATAAGGAAATAATAAAACTTGAAAAATACTGCTTGTAAAAGCAATATTAGCTCAAAAAAACTAAAAATATGATTTCAGAAATATTAGAATTTATTTCAACCCTAACTAGTTTACCGAATCGAGAAACAAAACCAAATGAATCTAAAAAGGAATTTATAGTTTTTTTGTCATACTTAATAGCAATAGTCTCTTTGATTTTTATTGTTCCTGAGTTTAAAATTATAATGAAAAATGAAAACTCAAAACTTTTAATTATCTCGAATATTTTTACTTCTTTTATTTTATCATTAATTGTAATAAGCTTAATAAAGAAAATGAAAATCGTAGATGACTTAATTTTTACAACATTTATAACTATAATGATTGCTATGTTTTTACTTTTTTTTCTTATCACATTGTTGCTTATAAATAATTATATTTAAAAGATAAAATGTAATTGAAACTAAAATTTGGCATAATATAAAGCTGGAAAATGATTTAGAAAAAAAACTTTGAAAAAACGAAATAAAAAAAATACTGCTGGTAACAGCGGTTTGCAAAAATGGCGAAATATGTGGTAAATTCACGTTTATCTTTCGCAATAAATTTTATCTTAGCCGAAAAATCTCGGTTACGAAGTTCGCCACTTCCGCAAGCCGCGAGACGTTAGCGGTCAGTTGTGAAAAAAAAACGTGATAAACAGAATCAATGAAAAATAATAAATATTTGAATTTTATTCCAATAATATTCAGTTTGATAGTTGTTTCTTTTTTTTTATTAAGGGCACAGAATGAAATTAACTATTTTAAAGAAAACAAAATCAATTTGAAAATCATAAAGGTTGATAATTATTTTGACAAATCATTGCAATTTTACTACGATGAAAATCATTGCATAACTACAACTGACACAAAAAACGACACGCTACGAATTGGAGATTCAATTTCAAAAATAAATAACAGTACTAAATTTAAAGTATTCAGAAAAAATAAATTCGGAAAATATACTTTTTATAATGATTATGAAATTTCAGGGATCTGATTATTAATAGATCAAACTTGAAAATGAAAGTCTGAAAGCTTGAGTTTGAAAGCAGAAACTTGAAAAATGAATTTAATATTGATAAAATGAAAATTCTGACTCACGAGATAACCGAACCGCTAACACTTGCTACAAGAGATTTGGGCATTTGGCTTAATTTAAAAATGGTCTTGTATTTGGGAGATTTGGCAAGTCCGAAAATAAGGCTTAATTTAACCCCAAACCTCTTGTAGCAAGGGGACGTTATGCGGCACTTTAAAAACGACAGACCGAAATGCTAAATTGGTTCAAAGGACATAAACATTCAAAATATAGAGAAATCCTTCTCAATGCTTTTCCACGGACTTTGAAAAAGGACGTAGAAAGCGTATTGGATATTTTACCCTTTAAAGAAAATGATGTAAAACTTTGTGACGGAAAAATTCATAAAGTGGAAAACTTAATTCATCCTGACATTCAAACAGTCAATCTTGAAGGAGAACTTTTGACTATACCATACAGAGTTTATTTTAACGAACCTGATATTGAAAAGGAAACAACATTGACAAACCGACAAAAATCAATTCTCAACTGTATTTTTCTTCGACATCATAATGGGTATGTAAGACAAAATCGGTTGGAAAAAATTGAGAATAATGAATATTGGATTACACCCTTTACTTTTCAGCTTTTAGGAGAATATGTTATTGAAATTGTAGAAGTATTAGACGAACAGCTTGACGACAACAAATTGGAAAACTACAAGCGGTTTGCTATCGAAAATTCAAAATATTATCAGCAGACAGAAAGTCGAATGATAAGTTATTGGAATGAATATTACAGACGCAAATTCCCAAAACTTAAAAATTATGTTGGTGGAATTATTTTTAACCAAATTAAAACTAAACAAATTGGGAAAAGGCTAGACGAAATAATTGAAGTTGGAATTGACAAAGACGAACGACTTTTTATTCGACCTAAAAATGAACGATTTACTCTTATTTATCGAACAGCAACAGAAGTTCATTGGGACGAAAAAGAATTGTTTTTGTATTCGCCAAAACCAAGAGAATGGAGTTATTTGGATTGGTTTAGACATATAATAGACGTGGCAGACAAAGAGTGCAATAGTAAACTCATTCTTACACATCGGACTATTTGGACAAACATTGAAAACGAGTTAAAGAAGCAAATAATTGAAAACAGAAAAGCGACCGCATAACAGGCGTTTGGCAAAAGTGGCGGTTCAGTGCTCCGCAGAAACATTTGTGGTTAATCAAAGTTTGGTTCTCCGCATCAACATTTGTGGTGAAAATCGCCACCTTCGCCAAGCGCCAAAACGTTGGCAGACAGTTTGAAAAAAATCAGAGAATTCAGAAACCTTAAAAAAATCGAAAAATGACATTATATTCATTAGAAAATGCACAATATTTAAAAGAATATTATTCGCCAAAAGTGATAAATAAGATAGCAGATGAAAGTACAGCATTGAGAATAACAAGTATTGAAATAGACGAAATTAAAAAGGATTTATACGATTTAATTTGTTCGGGATATTTTGTCAATATGATATCAATATCTCCTAAAATAAGCATACAGTCAATAGTTAAATCTATGGATTTAGATTCTCCTGATGTTGTATTACAACGTCGAGGTCTATAACTAAACAATATCCTTTTTCCTCATCATATTTTAATTCAAAAGCATTAGGACATTTGTCCAATTCTTTTTTTAAATCATCCCATTTTTGATTAATTGATTGAGCAAAAAGACAACTTTTTTCAAGGTTAGACATAATAATTAATTTTAATTTTGTTCCTTTTTTGTGGAGGAATCATTTAACCACTTTTTTATGAATATTTTACGATGGCTTTTACTTTTACCAATCTCAATATTATGCTCAATAATATTTCCATATTTATATAAACAAATTGTTGAACTTTTTGTGTCTGAAAATACTTTTGCAGATTCTTACTTATTAAATGGGGCAAACTTTTTTCTACAAGGAACATTATTTATCGTTTCAACTTATTTTATTGCGCCAAAATTTAAAATTCAAACATTAAAAATATTTTTAATCTTGTGGTTTTTAACCGTTGTATTTGGTGATTATTACTTATATTCTACTCATAGAGAAAATATTGGAATTTGGAATTCACTATTGCGTATCATTGGTGCTTTATTGGCTTATATTAATATTACTTTAGAACATAAAGATGAAACTATTCATTTAATTAACGAAACTAACGAAGAAACCAAACAAGAAAAACCAAACAATAATAATGACCAACCAAAATTAACTAGAAGCCAAACTATTTTACTTCGTGTGATGAAAATGAGAGCAGAAAATAAAGAATAAAATAAAAATGATGAATAAAAAACCGATCTGCCAACAGCGGTTTTGATATAGTGGGGTTTTGTTGGAATTACCGTTTCGCATCATAATTCTGCAAAGCAGAAAATTGAAAGGTTACGAACTCCCCACCATCTCAAAGCCGCAACAACGTTGGCGGTCAGTTGAATCCGCACTTATGCAGAAAATACTCTGACAGAATTAATTTTCTTTATTTACGTAAAACTACAAAAATGCAAGCGTGGAAATTGGAATGCGAAAAATAGAAGCTTAAAAATTGATTTTAAAAAAAAAAAACGTAAAAAAAAACGTAAAACTTGGAGTTAACATTCAACCAAAAAGATGTTGTTTAAAAATTAGATTATATGAAAAATGAAATTAATAAGCTTGAATTTACCATTTATACGGTAGTTATATTTTTCATTTATCTACTAGCATTATTATCATTTTACAAAAGCTCGTTTTTTAATTTCAATAAGTTTTCTTGTTGTATTGGAGTAGGTTTATCAATTGTATTCTACGTAAATTCCCAACAAATTATAAACCAAAATCAATTTAAGCAATTTTTTATTTTGAGTTCATTATTGATTCTTTTTAGTGCAGTTTTAGCAATATTAACAAATGGTAATTTACTTGGTTTTATTCTTACAATTTATCCTTTACTATATATTATTTATTTTCGTGTATTAATATTTTTATTTTACAAAGATTTTCCAAAATATTATAAGAGGCCAACTATTCTTTTTGCATCAAAAAGTAAATGGACAACAGAAAATAACGAATGTGGAGATGTTCTTTCTAAAAACGAAATAATGTTTTCTAATTTACTTTTTTTTGGTTCTTTCGCATTTGCAGCAGTTATAGCATTCATCTTAATTTAACAGAATAATTATTAAAAAAATATACAAAAATTGAATTTTGTAATTTGAAATAAAATAAATAAAAAATAGTTAATTAATCATAATTTCGACTAAAAACAACCGAACCGCCAACAGCTGTTTTGATATAGTGGGGTTTTAGTGGAATTACCGTTTCGCATCATAATTCTGCAAAGCAGAAAGTTGAAAGGTTACGAATTCCCCACCATCTCAAAGCAGCGGGACGTTACTGGAGACTTGTGCAGAAATGACGCTCAAGGAAATCATTAGAAAATATCAAAAGTAGAAACTCCAAGGTTATGTGCAATTTAAACTGAAAAACTCGCAAAATACCCAAATTATGAAATTTACTTATAAATTGAAAACATTAATCTTTTGCCCATTTTTATTCTTGGCTTGCAATAATCCAAAGTTTGAGCCAGAGCCTGGTCCACAGTTTGAGCCTATATTTAAAGTTAATAATCAATTAGTTAATTTAGAAATACAAAAATTAATAAAAACAAAAAGTCTTTTTATAGAAGGATACAAAACTCGTGTAGATGATACTTTGGACATCTTTCTAACTGTTCAGCTGATAAATGTTGAAATTTTACCTAAAAATAATGATTCTTTAGTCGCTATTCAAAAAAAGGTAGCAAGCAAAATCAAAAATTTATTGGAAAACCCTCTACAATTCAAAGCATATGATGTTGTTATAATTCAAAAAGATACGGTCAAAAATCTTTTAGGAACGATGACTTCTGAAGAAGGACTTTCACATAATCGATTTAACGTAAGTGATTTATAAACTAAACACAACTGGAATCTGAAAAGAACAAACTTGAAAATCGTTGCGCAGAAATTGACACTTAACTTTAGAAACTTGAAAATTGGAATCTGAAAAGCAGAAGCGTAAAAAGTTTGCGGTTAAATTCATAATTCCGACAAAAACAAGCCTCCAGTAATCGAGTAGACGGCTCCGCCCCAAATGGAACGGAGTGCGCCTCTCACACCACCGAACGTACGGGTCACGTATTCGGCGGTTCGCAAAGAGATGGGTTAAGTTCGATGTAAACATCGGTCAATGATTGATACCCTTTTTGTTTTAAGCGTTTCAAGGTTATGGTAGACCCCAAAATCGGACTCTGGGCAATGGCCCAACCGCCTTTTCGAGTTCGACTCCATGCATAGGCATGGTCTTGGTCAATTCCTAGTTGAATGAGATTCTTTCTCTTTCTTTCAGGTTTCTTCCAATCGTGCCAAATGCAATACCGAAGTCGGTTGCGAAGCCAGCCATCTAAATCCCGTAATTTGCCCATAATACTCGTTCCTCGAAAATAGTTTAACCATCCTCGCTGAATTTCGTTTATCTTGGCAATACGCTCTTCTAGCTTGACAGGTGCGGTTTTTCGGGTGATGCTTTTGAGTTTTTCTTTTAGTTTCTTCCAAGCCTTTTCTGCCACTACCAACTGATAGTCGTTCTTGCTTCCTTTCTTGTAGGTAGGCACAAATCCGAATCCCAAAATAGTGAAGTGAACGGGACGTTTTATCCCGCTTTTCTCCTC
>NZ_FRDK01000011.1 GCF_900143245.1 Flavobacterium fryxellicola
AGTTATTTCCGATTTCAGCCGCGCAACAGAAAATTAAAACTTAAAAACTATCTTAAGTTTTTGAAAAAGTTGCATCGTGAATAGGTCGCAGCATATTTAAAGTATAATAAGATTTACCCTATTGATCCTAGCTCGTAAATAAAAGCTTTTCAAATCATTGCTACAATACCCACTTTTAGTGATATTCGTACATTTCTATCAAGTAGAAGTAATCCATTATAATTCCAGTCCTTTACGGCTTTCCTCATTATCAAAAAAAACATAAAAAGACACCTCGCAGCATCTTTATTTCCTATCCCTCCTTCTCCAACCATCATTAAGATGCCTGTTTCTCCAATATTCATAAAATTTCCCTCTCAGGTTAAGTCCTAAAATCCATATTACAACTCCCCTATTATCTCATACCATTCCATATCTCAAATATAGAATGCTTAAATGTGATTCCTTTTACAAGCAAAGCAGAAACTACTTTATTGACAACTCTTTCTCCGGAATTGACAAGTGTGTTGTTAATTATCATAAAAAAAGAGGACTCCAAATCCTCTCAAAATCCCTTTCATTGTTTTACGATAACTCAGTAGGACAGGAAGTAGAGCGGTTCCGTTCAACCAAGGCTTCATTACTCGTTCTGCGAACGCAACGAAACCTTTGCTGTTGTAGGCAGTGCTTTATTTTGATACTTTATACTTCTTAATATTCAAAGTTTTCTGTTTTATCCATTGAATTGAAATGTCAAATGGTGTTGTATTACTGTCAAATACAGTATTGTGTCCCAATGTTGAAAATAGAGTGTGCTCGAAAGGTTTGCCTTGAACTTTGTATGTATTTAATTGCTCTATGCACAACTTTACGGGAATTTGTATATCCTTTTCTCCAAAGAGCCAAAGTCCAGGAATTGAAAGAGTATTCAGAGAAATTTTTGGATCAGTTGCCACAAATTGATATTTGTCTGTGTCATTTTTAGTATGTTCACGAGCATCTGCTTCTGTATGATTTTCCCAAAAACTATTGTTTCCATTTGTATAAAACTGAAATCGGAGTTGTTCTAAAGTTGTAATTGTAGGGCAACTAAATAAAACCATAAATTCTATTTGTGGATTTTTGCTTGCAGCAATTGGAATTATCCATCCTGCTTGACTGAAGCCAATTAACCCAATTGGTATTTTTTTATCTTTCAAATAGGTTCGAAATGTTTTTACTGCTTCATTTGCATCGTGAGATAATAAATTAAGATTAGTAGTGTCTATATTATTTGTGCCAACAGATGGTCCAACATATACACCACCAGATTCTCCAACTCCACGTTTGTCATATGTCAAAACAGCAATACCTTCTTTAGCAAGACGCTTTGCGAACTCCATTTCTCTTTTTACTGGGTCAGAGCCGTGAACAATTACAACTGCTGCAAATGGATTTTTGGGCTTTAAAATTGAGCCAGCAAGAGTGACTCCCTGACTTTCAAACTTTACATCTTGAATGGTAAAGTCAGCAGATTGAGAAAACACCATTTCTGGTAAAATTATTAATGATACCCAAAGAAATAAGTAAGAAAAAAAGTTGCGGTTCATTTTAATTTTAGTACAAAAATTGTTTTCAGTGACCGGATTTTCGTTAGCATTGGCTACAACGCCAGTCTGTGAAAAAACCATCGTTTTATTCTTTCAAATATACTGTATATTTATAATATTAAATCAAGAAAAGTCGTCTTGTAGATAATGTAACACATCAAAGGAATTCCTCGCAATCAGATGATTTTTTCGTCCCTAAGCTTCGGGATTAGAAGACAGGTTGCGGACCGCATGAAGTCTTACTTATTGGCGGTAGTTTTTTTATAATGTATCTAAAAATAAGATTAATTCCTCAATTGCATCAAATGATTCATTAATAAAAATATTATTGATTTCAAATTTAGAATTTATAGGTAAATTTAAACCTGTTTTTTGGTTAAAGCCTTCATCAATAAATCCCATATTGTGAATTGAAATATGTCTAACTTGAAAAGCTAACTTAATTTTTTTATAAAAAACTTCATTGTTTAAATCGACACCTTTTTTTATAAAAACATTCCGATTCACATCATCTAATCTTTGGTAAAAATTTTTGGTTTTATTTTCTGTTATATCGTAATAATTTTCAATAAAATGCTTTAATAAAAACTCTACATCACTACAAGCTGATATTATTGTTAGCATTTTTAAACGTGAATAATCAGATCCTAAAGAAATTGTATATTCATAAAAGTTTTTAATTTCTATTGGAATACCTAAAGCTTCTTTCAATTCATTTGAAAATATTCTACCTTGGTGATCAATAGGAATCATATCTGAAGAATAGAGTACAACATTTCGCGTTATATTATTAAAAATTGCGTGTGCTCCCTTTAAAATTGGGTTAGATAATTCTGGCATTCTTCTTATTTTTTTAAAATTGCAGATAACGTAAGTAAATAAAAAAAAAACTCCATATATTTTCGCGCTGTCGGGGTTACCGAATACATATTGTTTCAGATTTTATAAAACTGATCCCATCAAATTATTACTCCGGCTTATTATAGGAACGAGTTAATGCTCTGACTTATAGTAACGGGCGTAAAGTCAGGAGACATTTGCGCAGCGAACGTGGTACACAAGCATACTGCGGTGAGCGGGGTTCACTACTTCGGCCGTTCGCTATCGCTCGGGTGTTGGCTTTTCAAGCCCAACAAACCCTTATCTGTTGTACGCAGGTTTTTTATTTAGGTTTCAATTCAATAACTTTTTCAAGCGCAATATTCACAATTTCCATTAATGAGTTTGTTGAGCTTGAATAATCTAATTTTTCAATGAGATTATTAAAAAAATCTACTTCTTTTGAATATGGTTTTGTTTTAGTAAGTTTTAATAATGCTTGTGAAATATAGATTTTAACTTTCTCAAATTGTTTTTCATAAGAACCTAAATGTTTTGCAAAAGTTTCCCCATTTTCCATTGTCATTACATTTTTCATATAACACAAATCTGCTCCATTTCTTGTTCCTCGTTGACAATTAAAAGCATTTCGAATTAACATTTCATAATTCATCGCTTCCGTGTAATTATTCTTAGACATTTTAAGATTTTTTAAGTTTCATTAATCTTGAAAATAAAGCTGAATGTATATCATATTCCAACTTTCCCATATCTTCCAAACCTTTATTTGTTTTGGTATCCATTCCTTGACTTTTCAAATCTTCTATTCTTTCACTTTTCAACTTCTCTAAATAATCTGCTGCAGCTTTTAAGTCAGCAAAAGACATTTCTTTTAAATCACTCATTTTATAAATTTGTTTATGTTATTGTTAATTTAAAACCAATAGAAATAATTTATAATAGTTCTTCTTGTTAATTATCAACGAGTTATCAACATCTTTTTCGCCGATTCTGCGGTAATATTGCACCTAACTAATAAATAACATCCGGAAGTATCCCCTTTCTTTAAAGTTTTACCATAACGCATGCAATATTTCTAGGGTTGTAAATAAAAGCTTTTCAAATCATTCTTACAATACCCAATTTTAGTGATATTGATACATCTTTATGAAGTAAAAGTATTCCATTATAATTTTAATCTTTTACGGCTTTCCTCACTTTAAAAAAAAGTGCATAAAAAAAGACACTTCACAGCATCTTTCTATTTCCATTTCTTTCTCCTCCAACTATCATTATAAAAATAATTCTTCCTAAACTTATAAAGGGTACCCCTTATGAAAACTCCAAGTAAGTACATCACAACTAGCCCTATTATTTCATTCCATACCTCAAATGTAAAATGAGTAAGTATGGTTCCTTTTACGAGCAACTCAGAAACTTCGTTTTCGACAACTCTTTCTCCCGAATTGACAACAAATACTCCCAAATTGATAACTCTTTCTCCCGGAATGACAACTCCCCTCCCGAATTGACAAGTTTTTATCCCGAAATAACAACACATGCTCCCGAATCGACAACAAATACTCCCGAATTGACAACTCCTCTCCCAAATCGACAACAAATACTCCCGAACTGACAATAAATACTCCCGAATTGACAACAAATACTCCCGAATCGACAACTCCCCCTCCCGAATTGACAACAAATGCTCCCGAATTGTCAACTCCTCTCCCCAAATGACAACAAATACTCCCGAATTGACAACACATACTCCCAAATTGACAACAAATGATCCCGAAATGACAAGTCCGCTCCCGAAATGACAAGTCAGCTCCCGAATCGACAACAAATACTCCCGAATTGACAAATGATCCCGAATTGACAACAAATGCTCCCGAATTGACAACTCCCCTCCCTAATTGACAACAAGTACTCCCGAATCGACAATAAATACTCCCGAATTGACAACTCCTCTCCCGAAATAACAACAGATCACCCCAAATTGACAACTATATCACTAAGTAGTAACAAGATAAAATATAGAAGTATTTTCAATTTCAATTCATCTCCTTAAAATTCAAACAATCCTAAAATTATACTCCTAAAACTAATTTAAGACCATAATCGAACCTAATTTCCCCTATTCAATTCCCGAATTGAACACTATACTTTTAGCTTCAAATAATTTATTTTGATAGGTTTGCAAAAGTTTTTCCTTTTCTTCCAGTAGCAAATCACTTCAAATTATATATTATGTCAGAACAATTTAATCAGGTTCGGATTAAACGTATTTACCAAATGCTGTTCGAAATGGCAACTGGAAATATGACCTTCCGCATCCAGGATAATAGTAATGATGAATTAAAAAATACTGCTGAAGCATTAAATAAAATTGCTGAAGAACTCCAAAAAATAAATCTGGAATCAGGATATATAACCGCTTGCTACCAATACCAAAATCTAATTCAGTTAACATTTGTATTGGATAATGATTTTGTTTTATTGAGTTTTAATAATGAAGTGCCGCTCACTCTTAAATACAATCCGGATACAATTATCAATACCGACTTTGCTAAATTAATTGCCCAGCAATCGAAAGATATTTGGAACGGTATTCTTGATGAATTAAATAAAAACTCCAATTACAACACTACTTTGCAATTAATTTTCATTACTGGTGATAATCACCTACTGCCGTCATTTTGCACAATATCTCGATTATTATATAGCGATGAAATAATTGTAAGTTCAGTATCAACCCTACTTGAAGACATGCAAAACATTAACGACCGTCTCTCTGGTTCAAAAATCCGTAGACAGAATGAAGTTACTGCGGTACAAAATTTACATGATTATATTTTAAGTCATCTGGATGAACCATTACCCACTTTACATTACTTGGCTCAAATGTTTGTTGTTGAAGAACACATATTAAAAAATGGTTTTAGAACCGTTTTTAAAACCAGTGTCTATAACTTTTATCAAGAAGAACGCTTGAAAAGAGCAAATCTAATGATCCAGCAAACAGCTGTTTCTTTAAAAGAAATAGCATATCTGAATGGCTTTAAGGGCTATCTCAATTTTTATAAAGCCTTCAAAAAAAGATTTGGCTACAAACCAAGTGATCTATCAAGACCCGTAGAAGATCTTCCACCCTAATACTTTTGCCCTGTTTTATTTTTTTGAATAACGAAATGCCTGATTTGCATAATGTTACAATTTTATATTGTAGAATTTTACAAGACCAAAAAAGCAAATTATGAAAATTTCTGAAAAAATTAAAAGTGCAATAGTGAATTTAATAAGTTGGCTCTTTATTTTGCTCTTTACTTATGCAGCAACCAACAAAGTACTTGATTACCAGAATTTCAAACAACAGCTGGGGCAATCACCGCTGTTGAGTTCTTTTGCCGACCAAGTAGCGTGGGCGGTACCGTTAGCTGAATTTTTAATTGTCATCTATTTGGTATTACCAAAGTTTAGATATCCAGCCTTAGTATCAACTTTCGTGTTAATGCTAATGTTTACGACTTACATCTATATTATTTTAAATCACAGCGTATTTGTTCCCTGTTCCTGCGGAGGTATTTTAGAAAAAATGGATTGGCATGAGCATTTAATTTTCAATATCGGGTTTGTTTTCTTGGCATTGATTGGAATATGGTTGCAACCAACGCAATATAGTACTACAAAAAAGAAATTAATTGTGATGTCCAGTTCTGCTTTAACGGGTATTAGTATCGTAATTGCTTTATTTTTAATCTCGGAGAATATTCATAGCTATCACAACAAATTTGTGCGGCGTTTATCGAGTGCTCCTGTAGCAAAAATCAAGGACTATAATTTAAAATTAAGGTCATACTATTTTGCAGGTGCAGATGATGATCAAGTTTACTTGGGAAACACAACTTCACAATTATTAATGACAGTTATCGATACTGCCTTAAATGAAACTACGACACACGATATCACACTTGATAGAATCGACTTGCCGTTTCACTCACTGACAATTAGAGTAAGTGCACCCTATTTTTACATTTATGATGGAATGGTTCCTTGCATATTCAGAGGGAAAATTTCGGACTGGAAGGCGAAGTTATACAAAAGTGGCTCGGAGTACTTTACCTTTGCAGAAGCAATTGACTCAACTTCGATGGCAGTTCGCATACAAAAACGGGGTAGTGGTGAAAGTGTACTAGGCAAAGTAGATTTGCTCTTTAATGAAAAGACACAATTAAATCAAAATCTATTGCAAAAACAGATTGATGGCTTGTTCGATACTGATGGTTCATTAATGTATAGTAATGGCATAAACAGAATAATTTATCTGTACGCCTATCGCAACCAGTTCATCGTCGTCGATCCACAATTAAATATTGATTTCAGGGGAAATACAATAGACACGATTGCGCATTCAAATATTGAATTGGTAGATTTAGAAAAACGTAGCGAGCGAAAATTTGCAAAAAGGCCATTACTTGTTAATAAAGTTGCCGCGGTATATGATAATTTACTCTTTGTAAACAGTAATATCCCCGGTCGGTATGAAAGCTTAGAAATGTGGAAACTAGCCAGTATTGTAGACATCTATACTATTTCTTCAAATAGCTATCTCGAAAGCTTCTACGTCTACGATGTCGACAAACAAAAGTTACGTGATATAATAGTACATGGTGATAAGCTTTACGCGCTAGTAGGAAATCACCTTATAAGCTACAAACTACAGCCCATAATTACAGCTAATTACAAAAAACAGAGTCGGTCGTAAACCCGACTAAGCAATCTATTGGCCAAATAGCAGGACAAGATCGAAAACCTGTAAAAAAGAGTAGATCAAAACTTTTAATTTTTACGATTATGAAAACTAAAATTTTTAAATTCGGTATGCCGGTAGCATTTGTTGCTCTCGGATTAGTTGGTGCTTTATCATCAAATGCGATGGAAAAAAAGGCAACCGTTCTAGCTAGTGAAACGGGTTATAAAAAGGTAATTGGTGCTGCCCAACCTTGTCAACCTGTAGAATCGTGTGATAACGTTCAAGGTCAGCTTTGTAAGTCAAGCATTGATAACTCGCAGTTGTATCGTCGCATAAGCGACAACCAATGTCCAACGATGTTGTTTAGAAGTAATCCTTAATTATTAAAGAAAAGCCGCCACAAAAAAAATGTGACGGCTTTTCAATTTAAGGCTTTAAATATTTCGCAAACCAGGCCTCAATTCGTTTTGTGAGATCAGCCTGTTTCTCCCTGTCAGCTATCGTATGAGATTCCTCTGGATAAATAAGTAGAGTATGTTCTTTCTTCAACCTTCTCAAAGCAAGATAATACTCGATGCTTTGAAAATAATATACTTGTTTATCTTCCTCTCCTGTCCATGCCAATAATGGTGTCGTTACATTTTGAGCCAGTAACACTGGTGAATTGTTGAGGTAACTTGATAAATCTTCAAATAACGACTTACCTATCCGTTGCTGCTGGTGCTCAAATCGCCAAAAATTTGGACTGGCAGAATCAGTGTTATAATAAAGGTAACTTGATACCAAATCTGTAATAGCCGCACCGGATACAGCGGTTGCAAATCGGTCCGTTTTTGCTATAATGTAGTCTGTTTCAAATCCGCCAAAGGAGTGCCCTGTTAATCCAATTCTAATAGGGTCAACATTATATTTTAAAAGAACCGCATCAACTGCAGCCAATACACATTTTTTTGCTGATTCACCTGTTTGCCGCATTTCATAAACAATATCGGGCAACAGGATAAAATAACCTTTTGACGACAATACCGAAAAGTTAATCCCATTCTCGTTCAATAGCGTCGGCTTAACATACCGATGTAAACTACCTCCTTGTCTTTCATAAATGCTAACAATCATAGGATACTTGACCGTAGGATCAAAATCCGCAGGATAAATTAAAACACCCGATAAGGGTTTTCCATCTACAACATACGAAACCTTCTCAGTCTTAGCCCATAAATAGTTCTTGTGTTGTGGATTACTTTGATGTAGTTCATTTAATTTCCCTAGAGCATCGACGAACAGCAACTCAGGGGGAGCATCAAAATGTTGCGAGATAAAAGTAAAAGCGTTACTGTTTTTCGCCCTTACCACACGGTCACTTCTTTTGTATTCCCAAAAAATTGGACGCGTACCAGTTGTCCCATCGTATCTATAAAATCCACTATACCCTGTCGCAGCATTTTGGGCAGATAAAATCCACTGCAATGAATTACTGGTGATAGCATTGGTCCGATCCATATAATCGGACTTAGAAGGTAGCCTGCGTTGGGCAGTTGTAAAACGAAAAGTAGTTTTATTTTCAAGCCCCTTGGTCAACCGTTTCTTTGTCTTTCCGTCAGCACTAATCATCCAAATATCAAACTGGTCATAAATGAAAAGAGAGTTATCGTCTATGCTCCACCCCGCAATACCATATAAAGGAACTTGCCCCGCACGATCATAATCGATATCACGAACCGGAACGCCCAAATCTCGAGTAATATTTCGGTGTTCGTCCTTCTTGAAATCATACACCCACCAGTCACCATTTACTGAATAAGATAAGTAATTGCCCTTGGGAGAAAATGCCGGCTCCATTCCCGTCCCTGGATATCCTTTGAGCAATAATCGCTTTGTACCCGTCTCAATTGCAGTTACATAAATATCTCTCAATCCTATACCATCAAAATGTGGCTCAGATTCGAATTCATTCCAAGTCAATGCATAATCTCCGGCGCTACCCATTAGTATAGACGGCTCTTCCCTATCGTTAAGCTGTAAAAACCGCCCAGTATCTACAAACCATACAGCGACCTTATCCTGTAATGTAAAATCACCGTACATTTTTAAATGAGGATAGATTTGCTTGTCATTTCCATTCCAGACTTGAACTACTTCGGTTGTGTCTTTATTTGATATAGGTTCTTTCAACATAAAAAAGATACGTCTTTCATCATTTGAAATCTTAATCGAACCAAAACTAGAGGCTATGCTCATATCATTAGGAAAATTGGAACAGCTTTCCGGATCAAATGACAAAAGCTTCCCTGTATCTAATCGATAAGCATACAGCTTGCCACTCGAACCGGTATTTTGAATAAATGTAATAGTCTGATTAAGCCAGCTCAGGTTTTTAAGCTCCCCCTGGGTTAAAACCGGAATCTCTTTTTTTATAAAATTATCAAAGATTTTAAGTATTTCCACTTTCTCTTTTCTAGTAACGTAGGCAATCGCATCCTTGCGTGCATTCCATGCCCATTCGCTGAGATTGTCTACCATAGCCACGGTTTGTCCCAGCCTATTTTTCACTGTTAAGTGCTGGATGCCATTTTGATCATCAGTAATTAGTAGTAAGTGCTTACCATTACCCGAAAATGAATAGCTGCTAATTTTCGGGAAGTAATTCACTTTTCCTGATATCAAGTCTTGCAAAACCAATGTATCATTCTGCTTGCAAGCAAACCAATTTTCACCATTAAATTCCCCATTTGTACCATGAGGAAACAGGTACTTTTTTCTATTTTTAGTTGATATAGCAAATAATGTATCAGCTGTATCGTATTGCAGGCTGTAACTTGCCCAACCTCCACTATCAGAAATACTGTGCGATAGCATATCATTCCATAAATGATAATCTTCTTCCGGTACCGTTTTCTTTTGTAAAACCTGCCCTATTACCGAGCAGCCCACTAGCAAAAAACAATATGTAGTTAAGCGGAAGAAAAAAGAATGACGAAGTTTTTTCTTTGTCTGAACTATTCTAGTAACCATCATTTTGCGGTGCAAGATTTGGGTTTAACAACAATTCTTTTTGAGGTAGCGGAAGTAATCTATCTGTAGTATTCCAACCCGATTTCACAGGAGACAATGCAATATCCAATAAGCCGTTTCTTTTTAGGTCAAAGAAGCGATGTCCAAATTCACAAAAAAGTTCCGTTTGGCGTTCCTTTAGCACGACAGTGATAATTTCTGCACTAGTTGATGCTGGTGTATCCCCTAAACCTGCTGTATTCCTTATCTTATTCAAATCTTCTTTAGCGCCAATCAAATCACCTTGGTGCGCTCTGGCTTCAGCACGAATCAGATACTGCTCAGCAAGTCGGAGCACAATCGAATATTCTACAGAGCTCCCCGTGTTGGAATACTCTTTATATTTATAAGCGTGAGACCAACTATTAACACCCGTTGTAATCATTTTTGTCCAGTGCACTTTTCTTTGATCATTAGCCTCAAACGCATTAAGAATGGTCGGTGAGAGTGATGATGAAGGTGGCGGTCCGTTAAAAAACACAAAAGTTTTAGCTTCCTTTGTATTGTCTCCCATCATAGCAGGCATCAATTGCCAAATCGTAGTTGTACTTTCTTTGAGGAAAACTTTATCAAGATCATTCTCCCAAACATAAACATCTGTTTGGTTCAGAACAGCAGAAGCAGCATTGGAAGCCTGATCCCATAAATGGAGATAAAGATTAACTCTCGCCAGCATCGCATACGCCGCATAGCGGTTTGGCCTGACACGTTCTGGACTACTATACGATTCTGGTAAAAGAGTAATAGCCTGTTCAAGATCAGATTTAACTAAGAGTAGTGCATCATTTTCAGCAGTACGATGCGCAATACGATTGGCTGCATAATTGGTAGTGCTGATATACGGCACACCACCAAAGGAATTTACCAAATAGAAATGAATCAGTGCTCGTACAAAAAGAGCTTCTCCTTTCAATTGGTTACGGTCAGGTTCTGGCAGAGAAACAGAATGATCTACACCCTCAATCACGGAATTGGCAGCATAAATTTGGCTATAACTACTGCTCCATAATTGAGCTATTTCCGTTCCCGATGCTTGCAAAGCATTATTACCGAAATTAAATGATAAGCTACCTGGATTATAATAAGAGTTAAGTTCATCACTGTAGAGCCCCAACTGGTTCGACAATCCTGTAAATAGGCCTGTAAATAGTCCATTGTCGCGCATTTTTGTGTAAATATCAGTCATCGCAGCATTAGCGGTAAGACGGTCTTCAAAAACAGCATCAGCAGTAAGCTGTGAATCTGGAAGGTCAACTTCTGTGAAGCTATCGCAGCTTGTAAACAGTATAGCAATACCTAGAATCAAAATAGGTAACATTGCTTTCTTTGATAGTATATTTTTCATGGCTTCAGTTAAAAAGTGATTTGTAATGTAGAAGTATAAACGCGTAAAGGTGGCATAAATCCTGCAGTCTTAAATTCAGGATCCCCTCCCTTATAAGAAGTAAGGACAAGTACATTTTGACCCTGCACGCTCAGCTTGCAACTAAAGGATTTTGTCCATTGTTTCGGCAAATCATAGGTCAGTGAAATATTCTTCAGCCTGATGTAAGAAGCATCCGCTATAACCGCATCACTTTGGGAATAAAGAGTGTTTGCACGCTGGGCAGTAGGATTGATTCCTGTACTATAAAGCTGATTAGGACCACTATCTCCCGGATTTTGCCAGTGAGACACAAACGATGCCGGCTGGTTCGACATGGTTCCCGGCAAAACGGTTCCAAATGCTTCAGTGTAGTTTTCCTGCTTAACAAACTGAAACAACAAGTCCATTTGCACAGCTCCGTACTTCAACTGGTTTTGCAATCCCCCATAAAACTTCGGATTCAGTTCTTTTACAAAACCCCTGTCGTCATTAGCCGATAGTACACCATCACCGTTTAAGTCCTCAAACTGATAAGTACCAGTCTGCGGGTCAAGACCAATATAATGGAATACCTTAACAATATTCAAAGGTTGACCAATGATAAATTGAGATTGGTAAGACGAACCTTTCAGATCTGGAAAAGAGAGCAGTTTATTCCTAGCACTAGTAAAATTGAAATTCGTTGTCCAACTCAATTTATCGCCTTGTAGGTTCAGCGTACGTAAGGTCAATTCATAACCACTGTTTTGTACTTCTGCGTCAAGATTTGCCTGTATCAAGTTAAATCCGGTAGTTCCTGGTAAAGGCACACCTAGTAATTGACTGCTTGAACGATTTCGGTACCAAGCCGCAGTCAAAAAAATACGATCTTTCAAAAATCCTGTTTCTAGTGCTACTTCAAGTTTTCGGTTGGTTTCCCATCCAAAATCCTTATTGAATAATCTTGTAGGTTGCAAGCCGCTTATGCCTTCATAATTGCTGCCAGATGTACTGTAGGTATCAAGATACTGGTAGTCTCCTATCTGATCATTTCCGGTGGTACCGTAACTGGCTCGTAGCTTTCCAAAACTGAGGAATTCTGCATGTTTTTTTACAATCGGTTCGTCACTGAAAAGCCATGATGCCCCAACAGCCCCAAAGCTTGCAAACCGGTTAGCAATCCCAAAACGGCTTGATCCATCTCTCCTTCCCGTCATATTGATAATATAGCGGCCTTTCCAGTTAAAATTTGCCCTGCCGAAAAAAGCTTGGTATTTGTACACCGTTGCATCGCTGTTCATAATGGAGAATAAGGATGCTGATGCTGGATTTTCAATTAGACCGTTGCTCGAAAATCCATAGCCCATATGCACAACTTGATTCGACATCTGCTGTTGAAAAGTGCTACCGGCAAGAAGATCTATCTTGACTTGGCCTGCTGTCAACTGGTAGTTAGCCTGTGGCTCAATAATCCACGAATTGCGGCTGGTATTGTTCTCAAAAACCAACGATGAGGAACTGTCTAAACCATATGTGGGGTTGTACATCGTTGAAGGCAACAGATTTAATTCTTTGTAACGCAAATTGCTATAACCAAAACTCGATTTGATTTCGAATCCCTTAAACAGACTGTAGGAAAGCAATGAGTTAGCAATAAGGTCATTAGTTCTCCCTTTAAAGTCCGTCGCAAGTAATTGCAACGGATTGTCAAAAGTACCGTTTTCCCAATTCAAATTCCCTAAGGCATCATAAAGAGCAGGTGCGTTGGGCGCTAAGCTTAGAGCTGTCCCCGTAAAGTCAGCTGTCGGCATGGTATTGTTTTGTACCACATACCCCGTGGTAAAATTAATCCTGAACCGTTGGTCTTCCGACTCATGATTAAGATTCAGGTGAACATTGCCTTTTTCGTACTTATAGTCACCCGGAAACACAGTAGTCTCTTTATTATAAGTACCACTTAATACAAATTGCGTTTGCTTTGAACCACCTGACAATGAGGTTTGCATAGTACTGATACTGGAGTTCCCTCCCAATAATTCTTTTTGCCAGTTCGTATATCGCTTTTGATCCCATGTTCCGTTAATGTCATAGGCATTAGCCGGATAATCCGTAACGCCATCATTGGCATACGCTTCACGTCTCATTACAAGATACTCTTCGGTATTCATTAGCTTCATAAATCGGGTGACATGGCCTGAACCACTAGAGACACTACCCGTGAATTTAGTTTTGCCTGCTTTTCCTCTTTTGGTGCTAATGAGCACAACACCATTAGCACCGCGCGACCCGTAAATAGCGGTTGCATCAGCATCTTTCAGTACTTCTATGCTTTCTATATCCCCAGGATTAATGCTATTTAACGGACTCGTTCTTCGCGGCAAATGTCCAGAGGTAAAAAGGCTTCCAATGGGTTCAGAAGCATAAGGCACGCCATCCACGATATACATGGGACTGTTACCATCAAACCGCAGGCTGTTTTGTCCCCGTATCTGGATATCAAATCCCCCACCAGGCATTCCCGTAGTCTGTGTAATATTCACCCCTGCCATCCTGCCCTGCATCGTTGCGAGTACATTCGTTACAGGCTGCGTCTCAATATCCTTTGAAGTTATTCGAGCAATACTGCCAGTACGCTCACTTTCCTTTACACTGTAATAACCAGCGTTGACTTTTACTTCTTGCAAGTTGGTGGCATCTTCTTGCAGTACCACGTTAATTACGGTTTTACTATTTACTGGCATTTCTATAGTTTTGTAACCCATAAAGGAAAAAATCAATACATCTGCAGGCACTGCAGCTATTGTGTATTTTCCATCAAAATCTGTAATGACTGCCGTACTTTTTCCTTTAATAGAAACGGTCACTCCCGGCATTTGCCCTTGATTATCAGTAACAGTTCCAGTAATTTGTTGTTGTTGACTTGTCATCCCGACGAAGGAGGACACAAGCGTTAGCGAATTGGCGGAGCAATCTCCACTCTCTTCCTTCTTACTTACCTCAGCAAAAGAAACAGTGAAATAAAGGCAGCAGCAAATAGTAAAATACCATGCCCGCCTACCCTTGTTTAATGAAATATTTTTCATAATATTGGTTTAGTTAATGTAAATGAATTTTTTTGTTAGCTATAGGTCCTCTATACAGTTGTCCAGACGGTGAGAGGGCCTTTTTTATGTGTTTAGCCACGAAGGGTTTTGTTTTTTTATTTGATCATAGGCGATTTTTAGAGTTATGAGTTGGTGTTAATACTAAATAAGCTTTAGCTGTTTTTAAATCTTTAAAAACAGTTGCAACCGTTGAACCACAAGAATATAATTGCTATTAATGCTGCTATTAATGTAATTTGTATTTGTTTATAGTATTTCATCTTTGCAATTTTTATATGTAATGGGTTATCTGATCACTGCAATCTGACCAATGTTGGCTATTTTCTATTATTGACATTGCTATTAAAATTGCTATTGTCATTGTAATTGCTATTGTCATTGCTATTCTTATTGTGTTTTTATTGTGTTTTTATTGTGTTTTTATTGTGTTTTTATTGCATAGGCAGCTGGGTTTTAAAGTTTTTTTTAAAAGGAAAGTACACTGCCGTTGGCAGTTGCAGCCTGACGCAGGCAGTGCATTTCCAAACTAACTAATTCAACAAATTAATTTGTGTGCGAGACTTTAAATAAGAAGTAAGATTGGCTAAGAATGGCAGCTTAGGTATAGCCATAAAAAATGGCATGGAACTCAGCTTAAACGTTATCAAGGTACTGGTATACCCGCACACGAATAAGTGAGCCCACGCCATGGGACGTGAGCATCGTACTTATCATCTCGTGTGCTAAAATTACCAGTTTTTGATAACGAGATTCAAAGCGAATGCTTCAAATATTTTCTATATGAAGAAACGCAAATTTAATAAATGATATGTATTATTTCCTAATAAATATCAAATGATAACCAAAGATATAAAATATATTTTGTAATCCAAGTGGTTTACAGAATATTATCAAATATTATGAAAATTGCAGTATGGCTGAATTGACAAAAGAAGATACTATACTACAGAAAAAAATATCTGAAAGGATCGAGTTTTTAAGAATCAAAACTGGTTTATCGCAATCAGATTTTGCAAAAAAACATGATATAGATCGTCAGGTAATTAATAGATGGGAAAGTATCAAAAATAAAAGAGGAGTAACTATATATTCTATCAATAAATTTTGTGATATGATCAATATTACAATAAAAGATTTCTTTGACAGCGATACTTTTTCAGTAAAGTAGAAAGATCCCTCATAGCGTTTTTTTCAATTATTAATACCATTCTTTAGGTAGTAAATTCGCGAATCACACACTATACTATTTGTAGCTATCTCAATAAAGCTATAGGTTTGACAATTAATCAAATTTATAGTATCTATGGAATGGTATGAAATAATAGGGCTGGCTGTCATATGGATTGTAGGACTTTACTTGAGAGGTAAATTTTATGAGCGTATGAGAAACAGGCATCTTAATGATAGTTGGAGGAATAGGAGGAAATAGGTAATTTGTAAATAATTATTTATAAATTAGTCTGACTTTTATTAAATATATAAACCCAAATAAAGATAGATAAGTTTGATTTTGTCAAAAACATAAACAAATTAGCGGCAATAAACCACCCAAAAAATGAAAATGGAATATCCGATTTTAGAATCATTAAAAAAGTACAAAACTCATTTTAATGCAGAACAATTTATAAGTTTAAATCCAGATAGTGATTTTGGAAATTTAAATTTAATTTGGACTCAAATTGTCGTTCGAATTGAATGTGTAAATACACAAATTATAGATTTATATCAAACGTTTTATATAGAAAAAGCCAAAAGAGAAAGCGAAGGTTTTGCAATTAATAATTTGGACGAATCATACATGGATATAATGATAACAGAACAGATTTTTTATTGGTTGAGAAAAACTACTGATGAAATAATTTCTTTAACTTCTTTAAGTACAGATTTTGAAAACAACGGTACTTATCCAAAAAAAATTAAAGTGAGTTCAATAGGTGAATTCTTAAAACTTAAGACGCCTTTTATTGGAGTAATAGAAAAACATAAGGATCTATTGAAATTATTAAATGAAATTTCAAACACATTCAAACATTCATTTATTAATCCTCAAATTATGGCGTATATAGGTTCTGAATATCCTGTCGTCTTTGCTTATAACTTACATTTTAATGACTTGAAAAATCAAGGGAATTTTATACAAATAGAACTTAAAAAATTTCTAAACGATTATGATATATTTCTTTTGGATATAAAAGAGTATATAAATGAAAATTTCACAGTATAATCGAAAATTTACTTCTGGCAACAGCTGAGGTCCCATTATGGTGCTCGTTTACAACGAGTAACTACCTACTTTAAAAACGATACAAAGCGTTTGCAACGCAGCTTATTTGACCTCTCCCACCTAAACATCTCGAGTCATTTCATAATAAACGAGAAAAACCCTATTTATTCCTTGCAAAAGTTGTGAAAAGATGTATACATTTGATGTTATATGCAAGTTACCCAACATACAAAAAAAATGAAATCAACGACAAAAAAAATAACTACTAACACACGGGTAATAAAAGACCTTTTGACTAGATATAGAGATACGTTTCAGGCTTTTCGTGAATTAATAAACAATTCTTTACAAGCTGAATCGAAAAATATTGAAATTAATATTGAGTATGTCAACGAAGCAAATATTAAGTCTCCTATCAAAAGTATTGAGATTAAAGATGACGGAATTGGTGTGCCATTCAACGAGTTTGATAACAGAATTTTAGAGATTGGAACTACTTCAAAGGCACTCGGTCAAGGAATCGGGAGATTTAGTTCTTTACAAATCGGAGAATTAATGCACATTGAGACCGTAGGTTTTGATAGTGATAAAAAACAATTTTCTCAAACTAAATTCAGTATGGACACATTGGATTTTAATGATGCTCAATTGGAAGAAACTGAATTTAAGGTCGCCTACGAATATTTTACGGAAAGACGAAATCCATATTATAAAGTTATAATTGAACAACTTCATCATAACAAGCAAGAAAAACTCGCCAAAAGAAATAAAATACACGAGAACTTTTTACAGAACAACATTGATCAAGCAATATTCGAACATTACCCATTCGAGATATTTCACAATTCTGTAAACTTTATAGTTAATGGGAAAACCCTAAAAAGGGAACATTTTGTAATAGACAAACCTTCCAAAAAAACGATAGACTATACTGACAAAAAAGGTAAAACACATAAATTAAACTTTTACTTCTATAATATCAATTCAGCTTTAAACAAAGTGAAAGTATTTTTCCAAACTGATAATGCAGGTTTAAAAAGTGTAGCTCACGAATACACCTACTCTTCAGATTGGTACACCCCTGATTTAGGAACTTGGTTTATTTATATAGAATCACCAATGTTAAATACAGATTTGTTTAGAAATCTGGATTTAGAAACATTAGGTGAAGCAGAAATAAACAATCTAAAAAACACAATTAAAGAAACAATCAATGATTTTTTCAAAGCCAAGAATAAAAGGTTTGAAAAATTTCTCAAAAATTTGGAAA
The DNA here is from genome assembly GCF_900143245.1 of Flavobacterium fryxellicola. Taxonomy (GTDB): domain Bacteria; phylum Bacteroidota; class Bacteroidia; order Flavobacteriales; family Flavobacteriaceae; genus Flavobacterium; species Flavobacterium fryxellicola. The sequence goes on from NZ_FRDK01000011.1 coordinate 18,138, forward strand.
AAGACAGATATTATCCTTATCAAAACAATGAATATCCTGCATCGAAATCGCAAGAAATTCTATTTAAGAAGATTGCCTATTTATTAGAAGATGAACACAGACTTATCCAAAAGGACGATAAAATAAGGAACTTTCTTTATCCATTACTTGACAAAGCAATTGGCAATGGAAACATTGAATATATTTTTAAAAAGGTATTAAAACTGTCAGAAGAGAGTTTGGAGAAATTTCACAATCTTTTAGAGAAAACAGATTTAGAAGATGTTGTTCATTTTGCAAGCGTAATAGCAGAAAAAACAGAGTTTCTGGAGTTTCTTCACGAGTTAACGTATGGCGAAATCTCTAAACACTTAAAAGAACGGAGTCAACTACATAAAATCGTTGAAGATCAATTGTGGTTGTTTGGAGAAAACTACAATGCCGCACCTAAATTGTGGTCGGACAAAAAGATTGGTAATATATTGATTGAATTACGGAAGAAATATTTTGACTATGAGCCAACGGAAGAAGATGATAACTTAATTGAATTGGACAAGGGAGGTTTAAACGATATAACTGACTTGTTTTTTTTCAATGAAAAAATTACCGACTCTGATGTTAAAGAAATAATGGTTGTTGAATTAAAGTCGCCTAAATGTGCGATAAGCAAAAAGGAGTTAAATCAAATTGATGAATATGCATTTACTATTGAGCAAAATTCAGCTTTACCAAATGAAAAAGTAAAGTACAAATTGATTTTAATTTCATCACGTCTTACAAAATTTGCAAAATCTCAAGTAAAATCAAGAAGATTGAACTTTCCAGACAATCCATTTTTGTATGACAAAAAAACTGAAAAGAATATTGAGGTTTATGTGATGGAATGGTCAGAACTTATTGAGCAAAACAATCGAAAATTAGGTTATTTGGCAAATAAACTAGATATAAAAGATAAGGCCGTGAAAATCAAATTTGAAAAGGAATATGCAGAATTGATTGATGAAAAAATATCGGCTCAATTAAGACTTGTGAAATAAGTACGTGGGGTAACAATGTATATAAAAAATAGTCGAAATAGTAGTCGAATCAAAACTTCTGGCACGTGTCAAACTTTGTGCCTAACCGAAAGTTTAGTGCTTCGGGATCGCCTACTTTTCATATACTAACCGTTAGGCGATATATTAAGAAAGACAGTACATAAATATAATTTTAAAAATGTTCTTTAAAATCTTGGAGTAGTAGAGAGTTGGTTTATTAACTTAATGCAAGATGTTGTTGTTGGACTTCTGTGTGAATATATAATTAAAAAAATAGAGCATATGAATAAACAAAACAATCAAATCGCTGAAGGTTCGACCTTCATAATAGTTTTAGTAATTATTAACGGATTATTTCTTTTTGGTGGGCAGACCTTCCCATCCAGCAGACTTGTCCAAACTGAAATCTCTTGCAAAGTTCCAACATCTATGAATCCTAGGGATAGGTAGAGGTTCGATTCCTCGGTCTGCTGCTAGTAGAAAGGCTGCTTAAAACCAGCCTTTCTTTATTAAATTTAAAAAATGAAATTTGAAATTTGAATTCGATATAGACAAAAGAGGTTACATTAAGAAAAGAGAATCTTTTGACATTGAATACATGCAAAATTACCCGACCACTCGAATATGTTAGTTATCGATCGGTTCGTTACCCGACCGCTCGGATATGTTAGTTATCGCTCGGTTCGTTAGCGCAGAATTGCATTCTGTGCCCACAAAGATTGTCTTGTCCTAAAATAAATCTAATAAAAGAATCGCTAAATCATTCTTTAAAGAAGCCCCGCTACCGCACAAATCCTTTCGTGTGGGATTCGTACGAAGAGAGTTCTTAAAAAGCGTGGATATCACTACCCTTTTTACACTCAAACAATAGTATTCAATTCCGGAATCACACACTGGATATTCCGCTGCAAAGGTCGCCACGATTCCGCTGGAAAGGTCGCCATTTATTCCGGAGCAAAGTACTGGGTATCCCAGACCGCTCGGATATGTTAGTTATCGCTCGGTTCGTTAGCGCAGAATTGCATTCTGTGCCCACAAAGATTATCTCGTCCCAAAATAAATTTAAAAAAAGAATTGCAAACCCCCCTCTCGTCCTCTTTTGCAACTACCATCTGGTGCTTGCCTGTGGCGAATGCCTACTTACATTAGGATGCAAAAACGGAGCGTTTGCAACGCGGTTCATAACTCCGCTGCTTAAACACCTTCCTACACAAGTGATTCTTTTTTTTTAAATTTCAATTAAGCTATAATTTTAGCGACTAAATCTATCATAATGATAGCTAGCTTATTTAGGATTAGCTGTTATTAAAGAGCTTCGCAATTTAAATACAAATAAAATAAATGTACATTTTTATTTAATTTTAAAAAATTACGTATATTTGTAACATATTTAAAGCTCACTTAAAGAATAAAAGTTACATAACCTTTTTAAAAAAAATGTACTCATGGAAGCAAACACTGGATTAATAATTAAGGGATTACGAGATAAATATGGGTATACGCAAGATAAAGTAGCTGAGTTTCTAGGGATAAAAAGAGAAATGATCAGTTTTTATGAAACTGAGGAAAGAGAAGTTCCATTGGAAATATTAGAAAAATTATCTGATTTATTTGGGGTCGACCTAGATGTCTTTTTTATAGACAATGTTGATGAAGCCTTAGCAGAAGTCGTTTTTGCCTTTAGAAAAAATGACTTAGATAACAACGATATGGATGCAATGGCAGATTTTGGTAGAATTGTAAAAAACTATTTAAAGATTAATAATCTATATGGTAACAGTAAATGATAAAATACTTGAGGTAAGAGCTAATAAATTCAGGCGTCTTTGTGGTATCGAAAACGAGAATGCAATAGACTTTGAAAAGTTGCTTCGGTCTTTAGATGTTTTGACATACTTTAGACCACTGGATGGAGAGTTTTCGGGCATGGCATTAAAGACAAAGAACAGTAATTTCATGCTTATCAATACCAATAATTCACCCGGCAGGCAACATTTCACTATTGGTCATGAGCTGTATCATCTTTTTATTCAGGAAGGCTTCAGTTTTCAAATGTGTAATGCTGGTAAGTTTGATAAAAAAAACCGTGAAGAATACAATGCTGACATATTTAGCTCCTATTTTTTAATGCCGGAAGCAGGGATTATTAAGCAAATACCGGAAGAAGAACTTGCTTGGGGCGGAGAAATATCGTTGGCTACAATCATAAGCTTGGAACAATACTTTGGAGTATCGAGAACTGCGATGCTTATTCGTCTTGACAAAATAGGGCTATTACGTGGTGATTACTCTCAATATAGAGTTGATATTAAGAAAAGTGCCGTTGAACATGGATATTCAACCGTATTATATGATACGCCAAAAGACACTACCCCTTATGTGGTTGGAAATTATGGCAGTAAAGCAAAAGAATTATTTGACAAGGATAAAATTTCGGAAAGTCATTATCACTCATTGATGTTTGATATTGGGATCGATGTAGATGATCCAAAAATTGATGAAGATGGTAAAGAAATCTAGTGACCCAAAAATATTATTGGATTGTGATGTCATTATTCACTTTATCAAAGCAGGAAAACAATTGCTGTTACAGAAGATATTCCCGGACCGCTTTGTTATACTAGACAAGGTAAAAGCGGAACTGGATAAGCATAAAGGAAGCCAAACATCAATAACAAATTTTATTACATGGTCAAAGATTCCTATTGTTCCAATGCCTAGAAACTTAGAGATTATAAAAGAATATAGTTTTCTAAAAAAGACAAAAGGTGATGGTGAAGCAGCATGTATGGCTGTAGCAAGACATACTAAAGATTATATTGCCAGCAGCAACCTTAGAGATATTGAAGACTATTGTCAATTACATGGTATTGTATATCTAACAACAATGGATATTCTATTAAAGGCATATTCAACAGGTGTAATGGACGAAGCCGAATGTGATGACTTTATTAAGGAAGTTAAGGATAAAAAGAGCAAGCTTATCTATAATATTAACAGTATTACAGCTTATGAAAAACAAAACAATAATAAATAAAAAATTAGTTTATTAAAAAGGAGGCTTTGCTAGTTGCAGTTTTTTGAAATATTAATTCCGTTTCTCATCTACAAAACAAAAAAATATTTGTGACAAAACGTTTTAATTCAGCAATTATCAAATCGCACCATAACCTCATTAGCGATAATAAAGCATTGTAACGCCATGAAACAAAAAGCATATCATATTACCCTACTATTTTTTTTTCCAGTCTTTCAAAGTTTCATTACTACCATACAATTCAACAACATAGTAGCAAATATTCAATTAGAGATTATTTTTTTCGCAATTTTAATAGCAATATTATCGGTAATGCTTTTATTTACAATAATTTATTTTTGTATAGCCATAGATCATTGGTTTTGCTCTGACTATAAATTAAATAAGCTATGGCCCTGTGTAATTTGTGCTCTAGCTATTGTAGGTATTTATTGCACTATAAAAGCTATTATAAATACAAAGATTGAGAGAGTACAAAACTGCATTCGGAACATCCCAAACGCAATTGCCTGAAGAAATACGGTGCTAATTTAAGATAAAATCAAAGTGTATCAACTCCCGTTGCTCGAAGTATTAACAAAAACACTATTAAAAGACGGTATGCTGTCCGAAGTCTCCTGACTTCGCATCCTGAACGCTCATGATATGTAACTAAATACCTCGATTGGAATACCCGAACTTCCTTGATATACAACTAAATATCTTGGTTGAAATAGCACAGAATTGCATTCTGTGCCCACTAACAAAGGTGACTTTTGAGCTATTACAAAAAATTTAAAGTTCTAAATAAATCGTAAAACAACCTCGTTTAAGTTATTTAAATACGGTTTTTTTACAAAATTGACCCCACTACCAATCAGTAAGCTTAAAAAGGTTCTTTTTAAATCATAAAAACAGGATTTAGATAAAATTACATTGTTCTAACTTCTTGAGATATAATCCCTGCATTAAACTAAAAGGAAAGTCAATGGTTTTAGCTACCATTTTACACAAATTCTAACTATGCAATTCGGGAATTTCACTATTCAATTCGGGAATCAAACACTAGATAATTTGCATCGAATACAATCAGCCTATAGATTTGTTTCTGATTCAATCAAGAATACTAAATCTAAAAAACCTGCAATGAAATTATTTTCTGAATCCCTCCAGTCGGAATTAGATCGACAATTAGAATTGATACCTGTAGAAAGGACAATTACAGTTCATTATTACGAAGAGGCGATAAAAATCCTGATTGCAGGTTTAGAAAAACTAAAAACATATTGCCTAAAATACAAATTCAAAGATAGAAATGAAGAGATTGAATTTTTCAGGAATATCAAGCCGCAGTTTGCAGCAAAACTTATTTATTACAACGAAATCTATACTATTGAAACTAGTAAACCTTATGGTTCGAAGAAAACGGTACGCAAATACTATACTACTGAAATCTCAAAATTAAAATCATTCTTCGACGAAAATCAAGAATTTTACCGCTACTACCGTACAAATAATCGATGTCTCGATGCTACCTATTTTATAAGAGGCAAATATGACATTAAACTGACACTCGATAGTTTTTACTTCCAAGCAGACCAACGTTTTTCTACTTCACATGACTATAAATTGGCAAAAATTCTGGCCAATGATTTAATTAAATCCTACATAGAATCAGAAATTACAAAACTAGAGCATAACCACGACCAGCTACAGCCAGCTAATCTACCTTCCAAAAAACAGAAATGGACAGGCTCAAAAGTTGAATTAATTGAAATAATATACGCATTACATACAGAAGGTGTTTTTAATAATGGAAAATCGGGACTAAAAGAAGTCGTAAGCTATTTCGAATCCGCTTTTGATATTGATTTAGGTCAATTCCACCGCGTTTTTCTCGAAATCCGAAACAGAAAAACGGAAAAAACCAAATTCATAAATACCCTCAAAAACAAACTCATCACCCGCATGGACGAAGCAGATGAAAATTAAAATCAAAGCTTCTTCTAAGTTTTTCCACCCGCCCTACTATTTTTATCTCTAAAATCACCAGTTTAGATCCGCCCTTAAATTAAAAACGTAAAAAAACAATAAAAAAACGGAGTGGCAGCAGTCCGCGAGTTGAGCCTGAAAGGCGAACGGCTCGGGCTGCGGAACAGAGTTTTGAAGTAGTTTTTGAGTTTTTAATTTTCAGGCTTGATTTTTTTGTTTCTTTTTTGATCAAGCAAAAAAGAAAAGAATAACTTCAAGAAAACCACTCGCCATTCAGTACCCTTAAACCCGCACTTAAATTAATAACGTCAAAAACAACATTTGAAATTAAAAGGAGGACAGCCAGTGGCTGTCAGGTAAATTACAAAAGACAGTTTCGTAAGTTTTGAATTTTCAGGCTTGATCTTTTATTTCTTTTGCATCAAGGCAAAAGAAAAGAATGTTCTCATGAAAACTACTCTCACTAAATATCCACTATTCGCAAACACGCCCTTAAATTAAAAGAGTCAAATGCAAAAAAAGGCTGCCCAATCTGGGCAGCCCTATTAACCTACTTATCTAAAAATAAAATTTCTGCTACAAATCAATAGCTAATACTTTTTTGATGAACTTACTTCTCTAAAAAGTATAGTCCAATCAGGATCTTTATTCTTTGGAGGTGTTATTGACTCTTCATAAGTTTCATACCGAACAACGGATGAATTCGTTAGGATAACTTCTTTATCCTTATCCGAAAACGTCTCACTAGTCAAAATACTCGCTTCATAATGGATTATAAAATCATATAGAACTTCATAGTGTTCTTCCGTTTTTGAAAGAAACAGCAAGGAATTAATAAACCGACTAAAACTTAATTTGGCTTCTACTGACACATCCCAATTAGCAATTATTTCAGACAAACTATCCGAAAGAATAACCAATACTTTGCTTGACGCTACAGAATTGGAATCACTACTCTTTACTTTGCTAGTTACACTTCCTTTACGTGAGATTTTCAAAATGGGGTAAGATCCTTGTTTATAAAGTGCTTGTCCTTCATCATCAAAGGGATTAGCGCTGTTGGCTGGGATTTCTACTCTACTTTTAGAATTTTTAGTAGCATTCGGCTCCGCCTTTTCAAAACCAGTGGGCAAATTCTCCTGAGAAGATAAAGAATCGGTACTACAAGACTGTAGGATAAACGAAATGGAATAGCACATTAAAATGGCTAGGAATAAAAATACTTTTTTCATTATTGTAAATGTTTTAAATGTTACTGACTACTTTTTTCATCAGTTCTTTTCACCCGGGGTAATGGGAACAGTGGTGATTTTGCTCATAACAAAACCATTTGAATTCAGGGCAAAACTAAATGTGTAGTCCGTAACACACAACGCTACTGCTGTTCAATTCGGGAATTTAATAGGTGTAATTCCCGAATTGATAACAGTAAATTCATAAACAATTTGTACATAATCAACAACTTAACATTCAAAAAATACATTTAGAGTTTCTCAGTGTTAATATTCTTTATATTGAAGTTTTTTAGCTACATTTATTCCTGATAAATACATGTCCCACTCCTTTATTTTATTTTTAAAACGCTGTAATCCCCATTTTAGAACATGAAAAAAAACTACTTAATCCTATTTTTATTTTATTTTTTTATCAGCTTAAACGCTCAAAAAAAGTTTATAATTCCAGATAGTCTCTCTAATAAAAGCTGTAACTATTTCAATGAAAAAATAAATTATAAGGAAAGTGATAGTTTAAAAGAGCGCTTATATGCACAGGCTTGGTTAGCTAAAGCCAAATCCGAAAGAAACGATACGCAAATGGCGCTCGCCTATAAATCCTTAATCTATAAATTCGATAAAAAACTCCGACACCTATATGCTGACAGTTCGGTTACTGCTGCTAAAAGAACAAACAGTGCTGAATTGATTGGATCCACTTACATGACAAAAGGAATAGTATATTATGATGATAAAGAGATGATGAAAGCATTGGATAATTACCTCATCGCCGAGGATTATATTTCCAAAACAAACGTCGATTATCTTATTTACAAATTAAAATATTGCAAAGCGCTAACTAAATATTATCTTGGATTTTATCACGAAGCAATAGCTTTATTCACAGAGTGCGTTACTTATTTTAAAGAGCAAAATGATCATGCCTATGTCAATTCATTATATTCATTGGGTCAATGCTATAGCAGAGTTAATAAATATCAATTAAGCAGTCAAATAAATCAAATAGGAATAAAAGCGTCAATTCAATTTGAAATTTTTAGAATGAAATCATACTTTCTATTTTCTGAAGGTATAAACCAATCTTTTAAACACAACTATGTTGATGCTATAAAAAAATTATCGTTGGCATTACCGGATATTAAGAGTAATAAAGATTTTGCCAATGAAACTCTTGCTTATTTTTATATTGGTAAAAATTATTGGTCTCAAAATCAAAAAGAAAAAGCGGTATTCTATTTCAAAAAAGTAGATATAATTTTCCAACAACAAAACTACATAAGTCCGGAATTAAGGGAGGCTTATGAACTACTAATTGATTATTCTCTAACTAAAAATGATAAAAAAGCACATTTACTTTACGTAGGACAACTCTTAAAAATAGATCGATTATTAGAACACAATTACAAATATCTTTCAGGAAAAATAACGAAAGTATACGATACCGAAAAACTACTTCAAACGCAACGTAATTTAGAAAACTCCAATAATTCCATAACTGTTATTGCCATTAGTACCACAGCAGTCTTGATATCAATAATTTCATTCCTTGTTTACAGACATTTTAGAGCTAAAAAATTATTTAAAGAGTTGATGAATCGCCAACCGGAAAAATCCAAATTATTTTTAGCAAACGGAAGCAAGGAAACCGAACTCGATATCAATCCCGAAGTAGTTGCTGCAATTCTAAAAAAATTGGAAAAATTCGAATTCAGTAAAAAGTATCTCGAAAAAGAGATGAATTTATTCAAATTGGCTTCTTTATTAAATACAAATACCAAATATGCTTCAAAAATAATTGCAAAATACCGTAACAAAGGAATCATAGAATATATCACTGATCTTAAGATTGAACATATCATAGAACTGCTTAAAAGTGACAATAAATACCGTAATTACAAAAACAAAGCACTAGGAGACGAAGCTGGGTTTGGTTCTACTCAAAACTTCACAAGAGCTTTTAAAACCCGTACAGGCATATCCCCTAGCTACTTCTGTACGGAATTAAACAAATCAGTATCCGTAAATACTTAAAAATATTTTTTTTATTGTGATTTTTATATACACAAAAAAACCTAGAAAAAATCAGCTCTAATCACTCATATAACCCTTTAGGTATAATTACTCAAAACGTCAGTTCGAGTGTTTTTTGTGGAGTAAAACGTAGCAAAAAATGTATCGAGAACCGTTTTTAATTCAAAATTATCTTATTTCCGAAACAATTTTCCAATTAAAATCACTCAAACTGACGAAAATTAGGACTAAAAACTAATTACAACCAACGGGCTTATTTATTTTTAAAACTACATATCATGGTAAAGATTTTACCGTTCACTTTAGGAAGTGTCCAGCACGACTACTACGGGCTTGACATTTAGAATTTAGCGAGCACCAATAAAAGTCAAGTGGTCTAATAGAAAAGAATCTCTTAAAGAAAACTATATTCTACCAACTATTCAAGACTCTTAAAAACGCCCTTATAATTTTATACCAAAAAATCACAGTGCTGATTTTTACTTTGGCCGGCGGGAGTAATCTAAGAGTCAAGTTATAGAGTAAAATCCAACTAAACTTCAACTTTTCCTCGCCCTTAAATAAAAAGCATAGAAAAACAACGAAGAAGAGAAATGGCAGCACTCCGCGAGTTGAGCCCATAGGGCGAACGGCTCGGGGTGCGGAATGGAACTTTGAGGTAGTTTTCAAGCTTTTTATTTTCAGGCTTGATTTTTTGTTTCTTTTGCATCAAGGCAAAAGAAAACATTAAATAAAACCCAAATAGTTATTATATTAAAAGAAGTCAATAAACACCGCCAATTAAAAACAAAAACTCATTTTTTTCTTTCACAACTTGTGAACCACTTGTGATATAAAAACATCCAAAACCTACACTTTTGCACCATAACAACTTAAAACACAAGTTATGGCAATCGAAATCCTTACCAAAGAAGACCTAAATCAATTTCACAAATCTCTTTTAGAAGATATTAAAGAAATACTTAAAGGCAAAAATGAGCAATCCAAAAAATGGTTAAAATCAACAGAAGTCAGAAAGCTTCTTAACATCTCCCCTGGTACGCTCCAAAACCTTCGCATTAATGGAACCTTAACGTATACTAAAATTGGTGGGACAGTGTATTACGACAATTCTGATATTGAAAAAGTACTAAACGGCAACAAAGTTAATGCGCTACCCACACTCTTCAAATAATGTTGTTGTGAGGGAAAAGAAAATCTCATTATCTAGCTAAAAGTCTTAATACTTAATACTCCAATCTTACTACTTCCGTATGAACTACATAAAACACTTAACCGGGTTTTTTGATAAAGTATCAAAAGACAAAATTCTCAATCCAACACACGTTAGTTTATACATTGCATTATTCCAATTCTGGAATTGCAATCGATTCAAAAACCCCATCAGTATTTCTCGTGATGAGGTGATGCGAATCAGCAAAATTAGTTCCAAAGCAACCTATCACAAATGCTTAAAAAACTTGCATTCTTTGGGCTACATCAATTACGAGCCATCGTATAATCCATTCAAAGGAAGTCAAGTATACCTATTTAATTTAGCTAATGAACTAAAACCAATGCCCAAAAGTGAAAGAAACACCAGTTCAAATACTGAACCTGTTTTTAAACTAGTTGATGAACAACTAGTGAACAAGTCTTGTACTAGTAGTGGTACAGGCACTGAACAAGCGCTAGTACCTTATATAAACAATACAAATAATACAAACAATCAAAACATTATAAAGATTGTAAACGGGAATGAGCAAGCACAAAATTTTCAAGATGGCGAATCATTTTTTAAAAAAGTAGATACTGAAATGCCTTTGGCATTCGCTGACACCAATAAAAATCAAACTGAAAGCGGTCAGCAAAAGAAAGAAAAAAAGTTGCGCGAAAAAAAGAAATCCTTTTCGGATTCAACGACACAGAAAATAAGCAAAAAAGAATTAGTCGGTAAAGAACCACCACCTTTCGAAGAAGTCAAAACATATTTCCTAGAACAAATCTTCCCAGAAATCGAAGCACAAAAATTCTTCAATTACTTCTCCAGCAATGGATGGCTAGTAGGCGGCAAAACCCCAATGGTCGACTGGAAAGCCGCAGCACAAAACTGGATGATAAACGCAAACAAATTTAACTCAAATGAACAAAATCAGCCAAACAGAGCAAAACACCTCAATACAACAATCGACAAAGACTATTCCGAGCCTTTGTAAGCCGTTCGTCAGTTCGAGTGATTTTATAAAATTGCGACAAGCTATTTTATAAAATTGTATCGAGAACCGCTTTAACCCATACTCACGATCTGAGCTTTAGAAAGGATAAGTTCTATGACAACTCAAAAGTAATTTTAAAAACGAAGCAACTCAAAGTCCTTATCCTTCGGAGATGGATTTAGGGTGAGGAAAAAATTAAATTATGCAAGAAATCAAGTCCCAATACAACTACGAACAAGTAATGCTTTGGCTCGAAAAAAAAGGCGGGGAATTATACGGAAATCATTTCAAAATCTTGGAAAGCGATCATCCCATAATCTACAAACTCATAGCCTATTTTCTCAAAGATCAACAAACTTGTTTTCAATTTAACATCAACCTCAACAAAGGAATAATGTTGAGCGGCCCAGTGGGCTGTGGTAAAACATCGCTAATGAACGTGATGAAATACCTCACCCCTATAGAACATAAATTTCATGTAAAACCCTGTCGGGATATCAGTTTCGAATTTATCCAGGATGGCTATGAGATTATCCACAAATACAGCAAAGGAAAGCTCTACGTATCTGAACCCAAAACAATTTGCTTTGATGACCTAGGAACAGAAAATAATCTTAAATACTTTGGCAACGAATGCAATGTAATGGCAGAAATACTATTATCTCGCTATGATTTATTCACTTCTAAAAAACTACAAACCCACATCACCACTAACCTATCAGCGTCCGAAATAGAAACTCATTACGGCAATCGAGTCCGCAGTCGATTACGCCAAATGATAAACTTAATTGCCTATGACAAAACCGCTAAAGACAAACGGTAATAGCTTAAAAATCACTTTCCATAAGTTTCCTTCAGCCCGGTTTATCCAGAACTTGTTTCGAGAAGTGTATTTCCTGTAGAACAACGAAACAAAAAATACTATCGTGAATCATAATAATTTCTCCGTCAGTTCGAGTGTTTTTTGTGCAGTGAAACGGAACAAAAAATGTATCGAGAACCATCATTAACTAAAAAACAAACCATGAAAAAAATCAACACCTTCTGGAACTGGTTCCAAGATAACAATCAAACCATCAAAAACCTTATCAATGAAACTCCTAAAAATCAAAAGCATATCGCATTTTGGATAAACAAAAACCTCAACTACTACTGCAGGGAAATTGACTTTATAATTGTCTTCCCAAAAAAAGAAAATAGCAAAGCAGAATTCATTATCACAGCCAATGGAAACAAAAACTATTTCCACGAGCTAATTACTTTAGTCGATAACGCTCCCCTACTAAACAGCTGGAAATTCACCGCCTTTATTCAACCAACAACTGAAATAGACAAAATGATGAAGGGCTTAGACGATCCTTACATTTTTCAAGACATTACTTTAAAAATTAGCGAACTCAAATTCAAACCAATTCTGTACGATGAAAACATTAAAAAGATGGACATTATGATTTTTCTCAAAAACTACAACCTCCTTTGTGATACCAAAACATTGAAACAGGCTATCTACGTTATTTTGCAAGAGTTACTGGGTGAAGAAAGATTACATCAAAAAATTAGTTTAGTCCAGTTAGCACAAATGACAAATAAGGAAGAGGACTTAATTCAGTTGTATGAATTACAACGGTATTTAGACTCTTTTTTAAAATAAGAAATATCACTAAAAGTGGGTATTGCCAAATACCCAGAATCCTCGTTCATTTACAATCGACCAACAAAAAAGACGTTAATAAACCCCAATGGGAATTAAAAAATGGTTCTGGCAGTATAACAATGAGGAAAACCGTAATGAAAAATAATGGAGAAAGTTTAATTTTGCTTGTATCATAGTTCTCTTATCTACAAAAGTGCAATGATAAATCAATTATGAAATCCAAAACTAACAATGCAGCAAGAATGCACACTTGGCTTATAAATTTGCAATGTAAACCAATAAAACTTATATCATGGCAGATCAAACTTCTATTACATGTCCAAATTGCGGAACTACTATCGATGTGAACGATATTCTAAAACACCAGTTAGAAGATAGTATCCGTAAAGAATTTCAGCAAAAAACAGCAGAACAGATTAAAGAGTTAACAACTAAAACGGAGGAGTTTGAACTGGCCAAATCCGAATTCGAAGCAAAGAAAAAGCAAGAAAATGAAATGTTTGCTGATCGCTTAGAAAAGGAAAAAAAGGTGGCTGAAAAAGTGATTACTGCCAAACTTAAATCCAAACTAGAAGAGGAGAGCAAAGAGCAAATTGCTGCTATGGAAAAAGAATTAGCTGAAAAATCAAATAAACTTTCTGATTTCAACAAAATGGTAGCAGAGAATGCCAAGTTGCAACGTGAAAAAATGGAAATGAAAGATACCATAGAAGCCGAATCCCAAAAGCAACTAAACGAAACGCTAACAGTTGAAAGAGAAAAAATTCGTAAGCAAGAGGAAGATAAAAACGAGTTAAAAATAAAAGAATACCAAAAACAAGCGGATGATCAGAAAAAATTAATTGAAGAAATGAAGCGCAAACAGGAACAAGGTTCTATGCAACTGCAAGGTGAAGTCTTGGAGTTGGCCATGGAAGAATGGTTAGCAGCTCAATTTCCTTTAGATACCATCGATGAAATTAAAAAAGGAACTTCCGGGGCTGATTGCTTACAAACGGTTAACACTAGAGAAATACAAAACTGCGGTACTATTTATTATGAAAGCAAACGTACCAAAGCCTTTCAGCCGGCTTGGATAGAAAAATTCAAGAATGATATTAGAGATAAAAAGGCTAATTTAGGCGTTTTGGTAACCGAGGTCATGCCTACAGATATGGATCGAATGGGAATGAAAGACGGAATCTGGATTTGTACTTTTGAAGAATTCAAGGGGTTAAGTTCAGTTTTACGCCAGTCGCTTATTCAAATTAGCCACGCAGTACAATCTCAGGAAAACAAAGGAGACAAAATGGTAATGCTTTATGACTTCCTTACTAGCAATGAGTTTCGTTTGCAGATTGAAGGAATAGTTGAAGGATTTACTCAAATGCAAACCGATTTGACCTTTGAAAAAAATGCTATGAAACGAATTTGGAACCAACGCGAAAAACAAATTAATAAAGTAATCAACAATACCCTTGGCATGTATGGTTCGATTCGTGGCATTGCTGGAAATGCGGTGCAAACTATAAAGGCCCTGGAGCTTGGGACTGAGGTTGATTTAATAGAAGAATAAATAGTATATTGCACGTAGATTTTAGCTACAAACTATTAGAATAAAATGGAAAAAATTACAATAAGCAACTTCAGAAAGGTTAAAGAAACCTGGGAACTCAATCTCGCTCCTATTACATTTTTAACTGGAACAAATAACTCTGGTAAATCAAGTGTAATGAAAGCATTGATGTTACTGGATGGTTTTGGTAATTCTAAAAACCATTTTGAATTAAATTTTAATTCGAAACATGCTACAAATCACAAAGTTGATTGTTTTTCTAATGCTATAAACAGGCAAAATTTTAAAGAAAAACTTTGGGATATTCATTTTTCGATTGAAAATAATGATTATTTTATTGATTACCATTTTTATCCCTTGGAAAGCCTTGACGATAGATTTGAAAAAGGTAAACTTAAATCTATAAAGTTTACTAGTAAACACGACAATTCAATATTCATCATATCTAATTTAGCTGGCGATGAATATCAATTAACAATAGACAATAGTTTTATTCGGTTTAGAAATAATCACTCTGATATTTCAGATGATGAGGAAGATGAAATTACAAAATTGCAAGAAATTTTACTTGAAAATGAAAAGGAATTAGAAAAATTGCAAGCTTCAATTAAAATCATAAAAGATGAGTCAATTCTTACTGGTTATCCAAAATATTTGAAAACTCCTTCAGTGGAAGAGAAAATAAAAAGGGTAGAATTAAACATAAGAATAGTTAACAAAAAATTAAAAGCATTAGAAAGCAATAAAAAAGGGGACGATCAACAATTTAATCCTATTTTTAATCTAAATGATTTTGAAGGATCTGAATCTATCGACAAAGTACTACGTAGAACATTAAGTAGATATTTTAGAGAAAATGAAAAAGAAATTGGCTTAATCAACAACAATAGAGAGATGGCTAGAATTTTAAATCTTTCAGATATAATTGTTGATGCACTGAAACTTAACATCTCCCATTTAACCCCTAATCGCAATACACAAACCCGTTTGTATGTAAACGACAGTAGAAACAATGATATTTATGATATCATTAAAAGTTTATCTGAAAACCCAATTAGAAAAAAAAGTAAAGCAGATGATTTTATTAAACGTTGGATGTCAAAAAATTTCTTTGATATTGGGGAAGACTACAATATTAAACCCATTGAAGGTTTGGCCTCTAAAATAGAAATAAAAGAAAATGGCGATTGGATTAACCTTGTAGATAAAGGCTTTGGAGCAGGACAAATCTTCACCATTTTACTTCGTATTGCTGATGTGATCAACGAAGAAAATCTCTTGAAGAATCAAAAAAGAACTAGAAGATTCCGAACTACAACTCCCTTAATACTTATTGAAGAACCAGAAGCTAATTTGCATCCAGCGTTTCAATCCAAATTAGCAGAATTATTTTTTGAAACATGGAAAGAATTTGGAATTCAATTTATTGTAGAAACGCATTCAGAATACATAATTAGAAATTCACAATTACTTTTTCTAAATTATTCTAATCCTGACGATAGTTTATTTCCCGCGATGCAAATACAGCACAATCCCTTCGTAGTCTATTATTTTGATAAAGACGGACCTTATGAAATGAAATATGAAAATGACGGTAGTTTCAACAAACCGTTTGGAGAAGGATTTTTAGATGTTGTTGATGATATTGCATTAGAAATTTTTCTAAAAAACAATAAGCAATCATGAAACCACGTATCTACTTAGAAGATAATTTTTTTAATGCATTTAATAATTATCAAGTAAGCCAAAATATTCTTGAAAGCGATAACAAAACAGAAAATAAAAATCGGCTAATTGATGTTTTAAAAAACTCTGAAATTCATCTTCCAATATCTGAAAGAGAAGTAATCAAAATTCATAAAAAATTAAGACAGAATTATGTTCCAACCGATTTTAGAGAATATTATATATTTCTTGCTGTTAAAAATAACAGATTAAAACTAGGTCCAATCAATGGAAACAAACCATACTCTTTATTTTTATTAGATAAATGCGATGCTGATATTTTAAGTTTTAATGAATTAAACAACTCAATTAGTGCAGGAGTTAATTACAATTTTGAAGATCCATTAATCCCAAAATCTTTTGCTAGTAAGATTGTTGATAAAGAAATGAATGGAATTGTCGTAATCAAACACCGATGCAAAAATGTGTTGATTATTGATCCTTATTTATTTGAAGACCAAGATAAAATGGAACCAAAAATACCTAATTTAATAAAGTTGTTAAATGAATTGTATTTAAATAATAGTAATGCAACTTGCCATTTATCGCTTTTAGTAAACAATTTAAATAATGATAATCAAGTTATTGCCAAAACAAATTTACTTATAGCTGGAGTTAATAATCCAAATCTAGTTATAAGCGTTTATGCTCACAAAAAAAATCTTTTTGATAATAATAGGCATATCATGACAGATTATTCGATAATTGATTTACAACATATTTTTGATAGGGATAATGCGTCAATTTCATGCGATTTTTTATACGATCATAACATTAAAGATAGCTTCCAAAGAATAAATAAACTCTTAGAAAATATTAGAGATAAATATAATGCGGTACCGACTAAAATAGGATTAATAACTAATAAGTTTGGCAATATACTGGAAAATGGTTTATTTGAAGAATTATAACTTTCTAAAACCACCGCACTAAACCCGCACACCAACACCTTACATTTGCGTAACAAAATTTAAAACAAAACATGAGTACCAATAATAACAAAAAAGTAGAAGTAGGATTCATTTGGCAAATCACCGACGATGTATTGCGGGATGCCTTCAAGAAAAATGAAATTGGTGATGTTGTGCTTCCTTTTGTAGTCATCCGTCGATTGGATTGTATTTTGGATGGGGTGAACGAAAACGTTCGTTCTACCCACCAAAATTTCAAAGACAAAGTAGCCGACGATAAACTAGACCCTATTTTGCGTAAAGCAGCGGGTGGCTTAAAATTTTATAACACTTCTAATCATACGTTGCATTCCCTAAAGGATGATGCTCGTAATATCGAAATCAATTTCAACAATTACCTTAACGGCTTCAATCAAGAAGTACGTGATATTTTAGAAAACTTTCAGTTTGATAAAATCGTAGGACGTTTGATCAAAAATAAACTGCTGTATGAAATGATTGATGCGATATGCAAGATTGATATGCATACCGATAAAATCGACAATCACGGCATGGGTTATGTGTTCGAAGAATTGATTAGAATCTCAAACGAGCAATCCAATGAAACCGCTGGAGAGCACTTTACCCCTAGAGATGTAATTGCGTTGATGAATGCCATTATGTTTGCAAATGAAAAAGCCGAATTATCACAACTAGGAATCATCCGCACGATTTTTGACCCAGCTTGTGGTACAGGTGGTATGGTGAATCTTGGAAAAAAATATATTTTAGATACACTACTGGCAGAACAAGCCAAAAAACCTTCGATTCAAACCTACGGGCAAGAACTCAATGAGCAATCGTATGCAATTGCCAAATCTGAGGCTTTGATTACAGGTGAAGAGTCAAATAACGTGAAACACGGAAACTCTTTCTCTGAAGACCAGTTTCCAGGAAAGCATTTTCACTATATGATGGCAAATCCTCCTTACGGTGTTACGTGGAAAAAAGACCAAAACTTTATTACCAACGAATCACTCAACCCAGCAGGGCGTTTTTATGCGGGTTTACCACGTAGTTCTGACGGTCAATTATTATTCTTACAACACATGATTTCCAAAATGGAACGCGAAGGCAGTCGCATTGCAGTTGTAACTAATGGTTCTCCTCTATTTACTGGTGATGCTGGTAGTGGCGAAAGCGATATCCGTAAATGGATTATCGAGAATGACTGGTTAGAATGTATTGTGGCTTTGCCAAAGGACATGTTCTACAATACTGGAATTAACACCTACATATGGTTCTTGACCAATAAGAAAGAAAAGCAACGCAAAGGAAAAGTGCAATTAATAAATGCAGTCGATTTTTGTCGTTCGAATAAAAAAAGTTTAGGGAACAAGCGTAATGAAATTACCGACAACCATATTGCCCAAATTTTAGAATTATATACTGAATTCTCGTCGACCAAAGACTCCAAAATCTTTGACAACGACCATTTTGGTTTTTACCAACTCACGGTAGAACAGCCTTTGTACGATGCCAAAGGCAAGAAACAATTGGACAAAAATAAAAATCCAAAAGCCGACAGCAAAAAACGAGACAAAGAAAACGTGCCTATAGGTTCTGATATTGAAAAATACTTTGAAAAAGAAGTACTGCCTCATGTACCCGATGCTTGGATAGATTTTGACAAAACACGTCTTGGTTACGAGATAAACTTTACCAAGAATTTTTACGAATATAAAGGACTGCGCGCAGCGGCAGCAGTAAAAACCGAAATTCAAACTTTGGAGGGTGATATTACCAGTTTATTAAAAGAATTATTAGCCTAATGAAGAGTTACGAAAATTATAAAACCACTGATATAACTTGGTATCCAGAAATTCCAAAAAATTGGGATTATTGTAAAGTTAAGCATGTTGCTAACACTTATGCAGGAGGAACTCCATCTACAGTTGTTGAAAGTTATTGGGAAAAGGGAGAAATTCCATGGCTTCCGTCAGGAAAATTACAAAATTGTGAAATTACCACTGCGGAGAAATTTATTTCTGAAGAAGGGTTAATTAATAGTTCGGCAAAGTGGATTAAACCAAATACAGTATTAATCGCCTTAACTGGTGCAACTTGTGCAAACATTGGTTATCTAACTTTTCAAGCTTGTGCAAATCAATCAGTTGTTGCAATTGATGAAAATCTAAGTAAAGCAAATAGTAGATACTTGTATTATATGTTTTTAAATATGAGAAGTCAAATTTTGACACACCAAACCGGCGGCGCTCAAGCAGGCGTTAATGATGGTGATGTTAAAAATCTATATTTACTAAAACCTTCAGTCCAAGAACAAACCCAAATAGCCACTTTCCTAGACTACAAAACCAATCTTATCGATGCAATTATCGAAAAGAAAAAACAGCTTATTACTTTACTCAAAGAAAAACGCCAAGCCGTAATTAACGAAGCCGTGACCAAAGGACTCAAACGAAACGCTAAAATGAAAAATAGCGGTGTGGATTGGTTGGGTGATATTCCGGAGCATTGGGGTGTTGTGAAACTAAAACATATTGTGGTAATGAAAAGTGGCAACTTCATTTCTGCAGAAATAATAGAAGAAGAAGGAACTTACCCTGTTTATGGTGGAAATGGAGTAAGAGGTTTTATTTCTGAATATAATCAAGATGGTTATTTTCCACTTATTGGTAGACAAGGAAATTTATGTGGGAATATAAATTATGCTGCTGGAAGATTTTGGGCTACTGAACATGCAGTTGTGGTATCCTCAATGAAAGAACTGAATGTTTTTTGGCTTGGAGAACTTTTAAGATTAATGAATCTTAATCAATATTCTCAAGCTTCAGCACAACCTGGGTTATCAGTTGAAAAAATATTAAACCTTCAAATTCCTTTTCCTAGTTTCGACGAACAAAATTCTATTGGAATTAAATTAACTGAAATTTTAGAGAAGAACGATTCGCTTTCCAACAAAATAAAAGATCAGATTAAAAACCTCCAAACTTATCGTCAGTCATTAATTTCGGAAGCGGTTACTGGTAAAATTGATGTTAGAGATTGGGTGGAGCCAAAAAAATAGATAAGAATGAAAATGGACATAATACCTACCAAAATTAAAACAAAATAATATGAGCGACCTAATTACAAATGGAACGGAGATAAAGCAAAGAATTATTTCTGAAATTAATAATGCACGGCAATGCATCTATCTTGCAATGGCATATTTTACTGACAGAGAAATTGCAATGGCTATTGTTGAAGCAAATAATCGCAAGGTGGTAGTCGATATTATCTTGTCTTCAAATGCTCAAAACGAAACTGTTAAATTAATGCTTAAAGGTGCTGGTATTAGTGTTCATGCATTTGACACGGGTGACACTCGTGGAATAATGCATCATAAATTTTGTTTAATTGACAGTAAAATATCAATTAATGGTTCCTATAACTACTCTTTGAATGCAAGCAATAACAATGTTGAGAACATTCAAGTTTCAGATGATATTGCTATCTATTCCCAATTCTTGTCAGAGTTTGAACGCCTAAAATATAATATTGATCATAAAATAGCGGTTAGCGAACAATCTATTATGTCCGAAACCACAATCCCAGAAGCCCAACCTATGAATATTATCGATACCTTTTCAAAACAGCTTCATAGTTTAGTATATTCTGCTGCTCAAATTGATACTGAAAAATACAAAGCTGATGGCTACGAAAAATCGAGAGAAAACAAAGGTAATATCGATATTTTTAGAACAGAGTACAATACTATCAAAGAGCGAATAAGAACTTATGCTACAGACGAAGGACTTGGAAATATTAAAAATGTTTTAGCTTCGAACATTTCAATTGCTTATGAAAGCAACAAAACAAACCTAGAAAATGAAAAACAAGAAAAAATTAGTGTCGCAAAAAGAGATAATGAACTTGAAAACAAACAATTAAATATAAAAATTGAGGATTTAAAACAGGAAAAATCAATTTTTGAATCAGGAAATCCAAATACAGGCCAAAAAGGATTGCTGCAAATTAATAAGGATATTGAAAAAAATAAACTAGAAAGAAACAATCTGGAACAAACTTTTATAATTAAAAAATTCTGGAGTGTTGGAACTATTTTTATTTTAATAGCTCTCACCATATTTGCTTTTTATTTGTCTATATTTTTTGCTTCAGCAGTTTACAAAGTGTTTTTTGAAGGAAATTTAATTCGTAAATCATTAGAAGCGGGTATAAATCCGGGTCTTCCACAACTTGTAGATGCAAACGCAATAACTAAAATATTTAAACTCCAAGGGCCATTATTCGGCTTTGTTGCTAGCTTGTTTTTTTTAATTCCCGTACTACTGTCCAATTTAAAATTACTAGGTAGTACTAATAAATGGGTTAATGGAGCAATGTTTTGGATAGGTTTAGTAGTATTTGATATTTTAGTTTCAACTATGGTAGCTATTAACACAGATGAAATAAAATCGTTACTAGTCGGCGAAGTGTCCACAATGCAATTGTGGGAGGTAGTAAAACATGGTGAATTTTGGTTGATATTTGTTTTTGGTATGTTTCCACTTTTTTTAACACATTTCTTAATTGATAACATAAGTAACGCTTATAAAAATTCAAGAAGAGAAATTGTTGACGCTGAAAAAAACAGGAAGATTCAAATATTGGATATGGAAATGATTGAACTCAATGCTGATAAAGAAATCATCACTAATCTATTAAAAGAAAAAAACATTGAAATTGAAAGTCTTAATGACAAACGTATTCGAATTGAAACGGATATCAATACCATTCAAACACAAATTGAAGCTAAATATTCAGAATTACAAAAGCAAATTAAAGCTATTTTTGATGACTTTAGTGCAAGAATAACAAGTGGTCAATTATTTACAGATGTGATTTTGAGTAGTGTAATCTCCGCATATAAATCTGGTTTTATAGAATTTCTTCCTGAATTTTACGCATCTAATGAAGTGGGTTACAGAGTTAAAGAAATTGACCAAGCTTCTAATAATTAATTTATTTTTAATATCATGTACAAATCTTTTTATACACTTTTGGGATTAATTGTATTAGCCTCTTGTGGCTCTGAACCCCAAAATAAAAAATTGACATATCAAAATATAGTTATTATATCAGATATGTCCAGTCGCATTGACAATAAACCCAACAAGGATATTGTAGAAATTAAAAATTTAATATCCTATTTTAAAAATGAGTGTGTAAAACCTGGTGAAAAAATTGGAGACAAATCATCCATTTACTACACTTCTTTTTCTGACAAAATGATAGCGTCAATTGATATTGATAAAATCAGTGGTCTTGGAGCAAAACAACAATTTATTAATTCAACTGGTGAATATAAAAATAAAGGTTTGAATCAGCAGCTTAGAGATTTTGAAAATAAAGTAAATTCATCCTACACTACAATAAGAAATCAAGGCCTTGATTTAATAAGTATTTTGATTGAAAAAAATCAAAATGATGGCATCGTCAAAAAAGAAACGTTTTTAACAGATGGTGTTGACACTACATATATAAATTATGATAATCATATCTATATCTTCACAGATGGATACTTAGAATATTTTAATAAAAAAGGCAATAGTCAATTCTATTTTGGTAGTCCCGAAATTGAAAAAGTAAGAGCGTATTGTATAGCTAATAAAACAGACATTAAAACTGCTCTTGAAAAAGATAAATCATTGTGTTTACAACCAATAAAAGCAGAAAATAATAAATTTACTAATTTACATATTTATGAAACGCATGAGAGAGATAAAGATGATAAAATGCTAAATTATAAACACATGCAAGGTCAAAGAGATAATGAGATTCTCGAAGCTGTATGGCGTAAATGGTCCCTAGAGAGCGGTTTTAAAAGTTTAGAATGGAAAAAATATTAGGATTTTAAAAGTAATTTCTACTCTTTTATATTTAAAAAAATAGCTGACGGCACGCAAGTAAATTGGATTTGAATAACATTGGATCATAAATAGAAAAACTCCAAGCCTATCGTTAATTTCTGAGGAGGTAAAATAGTTATGAAATGGCAACAAGTTAAAAACTAAATATATAGAAAAATGCATCGTTAAAGAAAATGGATGCCGTGTTATAGGTTTAATCGACGAGTAAGATGTAGTATTAGTCGATTGAAATAAAACTATAACAAATGAAAGAAATATTAATTATCGTTTGGTGTCAAATGATATACATTTTTATTGCGGTTTCCGTTCTCGCGTAACTCTTTTGGTTACTTAGAAAGATATTATCACCCAAATTTTCAAGTAGTTATTGATTATTTAAACAAGCATGAAAACTTATCAAGACAAGAAATTGAAAAACTTGTTTTAGAATTACAGGAAAATTCAAATACACAATTGGAATCAGAAATAGAGGATTTAAAAGTAGAAAAAGAAAAATTACTGGAGTAAATTTCAATCTTGAAATAAATTGAAGATAAGAAAGAAGAACTCGATCTACTCCTTACTAAATTAAACGATTAATATGGCACAAGGCATTAGAGAAATTCATCTAGAAGAACATATTGTAAAATACTTGACTGAGTATGGTGGTTTTCACGAAGTAGCTCCAACAGCATACGATAAGGAATTATGCCTCATTCCTACTGAGGTTATTGGTTTTATTCAAGAGACACAACCAGAAAAATACATTCTTTTAAAAGAAGAACAATATGGTGATAAAGTAGATGAAAAGATCATTGCAAATATTGCCAAGGTCTACAAAGACAATAAAGACAAAACGCTGGATTTACTGCGTAAAAAAGTAATAGACAGAGGTCAGAAATTTGATCTGGTTTATTTTCAGCCGGCGAACGATAAATCACCAGAACACCAGCAGTGGTATGGAAAAAATCGGTTGGCCATAGTTCGACAATTAAAGTATTCTAAAAGGAATGAAAATGCTATTGATTTGGTTTTGTTTATTAACGGTATTCCGGTGGTTACTTTAGAACTAAAAAACGAATTAACAGGACAAAATCACCACAACGCTATCAAACAGTACATGCAAGATCGCGATCCTAAAGGAGAACCTTTCTTGGAATTCAAACGTTGTTTAGTCCATTTTGCAGTTGGTACTGAAAAAGTGTTCATGACCACTGAATTAAAAGGAAAAGCGACTTTCTTTTTACCTTTCAATAAAGAATTAGATAATTATAATGAAAACGGTTTTGCCACTTCTTATTTATGGGAAGATGTCTTAACGAAGGATTCTTTATTAGATTTAATTCAAAACTACATCAATGTACAAACGGATGTAGAAAAAGTATATGACAGCGTTACCAAAAGTTTAAAGGAAAAGAAATCAACTAAATTATTATTTCCTCGTTTTCACCAACGAAGAGCCGTGCAACGCTTATTGAATGCTGTTCAAGAAGAAGGTGTGGGTAAAAATTATTTAATTCAACATTCTGCAGGTTCAGGAAAATCAAATACCATCACGTGGTTAGCCTATCGCTTGAGTGGTTTTTATCAAAAAGATACCGATACCAAAGCCTTATACGATTCGGTAATAATTGTCAATGACCGTAGAGTTTTAGACAAGCAAATACAAGACAACATCCGTCAACTCGATAATACGCCGGGATTGGTGGCTTACATAGATGAAAATAAAACAAGTCAAGATCTAAAAAAGGCAATAGAGGAAGGCAAACGAATAATTGTAACCACGATTCAAAAATTTCCTGTGATTTCAGAGACTATTGCTAGTATTCCTAATCGAACGTATGCAGTACTAATTGATGAGGCCCACAGCTCACAATCTGGAGAGGCAGCGCGACATTTAAAAAAGTCATTGTCGCTTGAAGAAGCTGAAGAACAGGATGTTTCCCAAGATATTGATGATATTGTTGCAGACGAAATAAAACGAAAAGGAAAGCAACCTAATATTTCCTTTTTTGCTTTTACCGCTACTCCAAAACCAAAAACCGAGGAATTATTTGGTACAAAAAAAGATGGTAAAATAAAAGCCTTTGATACCTACTCGATGGAACAAGCCATTAAGGAAGGTTTCATTCGCGATGTATTGAAAAATTATATGTCATTCAAACGCTATTATAAAATCATAAAGCGTACTGAGATCAGCGACAAAGAATACGAAAAGAAAAAAACAGTACGTTTATTAGGTTCCTATGTCGATTTACAAGATCATGCCATTGAACGAAAAGCACGAATAATGATTGAACATTTTGTGAGTCAAACCCAAAATGAAATTCAAGGGAAAGCACGTGCCATGCTCGTAACCAAATCGAGATTACATGCCGTACGTTTCAAAGTCAAGTTTGATGATATCATGAGGGAAATGAAATTGCCGTACGAAGCCTTAGTGGCATTTTCAGGAACAGTAAAAGACCACGAAACCAATGAGGAATATACCGAAACGAGTATGAATCAATTGCAGGGTAAAATATCGATACCTGAAGCCTTAAAACTACCTCAGTTTAGATTCTTAATTGCGGCAAATAAGTTTCAGACTGGTTTTGACGAACCCTTATTGCATACCATGTTTGTAGATAAAAAATTAGGCGGTGCTGCTACGGTTCAAACTTTAAGCCGGTTGAATAGAACTATGCGTGGTAAAGAAAGTACAATGGTGCTAGACTTTGTAAATGACCCTGAAATGGTGCAAGCTGATTTTCAGCATTTCTATGGCGAGAACTTCATGGAAGAAGACAATCAAACCGATCCCAATAGTTTATATACTGTACAAAATAAAATTGATGACTTCAATGTGTTCCATGAAAATGAAATTAATGCCTTTGCTGAGATCTTTTTCCGTAAAGGAAATAATTACGAGAAGCTAAATCCATTATTAAAAACAGTTAGCAAACGCTTCGTGGATACGCTGAACGAAGAAGACCAAGTAAACTTCAAGTCAGATGCACAAACCTTTTTAAAACTGTATCGCTTTTTAAGTCAAATTATCACTTTTACAGATGTAGAACTGGAGAAATACTATGTCTTCCTGACTGCTTTGATGAAAATGCTGCCTTATGTAAAGGCTAATTTGCCTTTGGATGTATTAGGCGAAGTAGAATTAGACAGCTACAAAATACAACATATGTACACGACGGACTTAGCCTTAGTATCCGAGAACGGGGAAGCCTACGGAATGACTCCAGGAGGAGTTGCCGGCAAAGAAGAAGATGAACTGGATTTACTGACAAACATCATCAAAGTACTCAATGATACTTTTGGACTAGAACTCACAGAGGAAGACAAAATAGAATTTCTTAAAATGAAAGATAAAATCTATTCTAACGAAGAATTGATGGGCTTCTTTAATAAAAACAATTCCAAAGACAACATCCAAGACAAATTCAGTGAGGAAATAGATAACGAGTTATTAAACTTTATCAATACCAAGCTGGAACTCTACAACAAACTATCAGAAGATCGTGCCAATATCATGTTCAAAAAAATGTGGTTTACGGATTTGTATGATAAGAGAGTTAGGGGGATTTAAAAACTATAAATATGCACACGACTACTACTCTAACTACAGCTCCATTTGAACAAGGTTTTCTAAATCTTTCCAATCAATTTATTGATCTAGTTGGAAATCATTTGGAACCAATTACCATCTATTTAGGAAATAATAGAGAACCTATTCCAGGAACTTTATATACAGCAAATCCAATAAATACACCGAGAATTAGAGGAGGAAATACTATGTCTGAATGGTTTCTGCAAAATTGTGAAGTTAGACAAATCCTAAATGTATCAATTATAAATCCTGTGACTTTCTGGGTTTATTTGTAATAATAAAATAATATTGACAATTAGATATGAATGAATTATCAGAAACAACAACGCCTGAATTAATACCAATAATTACTGAATTTTATAAGTGTTTGTTTGATCCAAATAAAAATTTCACAGAATTAAATGGTTTCACAAACATAACAGATCACGGCTTGGTCAAGTTTAAGGGTTTAAATATATGTCGCAAAATAGATCTAAATTACAATGGTGTAAAATATGAATTGGGCCTTTTTAATTATATCAGGGACAATGGCAACACAATTGGAATTAGAAATGGGGAAACAGATAGCAATTTTATTCAATATGTTTTAGACAAATTCCTTCAACTTGAAGATAACAAAATTAAATTTACACATGATGGTGTGACAACCGGAAGTGCAGGAAAAACCAAAGAGGCTTGTATTGTTGAAATAGAAAAAAAAGCTCCTCAACTGATAAAATTAGAAGGTGACAAAAAAAACATTGATTTAGGATATTTAGAAAGTGGTTATAAATTTGAAGATTCTGCTTTTCAAGGTTTATTATCAAATTTTTTAGAATATGCTATTTTGAGAAATAATTTTAAAACAGATATCCTAGAAAAAACAAACTTAAAAGAACCATTTTATAACTTCTTATGTGCTATTAGAAATAAGAATAAAGAGCATGAATCTATATATAACTTTGAAGCTAAAAGAGGAAAATTCGACAAAATCATTAGAAGAATAGAAGAGTTTTTTGATTATAGCTTATTTGAAGTTAATGCTGATTATTCTGATATTGAAGCACTTTCTCAAAAAGTCCAAAAAGATTATGAAATTTTAAAAAATCAAAATAAGGAATATATAGATTTTAATGATCGAACTGAAAGGGGAATTCCAAATTCTTTGATTAATTCCCATTATTTAAAATTTATAAACCAATTAAATAAAAATAAATCAGAAATGACATTTAAGCAGTTAGTTGAAAGTCTTAAAATTCATTTTAAGACAGAATACGTTGAATTTCAAATATTAGAACATAAACCAAAACAAACCTTCGTTTGGGTTACTGATAAGAAAGGAATTATTGGTGATAGAATTGCTCACTATGAAGTTAGCACACGAGGAAAAAAAGGAAGCGAAGTTTTTGTTGATGTTCATTTCGAAGGCATGAAGACAGAAAAAGAAATTTTCTTCAATATGATAAAAAAACTACCAGAGAAACTAGAATGGATTGATTGGCAAGGTTCTAAAAGTATAGGTTACAGTAAAAGCTACAATTTACGAGAGGATGACATAGTAGATAATGTAACTGCAGCTCTTAAATATATTGACGAAAATATTGGTGACGAAATAAGAAATATCATTGAGAAAATGCACAGTACAGTTCCTTTTGATACAAATAATAATTCTAATTACATGAAACAGTCCTTCAATCAAATACTATATGGTCCACCAGGAACTGGAAAAACCTATAATTCTATTAACAAAGCCCTAGAAATAATCGACGATGACGAAGTAAAGATCTTGGATTGGAACGATAGATTGGAAGTTAAAAGACTATACGACAAGAAAGTAAAAGAAGGCCAAATTGTATTTACTACTTTTCATCAAAACATGAGTTATGAAGATTTTATTGAAGGAATAAAACCTAAAAAAACAAATGAAGGAAAAGTAGTTTATGAGATTGAAAATGGCGTTTTTAAAAAGCTTTGTTTAAAAGCGTCGGAAAAGAAAGCGTCGCAAACATTTGAAGATTCCTATTCTAAATTTGTAGAAGAGGTTCTAAATGAAGGATCTATTATGTTAGAAACACCCACACAAAAGAAGAAATTTAAAGTAATAATCAACAGTAATGAAACTGCTGTAGCTATACCAGAAACCGAAAAAGCTACAAAAATGGGAGTTACCAAAGAAATGGTAAGGGATTATGTAATTAACGATCTAATCAGAGACTGGAAACCATATACTACCGCGATAGGCGAATACATTAAAGCTAACTATCCGTTTAAAGTAGAGAATAGTGATAACGCTAATAAAAATTTTGTTATAATTATTGATGAGATTAATAGAGGAAATGTTTCCAAAATATTTGGAGAGTTAATCACGCTTGTAGAAGAAAGTAAAAGAGAAGGTAATAGCGAGGCCATAACAGGAATTTTACCGTACAGCAAACAGGAATTTAGCGTTCCTAAGAATGTTTATATTTTGGGAACAATGAATACCGCAGATAGAAGCGTCGAAGCTTTAGATACTGCATTGCGCCGTAGATTTGATTTTGTAGAAATGATGCCTAAATATGAATTATTTGACACACACAAATCGAGATATTCGTTCAATGGAATGTTTGCTTATGATATTCTTGAAACTATAAATAAAAGAATTGAAGTTTTATTGGGTAGGGATCATTTAATAGGTCATTCATTTTTTATTTTGGATGAAAAAGAAATTATAGAGACTAAGGTAAAATCAGCATTCTATAAAAACATTATTCCGCTCTTACAAGAGTATTTCTATGGTGATTACAATAAGATAGGTCTAGTTTTGGGGTCTGGTTTTGTGACAAAAATAAAAGTAGAAAACCATAAGGACTTGTTTGCTAACGATAAAGAGTTTAATGGGAACGACTATGTGGGCAGAGAAACTTATAATTATAGTATCACAGAATTTAATGATGATGCAATTTTTTACAATGCTTTAAATATATTAATGAATAAGGTAAGTATTCCTGAAAGTAATGAATAGGAAACAAATCACAATATTTGAATACGATAGTTTAATAGTTAATGAAAAATATAATGGTATTCTATTTGAAAAGAAACATTTAGATGCATTAGAAATTTATTTTGGAGACGGAAAGTACAAACCTAATACTTTTCTGAACTTAAGCCAATTAACCAAACTAACCGCAGACAAAAACTCATTCCCATTTTATACTTTGGTTAGAAATGGAGTGCGATTTTGTCAGTTTGTTGGCGTATTACAATTAAAAGATCTTGTAATAGAGGTTTTGCCAAAAGCAGATCGAAGTTGGAATGTAGAATCTGAAAAAGAAGAGAAAGATAGCTGGAGAAACTTATTAATAAAAATGCTTCAAGTGGTCAATGCTTTTGATGTCAATGCAACGAGTTTTAGTTCGCTAAAATTATTACCTAATAGCTTTTTAGACATATATTATGAACTTTTTATAATTGAAATAGAAACATTATTACACAAAGGTCTAATCAAGCAATACCGCGAGATTGAAGATAATAAAAAATCGCTATCTGGAAACTTAATTTTTTCTAAACAAATACAATATAACTTGGTCCATAAGGAACGGTTTTATGTACATACTACAGAATATGATACGCAACATCATTTACATGCCATTTTATATAAAACCTTAAAGGTTTTACAGCAAACAAACGGTTTACAGGCTCTGAAAAGTAGAATTAATCGATTATTAATGAATTTTCCTGAACTTAATAATGTAAATGTTATGGAAAGTACTTTTGATAAAATTAATCTAAACAGAAAAACTCAACCTTATAAATTATCGTTACTAATTTCAAAAATGATCCTATTAAATTTTCATCCTGATGTAATAACTGGTGTTGATGAAGTCGTTGCTTTAATGTTTGACATGAACGCTTTATGGGAAAAATTCGTTTTTCACAGTATTAAGTCAAATCCCTTATTTGAGATTGAAGATCAGAAAGTTGCGAAATTCTGGAAGAGCAACAATCAGACAAAGTCATATTTTAAGGCTGATATTTTCATTAAGTACCTAACTAAAAATTATGTTTTAGATACCAAATGGAAAAATATGAATGACGACAAACCATCAAATGATGATTTACGTCAAATGTTTGCCTATTTACATTATTATAATGCAAAGAAAACAGCTCTACTCTATCCAGACAAGAATGAAAAAATAATCACAGGTAATTATCATCATAGGTTACATGATAAAAAAGACGAGGAGTGCAGTTTGTTAAAAATTCCTGTTCAGAAAGACATAAGAGAATGGCAAGAAAAAATAAATGAACATATTGAAAATTGGATAACTAAGACTTAATAACAAAGATAGAGGATGATATTACTTATTGATTTAGACGGAACCTTAACTAACACGGCTCATCCCCAATTCAAAAGAATGAAGGACGGGCTTGACGATACTATTCTTAATACTATCCCAGTATTTGATGGTGCAATTGAATTTATCAATCAACAAAAAAGTTTAGGAAATAGAGTGATTATAGTTTCTGATTCTCATCCAAAATATGTTCAAAAAATAGCTGTCGAAATATTTAATGTTGAATTTGTGTTTCTTGCTGATAAACCGAACCCAGACAGAACATTAGAATTCATAAAAACAAATCAAGAACTTAAAGAATTATATATCGACAGAGACAATTTTATTCTCATTGGAGATAGTTTTTTAGATATAGAATTAGGCAGAAGGTTAAACATCAGAACAGTTCACACAAAGTTTTATAAAGCTTCAGAAGTTGACGAACGTGATGGTATTGGACAAGATTGGAAACCGTTAAAAATGGGACCTACATTTTATGCTAAAAGCTATTCGAGTATTAATAAAATAATTGATAGCCCTTTAAGTCGTTTATTGGCAATTGAAGCCGCATTTACTGGAAGTGATTCATATAGGTCGGTTGCGTTTAAAGATATTAAAACACAAAATGGTTTTATTGCTTTCAGATGCTTAGCCAGACAAGAAGATGGCGAATGTGATAAATATGCAAGAGCCGATAAATACTATCAAATAGACAATCCTAAACGAAGCCAAGAGTTTTTGAATACCTTAGTTAATGGTTTAAATTCATATTTGTCGAGATTAGAAAGTTTACCACAATATCAATGGGATTACTTAACCTATGTGTCAGATAAAAAAACGACCTCTCCTCCTAATAAGATGAAAGAAATATTTGACTTAATAGGTAGTGCAATTACTAAAATAAAACTATTTGAATGGAGAGATGAGGTCGATGGCTCTTTAAGAAACCGACCTGATTATACTTCTAGAAGAGCATTTATTTCCAAGTTCCTCACCACTAAAACAGAATTTGATCTAACAGACAAAAATATAATTGTTATTGATGATCAATTTACATCATCTGCAACAGCATATGAAATTGTAACACAGTTGAAAGCTAGAGGAGCAAAAAACATTCTATTTATCGCTTTGTTTTATTTAATTTTACCCATCCATTCTAAAAAGTGTCCTCGTTGCAATAATGACATGAAAATAAGTATTCGAAAAGAAGACGGAGTTAAATTTCATAATTGTTCCTATAAAACTGGGTGTGGATTATCTACAAAAATAAATTGATGAAAACTGAAACCAAATATATAATAGCTATTTCTTTGATTAAAGGTATTGGAGCGGCTTTTATGAAGCAAAATATTCATCTGATACATAGCTACAAAAACAATCATGAAATGCTTTGTGGTATCAGTAACAAAATCACTTTAGATGATCTTGAAGAAAATATTATATATGCTGAACAAATAATACAGGAATGTACTGAACTTGATATTACAATACGAACCATTATCGACAAAGATTATCCTAAACAATTGCTTGAAATAAAAGACCCTCCTCCTATTCTTTATTTGAAAGGAAATCTTAATTTACTTTCAAAGGTGATTGCCATAATTGGCACAAGAAAATCAACTGACTTAGGAAATAAGATTGCAGCTAAATTAGGAACGTACTTCAGCGATAAATGGTCTATCTGTAACGGTCTGGTTGACGGAATTGATAAAAGTGCTATATTAATTAACAATACAATTGCTCCAAATGTCATAGGTGTACTATCAGGCGGGTTAAATTTTGAAAAAACATCTTCAAAAGTTACTAAAGAACTTGCATCGATGGTTTTGGCAAATAATGGATTGCTCATATCAGAACAAGAGCCTAATAAAAAAGAAGATCAATTTTCTGGCAGCAAAGCAAGTAGAATTCAGGCTGGTTTGTCTAATGGATTAATTCTAGCTCAAAGCTCTATAACAGGCGGATCCAAATACACGCTTAAAACTTTTTCTGAATTAAAAAGACCTATTGGTGTCATTGCTTTTGAACCAAATTCAGAATACCAAATATCGGAAGAGTTTAGCGCCAATCGCTTATTAGTACTAGACGGAAAAAAAGGATTGCTTAAAATATGTGATATTAAGAAACCTGAAAACCTAAAAACTTCAGAAATTATTAAAATCAACAACGTAGCAGATTATACAATTTTTGAAAATTCAATAAATTAATAATTATCCAATCCTTTCAATAATCTTTCCTTAATCCTGTCTTTCAAATGTTGAGGTTCTATAACCTTAACACTTTCACCATAAGACAAAATCAATCGCTCTAATTCGTAATTGGGCATTACTTTTATCTTCAGTTCTAAAGTAAACTCATCAAGCCATTTATGCTTTTGGGTTTCGTGTATGGATTTATTCTCCATATACTTTCCAGTCAATTGGTTGAAATGCAACTCAACATTTTCTAAAACAGCATTTACTCCTTTACTAACACCTATCATGTCCGAAAAATACTCTTGCCAATCGATAGTTTCATTAACCACAAAAGGAATAACAATTGGCCTTACTGACACTATTCTATCAATAGCTACATTCCAGTCCCATTTATAACTTTCGGGATGGAAACCAAACAAAAACCAGCGATTATTATACTCTTTTAGGTAATGTGGATGAAAAATATAAGTGTAAGGCTCTTCCGTTTTAAAGTCTTTATAGGTAATTTCTAAAGTAGTTTTATTTTGTACGGCATTATACAGCGTACTGAAATATTCTATTCCCTTTAAATCTTGCGAACGATCAAAACCAATAAACGGCTTCTCATTAGTTGACACTTTCAAATCTGTTTTAAGCTTTGCAATAATCTCCTGAATCCCTTCAAACTGTGGCATTCCCTCAAATTGCGAAAGCACTTGTATAGCCGACTGAAATTGATCCATTTCCACCTCATTCAAGGGAGCATTGTTGATAGAGTAATCTAAATCTTCATACCTGTAAATCCTTTTTTTACCATCTTTTATATCTGCCAATTCAATCCCCCAGCCTTCAGCACTTTTCATAAAGGCAATATCATCTTGCAATTGACGAAGTTTAACACATTGGGTTTCATCATCAAATAAATCTAGTAGTTTATCATTAACAGCATCCAATAATAATTCTTTTGTAAAATTCTTATAGGGATTCTTAAAACAAGCATCTAAAATTTTGTAGCGAATAAGTGGTTTTTTAGTAACAGCCATAATATAAAATGATTTAAATTGTTTAGATTTGGTACAATACTACGGAATAAATTTTACTATGCAGTAAAGCTGCGTAGATATAGGTTTATTTTGCATTAAAATCAACAGAACATGATTAAGAAAATAGGAATTGAAAATTTTAGAGTATTCAAAGAATTTACTGAATTTGAAATCAGACCAATAACGCTGCTTGTTGGCCCAAATAATGCTGGAAAAAGTTCTTTTACAAAACTATTGCTGTTGTTGAAGAACGGTGTTTCTAAATTAAATTTTAATGGGGGATCACACAATCTTGAAAGTTTTGCTAAAGTCACGAATTGGGAGTTGAATGATAAAAAAATAAAAATTCGTTTTGATAATAATTTAGAATTTTTAGATGACAGTTATTTTGTTGATAATTATTTCATTAATGATATGAAGAATAACGGTGACTTATTCCAAATAGATATTACAAATTCTAATGAAAACCTATTGGTATTCAAAAGTGATGGAACCAATTGTAGATTAAAATTTAATATTGACATTATGTTTTCTTTAATTTATAATAATAAATTACTAGGATCTACATACCGAACGATAGACCCATGGGAAACTCATGAGACAAAATTACTTGTTAATTTTGAAAATTCACCAAATGAAGACATAATTAACCTGGAAAATTTTGAAGAAATATTTAGAAAAAATCCTGAAAGATTTTCTGATTCTGACCAAACAAACCTTCAAACACCAACTATAGGAACTATTGTCTTAAAAAATACGATAAATAAATTAGAAAAAAATTATTTGCTTTATGATATCATTATCAACAGTATAAACGCAACTGCCTATCATAAAGAAGAACTAATAGATTTGCAGAAAAAAGAATTTGGAGATATTTATTTTGATGGAAATCACAAATTAACCGGAATACCAACAGATTTTAACAATGCATTAGAGTATTGTCTTAAACGTGCAAATAATGTTGTAAAAGAAATAATAAAAACTCATTTTCAAGCAACCCACGGGAATGATTTTATCGAAATTAGGGAGACAGAGTTAGGGAAGTTATTGTTTAAAATTAAACTTTTTGACAACAATAGTGAACCTCCTTTTCGAGAAACTGGTTATCAAAAAACATTTTTCGAACAATTTAGTAAATACGGATCAAATTTAAAAAGCGAGTTTAATAAACTACAATATATATCCGCAAATAGAGCAAGTCAAAAAAGAGTTTTAGCAAATACTTCAGACTATGATATTGACGGCATTGTAGTTGATTTTTTTAATAAGTCACAAAAAAACATCACTTTTCTTAAAATCATATTTGAAATTTTAGAGATTCCTGGTGAACTATCAGTTGAGCGTTTTGAAAATATCATATCTATAGTCTATTTGACTATTAATGACCGTAAAGTAGCATTATCTGATGTGGGATTTGGATTTTCACAAATTATCCCTATCATTCTTAAAATAGTTACATTGACAGAACCAAAGGAAGGAATGAAAATAAAAGCAAAGACTTCTGAGAATTGTGACGAAAGCAATGAATTTTCAATTAGTTTTCCTACTGATGAAAAAACAATAATTATTGAAGAGCCGGAAGCAAATTTACACCCTAACTTACAATCAAAATTAGCAGATGTTTTTGTCGAGATTATCAACTATTACCCCGAATTGAATTTCATAATTGAAACTCATAGTGAATACATGATACGTAAGCTGCAGTTTTTAACAGCTAAAAAATCAATTGGAATCGACAAATCGATTATTTATTATTTCAATGCTGATAAATATGTGACTGCAAATGAGCCTAAGGTGAAGCCTATTGAAATCAGAGAAAACGGTAATCTAAGTGATACATTTGGACCAGGTTTTTATGATGAAGCTACACAGTTGCAATTTGACTTAATGAAACTGAATCAG
The DNA here is from genome assembly GCF_900143245.1 of Flavobacterium fryxellicola. Classification (GTDB taxonomy): domain Bacteria; phylum Bacteroidota; class Bacteroidia; order Flavobacteriales; family Flavobacteriaceae; genus Flavobacterium; species Flavobacterium fryxellicola. The sequence continues at coordinate 54,377 of NZ_FRDK01000011.1, forward strand.
GAACAAAACAATTAAGTATGGAGCTATATGTAGAGAAGGCATTCTTGGATAAATTTAATTCAGAGTTTGCTGAAACACCTGTAACAAAAGGAAAAACGGTTTTAACTTCGATTTTAAAAACTTATGGTGATGTAAATTTGTATATTGATTACGTATTTGAAACTCCCAAAGAACTCGAATTATATAATATTAATTTAATTACTTTAAAGTCACAAGATTTCCCTGTAATACCAATAATTTCTATAAAAGAACATTTTTTTGCACACTCAAAATGTGAACAAACTCTCATTTTTACAATCAATGAAGAAACATGGTTTAAAGAAGCGGAAAAGAAAGGAGCTCTTTGTTTTTGTTATGAAAATTATGAAAAAACCATAGAATCCATAATTTCTATTTGTGAAAATTTAAAAGTTGATTTAAGTGAAAGTTTTAGAAGTTGGGATTATTTTAAAGAATTGAAGACAATTCCAAAAAATAAAATCATAATAAATGACGGCTATTTATTTGCTGAAAATTCAGGAAACAAACCTATTGAAGAAAATATAATTCCGCTATTGAAGAATGTAATAAAACCAGATACTGAAACGAAAATTGAATTTTTCACGAATTATCTTAATTTCAAACGAGAATCAGAGCGATTTGATATTGAAAAAATTAAAAGAAAGCTACTAAATGTATTCCAAGGTGATTACAAGTTATCGTTTGAATACATACAATATCATTCACATGACAGGATTTTATATTCTAATTTTTTCCTGATGGGATGTGGTGTGGGTTTTAATTTTAATACTAAAAGAAAATCCAATTCAGTTATAACGGTTGATTCAATTTTTGATAAGTTTAGTTACAAGAGGATCAACAATCATTTGATAGAGCTAAAGAAAAGAATTTAAATGATTTAGGCAAGTCTAAATCGACGAGCGGCACTTATGTTATTAATTAAATTTTCACGTCAATTACAATTATCTAAATGGATCCAGATAAACTAAAAATACTAAAAGAGCTTGCCCTTATGGGTGATGTTACTTATGTCACTCATAATAAAAAATATCTAATAACTGTTGAAGAGCCACGACAGTTAAATACACAAGCCGATGCAATTCTGTATTTTTTACAAAACTTAGATATCGACATGTTAAATTCTATTTTAGAAGATAACCGTACTTATCAGAACTTTGATAAGAAAAAATTCATAAGCAAACTAGATGATGCAATGGATGAATTTCTAAAATATGGAGATACTTTTTTGCATATGCATAGCGGCTACTGTAATTCTGAAAAATGTAATTTTAAGTGCAAGGGTTATACCTTTATTGGAAATAAATCCAATAATTATTTTGATTTAATTTTTGATATCAAAGAAGGAATTGTAAATGATATTTATGAATGTACAAAGTTCAAATGTAACGAAAAAGGCCTAAATAAAAATATTCAAATAGAAATAGATAAATCGAATATGCCATTTTAAATTTAATCAAATCATGAACAAATTCGCAGCCATAATATGAATTCTGATAGTACAACAATATAACTGAATAATGGTAGATATAATGTAATTAGATTCAACATTGACATTTAAGATTTTATGATAATATTTCTGCTATATATAACTCTAGGTTTAATCCTTAATTTTAATGGCCCTCTTGCCATATATTTAAAAAAAGAAGATAAATACGCTTTAAAACAGAATGAGAATAAAAATTGGTTTTATAGATATTTACTAATCATTGTTGTTAGATTGCTGATGACCATAATTTATCCGTTGTTTTTTTTTAATGTATATATTTTAAATAACAAACCGATAGAACCAATCTCATTCTTAGATAAGTTTGATAGAAGTGTAGTTATTAGGTTTAGAGAAATCGGGAAGTATAATAATATAGCACCAACAGAAAAAAGTAGTGATAAAATGATTATTGAAATTTACACTTTAATTTGTACATCTTTCCGAAAAGCTAGTTTAGTAAGAAAAGAACACATACCCGCAAATTCACTAAACGTAATTGCTCTTAAATTCATGAAACTATATGAAGATCTGGGAGAAGAGTTTATGAATGAACATCTAGAATATGAATTAAATAATTATAAAATTCAAGGATTGAGACCAGAATATAAATATGATATTTCATTATTTTAGAACTAAAATTATTATTATCTCACTCAGCTGATACAAATCCTCGTTTATTCCAAGTATTCCTAACTCATGACTGCCGTTTGCTTCATTTCGCTAATTTCATTTTAATTAGAAAAAATCCTATTAATATTATTTTACGATCCGCTATGATTTTGAGTGCGAAGATTCCCATCTCAATAACAAAATGCAATAATTCTCGACATCGATTTGAAAGAGATAATTACAGATACATTCGCATATTAAAATTAGTATAATAAACGCGATCTTAGTAGTTTATAATTGTTTGAATACGTGAATTAACACCAGTTTGAGCATTTATTAACGGATGGTATTAAAAAAAATGACTAATTTTGTATTGTGAAACAATCAATTAACATAGCGACAATTTTTCCAAAACACTTATTTTGGGATATGGATCATAGTAAACTTAATCTCTCCAGAGATAAAGATATTATAATTCCAAGAGCTTTGTTTGCCACAAACCAAGAAACTTTTGCAACAGATATTGTTAAACTAGAACAGTATTATTCCAAAACACCAATCCTTAAGTACCTTAAAACCACAAAGGAGCGTATTAGTAACGAAGTTTGCGCAATGGTCGCAAAAAGATACAATGTACCCACTTTTGCACGTTTCAAATAGGTAAAGATTTCCCTGCCCCAACAGGTATCAGAATAAAGTAATCCCTCAAACACTTTTTCGAATAGTTCCAAAAAAAAGTAGCAAGTCAAAACAATAATCCCTTTAAATATCACGGGCAGTCATTTAGTTTCGCAACTAATTTAGAATTCATTTGTTACAAATTTAAAAAACAACAGCCATTTTTTACTGGAAATTTTTTGCGAAAAATAAAGCTTTACTGGAAAATAACACTTCATTTTCTGGTAAAAGTCGCTTTTAGTGGAAATTAAAATCAGCTAACAAATAGTTTATAATGGAAAATTTTTGCGTTAAATTGCTTTTTAGTGGAAAATAACAACTAATTTTGACTCTCAAAAGCAATTATAATGGAAAATAACATCCCAATCCACCTTCAAGAGATAATTTTTGCAACAAGCGATATCGCTTTAAACAGACAATTAAGTCAACTGGAAGCAGAAGGCCAAATAAAAAAAATTGCACCTCGTATTTATACCTCAAATTTTGACGAATCGGAGGAAATAATTATTAGAAGAAACATCTTTACCATTTTAGGAAAACTATATCCAGGAGCAGTATTAAGCCATCGTTCAGCTTTAGAATTCAAACCGACAACAGCAAATCAAATTTTTGTAACCTATACGTACACCAAGAAAATTGAGTTGCCAGGTATAACCATTCGTTTTATGGAAGGATTGCCGGCGATAGAAGGAGACAATCCATTTTCGGGAGAATTATTTGTATCACAACAAGAAAGAGCATTGTTGGAAAATCTACAGTCCTCACGTCAAGTGGGACCAACTTCCAAAACCATTACCTTACCCGAAATTGAAACAAAATTAGAACAAATTGTTCAAGTAAAAGGCGAAGAAGGACTAAACCAATTACGAGACAAAGCTAGAGAAATAGCGGATAAGTTAAAAATGCAATCCGAGTTTGAGAAACTAAACAAATTGGTAAGTGCCTTGCTAACAACAAAACCATCCAAAATACTCACATCACCTTTAGCAGTAGCCAGAGCTTTAGGAAATCCGTATGACAAACACCGCTTGGAATTATTCGAAAAGTTATTTGTAGAACTACAACAGCAACCTTACAAAGAAAGACAAGACATAAATGCAGCAGTAAATTCTTTTAGAAATTTTGCTTTCTTCGAAGCCTATTTTTCCAATTATATTGAAGGAACTATTTTCGAAATCGAAGAAGCTAAAAGTATTATTCAGACCGAAACTCCAATTCCAAACCGTGACGAAGATTCACACGACATTTTAGGAACATACAAATTAGTAAGTAATCTAAAGGAAATGAGTACAACACCTTCAAATCCTGATGAATTACTAAACATATTGCAATACAGACATCAAATACTTTTAGGAGCCAGAACCTCTAAAAAACCAGGTCAATTCAAAGAAAAAAACAATCGAGCAGGAGAAACACATTTTGTTGACCACACTTTAGTAAGAGGTACTTTGATAAAAGGATTTGATTACTACCAAGCACTACAAGAACCATTCGCCAAAGCAGCTTACATTATGTTCATGATAAGCGAAATACATCCATTCTTAGACGGAAATGGTAGAATTGCAAGAGTAATGATGAATGCCGAATTAGTAAAAGTAAACCAAACACGAATCATAATTCCAACAGTATATCGTGATGATTATTTAGGAGCATTAAGAAGACTAACAAGAAACGATGATCCAACAGCGTATATCAGAATGTTACAAAGAGCACAAGAATTTAGTGCAACATTAATAGCAAACAATATTGATGAATTGGAAAGTCACCTAACGCTAAGTAATGCCTTCAAAGAACATGACGAAGCAAAATTGAAAATAATAGACCCTATCTCGTAACAATCTGATTTTAAGAATAAGTTATTTCCACAAGAATATTTCCGTTCCTAACATCACGGGCAATCAAGCGGTCTCCCTACGGTCGTTCCCTTTGTTCCGTTCGGCAGTTCCAGTCGGTCTACCCTCTATTTTTATAACCTCTTTTAAGCTACTATCAGCATTTTATTTCCATAAGAAACAATTTAGGTTTCCCTCCATTCCACAGCCACTTCACGGCTCTAAAAAAACAGCAGCTTGAAAATAAGGAGCTGTTTTTTTGCGCCGTTTCGTTCCTCATCTTCACACGGTCACTCCCTGCGTTCGGTCGGGCTACCATAACCGCAATATCGCTTCATTACGTTACGCCGCCACACTTTTACTTTTAGTTACCTGCAATTTGCTTTTATAGCAGTTTTGTTTTGTCACCCTGAGCGCAGTCGTAAGGCGCTCCACTACATTCCAGCCATATTCCAGTTATAGCCCTCCATTGTTTCAGCGGTTGCTCCTTCGCACAGCTATCGGGGTTGGCTCCGTTCCGTGAAAAACGGCACTTTGCCCTAAATCAAGGTTTCCCGCCAACAAAAGGCGGGAGTATTTTATTTTTTCCCCGCCGTTTCACGCTCATACCCGCTTCATTTCACTACGTTCCTGCGCTCAATTCTCGCGTTTATGGTAGCTGTTCGATTGCCGCAACCCCGCCACTGCGCTCCTCGATAATAATAATTTCCGCTGTCGCTACTATCATTATTCTCTGCGGTGCTTGGGGGTGTTGGATTGCTGTTTTCAGTAGAACGATCCAGAGAGTAGTGTCCTAACGTAAACGAATAGTGCTACCAAGAAAAAAATAAAAAAAAGAAAGTAAAGGTAAGCTCCGGTTTCAAAAAGTCAAGTTCAAGCCCTACGGGTTTTTGAAAAAATCTCCACCCTTACAGTTTCAATTCCCATTTTGTTATAGCGATGCGGATTCATTTTACCAGCAGTCTGAGGTAGTATTTTTTCAAAAAAACTGGACTTCTTTTGAAACCTGCACTTCTCAGGCGACTTTCTTTTTTTTCTTTTTCTTTTAAAAATATTTAGGTGCCGAGCGCAGCGAGGTACCTAATCTAAATTCAGAAAGTATGCCAAATTTTATCGTCAAAACACATCAGAAAGACACCTCATACACAGGAGAGAAAATCTTTATTCTTAATAAAGGACTTAACAGCGGCAAACCACAAAAGGAACCATTTACCAATAGTTTCGTTATAATTTTTGCCAATAAAGAGGATACAGAAACAGTCTATTGGCTTGCGTATAGCTTATGGAAAGCCAATTTCTGGCGCCAGTCCCTGCATGGCTCTGTAATTCCTTTTTTGCGAATTGACGATTTCAGAAAAGATTTTTCACGCAAAGTAACTGAAATGCTGCACGATTTCGAACAACATAAAAAAGAAGTTATAGCATTAAAGTTGTTGGAACAACAAGAAAATCATTTTAATCAAAATATAAATCTTATCAAAGAAATGCGCAACATCATTTTAAACCGTTACTGCAAGAAAATTTGATTTATTAATTTAACAAGGGAGTTTATGAAACTATTTATTTTATACCAAACTGACATATGGAAAAACAAGGCATCAAGAGTTTGCTTTGGAATATTTGACAGCAGAAAGAAGGCGGTAGATAGCGCAAAATATAACGGTCTATATGGTTCTTGTGCTGAAGTGGTAATCGAAGAGGTTACTTTGAATCTATTGGAAGAAAATTGAAACAAAAAAAGTCCAAACCTTACGGAATGGACTTTCTAAAATGCAATTCACGGTCACCACAACTTGAATTGCATTACTTTTTGTGCTTTCGAATCAAAAATTTAAGTATAATCGAAATTGTAAAACTGACCGCTGCGCCAATGGAGGCCAAAACAATAGTTTTTACAACATCTTCCGAATTCAAATTCGGGATTATGCTCAAAAAAGTACCGCCAGCGGTACCAACTAAAGCTGAATTACTGGATTGCATCTTTAGTTGAAGTCAATTGACTAACAGCAGAAATAACACCGCCCGCGATTGCTATGTATCCGCCAATTGAAACTAGGACAACGGGCAGCGCCACCGGGGCTGTTAAGACAGTTCCACCAATTGCAGCTAATGCAAGACCAATATTTCGAAGCACTTTAAAAAATTTCGGCGTTGGAGCTTTCGCTCTCTTGATTAAATTCATAATTTATTTTTTTATCATTCCTTATTGGAAATCTGATTTAACAATTAAACGAACCTCTTCTTCTCGATCTAAAGCTTTATAAGCCATATCTTTTAATTTATAAAATGCCTTTCGTGACATAAGACCTAAACCTGGACCAGAAAATTGAGTTACCGGAGCAATACAGCCATTTAATTCTGCAAGCGCATTGTTGGCTGGATGAATCAAAATAAATTTTCTGTTTTCAACATTCATAACCTCCAAATGCCATTTGAATTTGTTGCTGTAACGCTTTCTTATAAAATATTTCCCCTCCGGAATGCATGAAACCTTCGTTTCGTTTTTCTTCCATGGCAATTCAATAGCGTTACATATTAATTTGCCCTCGTATTCGAGTTTACTATTTGTTCCATCAGGGAAATAAGTTCTTTTCAATATTAAAACCATCTTACAATCCGCTTACTGCAGCCAGTGCTAATGGGTTATAAGCTCCGTTTTTCAAAGGATACATCTGGCCATTTACACTTTGATAAAACTCAACTCCTAAAGCTAAAAACAATGGTTTAATACTATTTGGCGTTACCGTATTGGTCTGAGTAATCACTGCAGTTGCAGTCGTATCCCATGGTAGAATAGCTGTTTCTGAATGGGTTTCAACAAATGTTTCAGCTTCAAAATCAATTTCAGCACCAGCTGAAATAATTTTAAAGTGAGTAGTCCCACTTGGCGCTGCAATCATATTTGCAGGAATAAAAGAAGCGATATCTACAGCGATGTCACCGGACACCCTATCAATAGTCCCTGCAAAGGGAGCAAACAAACTAGTGCCCAATTTTCCTCGGATATTAAACTCAAAGCCTACTAACAATTCCGCTTCGCCGTCAATCACATTGCGTAATCCACGCACGCTAACTGTGTCTGCTTGGATAACTTTTATCATTGCTTGAGTCAAGCGGCTTACCATTCTACCGTCGGCAGAATTGATCAAAACAGCTCTCAAAGCCGTTCTCAAAATCTTCCCTGCTTTCCCTGCTCTTCCAAATTCAGAACCATTCTCACGCGTTCTTTGAAACGCAGGATCATTTTTGATTCTGCTGGCATCAATGCCTCCTTTTTCACGTGCCAAATGTCCATCTTGGGTTTTGTAAAAAGTAATATCACCGATAGTACCTTTCAATTTAATTATGCCTTTCTGTCTTGCCATAATTTCTAAAATTTAAGTTTGAAATAATTTAAAATCTCCCTCAATCATAATCCAGTTGCAACATTTTTAGATTGATTTCAAAACAAATTTTAGACAATTTAACCGCATAAAAAAGCCATGACCATTCCATATGGCACTTTTGGGCATAAATGGCATAAATCAACTTAAATGACAGCGAATTTCCAAATTAATCACCATATACGAGTATACGTAAAAGCATATAAAATTAATTTTTACAGTAAGACTATATGCTTTTACATATAATTTACTATATTTGATTTAATTCGTTGTAAATGCATATAATCATGATAACACTAGCTGACTTTGTAAAAGAAAAAAGAAATGAAGTAAACCTCACACAGGAAGCATTTGCGGACCGTGCTGGAGTGGCACTCACCGTTATTCGAAAAATAGAGCAAGGCAAAGAAAATCTAAATTTGGAGAAGGTAAACCAAGTTCTCAGAATGTTCGGGCATACCCTCGCACCAGTAAACGCAAGAGAATTATCCAAAAATGATAAGAAAGAATAATGAGAAAGGCAGCAATATATTATAAAGACCTATTGGCAGGAATACTCACGGAAACAGATGAGGGAGAATATCTCTTTCAGTATAAAGAAAAATATATAAAAGAGTACCCCAAACAGTTCATCACCTTTACAATGCCCGTAAGCGCCAAAACATATACCAATCAACGATTATTCCCATTTTTTGAAGGATTAATTCCTGAAGGCTGGCTACTGGATATCGCATCCAAAAACTGGAAAATTAATCCAAACGACCGAATGGGATTGCTACTGGCATGCTGCCAAAATTGTATCGGAGCAGTTAGTGTCCAACCAATACCTAACGAAAATGAGTAAGAAATGTTTATACTGTTATCAAATATTGGATGATACAATTGTAGGTGATTTTCATGAGCAGTGCAGCTTAGTTTTTTTTGGAACAAAGCGGCAACCTGCATTTGAACATACCCTACAACAAATGGTGGGATTAGCTCAAAATATAGTAGAGCGTAGCGTAGCGGTTCCAGGAGTACAACCCAAATTATCACTATCAATAGTAAATGATACGATTCAGGATAGAAATAAAGGACGCCTTACCGTTGTCGGCGCTTTGGGCGGTAACTTTATTTTGAAACCGCCATCCGAACAATTCCCTGAAATGCCCGCAAATGAACATGTAACTATGCGCATTGCAGAAGCATTTGGAATTAATACGGTAAAATCAAGCTTGATACGATTACAATCCGGAGAGCTGTCCTATATTACCAAACGTATTGACAGGACAGCAACGGGTGAAAAAACCCACATGCTCGACATGTTCCAAATCACGGAAGCTTTTGACAAATACAAAAGCTCTATGGAAAAAATTGGTAAAGCCCTAAACGAGTATTCTGACAATACCTTATTGGATAAAGTCTATTTCTTGGAGTTAGCAATTTTTAGCTTCTTAACAGGAAATAATGATATGCATCTCAAGAACTTCTCCATGATAAACACAGGCGAATCCTGGACGTTAGCTCCTGCCTATGATCTTCTGAACGTAGCTATTGTAAATCCGGACGACACCGAAGAACTGGCTTTAACTTTGGAAGGAAAAAAGAAAAAATTAAAATGGGAGCATTTCGAACGATTGGGAAAATCATTAGACTTAAACGACAAACAAATCAAAGGAATCGCCAAACGATTTCAGAAAAACAAACCTATCGCCATCCAATGGGTTAATACCTCTTTCCTATCCGATGAATACAAAGAAAAATATAAAATGCTGTTAGAAGAAAGATACACTACTTTATTCCTATAAATGCTTCTAAACCAATTACTTTTTTTTCTAATTTTACACTACATAAACGTTTAGGCAGTAGGATTTTTAAGTAAGTCAAAGCCTAATCAAAGCTATAGATAAAGTATGAAAATAGATAATAAGAGATTGTGTATCTACCCTAAGGACATACAACGCATAACCGGAAAGAGTTATCGTCAAAGTATTAGAATGCTGCAAAATATTAGAAAAGAACTAAACAAGCTCCAAAATGAATTAGTATCAATAGAAGAGTTTTGCCAATATACAAGCCTAAAAATAGAACAGGTTGAACCACTAATTATTGGATAGAAACAGTGATTAACCTATTCAAATTTTGAACTTTACATGTTCAAATAATAATAGTAGACCAGTTCAAATTTTATTAATAAAAAGATAAATTCTCTTTGATTAAACAGCTAAAATCACTACTTTTATGGACATAAGATTACATGATTTTTGCACTAAAATTGACAGGAGCAAAATCGAGACCCTAGTTTTAAACAGCTCTATAACAAGCTATATATTAGCGCATTAAGCAGGCGACACAAATCCCTCTTTCTCCGCCAGACCAAGTTTCAATCGAAACTTTATGAATCAAAAGCCTCTAAATGCTAGCATTTAGAGGCTTTTCTCTTTTAAGGGAAGTGTCAAAATACACATGCTGTGTCAAAGTACAGTTACCCTATTAGTTACCCTGTCAAAATCTACTCTTTTTGGCTTAAAATAGGGTAACTAAAAATTGGGAATTCCCTGGGAATTCCCTGCGGTCACTAGGTTATTAAGTGGTTTTAAATCAATTTTAATTATTAATTTAAATTCCAAGAACATGTTAAAAGTAAATTTCTACCTCAAGGCAGACAAGGTAAATAAAAGTGGCCTCTCTCCTATTTTTGCTAAAGTATCATTTCATAATAAGTCAACTACTATGAGTACGGGAAAGATGATGACTCGGGAAAGGTGGCAAGCTACAACCAACCTTCGCAATACCTTGAGACTCGAGAACGAAAAGGTAATCAGAAATGCATTGGAAATATTCAAGTTGGATGTAGAGCGCAGGGTGAATGATATTTTAAAATTCGGTTCGCAAGTATCTTTAGATTCGCTTAAGGCGGAAATACAAGGAAAGTCTATACCTAATAAGAAAGCAGCGGGAATAATCGGAATAATCGAAAAACACAATGTCCATTTTAAAAAAAAGACGGATGCTGGCGACAGAGCTCCAGCCTCTCTTCAGAAGTATCAACGTGCACAAACCCTTCTGGGAACTTTTCTACTTAAACATTATCAAGCAGCTGAAATGGATGTTAGTGAAATAGATGATGCATTCGTTTTCTCTCTCGAATCGTTTCTCAGGTATGACAGTGAATTCAAAGGCATCATCGGGATAAGAAATAACTCAGTTGTGAAGTATATGCGAATGTTCAAGACTGCGTGCAGGCATGCTGTAAGAATGGGTTCTATCGTAAAGAATCCTTTTGAAGTTTATGACGGCAAGCTTAAAGTTACAGATTCGGTATTTCTGAGTCAGCATGAGCTGGATGTAATAAATTTAAAGATATTTGATATAGAGCGTCTGCAAAGAGTTAAAGACATATTCTTGTTCAGTTGCTATACTGGATACGCACCTGTAGACGCCACCTCACTTAACGAGACCAACATTATAAAAGACGGTTCCGACAGCTTGTGGATTATAGCAAAAAGAGCAAAGACAGATATTAGGGCGAATGTGCCACTGCTACCCCCAGCCCTCAAGATCATCGAAAAATACCGTGGCAAGCAACCCGGCCTACTTCCGTCAATATCGAATCAAAAGATGAACGCCTATCTAAAAGAAATTGGGGATGTCTGTGGTATCCAAAAGAAGCTTACTTGGTATGTTGCAAGACATACCTTTGCCACCACAGTTACCCTTGGCAATGGAGTGCGAATTGAAAACGTATCCGCAATGATGGGACATACAAATATCAAGCAAACTCAGCACTACGCCAAAGTAATGGACGAGAGTGTGATGGTTGACATGGATAGACTCAAAGAGCGCTACAAATAAAAATATAGAAGAACTGATAAGTAAGCCACAAAAACATAGAGTCTTGTGGCTTTTTCATTTTCTTACGAATTTCTAATATTTTATGATAAGAGAGTCGTTTCAAAATTCCCCATTTGATCTTTGCTTGAGCGTTTTAGCAATAGTTGAGACATCGTATAAATAAATATCCCCCATTTTTGTGAAAGGTAGTATTCCGCTTTGCCGGTATTTTACTATCGTATTGTTTGAAAATCCAAAGACTTTTTTCAAGTCTTCATTTCTATAATACTGTGGAAATTTGTTTTTATCAGGATATACAATCTTTGCATCAATTTGATCTAATTTAGAGTACAATGGAAGCAAGATCTTTTTTAAAATTATAATGATCTCTTTATTTCTCTTTTCATTTTCTTCTTTTCCCATAATATTTATAGTTTAACAGCGTATTAATTAATTTTAAAGTAAAATTCAAACACTTGAAATACTACAATTGATTTAAAGATTCCTTCTTTTTAAGCAATATCATGATAATTTTTTCAAGATAACGCACTTGCTTTTCTCGATATGTAAAACCTAAACATTCAGAAAAATGCCTGCTACAGTCCATAATATGATGCTGTAAATTTCCCTCTCCCAAATACGTAAAATTTTTCTCAATGAAGCTTTGAAACAGCCTCCTATTCTTTTTTTTATCTATAGGATCAAAAAATAATGTTCCTCCTTCAATCAAAATGTGAAATAGATAAACCAACTCCCCTTTTTGCAATCGAGAGCCACATTTTATAGTTTTACACCCTCCGGAATTTACTAGAGGACTATTTTCCACAATGGCATTTAGATGCAGAAATTCCTCAATAATTACCAGTCGTTCATTCAAGATCTTCATATTGCATGGAGCAACACCTAAATTGTTTCTCTTATATTTCATAATTCTTTAGAATTTCGGAAGTAAATATTTTTAGAACCAGCTCTACAAATATTTTGCTTACTCGTTTTACAGTAAGTATCAAAACTTAAATTTAATGACTAACGACACAAACAAAACTATTTGTCATATAAAGTCTCTTTTTGTCCATACCTGTCTGTTTGCGATAGGGAACAATAGTTCAAAAAATTTATATTAAGTTTAGAATGAAAAAGTGCAGATAATAAACACAACTATTTACTGTAAATTGATCACCTTACCGCGCTTCTTCACAATGAGTAAATTTACTATGTTAATCCAAAGATAATATTTGAAGTACTTCAACTTCTCATTAATACTTGGAGCTATTAAATCCTAGCAATTTAACTTATCCCATTAATTTATTTTCGAAAAAATTTAATATCGTCTACCAATCGCAATTTAAATTGATCCTCAAAGCACATTTATAACTCCGCGGCGCTCCCTTCCAAAAAGCTTTGTCGGATGTCTGATAAAATAATCTTAAAAAATACTGGCGTTATACTATTCATTATTTTTTAAGATCCTTTTACCTGGCTTTCGAAGCCAGATATTTTAATAAAATATTATCAAATTGAACTTTTAAAGTTGATCCTCAAAGCACATTTATAATTCCCCTACGCTCCATTATAAAAGAGCTTAGCCGGATATCTGATAAAATAATCTTAAAAAATACTGGCGTTATACTATTCATTATTTTTTAAGATCCTTTTACCTGGCTTTCGAAGCCAGAGATTTTAATAAAATATTATCGATTTGAACTTTTAAAGTAGATCCTCAAAGCACATTTATAATTCTGCTGCGCTCCATTATAAAAGAGCTTAGTCGGATATCTAATAAAAGAATCTTAAAAATACGAGCATTAAACTATTCATTATTTTTTAAGATCCTTTTACCTGGCTCTCGTAGCCAGAGATTTTAAAAAAGGAGACTGAACTTAAAGTTTTACAATCATTCTTCAAAGCTGATTACTTTTTTTGACACCATTCAATCATTTGCATAATACCTTATTTAAAATCTCCACTTTTAATATGAAGGAGCCGATATGCTTTTTTGTCCCATTTCAAGAGCAAAGGTATTCTAGTGTTCTTAGCACAAAAACAAGGTCAAGCCCTGCGGGTTTGTCAAAAAATCTCCACCCGTTCGGGTTGTATTTATTTGACAAAACCTTGTTTTTGCTAAGCACTAACCTTTTATGCTCGTGAAACGAAACAAAGCATACTCCGACTCTTTAGACGAATATAAAAAAATGTCAATTATGGAAAATAACAGTATTAAAAATGGTAAAAGAGTGAAACGAAACAGCTCCTCCTCTCATTGCCGAATAAATTAAATGAAAAATTATAAATGAAAAAATGAAAATTATGAACATCATCGGAAGATTGACAAGGGATGCGGAAATACACAGAACCCCGCAGGACAAACAAGTAGTGAATTTTTCAGTAGCTATCAATGATAGTTACCGAAATAAGCAAGGAGAACGCATAGAGCAAACTAGCTATTTTGATTGCTCCTACTGGATAAGTCCAAATGTTGCAAAAATGCTCGCCAAAGGCACCTTAGTAGAGCTAACAGGAAGAGTAAGTACAAGAGCCTGGACAGCTACTAACGGAGAACTTCGATCATGTTTGAATTTTCACACTTCGACTATAAAATTACACGGAGGTAGTAAGAAAATTGAACATACACAAGGAAGTGTACAACAAGAGAAAACAAAGATCATTATACAAGAACCTGCAGATGATCTACCATTTTAACACTAAATACTTAATCATTTTTTCAACTTTAAAACTTTAATATCATGGCACACAATTTAAATTTCAACGAAAGAACGGGACGTTATTCATTTTTTAGCGTACAACAAAAAGCTTGGCACGGTTTAGGTCAAATAGTAACAGACTATCCGACAAGTGCAGAAGCAATTAAACACGCAGGACTTAATTATGAGGTAGTAAAAAGTCCTATTTTCACAAAAGGATCAGGCATTATTGAAAACACAAACACATTAGAAATTAGGGATAATGAGCTGGAGGTGCCTAATTATTTTGCTACTATCCGCACCGACAATAATACGGTATTGGGTGTAGTCGGTAAAGAGTATCACATTGTACAAAATCGTGAAGCATTTAGTTTTTTTGATGCTATTGTAGGTGGTACCGATGGGATTTTGTACGAGACTGCAGGCGCTTTAGGCAATGGGGAACGCATTTTTATTACTGCAAAATTACCTAACTATATTCGTGTTGGCAATGGTGATGATGTTACAGAAAAATATATTTTCCTCACCACTTCGCATGATGGTAGTGGAAGTATTACGGCAGCTTTTACACCTGTTAGAATTGTATGCCAAAATACGCTTAACGCTTCTCTTCGAAATATGAGCAACGTGGTACGCATCCGCCATACGTCGGGAGCAAAACAACGTTTGGAGAATGCGCATGAAGTAATGGGATTAGCAAACGAATTTAGTAATCAACTAGAGGGAATTTTTAATGAATGGTCAAAAGTAAGAGTAAACGACAACGAGGTTAAAAAATTGATACAATTAGCACTATGTCCCAACAAGGAAACCTTACAGCATATTAAAAACGGAAATGAGGACGAAATATCCACCGTTTTTAAAAATACGGTTGAGGATGCCTTTGCCTATGCTATGACGAGCGACTCACAAAAAATGGAAACGACAAAAGGCACTTTGTTTGGAGCTTATAACGCAGTTACAGGCTACTACCAAAATGTACGTAGCTATAAGGACAATGAAGCAAAATTACAATCTATTATTTTGGGAGGTACTGCACAATCAAAATCGCAAAAGGCTTTTGAAATCTGTACCTCATTTCAAAAAAATGGTACTGACGTTTTCAGCTTCAATTAAAAAGGCTTTAAAATTAAAGGCGACTACTCACAAAAGTAGTCGCCTTTAATTTTAACAATTTCTATTATTTTTCAGAATAAAGTTTTTTTCTAAATCTTAAAGATTTTAGGGCACAACCTATTCCGGTTGCATTACTTCAAAGTCTGGATGCAAAAAGACACTCCCTTCCAATGGTCGGGAAAGTCTTTTTGTGGGAAATGATACAACCATTTTGGTAAAACAACAATCGCACAGATTCTCATTGCTCTTTATATTTTACCAAAAAGCTCGTGATTATTGGTTAGGATAGTCAGTATCCTATTTTTTTTACTGGACTTCTTTTCTTTCCACATAAGTGACAAAAGAAAAGAAGCAAAAGAATGCCACTTTATTATTTTGGATTTTGATCGTGTTTAAATGGAACTTCTTTTTGAATTAGCACTTTGTTATCTTTCTGTTGTTTTGAATAACTCCATAATAAAAGTAGTCCAAAAATAATCAGAATATATGCAATCCATTTTCCTGTACGTTCCAAAAATGAAATAAAGACTGATTTTTCATAACTTGAAAAACTTTCCGCTCCCAAAGGACTTCTTCTGTAAAATTTTCTTCTGTTTATCCAATAACGAATACCAAAACCACTTAGCAAAGCTAAACTACTTAAAACCATTGTTGGATTCATAATTTGATTTTTTTTAATTTTAAATTTTAAATTTAGTGAAAACTACCTCATCAGTACGGAACTTACTATTTATAAATCAGTAAGTTGCGTACTTATTTATAAACAGTTAAAAAAACACTGTAATATACCCAACAAAAATAGGCTATATCACAAGTCGTGAAACAGCCTATTTGCCCATTATTATATTTTGAATACTATGAGAGAATTATCCTCAAATACCTCCTTCAAAAGAACCAATTTTAATTATGAAACTTCCTGTCTTTTATCAGTTTTGCTTTGAGTAAATCTGAATTTTTAAGTTTTATCAACTGATGTCTCGCTCCGTTTTTCTCATAAATTTCTATCAGGAGTACTTTGTCATCGGCAATAGTAAATTGATCCAATAAAAATATATTTCGCTCTACCGTTTTACCTTTAATTTCGTCCAATGGTTTGTAAATCCGTAGTGGATTCAACGTCCTTTCTTGTATAACTGTACGTTTGGCTAGCTTTTTATCCACTACTTTGAAAGTAACAAAATCGACATGGAAAGTGACGTAACTGCAATTAGTAACTTGAGTATGGAAATAGAACTTGCCATCATCTACATAGACTCCTTTTAATATGAACTCGATACCATAACTTCTAGCACCCTTATTCTTTATTAAATATTTGTCTTTTTTGTATATCGTTCCCATTAACTCGTCTACCAATGAAGGCGAATTCTTTCCGAGCTCTTCAAAAAGAACATCATTTGAATTCTCTCTATTTATTCCTTTCTGCATTTCTAAAAGATTATAATTCGTATTTACAGGCCAAGAATTGTAGAGCACATTGAAATTATAAAAATGTCCGTCTTCGGTAATTACTGAAAAATTGGTTTCCTCTGCAAAATCACGTACTGAAGCCTTTACTCGCAATACATTTTCCGCATCTTCCGCTTTGCTTGCAATAAGGTATTCACTTCCTAAATCTACGTATCGAATTGCAGAAGGAAATAGCAGATGCGAAGTTTTACTATAAGTTACCTCTATCGGGTACGGATCTATTTTTTCTAAGTTCAATTTTTGGGCATTATTAACAGTCACTTGCCCTTCAAATTTCGTACTGTAGCCTATAACTAAGACCAATACTAGTATTATATTTTTCATTGTTGTTTTCATATTTAATTTTATTAAATTTTACCAAGCTGATCATTTAATTTTTCGAGACTAGAAACACTTGAAGCCCTGACTTCAAGGTTACTTTTGGAGTTTTCATTTTTTTTGAAAAATAACCTGAAATACCTTGCACAAGACCACGGCTCAAATCGCCGGCAATCTGTTGCCCTGGGGAACTTGAAAGCATAATACTGCTTCCTGAAGTTTGCCCCATATTGGCAGCCATTTCTTTTAGAGCGCTCATTTCGGGAGAATAGGGTACAAATAATCCTTGTTGTCCATCTAATCCATAGATAGTAAGATCAACAGGAAGAATAGTACCATCCAACGCAATCGACGTAATTTTCATTTGGAGCCTTCCTTGATTGAATTTTGAGTTTGCCGTCAACACTGTTCCTTGAGGAATAATACGGTTTTGTATTTTGGCAGGCTCTAATAAACGTAAACGAACACTGCTTTCTACTGATACTAGCTGTGTGATTTGGATAACAGCTCTAATACTATTTTTTGGTTGTGTCTCCAGTTCGGTTTTCCCAGCAGTATAAAATCCTCGATTGCGATTTTCGCTCCAATTAGCTATAAAAGTGCTGTCAGGAAGGTTTCTATGTAATGACGAAACAGCATTTTTTCGAGCAGGAATAAATGAAACAAAAGATTCCTTTTCGGTTGAAGCAGTAGAAACAGCCATTGTTTTTTCATTTAATTGTTCCGTTGAAGTCTTATTGACTGGCAAATATTTAGCCGCCATTTGATATGACTTCTCCATTAACTCCAATTGATTGTCAACAATATTGGTAGGTGTTTCTTCCTTTCTTGCTAACTCTTTTTTTACCTCATCTAATTGTTTGCGTAATTCCTGCGTTTCAGATTTATCATTATTGTAAAAACTGCCCAATGTATTTTGTGCATTGCGATAACTATTCAGCGAAGTATTAGTATTGGTTTCTTTTTCAATTTCAGAAACATCTTGCAATGATTCTTCTGTACTCCCCTCATTCCAGTAATCAGACAGAGAGGTTAGCGCATTTTGTTTTTCTCGATTTTTTTGTTCCACTATTTCCTGTTCATAGGCTTTTTGTTTATCATTCTGTAAACCGATAGTAGAAGCCTGAGGAACGGAATCATAGAGACCTACATCTTCTGTCTTTCTTATGTTTTCCGATGGTATGAATAGTAGATACATACAACCAAGAAATACTATACCCATCAACGCAAACAGGATTGGCTTTTTAAATTTTTCTACATTATTATCTGAAGATTCTCGCGCTATATCTGTACTTTTATCTAAGCTATCATCCGTAACCAAGACCGTATTTTTTTTGTTTTCACTTTCTTTCATGTTTCCTGTTTTTTATAATTAACAACAAGGAATCCCGTAGCGACGCTGTGGATTCGTTCTTTTTGAGAAGAGCGCTTTCGATACGCTCCACATCCAGCTTACTGCTGTGTTTTCCGGTTTCAAACCAAACGCTAAGTGTAACAACTACAGTAAGAATCAAATAACTGATAAAAGAATACAGAATGTACTTGTACTGTTTTTGAAGAGGAAGTGCTCTCCAGCGTACATCAATCTTTATTAACCATAAGTCAATATTTGTTCGAAGATTTTCCATCTTGGTTTATTTTAACGTTCAATAATTTCTAGATCATTATTCTGCAGCACTGTAAACTTTTCTATATTGAAGCCTTGTGGATTAGTATCCGAACGAACGGAATTCACAAGGTAACAGGAGGTAACTAAATTGCGTTTGGTTACATTACTAGAGCGAATGATGTACTGCTTGGCATAAGTTTTTACAGCATAAGGATAGGTTTCAAAGTTGCATATCACACTATCTACTTCAAGGCGTTGTTGTACATTACCCGAAATAATCCGATTGTAATACCCCTTTTCAGCTAAGTCTTTGTAATAATCAAAAGCGCTTTTGTCTGCTAGATTAAATGCTCTTTTCATATTATTTTCTATAGCACTCTTGTCTGGTGCCAGTGTAAAGAAAAGCTCATGAAATCGACGTATGTGTTCCCGAGCTTCTACAGGACGATTGATTGAAGCGTCTTGCGCCAGTGCTAGCATTAATGATTTTCCGTTATCCAACACATAAACTTTTTGACGCTGCAATTCTGCAAACCGATACGATTCCCAAATTGCGTATGCGGTCACTCCAACACAGAGTACTGCAAATACTATGGCATAAAGTCGGATTTGTTTAAAGCTATTTTCGATATTTCTTAATATTTTAAATTCCATTTTACTTTAATTTTAAATTGTTACTTCATTAATCTCCCCCCAATATTTCCAGTAACTGCTCCCGTACCAGCTCCTACAATATTTCCAGTTTTAGCGCTAGTTTGATTTATATTACGAACAAAGTTTCCTGCTCCCCCTGCCTGAATAATCCACCCAGTCACCGTAGGAATTGTAAAATATCCAATGATGCCAATAATCATAAAGATTATATACACCGTACTGGATGAATCAGGAATAAAGTTGGGATCGGATAAACTGTCGATATCCTTTTGGAGTATTAACGATTGGATCTTGGACAACATCGAGCTGAAAAGGTCAGAAACTGGCAACCAGAGATACACACTAATGTATCGAGTAAACCACTGTGTTAAGGTGGACTGAAACCCATCCCAAACCGAAATAGCAAAAGCTATGGGGCCTAAAATTGATAGCACAATCAAGAAGAAAGTTCGTATCGTATCAATTACCAGTGCAGCAGCTTGAAAAAGTACTTCTAAAAACTCTCGAAAACTATCGCGAATCATTTTCTTGATACTATACATTTCTCTTTCAATATACATCCCCGATATGGTTGCCAAATCGGAAGGCGTCCATCCTAATTCATCCAATTTCTTATCAAATTCTTCATCCGATGCTAAATAGGCAGTCTCAGGATTTCGAAGCATAGCCTCTCTTTCCAGTTGGTCTTTCTGCTGTTGTAAAACATTCAAGTCCAAAACTTGATTTTGCAATATGCTATGTGTTCCTTGTACAACTGGACTAAGTACCCCATTGAGCGTTCCTAAAACAATCGTTGGAAAGAACATGATGCAGAGTCCTAAAGCAAAAGGTCTAAGTAGCGGAAATACATCTATCGGTTCTGCACTACTGAGTGCCTGCCAAACTTTTAATGCTACATAAAACAAAGCACCCAATCCAGCTAAACCTTTTGCTACTGCTGCCATATCAGCTGATAGTGGCAACATCTCGTCATAGAGCGAACGCAATACTTGGTGAAGATTAGAAAACTCCATGATTACCAATATTTTTGGTTAGCAGTTCCATAAAGCTCCAATACCGTTTTACTACTGTTTGCTTTCTTAGCGCGCAGATAACTAACCGAAATATTTTTATTGGTAAAATAGCGAACCAAATTATGGTACTCTTTAACTTTTAGATATACTTGGTCAATAATATCCATTCGCTCCTTATCAGTAAGCGACAAGCTGGAAGAACTTACAATTTGTTTTAACTCTTTCAGAAGTTCGGTACTTTCATTTAACAATATGGAATACCCATTAGCAATAGCCGTTAATTCTTGTTCATTAAAATTAGGATCGTTCAACATTTTTCCAAAATTCTTTACATACATTTCAGAAACATCACCAACAAGCAGCACGGTCTGTTGTACTTTTCGGGCATCCTTTACTAAATTGTTTACCGCCTTTAGCTTATCATAATATTCTTTTCCTTGATTATAGACTTTTTGGACTTCTTTAAAATTGTTAATCATGTTAGTTGCTGTGGTTGAAGTTTGTATAATCTGTCTCGCTGAATTGACAATTCCTTGAGCCAAATTGGTAGGATCTGTTACCACCCACTGTGCTTTAGCAGTCGGCATGACAGCAAATAAAATTACCATGCACACCATAATTTTTAAATTTTTCATTTTTATTCGTTTTTAAATTTTTACTATTTGTTTTCTTTTTCTCTTTTCTCAAGAGCTAACCTTTTAATGGCCTGTTCTACATTTCCATCCAGTTCTCCCGCAAGACGCATCACTTCTAACTTTTCGGTTTCTTCTGTGGTATAGGCTAAATATTCTTCAAGACTCACCTCTGTAGCATATACTGCTGAATGCGTACCTCCTAGTCCAATCCAAACTTCTTTGTATAACCTATTGGGATCATTGTTCATATTAATCGAAAGTACCTGTGCTTTTTCTTTTTCAGTAAGACCAAGCATGGCTTGGACATCATCAAATTTGTTCATGTACTTTCGTTGGTCAAGGAGTATTTTACAGTCCGAATTATTAATAATACTTTCTTTCACAATTGGAGATTGGATTATGTCATCTACTTCTTGGGTTACAACAATGGCTTCTCCAAAAAACTTTCGTACGGTTTTAAAAAGGTATTTGATGTATTCTGCCATTCCCTCTTTTGCAATAGCTTTCCAAGCTTCTTCAATCAGAATTAGTTTTCGTACTCCCTTCAAACGTCGCATTTTATTGATGAAAACTTCCATAATAATGATGGTCACAATTGGAAACAGTATTTTATGATCCTTGATGGCATCAATTTCGAAAACAATAAATCGTTTGGAAAGTAAGTCGAGTTGCTTTTCGGAGTTAAGTAAATAATCATATTCCCCTCCCCTATAATAAGGTTCTAATACATTTAAGAAGTTGGCAATATCAAAGTCTTTTTCGCGCACTTGCTTTTCCTGCAATACTTTTTTATAGTCCCCTTGTACAAATTCATAAAATCCATTGAACGACGGCAAATCGTCAGTTTGTTTTATTCGTTCAATATAACCACTCACGGCATTGGACAATGCGACTTCTTCTGAACGAGTTGGTGGTTCATCATCCCGTTTCCATAAAGTCAATATCAAAGTTTTGACACTTTCTCTTTTCTCAATATCGAATACGCCATCATCGGTGTAAAATGGATTAAAGGCAATAGGATTGTCTTCGGTGTAGGTGAAATAAACCCCATCTTCTCCTTTGGTTTTTCCCTTGATTAATTCACATAATCCTTGATACGAATTTCCAGTATCTACCAATAAAACATGAGCTCCTTGTTCATAATATTGTCTGACCATGTGATTGGTAAAAAATGACTTTCCAGAGCCTGAAGGCCCCAATATGAACTTATTCCTATTGGTGATAATACCTTTTTTCATTGGTAAATCAGAAATATCCAAATGGATCGGTTTTCCAGTAAGCCTGTCCACCATCTTGATTCCAAAAGGAGAGGGTGAACTTTTATAATTCGTTTCTTCCGTAAAAAAACACAGCGCAGGTTCAATGAAAGTGTAAAAACTTTCTTCACTTGGAAAATCTCCTGCATTGCCCGGCATTCCTGCCCAATAAAGCGTAGCAACATCGCTAGTATTGTGCCTTGGTTTGCATTCCATTAACGCCAAAGCGCTACCTGTGTCGTTCTTTAACTGTTTTAGTTCTGCTGGATTGTCAGACCACGCCATCACATTGAAATGCGCTCGTATAGATGCATGTCCAAAAGAATGTGCTTCGTTCAAATAGCGTTCGATCCATTCCTTATTGATTTGGTTGGCTCTGCTATAGCGTGCCAACGAATGCATGTTTCGTGCTGACTTCTCAAACTTACGCAGGTTGTCCTCACTGTTATCCAAAAAAAGATACTGGTTGTAGATGTGATTGCAAGACAACAATAATCCTACTGGTGCTGCAAAAGACAAGAGACAATCGCTTCTGTCCGTGGACAGCTTTTCGTAACGGGTTTCTGCTGATACCGAACTAGGCAAATCATCTGTATCGGACAACGTATGCAGACAAAGTCTTTTGTTTCCAATACGAACTTCTTCCCCACCCAAAGCAATATCCTGCATTGGTGTCCCCTCCTCTCTTGAAAGACTTAGGTATTGTTCCAATAATCCTTGTTTGTGATTTGTTCCAATGATGTCTTCTTCACTTAATCGCTCCAGTTTTATAAAACCGGAATCATTGACGATCCGCTCAAATTGTGCCACCGATTCCATAAAACGAGAAATCGTTTCTTTATCTCTTATTTCTTTTGGGATAAGGACACCTTTGCAAAGCGAAGAGAAATTACTCTGCATTCGCATACGTTCTTTGGACGTTTTTGTTAAGAACAGATAACAATAATGATTGAGAAACGGACGCTCATTAAAATGTTGTTGGTACGATTTTGCCAAAAAACTCAAATCTTCTTTTGCAATATCAGGAGAATAATTTTCCTTGATGTACCAATCCTGTTTGTGTACCAACGTGTAATCGGGCAAAGTTTTTATAGCCTTGTGCCATGCCGAATGAATGGCTTCGTATTCCGCAGAGGCAACCGTAAAAAGCTCTGGAAGTTGCACTATAAAACAAGCGGTGATATCGGCATCCTTTGAGATAATACAATTATTTTCTACTGCCAACAATGGAAACTTACTTTCCAGCGTGGTCGCTTTTGATTTATTTCTCATAGCTGGTACAATTTAGAGTTCAACTTAAAATAACGATGCGCAGGCTTGCGACAGATAATATATCGTGGATGTCGTTTGTTCGCTCCTACTTTCATCAAACCATGTTCACCGTACTTTTTGTTTAGTGAAAAAGTTTGCCAGACCAATAGTGATCCTCCACCGATTCCTATAAACAGACACAGATAAGAATTGACTCCAGTCATGTACAAGATCATTATCAGGATAAGCATCCCGAGCAAACCACCTGCGAATAGGAACAAGTACTGCGCTTTCAGTCCTTTGAATTCTACCGTTCTTCCTATTCCCTTATTTATATTATACGTATTCATACCGCAAATACTAAAGGAAGAATGAACGTAAAACAGTTGCCGCAACAATCAAAAAGATACAAGCTCCAAACCAACTCGCCGCCGTCTTACTGGTATCAGGATCTCCACTACTAAACTTGTTATATACCTTAACTCCTCCAATGAGCCCCACTACTGCGCCAATAGCATAAATAAGTTTTGTAGCAGGATCAAAATAAGAGGTTACCATTTGTGTAGCCTCTGTGATTCCTGCTGTTCCGTTTCCTTGTGCAAATGCACCAAGTGTTGATAGTAGAGTCACTACCAGCACTAGTTTTTTTCTTTGATTTTCCATGATTTAAATAGTTTTTTTGTTCTCTATTCCTGCACTTTACAGGATTTTGAAACAAATATCATTTGGAAAAAGTTGTGGTTTAATGAGTTGTCTTTAAGTGGATTTGTTTGGCAGAAGAAGACGTGTCAACTAGTTTTAGCATCATAAAAAACATTAAATTTGAGTAATCAAAAATATTATATTGTAAATCGCAATATGCAATACAGCATAATGAAAAATTGCTAATTAGAGAAGAACGATTTCAAATATTGATGGAGAAAATAGAACAAGTAATAAAATAAGAGTTTCTACTATTGACATGCATACAATCTCAAAAGACTTCTGTACAAATGTGTTATTAAATTGGTAATCAGTGTAATTGTCTGGCTAAAAACAGAAATTAAAACAAAGAAATATATTACATTAGCTTTTTTATTAATATGCTTCTAAATTGAGTCAAAAAAAACAATTAAACCTTATTAAAAATAATACAAAATTAAAATATGGGAGGTAATGCAGGAATAAGAGGTTATCTGATACAAACAATTATCTGTATTTTAGACGCATTGGATTCAGACAATAAGTGGTCTGAAGTAACGTTAGAGCCATTGGATGAATCCGAAAAAGTTGACATTAGGTGGGTTTATTCAGATAAAGTGAAAGTTTGTCAAGTAAAATCCTCTCAAAATATAATCAGGCTCACTGATGCTAAAAAATGGAGTAATGAATTAATTACCAACTCTCCAAATATTGAAGAGTATGAATTGATTGTTGTTGGGCATCCAGAAGAAAAACTCCTCAAAAGTGATTCAATTGGAAAGGTAAAAATATCAAAAGTACAATCCTTAAATACTGATAATCTTATCGATATTGCTTCAACAAAAATTGATGCTTACTATGAAAAACACGGCAGGACGAAGATGTCTTCTAAAGTTAGAGAAATTCTCGTTAAGACACTTGCTATGCACTTTGGAACAAATTCAATTACGGGTAAAGAAGTCACTAGAGAAGATTTTGACAAACAACTATTAGATTGGATTTCTGCTATTGAAAGACAAATAGAAACCAATCCGTTTGCGGTATTGGCGAGTCCCGCTGCTAATGAAAGTAAACCTTTTAACATTAGAATTGCGGAGAAAATTTTAGAATTGATAGGATGGACAAATTTCAATGAAAACATTGCCTTAAAAATCTATAATGATAAAACTGAAGAGGATGATGAATTTAAAGTCGACTTTTTTGGAGATTTTGAAAGTAAGCTAAAATCTAACACAGATGATGCCATTTTAGTAACATCAATTCATGATTTAACCTACCCTTTATCATCAAAAAAGGAAATTCAGCATTACCACTATAGCTCTGAAAAGATTTTTGATGATTTGCAATTAAAAAATAAAATACCATTTAAAAGAAATTCTTCAACAGAATATCATAATATTCTTTTTTGGCTCACAACAGAAAATTCAGAGGTAAATCAAGATTTTATTCATCATGCAAAAGACAACTATAGAAAAGACTGGCTAAATGAAGAAATGTACTATTATCTTGTAGATAATAATAAAGCTGTATTTTTAATAAGTTCCATTGTAACTGCTAAAAATTATCGCGAAGATCTTACAGTAAAGTTTTTATATCCAATAACTGAAGCTAATCAAAGCCCTGGGCAAATAGGTAAAAGAGGTACAAAGTTGCCTGCTCAATTCATTAATAGCTCAATACTCCCAATAATTAAGGAAAGTAGCAACAAGATAAGTATCCTTATTTTCTGCTCTGACTCTTTTTCGGAGGATTCATTGAAAAAACTCATTTGGTTGACAATTAGGCTTACAAGTGGTTTGGGAAATGAGTATCTTCTATATTTTTCAGATTATGATGAAATAGAAAACAAGAACATCGTAGCCGAGGTTATACGTTCTTTTGATGACGAAATTCTGGAAGATAAAATTCAGGTACAAAAATATGACCGGATAGATGCTGAGGCATTGGACGGAGTTTTGGCAACATCAAATTCTCTGGTAAAAAATGAAAACTTTGACGAGCTAAAGACTCAAACTCAACTGAAATCAAAGCACTTAAACGAAGCCTTTGTAAACATACTCCCATACGGAGATATTATTAAGCCTTTTCTAAAAACTGATGCAATCACGGCCAACGATATGAAAATTTTCCTTGCAAAAAAAGGGATTTTTGTAAAAAGTGCTGATCGAAGTAAACTGATTAGTTTAATGTCAGTCCTTTTGTTTAGTCCTAAAGAGCTGGAAGATTTTAAGACTCTTATAGATGTAAAAGATAGACCCGTTAATACAATTAACGAGATATTTCAAATAAAACAAAATGAAAGTCTAGAAAGTGTATTTAAGCGAATACGTCCAAATTTTGATAATGTAACAGAGAATCTAAACACGAAATTGCTAGATACACCAGTTTTTAAACCAAACCCGTCTAATCCTAATGAATACATACTTGATGTGCGTACAGAAAGAAAAGATCCTACCAGCCAAGTATCAGTAAATACTTTATGGGGAAGAATTGAAATTATTTGTACAAAAGAAAATGATACTCTGGTAGTAAATCGAGTAAATACGGTGTCTCGTGAAGATAAGGTTATCGCTAAAAGGGTAATGAAAAGTGTTGAAAGTGAATTTAAACAAGCTGATTTTATTAAAGATGAAACTATTAAAATTATGTTCAAGAGTTTTAAAGACAATATTGACCGTGTCAATTTTTTACTAAGCTTTACAAATATTACTTCATCTACAATATTTAAAGAGCCCGAAATTAAATCAATCAAATTCAAATTTGATGATGTTGAAGATATACCTGAAGCATTTAAAGATAAAAAAGATAAAGATTTGATTACTTATTTTTCAGGTAGAAACTTGTCGGGAATTAATGAGATTTCGGAAGATGATTTCAAGAAAGTTCTTTTATTAGAGGAAATTTATATTACTTATAAATATGACCATTACAATTTAAAAAATGGCTTTTATAGTGTGAAATATAATTTCTCAGACGCTCTAAAAAATAAACCTGAAAAAGATGGAGTATTCAAATCGGAACCTAATTTATACATGTCATCACAAGTAAAAAAACTAGCAAACATAGACCTTTTTAAGAGAGAACTTTCAAAAGAAATTGAAAGAATAAAATTGGAAAAACTTAAACAATTCAATATTATAGAATAATGATCGATTTTACAGGAGTTAAATTACAAAGTATAGTTACTCATTTTGTTGGAAACAAATTGAGAGACGAAAGAATAAAAGTTTCATCAGGAGAAGTAAACATAGTTGAGGGAGATACAGAAAAATATTTATTAAAGTATTTTCTTTCGTCTTTTCAAGATAATGAAAAATTTAATTTCAGTAATCCTACTGAACTGTCATTAAATGCAGTTTATACATTAATTAGCAGGATATTTTCCAACACTGATTCCTTTTATGATAATACTGTTGAAATATCAAAACATCTATACGAAAGTTCTACTCATCCAAAAGTTAATGCAGGAGAATTTACAATTTGTTTATTTGAAAATATTTTTTTGGATGGTATAGAGACTACAGCAATAGGGTTATTTAAAACAGAAGTAAAAGACGTGTTTCTAAAATTTGATCCCACAAAGGATAATTACACCATCAAATATGAAAATGGTGTAAATATTGGAAAACTTGATAAAGGTTGTATTATATTCGATGTTAAAGTTGAAAGTGGATACACAGTTTGTATCGTTGACTCTAATAAATCAAACGACACACAATATTGGAAAGATGATTTTCTGAGCATTCGACCAAGTGCGGATAATTACCATTTTACAAAAAATTTCCTATCTATTACAAAAGACTTTGTTACAAAACAACTTTCTGAAGAATTTGAAGTAAGTAAAGCGGATAAAATAGATTTACTAAATCGTTCGGTTGATTACTTTAAAAATAACGAGAAATTCGACAAACAAGAATTTGAGAAAAAAGTCTTTGAAGATGATAGTTTGATTGCATCCTTTCAAAATTTTGATAAAACTTTTAGGAAAGATAATGAAATTGCTCCTTCTGAAAACTTTGAAATCTCAGATAAAGCAGTTAAGAAGCAAGCTCGTGTTTTTAAGAGTGTATTAAAATTGGATAAAAATTTCCACATCTATATTCATGGGGATAAAAAGCTTATTGAAAATGGAACAGATGAAACTGGAAGAAAATTTTATAAAATCTATTATGAAGAAGAAAAGTAGAAAATATGGCTGATATTAAACGACCAATGTTTGAACCGCACATATTAGAAGGACTATGTAGATCTATTGGAGATACTTCAGATGGTTTAAGTGGTACAGAAATAGGCCAAATCCTAGTGAATTCTAATATTCCAGATATTGATTCTCAAAACACTAAATGGAAACGCTTGTATTCAGCATTTGCTGATTGGCAAAATAAGAATCAATGCTCAAATCATATTCTAAGATTTGTTCAGGATGCCTTACAACCAGTTAGATACATTGGAAAGGAAGGCACTTTTCATAGCCGTAGGCTGGAGGTAAATAAACGTTTGTATTTTGTCGGTACAGAGCTTACAGAAGAAGGCAAATTTAGGCTAGTTGAAAAGGCTACTACAATTGCAGAAGCAGAGCAACGTGCAAGCAGTTTAAAACATAAGTTAGAAAATCGAAATGTTCATAAAATAATCTTTGAATATTGTACAGCAGAATTATTGGTTGAAAATTATTTTCATTCAGTCTTTGAAGCAACAAAAAGCATTGCAGATCGATTAAGGACTATGACTGGACTTTACGCAGATGGTAATACTTTAGCTGAAACTTCATTTTCTACTAGTAACCCACTGATTAAAATCAATCTTTTAAAAACAGATACAGACAGAAGCGAGCATATAGGATTATGTAATCTAATTAAGGGAATATTTGGTTTGATAAGAAATCCAACTGCTCATGAGCCAAAAATTAAGTTTGAAATTACAGAAGAAGAGGCCTTGGATATTCTAAACACTATTTCGTTTATACATAAACGACTTGATAAAGCTATATAGTAAAAAAAAAAATGGGGAGCCTAAACAAACTCCCCAATATCAAACCCCTCCAAATCCTTTTTATGCAAAAAAGAAGAACCAGAATCCGTCTCTGCAGAAAGTGTACCGTCTAGCAGCTTGGCTATTTTTTGAGAGGCATCTTCGATAGAATTTTCCAATAGGTCGAATAATTCGGTTCCTTGTGTTTTCTGAAGTAGGACTGTTGCTGTTTCCTTTTGAGAGGGTCTCATTTTCTCTTTTTTTAACAACTTTTTTACAGTGCTTAATTCTTCAAAGGTAACCCCTTGGGCAAAACCGTTATCGCCATCGGATATTCTATAACTATTCCATTCTTCCTCCTCATCCTCAAAATCGGGTACATTCCCAAAAACTTCATCCAGCTCTTCTGGTTGCATTTGTATCTCGACTTTTTCTTCGTCGATTTCAATTTCAAAATTATCATTAATATGTTCCTCTTTTTGTTTTTGACTTTCATTGTCATTTTTTGGCATTGAAAGACTTCTTCGAGGCTTAGGCTGCCCCATAATATCGGGTAATTTTGGATTGCTTTTATCCTGTACTGGCTTTTGCTCCTGATATTTCTTGACGACAATCTTGTCTTGTAAAAGCAGTACAATGACAATCAGTAAGCATATTACGATCACTGTTTCCATAACTTCATTATAAAATAGGTTTGTATTTATCATTAAAACTCTTAGTTATCTGTTCTCCAAATTCCTGAAAATGGTAATCTAGCAAACTATCCAAATAAGCATAAATAGTGATCTTGTCTTCCCCTATCACCTGAACGATACGGGAAAGCTTTTCATGAAAATCGGGTCTGATATAGACTGTTTTTCCGTCACGTGCATTGGTGTCAATTCTTTTGAAAAAGATGCTTTCGTAATCCCCTTCGCTTGCCCGTTTCCCCCTACTCTTTTCCTTAATCGTGGTTTTCTCTTTGGGAGGTTCTTTATAATTCCCGTTTTCACTTTCCTTTTCTATCGGAACTTTTAACCCTTCTTTTTTTATACCATCCACCATCAGGTTCATCATCAACTCCTCATTAATTTCGGGCGTGTTTTTTTTCTTATTTTCTTTTTCCATAATTCTATAATTGAATGATTTTCAAAAATTCGTTTATAAATTGATCTAACTGACAAGCTTTCATCAAACGTTCATCGGGAGGCATTACAGTAGAACGAAATACGGTTTTGCTATTCTCTTCACTTTCTTTACGAAAGCGAGTACTGTTCTTAATTTGGCTTTGCATAAGACTTAATCCTAAGTGCTCAATAAGTTGGTTGTAAACTTCATATAAAGGGGTACTTTCCCGACCATCAACCTGATTCCAAAACAGATAAATAGTTTTTATAGAAGTTGCTCCTTTTTTCATAATTACATCTTGCAAGAGCTGCGTAAAAATGAGCGTACTCTCCATAACCAAACGATCAGCCGTAATTGGCGTAAAAATGTGGTGCATTCCGGCCAAGGCTTTCAGAATACCAGGAGTATTCACCGTTCCAGGGAGATCAAAAAACAGAACATCAATTGGTACAGTAGTATTATTTAAAAATTCCTGAGCAGCCTCCAATACACTTTCCGCTTTGTGTTGTACAATGGGATAGGCTTTTTTGTTGATGGTTGTAAATTGTTTGTAAGCTAGTTTTTTCAAATGCTCATTTTCCATAACCATTGACAGATCACGAGATTTCATTTTGATTAAACTGTGCTGAGGAAAGTCGGCATCAAAGACGGCTACGTTGTAACCCAATCTATAGTGCATTGTACTTGCAACTAAAGTCGTAAAGGTACTTTTTCCGACACCGCCTTTTTGAGAAGAAAAAGCGATAAATTTTGTGTTGTGATTTGCATTCATAGTTCAACTGTTTTTAATTATTTATATCGGTATTTACTTGTATATGTATTTCTTCAGTTAGTTACCTACAGCATTATGTGTGTACCTCGTTATCTATAATTTTATGTAGTTAAGCAGGCAGTTAACAAAATATATGCACATTGCGTTATGTATTTATATCTGTAGGCAATTCCATGAATATTTATCCGCAGGAGTACCTAGAAACTTAAGTACATCTGTACTTAATCATATAACTATCTAGTTCAATTCCTATCTAATTATAACCGTCTGACTGTACTTTTCTATAGTGATACTTATATAATTATGTTGTTACGTACATAGCTAACTAGGTATTCCTGTTTGTTTATAAGTACAAAGAAACATAGCGATATAAGTGCATTTAACATTGTGGTTGTTCTTGGCTTTTAGTGACACGATTTGTCCAATCCTTTAACCTCAACATTAAGACATTCAATAGCTTACTTTGTAAAAGGAGAAAATCAATGAACCAATGAAAGGATCAAATCAATTTCTGGATAACAACTGGAACGGCCTAAAGCCGTTTTTTCCCTGCTATAATAAATCCTGTTCCGCCGGCAGGCGGACGGATTATCTGTTCACCAGAACAGAGCAAGTTGTGTTTTGAGGCACTCGAAATGAATTCCGTGCCTCAAAACAACTTGCCCCCTGCGGCGGGGCTTAAAACTCCCTCCGAAGTCGGGGTTTTCTAAAAATTACAAATGGAATGATGATGGAAGATCAAGAGAACAAAAAACAACACAAAGGCGGTAGGAACCCCAAAAAGGATCCTAGCATACACCGTTATGTTTTTCGTTTAACGGATCAGGAAAATGCTAAATTCCTATCTCTTTTTGAAGCTTCGGGAGCAGACAATAAAGCTCATTTTATTACTTCAGTTCTATTTGAAAAGCAAATAAAAACGGTAAAAGTAGATATGGCAGCAATGGATTATTATATGCGCTTAACCACTTTGTATGGTCAGTTTCGTGCCGTTGGCGTTAACTACAATCAGATTGTCAAGATATTGTACCGCAATTTCTCCGAAAAAAAAGCAGCCGCTTATCTCTTTAAATTGGAGAAACAAACAATTGAATTGGCTCAATTATGTCGCGATATCGCTCAATTAACAGAAGAATTTGAACTGAAATATTTGAAAAAAGAAGAAAAATGATAGCAAAAATTGGTCGTGGAGCAAATATAATTGGAGCACTTTCGTATAACCAATTAAAAGTAGATCAAGAAAACGGAGCAATAGTAGCGACCCATAGAATAAGAGAAACAGTTAATGGACAGTTTACCGTTAACCAATTATACAGCTCGTTTGAACCTTATTTAATGGCAAATAAACGAACAGAAAAACCAGTTTTGCATATCTCACTTAACCCAAATCCAAAAGATAATGTATCTGATGAAGACTTTAAAAAGATCGCAAAAGACTACATGGAACTTATGGGTTATGGTGACCAGCCTTATGTAGTATTTAAACATACCGATATTGAGCGAACGCACATTCATATAGTTTCGACAAGCGTTGATCGTTACGGTAAAAAGTTATCTGATTCCTATGAGAAATTGCGTTCTATGAAAGCTTGTCGTGTACTGGAACAAAAATATCAATTACTTCCTGCTACTGAAAAGAACCAAAATTCGAAACATGTAATTTTTAAACCAGTTGATTACAAGGAGGCCAATGTAAAAAGTCAAATAGCATCGGTAATTCGGCATTTGCCAAAGTATTACCAGTATCAAAGTTTAGGAGCTTATAACGCATTACTTTCTTTATTCAATATCACTGCCGAACAAATAACAGGAGAAATTCAAGGTCGGACTAAGCAAGGACTCGTTTATTTTGCATTAGATGAAAATGGAGAAAAAGCAACAAATCCGTTTAAATCCTCTCTATTTGGAAAACAGGCTGGAATGGATAGTTTACAAAATCATTTCGAACAATCTAAAGAAAAAATGAAAACAGAACTTTCGAAAGAGATCCTAAAAAATTCGGTTGAAGTCGCAATGCATACCACGACTAATGAAACCGACTTTAAAAAACAACTAGTCGATCAGGGAGTTAATACCATTGTTCGAAGAAATGATCAAGGACGAATTTACGGAATGACTTTTATTGACCACGAAACTCGTACCGTGTGGAATGGATCCCAATTAAGTAAAAATTTATCAGCCAACGTTTTTAATGACTATTGGAAGAATGAAGGTACTCAAAAAGTTCAAAATGACATGAAGAATGATAAAACAGTCCTATCCACAAATCAAGAAAATGAATCCAAACCAGAAAATGAAAAACCACACGCTCTTTTCGATTTTCTTAATGGAAATAATTCAACCCATTCTAATACTGATTTTGGCCTTGAAGAAAGCCTTGGAAGTTTACTACCAATTCACAAGGTGAAGATTGTGAAGAGCAAGCATTTGCTAATCAAATGAAGAAAAAGACGAAACGAAACAATCATCGCGGCAAGAAATAGTTTCAGCGAGACAACCAAGGTCAATTGATGCCAACGGAAGTCAATTAACTTAGATTCTTTAACGTTCGATCTATTTTCGCTCGTTACATTTTAATTTTTTCAATTATGCAAGGAGAAGACGATTTAAGAGGACTCGCCAAAATAATGGCTTTCATGCGTGCGGTAAGCATCCTATTATTATTGATGCACTTCTACTGGTTTTGCTATAGCTTTTTCTTAGAAAAAGGTTGGACGCTAGAAATCATCAATAAAATACTAGGTAATTTTCAACGGACGGCAAGCCTGTTCTCTCATACCTTATACACCAAGATTTTTGCTTTGGTATTGTTAGCTTTAAGCTGTTTGGGAACAAAAGGAGTCAAAAACGAAAAAATTAGTTGGACAAAAATCTACATTGCCTTAATCATTGGATTTATACTCTTCTTTCTCAATACACCTTTGTTGAAGTTGCCTGCTGGAATCGCTATCTCCTTGTATATCTTGACTACTTCAG
The DNA here is from genome assembly GCF_900143245.1 of Flavobacterium fryxellicola. Classification (GTDB taxonomy): domain Bacteria; phylum Bacteroidota; class Bacteroidia; order Flavobacteriales; family Flavobacteriaceae; genus Flavobacterium; species Flavobacterium fryxellicola. Next base: position 88,727 of record NZ_FRDK01000011.1, read on the forward strand.
CGGGTTATATTTCGTTAATGGTAGCTGGTGTATGGATTAGCCGCCTACTGCGTACCAATCTTATGGATGACGTTTTTAATAATGAGAATGAAAGCTTTATGCAAGAAACCACATTAATGCAAAATGAATATTCCGTTAATCTGCCAACCAAGTTTTATTACAAAGGAAAATGGAATGAAGGATGGATAAACGTTGTAAATCCTTTCCGAGCCTCCATTGTTTTGGGAACACCAGGTTCTGGAAAAAGTTATGCGATCATAAACAACTATATCAAGCAGCATATCGAAAAAGGATTTTCCATGTACATCTACGATTTCAAATTCGATGATCTTTCTACAATTGCATACAATCATTTATTAAAGCATAGCGACAAGTATATTGTTAAACCAAAGTTCTATATTATCAACTTTGACGACCCTAGCAGAAGCCACCGTTGCAATCCCATCAATCCCGATTTCATGACTGACATCTCAGATGCTTATGAATCGGCTTATACCATTATGTTGAACCTTAACCGCAGTTGGATACAAAAGCAAGGGGATTTCTTTGTTGAATCTCCAATTATATTACTGGCCGCTATTATCTGGTATTTGAAAATTTATGATAACGGAAAGTATTGTACGTTTCCACATGCTATTGAATTACTGAACAAGAAATATGTTGATGTATTTACCATTCTTACTTCCTACCCTGATCTCGAAAACTATTTATCTCCGTTTATGGATGCTTGGCAAGGTGGTGCTCAGGATCAGTTGCAAGGGCAAATCGCTTCCGCAAAAATTCCTTTGTCTCGAATGATTTCACCTCAACTCTATTGGGTAATGACTGGTGATGATTTTTCGTTGGATATCAATAATCCAAATGAACCTAAAATACTTTGCGTTGGAAACAATCCCGATAGACAAAATATTTATTCAGCTGCATTAGGTTTGTATAATTCGAGGATTATAAAACTAATCAATAAGAAAGGAAAATTAAAAAGCTCTGTTATAATTGATGAGTTACCAACTATCTACTTTAGAGGTTTGGATAACCTGATAGCCACCGCTAGAAGTAATAAAGTAGCGGTCTGTTTGGGTTTTCAGGATTATTCACAATTGACACGTGATTATGGTGATAAGGAAAGTAAAGTCATCCAAAATACTGTGGGTAATATCTTTAGTGGTCAGGTTGTGGGCGAAACTGCCAAAAGCCTATCAGAACGCTTTGGAAAAGTGTTGCAGAAACGTCAAAGTCTAACCATCAATCGAAACGACAAATCAACCTCAATATCCACTCAATTAGACAGCTTGATACCAGCTTCTAAAATCTCCACGCTTACCCAAGGAATCTTTGTAGTAGCTGTTGCAGATAACTTTGACGAACGCATTGAACAGAAAATTTTCCATTCTGAAATTGTAGTGGACAATGAGAAAGTAGCAGCAGAAACAAAGACGTATAAAAAGATACCCGTGATTTTATCTTTCGTTGATGAAAATGGCGAAAATCAAATGAAAGCCGAAATTGAGGCTAATTATAGACAGATAAAACGGGATATTGTTTTAATTATTGAAAGTGAATTGCAACGAATTAAAAATGATCCTGATTTACAACATTTGGTACAGGAGAGTTAAAACCGTAAGTTGGAAATTGAAGAAATTAATTCTAAACGTTTGTGATTATGTACATATCTGTGATTTTTGTTCATATTAATGAACATTTACAGAAATGAGCGCAAAAAAACAAATCATATTCCCTAAACACCAGCTCCTTTTAGAGCAAATAGGTGAGAATATTAAACTAGCTCGAAAAAAAAGAAAACTAACCGTTATACAAATCGCAGAAAGAGCAGATATAGCAAGAACTACTTTATATCACATAGAAAAAGGAACTTCAAGTACAGCAATAGGTGCTTATTTCAATGTACTTCGAGTTTTAGGACTTCAAGATGATTTTCTAAAACTAGCTGCAGATGATGAACTAGGTCGAAAACTCCAAGATTTCGAATTGCTAAAATAATGTAAAAACATAACAGGCCCACTAGCAAAACCTATATCTATGTTTACGCCTATTACCATGAAATCCCCCGACCTAAATTGATAAGTATCTTAGCATTATAATACGCTGGAAGAAAAAAAGCATATTAAATATTGAAATAGCAGTAAAAACGGCTATTCTTGGTATATTTACCAATTCAAAAAATACAATAAAAATGAATATCAATATCCTTCAATACGAAAGAGACGTTTGGAAAACCGCAGATTTACTAATAGCATCTGGAATAAAGCAAAGTGATTTTCCTAAATATATGATGCCTTTCTTTGCGCTGTTAATGGTAGAGAGTAGATTAGTAAGAGAAGCAAAAAGACTAAAAGAAGAAATTGGAGATATTGATATTGAGGATTTTATCGAAATGTTTCAACTCGAAGGATTAGGATATAACGATTTCGTAATTCGCAAAAACAAAACACTAAAAGACATTTGTAAAAATGACAAAACTTTTGATGTAGATTTTCACGCCTATTTAAAAGCTTTTGATGCGGAAACTAAATATTTATTAGGAGTTGATAAAGGAACTGAAGAGGAAAAATTTTTGGATATTTCGGGTATTAGTGGATTATTAAAAAAGAAAAGAATATTATTTGAAACAGTGCAAACCTGGAGCGAAATAGATTTGACACCTTTCAATAATTCTGAAATCACCACTTTAGAAGAGCACATCAAACGTAAATGGGCTGATATATCGGCAGAAACAGCAGGAGAACAATATACACCTGATGATATTATTACTTTGATTACAGACATTATAGCTTCTAAAATTGAGGATAATGATACCTTTTTAACGATTTATGACCCGACGTGTGGTGGAGGAAATTTATTGTACGGTGTAGAAGATAAAATCAAAGAAAAATTCAGAAGACCAACAAAGACACACGGTCAAGACTGGAACGATAGCTTGTACGCTTTAGCGAAAATTGAAAGTCGTTTTAGAACAGATAGTCAAATAGAATACGGTAATACATTAACGGATATTAAATTCATTGAAAAGAAATTTGATGTTATTGTCGCTAATCCACCTTACGGAGTAGATTGGAAAGGTTTTCAAAAAGACATACAAAATGACACTACCGAAAGATTCGTTGCTTTACCATCAATTTCTGACGGACAGTTTTTGTTTACACAACATATTTTATACCAATTGGGTGATGATGGCTTAGCCGTTGTGGTTCACAATGGTTCAACTTTATTTAGTGGTGATGCGGGTAGTGGCGAAAGCGCTATTCGTAAACATTTCCTAGACAATGATTGGGTAGAAGCAATTATTCAAATGCCAACAGATGAATTTTTCAATACAGGGATTTATACTTATTTATGGATTTTCAACAAGAACAAACCAGCAGACAGAAAAGACAAAGTAATGTTGATTAATGCCGCTAATTTATTTGTGCCTTTAAAGAAAAGCAAAGGAAAAAAACGCAAAGAAATGGCAGCTGATAACAGGCTAGAGATTGTTAATGCTTTTACAGATTTTAAAGAAAATGAGTTTTGCAAAATCTTTGACAAATGGCATTTCTATTTCAACAAACAATCCATAATGCTAACCAATATTGATAGTAATGGAAAGGCTATCGAAATGCCTAATAAAGTAACAAAAGAAGGCGATATTACAGAAGAGAAAAGTATCAAGTTAGATACTAACACAATCGCAATTTTAGATAGTTTTGAAGCGAACGGAATGAAAGCCATTAACGAAATGGTAATTACAACCTTTGATAATAAAACACATACCAGTTTAGCCAATTATTACGAAGACTATTTTAAAGCGTTTGTAAATGATTTTGATTATAAAGACGATGCCTTTATATTAATTGACAATCAAGGAAACTCTTTTGAATACGACAACCACAAAGAAAGTATTGTTGTAAAAGACAAAAAACAAAAGGAGACGTTTTTAGGTAACGGTAAAATTGTAATTAAATCTTTTTTCAAAAAGGCGACTAAAACTAAAGAAGAATACATTTTAGTGACTGCCGAATTGACTAAAGACCTTCAAAAAGATTATGAAATAATTCCCTTCCAACCTATTGAAGAAGAAAACCAAAAGCAAATTGCGGCTTTTATGGCAAAATACATAACCAAGCCTTTTGAGTATTTAGATAACACCATTGGAGTAGAAATCAACTTTAATAAAGTATTCTATAAACCTGAAAAATTGAGAAATGTTATAGCAATAACTGCAGATTTAATGGAGTTAGAAAATGATTTAGCTAACCTTGAAAAAGAATTAGCAATATGATAAAATGCGACATTTACAAACCATCAGGCATTGATTGGTTGGGTGATATTCCAAATGATTGGGAATTTAAGAGATTAAAAGATTTTGGCTCATTTCAAAATGGAGTAAGTAAGGGAAAAGAATATTTCGGTTTTGGATGTCCTTTTGTTAGTTATGGTAACGTTTACAATAATACTATTTCTATTGATAAGATTGATAAATTAGCAAACTCAAATAAAGAGGAACAAAAACTATATTCTGTAAGAGAAGGAGATGTTTTTTTTACAAGGACTTCAGAAACCATAGATGAAATAGGCATTGCTAGTACTTGTCAATCTACAATTGAAACAGCTACTTTTTCTGGATTTGTAATACGATTTAGACAAAACGGTAAAGTATTATCAAAAGAGTTTTCTAATTATTTTTTTAAAGCAAATTCAAATAGATTATTTCTTTCTAATGAAATTAATATAGTTACGAGAGCTTCTTTAAGTCAAGGTGTTTTAGGTAATTTACCAGTTTTAATTCCTTCAAAGAAAGAACAAGCAACCATTGCCAATTACCTCGATACTAAAGTCCAAGCATTAGACAAAAAAATAAGCCTATTAACTCAAAAAGCAAACTATTACAAAGAATATCGCAAAAGTATTATTAACGAAACAGTTTGTAAAGGTTTAGATAAAACCGTGAAGTTGAAAGACAGTGGTATTGATTGGATTGGTCAAATTCCTAAACATTGGGAAGTAAAGCGATTGAAAGATAGTTTTAAATTATTTACAGGAAATAGTATTTCTGATAAGGGATTGTACGAGGATAGAAATAATAGCATAGATTACATTGCAACTAAAGATATTGATTTTGAAACTGGAAAACTAAAGTATGATAATGGTATTTATATTCCGATTGGCAACAAAGAATTCAAAATAGCAAAAAAACATTCTATACTTATCTGTTTAGAAGGTGCAAGTGCTGGAAAAAAAATTGGCTTTACGGATAGAGATGTTTGTTTTGTAAACAAACTTTGCTCAATTAAAAGTTTTTCGAAAAATTCAAATGATAAATATTTATATTATTTTACTCAATCTCCGCTATTTGAAAAACAATTTTTTGCAATACTTAATGGGCTAATTGGGGGTGTTGCCTTAAGTTTAATAAAATATTTTGATGTTGTGAAACCAACTCTAAAAGAACAAACTGAAATCGCCACCTATTTAGATAACAAAACCCAAACAATAGATAAGATAGTTAACAATATCAATACGCAAATTGCAACATTAAAAGAACTTCGTAAAACGCTGATAAATGATGTGGTAACAGGGAAAATAAAAGTGTGTTAAAATGGAACTAAAAAAAGATTTAATACAGCAAATACAAACGATTATAACTAATGCGCAAGCAAAAGCAATCCGTAGTGTAGATACTGAAAGAATGCTAATGTATTGGCAAATAGGCAAAACCATTTTTGAAGAAGAGCAACAAGGCAATGACCGCGCCGAATATGGTAAATTTTTGCTTAAATCTATTTCTAATACCTTTCAACCTCAATTTGGTACCGGTTTTTCGGTACGCCAATTAGAAATGAACAGACAATTTTATCGTACATTTCCAAATACGAACGCACTGCGTTCGCAATTCAACTGGACCCATTATCGCACGCTGATACGGATTGATAATCAAGATAAAATAGAATTCTATGTCGCTGAAACCGAGAAAAATAATTGGTCAGCAAGACAATTAGAAAGACAAGTAAACAGTCAGCTATTTGAACGCTTATTGTTAAGCAATGATGTACAAGCCGTCCTTGCAGTTGCCCGCGAAGAAAAATTACCAACAGATGCCAAAGAAATTATAAAAGACCCGATGGTTTTGGAATTTTTAGGTTTGCGTAGCGAATCTGCTTACTACGAGAAAGATTTTGAAGCCGCTATTATTACCCATCTTCAAGAATTTATTTTAGAATTAGGTAATGGCTTTTCCTTTGTAGCCCGCCAAAAAAGAATACATATTGAGGGCGATGAGTTTTTTATAGATTTAGTTTTCTATAACCGTCTTTTGCAATGCTTTGTCCTCATCGAAATAAAAACCACCAAATTGACCCATCAAGACATTGGACAATTACAAATGTATGTCAACTATTACGACCGATTTGAAAAGCAAGATTTTGAAAACCCAACCATAGGAATTTTATTGTGTACAGACAAAAATGACGCGGTTGTAAAAATTTCGTTACCTGAAAATAATAGTACTATTATTGCCAGCAAATACCAACTATATTTACCCACAGAACAGCAATTGATTGATGAGGTAAAAAAAGAAATTGAAAAATTAGACGCTAATTAAATTATGAACGAACTTGACTTACAGGATAAATATTTAGTACACTTTTTTTGCGAGCGTCCAGATGGTTTGCAATACAAAGAAGCCAAAGCCAATACGGTTTCAGCTAAATTTTTTATCAATGAAGATCTAAAATATTTTATTTCTGAAACATCGTTAAACAAAGACAATTATAAAAAACTGTTACGCAAGTTTTCTAATAATGAAAAAGAGTTGATGACCGCTTTTACTTCCTTTATAGACGAAAAGGTAAAATCGTCTATGAATATGGCTCTGTTTATCAATACTAATAAGTCGGTTACGTTTGAAGGCATAAAGTTGCATTTGTTTTATCCAAGTGGTAGCGAAACTTACGAAGATAAGTTGTTTGATGAAAATGTCTTTTCGATTGTTCAAGAGTTGCCCTATACCTTCAAATATGAGGGAAATACTCGTTTTTCTTTTCGCCCCGATTTATCCTTTTTCCTTAACGGTATATTTTTAGGTTACAGCGAATTAAAGAGCAATTGGAACAATCAAAATGCCAAGAAAAACGGCAGAAAGAAAGTGGCAATGGATTATCAGACAGCAGTACAAGAATATCTAAAAATTGCTGATGGTAATGATGTAACGCAAACCGTTAGAAAAGACTTTTTAAAAATATTTGAAAAAGCCATACATATCACTTCCACAGATATAAACGAAACCTATATCATTAGAAACATCTCCAATCAATTTGAAGAGATAAAAGCCACGGTTACTTCAGGAGATTATGATTTTGAGAACTACAATAAAAAGGTTATAAATGACTTTAAAGCCTATCCAATTTTAAACAAAGAAGGCGAGAAACTACAACGATTTGAGGAAGTTTTTAAAGCATTGTACGATAAAAGAATGATAGAAAAAGAAATTCTCTATTATAACTTTATTGAGCGAGAATTAATTAAAAAAGAAGGTAGTAACGTAAAAGAATACAAACATAATGACGGTCGTTTAATAAGTCCTAGACCCAAACAAAAATTTGGTACAGATAAAATAATTAATAAAATTAATGAGTTTTTAGAACACGAAAACGAACCTGATTATTTTATTACAAAACTCGAAAAAGAATTAAAGGCAAAAGGTTTTGGGGAGAATCAAATTAAAGATCTAATTAACAAAAGACAAAAATATCAAAACAATAAAAATGTCTATTCCTTATTATTGCAATATGCAGCTGGATTTGGAAAAAGTAATATTATTGGTTGGACAGCATTACAACTAAAAGATTATCGCAAAGAGGGTGTTTATGTGTATGACAAGGTAATGTTGGTTGTTGATAGATTGCAATTACGGGATCAATTAGATTCGATGCTTCACAATATGAACGTTCAAAAGGGAATGTTCCTTGAGGCATCAGATAAAAAAAGTTTTATGACTGCTTTAAGTAGTGATAAAAGAGTGATTGTCGTTAACGTTCAAAAATTTGCAACAGTCGCAGCTATTTTAGATGATGAGGTTACTACAAAATTATCGAAATTAAGAATAGCTTTTTTAATTGATGAAATTCATAGGAGTAATAGTGGAGCACAACACGAAGAAATGATAAGTGTTTTTGATGAATTACAAAGTAGTTTTGATACTAACAAGCAATACACATCAACAGCAAATAAAAAGAATTTAATAATTGGATTTACTGCAACACCAAGCGATCATACATTGGCTCGATTTGGAGAGTATAATAAATACGCCGAGGCAGAGAAAATCTGGATTCCTTTTGACAGTTATACAATGAAAGAAGCCATCGAAGATGGTTTTATATTAAACCCAATAAAAGGGATTGTTCCTGTTTCTTCGAAAATGTATTTTGAAATTCCTGAAAACGAATTAGAAGGTTTTGAAAAATCTATGGGCTATGAAGAAATTCCAGACAATACTGATACGGGAATAGATGATGAAGGTAAAAAATATGCCATTCGAAAAAAGAAAATTTATGCCAATCCACAAAGAATTGAAGCAATTGCTAAATTCATATCAGAAAGATTAGTTACAACAGTATATCATAACATTAGAGGAACCGCTAAAGCAATGTTAGCCGTTTCCTCTATACCAAATGCAATCAAATACAAAAGATTAATTGACAAGCAATACAAAACATTAGTTGAACAAAAAAAGTACGAAAGATTCAAAGAAGCACCAATTTATATCGTTTATTCAGACAGTCAAGACCATCCAAGTAGTAATAGTATTAATGATGGTTTGAATGAAAAACAAGTTTTGCAAAACTTTAAATTAGCCAAAAACGGTTTAATAATAGTCGTTGATAAATTGCAAACAGGATTTGACGAACCTAAATTGCATACCTTATTTTTAGACAAGGAAATTAGAGGTATAAATGCTATTCAAACTATTTCCAGAGTAAATAGAACTACTAAATATAAAAATGATTGTAAGATTATTGATTTGTCTTATAAGAATGTTAATGTCAAAAACATAAAACTGGCATTTGAACATTTCAGTAATGTAGTCGTTTCAGACTTTGATCCATTAGGAGACGAGCAGAAATTGGAAATTTATTTGAAGGAGTTGAAAGAGAACAATTTGTTTATAAAACACTTCAAATCCTTTCAACAATACCACACTTCGAATCCTGATATAAGCATCATTTTAACAATCGACAATGATTTTACACGATTTATTACCTCTGATAAGAAAGAAGCAAAGAAATTAAAAAAGAAAGTTAGTGCCTATTTCAAAATATTAAACCTAATTGAGTTTGTTATTGAAATAGATAAAAAATATAGTGAAGAATTATTTCTACAGTTTTGGCGTAAATTCAATATCATTTATGGTCAAATCAATACAGATAACGAAATCATTGATGATGTTGAAATATACTTTGATAACAAAATAGGGATTGTTGTTCCGCAAGATTATGTTGTAAAAGATATAAAACCAAAAATTTTAGGAGAACCAGCTGGAGAATATGGAGATAACAAATTCAAATATAACATTCTAAAAGTAATTGAAAAACGCAATCAAGAAGAAGAAGCTATTGCAGAATTAATTGCAGATTTTGAAATTAAAATTGATACTTTTTTCAGTTTCATCACAATAGATGAAATGGGAAAAAGATTAATTGCAAAAATTAAAGACACTGGTTCAGTATTTTCTCAAGAAGAAATATATGCTGATTTCAACAAATTGTATAGAAAATATACCATAATGAATAAGGAATTAGGAGAGTTTTTCAAAAGAGAAACTAAAGATATTCTAACCCAATTGTGTGACGATTTTCAGAGAAGTATAAATTAAAATTTTAGCTAATAAACCCAACCAACTTGTCAATAATATGCACTGTACATTTAATCAAAGAATTCAGCATATACTATAAGATAAATACAAGAAGTAAATGGTTTTTGGTGATTGTATCAAATTTCGAATGAATGATATCAGATTTGGATTAACCTAATACCTTAAACCCGATGGAGCGACCTTGTAATCCGTTCCTATAATCATAAACCAAACAACTATGTCCCGCTTAGACAAAACCAAAAACTTACCCATCAATCTAAAAGCAATACTGATTTCCCAATTAGTAGATTGCTTCATTGCCTGAAGAAGATGCTTGTATTCAAGACACAAAAGAACTGATGCGAGCCGAAGCCATGATCATTCCGGCTAAAATAGCTGGAGCCGAAAGTGGCGATTTATACTGTATACGCATGCAAAATGCCGCTCTCATTAGAGAACACGCCATGCATTTGTATTTGCAAGTGGGCAGTTTGCGTTTTCACAAAAACTATAAGGATTTAGAATATGTGAAACTTATCCATAAAGAACTCGATGAATTCCGTTTGCTATTCCTCGATTGGGTAAATAGTTTTGATACCAGCAACCACATCTGGGACGATTGGGGTTTATTCAATCTACCTGGCTCCATCCCTCCTAACGAGATTGATCGGTTTGAAGAAGATGATTTTGATATTGACGATTTTTTTGATAAGGAAGATTAAAGATTTTTGATCTACGTCAAAACTCTCTAATTTAGAAAAAGAAATTCCTTATTTTTTAAAAACTAAACAACTTCCTTCGTATGAAAATCCAATATTGTTCCGACCTACACCTAGAGTTCCCCGAAAATAAAAAGTTTGTACTTCAAAACCCCATTAAGCCAGAAGCAGATATCCTGATTTTAGCGGGAGATATAGTACCGTTTGCCTCAATAGATAAACATCAGGATTTCTTCGATTACATTTCAGAGCATTTTAAAATGACTTTTTGGATACCCGGAAATCACGAATATTACTATTACAACATTGCAACAAAAAATGGTGTTTTAGAGGAACAAATCCGAGAAAATGTTTTTTTAGTAAATAATTGTGTTAAAGAAATTTCAGGTATCAATCTTATTTTTTCAACTTTATGGTCGAACATTTCGCCTTTAACACAGTGGCTTATAAAAGAAAGTCTCTCTGACTTTAAAGTAATTAAATACAAGAATCGTTTATTCAATCCGGATGATTATAACATGCTGCATCAAGAAAGTTTAGCATTTATTAAAAAAGCAGTACAGGAAAGCAATGATAAGAAAACAATTGTAGTAACACATCACGCGCCAACATTTAGCCATTACCCTGAAAAATATGCCAACAGCAAAATCAATGAAGCCTTCGCATCAAACTTAGATGTCTTTATTGAAAATAATACTATCGATTATTGGATTTATGGGCATAATCATTGTAATGTTAATGATTTTGAAATTAAAAACACAAAACTGCTAACCAATCAATTGGGATACATCAAATACAATGAAAATGTTGGATTTAATGACAAAGCAATTATTTCAGTATAAAAAATTGAATTTTTATTCATTAATTAATATATTTTATTCATTAATAAATTAATATTTAGTATAATAAACCTATCTTTGTATAATAAACCTATATAGTTTATTATAACTTTTATTAGTTTATTATGGAGCAATTAAAAAAATATTTTCAACAAATACTTGGTGTACAACTCGAAATACAAGAGTTGAAAAAGGAACAATTGAATAAACTACCTTTTGTATTCAAAAGTAATTTTAAGTTCTATAGCACCACCTTTAGAAATCATCAATTAATTTTATTGGAGCTAAACAAAGAGGATACTTTCAATGCAAATCAGTTAAGAAAACAAGTAGTTGAGATTCAAAAAAAACTCGAAAAACGGATAATTATAGTAACTGACACTATAACCGCAATAAACCGTAAACGGCTAATAGAAAACAGAATAAGTTTCATTATACCTGGGAAACAAATGTTTATGTCAGAATTATTAATAGACCTTCAAGATTTTGAGAAAGACAAAGTATTTAAAAAATCTGTCTTACTACTACCCTCAGCTCAATTAATCTTGTTACATCAAATTTTACACAAAGAGGATAATTTAAGCCAATATACATTCAAAGAACTAGCTGAGAAATTCCAATACACACAAATGGGAATTACCAAAGCAATAGAAAACTTGAAAAGATTAGCCATCGTGAAAGTAGAAGGGACAAAAGAAAAGAATATCATATTCGAAAAAGACATTCAAAAACTTTGGAAAGACAGTGAAGGATTATGTATTAATCCCGTAATGAAGACGGTTTATGTAGATGAAAAACCACAAGGGTTGTTTAAGTCAAACACAACCGCGCTGGAAGAATATACGGATATGAATCCAAGTTCAATAGAATACTTTGCTATTGAGAAAAAACAATTTTACGAATTGAGAAAAAACAATCTTTTAGTAAACCTAAATAGTGAAAATGGCAGCTATGCATTAGAAGTTTGGAAATACAATCCGGAACTACTCACAAAAGGAATAACAAAGAAAAATAATGTAGATCCATTGTCATTATATTTAAGTTTAAAAGACGGATTTATTGATGAACGAACAGATATGGCATTAGACCAAATAATAGAAAAATACATATGGTAAGAGGTTTAGAAATTTTCAGACACCATTTCAAAGAATTCACAGACAACTACATTATCATTGGTGGAACCGCTTGCGATATTATTATTGATAGTGTTGGTCTTACACCACGAGCTACAAAAGACATTGATATAATTTTAGTCATTGAAGCATTAAGCCCGGAATTTGTAACTCATTTTTGGGAATTTATCAAACAAGGAAATTATGATGTCAAGGAGAAAAGTGAAGAAGACAGAAAATACTATCGCTTCCAGAAACCACAAGTAGAAGAATTTCCATTTCAAATTGAATTATTCTCCAGAATACCTGATTTATTAGATTTAAATGAAGAAACATATTTAATACCTATTCCTGTTGACACTGAAATTTCAAGTTTATCAGCCATATTGATGGATGATGATTATTATAACTTCACCATACTACACAGCCAATTAGATAACGGAATACATCTAGCCAATACAGAGGCTTTAATAGGATTAAAAGCCAAGGCATTCCTAGACTATAAAACTAGAAAAGAAAGCGGAGAAAAAATCGATGAAAGACAACTCCGTAAACACAAAATGGATGTTTTCAGATTGTCATTACTGCTAACTCCCGAAGATAATTTTATAATTCCACAAAGTGTAAAAACCGATATAACAAATTTTGCTGAAGCTATAAAAAATGATTTACCAGACAAACAAATTTTTAAAGAAATGGGTGCAGGAAATGTGAATGTAAAGGAATTATTTGAGCAATTGATTATGGCTTTTAATATTTAAAAATAAATGGGAAAGTATTTAGGACTTGATTTAGGAACAAATTCAATTGGTTGGGCTATAATAGACAATGATGTAAATCATGCGATTAATAGTGGAGTGAAAATTTACAACACTGGTTTTAAAAATAAACAATTCACTCCATTCAAAAAAACTAAAAAACGACAAAAAAGCAGCATTTCATTATGTGTTATCGCTACTATTCTACTAATTGTCAGTATTATAGATATTGTAAATTGGCGATTTTGGTTCAATATATCGTTGACAACATACATTTCAGTTCTAACACTTAATCTCCAAGGCAATAAATAATAGAATTTAGAAACTATGGCAAACACGATTACCAATTTAACTCAACAGCAGAAACGTTCTAAGAGACAATTTAGGTAATCAATAGGTCTTACTCCAGTCATTCTCTTTGCTCCGTTCGGCTGCTCAATTCGGCATGCCTTCAACAGTAAGGTGTAAACGAAAAATAGTTTTTCGGCATCCCTACCCTGCGCAGGCACTTCACAGCCAATAAAAAAACAGCAGCTTAAAAATAAGCAGCTGTTTTTTTACGCTGTTCCGTTCCTCAGCTCCACACGGTCATTCCTTGCGTTCGGTCAGGCTTTAATAACCAAAATATAGCTTCATTTTGTTATGCTCCGTTCCTACGCTCCACTGCATTCCAGCCCTATCCAGTTTATAGCCTTCCTTTTTACAATGTGAGTTGGTACTCTCATAAATTACCTCTTAATTTTTTAAGTGAAATACATCAGTAAATCTTAGTTACATTTTAATAACAATGAGTAGAAATTAATAAACAGCTTTATCTCCTTTTTTTCTTTTGTGGAAACACAAATGACGTTTCTCCATTTTCATTCATAACGATGAAGGCGTCAAATTTCTTTCCAGATTTACTAATCATCCCTTTTAAGAGGCTTGTTTTGCCTTTAGTAATTAATGCTTCCAAATCCACAAGGCTTAGCTGTACGCCACATATATTTCGAAATTGAACCCAATTGCAATTTTCATCCTTACATTTAACCAACTTATCTCGAATCGCTATTCTCTGAACTTTACACCTTGGACAAATAAATTCAGGTTGATTTTCGACGGCAATAGATAAAGCAAGTATCTCGTGTGTTATAGTTGTTGTATAAACTTCTATTTCTCTTTGAAAATTTGCTATATTCTCTTCGTTGTTTTCTATTTTTTGCAAGACTAGTTCCCACTCGGAAGTCATAGCAGCATTAGCAATCTTCATTTCTTTTACCGATTCGTAAACTTTTAGTCCTTTTTCTGTGGGCAGAAGTAATTTCTTATCGCGTTTTATATACTCTCTTTTAAAAAGTGTTTCAATTATGGCTGCTCTAGTGGCAGGCGTACCAATCCCTATACCTTGTAATACTTTACGTTCTTGTTCATTGCCAATCTGATTTCCTGCATTTTCCATTGCGGAAAGTAAACTTGCTTCCGTATAAAGAGCAGGTGGTTTAGTTTTCTTTTCCAATACTCTTGATGCCTTAATCTTGACTTCATCACCGATTTTTAGTTCCGGTAAGTCTTGAATAGGATCTTTTTCTTCATCTGAAAAACTGCCTTTAATAGCTCTCCAACCTGCATCAATAATTTTAATCCCTTTTAGTTCAAAATCATAGTGTATAACTTGGAGGACATCATCAGTTATCTCTTTAATACAAACAGGAGAAACGGCTTCAAGTAAACGGTATGCGATCATTTCATAAATAGCTTTTTCCTTTGCTGACAAAGCTGATGGAATCTTATCTGTAACCAATAAACCATGGTGATCGGTTACTTTTAAATCGTTAATAATTCGTTTATTTAAACGTCCTATTTTCATTTTAGCAACTACTCCTTTAAATTTTTCTGTCTCTTCCAATATCCATATAAGCTTAGAAATTTCTCCCCACATATCTTCTGGAATATATTTACTTCCGGTACGAGGGTAACTAATGAATTTATTCTCGTATAGGCTTTGAGCGATATTGAGAGTTTCCTCAGCAGTTAGGTTTAATTTTATATTAGCCTCTTTCTGTAATGCTGTAAGATCTAATAGCAATGGTGGCTGTTCGTTAACTATTTTAGTTTCATTGGCAATTACCGTGGCGATCCCATGTCTCTGTAGCGATTTCAACGCGTCTTCAGCTTGTTTACTACCTTCCCATTTTATTGTGGAAATACTTTTAAAATCAATAAACTCTTTCCGATGTTCCAATTCAATTTGCCAATATTGCTTGCTAACAAATGACTTGTTTTCTAAAAATCGTTTGCTAATGATTGCTAATGTTGGTGTTTGAACCCTTCCCAGAGAATAAATACCGCTTCCGTTTGCAATAGTTAATGCTTGTGAGGCATTAATTCCTACCAACCAATCTGCACGGCTTCTACCTAGTGCTGCTTGATGTAAACCATCGAAATCCTTTCCTGGTTTCAAGTTATTAAAACCATTAAGTATGGCTTTTTCAGTTAGAGAACTAATCCACAAACGCTCAAAAGGCTTACTACAATTGAGATATTCATAAATATAACGAAAAATAAGCTCCCCCTCTCGTCCTGCATCAGTAGCCACAACTATGCTTTCACAGCTTTTAAAAAGTTGATCAATAACATTCAGTTGTTTTAATGCCCCTAGATCACGAACATAACTTTTATCTTTTTTGACCTTGCGCACTGTCAATAAAAATCGATTAGGTAATACAGGTAAAGCCTCTCTTTGAAATCCAGTAACACCATAATCTTCTGGCATTGCCAAAGTCACTAAATGTCCAAACGCCCAGGTTACCTGATATCCATTTCCTGTCAGGTAACCCTCTTTCTTTTCTGTAGCTCCTAACAAGATGGCTATCTCTCGAGCAACACTTGGTTTTTCTGCAATTACTACTTTCATTAGATTACCTCTTTAGAATAGTTACATTTTTCGACCTTTCGATTTAGCTGCTGCTTTTGGCTTCTCCTGTTGTTCTTGTTGTTTGGTACTGTCAGGACTATTTTGCTCGCTTTTCAAAGGCTCTTTAATTTTCTTGGTAGCCTCGTTGGTTTTGCCTTCTGAGTTAACAGCAACTTGCGTTGTACTTTCTTCTTTAGGTTGCGCTTTCTCTTTTAATTTATTGGGAGTATCAAAAGAAAAACCTGTTTTTCCAGTTTCCTTATCAAATGTGATGTACCCTTGGTATTCTTTACCTTTCTTGTCAACCAAACCGCTTACATAAACTGTTTGTCCGTCTTTAAGTTTATTATATTGCTGTTCGTCAAGCTCTTTTCCACGGAATACCTGTGGAGCTTCCTTATGTTGACCTTGTGCCTGTTTATTAGTATCTGCTCTATCAAAAAGAAATTCAACGTAACGTTTGTCTGCATTAAATTGAACTGATGCGTTGAAGGGTTCGCCTTTTTTTGAGATCATGTCTTCGATATACAACAGTTTACCTTCTGTCAACGTCTGCTTTTGTTGTTCATTTAGTTTTATCCCTTTAATCTCTTCTGGAATTTTAATCTGTTCCGTGCGTAGCGTAATAACTTCTTTGGTCAAACGGTCAATGCTAATAATCGAAGGTATTGTTTCCCCCGATTTGGGATTAATCAAATCAACCACTCTGCCCATGTTGCCACTTTTGAGCAAGTTTTCTTTATCTTCTTTTGTAAATTCATGTCCGAAGAATTTGTAGTTTAACTGAGGTTCTTTTCGGATGCCATGAATAGCAAGAACTACTTGTCCGTTTTCTTTTTCTTGTAGTGATAGCCTAGCGTCCATTCGAGTGATGGAGGTTCCTAAATCAAGACTTATAGGAACTAGTTCATTGGTCTTATATCCTTTTAACAGCGGTTCTAGTAAGTTCATTTTTTCGAGACGTTCCTTACTTAATCCCAGATTAGACATTGCTTTCCAATCGATTTGTTCTAATTTGTAGCGATACTCGCCAACTACGGGCATTGATTGTATGTTTTCCATCTTGTTTTTATTTTCAGGTTTATAATCTACTTTTATTTCATGTTGTTCAAATTGCTTCCCTCCCATTTTGGTCGGTTTATCAACTTCTTTCTGCATTCTTTTCGCTATTTGTATTGCTTGGTTTTCTGGAACTCTAAAAAAGATAAAATGTGTAGGATCTTTTAATTGCCGGTAAAAGTTGGAGAAAAAATTAGAAAACAAATCACCTTGTTTGTCTACACGCAGAAATTGACTTTCATTTTTTTTATCCGGGACTACTGTTTGTAATTCTTTATCTTTTCCAATTCCCTTAACTATCCTTACTTCCTTTTTTTTGCTATCAGATACTAACAAAACATCCGAAAATTGCTCTTTTAATTTTGGATAACTTAAAGATTCTTCTCTCATGTCAATGCTGTTTAAAATTTACTAAATCGAAAATAAATAGTTAAACCCGCATTATTTACAGACTGTCTTTGGGTGGTCTATGTTGTCGTTCGTTGGCTTTTAATTTTGTCTCGGAGCATTAAAGCTATCACGTATAAACTGATGAACATCAGAAAGTTTATAGTATATTTTTCCACTGATTGTATAATACGGTAACTTACCATTTGAACGATAACGCTGAAGGGAACGGTTACTAATCTTCAACATTTGGAGGAGGTCCTGATTGTCCAGTAATTCTTCTCCGTCAATGTTATTTCGTTTTTTTTGGATATCAGTAATATGTTCGCTTAAAATATCAAAACGATCCATGATCCGTTCCATCCATGCTATAAATTCCATTCTATCTATATTCATAAGGGTATGTTTTTAATCAATTAATAGTGTTGGACTTGCTATTGGTCAATTATTCACTTCATTTACCAGTATTGATAATTGTTACTTTTTCAAGCTATAATTTCCACAGTAAAGATGTTAGTAGCGGCCTGTACAAAATTGCCAAGTATCTCTAGAACTTTATGCCAAGACTTGCCAATTGAAGTAGATAATATTTAAAAAACTTATGAATGTATAAGAGTGACAGATAGTAACGCTTTTTTACTATTTATAGAAAAACAATACTGTATACGAAGACGTTTTGCCAATTGGCGGAGATGGGTAAACATAAAAAAGCAGTACCATTGAATACTGCTTTCGAAACATTAAAATGTATTATATTATAAATCCTTATCCATATAATCCTCGACTGAAGATTTTAGCTGGTCTAAAAATAGCGTTCGATTACCAGCACGATCCTTCATTCGATGAAAAGAATGATGTATATCGCCCAGCTGAATTTGAAATAATACTTGAAGAACCGAGCTAATCTTACGAATTCCTGTTTTACCATGAGAAATGGCTCCAGATACATGAAGGGCATAAATTAACTCTATTAGTGAATTTTTGGATTCTGTCCAGAAAAGATTTTCGGTCGACTCTCCATTTGTAGAAGCAATGTTAGGTCTGTCCACAGGATTTATTTTTATAATTAAATAATTATATAACAATTCATTAGCGATTATCCGTGAGACTTTATAATCATAATAAGTAGAAAATTGAGTATCAACTTCAAATATAAAACTATTAAGTCCTGTGTTAATATTTATATTTCCTAACTTAAAAAAATCATCATCATGGTCCGTTCTTCCCGAACGATAGTAACGGTAAAATTCAGAATTAAAAATATGTTCCTTATATTCATTTTTCAATTGTTGCAGTTCCACTGAAAAATATTCATAATACATTTTTCCACCATGTACTGGACACGAGGTCTCTATTCTATAAACCTTATTGTAGTAAATAAGCTTTCCAAGTATTTGTGGTTTAATCACCCTAAAGAATTCAATTTCTTCATTTTGATCTTTAAATTTTTTTTCAGTAACATATCTTTTCATATTTGCCAGAAGATCCTGTAGAAATATAGTCATGCGGTATGATTCATCTATTACATGTGCCGACTCTAAACTAATTTCTTGTTCTTTTTTCAGGATACTATATAAAGCATCCTTATACGTAGATTGCATCATAATTAAAATAATATTAAAGAGAATAAGTCTTTTCTAGTGTAATTATTAGTTTATTAAATCCTAAAGGCAAAACAATCTCTTAGTTAGCTGCATTTAAGAATTTAACAAATGACAAATTTTTTTATAGTTAATCATTATAAATTTAGTCTTAAACGATATTCTGTTGGAGACAAACCAGTATACCTTTTAAAAAAACTGCTGAAGAATGAAGCATTTGGGAACTGCAATTCTTCTATTATACTTGCAATAGTTAATTCATTATTTTGAAGTACTATTTTAATTTCTAAAATAAGCGCTTCCTCAATAAATTGCTTTGCAGTTTTAGTAGTAACTGCTTTGACGGTCTTGGTGAGGTGTCCGGGTGTTATAAATAATGCATCCGCATAAAATTGTACATGATGCTGCGATCGACAATTAATTTCTAAAATTCTAAAAAACTGAACAACCAGTTTTTCTTTTCCTGTATGCACAACAGGAATATGCTGATAATATTTATTATAAATTCCTGCTAGTTCGTATAGTAATAAGTTAAAACTAAACAATACAGCTTCTTTTTTAAAAACATGTTTATTAGAGCTTCTTGTTTTACAATCCAACAATTTAAATAATTTAATTACACGTAAAACCTCCTTATTTTTCAATGATAATGCTGGAGGATACATGGTAATAAAAAATTCAAAATATCCTATATGTGGTTTTTTCAGACTATTTTCGAACGTAAACTCGGAAGTAAACGATAGTTGACAAATTTGTAATGGATTGCTTATTGTCAAAATTTCAACAATTGTTCTTTTGGGAATCACTAGGATATCATTCTTGGAAATACTCATTTTTCTGTTGTTAATTTCAACAGAAATAAATCCATCGTTGACTAATAGTATTGAAATACGTTCTAAAATCAGTAGTTGACGTAGCGCACTTTTAAAGTAAATCACTTCAAAAAAAGTCACTTGTAAACCTTCATTAAAATACTTTGATTTTTTGCTTACCAAAACAATTAAATTTATCGGATTTCAATTTTAATATCTTAAGTAGTCTTTGCTTATTTACTTTCAAGATCTTCAATAGTAGGCTTAGAAAGAATCCTAGCCATTAATGAAACTGAAACAAATAGTAAATTTGAAGTACAACCCACAAGAAGTATAAAAGCTACATATCGTGGGCTATCACTTTTTATCTCCCCATTTGAAAAGTAGCCCATTATTTCATCGTAGGATAAAAGATCTACAATGAAATAAAGGCTAACTAGATTAAAGAGGATCAAAAACACACTGAAAAAGTATATTATTTCCTTTTCAATCATAACAAATCGGTGCATTACTAGTCTGCTAGGAGATTATTTATTAGAATTCCTGTTACTAGTGACCTAGTTATAGCTGTAGAAGAATTTTCTAATGCTCCACTTAAGCCACCAGCGCGGTTGCCGACAGAGGAATCCCAATCTTTATCTTTACGCTCTTTCGCAAAATAAAGGGAATACCGCACTACAGATGATGTTGTAAGAATAATTCTTTTATCCTCACTAGTAAATTGTGGATCAGTCATTACAGATGATTCATACGAAACTATGGTTTGATATAGGGATTCATATTCCTCATTTTCCAAAGTAGTAATTGTATTCATAAAATTGGAAAGGCTCAATTTAGCAATGCTTGTCATAGAAGAGTTCGCAATAGCACCCTCTAGTTTGGATTGTGGATTAGTAATAATCTCGTTAATCTCTTCAAGATCAACTGCACTATTTTCATTTAAGTTTAAAGCTACTAAATTAGTATTCGCAGCAACAATGCTTTCAATCTGTTGATTTACCTCTGCAATTGTAGTATACTGATAGTTCCCCGTCAAATAAATTTCAAGGATATCATTGTGTAATTTTCCAGCAATATCATATGCATTTGCTGAATTTTCAGGACTCAAATTTTGCATTGTACGATTCAATTTTCCTGATTTCTTATTACCGACTTTATTTTCAATACGCTCCGTATCATTAATACTGTCATTGGTGCAAGAAACAATTAGTAATGGTAAAATCACTAACCATAATGATGTATTTTTCATTTTTAAAATGTGTTAAATGTGACCGACTAATTAATAGTCCGTTCATTTTACCCGGGTCAGCAGAACTTTAATTTGGCACTATGCCAAATATTTTTGCTTTTGAATTCAAGGCAAAGCTAGAGGTAGGATTTCGGCTTGACAACTGGTTACGTATGGATTTTCGAAAAAAACGATATGGATTTTCAGAAAATCCACACATCCTTTTTTTTTATAAAATCATACCTTTTAACAATTGTTTATCTTATATTTGATAGAATTTATTCACAATTAATCTCAAAAAATTGCACTAATAAAGTAGCTTTTAGAGAAATTTTTCTAGAATAAATAGTCCCTCATTTTTAATTCTACCTATGATTAAAAAGTATCTACTAATAGTGTCTGTTTGCTTCGCTAGCCAATTTTATGCACAGAACAAGACAGATAAAATTCCTGATTCACTCAAAAATGCCAATTTTGATTATTTGTTTGACCGAATAGAAATGTCAGATTCTGACACTGCAAAACAGAAATTATATCTTCAGGCCTTTCTCTTCAAGGCCAAATCAGAAAAAAATTCAGAGGAAATTATAAATGGCTATAAAAACTATGTACATTACTCCCCTAGTCCTTTAAAGCTCGTTTATGCTGACAGCATGATATTTGCTGCAAAAAAAGCGAAACGAAATGAGTTAATTGGTGCTTCGTATTTATCCAAAGGAATTGAATATTATGCCCAAAAAAAGCATACTGACGCCTTAGATAATTATCTTTTAGCAGATGCCTACATTTCAAAAACGAATGATCAATATTTAATCTTTAAGGTGAAATACAATATTGCTCAAATAAAATATTATTTAGGGTACTATCAAGAGGCAATTTCCTTATTCAACGAATGCATTAGTTATTTTAAAGAAAATAATGCTAGAGGGTATCTAAATTCACTCCATTCGCTTGGGTTATGCTACAACCACATTGGAAATTATGGATTATGTACAGATACAAATAAGAAGGGTATTCTAGAGGGGAAAAAATTAGCCAATACCGAAATGACTGCCTATTTTAATCATTCGGAAGGAATTAATCAGTATTTCAAAAATAATTATGCTATTTCTATTGAGAAGATTGCCCGCTCTTTGCCAGCAATTAAGAACAAAAAAGACTTTGCAAACGAGGCTGTTGGTTATTTCTATATTGGAAAAAGCTATTGGAGTTTAAAGAAGCCGGAAGTTGCGCTATCCTATTTCAAAAAAGTGGATGTTATTTTTAAAGATAAAGGATACATTCGCCCTGATCTTCTTGAGAACTATCGGTTATTGATTCATTACTACAAGTCAAAAGGCCATTTAAATATTCAACTTTATTACATCAATAGATTGCTTAAGGCAGACAGTATCGTATTACAAAAATTTAAATATTTATCGAGTAGAATTACCAAAGAGTATGATCCCCACAAAATGTTGTTGGAGAAGCAAAAAATTGAAAACGCATTAAACAAGAAAAAATATAATGACATCATTTTCATCTGTATTATTGCTCTTTTATTTTTGTCGCTCTTGCTTATCGGCTATCTGTTTATTAGGAATAAGAGAATATACAAGCAAAAATTTAAGGAGTTAATGATGAAAATTGAGTCTGAAATTCCTGTTGAACCTAAAACTAATACTAATGGGATAAATGAAATAAATCAAGACACGGTAACTACACTCATGAAACAATTGGAAAAGTTTGAGAAGGATAGAAAATTTTTGGAAAAAGATTTAACAGCAGCAAAACTTACCGCTGCTTTTGGTTCGAATCCAAAATATCTTTCAAAAGTAATATCCCATTCTAGAGGAAAAAAATTTACTGACTATATAAATGATCTTAAAGTTGATTATTTAATTCAATTATTGAAAGAGGACAAAATGGTGAGAAAGTTCACTAATAAGGCACTGGCGGAAGAGGTGGGTTTTAGTAGTACGCAACGATTTGCCAATGCCTTTTTTGCCAGAACTGGGATGCCACCCACCTATTTTATTGAAGAACTCAAAAAAGGGCATTCGTAAAGTATTTATAGTTTGTAAAGATAATAATAGTATATTTGTTCATTAAATACTATTGTTCACGTTTTCGTGAACAATGAAAATAAGTGAACAGATGAATGAAAAAGAAATCATACAGTATGCCATAAATAATATCCAAAAGAGCGGTGCTATAACTGTGGAGTGGAAAGAAAGCAACAATGACAGCACAATTGACGGAAAACTACTCCTGCACTTGAATCAACATACCATTGAACTATATGCAGAAATTAAAAGAGAACTTCGGAACATACATCTTTTCAAAATAGAAGAATTGGCTGTTACAAAAAATCCTTTTATTATTATAGCGCAACGTATATTTCCAAAGATAAAAGAAGAGCTGCGGAAAAGAAATATTGCCTACTTAGAAGCTAATGGCAATATATTTCTGAATAAAAATGAAATCTATCTCTACATTGATGGTAATACCCCTATTGAATTAAAACATAAAACAACCAATAGAGCCTTTACTAAAACAGGATTAAAAGTAATTTATCAATTTCTCATTAAGGATTGTATCAACAGTACCTACCGCGAGATTGCTGAAGTAACGGATACCGGAATTGGTACTTTAAACACCATATTCAATGGCTTAAAAGAGGATGGTTTTATACTACAGCTAACCAAGAATGAACTCCAGATCGAGAACAAAAAAAAATTATTAGATAAATGGGTACTGGAATATGAAAAGCGCCTCAAGCCAACCTTGGTGATAGGAACATTTCGTTTCCTGAATAAAGATGATTTTTATAACTGGAAAGATATTCCTCTAAAAAAAGGAAAAACAATCTGGGGTGGCGAACCAGCAGGTGATCTTCTCACCAATTATTTACGACCGGAGGAACTTACATTGTATACCAACGAAGAAACAAGCGAATTAATGAAAAATTACCGCCTCGTTCCGGACTTAGAAGGCAATATCAAAGTATTTAAACAGTTTTGGAGAGACGAGCAAGAAAACACAAACACAGTACATCCGCTCCTAGCCTATGCCGATTTAATGAATAAAGGAGACCGCAGATGTACAGAAACCGCACAAAAGATATACGATGAGTATTTACAAGATCAGTTTTAAGCAATTGCAACAACAACCTGTTATTTCAGAAATGCTTACCGCATTAGAAAATGGGTTGCACAAATACAATATAGACTTTTATCTAGTAGGTGCCGTGGCACGCGATGTTTGGATGACTGCCATAAACGATATACCACCCAGCAGAGTTACTGGAGATATCGATTTTGCCGTTTTTATAAATGACAAAAACACCTATGCGGATCTCAGAGAATATCTCATCAATGTTGAAGGATTCATCCCTTACAAAGGCAATGGTTTTGTCCTTAAATGGAAAAACTTCGTACAAATAGATTTAATGCCTTTTGGAGAAATAGAAGCCAAACCCTCAAATATAACGGTTGAAGGTACCGCCCTTACCAGTCTCAATATGCCAGGCTTCAAAGAAATATATGATTCCGGTCTTCCGGAAGCTGAGCTAGAAGAAAAACACCGCTTTAAATTTTGCACCTTACCCAGCATTGTACTGCTCAAATTAATTGCTTTTCAAGAACGTCCCGAAATAAGACGAGACGATATCAAAGACAACAGTAAAATCCTTAAACATTTTTTTGATATGTATGCCGATGAAATATATGAAAACCATAGTGATCTTTTTGGAGATAAAGATATCAACCTCCATTGGATCGCTGCCAGAGTTTTAGGGAGAGACATGGGTAAAATCGCTCTATTAAACGAAGCCCTTTTTTTAAGGACTTGAATTCAATTAATAAATGCGAAAGTCAGGAATCGCAAATGAAGATGAAATATTTTTTCAGAACAAAGAAAAGAAAATTAATTCTTTTCCCTGTTTGCTGAAATGGAAAAATTTATCTTACTTGCTCCTCGCCTAAAATTCGCAAAGTATGAAGCATTTTACCGTTGAACAAAGATACAAATTAGAATTTCTGATGCAACAAAACGTCAGTAAAGCGCAAATAGCTATTGATATAAACGTGCACATTTCATCTATATATAGAGAGATAAAACGTAATTCGGACGAGCGTAACTCTAATTATAGAGCAGATCTAGCAAGTCGAAAATGTAATAAAAGGCACAAAGAGAAACCTAAAAATCAATGTTTTAGTAATGAAATTAAAGATTATGTCAGCAAACTAATCCAAGCCGATTACTCACCAGAACAAATAGTTGGGAAATCTTTAAAAGAAGGTATTAATTGTGTTTGCCACGAAACGATTTATAAATTTATTTTAAATGACAAGAAAAACGCAGGCGATTTACACAAGCATCTGCGAAGTAAAGGTAAGATCTATCGGAAGCGTGGTGCTTTAAAAGATAAAAGAGGATTGATAGTTGGCAGAGTTGGTATCGAAAATCGTCCAACTGAAGTAGCGGAAAAGCACAGATTTGGAGACTTAGAAATTGATTTAGTAATCGGAAAAGACCACAAAGGAGCCTTACTAACGATAAATGATAGAGCAACTGGGATGTTACAAATGAAAAAGATAGAGAATAAAGATGCTGAGATTGTCAAAAATGCCACTATTGAACTATTGGAGAACTGGAAACCTTTTTTAAAAACGATTACATCTGATAATGGTAAGGAATTTGCAAAACATGGATTAATAGCACAAGCTTTAGAAATAGATTATTACTCTGCAAACCCCTATTGCAGTTGGGAAAGAGGTGCAAATGAAAATTTAAATGGTTTAATCAGGCAGTATTTTCCAAAGGGTTCAAACTTCGAAATGATAACAGATATACAGGTGAAAAATGTAGTAGAAAAATTAAATAATAGACCTCGAAAAAGGCATCAATTTGATTCTCCAAATGAAGTATATTTACAATTATTAAACAATAATCAGGAATTCGCATTTATTAATTGAATCCACC
The DNA here is from genome assembly GCF_900143245.1 of Flavobacterium fryxellicola. Lineage (GTDB taxonomy): Bacteria > Bacteroidota > Bacteroidia > Flavobacteriales > Flavobacteriaceae > Flavobacterium > Flavobacterium fryxellicola. The sequence continues at coordinate 114,944 of NZ_FRDK01000011.1, forward strand.
GGATAAAAAAGTTATTAAAGAAAAATACTATCGATATACATTCCAGTGATGTCGCCAAAATTATGGCAGAGTTTTTTCAAAACACGATCGAGGACAATGTAAAACTGCTGGAACAGGTAAAAATAGGATATTTAGAAAATGATGCCTTATAAAATTAAAATCGAGCAATCACACTTACATCACTTGTAATCAATCACCATCTGTCTTTATTGCCTTATATCTCACAATCAGGGTATAAATTTAACATCAAATTATTTCTGTCTCAGGAGCAAAATTCTATTTTTGCGCCCTAATTTAATATATACTACAATGAAAGATTTAATCGAAAAAATTAACGCAGAATTCGAAACATTCAAAACAGAATCTCAATCACTAATTGAGAAAGGTGTCAAAGCAGCCGGACCAAGAGCTCGTAAATCAACTTTGGAACTAGAGAAACTTTTAAAAGAGTTTAGAAAAGTTTCTGTAGAAGAATCAAAAAAATAAATTCATTTTCAATTCTCAGCCCTTTGGAATTTCCGAAGGGCTTTTTTTTTATCCTTATCCTAGCCCAAAATTTGAAACAAATTTTAAAATGAGACGCCTCCTTTTTTCAAATATTTCATGTCATTACAAAACAGATTTATTTTGAGAAACTAGAATAACCCTCTATTAAAAATGGTGTGTAATTCCGGAATTGAATACTTTAATTTCAACGATACTAATTCTTAAATCTACTGCTTTTCCTACCATTTATCTTTTTTTCTAAAAAGCAAATAGCAATGTGTGTAATTCGGGAATTGAATACTTAAAATTTACGGTAACTAGACCTTAAATCCATTGCTATCCCTAACATTTATTTTTTTTTGTAAAAAACAAATAGCAACGTGTGTAATTCGCGAATTGAATACTTAAAATTCATGGGAAATGCAGCTTAAATCCTTTGTTGTTCCTAGCATTTATCTTTTTTTGTAAAAAACAAATAGCTAAGTGTGTAATTCCCGAATTGAATACTTAAAATTCATGGAAAATGCAGCTTAAATCCTGTGCTGTTCCTAGCATTTATCTTTTTTCATGAAAAACAAATAGCAAAGTGTGTAATTCGCGAATTACACACTTTGCTATCTAAACAAACTTAAATCAATTGAAAAAAAAAGTATGAATAATACGACTGTCGAGCTACGATATGGTTTCTTTTCTGTACTTGACTCAAATGCATAACTCTTATGAGCTTCTGGAGCTACTCCCACTTAATTTTTCTTGTCTTCTTTAACAATTAGTTTCAAAGAATTTATATAATCCGTATCAAATTCTATCACTCTAATTTTGTTTGGCTTAAAACTCATTTCACCTTCAAATTTCCCTTCGGTTCCCAAAAAATCTATAATCAATTCTTCTTCATTCAGCTCTAAAAGTTTACCGAGATAAACAGCTTTATCTGACTTTGTTGCAATTTGAAAAATCTCATATTTATTTGCTAAAAAATGTATAATGGACGACACATCTTTAAGCGGAATTATTTCGGTTGCGCTAGTTTTTAAACCTTTCAGTTTAATTACTCTTTCTGTGAATTCGTGATCCTTATCTTGGATAATTGCCTTTATATTTTTGTTTTTTAATATCGTATAGCCATCAATTATAAAATCGAAAGGATTATTTTTAAATAAAATCCAATCTTCAGTCCAATCAATCAGAAAACCACTAAAGATTTCTTTTTTGTCGTCAAATTCTATTGTAATTAATTGTCGTACGTATTTTTCCATTCTGTTTTTTTTAAAGTTTCGAGCGCACTTTTTCTCTACTATCCGTTTTTCGAAGCTTCCTAATAAAAAGCTTCACACAGCCTGTGTTTAATTATTCTAAAGTAAATATAGGGATTTAAATTTCTATATTTTATTTATGAAACCGCAACTAGATTCACTCAACAGCCAAAGATTTCAAAATGATAATGGTGTAAAATAGATCATATACCATTTCATTTTTTGATCAACTCATGCACCCGTTAGTTTCTTTTCTATGGCAGATTCTAGGGCTTGTTCGTTGGTTTGACTACTCATCTTATTCTAATTTTGTTTTTAATAGCTGCCCTTTTTGAGTTAGGCGGTATTTTTGGTTGGTGCTATTCGGTTTGTCAGGTATAGTCATTTCAATGAAACCTTCTTCCATTGCTGGATTTAAATAATTATCTCTGAAATTTGGATTGTGTTTTAGTTGCAAGATATTCATTAATTCCTGTCGTGAATAGGCTTGATCTGTAATCAAAATCAATCTTTTTATCAGCTCATTAACTTGGTCGGTGACTTGGTCGGTGACTTGATCGGTGACTTGATCGGTAGCTTGTCCAGTGGTCGCAATTGGGCGCCAAATGGTAACTTTGAATCCTTCTTCTAAATTAAATATAGGTTCTAGTAAACCATTTTCTTTACACAAATGGAGAATTTCACCTGTACCAGTTCCAAAACGTTCTATATATCCCGCTTGATACATCGCTTCTGCCAAATGCGGGTTTTTAGGATAGGAAGCATGGTCTGTTCTTAATTTATCTAATGTCAGTTCAGGTGGAAGTCCTCCAGGATTACTTATCTCGACTCGATCCGCAAAAAGCATCAATTGTACACTTCCTTTGCTCTGATAATCTCTATGGGCAACGGCATTGACAATAGCTTCGGCAATTACCGCTCGTGGAATTTCATATTGCAGTGGCGCTTGATTACTTTGCGAACGAATCCCTACCGAAACGGCAATTTTAGATAAAATAAAATCGACTGCTTCATCTACTTGTGTAAACACATCGCCTTTGATTACTCTGTGATCCGGAATAGGTTTGGCTACTCGCAAACCATGAAAATGTGCACATTTGACTACTGCTGTTGGGAAAAACTGTTGTGGGTTTTGCCCAAAGGCAAGAATCCCACTATTGGTAAGTTGCGTTTCAGAAAGAAAGTTCAAATGAGAAAGTACTTTCGGCAACGCCGTTCCTTCACGCAATGGAAAACCTCTTTTGTATCGCGCTAAACTGATAAAGTTATTCACTTTGTCTTCGTCAATGGCATTAAGTGTAGCTTTACTATTCACTTCCGAATCAAAATCAGTGGAACGCAAAATTCCTTTTTGTTGTAAAATAACCACCAAGGCTTTGGTTACTTCAGATAACAATTCGTTTGTAGTGCTAAATCGTTTATAAGACAAGCTATTTTGAATTTTACGAAACAAAGTTTGTTCTTTTGGGTGGCGTTCTGCTTCGGTATCATTCTTTATAAAAGCCAAGGAAAATACCTGTTCCTTTTGCGCCAGATTGTATTCGAGTTCCGTAGGCGAAATACCCGCCTGTGTTTCAAAACCATATTCTTTTCCTATCAAAATCAGATAAACCTCGGCCTGAGTAACTTCTTTCAAATACACCTCCATGGGTTGCGCGCCATTGGCAGGTAACTTTTCGAATAAAATAGGCTCAAAAAATAAGTGCAACACTGGATCAGTCAATAGATGACGATGCAATGCCTCTCGCTCTTGGGCAAATTCTTTTTGAACACTAGAAAGAAATATTTTTTGCTTCATTAATCAGATTTTTTTATATTTGAGAGCTTGTTCGTTGGTATGAATACACGCAACGAACTCTAGATGTTAGGTGCAGGATTATTGATGATCAGGCCAGTCTTGAGGAATTAATCTTTCTTCTCCCTCTCTAGGCCATTTATATTTTGTTGCTTTTTTGTATCTGTCATTTTTATTCAAATACGCATGCTCTAAAACAATAACTTGTAAACCACTTTGTTTTTCTACTTGATCGAAAATAAAATTGAAATGTTTTTCAAGTGCATCTCTATCCTCATCAATAATATCTTGATCTTGATTGTCTTTTGGATAATATGGCCTACTTACTTGATCCAAAATTATAAAACCAGGCACAGGACTTTTCTTTATTTCAAAAAATTTATGCAATGCAAAAATAAAAGCTAAATGAATACTTAGATAATTTTCATCAGACCCTATAGATGGAAATTTCTCTATTTCGCCAGACTCATTATTGTAAAGTTCTATTGTTGGTTTTGTTGAAATAAAATTTATACTATCATTCTTATAATTCTCATCAATTGGTAATACGGACAAATTTTTAGTAGCAATATTAGAGATGAATCTTTCAGCTTCTTGTATTTTTTCCTTCCTCTGGATTATCCCATACTTGTGATTGATTTCACTAAATTCAATTAAGTATCGATTTAATTTTGTGGTATTAAATTCTTCAATTACTTTTAAATTGTCAAGAAAATAAGAAATTCGGCCCAATACTCTCAACTTTATGTTGTTTTCATCTTTTTGTGTTTTTGCAATTATTGATTCTTTGATTAAATTTTGAATTTGTAATTCTATTTGTGATGCTTCATCGATTTTTTTTAAAATAATAGATTCTAATTCAATTATATAACTATCTAATTTTGGTTTGTACTCATCTACAACTATACTTTCATTTTTAAGAATTTGAAATGATTTCTCAATTAGTTTAGAAACTTCATTTGATTTTTCTAAATGAGAATCACAGATTGGGCAATTTCCATCATCAAATTTAAATAATTCACTTACATCTAATTTTGAAGCCTGTCTATCAGTTAACGACTTGAATTCAGAATTTATAGAGTTATTCTTATTTGCTGCAGCTTTTTTACGCTTTAAATTATTTACTTCTGAAAGAATTTCTGATTTTGAAACTTGAAGTTCATTTAATAACTTCTCATTTTCAAAAACAATTTTGTTTGGTTGCCAATTTAAAATACCTTTGAGTTTGTCAATCGTTGATTTTTTATCGTCAAGTGAATCTGTTTCTTTTAATAGGCCAACCTGAATAGCTTCATTGTTAAGCGTAATTGAACTTTCCGTTGATTGTGTTTGGTATTGTTCATAAGTCAATTTTTTCTTTTCTTCATTCTCTATACCCCTTTTTAAACCTTTAAGTTTTTTCAATGCTTGTAATTCTTCAATATCAACCGCATTTAAAAAATATGGCAAAGAAGCAATTATATGCTTGGCAGAATTAGGATCATCCAATCCATGAAGAATAATTTTTTTGCTGTCAATAACTTCTTTGTCAAGAAAAAGATATGGGGTTAATTGTCTAATTGAAACGTTACTGGTATTTACAATTTCATCCTCTATGCTGCTCCCCAAAAAACGTACAATTTTTTGCTTTAAATTAAGATAGGATTAAAAACCTTAAATTAGCAGAATTATGTCAAGAACAAGAAG
>NZ_FRDK01000006.1 GCF_900143245.1 Flavobacterium fryxellicola
ATTAGAAAACCGAATAAACAGGAGTGGTTCTGGCCGTAAATTTGTAAAATATAGAAAGGTAATTACCGTTAGACCGTTTCAGTGCATAGAAATGGATTTAAAGATGGTTTGGATTCCTAGTGTGGGTAAATTTTAGGCTACTTTTGACTGCAAAACATAAAAAAACCCCAACATCTGTTGGGGTTTTGTGACCTTGACTGGATTCAAACCAGTAACCTCTTGAGCCGTAATCAAGTGCGCTATTCAGTTGCGCCACAAGGCCTTTTGCTAATCGTTATAATAACCTGATTGCGGGTGCAAATATAGGGATAAATGTGTAATTTGCAACTGTAAAATTGTAAAAAAATAAAAAAAAATGTCATTAGAAAAGTATATCCGTGATATTCAGGGTTTTCCTAAGGAAGGGATTTTGTTTAAAGACATCACTCCCTTGTTAATTGACACTGTTGCAAGGAAAAAATGTCTTGAAATATTGGTTTTATCGCTGAAAGATAAAAAAATTGATAAGGTAATAGGGGTGGAGAGTCGCGGTTTTTTCTTCGGAATGCTGCTCGCTCAAGAATTAAATGTAGGTTTTATTCCAGTTCGAAAACCACACAAGCTGCCGTATGAAACTATTTCAGCAACGTATGATTTAGAATACGGAACCGATACGTTAGAAATTCATACTGATGCGATTCAAAAAGGAGACCGAGTCCTGATTCACGATGATGTTTTGGCAACTGGAGGTACAGCAAAAGCAGTTTGCGAATTGGTAGAACGGTTGGGTGGCGAAATCGTGCAATGCAATTTTCTAATGGAATTAACTTTCTTAAATGGAAGGGCAAAAATTAAAGGGAACGAGATTTTTGCGGCAATAACGTATTAATTTAACGCACGTGCAGTGACGAAATATCTAAATCCAATAATGGCCATTTGCCATTTTGATGCTTTAGCCAAATCCAAGCGTTGTTTGGTAAAGCTGGGTAAGATCATTTTGTTGATTTGCGCTAGAATTTTGTACATACTTTTTTTTCAAAGATATAAAAAAAGACGGTCTTGTTACAGACCGTCTTTTTTGGGGATTACTATCTATTTCTCTTTCATTTTGGCGTGGTAGTCTTCGAGTTGCTTTTCATAGATTTTCATGTTTTTTTCAAAAAGTTCCATTTTAGCAGTAAAAGGTTTGATTTGTTGATCAAATTCAGCCATTTTCTGATCAAAAGCCTCTATTTGAGGGGCCATCGCCTCCATTTTTTTATTGAAATCTTCCATTCTTTCGTTAAAGCTTGCCCATGCTTTTTTATCACCGTTTATTGGCGAACCTTTTGGTGCTATTGGCGCCTTTGGAAAATTAAGTGCTTTGGGTGCTTTGAAGTTAAAAGTCGGAGGTGTTGGTGGCGTTGGTGGTTCTTGCATATTGCCTTTACTTGCAACATAGCTTTTAGTAACGATGCGGATTGAATTTTTATTTGAATTAGCCTCTTTTTTTACATCCACGCTACTGATGCGATCCGGACTCATACTTTCAGCTTCAAGTGGAGATACCCGTTTCCCATCAATATAAACTTCGGTATCCTCTGGAATTCCATTTTTCTCTCTTGTTACAATTTTGACAGTAGTAGTGCTTTTCGTTTTTTGCTGTCCATTTAAGTAGGATGGATCTGTTTTTTCTAATTCTAATTGGGTAGCGTTTCTATTTTGACCAAATACCATCACTTTGCTCTCATTTGGTATTTCGCTTAGTTTATCATTAATCCATACACGGCTTTCTGGACTAAGACTATTTTTATTAGTTTTAATAGTTATAGTAGATTGATCATTATTTTTACTAACATCCATTGTTTTAATATCATTTGGATCTAATTTATCTAAATCTTTTTGACTTGCTTTTACCCCATTGATAAAAATTTCTTTGGTTGTAGACAAAGGTGCGTTAGGAGAAATTAAAACACTTTTTTTATTCAATTGAATATCATCTTCAGCAAAATCTATGGTAAGGATCCCGTTTTCATTTTTAGAAATTATGATTCTAAATGTATTGATAGCTTCAGTTCCTTTGATTGCCATTTCCTGATTCTTTTCCTCTCCTTTTTGTAAATTAACTTTAATAGCGATTAACTCATTTTTTGAGTTTCTTTCTAAACTAGAAAAAATAGCCTTTATTCCATAATTCTTGTTTAAAGCAGTAGTTTTTTCTTTAAGTTCTTCATCTGTAGTATTTTTATTTATTTTGTACACATCCACTGAATTTTCAATTGCTGTGGAAGATTCGATTACCTTTCCTTTCGAACTTTTTTCCTGTGCAATAGTTTCTATTTGGAAGAATAATACAAAAGCAACTAATGCAGGAAGTACGAGTGCATATTTCCAAGAATTCCTTTTGCTAGATTGATTTTTGTTTAACATAACGATTCGTTTTTTGATTAATGATTGATAAAAATGATTGGTAATGGCAACACAATTTTCGTGTGTTGTTATTTTTAAAAGTGTGCGTTGATACGCTTTTTTGTCGGATATTTTTTTTGTTGCTTCGCTATCAGCAATGAATTCTAAGTTTTGTAGAATTGCTTTTTTGTACATCCAAATGAATGGGTTGAACCAAAAAATAACGCAAAAAATTCTGGAAATCAACACATCTACGGTATGATTTTGTTCGCTATGTACCTTTTCATGTTCTAAAATATTCTGTAATTCAGAACTGCTGTATAAGGAAGAATTGTAAACGATAGTATTGAAGTACGAAAATGGAGCTAGGTTTTCTGAGGTATCTATAAATTTAAAATCAGCCTGACGTTCTATTGTTTTTCCTTTAAAAATCTTTCGCAGGCTATAAAAATCAAACCCAAATTTGGTCAACAAACCTAATGTGATTATGCAGTAAGTCAAAGCCAACCCTAAATAAATATACTCCTTGGTGTGATCTTCTTCAGACACGGTTCTTATCGGTAAGGAAGACCAATCATAATCTACAGGTGTAGGTTCTACCCAGATTATTTGGGTGAAAACTACTAATGGGAAAACAGTAGCAGTTAGTAATCCTGCTAAAAGGAACCAACGATTTGCAGTAAAAAAAGTTTCTTTGCGCAACAGAAAATGATACGCTATAAAAAACAAAAAAAGTAAACCGCAGGATTTAATTAGGTAGATTGCTACTGATTCCATAAATAATTATTTAAAAAAATGGTACTTATAAACATACAACTATTTTGCTTCTTGATTTTCAATCATGGCTAAAATCTCTCGTAATTCCGCAGCCGAAATTTTCTCTTCTTTTGCAAAATGCGATACCATATTTTTATAGGAACTATTGAAGTAATTATCGATTGCCGTGTGCATAAAGCGTTTTCTATAGTCCTCTAAACTCACGATTGGATAGTATTGGTGGGTGTTTCCAAAAGCATTATGGGATACAAAACCTTTTTCTTCCAGATGCCGCACAATAGTCGAAAGCGTGTTGTAATGCGGTTGCTCTTCCGTAATTTCTGCCAATACTTCTTTTACAAATGCTTTTTTAAGCTTCCATAAAATGTGCATGATTTCCTCTTCTTTGTTGGTCAGTTTTTGCATGATTTTTTTTATTTGAATCAAACATACAACTATATTTTTAGTTTGCAAACTACTTTTATAGTTATTTAACTAATTTTTTAGTTTTGGATACCATTTTACTATATTTCAGCAAACCTAGTTTTTTATATAAGCGTGTCCGCGTGAGGGATAGCAATGGAAATCCTTTTTACGGCGGTAGCTGGAAAAAGATTGAAATGTATAGCCCGACTCCATTTATAAAAGGGGCTAAGTAACCTACTTGTTGCTTAGCCCCTTTTTTAAATGGGGTCACGCCCAAAAAATAATTATTTGTGTTCTTCTTTAACTAATCGTTGCAGCCAGATACAACCCGCAACCGAAAGTATTCCTAATGTTCCCATGACAAACCAGTTGGTTTGATAGCCAAATGTGGCAATGATTTCCAGTCCAGTCTTTGAACTAGCAATGTGTGCTAAGCTGAAACTCATCGTAAACAAAGCCATATAGCGACCTTCATGGCCTTTTGGTGCCCGACTTAAAGCAAAAGAATTGGAAAAAGGGAAGATGAACATTTCGCCAAAAGTGATAAAAATAATACTTACAATTAGTATTCCTGCCCACATATTGATCATTAAGACATAAAAACTGAGGGACATCAGAAAGGAACCCCAAAGAATAATTTTAAGTGTATCAATGCCTTTTCTTTGGCTAAAACTGACAATTGGCATTTCCAGAAAGAAAATTAACAATCCATTTAAGGACAGTAAAAGTCCGCTTTGAAACTCTGTTAATCCAAATTTTTCATTATGATACAAAGGTAAAGTGGTGAAAAGTTGAAAGAAAAGCATGGCCGTTATAAAACAAATAAACAGGAAAATCCAGAATATCTTATCTTTGAAAACAGATGCTGGAATTTCGGTTTCGCTATTTGCAGCGTTTAAATCAGCTGGTTTTTTGCGTTCTTTTACCAGTAAAGTGAAAATTAAAATGGATACGATACAGGAGCTTCCGTCGACCCAAAATAAGCCACTATACCCTAAATTCATAATAATCAATCCGCCCAAAGCAGGTCCTGCGGTAAAACCTAAATTTACTGCTAATCTTACTAAAGTCAATGCTCTGGTGCGATTTTCAGGTTTAGCATACGTCGCCAGAGAAACAAACATGGCGGGACGAAACATGTCAGCAACGGTCATTATAACAAACATTCCAATACACAATCCCCAGAAAGTCCGAATGTATTGTACCAAAAACAGTAAAATTCCGCTGGTGAATAAACTGAAAACCATGATTTTATAAAAACCTATTTTGTCCGATAATTTACCGCCCAGCCACGAACCCAACATGGATCCAAAACCAAAAGCAACCATGATCCATCCTACTTGCGCATAGGAAAAACTCAAATCCTCCTTTAAATACTTGGATAAAAAGGGCAATACCATTGTACCCGCGCGATTGATAAAGGTGATTAGCGTTAGAATCCAAATTTCTCTGGTAAAGCCTTTGAAGTTATTGATGTAGCGGTGCAAGGCAGTTTTAAGCATAAGGTAAATTTCTATGCTGCAAATTTACAATGTTTTTTAGGAGCTTTATCCAGCTATTCGCTACAATCTTCTATTTTTTTAAAGAAAAAAAATAGAAGGATTTTCACTGCTATCTGGGCTAGGAATCAGAATCCAGCACTCATTTATTCCACATATTAACTTTGTCGCTACGTAACTTTAAACTATTTTTGCATAAAATGATACAAATAAAAATTCTTCTGCTTTTTATGCTTTTGGTACAAGCAAATATAGCGTTTGGCCAAGAAAAATTTGACGCTTCGGCGGTTGCTGAATTTCAAAAGGAATTAAATGCAGAGTATGCCGATGCTAAAACTAGTCCTTTGATGGCAAACGATTTAGCCGCATTCAAAAGCCTAGATTTTTATCCCGCAAATGAAATGTTTTTTGTAGTCGCACAATTTAGGAGAACAGAAGAGGAGAAGCCTTTTAAAATGGAAACATCAACGGATAGAAAACCTTTGTATGTAAAATATGGGGAGATTTCTTTTGCAATTCAAGGAATAAATTTAAAATTGAATGTATACAAGAATATGGAACTTTCAAAAAAAGCGGAATACAAAGACTATTTATTTTTACCATTTTCTGATTTGACTTGTGGAAAGGAAAGTTACATTGGAGGGAAATATATTGATTTGAAAATCCCAAAAGGCGAAACTATAAGCATTGACTTCAACAAAGCCTACAATCCCTATTGCGCGTACAATTCCAAGTATTCCTGCCCAAAAGTACCTTTAGAAAATGATTTGGGCATCGAAATCAAAGCGGGAGTTAAAAAATTCCACGACTAATGCATTTCTTTAATTTACATACTCATAAAGCAACTAATCAAGCCAATATTTTGGAATTAGTCAATCAATATCCACAGGAGTTTGATGCAACCATTCCGTTTTATTCTATTGGGATTCATCCTTGGTTTATAGTCGAGGAACGATTAGAATCTGATTTGGCACTACTAAAACGTAAAGCGCAACAACGCAATTGTCTCGCTATTGGTGAGTGTGGGCTGGACAAACGCATTGAAATTCCATTAACATTGCAGCAGTTCGTGTTTGAAAAGCAGTTGCTCTTGGCACAAAAATACAGTAAACCAGTTGTGATTCATTGCGTCGCTGCTTTTCAGGAATTAATCGCTATCAAGAAAAAAATGAATATTTCAGTACCACTGTTGATTCATGGATTTTCAAAAAACGAACAAGTAGCCAAGCAACTGATAGAAAATGGTTTTTATATTTCGTTTGGGAAATATTTATTATTGAATCCTGAATTAGAAACAGTTTTTAAAACCATACCAAACAATCGAATTTTCTTGGAAACAGACACCGTCGAAGCAGGAATAGAAGCTGTTTATGAATTGGCAGCAAAATACAAAGGAATTTCAGTGCAGGAATTGCAGGAAGTAGTTCATCGTAATTTTTTGGAAGTATTCAAGATTGAACTATAATAGATTTAAGAATGATGAGTAACAATTTTTGATTTCAGATTTTTCTGGAACAATTAATAAAAAAAGTGATTTAAGAAGTTTTATAACTTAAAAAAAAATAATAATGGCAGAATGGACAGAAAGAGCCGAACTTTTATTCAAAAAAGAAGGTTTAGATAATTTAAAAAAGGCAAATGTGCTGGTTGTAGGATTGGGTGGTGTAGGCTCTTTTGCAGCTGAATTTTTGGCACGAGCAGGAGTGGGAACGATGACTATTGTAGATGGTGACGTAGTTGATATTACCAATATTAACCGACAATTACCCGCTTTGCATTCTACGATCGGACAACCTAAAATTACGGTTGTTGGTGATCGATTGATGGATATTAATCCAGAACTGAAATTGACCCGCGTACAAGAATTCCTTTCGCCAGAGCGTGCTTTCGAAATTGTTTCAGAAGAATTTGATTATGTTTTAGATTGCATTGACAGTGTAACTCCAAAATTGAATTTAATCATTGGCGCTAAGCGAAAAAGAGTGAAAATCATAAGCAGTATGGGTGCTGGTGGTAAAATGGAAGCTTCCAAAGTGAAAGTAACGGACATTAGCAACACCGTGAATTGCTTTTTTGCCAAAACAATCCGAAGACGATTGAAAGAAGTGAAAATTGATAAATTGAAAGTCGTTTTCTCCTCTGAAATTCAAGATGAAGCAAGTCTTAAAATGACTGATGGATCTAATTTTAAAAAATCATTTTATGGAACAAACAGCTACATGCCCGGATTATTTGGTTTGTATGCTGCCGAAACTGTGATTCGGTATTTATTGAAAAAGTAGCATCAGATTTCTGTTAGCGGTTATAGGTTATAGGTTATCTGTTATCTGTTTTCTGTTATCTGTTATCTGTTATCGGTTATCTGTTATTGGTTATCTGTTTTCTGTTATTGGTTATCTGTTATTGGTTATCTGTTATTGGTTATCAGTTATCAGTTATCTGTTATTTGTTATCGGTTATCTGTTATGAGTTTATGCAATTTAAAATGGTGTGATCTTCGACTGTTACGTAAGTGAGTATTGGCTAAAAGCCTTTTAATTAAATAGCTACTATCTATAAATATAATTCAAAAAAAAAATGATAAAAACCGTAATTTTCGATATGGATGGTGTCATCGTTGATACAGAACCCGTACACCGTTATGCTTACTTCAAGCAATTTGAAGAATTAAATATTACTGTTACAAAGGAAATGTACACCTCTTTTACTGGGTTTTCAACTCGAAATACCTTTCAGAAATTGAAGGAAATTTTCGTAATTGAGCAAGACGTAGAAGATTTGATCCAAAGAAAACGAACTATTTTTAATGATGCTTTTGACAGTAAAGCCGATTTAGAATTACTAGAAGGTGTTGAAAATCTGATAAAAGAATTACATCAAAACGGAATGCAATTGATCTTGGCGTCTTCGGCTTCCAAAGGTACTATCGAACGCGTTTTTAGTCGGTTTAAGCTGCATGATTATTTTACACATTTAGTTAGCGGTGAGGATTTTCCTAAATCTAAACCACATCCTGCAATTTTTCTGCATGCTGCCAGTTTATCTATTGCTCAAAAGGAGAGCTGCATCGTTATTGAGGACAGCACCAATGGAATAAAAGCGGCAAAAGCAGCGGGAATCTTTTGTGTTGGTTACAACAGTATTCATTCAGAAGCGCAAAATTTAGCAGAAGCCGATGTCGTAATTAATCATTTCAATGAATTAAGCTTCAATACGGTACAGAATATTCATGCTAAATTAAGAAATAATTAACAATTAGAAATAACTGAATTTGTAAATTTGAATATAATAAAAAACGACTACTATGAAAAAAATACTTATTGTGTTTGCTATTATAATAGCAAATTTCACCATTGAGGCACAAGTTAAAACACCTCAATCCAGTCCAAAAGCGACAATTATGCAAGCCGTTGGTCTGACTGATGTCGAAATTGTTTATTCAAGACCAAGTGCAAGAGGAAGAGCAGTATTTGGTAATTTGATTCCATTTGAAAAAGTATGGAGATCGGGAGCCAATGAAAATACAACAATATCCTTTAGTGATGACGTAGTGATTAGCGGTAAAACATTGAAAAAAGGAAAATATTCTTTATACACTGTCCCGAAAATTGAAAGTTGGGATATAATTTTCTATAAAACCACGGATAACTGGGGTAATCCAGAAGAATGGAAAGAAGAAAATGTAGCCCTTAGAGCCACCGTTAAACCAGAAACTTTAAACAAAAGTGTCGAAACCTTTACGATTGGAATTAGTGGTTTGGACAATAATTTTGCCTTTTTAGAAATGTACTGGGAAAACTCGTATGCAGCGGTGAAATTTGAAGTGCCTACGCAACAAAAAGCAATTGCGAACATCGAAAAAGTATTAGCTGGACCGGCTGCTGGAGATTATTTTTCTGCTGCTCAGTTCTTGTTTCAATCCAATGGCGACAACGCAAAAGCATTGGTTTATGTAAACAAAGCATTGGATATGTCTAAAGACAAACCGTTTTGGTTTAACAGATTGAAATCATTAATTCAAGCAAAATTAGGTGATAAAAAAGGAGCAATCGAAACCGCTAAAGCATCACTTGCCGCAGCTGAAAGTGCTAAAAACCAAGATTATGTAAAGATGAATAAAGATAGCATTGCAGAGTGGAATAAAAACTAATGCACTGAATTATAATGCAAAATCCCGTCTCGGTAATTATCGAGACGGGATTTTTTTTTAAACTTCCGAACGGCGCATGTTCGTTATATTTTGGTTATGAATTTAAATAATTGCAGTCTTGCATGGTATCCGAAACCTGACAGGAAAATCACATTTAATTTGAAATCAACAAATTATACATAAATACAAGCCAATCAAAAATAACCGCAGATGCATATCTTTTATTTTAATACGCTGATAATCTGCGGTTTATTAATAACAGGTCTTAATTATTGGTTTTCCAAGAAAAACACTACTACTTTTCTTTACGCTAAAATTGCTTTCTGTTTCCTGAAAATCGTCCACTGCAACAGCAACGAAATTACAATAGTCAGCATCGCTCCAATGAAATTAAGCCATAAATAACCCAGTTTTTCTTCGCCACTTGGATAAATATAAATAGCATAATAGTAAATGATAAAAATAGTAATTTGACTTACGACTGCACTGTAAAAAATAGCTTTGGATTGTACTTGTTTTATATAGAAACCAACCAAGAAAATTCCCAATACTGTTCCGTAAAATATGGATCCAATAATGTTGACCAGTTGAATTAAATTTTCAAAAAGTGTTCCAATACACGCAAAAAGGATCGCAATAATACCCCATAATAACGTAAAAAATTTAGTAGCATAGAGGTAATGCCTTTCTGATTTTTCTTCTTTTAAATTTCGTTTGTAAATATCAATCGCCGTGGTCGATGCCAATGCATTCAATCCAGAAGCAGTAGATGACATCGCTGCTGAAATAATTACTGCTAATAATAAACCAATAAGTCCTTTGGGTAAATAATTAAGGATAAAGTGAAAAAACACATAATCTTTATCGTTTGTCTCACTGTTGCTATCCGCTTTCAGAATGATGTCTTTAGCTCGGTCTCTTAAATCTTTTTCTTTATTAGACAAAGCCACTAATTCCTTCCGAAGAATTGGATTGTCATAATCTTGGTTCAGTTGATCAATATACAATAGGTTAATCACTTTCTTATCTTCAGATAAATCGTCTAATTTATTCTCCAAAGCATTGTATTCGCCTTTGTATGCTGATTTTTCAATCATGGCTTTATTGTTTGGATTAAAATTCAACGGGACAGGGTTAAATTGGAAAAAAACAAAAACCATAACTCCGGTCAGTAAAATGAAGAACTGCATCGGTACTTTTAAAAGACCATTCATGATCAGTCCCATTTGACTTTCTCGAACGGATCTTCCTGATAAATAACGTCCAACCTGAGATTGATCCGTTCCAAAATAAGCCAATGCTAAGAAGAAACCTCCTGTTATTCCGCTCCAAAAAGTATATTTTTCTTCTGGGTCAAAAGAAAAATTGACAATGTTCATTTTATCATTTGCACCAGCAATATGCAACGCACTGGTAAAAGTCATATCATTAGGCAAATAATGTAATATGAGAAAAAAGGTGATGAACATACCCGACATAATAACAAACATTTGCTGTTTTTGAGTCACGTTTACCGCTTTTGTTCCTCCAGAAAAGGTATAGATGATAACCAGCACACCAATAACAATATTCATGTAGGTAAGATTCCAACCTAATATTGCTGACAAAATAATCGCGGGTGCATAAATAGTTAATCCCGTTCCTAGCCCTCTTTGGAACAAGAAAAGGATGGCCGCTAGGGAGCGCGTTTTTAAATCAAATCTTTTTTCTAAGTATTCATAAGCCGTATATACTTTATATTTATGGTACAAAGGAATAAACGTAACGCAAATCACCACCATCGCAATAGGCAGTCCAAAGTAGAATTGTACAAAACCCATTCCGTCGTGGTAGGCTTGTCCTGGTGTGGACAGAAAAGTAATCGCACTGGCTTGTGTAGCCATTACAGAAAGACCCACAACATGCCAAGGGGTTTCATTATTACCTAAAATAAAATCTTCTACATTTTTACTTCCTTTGGTCTTCCAAGCACCATAAATTACGATAAATAATAGAGTAAAAATGAGTATAACCCAATCAAATAGTTGCATAATTTAAGAGTATAATTTCATAATAAGACAAAAGATCAAAATATAAATGGCATTGGCTACGAGTACCCAGGTGTAGTTTTTCTTCCAGGTTTTTATTTTTTTTGTTTCCATTTTATTTCGGATTAGGGCTTGATTTTTTGAGTAGCAATGGTTTGTGAACTTTTCAGGGAAATAAGATTTGAAATTAATTTATAAGCTCCAGTAACTCCCTCAGGTAATTCTCTAAAAAAACTTAAACCAGTATAAATATAGTACCCTTTTCCGTAAGGAGCAATTAGCAAAGCTCCATTTTTTGGACTTTCACCTTTATCGTTTGAAGATAGAATAGGAATAAAGGCTTTATCGTACTCACTTGGGTAATACAACCCTTGCTCTTGTTTCCATCCCTCAAAATCCTTAGAAGTAATTTTGTTTGGAACATTCAAAACAGGATGGTTTGGTGCTAAAAACCGAACTTCAGCATTTTGTTCAGTTACACGGTCGCGGGATAGTTTCAATGGATACGGTGCTATGTTTCCAGTTATAAGATCTCCAGCCGTGTTGTATTGGACGAGCATCGTTTTTCCTGCCTTGACGAAGTCAAAAAGTATCGTTTGTTTATTCGCTAGTGCCGCTAACGTATTGTAAGCACGAACTCCTGTCATTACCACATCAAAATTTTCTAATTTTTCAGGTGTAATTTCTTCGGGTGTAATTAAAGTGACCGTGTAGCCTAGCTGGGTCAGGCTGCCTGGAACTTCATCTCCAGCACCCATAATGTAACCAATTCGCTCGTTATTTGTCTTTAAATCCGTTTTAATGAGTTTAGCTTCCGCTGGTTTCAAAACTTGTTGTTTTGTAATGTGATCGTAATTAATTATCACTTGTTCTTTGTCAAATCGTTTGTTGCCAATTAGGGCAATACTTTTGGCTACAGCCTCCTCAGACTTATTTGGCGCCGTTACTTCAAAATAAACAATTTGCTCCGTCCCTTTTTTATCGATACTAAAAGGAATAGTTTTCGGGCTTACATTCCAGTTTTGAGGAAGTTCCAATTGTAGATTTCCTTTTACACCCTCTTTTCCGGCTTTGATTTTTACGCCTACGTATTTAATTTTAGTGTCTTTAAAAAGTAATACTTTATCTAAAATAGAAGTCGTCACGTCAGGAACAATATCTAGATAATTATAAACTTCGCCTTTTACATCATCGTTGTATTTATAAATTACGGTGCGCTCAAAGGGGATCTCTATTCCACTGAATTGCAGCGTAAATAATACTTTAACGTCCCGAATAATATCAGGAATCCCTATGTTTTGCTGTTGATTTACCGCATACATACCATCGGTTCCCTTTTCTTCTAACCAATAAGGCTGTGTGTAGTTTATGGATTCGGGCAAGTGTAAATCTAGAGATAGGTTGTTTAGGATATTATTTTTTAAGTCTAAATTTTTAGTTGTTTTGACCTGTTCTGGTAAAGTGGTGATACTAACTAATTCAATAGATACAGCGCTTCTGTTAATAGCTTCGATTTTCAGTTTTACGGTGCTTCCCGGAGTACCTTCTTGATTTTGGGCAACAGCTTCAAGATATAAACCGGAACAGGCCGCTATGATTTCTTTTACTTCGAATAATTTTATGGGTGTCCACTGATTTTCGTCCAAATCTTTGATCATAGAATAGGCTTTCGCCAAATTTGGAATACTAGCCGATGGATTATTATGGTCAAATTCAGCTATAATTGCACTCATTAGTACGCCGATTGCTTTTCCTCCTTTTATACGGTTCCAAGTGGTATCAATTCCTTCAAAAAGAGTTTTCTTTTCTTTTAGGGCTTCTCCGTTTATGAATTCCAGATATTCTGTTTCTTCCCCTCTAACACCAGTGCTTCCAAAGCCTTGCGATTGATGGCGACTGCGACTTAAAGCTGCTATTTCCTGATTAGACTTTCCAAGATCAGAATAATAAACACCAGTTTGCATTGCAATAAAGTTGCTTTTATCAGCAGCATCAAATTTTTCGATAGTTCCATAAAACCACCAGGAGGTATTGAAAAATTGGCGTTTGGCTTGCCAAGGTTGGACAAATTTTAATTGTTCAGGAAAAATAGTTGGATCATTGGTTAAATCAAAACTCTCCACGCTTAACATGGCAGAGGCTGTGTGGTGTCCGTGCGTAGTTCCAGGAGATCTATGATCAAATCGATTAACAATTACATCCGGTTGAAATTTTCTTATGGCCCAAACTACATCAGCAAGTACTTTTTCTTTATCCCAAATTTCTAATGTTTCGGTTGGATTTTTGGAAAACCCAAAATCATTGGCACGCGAAAAAAACTGTTCTCCACCATCAATTTTTCGGGCTTCAATTAGTTCTTGCGTTCGTATCACTCCCAGTAATTCTCTTAATTGTGTACCTATTAGATTTTGTCCTCCATCCCCACGCGTCAAGGATAAGTACCCAGTTCTGGCCTTTTGCTCATTAGACAAATAAGAGATTAGACGGGTGTTTTCATCATCTGGGTGAGCAGCTATGTACAATACAGAACCTAAGAAATTCAGTTTTAGAATTTGATTATAAATTGCAACAGCATTGGGTTTTTTTGGATTTTGGGCAATGGTTATTAGACAACAAAAAAGGAATACTGTAATAGCTAAAAGGTGTTTTTTTTGCATTTTTTTTAATTTAATTTGCAATAGCTTCAAATGTAGGAATTAAATGTTTTTTCCTGAAATGTTTTTTACATTCTTTAAATATAAATTTGGCTTAACATAAAAAGAGAGAAAACTAGGTCTAGTTTTCTCTCTTTTTATTTTTTATCACTGTTGATTAGAAATTAGTCTCTGTCTTTTCCATGCCCGCGTCCGTGATCATTTCCTTTTCCTTTTCCATGTCCCTTATTCCCTTTTCCTCTGTCGTGTCCGTAATTTCTACTTTCCCTGTGATTATCAGATTGTCTGCGGTAATCATTTCTTCCATCATTAACATATACTTTTCGATGGTGGTTGTAGCCTATGTTTCTTTGTTCTCTACCATGATATCCTTTATAATATTTTACTTTATGATTTCTAAAGTTGCTGTAAGGTCTAGAGCCGTGATAATCATTAAGCACCACTTTGTAACCACCGTACAAATCATAGTTTCTATATTGTCCGGGAAGGTATCTTGAGCGCATCCATCTTCCGCTACCAAAATAAATAAATTGTGTAGCTCTTACATCATAATAGGCTTCAACATCTGGAAGGTAATAGTATTCTGCTTCAGCATATCCTACTGGACCCCATGAAGGCGCTCTGCCAATATTTACATTAACTGAAACTTGTGCGTGTATTGTACTTGATGCAAATAGGATAATTCCTATGGCGATTAGTTTTAATGCTTTCATCTTTTTTTAATTTAATTCTGAAATAAATTTATAGAGCTGTGTTTTTGATGGATCTTTTTAGACTTTTTCAACAACTGTGCCAAAACAAAAAAATTAACATTTAATTAAGGGTTGATGTCTCCCAAAAAAAAAGAGAGTTTCCGTATTGAAACTCTCTTTTAACATTAGTTGTGAACCTTATTAATGCTTTCCATTTCCATGACCATTATTTCCTTTTCCACCTTTATTTCCATTGCTTTTGTTTCCATTGCTTTTGTTTCCATTGCTTTTGTTTCCATTGCTTCTGTTTCCATTGCTTTTGTAGGCTTTGCTATTATGATTTCGATTAGATCCAATTGATTTTTGAGGTTTTCCTTTGTATCCTTTGTAATATTTTACTTTGTGATTTTTAAAGTTGCTGTAAGGTCTTGAGCCATGGTAATCATTTAGGACTACTTTATACCCATTGTATAAGTTATAATTTCTATATCGAGTGGGAAGGTTTCTGGAGCGTATCCATTTTCCTCCACCAAAATAAATAAATTGGGTGTTTCTAATATCATAATAGGATTCAACATCAGGTAAATAATAATAGTCTACAGCAGAATATCCTACTGGACCCCAAGCTGGAGGACTACCAATGTTTACATTTACTGAAACTTGCGCTTGTATAGCATTCGCACTTATTAGAAATACTATAGCGACTGCGATTAATTTTAATGTTTTCATGTTTTTCAATGTTTATTTAATAATTATTTGTGTTTTTTTATCTCTATTTTTTTAATAGAGCCAACAACTATGCCATTATTAAAAGATAAGATTTCTAACTAGCTGTAGTCATAAAAAAAAGGAAACGAACAATCGTTTCCTTTTTTTTCTTTTTTATTTTTGAATCGTTTACAACAAAAGAATCAACAAAAGAATAACAATAATAACAGCACCTACAGACAAATATACTCCATTTCCTGTAGATCTCAATTCAGTTTTAATTGCACGAACTTCTTTACGTAACTCTTTTTTCTCTACTGAATTCAAAGAAGATTTGTCCATTGCTTTTATCTCGTCCAGACGATTAAGCAACACTTTAACTTCTGCAGGCACTTCTTTTGGAGTGTTAGCAATTGCTGTTGGATTTTTTTCTGCCGCTAACATTTGAGTAGGAACAACACTTAATGACAATACCATCATCATTAAATAAAAGGTAACTTTTTTCATTTCTTTTGGTTTTAGTTATAAATTTCTATAATATAAAGGTAAACAATATTACTTTACTAAATTTTATACAATTATGGTATTTAATTGTATAATTTACGCTTTACTGTTCTGTTTAATACATTTAAGAGTCTACATAGTAATGCTTTACCTGTTTTTTGTACTTGAAAGTGTTAAATAGATTTGTATTTCGATCATCTGTAAATTACAGTCCGAGGTTTTGCAAGTTCAAAATCTTGAAAACCAAAATCGGTTGTTTCAAATGAATTCGTTTTGAAAATGTTTTCACCATTTCCAGGAATGGATGGATAATAGGAAAGTGAAATTTGGAAGGCGCTAAACACTAAAAAATCATTGTTTATGATTAGTCCAATACCAATTTTAGAATAGACCTTACTTTCAGTTAACCCTTTTGTAGCGTTTCCTAGCATAGCAATAGAATAATTAAAATAAGGATTTAGACGGAAACCCCAAAGATTCCAAGGGCTGTAAAATTGCGTTTGCAAGGTTAAAATAGCTTTTTCAGTTCCATATTCAGCCATCCTAAAGCCATTTAGGCCGTAATTTTCATTAATTGAAAGTTGATCCCCAATGGCATCTACCCGGTTGGAACCGATCATTAGTTGCGGTTTGATGAACTGACGTAGTTTCCATTTTCCAATCTGCATTAAATTCGTAAAATAGTTGGCCTGAAATGAAAATGCGGTTTGCTTAGTTGTTGATTTTTCAAAAAAAGAACCTAGTTCAAAATTAGCACTCAAAAATCCCCAACTGTAGAAATTTCCAAATGCAGCGCGACCGCCCAAATAATAACGTCCAGCGCTATTTTTATGCTGATAACCCGTTGTTATGCCATATATTTTTCCGATTGGCACATCTTCAATAATTCCGTTTTGGAAAATATAGCGGTCTCTGATAAATTTTCGGGATGTAACACCGATGCCTATCAATGCCAGTTTTTCATTGGAATAAAAATCACTACGATCGTAATCAAAAATTGGGCTTTCCAAGTACTGCAGATGTAAAAACCGCCCGGCTGTAATCAGATTTGTTGTTCGCTCCCTTTCCGAATTTCCATTAAAAATTCTAAAAGATCTTCCCACCCAAAAATCATGGGTATTGAATTTAAAGTTCTGAAAAGCAAAAACTAAGTTGGAGTCGGGTAGGGTGTCTTTTCTAAATTGCTGGTCTAAATAGATTCCACCAGCCCATTTTGTCAAAGGCGAGTAGAAAGGACGATCAATAGTGATACTTTTTCCATAATATCCTTCTAAATCAATAGTATAACTAACTTTTGTATTTATAAACGTATTTTTTATATTGGGTACTGTATAAGAAACAGCGTAAGCACTTTTGCCATCACTGAATCTATTTCTGAATTTATTTTCAAACTGATGACCAAATCCTAAGAAATTGCGGTCATTCAACTCAAAACTGGCTCTGGAGCTAGAAAGAGAACCTTTAGGAACAAGGCTCCAAGAGTCTAAAACCCGAATCGAGATGTCAACGGAATCCGAGCTGCTACTAATCAATTTTGGTGCAACATCGACGCGATTAATGAAGCGTTGCGTTCTTATTAAACGCTCAGATTCTCTTACTAATAAGGAATCAAATGGGGTGTTTTTTTTGATGAGCAATAAATTGAGTATGGCGAGCCGGTTTGTTTTAATATGGATTTTATTCCCGTTTCTTTCTGCCCAATTTTTTGGTTTTTTTAAAGTATCAATTTCAGAATATCCAAAGGGATCAAGAGTTACAATGGTAATTTTTCTAATAATTTTACCTTCAAAGAATCCGTATTTTTTTTGAACTTCTTTAATTCCTTCCTTTTTTATTACTGGTGATCTAAAAACTAGCTTGTGCATCAAACGTGTAAACTTGTTCTTCTTGGAATAATTTTTAATATTTGTATAAGCGCCGGATGAATCTTTCTTTTTCGTTGTTTCTTGTGCCACAGAAGTTTGAAAACAACTGAACAATATAAGAAGCAAAATAAGATTTATTTTTTTATACATTGTTTGGATATCAACTGAAAAAAAATGAAAAGGCAATCTTAAGAAAATTTCGTGTCAATTGCATTGAGATTTTAATAAAAATAGAATTTTAAGCTATTTTTTTTACATTATACATCAGTTCGATTACTCGAATTTTCAGTGGTGGTTTCCGTAAACACGGGTAAAGGAAGATCCGTTTTTATTGTGTTTTTTTCAGGTGGTGCTTCTGAATCAAAAAGAGGTAATTTAATTTTTCGCCAAGTATAAGTTTTAGGTAAATGATCTCCCATCAAATAGCCCCATGCTTCTAGAGATTCTACTCGGTCAAAAATCACTTTTAAAACGGCCAGAATTGGAAGTGCTAAAAACATACCGGAAACTCCAGCAATTGCTCCCCCGATGATGATTCCAATAATCGAAACGAACGCATTTATTTCGACTTTAGAACTTACAATCATTGGCACAATAATGTTATTATCTATTAATTGAACGACGATGGTAATCACTATGACACCAATAATTATCGATAAATCCGGTGAGCCTGTTAGCGAAGCAACGATACTTAATAGTCCTGCAAAAAGAATTCCGATATAAGGAATCAGGTTTAGAATTCCTGTAATAATACCCAGTAAAACAGCATATTTAACGCCGATCAGCATAAAACCAAACGTTGTCATTGCTGAAATTAAAATCATTTCTATAATTAGTCCTACAATGTAGCTGTTGATTGCAACCCTAATATTCGTTAGAATATTTTTTAGTTGCTCATGGTTCTCTTTTTTAACTAATTTAGATAAAAACAGTAAAAAATGGGTTCTGTATAAAAGAATTAAAAAAGTATAGATGGGAATCAAAGTAAGATTTACCAGGGTATCCGTAAAAGACATTAAGGTTGTACCAATTATTTCTTTTCCTTTTTCCATGGAATCTTGAGTAGCCGTATCAATATATTTCTTTTGCTCTCTGGAACTTAAATGAAAATTATCTCTTACAAATCCTTGTATATTTCTAAGGTGAATGTTTATGTTTCTTTCGATTTTATCAAAATCGTCGGCAAAATCACTAATTTGGAAAGATAGAAATACAAAAAGGCCAATAAAAATTAAAACAAATAATAGCACAGCGATCATTACTGCCAGCACATGCGGGAAACGGAGTTTTAATTTAAAAAACTGAACCATAGGATACAGTAAGATCGCAAATAGAAAGGACATCATTACTGGAATCAATATGTTCTGGCCAATATAAAAAATGAACACAATTGCAATTAATCCCAACAAAGTCAGCGACAATTTAGCATAAAAGGGAACTTTTAGGATGTCATTCATATTTTCCGGGAGTTGTTTTAAAAGAAACTAATATTAGACTACTTGCAACTGACAAATATGTGGCTTTATAAAAAGTAATGTATTATACATTTTGTGTCAATAGTTATATAATTATCACTTTTTAATCACTAGTTTTATTGCCTAATTATAAACAAGGAGTTAGCATTTCCGACTTCACTACCGCTTTACTTGCTGACCAAAAATGCAAATAAAAATAGTAAAAACAAACTCTCAAGCATCAATAAAGCTCCGACACCAAGTTAACGGACTACTGAATTGAATCTGCTTTTTGTTGTAAGTAATGGAAATATTATACGATACGTTTATATTTTTAAAAATAATTTGAAATGCGTTTGCTCTTTAGATCATTAGACGAGCTATAAATTTATGAATTAATCTACGTATTCTTTATCATTGAATTGTTTTTCTAATATTGATATCCCTTTTTGCAAAAGAAGGTTGTTTGGATATATGATTATTTCTCCATCACTTGTTTTTAAGAAAACATGAAAAGCGCCAATATCTTCTATTTCAGCCATAACGGGAAAATCTTTATCATGTATTTTTATTACATCACCAATTTTAAATGGAAATGAAAAGAACAAAATTACACCCGCTGTAATATTGCTTAAAATGGACCATTGCGCAAATAAAGCCACACCTACAACAGTGGTAATGGAAGAAAGTGCTATGGTAATATCTTTAGTTTGAACTCCCCAAATAATTATTAAAGCAATTATCACTAAAATATTGATAAATAAATGCATGTATTTAATTACTAAATTCGTTCTGTGCTCTAAAGTTTGGTTTGTTTTTGCATAACGCCGCACTAGTTTTGTAGCAACAATTCTCAAAAAAATAAGCAAAATTCCCAAAATTCCAGTGGCAATTAATTCCTTTGTATATTCGTGTATTAATGACATTTCCATCCTTTAAATTAGACTAATTTACGTAAATATTCATATACTTTATCAGTTGGCATTCCCATCACATTAGCATACGAACCTTCAATTTTTGAAACACCTATAAACCCAATCCATTCTTGAATACCATACGCACCTGCTTTGTCATACGGTTTGTAATTTTCTAAGTAAAACCAAATCGATTCATCGCTCAACTCGTTGAAAGTGACTTTTGTTATTTCATACAATACATCTACTTTTTCATTGGTTTTAAAACAAACGGAAGTAATGACTTCATGAGTAGCATTCGACAATGATTTTAGGATTTCATAGGCCTCTTGTTCATTTTTTGGTTTACCCAAAGCTTTGTTGTTGTGCCAAACGATGGTGTCGCTAGTAATAAGAATTTCATGAGACTGTAATTCGCCTTCAAAAGCACTGGCTTTTAATTCGGCCAAATAAGTCGTAATTTCATGTCTACTTAATTCTGGTGGATAGATTTCTTCAATTTCTTTGAGTCGGATTTCAAAATCCAAATCTAAATCTTTAAAGAATTGTTGGCGTCTTGGCGATCCCGATGCTAAAATTAAGCGGTATTTTTTTAATTGATTTCTAAGCATTATATTTCATATTTAAACTAATAACTACAACAGATAAAATTCCAAAAAACAAGATTAATTTCAAAAGTGAACTCAAGTTACGGAATTCTTTTTTAGATGTGGCCGTCCAAATTTTTACGGTAAAAAACAGCAGTGGACCAACAACAAAAATCAACAAATAAATCGTAACAACTACTACTTCGATTAGGTATTTATTGATGTAATACAAAATGAATAAGAGCGGAATTAAACTCAAGACACAAACTATTTTTGCAGTTTTTGATTTTCCTATTGCAATAGGTAACGTATTCATTCCTTGATTGTAATCGCCATTTATATCTTCGATATCTTTAACTATTTCTCGAAGAAGGTTAATCATAAAAGCAAATATAGCATAATCCAATAATATAGAAAAAAAGATTCTCATTTGGTGCTGATTGTCTATTCCTGTAGCAGGATACAAATCAAAAAATCCAATAATAAGTACACTAAAGGAAAGTAAAAAGGCAACAATAATATTACCAATGAGCATCATTTGTTTCAAACTGCTGGCGTACAAATAAAGTGCAGCTGCAATCAGAATAAAAAGGGAGGCAAAGCCTGGTTTTTGTATCACATTCGAAAGGTAAAAACCAATAACCACGCCCGCAACAGTAAATATTCCGTATAAATTGTATGCTTGATTTTCGGAAATACTTTTGCCTACAATTACGGAATTGGGATTATTGCAGTTGTCCGTATCTTGATCATAAATATCATTGATGATATAGCCACCGCCAGCGAGCAAAACCGTAGATAAGACCAATAGCCAATACTGCCAATCGGCTAATGCCAAAGAAACATTTTGAATTTTGAAAAACCCATACCGGAAAATAAGCTGCATAAATGCGAGCATCAGCAGGTTTTGGTATCGGATAAGTTTTAGAAAGTTCATTAAAAAGTTATGAGTTATGAGTTATGCGTTACGAATTATGGGTTGGGAATCACGAGTTTTATCAAAATCTGAAATCTAATCGTGTTTCCCATCAAAATAAGCCATCCATTTTCCTTGCGTTTTCATGACTTGTTCAATGACATCTCTGACAGCGCCTTTCCCGCCGTTTTTATGTGAAATATATTTGGAAATAGCTTTAATTTCTGGGCTTGCATCTTGCGGACAAGTCGGTAATCCCGCCAATTTCATAACGTGATAATCTGGAATATCATCGCCCATGTACAAAACATGTTCTGGATTGATATTGTAAACATCAGTATATTCATCAAATGTTTCTACTTTATTTGATGTGCCTAGGTGGATATCTGTAATTCCAAGATTCCGCAGTCGGACCCGAACCCCTTCATTGCTTCCTCCTGAAATAATGCATACATTATAGCCACTTTCTACAGCGGCTTTCATGGCGTAACCATCACGAATATTCATCGTCCTCAGCATGTCACCTTCATTAGTTACAAAAACGGAACTATCGGTTAATACGCCATCCACATCAAAAATAAAAGTAGTGATGTCATTCATTATTTCTTTATAACTATTTGCCATTATGCTGTATAGATTGTGTTAGTATTTTATAAATATTGAGATGATTTTCATTTGATAAAAAAGCTTCATGCGCTTCAATAGTGACAGCATCAGCGCGCTTTGCAGGACCTGTTTGTGCATCCTGCGGCGAAAGCACCATTATTTTATTTGCAGTTTCAGTAATTAAAGGTTTTAAAATATCAAACGGGACCTGATGGTCCTGACAAATTTCTTCCCCTATTTGGTATAAATGATTTGTGAAATTATTGACAAATACTGCTGCAACATGTAAGGCTTTTCGTTGCTGTGAGTTTATGGCGAAAATGGAGTCTGATATTGATTTAGCTACTTTATTAAGTAATTGAAAATCAGTAGCATTCTCACTTTCTAAACATATAGGAATAGTCCTGAAATCGACCGCTTTGTTCTTGGTAAAGGTTTGTAAAGGATAGAAAACTCCTTTTCGGTTTTCATCATTTAATGCGTTCAACGGAACACTGCCAGAGGTATGTACCACCAATCTATTTTTAAAGGGAAGCGCAGCGTCAACAAGTGAAATAGCATCATCTGAAACGGCAATGATATACAAATCGGCTTCCATCAAGGCATCCCATTCAGTTGTGATTTTAGCCAATTCCACTAAATGAGAAACCGTTGCGATTTGCCTCGAATAGACCTGAACCAATTTGATTTCTGTTCCTGAATTTGGAGCGTTTTGAAATGC
The DNA here is from genome assembly GCF_900143245.1 of Flavobacterium fryxellicola. Classification (GTDB taxonomy): domain Bacteria; phylum Bacteroidota; class Bacteroidia; order Flavobacteriales; family Flavobacteriaceae; genus Flavobacterium; species Flavobacterium fryxellicola. The sequence goes on from NZ_FRDK01000006.1 coordinate 22,847, forward strand.
TGCAATCAAATGTTGCGCCACATTTCCAGAACCGATAATTACTACTTTAACCATGGGACAAAATTAGCAAAAAAAATATTAAGAGTTTTAGTCAAATTTTACGCTAATAAAAAATTGATATTGTCCCAAAAAAAAGAATACTTAGGCTTGGTCTGTCACACTTAATTTTGGATTAAATTAACAAATGTCCGAATATAGAAGTCAACATTTTTAAGTACTTTTGTGGCACTTTTACAAAACATAATCCCATAAAAATGGATAAAAAAATATTTTCTTTTTTGTTTTCAACACGATTAATGGCTTTTTTATTTATTGCTTACGCAGTGGCCATGGCAACCGGAACTTTTATTGAAAGTAAATACAATACCGATACCGCAAAAATTTTAATCTACAATGCATGGTGGTTTGAAGCCATTCACGTCTTTTTCTTAATCAATTTTATTGGGAATATTAAGCGTTACCAGCTGTTAAAAAAGGAAAAATGGGCTACTTTATTACTCCATTTGTCTTTTATATTGATTATTGCTGGCGCGTTCGTAACCCGTTATATAAGTTATGAAGGAATGATGCCCATTCGCGAAGGCGCAGCTGAAAATCAAATTTTTTCAGATAAAACCTTTTTAACTGTTTTTGTAGATGGTGAATATAAGGGCGAAATGAAACGCAGGATTTTTGAAAAGAAAGTATTGCTTTCCCCAGCGACCAATAATAGTTTTAGTATTTCCGAAAAATTTGCTGATACACCATTTGAAGTAGAATATGAAAACTTCATTATGGGAGCCAAAGAATATATAAAACCCGATCCAAACGGAATTGTATATTTGAAAATAGTGGAAGCAGGAGATGGAGGGCGCCACGAGCATTTCTTGAAAGAAGGCGAAGTGCAAAACATTCATAATGTATTATTTTCATTAAATAAATATACAGATGGTGCCATAAATATTACAACCACAGGAAGTGCTTATACAATTCAAACCCCTTTTGAGGGAAACTTCATGAGGATGGCTGATAAACTGCAAGGCAAAGTCACAAAAGACAATGTACAGCCGCTAATGATGCGTTCTTTATACAGCATTGGCGAAATGCGTTTTGTATTTCCGGATCCAGCGGTTAAGGGCGTCGTAGATTATGAATCTGAAAATGATTTTAAAGCGAAAACCCATGAAGACGCATTGGTACTTAAAGTTAAAGCAGATGGACAAGAAAAAACAGTCACCCTTTTAGGCTCCAAAGGTAAAATAGGAGAGTCTAAAACAGTGAAGATTGGCACTATTGATTATACTTTTTTCTACGGTAGTAAAGCATATATTTTGCCATTCAAGATAAAACTGAATGATTTTATTGCACAGAAATACCCTGGGACAGAGAAAAGTTATTCCTCGTTTGAAAGTAAAGTAACCGTGATGGACAAAGAAACATTTGATGCCAGAATATATATGAATAATGTGTTAGATCATGAAGGATACCGCTTTTTTCAATCTAGTTTTGATCCTGATGAAAAAGGAACAGTATTGTCTGTAAACCATGATTTTTGGGGAACAGCGCTAACCTACGCTGGTTATTTTATGTTGTATTTTGCCATGATGGCCATTATGTTTACTAAATATTCTCGTTTTGCAGATATTAAACGCAAGCTAGAAGTAGTGAAAATGAAAAAAGCAAAATTGTTGACTATTTTAATGCTGTTATTTGGTTTCAATAGTTTTGCGCAGGAACAAGAACATGACCATGCAGATCACGAAGGACATGCGCATACGCAAGCTGAAGCAGCACCTGCAACGCACTCAAACCATATTAAAGAAGTTTTAAGTCAGGACGAGCTTAATGCTCTAATAACTAAATACAAAGTGCCGGAAGGACACGCAGCCAAATTTGGCCGACTTGTGATCCAAGATGGTGGTGGTAGAATGAAACCTATTAATACGTTTTCATCAGAGTTACTGCGTAAAGTGAGTCATGATGATTCTTATAAGGGAATGAATTCCGACCAAGTATTTTTGTCCATGACACAATACGCAAGCTACTGGATCGAAATTCCAATCATTTATATCAAAAGTGGGAATGACAGCATTAGAAAAATTATCGGAATTGATAAAAAGGCTGAATTTGCTCCTTTTGTCTCTTTCTTTGATAAAAAGGGAAATTATAAGCTTACTAAATATTTAGAAGAAGCCTTCAAAGCTGCTAATCCCAACCAGTTTGAAAAAGATTTTATAGAAACCGACAAGAAAGTCAATTTAATGGAATCTGCTTTGAGTGGACGAATTTTAAAGATTTTCCCTATTCCCGAGGATAAAAATAATAAATGGGTTTCCTACTTAGAACTCAATGAGTCTGGTTTCAAAGGAATGGAAGCAACATACACTAAAAATGTACTGCCTTTGTATTTCGGCTCGTTAGCGAATGCTTCCAGTTCCAATGATTTCAAAACTGCCGATGAATTGCTGGAAAGTATCAATGGTTTTCAAAAACGTTTTGGTAGTAAAGTGATACCAAGCGAGGAAAAAATCACTTCAGAAGTACTGTACAACAAATATGATGTGTTCAAAAAATTACCTTATTGGTATATTTTCGCCGCTATTTTGATGTTGATGTTTACCATTATGAACATCTTCAAGGAAAGGAAAGTGTTGCATTATTTGGTAAACTTCATGCACATTGTAGTTATTGCTTTATTTGCCTTGCACACCTTTGGATTAATCGCCAGATGGTATATTTCTGGTCACGCACCTTGGAGTAATGCGTACGAATCAATTATTTATGTCGCTTGGGCAACGATGTTTTTTGGTTTAGCTTTCGACAGAAAATCGAAACTTACTGTGGCTTCATCCGCATTTGTGACCGCTATGATTTTGGCAGCAGCCTACATGAATTGGATTGATCCTGAAATTGCAAATTTGCAACCTGTTCTGAATTCCTACTGGTTAATGATACACGTTGCAGTAATTGTGGCTAGTTATGGTCCCTTTGCTTTAGGATTTATTTTAGGAGCAGTTTCATTATTGTTGATTTTATTTACCAATGAAAAAAACAAAGCCAAAATGGATTTGAATATTCAGGAAATTACCTATATCAATGAATTAGCGTTAACAATTGGTTTGATAATGTTGACTATAGGAAACTTCCTTGGAGGACAATGGGCCAATGAAAGTTGGGGACGTTATTGGGGTTGGGATCCAAAAGAAACTTGGGCCTTAATCAGTATTATGGTATATGCTTTTGTCATTCATGCTCGTTTTGTTCCTTCTTTAAGAGGAAAATGGATTTTCAATTTGATGAGTATGTTTGCTTTTATATCCATTTTATTCACCTATTATGGGGTAAACTTTCACTTGGTAGGACTACATTCTTATGCTAGTGGTGAAGCACATTCCTTAAGTTGGATTTGGTATTCATTAGGAGGAATTGCTTTATTTGGTGCCGTTTCCTATCCAAAGTATAAGAAGTATTATAAGAAATAAAAACTAAATATTTTCCATAAAAAAAGGTTCAACTTTGTGGTTGAACCTTTTTTAGTGGTAGAGAAAAGAAGATTATTTTACACTTTTCCTAAAGCATACAATTGCTCCATTGTAGGAGTTAAACTTCCTCCTGCAGGTTCTAATGTAATTCCAAAAGCTTCAGCTTCATTAGCAGTATTCACTGCAAATAATTTTTGCTCATTCACGTTAAAATTTTCTAATAATCCAATGCTAGTAGGAGTCAACGGGCTTAATTTTAATGCCCAAACCTGATAAACCATTCCTTCAGGAGGTGTTGGTAAATTGGCAGCATCAATGTAAACAGCTTTTGTCTCTTGATTCCAATATACTTTTGCAGAGGATTCAGGTGCCACGGTTTGTCCGCCAAGAGCAACAACCGTATTCTTAGTATCCCTTACAACTGCTAAGCTTGTCTCGATAGCAGAATTTTTTAGTTTCAAGACATTAAATTCTTTTTCTAATGTAGCTTTTTCAACTTCGGCAGTAGCTACTTGAGTTGTAATTTGGTTTAATTGATTGTATTGGTATCCAATACCTACTAATAAGAGCACGGCAGCTGCCCAGCCAATGTATTGAGACCTATTTCTGCTAGGTTCTAATTGTATGACTTCTGTATGCTTAAGTTCTAGTTTTTCTTTGATTTTTTCAAAATTAGCTACAGAATGAAATGGTGAAAAGCTGGATGATAGCGCCACAATTGATTTCTCAATAGCAATAATTTCAGCATGTATTTCCGGGTTATTTTTTGCCATTTTGGCAACCTCCTCGCTTTCAGTTTCACTTAGTGAACCGTAAACATAGAGTTCTAGGATTCCTGATTCAATATATTCTTTTGTTTCCATTATACTTTCAAATAATTTCGTAGATCGTTAATACAGTTTCTATTTTGCGTTTTTACTGTCCCCAAGGGTATTGCCAGTTCATCTGAAGCTTCTTGCTGGGTATATCCTTTAAAAAACAGTAAATCAATTATTTGAATACATTTTGGTTTTAGTCTTTTTACAAATTCCTGTAAACCTATAGTATCCATTTTTTCAGACAATTTAGAACTGTCTTCAAAGTGATTTACGAAATTATCAGTAGAAAGGTTTTTTTGACTGTTATTAAAGTTTTTGGAACGCAATTTATCTATCGATGTATTTCTGGCAATATTAAGAATCCAAGTGTAGAATCTTCCTTTACTCTCATGATATGAATCTATGTTTTTCCAAATTTTAACAAATACTTCCTGAAGTACGTCTTCAGCTTCTTCTCTATTTTTTACAAGAACATTGATAACCGAAAATAAACTTTTGGAATACATATCATATAAATGCGTAAATGCCCTTTCGTCTTTCTTGTAAATTAGTACTAATAACTCTTCTTGACTCATATCTTATTGTTTTTCTTCTACAAACTTATACATTCTTATTTAAAAATACTCGATTTTATGGAATTCAAGACAGTAAATAAAATAAAGTTAAAATAATTGTCTTTTTTTTAAGGATGTAAAGTATTGATTTAATGTGACTTAAAAATTAAATTGATTTTTTTTTATGATTTAGAAAACCAAATCGGAAACCATTCCGTAAATGACTTTATAACCTTTTAAATTTAAACAAAATGAAAAAAACAAAAATGATTTTAGGTCTATCGCTAGTGGCGATTTCGGGCTTGATTTTAGTTGCGGCAGATCACATCGATGCTCCAGGAACAATGTCAGGAGATGCAAGTGATATTACGGATGTATATGCTTTCCAAGGACAAAACACGAGTAATTTAGTATTTGCAGTTAACACACAAGGCTTGCTAAGTCCTAATGCTACAGGCGCTGCTACATTTAAAGACAATGTTATGGTAGAAATTAATATCGATAACAATGGGGATAATGTTGAAGATCTAGTGATTCAGGCAATTAAGAGAGACGACAAGATGTACTTCTTTGGTCCTGTTGCACCAGGAACAACGGGAACGTCTAGTACAATTAAAACTGCTGCTGCTTCAGGAAGTGTTTCCATATCTAAATATGGAGCAACTGCTTTGACTGCTGAGCAAAACGGAATGAAATTTTTCGCAGGACCAAGAGATGATCCCTTCTTTTTTGATTTAGGTCAATTTCAAGCGATTCTTGGAGGAACAGCTACAGGATTTAAAAATCCGGGAACAGATACTTTTGCTGGCACAAATGTGATGTCAATTGTTATCGAAGTTCCAAAATCAATGTTGGGTTCATCAAGCACAGTTGGTGTTTGGGCTGAAACTAAGAAAAAACAATAATTATTTTATTAAAAAAAAGTAAAAACAGGAAATCGAAGAGTTGCGATTTCTAAATAAATTAAAACACAAACATCATGAGTAAAACAAATAAATTCAAAATTATAACAATCGCACTAGTAGCTGCCGTTGTTTCAGTAAATTGTGACAATGACGATTCAAACGGGGATTCTACTGTTGGATTAGATTTTTCAGGAACTTACGTTCAGCAAGATCAAATGGCTAGACCAGCAATCAATACCGTATTTGTTGCGTCAGGTCAACCTAAAGATGCATTCAATGCCGCAATTCCTTCCGCAATGGGAGCAACCTATCAATCTGTTTTTCAATCTAGATTATTAGCTTTAAATCCGGCGTATAGTACAAATGCTTTAGGTCAAACCGCTGCACAGCTTTCTGGTCTTTTGGCGACAGATGTATTAGGAGTATCTAAAACTGCACCAACCACTTTCTTTGATGGAACTAATGTATTAACTGGAAGAGCTTTGGCAGATGACGTTATAGATGTTGAGTTGCTATTGATTTTTGGTGGACCTACAGGAGGATCTAATCCAGGACTTACTAAAGATAATGTGAATTCAAATGATAAAGCATTTGGAACTTCTTTCCCGTACCTAGCTTCTGCTTGGTAGTATTTATCAAAAAAAGCAGGGCGGCATCCATAAGAACTATTCGCTCTGCTTTTTTTAAACAAACAAACAAACAAACAAACAAACAAACAAACAAACAAACAAACAAACAAACAAACCAATTAGAGTATGAAAACTTTAAAAACAATATCATTTTTGGTTTTTACGATCGGTTTCCTATTCGGTTGCGAAACTAAATCAGAACAAATTACAAAGGCAGATGACTATAGTAAATACTTGAATTTAAAGGGAAATAAAGCATTGACTTTTGCGCAGAAGGAAATAGAGTATTGGCAAACAAAATACGATGCTGCTCCAAATCAAATGAGTTACTTAAGCCAGCTTGCAGCGAACTATCATACGCTTTTTGAACATACAGGTGATGTCAAAAATTTATATAAATCCGAAGAATTATTGACAAAATACAATGAATCGAATCAGTATTCAAGAGTATCAACCATTCGTTCCTTATCTAGAAATTATATTTCACAACACCGTTTTAAAGAAGCTTTAGTTTTAGCAAACAAAGCATTAGCAATAGGTGAAGGAAAAAAAGAAACTCAAAAATTATTGTTTGACGTTCAAATGGAATTAGGTAATTATACTGAAGCGGTAAAAAATTTAAATGCTATAAGAGATATGAGTAGTTTTGATTATTTAATCCGTCTGGCAAAATGGAACGACCATAAAGGAGATATAAATACGGCAATCACTTTCATGGAAAAAGCAAGAGATATTGCTGAAAAAGAGGGGGAGAAGGTTCTTAAAATTTGGTCTTATTCTAATTTAGGAGATTTTTATGGACATGCAGGAAGAATCCAAGAATCTTATGATAGTTTTTTAAAAACCTTATCCTTGGAGCCTAACTATTCCTATGCTTTAAAAGGAATTGCTTGGATTGTCTTCTCTAAAGAAAGAAATACAGTTGAGGCTAAGCGAATTATTGACGTTATTGCTGCAACTCACAACACACCTGATTTTTATCTGCTAAAAACTCAAATTGCTCAATTTGAGGGAAATAAAGTGGAAGAAATGAAAAATAGAAAAGCCTATTTTTCTATGATGGAGCAAAATAATTATGGAGCGATGTACAATAAATACAATGCCTTACTATTTGCTGATGATAAAAAAACGGCCCAAAAAGCATTAGATATTGCTAAAATCGAAGTGGAGCATAGACCTACTGCTGATTCCTATGATTTACTGGCGTGGTCCTATTTAAATGTAGGTGAAAATAAAAAAGCCTTAGAAATAGCTCAAAATCATGTGATTGGAAAATCCTTTGAACCAAAGGTACAATACCATTTGGCCATGATTTATAAGTCAAATAATTTAGCGCTTAAAGCGAAACCTATTAAGGAAGAATTACTGACTAGTTTATATGAATTAGGTCCTAATTTCGAGCAAAAGGTAAACAAATTATAACGGATGAAAAGTTTTATTTTAGTGTTGATTGCCCTCGTTGGGCTGTCTTCGTATGGCCAAATCCAAAAAGGAAAAGTCGTAGATCGTGATGGAAATCCTGTTGAAAACGCCTATTTAGTGAATACAAATTCCGAAAGTCATGCACACACGAACGAATTTGGATTGTTTAGTTTGGATAAAACAGTGATTGGAGATGCGATTAAAATAACCGCGTTAGGATATAAAAAATCAACTTTTACTATAGTTTCTTCAGACGATACAATTATAATGGAAGATGATATTTTTAGATTAAATGAAATTGTTATTCAGCCCAAACTTTCAGCTATGAATGTAATTTCTAAAATAGATTTGCAAACGACACCCGTAAATTCTTCACAAGAAATTCTGCGAAAAGTACCAGGATTATTCATTGGTCAACATGCGGGCGGTGGGAAAGCGGAGCAGATATTTCTGAGAGGTTTTGATATAGATCACGGTACTGATATTGCTATTTCGGTCGATGGAATGCCAGTCAATATGGTTTCGCATGCGCACGGGCAAGGTTATGCGGATTTACATTTTGTGATTCCAGAAACGGTAGAGAAAATAGATTTTGGAAAAGGCACGTATTATGCCAACAAAGGGGATTTTGCTACGGCAGGATACGTTGCCTTCCAAACTAAAGATAAAATAGAAAAAAGTAGTATAGGTGTCGAAGCAGGGCAATTCAATACGCTTAGAACGGTGGGGCTTTTTAATCTTTTGGGCAACCAAAAAACACAAAGTGCTTATCTTGCTACAGAATACATTTTAACTGATGGTCCATTTGATTCTCCTCAAAATTTTAATAGGATTAATTTGTTAGGTAAATATGCTGCTATTTTAAATGATAACAGTAAGTTTTCTATTTTAGCTTCTCGCTTTTCAAGCAAATGGGATGCCTCAGGTCAAATTCCACAACGTTTAGTCGATAATGGATCGATTTCTAGATTTGGTTCTGTTGATGACACCGAAGGCGGAACTACTTCTCGTACTAACTTTAATGCGAGTTTAAGCAAGCCAATAGATGAGAATACGTTTTTGAAAGCGAACGCTTTTTATTCCAATTACCAATTTGAATTGTACTCTAATTTCACTTTCTTTTTGAATGACCCCATAAATGGGGACCAAATTAAGCAGAAAGAAAATCGAGATATTTATGGAATGAATGCGGAGTTGAATAAGAAAACAAAATTAAATGATATTGCTGTTGTATTGCAATATGGTGTCGGTTTTCGCGCTGATGCTACAAAAGACTCGGAACTTTCAAGTACACTAAATAGAAGAACAGTCATATCAAATAATAAGTTAGGCGATATTGATCAATCCAATTTGTTTTCCTATTTGAATGGAGAGTTTACTTTTGGAAAATTAATGATTAATCCGGCGCTGCGATTGGATTATTTCAAATTCAATTATCAAGATAAATTGATGGAGAATTATAAAACACAATCGGAATCGAAAGTGAAGTTTTCTCCAAAACTAAATTTCATTTATTCTGAAAACAACAATTTGCAGTTTTTTGTAAAATCAGGAATGGGTTTTCACTCTAACGATGCGCGAGTTGTGGTTCAAAATAATGGAAAACAGATTTTGCCAACAGCTATAGGAACGGACATAGGAACGATTTGGAAACCATTTCCGAAGCTAATAGTAAATTCAGCTTTATGGTATTTGTTTTTAGAACAAGAGTTTGTTTACGTAGGAGATGCTGGGATTATTGAGCCCAGCGGAAAATCAAGACGTATGGGAGCAGAACTTGGATTGCGGTATCAGTTGAACGATTGGTTGTATTTTGATGCTGATGCAAATTATACCTATGCACGCAGTATAGACGAACCAAAAGGACAAGATTATATTCCTTTGGCACCTGATTTTACCACAACAGGCGGATTAAGTTTCCAAAAAATACATGGTTTTTCCGGTGGTATTCGCTATCGTTATCTAAAGAATCGCCCGGCAAATGAAGATAATTCGATTGTTGCTAAGGGTTATTTTATATCCGACTTAAATGTTAATTACCAATATAAAAATATAAATTTTGGGTTAGCGGTAGAAAATATATTTGACACTGCTTGGAATGAGACGCAGTTTGCCACTGAATCTAGGCTACAAAATGAACCTGAAAGTGTCGAAGAAATTCATTTTACTCCCGGAACGCCTTTCTTTATGAAAGGAAAGATTACCTACACGTTTTAAATACCACAGTAAGATTTGTTGTTTATTTGTTTGGAAGCCTGGCAATTCATAGTGTCAGGCTTCTTTTTTATTTAACTACTGTTTAACTAAAAAACACTTTTTTAAAACAAATATTTTTTTAATTTTATAAAAAATTTCAATTATGAAAAAACTTGTATTTGTAGCCACCTGTACTTTACTATTATTTAGCTGCCAAAATCAGGCGCAACCTAAAAAATCTGAAACTACCATGAAAACACCAGCAATAGCAAAAGAAACCATTTATCAATTTAAAGTAGAAGATTTATCAGGCAAGAGTTTTGATTTTGCGTCTCTAAAAGGCAAGAAAATAATTATTGTAAATACTGCTTCAAAATGTGGTCTAACGCCACAATATAAAGATTTAGAAGCTACCTACAAAGAATATAAGGACAAAGGGTTGGTAATTGTGGGTTTTCCAGCTAATAATTTTGCTTCACAGGAGCCAGGAACTAACGAAGAAATTGCTACTTTCTGTCAAATGAATTACGGGGTTTCTTTTCCTATGATGGATAAAGTATCTGTCAAGGGCGATGATATGGCAGCAATTTATCAGTTTTTGACTCAAAAATCTAAAAACGGTCTACAAGACTCTGCCGTAGAATGGAATTTTCAAAAATACCTAATCAACGAAAAAGGAGAATTGGAAAAAGTAATTTCGCCACAAACTTTAGTAACTGACTCTGAAGTAATGAACTGGATCAAAGCATAATTACGTTCCAATAGTTTTATAAAAAAAAGTGAGATTTTCAGTCAAATGAAAATCTCATTTTTTTTAAATTTGATTCAGAAATTGCAACTATTTATCCAATCTAAATGAACCTTAATTCCTTGATGGTTAATTTATTTTTTAATTATATTTTTTCATTTTTGAAAATCTCTGCGACAGCTGCTTCATAATTGCGAATACTTTGCGCTTTTTTGATTTTTTTCAAAACCTTATGTGGATTTGAAAATGTGATAGAGAAATATTCCCATAAATGGTACATTTTTAATAAAATGTGAGTTGATCCAGAAAGTGATTCGCTGTAAATGGCATATAACGTATCGTGAAACGTACTGAACAATTCCAGTTTGTTCGCAGGATATTCCGTAGTGTTATTCTTTATCATACTCGGCAAGAATGGATCTGAAATTAATCCTCGCCCAATCATCCAATGGTCAATACTAGGAAAACGCTCCTGCATTTCATGAAACTTGGCCACTGATGTGATGTCGCCATTGTAATATAGTTTATGCTTGGTATTGTCGACGCACTGCTGAAACGCATCTAGATTTACGCCACCTTTGTACAATTGCTTTCCAATGCGGGCATGAATGGCAATATTCTTAATGGGGTACGTATCCAAAAAAGGTAAAACGTCAAGAATTTCTTCACTGTTGTCATAACCCAAACGCATTTTCATAGACACAATAATATCTGATTCGGTGTGCGCTCTATGGAGAATATTATTAATTTTCTCTGGATTACTGATCAAACCGGAACCCATACCAGATTTAGTCACCATAGGATACGGACACCCTAAATTCCAATTTAGTTCTTTATAACCCAATTGTCGAACATAGTTAGCTACAAATAAAAATTCATCGGCATCATTGGTTATCACTTGCGGGATGACCTCCAAATCAAGATTGTTCTCAGGAAGTAGGTCTCGTTCGTAAGAGGGTTTGATGACCATTTTACCATTCAACCGAATGTAGGGCGAGTAAAAAGTGTCTATTCCGCCAAAAAGCTTGTTTTGAGCATTTCTAAAACGAAAATCTGTAAATCCTTGTAAAGGCGATGAAAGTAGGGTATGGTCCATGAAATTTTTAGTTGTGCAAATATACTATAAAGTCTCAGGTCTTAAAGTCATAAAGTTTTTAAAGTCAAACAGAGTGAAATAAAAAAACCAGATTGTAGTACAAATAAATTTATTCTAGAATTAATTGCATGAAAACGGAACTCAGCCAGCGATCAAATTTATACCCAGATTCTTTAATAACGCCTACAGTTTCAAAACCATATTTTTTATGAAAAGCAATACTTCCTTCATTTTCCGAGTCAATAACGCCAATCATGGTGTGGTACTTTTGTTTTTTTGCCACTTGGATAAGTTCAGCCAATAATAATTTTCCAATACCTTTTCCTAAAAATTGATCCGCAACATAAACAGAATGTTCCACAGTAAAACGGTAGCCTATTTTATGCCGAAAATTTCCATAAGTGGCATATCCAATAGTTCCATTTTCAGTTTCAGCAACAAGTACGGGTAAGTCATGAGTCACTTTGTCTTCAAACCACAATTTATGGGTTTCAAAATCACGGGGCTCATAATCATAAATTGAAGTGCTGTGCAGTATTTGGTGATTTATGATTTCCAATATTGTATCTAAATCGGCAAAAACGGCCGGTCTTATTTTGATTTCCATATAGAATTTATTTTACTCCAAATTTAAGAAAACTATTTAAGATTAAAGAAAAACCTTTACAACTTTGTATCTTTGTTTCTTTCAAACTAAAAAAATGATTTACCCCAAAATACCTTTAGCACAAAGCATTATTGAAATTTTTTTGTCAAAAGGAATAACTACTATAATTATTTCTCCAGGTTCTAGAAACGCACCGTTAACAATAGGTTTTGTGAGCAATCCAGCCTTTCAATGTTTCAGCATTGCTGACGAGCGTGCGGCAGCTTTTTTTGGATTGGGAATAGCACAACAAACGAGGCAGCCCGTGGTTTTAGTTTGTACTTCCGGTTCCGCTTTGTTGAATTATTATCCAGCTTTTGCGGAAGCATTTTACAGCCAGATTCCGCTTATTGTGCTCTCCGCGGATCGACCACAAAGTAAAATCGATATTGGTGATGGACAAACCATTCGACAGGAAAATGTATTCGAAAATCATTCCTTGTACAATGCTAATTTACAGGAGGAGGTTTCGGCCGATACCGATTTAAAAATCAACGAAGCCATCCAAACGGCAATTCATAAAAAGGGCCCCGTTCACATTAATGCGCCTTTCGAGGAGCCTTTATATGAGACTGTTTCGCAGCTTTCAGTTACTGCCAATACAATCGCTTTTGCAAATGTTACTCAGACAATTTCCAGCGATAACCTTTTGGAATTTGCAACTATTTGGAATAACTCCTCAAAAAAAATGGTTTTGGTTGGCGTGAACGATCCCAATGTCATCAATGATAAAATAACACAAAATTTTGCTGATGATGATTCGGTTGTGGTGCTGACAGAAACGACGTCTAATTTGCACCACGATACTTTTATCAACAATATCGATACCATAATTACGCCTTTTACTAGTGAAGATTTTGAGCATTTTCGTCCCGATATTTTAGTAACTTTTGGAGGAATGGTGGTTTCTAAACGCATCAAGGCATTTTTAAGGAAATACAAACCCCAACACCACTGGCATATTGACACGCTTAGAGCCTATGATACTTTTGGCGCTTTGACCGAACATTTTGAAGTAGATCCAAATTTGTTTTTTGATGCCTTTTTACCAGTAACACACGCAGTGAAAAGTACCTATTTCAAAGATTTAGATGCTGTAAAAAAATTGCGAAAGTTAAAGAGCGCTATTTATTTAGCTAAAATTCCGTTTTCGGATTTCAAAGTATTTGAAAAAGTGATTCAAGAATTGCCTACGAACAGCAAATTGCAAATTAGCAATAGTTCAGCTATTCGTTATGCGCAATTAATAGATATTGATCCTTCCATTGAAGTGTATTGTAATCGGGGCACTAGTGGAATTGACGGTAGTACCTCTACGGCTATTGGTGCGGCTGTTGCCAATGAAAAACCAACCGTTTTTATAACAGGAGATGTCGGATTTTTGTACGATAGCAATGCGTTATGGAACAATTACATTCCAAAAAACTTCAAAATTATTTTGATAAATAACGGCGGTGGTGGCATTTTTAGAATATTACCGGGACACGAGGAAAGTCCTGTTTTTAATACCTTTTTTGAAACTGCCCACTGTTTGACTGCTGAACATTTGGCAAAAATGTATGGATTTGAATATAGTATTGCCAGCGATGAAATTAGTTTACAAACCAGTCTAACTGCTTTGTATGCTCAAAATGATAAACCAAGTATTCTAGAAGTTTTTACACCAACATTAAAAAACGACAGTATTTTGCTGCAATTTTTTAGGGAGTTGGTTTAATAATTTTAAACTTTTATAAAATGGATAATTAGATATTTAATAATAAAAAATAATACGAAATTGTAAAAAAAGCGTTCGCCGCAGCGAACGCTTTTTGGTTTATAAAACAAATCGTTATTAACGAATTGGTATTGGGAAAACGGGTAAACTGGAATGACCTAATGCATCAATTGCTTGTACAGCAAATAAAAAGTTATCTTTCGAATACGGAATTTCAGCTTTGGTATCTTTTACAAAAATTGTTTTTTCCCAGTGTTGAGATGATGTTTCTCTAATAAGAATATTATAGCCGTAAACTGATTTTCCTTCGGGAGCGGTCCATACTAAAGTAGAGAAATTAGTAAGGTCTTTTACTTCAATTCCAACATTTGTTGGAGCTTTTGGAGACCAAGCTAAATTACTAAAGGTAGCCAAGTTAGAACACGTTACTTTCTTCATGTATTCAAAGTCCATGAATTCAGTAAGATCACCATATTGGATGTTGTTTTCTTTTCGTACGTCTTGGTGCTGGTGATCGTAGTTTTCGTTCATTTCGCAAAAACGAATCGCTGTAAATCCATTTTGACTGAAAGGCGTATGGTCACCGCCACGCAAAAAACGGTCGTTGCGATACACTAAATTAATGTCTAATTGTTCTACATATTGATTGGTTACCGTTTTAATATATCGGGCTAATTGTCTCGATGGACTGTCATTATCACGATTGGTTGCCTTGCGCATTTTTGATTCGGCTTCCGTTTCTAAATAGGGTATTGCTTCACTAAAAACACGAACTCTGGTGTTGTCTCTTAATAAAGTGCCGCTAGACAAACTGTTTCCAATCATATCATTGTTGATCATGGCAACTACATTCCATTTTGCATCTTTGGCAACATCGGCTAAATGTTTGGCTCCGTATAATCCTTGTTCTTCACCTACGACAGCTACAAAAATTAAAGTAAAAGGAAATTCTCTTTGGCTCATTATTCGGGCCAATTCCATCATGGCGGCTACTCCGGACGCATCATCATTCGCACCAGGTGCATCTGATTTAGCATCCATAACATCTGAAGCGCGGGAATCTAAGTGACCGCTAATGATCATGACACGGTCATCTGTAGGATCAGTTCCTTTTAACGTTGCCATTACATTACCTAACTGGCTGTCCATTGCAATGCGTTTTCCATCGGCTTTGATTGTGAAAAAATCAATAACAGAAGTCAGCCTTCCACCAGATTTCAAAGCATATTTATCAAATTCCGATTTTACCCAGCGTTGCGCCGCGCCGATACCACGGGTGTTACTTTTAGTGTCACTTAAAGTGTGTCGGGTACCAAAGGAAACCAATTTTCTAACGGTAGCTTCCATATTTTCCGATTTTACTTCGGCTACCATTTTTTTTATTTCAGGATCATCGACTGTCGATTGAGCGTAATTGGTATGCGAAAAGAATACTAATAATAATAAGTAAAGAATTGAAGTAGTTTTCATTGGGTTGTTTTTTTTTAGTTTTTCAAAGTTAGTAAAAAAGAAAAGAAAGTATAAGCGAAATCATATTTTAGTATTTGTTTAATTTACGATAGACACGCTTAGTATTTTATTTAGAAATAGCGTTAATTTTTAGTGCCTGACAACAAAAGTTAATTAAAAATCAGATTTATTATACACCTATTCTTCAAACCAAAAAGGAAGATTTTCCGTGTAAAATTTGAATGCTTTTCCTTGATATACTTCGGCTAGTAAATTCATTTTTTTTCCTGAATTATCAAATAAAAAGGCTCTGTCAACAGTTTTTATAACATCAGCAGTGTTTTCTAATGTTTTAAAATATCTTTTTCTAATTTTATCAGCATCAACATTATGTCCACCTTTTGCGACTTTTAGTTTAACTCGGTGACTATTTTTTTTACAATCATCAGTGCAAATGAAATAGAGGCGTGTTTTGAATCCTATTTTTTTAGCTGTTTCTAATTCTCGAAGTTTAGAATTATTACTCTTTACAGTCTCGTAAGAAAAAGATTTTTGTTGCTTTACACGTAAATATCGTATGAACGCTGCGGTAAAAGCGGCTTCGTAACTGTTGGTTTTTTTGGGTTTATTAACAATGAAGTTTTCAGCTACTATACTGTCTATTGTGTAGCTTTCTTGTTTAGCTTTATCAAATAATGACTGACTGTCATTTAAAGAGTTGAATATTTCTAAATCTTTTGTGGTGACGTTCAATCCAAATTCAAACAAATCAATTAATCCTTTTGTTTGAATAATTTTTTCAATTTCATCTGCATTTATAAAAATGCCGAAAGTGTAGGTTTTACTTATTACTGAATATAGCGATGTTTTTCCTGAGCCATTTGGACCCGCAAAAACTCGAATTCTACTTTGACTTGACTTACAAAATAGTTCCTTTTTTTATTTTTAGAGAAGATTGCAAAGGAATATTTTTTAAGTTTTCGATATCGCCATTTGCGTTTTCACGAACTACCTTGTTTCCTCTTGTATAAGTGAAAGATAATCCTAATGCTCTGTTTTCTCTTATGGCCTTAGCTACTGCCTGTTTGCCTGGTAAAATCAAATTAGAGACTTCTTTAGTATCAGGTCTAAAAACAATTTTTTTATCCTACTTTTCTTGCGACATGGTGTGTAATTAAATTATACTAACAAAAATTATGATTTTTATTGGCTGAGCAAAGAATACGATGCAAAGGGAATTGACGATTAAGATTTTTACTGCGATTCCTTCTTGGCGGAAATGTAAAAATGAGTGCTATAACATCTGAAAAACAAAATATTTTAATTTAGCCCCGATGGAAGCAAGTATCCTTTTTTATAAACGCTTTTAACCCTTTCAGAGTTTTGAACTCTGAAAGGGTTGCGTTTAAAAAAAGATACTGCGGACAGCGGGACAACTCGTGATGAAACAGCGTAAATTTTTGCTCCTAAAAAAGAAAATAACCATCAAATTTGGGCTTTGTTTTTTTGTGGACCGTTTCTTAATTTACTATTTTCAAACTTCGTACCTTTGCGCTTTAGAAATTGAAAGAAAATGATTGAAATAGGAAAATACAATACGCTTACCATTTTACGCGATACCAAAGTAGGTTTGTTTCTGGGAAATCCAGAGCAAGATCCAGAAGGAATTCATGACATTCTACTGCCTAACAAATACGTTCCAAACGACTTTGAAATAGGTGAGGAGTTGATTGTTTTTGTGTATTTAGACCATGAAGAAAGACCCGTTGCCACGACATTAGAACCCTACATTTTATTGAATGAATTTGCGCTGTTGCGTGTGAATTATACCAATCAAATAGGGGCTTTTATGGATTGGGGAATGGAAAAAGATATTTTGGTTCCGTTCAAAGAGCAAGCGCGTCCCATGGAAAAAGGGAAACGCTACTTGGTGTATCTCTATATGGATGAAAAAACCAATCGTTTAGTTGCTTCAAGCAAAACCAACCAATTTCTTAAAAACGAAGACCTAACAGTTGAAAAAGGCGAAGAAGTGGATTTGATTGTTTCGCACATTACAGAAATAGGGATTAACGTTATCATCAACGAGAAATACAAGGGTTTGATGTATAAAGACGAAGTGTATGATGATGCAATTCGTACTGGAGACCGCATGAGAGGCTATATTAAAACGATACGTCCCGATAATAAAATTGACGTCGCGTTACAAATCCAAGGCTACGAAAGTATTGAGCCAAATGCTGATAAAATTCTAGATGAGCTAAGAGCGAGTAGAGGATTTTTGCGTTTGACTGATAATTCACATCCAGAGGATATCAAAACGGTTTTAAAAATGAGTAAAAAAACGTTCAAGAAGGCCATTGGTGCTTTATATCGGGAGAAACTGATAGAAATTAAGGAAGACGGAATTTACCTGGTTAAGGAATAAAAAAAAAGAAAGACTAATCGGAAACGGTTAGTCTTTCTCTTTTTAATGCTGTTTTAGAATATTAAATTCTAGCATCATTAAAATAAATCGAAGTTTAAAGTCGCTTTATCCGCTCGCAAACCAATAGTATTCAGGATACTGTTTTTAAAATAGTAGCTTAAGCGCAAAGTACTTTAAAGAGGTGTTTGTCTTTTAAATGCACAAAAACTTGCGTTAGAGTTTATAAATAAGTTCACGATAAACCTTTGGTTTTCTATATATTGGAAGATGATTTTCTAAATAATTTTATTAATGTCTCACTTTCGCAAGAACAAGAAAAACAAATCTTTAATTTAACCGTAGGTGTTACTTTTTATTTTTTACTGTTGAGGCAAATGTTTTGTTCATTAACTCGTTTAATAAGGCTTTTATACTTGTATAATAAGTTATTACCGTAAAAAAAGGAGTGACAACATTTTTAATTGCATTCAATACATTCTTTTTTTAGGTTAATAAATCAGTGAAGAATAAATAATTAATCAAGGTGAATAGTGTGTATTCGTCTGATTAGCTTATCCTAAATTTAAAAATAATTTGAATGAGGCTCTGTTAAAATGCTTTTTATTTACTGTTTTTTAACATCTTGAAACCTTTCATCAGAGAAGGATTACCATAAGCTTATGTAAATAGAATAGATAAAATGTAAAAAATGATTTATTTTTACACTGAAATAATTTAAATCATTGACAATGGATTGGATCACTGCTAAAGAATACGAAGATATCACTTATAAAAAATGCAATGGCGTTGCTAGAATCGCTTTCAACAGGCCGGATGTGCGCAATGCCTTCCGTCCAAAAACAACTGCAGAACTCTACAATGCATTTTATGATGCGCAAGAGGACACCTCCATTGGTGTCGTTTTATTGTCTGCTGAAGGGCCATCGTCTAAAGATGGTATCTATTCTTTTTGCAGCGGTGGCGATCAAAACGCACGCGGTCATCAAGGATATGTGGGCGATGATGGACAGCACCGATTGAATATTCTTGAAGTGCAACGCTTGATTCGCTTTATGCCAAAAGTAGTTATCGCTGTGGTTCCTGGTTGGGCTGTAGGTGGTGGACATAGTTTGCATGTAGTTTGCGATTTGACTTTGGCGAGTAAAGAACACGCAATTTTTAAACAAACAGATGCTGATGTAACTAGTTTTGACGGTGGTTACGGATCGGCTTATTTGGCCAAGATGGTCGGGCAGAAAAAAGCAAGAGAAATTTTCTTTTTGGGACGTAATTATTCTGCACAAGACGCAATGGATATGGGAATGGTAAATGCTGTTATTCCGCACGCTGAATTAGAAAACACAGCTTTTGAGTGGGCCCAGGAAATTTTGCAAAAATCGCCAATGGCCATTAAAATGTTGAAATTTGCTATGAATCTTACTGACGATGGAATGGTGGGACAGCAAGTATTTGCTGGTGAAGCCACTCGGTTAGCTTATATGACTGAAGAGGCGAAAGAGGGTAGAAATGCATTCCTTGAAAAAAGAAAGCCGAATTTTGAGAAAAAATGGTTGCCGTAATTCAATAAGCAGAACTAGGTCCCAAAATATGGATCAAAAGTTTGATTTTTAAAGTTTAAAGTTGTTTTGCCAAGAACTTTAAACTTTTTAAGCCTTAAACTTTAAACTAAACTTTATAAATGGAAAATTTTACAAACGATACAATCGATACCAGCCAACTGCCAAAATTTGAAGAAGTTGCTTTTACGGGTTTACATCCTAAATATTTTAAAGTGGTATTGATTAATTTATTGATCGTCATTGGCCTACTTATTTTAGTTCCTTCACTGGTTTCTATCTTGAAACCGGAATTATTTTCGGGAAGAATTTGGATGATTTTAGGCATTGTGATTCCTATTGTTTCAACTTTGATTGTCGCCTTTTCCATTATTGGATTTAAGAAAAAAGGATTTGCTTTTAGAAATCATGATGTTTTATTCCGACATGGTATTATTGCGACAAACACAATCGTAATTCCTTATAATAGAGTACAGCATGTGGCATTACATGAAGGATTAGTATCGCGTTATTTTGGTCTGGCCAAAATTGAAATTTTTACCGCTGGAGGAAGTTCGAGTGATATTGAAATTCCTGGAATAGAGAAAGAGCAAGCGGAAAATATCAAACAATTGTTGATGGGTAAAATACAAAAGCAATTGTAATGGGATCCGATTTTAGTCAACCACAAAGGCAATCCATAGTTGGAATATGGATTATGTTTTTTTATACGCTTCAGCAATATGGTCGGGCGCTATGGCCTATTATTTTAATTTGGGCCTTTAAATTTGATGAAATTAACAAAGTGTATTTAGTAATGGGAATGCTTCTCGTATTCACAAGTATTGGTGTTGTTTCTTATTTGAAATATCTAAATTTTACTTTTTCATTAGATTCAGAAAACAAGGAATTTGTTATTACAGAAGGTGTTTTTAATAAAACCAAAACTGCAATTCAGTTGCATAAAATTCAGCAAGTAAATATTAATCAGTCTTTTATTCAAAAGCTGATTGGTGTTTATGAATTGGACGTGGATACCGCTGGCACCAATAAAAAAGAAGGAGTAATAAAAGCGATTTCGCATCAATTGGCTTTGGATTTAAAATCTCGTTTGTTAGAAAACGAAGGACTAAAGAGTCTTAGCGAAAATGAAGCTATATCAATGGAGGAAACGGAACAAAAACTCTTTGAAGTAGCGCATCCTTTCATTAAAATAAGCTTTTTGAGTTTGCTAAAAGTTGGAATTACTTCTAATTATCAAAAAACCGTCGCTTTACTTATTATTTTCTTTAGTACAATTTATGAGAATTTTCAAAATTTTGGGGAGAAGAATTCTATTTATAAAGAGAAAGTAGGAACTTTTATTGATCAAAACTTAGTATCACAAACCATTTTACTAGGCGTAATTGTCTTGTTTGTAGCAGTTTTGGTTTTAAATGTGATTCGGACCGTGTTTAAGTATTACGATTATAACATAGCGAGACAGAAAGGTTCTCTGCTATTGTCTTTTGGATTGTTGAACTCAAAAAGCACTATTATTAAGCCTGAAAAGGTTCAGATCACGACTGTTACCAGAAATTATTTCCAAAAGAAGATGGGCATTCTTGAACTAAAAATTAAACAAGCCACCAGTGGAGAAAAAGAAGAAAGAAAATCAGCGATAGAAATTCCAGGTTGCAGCGAGTCGGAGCGTGACGCCGTTTTAAAACTGTTGTTTTATAAGATACCTGAAAAAGGATTGATGCTCAAACCTAATTTTCGCAAACTTATTTTTTCCGTTTTCCTTACAATTGGATTACCTTTGTTTGCTTTTATGACAATTGGGCATTGGCTTGCCCCTTCTATATTTGACTATAGTTATTTGGTTCCTATTGGTGTCCTTTTTATTGGGCTGATCCAGTACTTTAAATTTATAAATAACCGATTATTCATAAATGAGAATTTTATAATAAAGCAAAGTGGTGCTTGGGATGTAAGCGATGCTATTATTGAACCTAATAAAATACAAGCAATTACCACTTCGCAGCTTTTCTGGCATAAAAAGTTGAATATTGGTTCGATAACAGTGCACACCGCAGGAGGAAATGTTACGTTTCAGTTAGGGAATTATACACTAATAAAGGAGAATGTTAACCGCTGGTTGTATGAAATTGAAACTTCTGACAGCAATTGGATGTGATTTTTTAAAACCAGACTACCTGTATTACTAGTAAACTTAGAGGCTTAGTGTCTCAGTGGCAAAACAAAACTTAAATTTGACTTAATGGTCAAAAACTAAAATAAAAAAATATGAAACATTGGATTGAAGCCGCACGTTTACGAACACTACCGTTGTCCGTTTCTGGAATAATCGTAGGAAGTATGTACGCTTTAGCGCATCCAACCGATGCAATATTGACGCCAACTGAGGTTTTTAATTGGCGACTTTTTGGATTTGCGATAGTAACCACTTTGGGATTGCAAATCCTGTCTAATTTTGCAAATGACTATGGTGACGGCATGAAAGGAACAGATAATGAAGATCGTGTAGGTCCAAAACGGGCCATACAAAGTGGTGTGATTACTCCAAAAGCCATGAAACGCGCGATTATAATTACATCTGCATTGACGTTACTGTCAGCGATGTTACTGATTTATTATGCTTTTACAGATACCAACTTATGGTTTTCGCTATTTTATTTGGTATTGGGAATTCTTTCCATTGTGTCTGCCATTCGCTATACCGTTGGAAATACGGCCTATGGGTACCGAGGATTTGGTGATCTCTTTGTATTTGTATTTTTCGGATTAGTGAGTACTTTAGGAGTGAATTTCTTGTACTCTAAGCAATTGGATTTATTATTGGTGCTGCCTGCCGTTGCTATTGGGTTATTGAGTGTTGGTGTTTTGAATTTGAATAATATGCGAGACGAAGCATCCGATAGAAAATCAAATAAAAATACCATTGTAGTAAAAATTGGTGGAGCTAAAGCTAAAATATACCATTACAGTCTGATTCTAACAGCGATGGTTTTAGTAGTTGTTTTTGCTCTTCTTGACAATTTTTACTTTGATCAATATCTGTTTTTAATCGCTTATATCCCTTTGACGAAACATTTGATTACAGTTTATAAAAATCAAATTCCTAAGGAATTAGACCCCGAATTAAAAAAGCTAGCATTGAGTACTTTTGCGCTTTCGGTGTTGCTCGCTTTGTGTATGATTTTCTTTTTTTCGGATTTGATCGTGAATACATTAATGGGTGGAAGATAACGGTGAGCATAGTTTCAATTTCAAAAATCATTCAAAAAAATAATTTTTACAACAAGTACACATTCAGTTTCAGATTCCAAATTGCAGCGAAGGTTGGGAATATAATTTTAAATAAAAAAATATGAAAATAACATTTTATGGTCATGCATCTTTAGGAATAGCAGTGGGTGGAAAACATCTTCTCGTAGATCCTTATATTTCTGCTAATCCAAAAGCGGCACATATTGACATGGAGACAGTAAAAGCCGATTATATTCTTTTAACGCATGCGCACGGCGATCATATTCTGGATGTTGAGGCCATTGCCAAAAGAACCAACGCCGTAATTGTTTCTAATGCGGAAATTGCGGGTTATTATGCTGCAAAAGGTTTCCAATCGCATCCGATGAATCACGGTGGGAGTTGGAATTTCGATTTTGGTAAATTAAAATTTGTAAATGCCATTCATTCCAGTTCGTTTCCTGATGGTAGTTACGGGGGAAATCCAGGTGGTTTTGTCATCGAAGGCGAGCATAAAAACATCTACATTGCTGGCGACACTGCATTGAGTATGGATATGAAACTAATTCCGATGCGTACTAAATTGGATTTAGCGATTTTACCAATTGGCGATAATTTCACCATGGATGTTGAAGATGCTATTATTGCTTCTGATTTCTTGGATTGCGATAAAATTCTAGGCTACCACTATGATACTTTCGGATTTATAGAAATCGACCACGAGGAATCCATTCGTAAATTCTTTAACAAAGGAAAAGATTTGATGTTATTGGAGATTGGAAGTTCAATCGAATTATAAAACAAGCTAGTCCTTAATCTTAGTTGTATTTGGAGCTGTTTCCTGCTATTCGCTTGTATCTTTACGCGTCACCTCTCGTCTCAAGAGACGACATGAGACACGTAAAGGATACCGCTGCTATCAGGGCTATAAAATCACGTTAATGAAGAACATGAATATTAAAAAATTACTATTTCTACTATTTACCGCAATTGTTTTTCAGTCAAGTTTTTCACAAAAAGACGGGTACTGGGACAAAGCACGCGCTACGACTGAAGAAATTTCAGTTTCTGCCAGAGACCGTATAATTATAAAAACCCAAGATTTTCCAGAAGGAACCACTGAAGTTGTTTTCAGAATAACACTTTTGGATAAAAACCAGCAATTGGCGGGTAGTTTGGTTTCAGTGTTAAAAGCCATCCCAGACCCTACAGGAATTAGCCAAGGTTCAGCAGGAGCAGTTTTTATACTGTCTAAAATCTCAGGTGAAGATAAATGCAAATATGCTATTTTTTCTAGCGCCAACGTAGCAACGCAATATAAAGAAACTGGAAAAACTGATGCCGCTTGTTTGGTTCAAGAGACACCCGTTAGTAAAGATGCTAAACTACTTTCTGCAGACAAATCAGCTTGTATGCAATCAAATGTTGGAAATCTATGGTTTGGTGTCGAAAGTAAAAACTGGATCATGAATCAGAAAATCATTCTCGAAGTCGTGCCGTGGGTGGATAACAAACTCAGTCGTGGCTGGACGCTAGATAACAGAAAAGCAATCATCGATCAATGTAAAACTTCTAATTTGGCTCAAAAAATGAGCAGTTCAGATGATTTTTGCGTCTGTATTCTCGATAAAATCCAAGCCAAGTATAAATTTAAGGAATTCCAAAAATTGTTACCCATGGAGCGTGCAAAAGCCTTTAAGGATTTTGGAAACAGTTGTTTTGGCGAAAGCAATCTTTCTAATACCGTTTACAACGATTTGCGAAAACAAGCCGCTGGATTAGCAAAGCAAGGAAAGCACGGCGAAGCTATCATTAAATTGACAACCGTTATCAATGATGGAAAAGCAACGGCTTTGGATTATAATGCCATTGGAAATAGTTATCTGTTGACAAAGCAGTACGGAAAAGCGATAAAATTCCTGAAAGAAGGCGAGAAGCAAGACGAAACCGAATTATTGATACAATTAAATTTAGCGCATGCTTATTTATTAAATGATAATTATACTTTGGCAAAAGCAATTTACAAAGAATACCAAGCACAAAACGTAACGGATAGCTTGAGCTGGACACAAAAAATGAAGCAAGATTTTGAGAACTTCAAAAAAGTGGGAATTCAAAGTAAAGATTTTGAGCGAGTTTTGAGGTTGATTAATTAAAAGTATTGTGTTAGCACCCTAAGTTTTGAATATTAAGTGATAATCGTAGACCTGAAAATCGCAAGCTGTAGTTTTTAATTTTGCATTCTATACCGATAACAGATAACCTAAAACGGATAACCCAAAACGGATAACCCAAAACGGTTAACAGAAAACAGATAACCCAAAACGGATAACCGAAAACGGATAACCGAAAACAGATAACCTAAAACGGATAACCTAAAACGGATAACCGAAAACGGATAACCCAAAACAGATAACCCAAAACGCATAACCGAAAACAGATAACCCAAAACGCATAACCGAAAACAGAATACAGAAAACGGATAACCGAAAACAGATAACCCAAAACGGATAACCGAAAACAGATAACCCAAAACGGATAACCGAAAACAGATAACCCAAAACGGATAACCGAAAACGGATAACCGAAAACAGAAAACCGAAAACAGATAACCCAAAACGGATAACCGAAAACAGAAAACAGAAAACGGATAACCGAAAACCTAAACTATTTTGAAAGCAACCTACCACAAATACGTACTTAATTTTAAACGCGCTTCCGGAACTTCCCGTGGCGTAATGATTGAAAAAGAAACTTGGTTTATTGTTTTAGAAAAAGATGGTAAAAAAGGAATAGGCGAGTGCGGCATCTTGCGAGGATTGAGTGTTGATGACCGTCCAGATTATGAAGAAAAACTGCACTGGACTTGCCACAATATTCATCTTGGGAAGGACCAACTTTGGGATGCTTTGTTGGCGTTTCCATCGATACAATTTGGTATTGAAATGGCATTCCAATCTTTGGAGAGTGAAAGTCCTTTTTTGTTGTTTCCCTCCGACTTTACAAACGGGACAAAATCGATGGAAATAAACGGTCTAGTTTGGATGGGTGAAGAGGCCTTTATGAAGCAGCAAATCGAAGAGAAATTAGCCGAGGGTTTCCAGTGTATAAAACTCAAAATTGGAGCGATTGATTTCAATACAGAACTACAATTATTGCGGTTTATACGAGAACATTTTACTCCAGAGCAAGTCGAAATTCGGGTAGATGCTAACGGCGCTTTTAGCTCAGAAATGGCTTTAGATAAATTAATTCAACTATCTGAATTTAAACTACATAGTATTGAGCAACCGATACAAAAAAACAATACTGACAGGATGGCAGAACTGTGTAAAACCACTCCTTTTCCCATTGCTTTGGATGAAGAGTTAATTGGCGTGTTTACTGAGGAAGAAAAAGAGCAATTACTAGAAAAAATTAAGCCGCAATACATCATTTTGAAGCCTAGTTTTGTTGGTGGTTTTCGGGGTACACAGGAATGGATTTCAGTGGCTGAAAAGCACAAAGTGGGGTGGTGGATTACCTCTGCTTTGGAGAGTAATATTGGACTTAACGCCATTGCACAATGGACGTTTTTACAACAGAATACAATGCCGCAAGGGTTAGGAACTGGCGGACTTTATACGAATAATTTTGATTGTCCATTAACAGTTTCTGAAGGACAATTATGGTATAAAAAAGAAGTAGAATGGGCGTTTGATTTTAATCTTTTGAAATAGGCTGTTCGGACAGTTTCTGTACCTCTCCATCTCCCAGTAATACTGATAATGTCTTTAAACTGGGTGTACGGTCTGCAATTAATTTTATGATGCTGGTGAATGGAATAAACAGTATCATTCCTGCAGCGCCCCATAAAATACCGCCTACTATTACCACAATTATAATAACGAGTGTGTTTATTTTTAAACGGCTTCCCACTGCAAAAGGAAATATAATATAGGCTTCCAGTAATTGTACAATTGAAAAAACCACAATTACAGCTAGAGGATACCAAAGCGAATTGTAAGTTATCCAAGAAACGGCAATAGGCAACAGCGACGATATCATGATTCCTACATACGGTATAAAAGTGAGGATAGAAGCAATAAATCCAAAAAGGAAAGGATTTGGTACCCCAATAATCCATAGCCCAATACTGTTTAACAATCCTACTATTAAATAGACCAATAGCATTCCTTTTATGAAATTATAATATTCATGAATAGTTTCGATCAAAATTTCATGAACGATATTTTTTTGCTCCGCAGGAAACAGTTGGTACAAAGCATTGGACAACAATTGTCTGTGGTACAATAGTAACGCGGAGAAAATAGGAATCATCAATAAAAAAAATACAGATTCAGAAACGGAATAAGCAGTGCTTCGTAGGATTGAAAATACCTGTGAACCCGAATTATTGAGCATATTACCAATAAAGTCGGATTGTTTTTCTAGACTAATATTAAATCGTTCCGAAAGTAACAGACTTAATTCCTTTACTGCTTCTGCTAATTTAACTCTTAAAGATTGCCATTCATTTAGAAATTCTGTGAACTGTGCAAATAATAAATAAAGCACGGCCCCTGCCAAAAGCGTTACTCCTAAAATAGAAATAAATATGGCTATTCCTTTGCCAATTCCTTTTCCTTGCATCCATTTACAGATAGGATAGAGAATAAAACTAATGAGTAATGAAAAACTTAAAGGAATAAAAAGTGTTTTACCAAAATATAAAACTAAAGAAGCCAGTACAATAAACTGGAGAATTTCGAAAACAGTATAGTTTCTGCTGGTTAGAAATGGACCCGGTGTTTTAGAAGATTGCATCATACCCAAAGTGTCTTATCGTTGTTGTTTCGTTTTCTTCGTTCCAGTAGTAAATATTTTTTTAAGATTCTACGAATCGCCTATGGTAATTGATTTGACCCAAATGATAGGCGAGGTGTGTGGTCAAATGTATTAGCCTATATTACATGGTACATTTTTATCGAATACTACAAGTGGAAATTCCATTTTCAAATCCTATTGTCCTAGACTATCCAACGCATTTCCTGCTGCAACTTGAGTTGCATCTATTTTTGTTAGCAGGAAGGCTCTTGGAATATCTTTAAGGGAAAATTCAAGTGCTCGATTTCTACTACAGTTTGTTTTTCCTAACGCAGGAGTAATATAAGTATTTAGATTTCCTATTAAATGCAAACAAAGATTACCAGCGAAATTGGCGATTCCTTTTTGGATTTCCCAAATCGTACTTTCGTTTTTGTATGATTCAATTTTAATTTTAAGCTTTTTGAAAAGGACTTTTAAAGTATTAGTTAGCATGTTTAGTTTCTTTATACTTTCGTAATGATGCCAATGCTTTTTGTTGTATTTTTTTTTGAAAAAATCCAGTCCAGCCCAAAAGCTGTCCTGTAAATCCAAAAGCTTGTTTGGACCATTTCCAAATGTCAAAATCATCCGTATGCTTTATAATTAAACCGTCTTTAAATTGAAATTGCGACTGAATGTGATTGCTTACTTTTCTATTGTTTTTGCTGAAATTATAGGTGGCAATCCAGTGGGCAGTGCCTGTGTATTCGTTGGCTTTTACATTTGAGAATTCAATTTTTATTGTTCCTTTGCCTTTCTCAATAAGCATCTTCCACATTTGGAATACGTCATGTCCTTTTAATAATCCGAATGCAGGATCCCGAAATTGAATGTTTGAATCGTAACATTCGCACATCGTAACTGCATCAGCATTTGCAAAAGCAGTATAGAATTTGATAATGGTTTTCTCGTTCGAAGACATGCTTTTAAATAAAGTGAATAGTAAAAATACTAATTTTTTTTGAGGAAATTTAGTGTTTAAAGTCTAAATTGAAAGAAACGCAGTTCCGTAATTTTATATTAGATGAAAGATAGTGTTTGGAATTAGTTTAGAATTAAAGGATTGTACTGAATTTATGCTTTCAATTAGTACCAAAAAAAAAGGATAGACTTTTAAGTTTCTATCCTTTTTTTGCATTCATAAAATTTTATTCTCCCTACAACGGTATTATCTAGTAGCAGGAATAATGTCAATAATTACGGTACGATTATAAAAACGTTCCTCTGGAGTTTTATTTTCAAAAGGAGATTTATTTTCATCTTCTCCAAATCCGTTAACTTCAAATTGAACATCGTTTCTTCCTGATTTTGCTAAAGCTTTTTCGATAATCATCTTTACATCATTTGCACGTGAGGCAGATAAATTAAGGTTGTATGCTTCACCACCAATAATATCAGTATGTCCGTGAATCATCACTTTTGCACCAACAGGAATTTTAGGAGTTACAATATCAGTAAGGTATTTTTCATACATTGTAATGGCTACTGCTTTATTGAATTCATAAAGAATACTGTATCTCATTCCTTCCATTGTTTTTGCAGGAGTCCAAAGCACCACATGTATTGGCGTTTCTTTTTCTATAATTTTACCACTTTTGGTTTGACCAATCATTTTTACTTTGTAATCTCCTTCTGGACGACTACCTAAAATTGATTTTCCTGAAATCTTAACTTCGTCCTCCATGTACGGTCCAAAAGACTGTACTTTACCTTGCTCGTCCGTCATTTGCAATGACCAAGAAGATAATGCTTCTCCAGCTCCTTTATTATTAAAGGTTACATAGCTTTCCATAGGTGCTTCTTGTGAGGCAACAATCTGTACTGGTTTCAATTGTGCATCAGTACCACTTTGAAATTCCATTAATAAATCAGGAGAGTTACTTTCGATAGAAACTCTGCGATCTCCTTCACGTAACAATACTAATTCTAATGTTGCACCTGGTTGCTCAGAAGGGATATTTGGCTTTTCTTGACCTTTGGTTGCAATTCTAGAAGCATTGATGGCAAATACATTAACCAAATACGTTTTAACCGATTCAGCCATTGCAAGTCCATCCGCATTTCCTTTGTTAGAAGAACCCACTAACGAAATAGTAGCTGAAGGATTTTTTTGCATGCGATCCCCTAGGATGTTCAATACATTGTAATATACGGTCATTTGACGCTTAGAACGGTCAGATAAGTTTTTTGGAGCAAATACTTCCAATTGATCTTCTTTAAAGTCTTTCACCTGATTTTTCGTTAATAAAACATAACGGTTTGGAATTTCATTCGAATCTTCATTAAAGAAAACATAGTTTCTTAGTGGGAAAATTTCAGTCATTCTGTTTTCTCCAGGAACATTACTAGGAGAATTTACAGAAAAAGAAACTTCACGATCTTGAACCATGTCAGTTGCTTCTTGAATGTTTTTTCCTTGTCCAAATTTAAGTGCGACACCGGCTCTGATGGTTGTAATATTCCAAGTTTCTGTTGCACGTGGATTTTGACCAAAATAAGGTTGGAAAGAAACAAAAGGAGACAATACAAATTGTGTCTTATTGCTATCTGAAGATAATGGAATATCATATCCTGCACCAATTTGCATTGATAAAATAGTTTCTTCAATTTCACTAAACTCGCCCGAAACTGCTGGAGTAGCTGCTTGATTTGGAAATGCTGGATTAATACCTAATTCATACGTAAATGATTTATCTAGGTTGAAAGCCAAACGAGGACCTCCATAAAGATAGAAATTAGATTTAAATGGAGCAAAACGCACGCTTGGTTCTACAGTAATGTAACTAAGATCCGTAGATAAGTCAGCAGGACAATCACAAGCAGTTCGTACTTGGTCAAAAGCACCTTTACGGCTATCATAACCTGCTTGTAGCATTACTCCCCATCTAGAGTCAGCAGGGCGATATTCTAAAAGAGGGGCAATAAATAGTCCCACACCATCACCATCATGAAATGTTGCAGGAGGTGTAAAACTCGCACTTAACTGATTAGTAGAACCACGGTAAAAGTTAAAATTAGCTCCACCAGCAACACCAAAGAACCAAGAAGGTTTAGCGTACTTTACCTCTTGTGCTTGCTGTGCCAATAGGGGAGTTTGAACACTTAACCACGTCAATGAGGCTACTAAAAGACTCTTGATTGGTAAGTTATTTGGTGACCAAGCTTGGCGAGATCCCTTTTTTAAATGAGTTGTATTGTTCATGTTTTTTATTTTTGTTGCGTTATATTTAATAAATCCCGCCCTAAGACGGGATGAAATATTTCTTAAACTTAATTACCAGGAACATTTATGGTTGTATTAACCATTGTTACAGAAGCTATTAAAGAAATAGCTCTACCATTAAGCACTGTTTGGGCAGCATTTCCTGGAGTTGAGAATGTAACTCCTGCATTGGCGATTATTGTTCCTACCATAATTCCTCCACCAGCACCGTTGATTGTTGCTGCAGAACCCACATACCAGAATACATTTTTAGGTAACGCTCCATTTTTCATTATAACACTTTTTGCACCGTTTGGTCCTGCTACTCCTACTGTAAGTCCAGATGCTGTTTGAAAAATCCAAGTTGCATTAGGATCTCCTTGAGCGTCCAAAGTAAGGTTACCATTGCTAATTTTGAAAGTACCACTAGCTGATTTATAAACTCCTGGGGCTAATGTCAATCCTCCTAGTTCACCTGCGCCTGGATCAGTTCCACCTGGTTTTGAAGCGGGAGAAATACTTAGGTAAGCTGCATTTGCATCAAGTAATCCTTGTTTAGCTATATCAAATGATGTTTGCGTACCTGGAGCAGGTGGAGCAGTGTATATTTTACCTTTCACATCTCCTACATTTAAAGGAGTTTCTGTATATATGGCTGTAGCGTCATGAAATCCTGTTACTAAAGTTGAGGCAGCTGTAGTTCCAATACTACCGTTAATCACAGTATTTAACCCCTGATTTGTTATTCCAGCGTTTCCACCAAAAGCACCAAACATTGCAGCAGATCCAAGATTTACTTGAGAAGGCTGAACTACTACTGGAGGATTTACTGTAGTGGTAAAATTCCAAACATAATTATTAGCTAATGGAATTCCTATGGTGCTTTTAGCATTTGTTGTTATCGTGGCCGTATAAACCAATCCCGGTTGTAATGATGCCGTAGGATCAAAAGAAGCAGTTAATCCTGAGTAAGAAACGATACCGGCGATTGATGTTGTACCTTGTCGTAAAGTAAAAGTTGTAGCATTTATACTTGAAGGATCCATTGGTATGTTAAAATCTGCCGTTACTGTTTTTAATAGATTAACTCCAGTTGCGTTATTCACCGGATCAGTTGCAGTTACGATAGGGTTAACTCCTGTTTTAAAAGTCCATACATAATTGGCACCTAAAGCTGTACCAAGTGTATTTTTAGCATCAGTTGTAATTGTTACCGTGTAGGTAGTGTTTGCCTGTAATGGGTTAGTGGGTGTAAAAGAAACCATTGATCCAGTATAAGCGATAGTTCCAGCTACGGGATTTGCTCCTTGTTTTACTGTATAACTAGTACCATTTAATGTTGAAGGATTCATTGGCATGCTGAAAGTAGCTGTGATTATTTTGTTCAAGGCTACGTCAGTTGCGTTGTTGATTGGATCTGTGCTAATTACAATAGGTCTTAAAATCAAACCAGTAGTAAAAGCCCAAACGTAATCTGTTTGTAAAGCATTACCCATCACGTCTTTTACTAAAGTTTTTACTCTTCCCGTGTAGGTGGTGTTTTCTAAAAGGGGCGAAGAGGGTGTAAATGAAGCTGTTTTACCTGAATAGGTTACCGTTCCTGCAACAGAATTTGTACCTGTTAAAGTAATTGAACTTTGGGTAATTGTTGCTGGATCCATCTCTGTATTAAAAGTTACTGTAATAACTTTATCTACTGATACTCCTACAGCATTAGATATTGGACTTGTCGATTCTACAACTGGACATACACCAATGGTTTCCTGAAAGTCATCGCTTGCGCATCCAGAAATTAATGCAATAAGTAGTATTGCAAATGTGAATAGTAAATTTTTTGTTTTCATTTTTTATCAATTTAGGGGATTATGAATTTTGTTCTCCAAAGGTCAGTTTGTTAACAACTAAAAGTCTTATACTATTAAAATTATTAGTTGTAAGATTCACTTATTTTATTTGTTAAAATTTTTTTAGTAATACATTTGAAATCAGTAATTTGATTTTTTTTAATGTGTTAACATAACGTTATTTTCATGATTTTTAATAAAGAAGTTAGTACATAAAGAGATATCTAAAAATACATGCAACACTTGTGGTTACTACAATTATTTTACAATTAGTTTCTAAAATAAATCATTTTAGAATGAAAGTCCATAGTGATTTTGATTTAGTAGATTACAAGATGGATGGTTTGAAGCAGTAATTTTTGCCACGGATTTGCAAATTTAAAAATTTTATCATCTGCCAATTTCCGGTGATAAAAAGTTTTTTAGAAGTTAAAGCGAGATGCATTAAAGAGTATAGTTTCAACGCTATCTGAAACCGATAAACGTCGTATTAACTATAATCTGGAGTGTGTTTAAAAACAATAGTACTGAACACCAATTTTTGTTATTAATCAAAGGTGCAAGGGAAAAATAGCAATAAGTGCGTTCTTGATTTTAAAATGGTTAGAAAAAAATTGAACCATTAGCTACACTCAATTTTTTTCCTTTTGTTTTAATGTGTGAATAAAAAAGGTTAGTTCTGTAGTAAAGGTATCAAGTGTTATGGCAGACTGCTTTATATATTCTAAATAATCTTTAATTTCTTGTTTAGAATTAGACGACTGGTCGAGTAAGAAGGATATTCCTAGAATGTTAGTCACTGGCTGTCTCAGTTTATGCGAAGTCATAAACATGAGTTTTTCTAAACCTATTATGTATTCTTTTTGATATTCTTCAGCGCTATTGAGTTCAGAAATAGCATTCAAAAGCTGTATGGCACGCTTTTCCTTTTCTTCATTTTGGTTTTCAAGATTTTTATTGGCAATAATGAGTTCTCTTGCTCTTTTTTCTTTTTCTTTATTTTGAAAAGCGAGTTCTTTATTGGCAATAATCAGTTCTGCCGCTCGTTTTTCCTTTTCTTTATTTTGAAAAGCGAGTTCTTTATTAGCAATAATTAGTTCTGCTGCTCGTTTTTCTTTTTCTTGGTTTTGAAAAGCAAGTTCTTTATTAGCAATAATCAATTCTGCTGCTCGTTTTTCTTTTTCTTTGTTTTGGAATACAAGGTTTTTGTTGGCTAAGATCAATTCTGCTGCTCGTTTTTCTTTTTCTTGGTTTTGAAATACAAGGTTTTTATTAGCAATAATTAATTCGGTCGCACGCTTTTCTTTTTCTAGATTTTGGAAAGCGAGTTCTTTGTTTGCTATAAGCAGTTCTGAAGCCCGTTTTTGCTTTTCTTTATTTTGAAAGGCTAGTTCTTTTTCAACAATAACAAGTTCAGCCGCACGTTTTTGTTTTTCGAGGTCTTGAAAAGCCATTTCTAAATTGACAAGAATTAATTCTGCAGCTCGTTTATCTTTTTCTTGGGTCTGAAATGCTAGTTTTTCATTCGCAAGAAGTAATGCTGTTGTTTTATTTAGTTTTTCGCTATTTTGAGAAACAAATAGAATGTTTTGAATTTCTGAGTCTTCTTTATTAGTTCTTTTGACCATCCTACTTTCAAATTAAATTTTATAAACGAAAATAACTTTCAAAAGTAGTGTAAAAGCACTGATTTTGGACTGCTAAAAAGAAAGAATGATTTTAAATACAAAAGTAATTTGCCTACAATTTACTGTTTATAAAACATAATCAGCTGTTTTGTAAATCGTTTTCTTTTACCTTTTCAGATTGTTTGGTGACCACATTTGTGATTACAAATTGTAACAGTGTTCCTAAAATTCTTTTTATTGGATTGTGAGTGGACCCTAATAAAACTTTTTTAGTTAAGTAACCCGTAGTTATTCCGATGACATTGCTCAATATGTTGCCTTTAAATTCAGACGTTGTGGCCATTTGACCAAAAGCCTTTTTAATCAAATTTACTGGTTTTAAACTTTCATAAGTATAATAATACTGATCTTTTAGTTGTAATAAATCCTCGGCTTGTTTCAGTTTCAGTAAAGCGATGGCTTCTTTTAGAGTTGCAGTCTCGTTTGGCTTTTTCATATTAACTTTTTTTAAGCATTTTAACAATAATAAAATTACTGATTGGCATTTTTAGCCATTGATCTTTGAAGAAGTAAAGAACAATTGCAACGATGAGATAAAGACTGGATACGATAAAAAAACCATAATATACTTTTCCAAGTAATTCACCAAGCCATAAAGATAAACCAATGTTTGCAAGGAAGGCAAACAGTACAAAAACAATAGAAACGGTTAATCGAGATAATAAAGATGACAGCACATCAGCAGTTTTGTCTACTGCATTTAGTTTAGCCAATTCTACTGTTGTTCTGGTATAATCTTCAGCTCTTTCAAAAAGCATTTCTATTGTTGATGCGTTGTTTTCCATAATGAAATTTTTAGTGTACTAAATAGTGAAATTTTAATATCTGATTAGATATTTGTATTTTTAATTTCATTTTTTGCATCTTGAAATTTTGATTTTCCTTCAGCAATTAAAGATTCACCATCATGTTTAGCATCATAATATTTTGATTTTCCTTCCGATACTAAAGCTTCTCCTTCTTGCCAGATTTTCTCATATTTATTAGTAATTGTACCTAATAATGTATCTAGTTTGTCCTTTAATTCGTCAGCATAATCATTGCTTTTGTCCATGATTTTTCTTCTTGTTTTGTCTCCTTTTTCAGGGGCAAACAATACTCCTAATAATGCTCCTACAGCTACTCCGCCTAAAACTCCTAATATTATTTTATCTGCTTTCATAATTACTTATTTTATTATTATTTTAAATTTGATTTGATTAAATACTTCTACCTGATATCAGTCTGAAAAGTATTGCGATTACGGCAATGACAAGAAGTACGTGAATAATAGATCCTAGACTGAATGCGAAAAAGCCAATTGCCCAAAAGATTACTAAAATTACTGCTATTGTATAAAGAAGATTTCCCATGTTTTTTTATTTTAATGATTAGATAATGATTTGCTACGCTACGTTAGACTTTTCTGCCTGATATTAGTCTAAATAGTATTGCAATTACTGCAATAACAAGAAGAATGTGAATAATAGATCCTGCGCTATAAGCAAAGAATCCTATTGCCCAGAATATTATTAAAATTACCGCGATGGTGTAAAGAAGGTTACTCATGATTTCTAGTTTTTAGTGATTAGTATCTATTTATTAGTTAAGTCTCAATCCTACATAAACGTTTAATACGCTGTTTTTTGCATCAGATGAAATAAAGTTACTTGAGGAATCATCTTTTCCTATTTTTGTAAGTCCATAGTTGTAACGAACTCCAAAGTTTACTGCGTCCAAATCAATTCCAACACCTCCAGAAATACCAGCATCAAACTTGTTAAAATCATTCGTGTCTAATTCTCTTTGAGAAGAAGAAAAATTGGAATCATTGGTTGTTTTTCCGCTAACCATGTAAGCAGCATAAGGACCAACATGTACATTAAAATTTTCAGTGATATTAGCTACTAATAATACAGGTACTTCAATATAATTCACATTGAATTTCGCTGTACCTTGAATAATAGCATTGTTATAAACTAATTCAGCACCTTTTGTAGTATAATTAATTTCCGGCTGAATAGCAATGCTGTTTGTAATAGGGAATTTGGCATAAAGTCCAGCGTTAAAACCAGTAAGTACATTGTTATCGTCTACAGTATCTGTATAAAGATTGGAAAAGTTAAGTCCACCTTTGAAACCATAAGAAGCTATTTTTTCCTGTGCTTGCATCCCTGTGAAAGACATTAGACCTAAAACTAATGAAGTAAAAATTAAATTTTTTGAATTTTTCATTGTATTTATTTTTATTGTTTTTGTATACTACAAATATCCGCATCTTGTGTAGGTAAGTTGTTACATTACTTTTAAATAAATTTACATTATTCACACTTTACGGACTATAAATTCAAATTCTTTTTTTTAAAAATTGCTATCAATCAGGTGATTGCATAAAAAAAGGCAAGTAACTACACTTGCCTTTTTACTTTTCTATTTATTGTCAACAGTCAAGTTTTTGAATGCTCTGCCTAATTCATCCATATCGCGGTTGTACTCATCTTTAAATGATTCCCAGTCACTGCTAGTATCATTTTTGTACATTTCGACTTTGCTTTTAATTTCTCTGTTTTTTTCTTCTAAATCCTCAATTTTTTTTGCATAGGCTTCATCTATCGATTTGCCTCTTTTTTTCAAATCTGCTTTCATTTCAGCAATGCGGATTTCATTTTGTGCAATGGTAGCATTCGTGCTGTCTTTAAAGGCTTGCCATTCTTGCTCCGTTGCTGCTCTTCTCGCATCTGATAATTCTTCTTTAGCATCGTCAAGATCTTCTCTTGCATTTTCTACATTATCTTGTGCTGCAGCTTCTTTTTTTGTAGAGTCCTGACACCCAACTAATACAGTTGTGGCAATAAATGTGGTAAGGGCTAGATTTACAATTGTTTTTTTCATGATCTTAGTTTTTATATTGTTTTTGAAGTGTTTGTGTTTGTTTTGTTGTTCTATTTAAAAATGTTAAGTACTTACTGTGAGTGGTTTAACAATATTAAAGATACTAAAATTATTTTTGTCAAACAAAATTTTTTATTTTGGAGTAAAGAGATGTATGGTAATTAATACGAATAATTTTGTTTAAAGACTTTCAAAGATCTTAAGTAGTTCTTCTCTAGTTTTTCCCAATTTCGATTGGTATTTGTTTAACATTTCCTCCTTTTTCTCCTCTGAAAAAAGAGATTTATTATTGGTTAAAGCGGCAAATTTCTCTTTCAGTTTCTCTTTTTGTTCTTCCCAATTTCCCTCTTGTTCTATTGAATCCATCTTTTTTATATTACATGCAAAATAATTTTTACAATACAAAGTTGGCACTTTTAGAGAATGGTTCAGTTACATAAATTTAGATATTAGTTGTTTTATTCACAGATTATAAAAAAAGTGACTATTCACGGCTAACACAAAAACGGTGCTAGTAGCGAACAGTCAAGTCAATTTTATCTCGAAGAACACTGGAAGAATTTAAATAAGGTACTGTTCCCTTGATTTTCAATTGAACATATTTTGAATTAAAGGAATAGTTACTGTTGGCTTTCTAAATATTTTTTAAGAATGTTTTCTAATGACTCATAATAATCATGAAGTACTTTAGTATTAATTTCTGGATTATTTACATCGGGTATGGTCGCTGGTAACTCTGACAAATATTTATTTAATTCTGGGTATTGATTTTGTATTTTCAAGGTAATTTCTAGAATTGCTTGATTAAGCTCTTTTTCTGTTTTCATAATATAGTGTTGGGATAAGTAAGGGTACTGTTAGTTTAAACAAAATAAAGGTAAAGACTACTTGTAATGTATTTTTTCATTTCAAATTTCGCCTTGTAGCAACCCTTTTAAATTTGCAAATATTGCATAGGATTTATTTTAGAGAATCATTTTCAGTTCCAATTTTTAATTCTTTTTTCATTTCAGCTTCTTCCAAGTCTGAAATCTCATCTTGCTTTTTTTCTTCTTCCTTTTTCTTTTTGTTGAAGTAGCCTCTTAATAAGAAATTATGTTTTGCAGCTTCGATAACTTCATTTAATCCTTTGGTAGCTGTTTTAACATTAGTGAGGGAGGAATCAATAACTTTTCCCATTCTTTCATCACTTACCAGTTTTGATAATGCGCCTTTTCCGTTATTCATATTTACCGTAAATCGCTTAAATTCGGTAGAACTGTTCTCCAGATTAGACACCATATTTTTTATACTGTTTCCAAATTGCTCATCAGAAACCAATCTAGATAAGGCACCATTTCCATTATTCATACTTGAACTGAATTGAGCAAGCTCAGCAGTAATTAAACCAGCATTATCAACACTTTTTTTAACGCTGACCATCAAGTCATCCATTTCTATCGCTTGTTTAGAAGCTATGATATCATTATTCTCAACAATTACATTGGAATTTTTACCGGAGGAAATGATCAGTACTTTATCGCCCATCAAACCATCAGAGCTAATACTTGCAATAGCATCTTTTTTTATGTATTTACGGACCTCCTCTTTTATGATTAGTTTAATAACCACAGAGGTATCGGTTAGAAACTCAATTTCTTCAACCGTTCCAATATTAATTCCTGATAAACGGACATTATTTCCAACCTCGAGCCCATTAACAGAATTAAATTTTGAATTTAATTCAAATGTAGATCCAAATAAATTTTTTTGTTTTCCAACAAAATAAATGGTCCCTACAAAAAGGACTAATCCTATAACTACAAACATTCCCAATTTCCATTGGTATCCAGATTCTTTATTCATTTTTATATTTTTATTGGTTATATGAAAAAAGAACGAACCCATTCATCGTCACTTTTTTCTAATTCATCGTAAGTTCCTTCGGCATGTATGATACCGTCTTTTAAAATCATCAGTCGGTCGCTGGTGTGTTTTGCACAGGCCATATCATGGGTTATGATGATAGATGAAGTTTTATATTTTTTCTGAATTTCTAGCACCAATTCACTAATTTCTCTCGAAGTGATTGTGTCGAGTCCTGTTGTAGGCTCATCGTACAATATAATTTCAGGTTTTAAAATTAGTGTTCTTGCCAGACCAATTCTTTTACGCATACCTCCAGATAATTCTGAGGGCATTTTATCAATAGCTTCACTCAAACCGACACTTTCTAGAATTTCCTTAATTTGATTTTCAACTTCTTCTGCTGTTAAATCTTTAGCATGTCGCTTTAAAGTAAATCCAAGATTCTCACGAACACTCATAGAATCATATAAGGCAGCGTTTTGAAATAAAAATCCAATTCGAACTCTTATTTTGTTAAGCTCCGAATTATCCATCTTCGTAATGTCAGATCCAAACACTTTGATTTCTCCTTTGTCAATACCCATCAATCCAACGATACATTTTATCGTAATTGATTTTCCAGAGCCAGATTTTCCTAAAATAACAAGGTTTTCACCTTTCTTTACGGTAAGATTAACACCTTTTAAAACCTCATTTGTACCAAAGGATTTATACAATTCTTTTATTTCTATTACTGGCTCGTTCACCGTTGAAATAGGGTTAAGTTCCACGTTTGTTTTTTCTTGTGTCATTTTAGAAAAATAAATCGGTTATTTGAACGGCCAACATGTCTATAATGAAGATGGTCAATGAAGCAGTCACCACCGCAGAGTTAGCAGCTTTACCAACGCTCTCTGTTCCATTAGCGGCATTAAAACCTTTATAACATCCTATCATACCAATAAAAAAACCAAAGAAAAAAGTTTTTATCGTTGCCGGAAAAATATCTAAAAAGGTAATTGATTCTAATACTTGAGCTAAATACCGATGAAAATTCACGTCGCTATGAATGTTAATTCCAATATATCCACCGATAACACCTATACCATCTGCATAAATTACTAGTAAGGGAATCATCAAGGTCGTAGCCAAAATTCTGGTAACAACTAAATATTTATAAGGGTTGATAGCTGAAACCTCCATGGCATCAATTTGTTCAGTTACTTTCATGGATCCTAATTCGGCACCAATACCAGAGGAAACTTTACCTGCACAAATCAAAGCAGTTATTACTGGCGCTATTTCTCTAATTAGTGATAGTGCTACCATACTCGGTAACCAAGATTCTGCACCAAACTTCGCTAGAGTTGGTCTTGATTGTAATGTAAGCACTAATCCCATTATGAAACCGGTGATGGTTACTAAAGGCAATGATTTATAGCCTATCACATAACACTGTTTGATGAATTCCTTCATCTCATAAGGAGGCTTAAATACTTCTTTAAAAAAACGCAAAGCAAATAATGTAACAGTACCTACATTATTAAATGTTTCTTTTAAATAGCTAATTATACTTTCTTTTTTTGCTATTAGTGTATTACTCATGTATCGTTACTGTTTTTTTTTGGATTTTTGGGAATATTAGAATTTATGCAAGTTGTTTGGTAGGGTAGTGGATAAAAAATGACACAATTCTTTACTACTTGTTTCTTACTACTTGTACTGCAGCCTATTTTGAGAATACGGGGACTTGTAGTCTTTGTACGTATAGAATCAATAATTTTAAGTTCTTCTTTAGAAAGAGTAGGGGATTTAATAAAAAAACTTGAAAAAAAACAGATCTGCTTACAAAGGTTCATATTAAATCTCGCTGTCTAACGGCCTTAAATCATGCAATAGTTTCCTATTCAATGCAGTAAAGAATAGGAAAAAAACTGCTAGTTTTAATTATTAACGCCCAAAAAGAGGTCGATTAACCGAAAATGATTATTCAATTTTCATTTTATGACAACATTAAATCACCTAATTTTTTGACTTTATCATGGTGCTTTGTCAGCATAATTTGTTGTGATTTAAGCCTAATGTGCAATTCTGCAGTAAGATAATCTAGATTGTTAGACAGCGTGTCTTTGTAACTTTTTATGGCGACAAATTCATTGTATTCTAAAGTGTTTAAAATATCTTCTCTGTTTTTTCCAGCAAGAGTTAATTTAAAATTATTCCAAAATCTTGAAAATAGGCTATTCCGTTTTACAACATTTACTGGAACGCCGCCCATTTTTTGAACTTCTTCTACAAGTTCTAATTTGAAAACGGCACTAGTTTCTTGGAATTCAGCGAACAAATCTTTTAAATCATGCTCCTCTGTTACTTTTTTGGCTGTTTTGTAAATCTCAATTCTTTCCGTATTGATTTCAATAAGGTTATTTAATACTACAATTGATTTTTCTTTATTCATGACCTTAACTATTATAAATTAAACGAACATAGATAGTATCTTAACTAAGAACTACTGGTAATAAAAAGGAGTACTACTCTTTTTGCTTTTTTGATAGGTCAAAAACACATCCTTGATTAAAAAGAGTAGTAACCCTTAAGTTATAAAATCCTAGATCAAACTAAAATCTGTTTGTGGACAGAATAAGTTGCATTCCAGGATATTGTACATCTGGCTGATCCTCAGCGGTAATAAATATTTTTGAAGGCTCAAATGAAGTAACAGTTTCAAAACTAGCTTTGAGTTTTGAGGACATAAACCCACTATCACTTTTTATTTGCCCAATGTTTTTAACAAGCGCTTCTTCTGTTTCCATCCAAACTACGTACACACTTTTTGAAGGCTGTAATCTAGTTACTTCTGCTAAATTTGTTATTTTTACTTTAATAGAATAATTTTTATTACTATCCTTTTTGACGCTTACATTTCCTTTTGCTGCAGGAACTATAGATGAGTTTTGAAAAGCCACATTTTTTCCACAAGAAGAAAATGAAACTATCAAGAGTAAAGCAGCTACCGCTAAGAACAATTTTTTAATATTTGATTTTAATTGAATTGGCATGGGTAATATTTTTAAGTTATTTTATCCTCCAAAATTAATTGAACAGAAAGCAAAATAGGTTATATAAATATTTTTAAATGTTATATTATTCACACGTAATCATGCGATAACTTCTTTTAATTTTATGCTTTTTTGGTAGTGCCAGTCACTAATAAAACAACGCCTCCTACGGCGAGCACAATGCCAATTATTGGTGACCAGGCCATGGGATGATTTACTTCTTTATTAATTTCTATTGGACCTATATCCACTAATTTTTCAGTGGTTGTGAAATTGAAGCTATTGTACAATACCATTATTATTCCTATGATAATCAGGATGATTCCGATACTTTTTGTTTTCATATTGAGTACGATTTATTTTATTTTTTTTTCAAGTGATTGCTGTGTTAAACGCCAGAAAAATATTGTTTGACAAAATTGTGCTGCTGATTCACAGTCATCTTATCTGTGTGTTTAATTTCAAATTTAATTTTTAGAAAACGCTCATCTTCACTTAAGAGATCGAAGAGTTCAATTTTTGCATCAGTTGGACCAAAGAGAATGACCCTTTTGTAATCTTTTATGGTTTCTCCAATTTTTTTATAATAGTCGTATAGTTGTTTTTTTTCTTTGTCCTTCATTAATTTTACGGGCTTTAGCAAATGGCTAGTACTGTCTTTTAATGCAAATTCTGATTCAATAGTTTCAATTTCAAAATGTTTGGAAGTAAATTCCATTAAATGAGCAAAAGAATGATCCATCCAAATACCCAATTTTTTTTTAGTTGTCATCATGATCAGTTTCTTGGATTATTCAATGCTACGTGGTTTAACATTAAATGATAATTAATAAATTATAATTATCTAAAGTTCAGCTATTTGATAGCATTATTTATTATATAAATTTATGCAAAAATTATATAATTCACAGGTTTATTAGAAACCAAAAGTAAATAAAATCTAAAATTTATTAGAAATAGGCGAAAAATAAGGTGGTCGGAGCTGAATTTTAAAGCCTAAGTATAGCTTTCAACTGTAGGAATAGAGTGCAAAATGCTTTTTTATTTTCGAATTATAGTTCAAAGGATCTAAAAATAAAACAAAAAAAGAGGGCTATTGTTTCCAACAGCCCTCAACTAACCAAACCAAAACCCAACCTAGTCTTCTTATTTTTCGTAAGTCATTTTCAACTCTACTCTTCTATTTTTTGCACGTCCAATAGCCGTTGCATTTGTTGCAATAGGTTTGCTTTCTCCGTATCCAACTGCTGTTACTCTTGATCCAGAGATTCCTTTCTCCATCAAATAATTTTTAACAGATTCAGTACGTCTTTGAGATAATTCTAAATTAAAAGCATCACCACCATTACTATCTGCATGTCCTTCAATAACTAAGTTTGAAGCACCGTATTTATTAATTAGACCTACTAATTCATCTAATTGTACTAATGAACCAACTTTTAATTTGTCGCTATTGTTTTCAAAGAATATTTTACTTCCTAAATAAGTAATTCTTTCAACATCTTGTTTTGTAATTTCTGGACACCCTTTGTTTTCCATTGTTCCTTTAACAGTAGGACA
Organism: Flavobacterium fryxellicola; assembly: GCF_900143245.1. Lineage (GTDB taxonomy): Bacteria > Bacteroidota > Bacteroidia > Flavobacteriales > Flavobacteriaceae > Flavobacterium > Flavobacterium fryxellicola. The sequence goes on from NZ_FRDK01000006.1 coordinate 66,602, forward strand.
ACGGTCATCCATATCAGCTACACCGTCTCCATCAGTATCAGGACAACCATTTAAACTTGCTGGACCAGCTGTATCAGGACAACGATCTAAGTCATTTGGTATTCCATCTTTGTCATTATCCATTGGACAACCTGTAGTGTCAACTTTAGTTCCTGGTTTAGTATCAGGACATTTGTCATTAATGTCAGCTACTCCATCATTATCTGAATCAGGACAACCATTTAACATTGCAGTTCCTGCAACATCAGGACAAGTGTCTAAATAATCAGCTACGCCATCTTTATCTCTGTCTAATGGACAACCATTTTCATCCACAACTACACCTGCTGGAGTATCAGGACACATATCTTTACGATCAGCAACACCATCATTGTCAGCATCTTTTTTCTCTCCCAAATTGAAAGTCAAACCAGCCATGTGAGAAAGGTAAGCATCTTTTTTACCATTGTCATCAACACCGTCTCTTCTATCTTTATTAGAAAAGCTGAACGTTTCTTGTAAATTAAGTGTAATTACATCGCTCAATCTAAAATTTAATCCACCACCAGCAGTAGGTAATGCATAATCAATTCTATCTTGATCAAAGTTTACATCATTATCAAATAAAATAGCACCAACTCCTGCAAAAGCATAAGGTCTAATTAGAGATTCTGGACCTGTCATGTTAAATCTTAAATTTAATGCTACAGAATTGAAGTCGCTTTTGAAACTTCTTACTGTACCATCGTTGTAACCAATTGTTCCTTTTGAAGCTAAAAAGTTCAAATCAAAATAACGACCTAAATATCGAGAAACAGAAATACCCCCAAAACCGTAAAATGCTTTATCAGTTTTATAAAAATTATTTCCTAAATCACCTTGATACTGTGTCACACCACTATGAAGACCAATGTTCCATTTCTTGTCCTCAGTTTGCGCTTTTGCGATAAATGTAAATGCTAAGCAGGTACATACTAATAGGATTTTTTTCATTTTATTTATGTTAAATTATTCCCTACAAAGGTCATCAACATTGCGATACTATTTGTTACAGAACTATTGTAATAATTTGTATATTTCCCACATTTATGCTGGATTACCTAGGGTTAAATAGCTATTGATTTTCTTTCTTTTTAGACTTATTTGAATAAAATAAAACCATTTGAAAACATAATTTTCATTTAACAGCTCAGGGAGACAGTTTAGAAAAATGTTTTTAAATGGTTTTAATTGTTTAAAAAAACGAGGTACTTAATTTTGGAAAATAGTAAAACAATAAGAAATCATAAATGTTTTTACTCCTTTTAAGATGTTACTGTTGAGAGTCCGTTTCTGCGATTGTTTTAATTTCTTCAACATCTTTTTTAGCGGTAATTTTACCTACCTTGCAATTACTTCTTGAAACTAAATAAACTTCTGATGCTCTATTTTCCATTTTATTCGTATTTTATCGTTAATAAATTATTCTAAATACCTACGTAATGCCCATGCCATGGTTTCATGATCTTGCATCAAACCCGTAAGGAAATCAGCTGTTCCTGCATCTTTATTTTCATCTGCACATACATCCACATCTTTTCGCAATTGGACGATCACTGTTTCATGATCTTCTAATAATTCTTTAAGCATCTCCTTTTGCGCAGGGTATTGATTTGGAGATTCCTTGATTATCGTTAATTCCGAAAACTCTTTCATTGTTCCAATAGTCTTTCCGCCTAATTTGCTAATTCGCTCAGCAGTTTCGTCAATTGACACTTCGAGCTGTGTATACTGACCTTCAAATAACTTATGGAGTTCCATGAAACTTTGACCGGATACGTTCCAATGAAATTTTCTTAATTTTATGTATAAAGTCATCTCATTTGCTAAAATGGCGGATAAGATTGAAATGCTATTTTTTAAATGTGCTTCTGTAATTCCAATTTGAAGTTTCATATTTTTAAGATTGTGTTGAATAATAAATGTGATTTATAAAATAATTAGCTTTTATTTCTTGTAAGAACGCTGTAACTAAGTTCTTTTTTAGGATATAAACTAGTATACAAAGATGATCGTATTCGCTTCATAAAGTATTATAAAATTACAATAATATGTTACATATTTCACACTTTATTAAATGTAAAATATTGTTTGTCAGTACTATGAAAATTTTTTACCATATTCAATTGCGTACAAATAAATTGTAAACAGATGTTTTACCGTCCGTTACTTTTATCTTAATGTAAAAGGAGTTTAAAAGAAATAGGGGAGAAAATAGTTAGCGGTGGTTAAGGCAATACAGGCTTAATTTGCTAAATAGATTTCTTGTACAGCATGTAGGAGTTCGACACTTTTACCAAAAGGACTTTGAAACGCTTTTTTTCCATAATCATTTCTGCGCCTTCAGCTCGCTTGTTTATTACCGCCGTCTTTATCGCTTCTGAAAAATCCGGTGCTCCTAGTGATTCACCACTAAAATTAATCATGCTGATCCGTCCTGAATAACAATTGAGGACTTGATAACAACAGAGGTCAATGGGATGATCACTGGCTAATTTAGTGTACATTGCTGGATTTCTGTTGACAAATTTTATCGCAATATAACCATTACTAATTGTGGGTATCTTTTGTTTTATGATGTCTGCTTGAATAGTAACTTCTACATGGTTTGCTGAATCTGTACTATCGGCAGCTGTATTGTAATAGAATACTGTCTTTTATAAATGCATCATTTCTGGAATAGCACCAGAGAATGATTGCCATGCCTGCATTATGAGCTTCTTCAAAGGCTTTTGCCACTTCAACAATTTGCCTATCGGATTCTTTTGAGCCAAAATAGACCGTTGCATCAACTGCCACCGCTCCCATATTCCAGGCATCTCGTGCACATCCAAAAAATATTTGATCGTATTTATTGGGATAGGTTAGGAGCTCCTAATGATTAATTTTTACCACAAATGGTCTTTTATGAGCCTATTTTTCTGCATAGCATGGCTAATCCGCCCATGGTTGAGGCGATAGCGTTACAGCCTCCTTCAATAGCTAATTTTACACTGTTTTCAAATTCAAAATAAATAAGATTGGGAGCAAATGAACTTCGTCCTCTATGCTCAATTCCTTGATCTATAGGTAAAATTGAAACATAAATAGTGCCAGAAAGACGGCCATGGTTGTAGCGATGGGCTAAACTTCAAATCGTTTGCCAATTTTGATCACTATATAAAAAATTAGCATCAATATGAAACTGGTTCGATTCATGAAGTTGCTCTTTTTGGTGTTTTTTTTTCAAATATGATTTAATAAAGATCGTTTTAATCACCTACTAAAACAAGTTGCTGCGATATATTTCTCATCGTGATTTTTGTTTAGAGGGAGTTCCTTGAAAATAATATTTTATTGGCCACAATAATCCTAAAATCAAATTTTATAGGATGGATAATCAGTATATCCTTTTGCATCAGCAGTATAAAACAAATCCATATCAAGATTTTGTGATAAAGGCCAATTGTTCTGAAATCTTTCTACTAAATCTGGATTATTGATAAAAGGTCTTCCAAAAGCAACCAGATCGGTAAGTCCGCTTTCTAAGGCTGATTCTGCGCTTTCTTTATCATAACCTCCGCAGTTAATCAAGATATTTTTAAAATTATGGCGAATTAATTTTTTAATTTCAAATGGTACTGCAGGAGCGCCCATAGCAGAATGATCGACAAGATGAATGTAAGCAATATCTAATTTATTAAGTTCTTTAGATAAGTAGTCATAAGTAGCTTCTATTTCAGGATAATGTGGCATGTCGCTAGCTACACCATAAGGAGATAAGCGTATTCCCGTTTTTTCTTTTCCAATAGCCCTGGCAACGGCAGCCGCAACTTCTAACACAAATTTGCAGCGGTTTTCTATACTTCCGCCATATTCATCTGTTCGGATGTTACTTATGGGAGATAGAAACTCTTCAAGTAAATACCCATTGGCAGCATGCAACTCGACACCATCAAAGCCAGCAAATAAAGCATTTTTAGCCGCACTGATGTATTCGGTTTTGGCATGTATTATATCTTGTAATGTCATTTCATTGGGAACAACAAAGTCTTGCAATCCACTGGCATCAGTCCACATTTGCCCCGCAGCTTTTACCTGCGATGGAGCAAGTATTTGAGCACTTTTAGTCATATTAAGCGGATGGCTTATTCTTCCCGAATGCATTAATTGGACGACTATTTTTCCTCCATTTTTATGAACAGCGCCTGTTGTTGCTTTCCAGCCTTCTACTTGTTCAGCGTTAAAAATACCTGGTATCCTAGCATATCCTAATCCATTTTGTGAAGGGGATGTCCCTTCAGTTATGATGAGCCCTGCAGTGGAGCGTTGATTGTAATAGGTGGCCATTAATTCATTGGGAACATTTCCTATCGCTCTGCTTCGTGTCATTGGTGCCATTACGATTCTGTTTTTTAAATCAATAGAACCCACTTTTTTTGGTGTGAATAATTCGTAAGTTTTCATGTTTTTTGTTGTTAGATTGCTGATATAAAGATAATTGCATTAAATGATCTGTTTTTTAAAACTAACAAAATTTAATATAATGCTCTTTTATAAAGCTGATTTTGATTTTAATACCTTCAGAAAACTCGCTACCCTATTTCCTAACGATGAAATTTTGCTCAGAAAACCTCTGGTAAGGAAAAATATTTGAAACGAGATTTCTTAAGTATTGAAGTATGATAGTATAGTTTTATTTAGCACGAACACTGATTATTTATTTCTGTTTTTCAAAAAATTAAGTTAGATAACATGCGTTGAATATTCTGATTAACGGTTATCCAGCTCGTGTACCAATTCGTTGGTCATAGGCGGAAGATTGGAAAACCCCTATGTTCTAGATGCCGTTGCGCCAATCTGGCAAACCAGAAAAGATGCTACCTAACAAAATTTAATGATTCTACTTATTTGAATGAAAGCTACAAAGGATCTGAAAGTCCACTAACACGGATGAGTTTTTTATTGACAAATTCCTGTATTCCTAATTCAGACAATTCTCTTCCGTAACCAGAGCCTTTTGTACCTCCAAATGGTAAATCAGCCTGCGTCCAAGTGGGATGATTGATAAATACCATTCCAGCATCAATTTGATTAGCTATTTTTTCTCCTCGTTTAATGTCTTTGGTAAAAATGGAACAACCAAGTCCAAAATCAGAATCATTTGCTAAAATAATGGCAGTTTCTTCATCTTTCACTCTGTAAAAGGAGGCAACAGGGCCAAATAGTTCTTCGTAATAAGCAGGTATTTCTGGTTTTAAATCGGTTAAAATGGTTGGTTGCACAAAGGCTCCCGGCATATCAGCACGCGTTCCTCCTAACAAAATAGTTGCTCCTGCGTCAACGGATCTTCTTATTTGGTCAATGATAGTGACTGCGGCTTCTTCGCTACTCATGGGTCCTAATTCAGTTTTCGAATCCATTGGATCCCCAACAACTAAGTTTGATAGCTTTTCTTTAAATTTTTCAATAAATTCATCCGCTATAGCTTCTACGGCAATGAATCTTTTGGAAGCAACACAACTTTGACCGTTGTTGTTAATTCTACCTACCACTGCCCATTCCACTGTTTTGTCAATATCAGCATCTTCCAAAATTATGAAAGCATCACTACCACCCAATTCCAAAACTGATTTTTTTAAATAGCGTCCAGCTTCAGCCGCAATACTGGCGCCAGCTGCTTCACTTCCTGTTAGTGAAACTCCTTTAATTCTTTTATCAGAAACCAAAGCTGATGCTCGTTTTCCAGAAATAAACAAATTAGTATAAATTCCATTAGGCGCACCAGCTTCATCAAATAATTCTTCAATTGCAAGTGCGCATTGTGGCACCATGGAGGCATGATTCACCAGAACGGTGTTTCCTACCATCAGGTTGGGAGCCGCAAATCTGGCCACTTGATAGAAGGGGAAATTCCATGGTTCAACACCTAAAATGATACCTATCGGACTCGATTTAATGTAAGCGCTTCCATTTTCAGGTTTTAGAGGCTTATCAGTCAAAAAGGCCTTGGCGTTAGTAGCATAATAATCAAAAATAGCAGCACTTAACAAAATTTCGCCTTCAGCCTGAGCAATTAGTTTACCCATTTCCAATGTTATCAGTGTAGCTAAATGTTCTTTCTTCTCTCGCATTAAAGAAGCTACTTTATGGAGTATTTTAGCTCGTACCTCGTAGTTCGTTTCTTTCCAAGAAGTGAATGCTTTTGCGGATTGAGTAAGTAACAAATCAATAGTTTCTTCAGACATTTCATCAAAGGTACGTTCAACTTTATTGGTATAAGGATTAACAGTTTGAATAGCCATTTTTTTTATGTTTAGAATTACTAATTGTATTTTGTTTGTCCTTTTTGGGGTGAGGATAACCCATACATCGCTTCATATTTCAAAATAATATTTGCTTCACCTATTGAATTAAAAAAATCTTCAAGACGTTTAATATGATCCATTGTAAATTGCAGGTGTACTTTGAGTGCATTAGCTAATTCTTCGGTAGCCGCATTTTTTATCAATATCGGAATGGAGATTATTTGTGCTTTTTCTGAAAAGTAAATTTCTTTTAATTCCTCTACAAAAATATTGCGATATTCTTTTTTAGTTTCCAGAGCGGATTCGTTCAAAATTCCTTTCTCTTTTTGCAAAACTATTTTTTTATCGGCTTTATTGACACTATTTTTCATGTGCTAATGGTTTTAGACAGCAATTCAATTGAATAATGTAAAGTTCGTTTTTACAATCCCAAAATCATTACACAATATTAGAAAGGAGTTGCAATATTCACAGGTAACGATGCAAAAATCAAATTTAGTATTGATGTTTTACTTCATTTTCTAATGGTAATCCATCTTCAAATTCAGTATGATTTTTCAAAGTTGTTATGGCAATTTGGTCTAATACTTTTTTGATAAAAGATTTTAATTTTTACTATTTTTTACACGTAAGGAGTGAAAAATTGCTTAAAACATAAATCCTTTTCGTTTGCCTGGTGCGACTAAAGTTGTTTTTTATAAAAAAATAAATACTTCTTAAGACCTCGATAGAAAGTTGAGTAGTAAAAAAAAGCGGAGGTTATGTTATTTATGGATTAATGAAGGATGTACTAATATAATAAATAAAATAGGAGTGTTATAAAAAAAATCCTCTCTGATTACTAACCAGAGAGGATGTCCTTATTGTAATGAAAGTGGATTCTAAAGCAAATTAATACGTATTAAAAATCCATTTTTCTTGCGAAAAAAACCTATATTGTTCTGTTTTGATACGGATTCATAAAATTAATTGTTTTACTATTTTTTTTCTTAGTAATAATTAAAAAATACTTATCTAAAAGATTCGTTTTATGAGTTCCACGTAAAAAAAGTGTTACTAATATTAGTCAGACAATGGATTTTAATGTAAATCCTAAATTTTTTAGAAAAATATAATTTATGATTCGTCTTTTGTTGTACGAACTAAGCTAATTCCCGATATAAAGAATATAATTCCCAATATGCCATATATGATTAAAGATTTAACATCTCTCGTTTCGCCTGAAGTTCCAGCAAATATTACTGCTGTGTAAATAAGACCACCTATTCCAAGAGCTGTTAATAACGCTCCAAAGATTCTTTTAAGATTCATGATTTTTAATTTTTAAGATTAATACTTTTTTTAAAAATTTGTATAGAAACCGATTGGTTTACAAACAAACATTTAAATTAATTAGTACCGCTTTTCACAGCATACTAATTACATTACAAATGTATTTTGATTGGCTCCTGCAAGTGTTATACAATTGTTAATAAAAGTTATATCTTTCACACTTGACTATGAAAAATAATTATGTAGGAAGGTAAGTATCAATTTTTGAAACTTTTATAGTATTATTCTAAAGTTACTGAATAAAGCACATAGAATTTATTGTATCAGTTCGACAATTTTAGAATACAATAATTTTTCATCAATGGGCTTGGCGATATAATCATTCATTCCCGCACCTTTGCATTTTTCCAAATCTACTGTCGTAACATCAGCCGTAAGCGCAATAATTGGGGTGTCTAATTTCATGATTTCCCGAATGTGTTTTGTAGCTTCAAAACCGTTCATTACTGGCATTTGAAGATCCATTAAAATAATATCGTATGCTTTTTTTTCCAGTTTTTCGATAGCAATTTTTCCATTGTCAGCAATTTCACGATCACAACCAAAATCATCCAAAATTGTTTTCATCAATAATTGATTGAGTGGCATGTCTTCAACCACCAAAACTTTTACGTTTTTTAATAAAGTATTGGATTCAATTAAATTAGTTTGTTTCTCGGTATTGCCTTTTGTCTTTTGAAAAGATAACGTAAAACTAAACGTGGAGCCTTCATTTATTTTACTTTTGACACGAATGCTGCCTCCTTGTGATGTTACTAATTGTTTCGCAATGGCTAATCCTAAACCCGTACCTCCATAATTGCTGGAAGATCCATTACTAACTTGTTGAAAATTTTCAAATATTAAATCTATATTATCCTCAGGAATACCGATGCCACTATCAGCAATTACAAATTCAACTATTACTTTATCAGCATCTTCAAACAATAAGTTAGTACTGACTTTAATAGTGCCTTTAGAAGTAAATTTAACAGCGTTGCTAACGAGATTTAAAATAATCTGGTGCAATCGGATGGAGTCTCCCAAAACGAGTTTGGGTATTTTTTTGTCATAGTGAGTGACCAGTTTTAAATTTTTTTCTTGAATTTTTGTTTCAAATAATTGGAGCATTGAGGCTATTGAAACGGCCATTTCGAATGATTTTTTTGCGAAAACCATTTTTCCAGCATCTACTTTTGCTAAATCAAGAATATCGTTTATCAATGCAATTAACGTGTCACCACTTAATTGTATGGCGTTTAAGTATTCTATTTGCTTAGTGGTTAATTCAGTTTTTAAAAGCACGCTGGTAAATCCTATAATTGCATTCATCGGAGTCCGAATCTCATGGCTCATATTGGATAAGAATTGTTGTTTTGCTTTTACAGCGTCCTCTGCAGCTATTGTCGCTTCTTCGGCTTTAATTTTTGCTTCTTCTGCGGTTAAAGTTGCCAACTCTGCAAATACTTTTGATTCTATTAATTCAGCTTCAATTCTCTTTTGATCCGTTACATCTCTTGCCACAATAACCACTCCTAATACAGTGCCTTGGTCATCTTTATAAACGGAGCCGTTTAATAACACATCAGTAAGTTTCCCGCTCTTGTGACGAAGTTTAATTGGAGAATTAGTGATAAAACCTTTAGCGAAGACTTCTTTATAAATAGCTTGAGCTTTTTCAGGCTCTGTAAAATAGCCAAAGAAATCAGTTCCTTTTAATTTCTCTCGTGACAATCCCGTTATATTTACAGTTGCCCTGTTCATATCAGTAATCTTTCCTTCATTGTTTATTGTTGTCAGAGGATCAAGACTTGCTTCTATAAGACTAAGTGAATATTTTTCTTTGAGATAATATCGAGACCGATCCGTTATGTCTTCAATAGCCAAAAGAATGAGTGGTTTGCTGTTTGTTTTTTGAACAATCAAATGCGCATTAAGTAACATTATTCGTTCTCCAATGCTAGAAAAGGTGTGGGTTACTTCAAAATTTTCGAAACTATTATTTTTAGAAAGGATATCATTTAGTACTTCACGAAGTTTTGCAATGTTCCATTGTTTATCACCTAAATCAAATAATAGTTTTCCTTCGGTTTCCATTTTATCTGCTAGAAATTTTTTGTAAAAAGATTTATTAGCGGATATCACATGAAAATCCTTATTCAAAACAAGCATAGGTTCATGTATGGTGGCAATAATAGCCTCAGAATAGGCATGTGATTCTATTAATAAATCATGGCGCATTTGTAATTCCTGATTGGTAAAAATGAGTTCTTCGTTAGTGGCTTCAATTTCTTCCTTTGAGGTTTCCAATTCTTCATTTAAAGTCTGGAATTCTTCATTTGACGAAACGATTTCCTCATTTGCAGCTTGTAATTCCTCATAAATATTTTCTTGGTCTTTAACAATAGTAATCATTTCAGCGCGAGTAGCAATGAGTTCCTCCGTCAGTTTTTTTATTTTTAAATCTTTGAGTTTGGCATTGCTTGTTCCATCAACGTCAGATTCATTAATTTTTTCTACTAGTTCCTGCGGTTTAAAAACAATCAGAAGTAAGGGTTCGTCCCACTCAATTTTAAGTGGGCGCACCTCAAAAGACATCAACCTTAAAACGGATTCAATTTTGATTTCTATGCCTGATTTAGATACTGTTTTTTTTGTTTCTATTACTTTATTAATCGCATTCCGGAGTTCAAAAGCAAATTCTGGTTTGGCCATTTTAAAAATGTTTAGACTGGCTTTACCGGATGAATGCTCTAAGTAGGAGGAGACCGGTCCTCTAAACTGGAGTATTTCCATGTCTTTGTTCACCACAGCGCAAGCTGGCATGTAATTAGAAAGAAGTTCAGCGTCAATAGCATTTTCTATACTTTCTTGATTGACACTTATGTTTTTAGAGGTAGTGTTTACTTTTTTATTAGACATAGTAGTGCGTGTAAAACGTGGTGTTAATTCAAGTATCTTTCGAACTCCCAAATTATTTTTTCGAGAATAGATTTTAAATTTATTGTTAACTAATGTGAAAAGTTGTGATGTTGTCCCAATGCTTTCGGCTTTGCCAAGTATCAAATATCCAATATCATTCAAAGCAAAATGTAAGGATGCAAAAACTTTCTTTTGCGCGGCAGCATCAAAATAAATTAGAAGATTACAACAACTTACTAGATCCATTCGCGAAAAAGGAGGATCGCGTAGAATATTGTGTGGAGCAAATATGCACATTTCCCTTAGCTCTTTAACAATGCGGTAATTTTCACCTGTTTTTGTGAAAAATCTATTTAAATATTTTTTAGGTATGGATTCGACATCACTTTGAGAATAGTCACCGATACGGGCTTTTCTTATAGCCTCTTCGCTTAAATCAGTGGCAAAAATTTGAACAGCAATTGTATTTGTTTTTTCTTCCTGCAAATCGGCTATAATCATGGCAAAAGAATAGGCTTCCTGACCTGTAGAACATGCTGGAACCCATATTCGTAGCGTATCATCAGCAGTTTTATTCTTTAAAAGTTTTGTTAATAAATTAGTTTTTAAAAATTGGAAAGTTCCTTTTTCCCTGAAAAAACTAGTTACATTTATTAATAAATCCGTGTAGAGAATTTCAATTTCATTGTTTTTTTGAAGTAAAAGTTTTACATATTCTTCTATCGACTTTATTCCATATTGAGTCATTTTATAGTTTATTCTTCTCTTAATGGTGGGCATTTTATAATGACTAAAATCCACTCCCGTTTCTTTGAGTAAAAGTTCAAAAATTGAATTTATATCGTAATTAATATTTTTAAGAGACCCTTCCTCTGCTTTGCTTTCTTTGTCCTGACTCTCTGTTGTAGGTATTCCTTTTTTACTAAGTTGAACTATTTTACGGGCAATTTCTAGAGGTGGTAAAATATAGTCTACCACTCCCGTAGAAATTGCTGCGTTTGGCATACTATTAGCTTGAGCGGTTTCATCTTGCGCAAAAGTGATGCCTCCAGCATCTTTAATGGCTTTGAGGCCCATCATACCATCACTGGCATAACCTGAAAGTATGATTCCAATGACATTTGCTTTATGGGTTTCAGCAAGTGAGGAAAAAAGAAAGTCTATAGAGAGCGTAGGGCTGCTTTTTTTTATGCGTGGGTGCAACTGAATATGCCCATTAACTACTTCGATTACTTTATTGGGTGGAATTACATATACATTGTTTGGTTCCATTTTTTCCATATTATCAATTTCCTGGACTTTCATTTTAGTAATCTTAGAAAGAATTACAGTCAGTAAACTTTTATGGTCAGGACTTAGGTGTTGAACATAGATATAGGCCATGCCAGTATTTACCGATAGATTTTTAAGTAAAATACTAAACGCTTCCAGTCCTCCAGCTGATGCACCGATGGCTACAACGGGAAAAGAATTTTTTTTTCCTTCTTTTTCCGGGTTTAATTTATTTGAAGTGACTTTCTGAGCTAATTTCATAATATTAAATATGTATTGTTATTTTATAGTTATGAGATTGGCTATAAATTTTTTTTATCCAGTAATTCAGGATACCTCACACATTAAAAAGCTTAAAAAATATTCATTAAATATAAGGAAATATGTTTTGTAAAAGGATAAAATAATTATGATTTATAAACCTATAGACCAATAAATATTAAATGTGGATAAGAATTAATAGATTTTAGAGGTTATTTTTGAGTAACAGAAGTTCTTCCTCTAACTCAGCACATGCCTGTAAACAAACGGTTTCCAGTTGTAGTACCAAACTTTGTATTTCCTCATTTTTTTCTTGGTCTTTTGCAAAGTCCTGAATTTTTTTTGCTACCGTTTCAAAATCTGGACTGATTCCCATTATTGAAAAAGAGGGTAGCATTTTGTGGGCGGCAGCATCTAATAAAGTCCAATTTTCCTGCTCTAAACTTTGTACCATTGTATGCAGTAACGGTGGGGTTTGAGCTAAATATAATGAAATCATTTCCATCATTAGTTTTGGATTTGATTTGGTCCGCTGTTTTAAATAGTTCAGGTCAGTGTATTTTCTTTTTACCTCAAAATTCTTATTTTCCTTGCATTTTTTTATAAATTTATCAGGTTGGGCTGTTGTTACAATAGTTACTATTTTACTATATAAAAGTTTTTCATCGACAGGCTTAGCTAGGTAATCATTCATTCCCGAAGCTGCGCATTTTTCAACATCAACAGTAGTAACATCAGCGGTTAATGCAATTATGGGTACAGTAGAATTTAGCGTATTTCTAATGTATTGCGTAGCTTCAAAACCATTCATTTCTGGCATCTGCAGATCCATAAGCACAACATCATACTCTTGTTTTTGTAGCTTTTCAATAGCTACTTTACCATTTTCAGCAATGTCGCTGATAAATCCAAAATCATCTAAAAGTGTTTTCATTAGCAATTGATTCAGTGCAATATCTTCGACCACTAATACTCTTATATTTTTCATCTCTGAATGGATTTCATTTAGTTCGTTTTCAAGTTCTGCATCGGCATTTGTCTTTTGGAAAGGTAACGTGAAACTAAATATTGAACCCTCATTTAAAGTACTTGTTACACGAATACTACCGCCTTGTGGCTCTATTAATTGCTTCACAATTGCTAGACCAAGTCCAGTGCCACCATATAATCTTGAAGTTCCGCTGGTTGCCTGCTGAAAATTTTCAAATATAGTTCCTATTTTTTCTTCGGAGATTCCAATTCCTGTATCTGCTATCGCAAATTTTAGAATTATTTTAGCTTCATCTTCATATAATAAATCTATACTTACCGTAATTTTTCCTTTTTTAGTAAATTTAACAGCATTGCTAACGAGATTTAAAATAATTTGGTGCAAACGAACAGGGTCTCCTATTAAAACAGCGGGAATTTTATTGTCATATTCCTTAACTAATTTTATGTTTTTTTCCACAATCTTAGTCTCAAATAAATGAAGAATTGCTGAAATGGAAGATTTAATTTTGAAAGGAGTTTTTTCGAACGTCATCTTACCTGCATCTACTTTTGCTAAATCCAGAATATCGTTGATAAGTACAATTAATGTATCTCCACTTATTTTAATTGCGTCTAAATATTCTTTTTGTTTACCATTTAAATCTGTTTTTAAGACCACTTTTGTAAATCCTATAATTGCGTTCATAGGAGTCCGAATTTCGTGGCTCATATTAGACAAGAATTGCTGTTTTGCTTTCACTGCATTTTCAGCAATAAGAGTAGCACTTTCTGCTTTTATTTTTGCTTCTTCTGCAATTTCTGTAGCTAATTCGGCAAAAACTCTGGCTTCAACTAGCTCCGTTGCGATTCTTTTTTGATCCGTAACATCACGGCCTACAACTACTACTCCTAGTACTTCCCCTTTGTCATCCTGATACACTGATCCATTGAATAGCGCGTCAATCATCGTTCCTTTCTTATGGCGGAGGATCAACGGATAATCTGTTATGAGTCCTTTTTCAAACACTTTTTGATACACTTCTCGCGCTTTTTGCGGTTCTGTGAAATAATTAAAAAAATCAGTCCCCATTAATTTGTTCCGGGATACTCCTGTTGCTATTACAGAGGCATTGTTCATATCCGTTATTTTTCCTTCAGGGCTAATAGCAAATAGGGGATCATGACTTGCTTCAATAAGACTAAGGGAATATTCTGATAGTAATTTTTCAGCAGTTAGATCTGTATTTAGTTTTTTCAGTTGTTCTGCCTGAACTAATAATTCCTGATTCTTTTCATGTAAATCCACAAAAATAGCCACTTTTGCTTTTAATATTTCTGGCGAAAGTGGTTTAATCATATAATCTACGGCACCTGCTTGATAACCCTTAAAGATTTGTGAAGAATTATCGATACTGGCTGTTAAAAAAATAATGGGTACATGTTTCAGCTTTTCGATTTGTCGAATCAATTCTACTGTTTCAAACCCGTCCATCATTGGCATTTGAACATCGATTAATATGATGGCAAAATCTTGTTGGTGCAACAGAATTTTTAAGGCTTCATTGCCTGAATTTGCTTTGACACATAAATAATTTTCATTAGAAAGAATTACTTCTAGGGCAAATAAGTTTTCAGGTAAATCATCTACCATTAAAATTTTGACTGGGCTGTTTATTTTCATTTTAATTATAAAAAAAAGTTTGAATGTTAAATACTCTAAAACGAATTTTGAAGTTCCAACAAAAAAATGAGCGTGTTATCTTTCGATGCTGTGCCTGCTCGATAGCATTTTATTATTTACTTAACCATACGCGCATCAAGGATAAAAGGCGTTCTACATCAATTGGTTTTGTAATATAATCGTTGGCTCCAGCATCAATGCATTTTTGTTTGTCGTCTTTCATGGCTTTTGCCGTGAGTGCAATTATGGGCAATTTCTTGAACTTCATTTGTGATCGTATTCGTTTCATTGCTTCATAACCATCCATTTCTGGCATCATGATATCCATTAACACTAAGTCAATAGTAGGATGTGCAGCTAGCATCTCTAGGGCATTTTTTCCGTTTTCTGACTTAATGACTTCTATCCCGCGTTCTTGCAATATTTTAGATAATGCAAAAATATTTCTCATATCATCATCTACTAAAAGAATTTTCTTTGATTGAAATATGGCATCTTTATCATGCAAACTATTGATCATTAATTGCTTTGATTTGGGTAAATTACTAATGGTACGGTGAAGAAAAAGAGCAGTTTCATCCAGTAATCGTTCTTCGGATTTTATTCCTTTTATAATAATGCTCTCTGCATATTTATGAAGTAGATTATTTTCTTCTTTGGTAAGTTCTTTTCCTGTATAGACAATAATAGGAGGCATGCTGTGCCCTTTAATAACCTCCAGTTTTTGAATAAGATCAAATCCGCTCATGTCTGGCAAACCAATGTCTAGTATTACACAATCGATTTGATTTTCCTGATAAATTTCCAAGGCTTCCTTACCTGTTTCTGCTTCAAAACATTTTACATCACCATTTCCAATGAGTATTTTCATTGCTTTTCTAGAATTCTCGCTGTCTTCAATAATCAAAAGGTTCTTTATTTTTCTATTGACAAAATTTTCAATTCGGTTGAAAGCTTCTTCTAAACCTTCTTTAGAGATGGGCTTCATTAAATATTCTACGGCACCTTCTCTTATTGGTTCAAGGGAACGATCGTTTGCCGAAATAATATGAACTGGAATATGCCGTACCATAGGATTTGCTTTTAATTCCTGCAAAACTTGTTTCCCATTCATTCCTGGTAAGCCCATATCAAGGATGATAGCTTGTGGTAAGTATTTTGAAGCAAGCATCAAACCATCTTCACCGCTGGCTGCTGATAAGCATTTGAATCCTTTTTTGTTGGCCTGTTTTAAAAGGATTCCTGCAAAATTTCGATCGTCTTCAATAATGAGTACAATTTTATCAGTAGCGTTTATGGTGTCTCTATCATCCTCAATTGTTTTATAATTGAGAAAGTTTACGTTATTTTCAGTACGTGGAATGTAGCGTAAAGGTTGTGTTGCTGTTGAAGAAGTAAGTTCTTGTTCCGGGAGAATTTCTAAAGGGATATAAAGTGTAAAAGTAGAACCTCCTGCCAGAGCACTAGATACTTTAATTTCGCCCTTTAATAGTTTTGCGAGTTCACGCGAAATTGAAAGTCCTAGTCCTGTTCCTCCATATTTTCTTGAAGTACCGCCTTCGGCTTGTTGAAAAGCTTCAAATATTGCAGCTTGTTTGTCTTCTGATATTCCAATACCGGTATCAGTGACCGATATGGTTAATGTGGTCTCGGTTGTC
Source organism: Flavobacterium fryxellicola (assembly GCF_900143245.1). Classification (GTDB taxonomy): domain Bacteria; phylum Bacteroidota; class Bacteroidia; order Flavobacteriales; family Flavobacteriaceae; genus Flavobacterium; species Flavobacterium fryxellicola. Next base: position 82,984 of record NZ_FRDK01000006.1, read on the forward strand.
TGGTCAATATATATAGTTACACTTCCTTTTTCTGTAAATTTAATGGCGTTGGATAGCAGGTTTTTTAATATCTGATTCAAACGCTGTAAATCGGTGTGGATGAATTCAGGTATATTTGTAGCTAATTGGCAAGTGAGTTGCAACCCTTTTTGTTCTGCCTGATGTTTAAAATTGAGGAGTAGTTCACTTGTGAAATTTTTCAGAAATACTTTTTCAATATTGATGGACATTTTTCCAGCTTCAATTTTAGAGAGGTCCAGTACTTCATTTATTAATACAAGAAGATCATGACCACTTTTATAAATGATTTCAGCACTTTCAACCTGAACTTCATCTAAGTTTTTCTTTCTATTTTCAGATAAATCTTTGGATAAAATAAGCAAACTATTAAGTGGTGTTCTTAGTTCATGCGACATGTTAGCAAGGAATTCCGACTTATACTTACTGCTAATTTCAAGTTGTTTTGTCTTTTTCTCAATATTTTCTTTAGAAGCCTCTACTTCTTTGTTTCGCTCTTCTAATGATTGCGTTTGCTCTTCCAGTTCTTCATTGGTCATTTGCAATTCCTCCTGTTGCTGCTTAAGATATTGTGCTTGCTGTTCTAATTCTTCATTTAATTGCCTCAGTTCTTCTTGCTGTATTTGAAGTTCTTCAGTTTGATTGGAAAGCTCTTTATTAGCAAAATGCAACTCAACAGCTCGTTTTTCTTTTTCTTCATTTTGATAAGCGAGTTCTTTGTTAGCAACTCCTAATTCCGCAGCTCGTTTTTCTTTTTCTTCATTTTGATAGGCGAGTTCTTTGTTTGCAACTCCTAACTCTGCGGCTCGTTTTTCTTTTTCTTCATTTTGATAAGCAAGTTCAATATTGGCTACAGCCAACTCCGCAGCTCTTTTTTCCTTTTCTTCGGCTTGTTGAATCGTATTCACACTTATTGCTACACTACTCATAGAAACAGCAATAAATTCTTTTTCAGTTTCGGTAAAATCACTAAGCTTGCCAATTTCTATAACTCCTATTGTTTTGCCATCCAATAAAAAAGGAGTAATGAGAACATTTCTTGGTTTGGCATCTAGAACGGTAGAAGTAATGCGAATTTGATCATCAGTTATGTCTGTAAACAAGAGTTGTTTTTGTTCCCAAGCAGCTTGTCCAATCAATCCTTCATTTAATTTAAAATTTTCTTTAGCTTTATTGGCAGGTGTAAAAGCAAATTTTCCGCTAAGTAAAAGAGTATTTTCTTTTTCATCCAATAAATAAACGGCGCCTATATTGGCTTGAAGATAAGAACATAAAAAGCTAATGGTATTGTTTGCCAATTCAATCATACTTTGGTCACCTATTAATTTCTCATTAAGTGCTGAGTTTCCTGTAAGCAACCAGTTTTTGCTAATCGTTTCCAATTCGTAACTTTTCAGGGCTTGTAAATTGGTAGTCACTATAGTATAAACCACAACAAGGATTAAAGTAATGATTAACAGTAAAATGGCAAATACAATGTTAAACCTACTGGCATCTGCTTCACTCGCTTGAATCCTTTCTGTAAGTAAAAGATTTTCAGTTTCCTGAGCTTGATAAACTAAATTTCTGATTTCATCTTGGATTTGTTTTCCTTCACCAGAAGCAACAAATTCTTGGGCTTGTGCAAAATCTTTTTTACGAAGAGCAATACATTTCCTAAAATTATCAAAGCGCATTTGAGTTTGCTTCTTTAACTCTTCAATATTCTTCTGCTGGTTGGGATTGTCTTTTGTTAATTCTTTTACTTTATTGAGTTGAGCAATTATATTGACATTGGCAGAGGTAAAAGGGATTAAAAAATCATCATTTCCAGTAATAATATAGCCTCGAATCCCTGTTTCTGCATCAACAGTTAACATCAAAATTTGCTCGAATTCATACAAAACAGAATTGGAATGATTGACCAAGGTATTAGAGGCGATGAATTTTTCGCTATTTTTATAGGAGAAAATTGCAACTCCTAAAAGTACTATCGCACAAGCTATAAATCCTGTCGCTATTTTTTTACCAAGGGTCATTTTCATTTTGTTAGTTGTAAAATTGATTTTGATTATCTTTTTTGTTGTTCTATTTTTAATAAAAACGTAACGATATCGTCTAATGACCCAATAAAATTTGGTTCAATAGCTGCAATAGCCGCCTTTGGCATATAGGCTGATTCTGCTGTTTTTGGATCCTGAATTATAGTTAGACCACCACATTCTTGTATTCGTGTAATGCCTTTTGCACCGTCACTATTAGCGCCAGTCAGTACGATTCCAATTAATTTGTTTTTGTAGGCTTCAGCAGCTGATTCAAATAACACATCAATGGATGGTCTTGCATAATTTACACGTTCATCTATAGTGAGGGAAAAGGTTTTGTCTTTTTCAATCAACAAATGATAATTAGGAGGAGCAATAAAAATGGTGCCTTTTTTAATTTTTTCTTTTTCATCTGCTTCCTTGATTTCAAGCTGACTTTTATCATTAAAAAGAGTAATCCATTGACCGTCAGATTGAGCACCTACATGTTGCACAATAATCATGGGTATACTAAAATGTGCCGGCATAGCTGCGAATATAATTTTCAAAGCATTCATACCACCAGAAGAAACTCCTATAACAATTGCTTCGTACTGCATTTTTAGTATTTCTTTTTAAATATTCGTTGTTTAAGGTCTAATTCACTATAATGTTCAAAATAATCGGTAAACCGAATACTTTCTTTAGATCCCAGCGATAAAATACCTCCATTTATCAGGCTATTGTAAAAAAGAGTTTGAACTTTATTTTGTAAATTTTGATCAAAATAAATTAAGACATTCCGACATAATATTAAATGTACTTCGGCAAAAACACTATCAGTTACTAAATTATGATTGGCCCAAACAATGTTTTTTTTTAAAGATTGATTCATAATAACATTATCGTAATGCGAAGTATAATAACTTGAAAAAGATTCTTTTCCTCCTGATAATTGATAATTAGAAGTGTACTCTTTTATTAATTTATTCGAAAAAATACCTTCTTTAGCACGATTCAACGCCAGCTGATTAAAATCAGTAGCATATATTGTTGTTCTTTCATACAAGCCTTCTTCTTGCAATAGAATTGCCATCGAATACGCTTCTTCTCCTGTAGCACAGCCGGCGTGCCATATTTTTATAAAAGGATAGGTTTTTAAAATAGGAATCACTTTTTCTCGTAATGATCTATAAAATGCAGGATCGCGAAACATTTCGGTTACCGTTATTGATAAATCTTGTAAGAGTTCAGAAGCGAATGGCATATCATTTAAAACCATAGACTGCATTTGAGCAATATCTTCAAAGCCAGAAAGTGCCATTCTGTTCATTATTCGACGCCTAATATGCGCTTGTGAATACTCTCTGAAATCGTAACCATATTTGCGATAGATGGCTTCTAATAGCAATGAAATCTCCAGATCTGATGTGTCTTTATACCGCATTTTTCTTAAATAATTTTGGTTTTAATAGAACCAAATTTAAGGTAATTTATCTAACTAGTAATGAATTGGGAATGAGCACTTGTATAAATACTTTACATGCGATCCATATACCAATTTAATTCTTTTTCCATTTTTTGGTATTTAAAAATAGCAGTGATTATTTTTTGCAAGCGAACAAAAGCAGTTTCACTTTTCACTACATAATCAAATGCCTTGTGGTGCATGCAGTTAATAGCCACTTCAATTTTATCTTGGGATGAAAGCATAACCACGGGGATTTCTGGATTATAAGTTTTAACTTTATCTAAAGTTTCAAGACCGTTCATCGCATTTTCTACAATACCATCTAGTTGATAATCTAATATTACTACATCTGGATTGTTTGATAAATTGGCGATGCAAAGTTCTCCTGTAGGATACGTTTCTACAATAAAATCAGCATTTTCTAAAAATTCAATTTCTAACGATTTTAAAAATAGGGCATCATCATCTACTAGAAAAATTTTTACTTTCTTGTTGTCGTTCATTTTATGGTATTTTTAATTTTATTTAATTCTTCTTCTAATTCACTACACGCTTGCGCACACACTTCTTCAAGTTGTTGCACTAAGGCTTCAATTTCTTCTGTTTTGTCTAGCACCGTTGCTGTCTCCTGAATTTGTTTTGCTATGTTTTCAAAAACAGGACTTATTCCCACTATTGCAAAGGACGGAATCATTTTGTGTGCCGCAGCGCTTACTAAATGCCAATTTTTGTTAGCTAAACTTTCTTTGATTGTTTTTATTATAGCTGGTGTTTGGGTTAAATAGAGATTGATCATTTCTTCCATTAAAACGGGATTTGATTTTGCTCTTTGTTTCAAATACGCCAGATTGATGTACTTTTCTTTTTTTAGTGTGATTTCTTCTTCGTTTACGCTTTCAATATGTATTGCATTAAGACTGGTTTTTTTTAAAAGCCCAATTATTTTACTATAAAGAAGGCGGTCATCCACGGGTTTCGCAAGATAGTCATTCATTCCCACTGCTTTACATTTAGCTAAATCCACGGTAGTCACATCTGCTGTTAAAGCAATAATCGGTATTTGTGATTTCAGTGTGTGTCGAATGTATTCTGTTGTTTCAAATCCGTTCATTTCTGGCATTTGCAAGTCCATCAAAATGACATCATATTCCTTTTCCTTTAATTTTTCGATTGCTATTTTACCATTTTCGGCAATGTCACGCTCAAATCCAAAATCATCAAGAAGTGTTTTCATTAGCAATTGATTCAATGGAATATCTTCAACGACTAAAATTTTTATGTTTTTTATTTCGGTATCCAATTCAATAAACTCATTTCCCATTTCGGCATCAGAAGTTGTTTTTTGAAAACTTAATGTAAAACTGAATGTAGAACCTGTTCCTACGGTACTTTGCACACGAATGGTTCCTCCTTGTGGTTCGATAAGTTGTTTGACAATGGCTAAACCTAATCCTGTTCCTCCATACAACCTTGAAGTTCGGCTGGATGCTTGTTGGAAATTTTCAAATATTTTTCCCATTCTGTCCTCTGGTATTCCAATACCCGTATCCGTGACAGCAAATTCAATAATTACTGTTTCAACATCTTCATGTATTAAATTGACGCTTACGGTAATTTTTCCTTTGGATGTAAACTTGACTGCGTTACTAACTAAATTTAAAATTATTTGATGCAAACGAACTGGGTCACCAATTAGAACTTGCGGAATTTGAGGATCGTATTCTTTAATTAATTTTAAATTTTTTTCTTGAATTTTAGGTTCAAACAGATGCAGCATGGCAGCTACCGAAGAATTCAATTTGAAAGGGGTTTTTTCAAATGTCATTTTACCGGAATCAACTTTTGCTAAGTCTAATATGTCGTTTATGAGTACGATTAATGCATCTCCACTCATTTTGATTGCATCTAAATATTCTTTTTGTTTTAGTGTCAAATCTGTTTTCAGTACCACTTTGGTAAAACCAATAATTGCATTCATCGGGGTACGAATTTCATGACTCATATTCGACAAAAATTGTTGTTTTGCTTTTACCGCATTTTCAGCTGTAATAGTGGCCCTTTCTGCACGTCTTTTAGCTTCTTCTGCAATTTCTGTGGCAAGTTCTGCAAAAACTCTAGCTTCAATCAATTCGGTAGCAATTCTTTTTTGATCTGTAATATCTCTGGCAACAATCACGACGCCTTGTACATTTCCTACTTCGTTTTTATAAACGGAACCGTTAAACAAGACATCAGTCAATTTGCCGTCCTTATGACGCAGTGTAAGTGGTGAATCAGCAACACAGCCTTTTTCAAATACTTCCTGGTACACTTCACGCGCTTTTTGTTGTTCTGTAAAATAATCGAAAAAATCAGAACCTGTGAGTTCTTCGCGCGTTTTCCCAGTACTGTTTACTAAGGCCTCATTCATGTCCGTAATCTTACCTTTTGTATTTATGGTAACCAAAGGATCCCGACTGGCTTCAATTAAACTAAGTGTATATTGAGAATCTAATTTTGTAGTGTAGTTAAGTTCTTTAAGCTCTTTATTAACAATTTCCCTTTTTTCTTTTTCTTGGTTTTGAAAAATAAGTTCTTTATTAGCAATAATTAATTCGTTGGCTCTTTTCTCTTTTTCATCATTTTGAAACGCCAATTCTTTGTTGGCAATCACTAATTCAGCAGCTCTTTTTTCCTTTTCTAAATTTTGAAAAATAAGTTCTTCATTAGCAATGATTAATTCGTCAGCTCTTTTCTCCTTTTCATTATTTTGAAACGCCAGTTCTTTATTAGCTATCACTAATTCAGCAGCACGTTTCTCTTTTTCATCATTTTGAAATGCTAGTTCTTTGTTAGCTATCACTAGCTCCGAAGCTCTTTTTTCCTTTTCTTGGTTTTGAAAAAGAAGTTCTTTATTGGCAATAATTAATTCGTTAGCCCTTTTCTCTTTCTCCTCATTTTGAAATGCCAATTCTTGATTTGCTATAACTAACTCTGCGGCTCTCTTTTCCTTTTCATCATTTTGATAAGCCAGTTCTTTATTGGCATTTTGTAAATCCAAAGCCCATTTTTGTCCGCCTGTATTTCGCGCCACGATAACAACACCTTGGACCTTGCCAAGATTGTCTTTATAAACAGAGCCATTAAAAAGTACGTCAGTTAATTTGCCGTCCTTATGCCGAAGCGTTAAAGGGTAATCTTCTATGGCATTGTTTTGAAAAACTTGTTGATATACTTTTTGTGCTTTGTGCTTGTCTGTGAAATAATCGAAGAAATTAGAACCAGTAAGTTCGTTTCGACTAACACCAGTAATATGAACTAATGCTTCATTCATATCCGTGATCTTTCCCTCTCTATTTATCGTAATTAGAGGGTCAAGACTGGCTTCAATTAAACTTTTTGAATATTGTGCTGCTAATTTTTGAGCGGTACTGTTCGTTGCTTCGGTAAAAAAACCATGGATAACTCCTTCAGAATCTTCATAGATGGATGCATTGTAGACCACATCCGTTAATTCTCCATTTTGATGCTTTACCGTTAACGAATAGTCGTCAATAAACCCTTTCTCAAAAACGTGCTGCCATCTTTTCTTTACTTCTTGGTGATGCGTAAAATAATCAGAAAAGTCACTTCCTATCAGTACATCTCTTGCAATTCCTATATTTTTTATTGACGCTTCATTAATATCAGTTATTTTTCCTTCGGCACTAATAGTAACAAAGGCACCTACACTGGTTTCAATTGAATCGGGGGAATTGAGCATACTGATACTTTTCATTTAGTCATTTACATTTCCAATTTCCTCAATTGGATTCCGTCTTTTATCTTTTAACTGTTTAAAATGAGAAGGGGACAGGCCGGTTACTTTTTTAAACTGACTTGATAAATGAGCTACACTACTGTAATTCATTTTCCATGCAATTTCAGTGATATTTAATTCACCATAGATAATCAACTCTTTTATACGTTCCGTTTTATGGGAAATTATAAATTGTTCTATTGTCGTTCCTTGAACCTCTGAAAACAAGTTGGATAGGTAAGTATAGTCGTGACTCAATTTTTGACTTAAATAGTCCGAAAAATTGACTTTTATGGGTTCAGTAGAGTGATGAACCATCTCGATAATTACATTCTTTATTTTCTCTATCAACATGGATTTTTTATCATCCATCAATTCAAGCCCTGAATCTAAAAGTGCTGCTTTCAATAGTTGTCTTTGATCCATAGAAATATTTTCCATTATTTCTACTTCTCCTAAATCGACAACCATGAAGTGAAGTTTAAGCTTTTTCAATTCTTCTTTTACCGCCATTTTGCAGCGGTTGCTTACCATGTATTTTATGTATAGTTTCAAATATTTTCAATTTACAGTTTGCACAAATGTAACTTTTCGGAATAAAGATACATTATAAAATTTTACAAATAGGTTATAACATAATTCGCAATCAAGAATAACTCCTTTAATTCGCACAAATAACCAAAGGAAGACCCGCTTTGATATAAAATTAGTCAGATAAACGGTTGGTCTTTACTGCCTTTTTTATAAGGCAACTAATGTATCAGTCATTTCAATTTAGTGAACACAATTACTTGCTTTTTGCAATATAGTCTTGGGTTCAATACTTGAAGCTGTTTTTTACTGGCGTTAAAATTAGTTCGACTTTAGCTACTGATTTAATTCTTAAGGACATCGTTTTGTTATTACTTAATTTAGAGGTGTTTTATTTAATTTCTAAATTTAGAGTCTCAAAATTTATTTTTGTTATATAATTATATAAAATACTTGTTAAATTATCACTTTGTTTTTGTGAGGCCAATTGTATTCTAAAAATGAGAATCACTAGTTAACCTTTAATTAAATTTATTTTTAGTAAACAGTTTTTGACCATTACAATTAGATGCGAATAGTGACTAATTTTCCAAAGGCATAATCTAAAGAAACGGCAAGTATGAAATTAGCATTGCACTTCTTTGGATTGAAAGTTTAAAAATTTGGTGATGGACTAAAATGAATTAATCGAAGGTCAGAAAATAAATAAATATTGCTGCAGATTATAGACTGTAGCTATACGTACAATCAAAATCCGAGGTAAATAGCCACAGTTTTCCAAACAATAGCATTTACAAATACCTACTTTTAAACGGTAAAATTGGATACAAAAGAGAAAATTGCTTTTCCTATTAATTCATAGGAAAAGCATTTACCCAATCCAGCGACTTTATGGAGGATACTTTATTTTCTGCGTCCATGGTAACCCGAAGCTCCTTGTTAGCAACTTTTTTTGAATACGACGCTTTATAGCGAAAAACGACAGATTGATCAAAGTTATTTTTAAAAGCTTCAATTAATTCGAGATCAATAAAAGTACCGTAATATTGACGAAAGCGAGTACATGTTTTTGTTAATCTTGCCTCGGTCGTGTTTTTAATGACCGATGGAGTAGCTTCACTAAGTGTAAATGGTTTGAATTTAGATGTGTTGCAAGTCATTAATACTCTTTTTCCTAATTCGTATGCTTTACTTTTTTGGCTTCCACTAACTTCTGACAAACTCAACTTTACGGTTTTTACTACTTCAGGCTCAGGTATGGCAACCACTTTTTTTGATTTACATCCAATGAGTAAAAGGATACTTAAGACTAGAATTAATTTTTTCATGATTTATTTAATTTTTAATAAGATATTGGGATCAGGACAGTTTTCTAAATAGTGAGTCAGATTCTTTTTACTGCAAACACCAGGATAATCTCCAAAACTACTTGTGATTTCTTTTATAATTTGAAAATGCAAATGGGGTGCATAATCACCATTTACGGATGCATCGCCCAAAGTGGCTAATTGCTGCCCTTTTTCATAAAAATCTCCAATTGCAATGTCACTAATACTTTCTAATGATAAATGACCATACAAAGTATAAAATTTTTGTTCTTCTATTTTATGTTCTAAAATTATGGTTGGACCATAATCACCTACGCCCGTATTGTAATTAAAGCTATGAACAAAACCATCAACGGCTGCTAGAACGGGAGTTCCTGCTTTAATCCATAAATCTAAACCAATGTGGATGTTGCGTTCTTCTGTGTTTGTGTCATTAAAAATTTCACTTCTTTTATACAGGCTTCTAATTTCATTGTACCCTCCATAAGCTACTTTTGCATTATTTTTAGCTAAGTAATTTTCGATATAATCTTCAAAATCTAGTGCATTATCAATTTTAAGTGATTTAAAAGCTTCATTTGCAATTGATAAATCCAAGGGAATATACTGTTTATAGTCAATTTTTGCATCTATTACTTTAACGTTTTCAATGGCTTGTAAGAGGGTTTCTAATTGTTTCATTTAGTGTAAATTTTATAAAACACTAAATTTAATTAAAAAATGCCAACATAAAAATTTTTCGCTGGCATTATAACTTTTAATTTACATTAGCACATTTACATTTCCCCAATAAAAGATGAGTGTGAGCAAAGTATATTCATTCTTTGTATTGCAGTTTGACCTTAGAGCACTTTTATTTTACAGCTAATAATTCAAAAAATTCAATAACAGGACCTTTAGACAGTAATGCTACGGCATTTGCCATCAGAGCTTCCGCAATTCTTCCGGCAAGATGCGCTTTTCGAACTTCCTCGGTTTCAAAAGTATCAAAAATTCCAAATGTGGAGGCGCCTATTTGCCATCCGTACCAGTTTACGGTATCCGGTTCATCTAATACTAACGGTAATGCGCTTTTTAAAAATGCGGCAACTTCTTCTTCTTTTCCAGACTTAGCTTCTAATCGAGCTAATAAGGCATATTTTTCGATAATCGTAATTTATAGAAGTTAAAAGCAATGATTTTAGTTTTTAGATTTATATAGTTTAACTTTTGTATACCGCTGTAATTTAGTAAAACGTTTTTTTTAATTGATATTGAAAAAAAAATCCTAACCGTTACCGATTAGGATTTGTATGCACAAGGCTTTAATTTTTAATACAAACTTGGATACTTAGAAGGATTTACTTCATTCATCATTTCGTAAACTTTCTCAAAAATATCTTCGGTAGATGGTTTAGAGAAATAATCTCCATCCGTGCCATAAGCTGGTCGGTGCGCTTTAGCAGTAAGCGTTTGAGGTTTACTGTCTAAATAGGTATACCCATCTTGTTGCTCTATAATTTGTTGCAAAATATAAGCCGAAGCTCCACCAGGAACATCTTCATCAATCACTAGAAGACGATTTGTTTTGGCAATACTTTTCACTACGTCTTGTTTTGTATCAAATGGAAGTAAAGACTGTAAATCAATAATTTCGCAATCAATACCTACTTCAAGCAATTCTTTTGCCGCTTGTTGTATTAATCGCAAAGTAGATCCGTATGAAACCAGTGTGATATCTGATCCTTCTTTCAAAGTTTCCACCACACCAATTGGAGTTTTGAATTCGCCATAATTTAAAGGCATTTTTTCTTTCAATCGATAGCCATTCAAGCATTCAATAACCAGCGCGGGTTCGTCGCATTCTAACAAACTGTTATAAAAACCAGCTGCTTGTGTCATGTTTCTGGGAACCAAAACGTGGATTCCTCTGATAGCATTTATAATCATACCCATAGGAGATCCTGAATGCCAAATACCCTCTAACCGATGACCGCGAGTACGGATAATCAGCGGTGCTTTTTGTTTCCCGACCGTTCTGTATCGTAGGGTGGCCAAATCATCACTCATGATTTGGATTGCATATAATAAATAATCTAAATATTGAATTTCGGCAATAGGACGTAACCCCCTAAGTGCCATTCCTATTCCTTGACCCAAGATGGTAGCTTCACGAATTCCAACATCAGCAACTCGCAATTCACCGTATTTTTCCTGCATTCCTTCCAGCCCTTGATTCACATCACCAATAGTTCCTGCATCTTCACCAAAGATTAAAGCCTCAGGATATTTAGTAAATATGGCATCAAAATTATCGCGTAAAATCATGCGTCCATCGGTATCTTCCTTAGCATCTTCAGCATAAACTGGTAGGACTTTTTCGACAGAAAACACATTTAAATCTGTTTCTGAGAATAAGTTACTGCTAAAATTCTTCTGCGTTTTTGCGGTATAAGCTACAATCCATTCAGAAAGTACTTCTTTCCCATTTTCATTAAGTACTAAACGCAGTACTTTTCGTGCTGTAACTAGAATTTCCTTTTTTATAGGGGATTTAATGCTACTTAAATCAGTAGAGAATTTTAAGATGGCCTCTTTGTTTTTGCTGGTTTCCGCAATTGTCTGTAATAGTGAAACCAACTCCTTTTGCTCTTCAGCAATGGGTTCTATAAATGCATTCCAAGCGGCTTTTTTACCTTCTAAAACCTCTTTTTTTGCTTGCGCATCAATCGCCTCAATTTCTTCTGGAGAAGCTATATTTATAGCAATCATCCATAATTTCATTTGACGAACGCAATCAAAGTCTCTTTCCCAAGCCAAGCGATCCGCATCTTTATAACGTTCATGCGAACCAGAACTAGAATGTCCTTGTGGTTGCGTCAATTCATTAACATGGATTAAAACAGGAACGTGATTCTTTCGAGCCATAGCGGCAGCTTTCTCATAAGTTGCAATTAAGTCAGCATAATCCCAACCTTTGACTCTCAGAATTTCATATCCATTAGTGTCGTGTTCCTTTTGGTATCCTTTTAAAATTTCGGATATGTTTTCTTTTGTCGTTTGGTGTTTTGCATGCACAGAAATTCCGTATTCATCATCCCAAACACTCATCACCATGGGTACTTGTAAAACCCCAGCGGCATTTATAGTTTCAAAGAACAATCCTTCGGACGTACTTGCATTTCCAATGGTTCCCCATGCTATCTCATTTCCTTCGTTAGAAAAATTTGCAGCATTTGGAATTCCAGTAACCTGTCTGTATATTTTTGATGCTTGCGCCAGTCCTAATAATCTCGGCATTTGCCCAGCTGTAGGAGAAATATCAGCACTTGAATTTTTTTGTTTTGTTAAGTCTTTCCAAGAACCATCTTCATTTAAACTATGGGTAGCAAAGTGTCCTCCCATTTGTCTTCCTGCTGACATGGGCTCTTGTTCAATATCAGTATGACCATACAAACCTGCAAAAAATTGTTGTATTGTCAATTCGCCAATAGCCATCATAAAAGTTTGATCGCGATAATAGCCAGAGCGGAAATCTCCATTTTGAAATGCTTTAGCCATGGCCAGTTGTGGCACTTCTTTTCCATCTCCAAAGATACCAAATTTGGCTTTTCCTGTCAATACTTCCTTGCGTCCTAATAGGCTACATTCTCTGCTTATTATGGCTGTGGTGTAGTCCTTTAAAACTTCGATTTTGAAATCTTCAAATGTCAATGTAGTATTGGTTTTTTCTTTTATCATAATTGAAAAGTATAACTTTATGAAGCAAATTTACTTAAAAACAACCTATTTTCATAGCACATTGAAAAAAATAGAATTTAATTATTGCAATTAATTCTAATAAAAAGAACTTTATTTTTTTATTATGTGTAATTTAAACCGTCTTTTATTAATAATAACTTAATAAATAATCACAATTATATTGGATTAGAACCATTTTCGATTAAAAAGATTGATTAATGTTTTAGGAGAAAAAGTAACAATAAAACGTATTTTTTCGTTGTAATTATCTTGTGCTATTTCCCATCCATTATTAGAATAGATTGGAAAATACAATTCAAAGTAGTCTGTAACTAAATTAAGACGGATGCCACTATCGTAAACAAACCGTCCTTTTGTGTCTTCATTTTTGATTAAACCAATGTCGCCGTACGCTTCAATCCAATTCCAAATACTGTAACTTGCATTTAAGCTAGTAATCCAGCGATTGGCAAAAGGTGTGGCAATTTTAGATTTAAATCCACCTTCTGCTATTATATACTGTTGACTAAAAAGGCCTGTGCTTTCGGATCTTCCAAAATAATTGTAATCAAAAAGATAATCTGTTGGTCTATCTAATGCAAAGCTGAAGAAATCCGATTGGGTTTTGTTGTACAAAAAAGTCCCAGCATAAAAGCGCAAATTAATCTGGCGATTGTTCTCAAATAGTTTTCGATATTCTATTTCACCAGTAATTTTCCCGAATTTTCCCGAAATTTGCAAATCAGTCATAAAATTGAAATGATTCGTAACTTCTGTTTTTGTATTGATGTACCTTGCATCAAAAACCGAATAATTTTCGGGAGAGTTATCAATCACTAAAGCACTTTTCTCTTTGTTTACAATCACTTGTCGGAATAAGAACAACTGTTTTCTATTGTCTCTAAAATTGGGCTCTCGAATGCGCAATTGCAAAGATGGATTTAATCTGAGGTAGGCGGCATCTTCTGCATAATGAAAATAGGAACCGCTAATAGAATATCTAGCATTATAAAGAGTACTGTTTCTCAAATTTTGATTGACTACAAAAACGGCTGAACCTGATAAATTTTTCGATTTTGTAGAGTAGGAAGGATTTACATCAAATATAAATGGTTTTTCCAAGATAGTTTTGTTGTGCAACCTGATTCCTGGCGTTACGCCATCATATAAATTATAATAAATCGATGGAACATAGAGGACTTGATTGTAATACGGATCCTCTAAATCTTTCATGAAAACAAATTTTACAGGCCGATTATTAGGAAAAAAACCTTCTAATTTTTTCCAATTGTTTCTTAAATTGTATTCTGGAACCTCATTTTTTAGATTTAAAATAATTTTATCAATGGTGTTTCTGGGAATCGTGAAGGTACTGTCGCATTCTTCAATATCCAGCCATTGCTTGAACACGATTTCTCCTTTTTTTGTTCCATAAATAGGAATGGGGATTGGTGCTCCTGTTCTGTTTTTAACAGAAAAAGTAATGCTGTCTTTTGTTTTTACAACGGTTGAGAATTTAAAATCGATAATGTCTCTTGAATCAATGATGGTATTAAAAAACCAACTAATATCTTTAGTAGTATTTGATTTTAATACATGTTCAAAATCAGATCGCGCTACTTGTTGGGTCTCATTTAATACGTAAAATTGTTTAATGCTATTGGGTACAGTGTTATTTTGAAGATAATCATCCAAAAATCGGATACTTAATCCAGCGCGGTATTTACTTGCAATTTGCTCGTTAAACTTAATTAAAGTATTCTTTGGTGCTCCCAATGGCTGATCTAAATTTTTACGCGCCATCAACATATAAAAATAGCTGTATTGCTCATTAAAGTCAATATTGGTAAGATTAAAGCTTTTTAATAATCGAATGTTGGATGCACTTCCCATCATTTTAATATTAGGATGATTTTCATCCATGTATTTCATCATGGTATAAACTTGAATTCCGTCATAAATCCAATTGTCTTTTCTAGGATCTAAATGCAAACTAGTTTTTAAATATTCATTTAGATAAGTTTTCAAAAATTTTATTTCGAAAATAAATTCATCTGGAAATGGGCTTAAAAAGGAAGGTAATTGATTTAGTCCGTAAAATGGATTTCTATCATAATTCGTTTGGGTCACCAGAATTTTATCATAAGGATATTTCCCTATCAAATTATTGACATAAGCTACGATTCGGTCAATTACAATTGCTTTTTGAATGCCATCTACTTTATTGTTTTTTAAATCAGTAAGAACCTCAACGGAAGCGTTTTTAAAACTCTCAAAATTAGATTTAGGCTCTAAAATCAGATTAAAATCCGTTCTGTTTCGTCCCGATAATTTGTAATTTTTTAATTCCTTCTCGACAATAGCCTTAGAGACGTTTAAATCCGATGTTACTTCTAAAACTGAAGGCGTTGTTAGCTCTATTTCAAAGTCAGAAATGGCATTGGCAATATCATCTAAGTTGTTGTTACTGTTGGTTACAAAAGCATGATTTTCGTAGCGTGCAGGAGTCAAGTACCAGTTTTTTAGGTTTAAAATTCCATTGTAATTGTAGCCATATTTAGTAAATTTATCGCTCGGAATTTTAGAGAGATAGGAAAGATGGAAGGTGCTTTTTTGATAAGGAAGCAAGGGCTCTTGTAAGTGTAGAACCACATAATCAGAGTTTTCTTCGGTTCTATTCCACGATAAAAATTGTTGATCGGTAGTAGTAATAATTAAATTGATCGTGCTACCGCGTTCTTCCTCTTTTGCAAGGTGAAAACCTCTATAAAATTCATCCGAAAATCGCTTGGCCAATGGAGTATTTTTATTGGAATACGCATTATTCCAATCATTCAAAACAATTGATTTTAAAGTGTCCTTTGACTGATTAAAAAAAGTGATTTCTTGCTTTATGAGCAATGTTTTATTTTCCGTATTGAGCGCAACAGTCATCTTAGAATGGTGTTGTGCTTGTTGTTCTACTGACGTCAATAAAACAAGAATAAAAAGGAAAATTTTATAAATTGATTTCAAGTATTTGATTTAAATGTAAAGAAATGAAAGTAGTTGTCCGTTTATCCAACGATTTATTTACCGCAAATTAGCAAATTTTTCAATATAAATTTCAAACAATTATAATGATGATTGGCGAATTTGGGGTAAATTTTTTCTAAATCCTACAGTTTAAAGTCATGTCTAATAAATTTCTGTTTTTCTAGTCCAAAAATAGCAGATATTATATCAGAATAATAACAAATTAGCACATAAAATCAACCTTTTACGTAGGGAATTATATGTAGTAAAATCGCATAAAAAAGCCTTTGAAAATTGGATCAAACTGCTTGTTTTTAAAAATTTGGAGACAAATCGTATTTTTTATAGAATTTGTTCAGCACATCAACCACTTCATCCTCGGTATCAACAATTTTAAAAAGTTCCAAATCTTCCATATGAACGGTTTTTTCTTTCTCAACTAAGACTGTTTTTATCCAATCAATCAATCCTGACCAAAAACTTGTACCTACTAATATTATTGGGAATTTTGCTATTTTTTTTGTTTGAATTAAAGTCATCGCTTCAAACAATTCGTCCATTGTACCAAAACCTCCTGGCATTACGACAAAACCCTGAGAATATTTGACAAACATTACCTTTCGAACAAAGAAATAATCAAAGTTTAAGTTTTTATCGTTGTCAATATAGGGGTTAAAATGTTGTTCGAAAGGCAGCTCAATATTAAGCCCCACTGATGTCCCACCTCCAAGATGTGCGCCTTTATTACCTGCTTCCATAATGCCTGGACCACCGCCAGTAATGACACCGTAACCGGCTTTGCTTATTTTATAGGCAATTTTTTCGGCCAGTAAATAATAAGGATCTTCCGGTTTTGTTCTAGCCGATCCAAAAATGCTCACACATGGGCCTATTCGCCCCATACTTTCATAACCGTTCACGAACTCGGCCATAATTTTAAAAATGGCCCAACTATCATTGGTTCTAATCTCATTCCAAGTCTTTTTTTTCAATCGGTCTTGGATTACTTTATCCTCGTCATTGTCAAAATCTTCTAATCTCATCTTCTAAAATATAATTTAATATCTAATTTTTTTTGTAGCCATCCTGCCTTTTACCAAATACACCGATTTCTTTTCACTCTTTTTGTTTTACTGCCTCTGCAAGCGTATAAGGAATAATAAAAAGGAATTCCGATTCGATTTGGTAGAGCACTCCAATCGACTAAAGTAATTCTTTTTTAAAGAATGGCGCAATATCGCTTTTTTTATTTTTTTTATTTTTTAAAAATTTATTTTTTTCGATATGAGATGACAATTAGTACTGTCTTATACAAGTCTGAATAAATAATAAATCACCTAAATGTGGAATTATAAAGTTAAAAAGGGATATTCATTTTTTCTTCATTTGTGATGATTCCAGTTTCGCAGTTGAATTTAAGACTTAAGATATAATTAAAATAACAGTTGTCCTTTTCTTATTAGAGGACCTTTGCCTAAGTCTGTTTTTTGGATAAAGCCATCTACTTTTGGACGAATTTCTACATTTTGATAGCCTTCCTGGTTGGCTGTATATTCTTGAAATACTGCGGCATCTTGCAATGTAATGGTTTGAACTGGAAATGCAGCTGCAGCAGGAACTGGCATTTCTTGTTCTTCTTTTTTGCCACACGCTGCTGCAATCAGCAAAACAAATAGGGAAAATATTGAATTTTTTTCATTTTTATAATTGGGTTTAGTATTTATATTCAGGAATTGTTTGTCTCTATTTCTTTAAATTTGTCAGTAGTTTTGATTAATAGCTCTTCGACTTCACAAAGGTGGGATTTATAAGTCTTGACATTTTTCCTGTTATATTGTTCTTTAGCACAAGAAATAGTTTGTGTTCAGTAGGTGATTAATTTATCTATTATTTTTTTTTCAAAATCAAGGATTTCAATATAATGGGTTAATCTTTCAGCGAAAGGCGAAGGTTTAAAATATTTTTTTCGGTCCTTAGATAGTGTGTACTAATTAATTTGTCCATTTTTCAAAGCAGATTCAAATTGGTCGAAATGGAACTTTTACTCGCTGCTATTTTTTAACTATTTATTCAAAAGTTAATACAGTCTTACAGCCATCCACATTTAGTAGTCCTGGTATTCAGGAATCTAAAAGGTGTAAATTAAATACTAATTCAAAAGGAATTCTGTACGTTTCGATAATCTCCTCTCGTTCTTTTTGTATTGCTTTCATTATTTTTTTTATAAAGTAGCGTTAGTTCGTATTTTATGAACTAAAAGAACTTAAATTTATGATAATTTTTAACTATTTTTATCTTGTGTTTATAAACTGGAGGGTTATTTCCTCGTTTATAGTTCTATAGTTTAATAATCAATTCGTTATAATTAAATGAAAAGGAAGTTGTTCAGAAAAAAAATGCTTAATATTGAAAATAGAATCTTTAAATCTAATCAATCCATTTTCTATTCAACCAAATGCATTCCATTATGAAATCTAAAAACTTGAAGAATTCTTTCTTACTGATTGCCTTATTTTCTGCAACGGTAGCTATGGCACAACACAAATATGTGACTACGCCACCAGAAGTTTCCCCAATGCCAATGAAACCCGAAATGACTGAAATTTGGGAACCAGAAGTACAAGTAATTACGCCCGCTAAAATGCTTGGAAATGCACCTTCGGATGCGATTATTCTATTTGACGGCAAAAACTTAGATCAGTGGGTGAATCAAAAAGATATAAATAAACCTGCAGGATGGAAAATTATTGCTAACGATTATATGGAAGTGGTGCCAGGTTCAGGAGGTATTCAAACCAAGATGCAGTTTGGAGATTGCCAATTGCACTTGGAATGGAGTGCGCCAGACGTTGTTTTAGATGGAGGACAAGCCAGAGGAAATAGTGGCGTGTTTTTTCAAAATAGGTACGAATTGCAAATTTTGGATTCTTATAACAATAGAACTTACAGTAACGGTCAAGCGGGAAGTATTTATAAAGATCATCCACCTTTAGTAAACGCTGTAAAAACGCCATTAGAATGGAATGCATACGACGTAATCTATACGGCGCCTCGATTCAAGACCGATGGCGTGATTGATGCTCCTGCCAAAATCACTGTGTTTTTGAATGGTGTTTTGGTGCAAAACAACACCACTATAAATGGGTTGACACTTTACATTGGTTTACATAAGTATTCTTCGTCTCATGGCGACGATGTTATCTCACTTCAAGATCATGATTCTAAAAATCAATTCAGAAATATCTGGATTAGAAAATTATAAAATTAACTTTAAAAGAACGTTTAAATCAGTATTTCTTTTCGGACTGTTACACAGTTTAGTGAAGGTTTCTAATTTAAAATCTATTTTACTTATATTTGTTGACCTAAAAAAAAACGTGTAGTGAGTCAAATCAATAAGCTTAAAATATTCAATGATCCCATTTATGGGTTTATCACCATCCCCAATGCTTTAATTTACGATCTAATTCAGCATCCTTACTTTCAGCGTTTGCGCCGCATATCGCAAATGGGATTGTCTTACCTAGTTTATCCAGGAGCAAATCATACCCGTTTTCATCATGCTTTGGGATGTCTGCATTTGATGCAAAAAGCAGTTGACGTACTCCGTTTTAAAGGAGTCTTTATTTCACCCGAAGAAGAAAATGCACTGTATATAGCTATTTTATTGCATGATATAGGCCATGGCCCTTTTTCGCATGCAATGGAAAAAAGCATTGTTGAAAATGTACATCATGAAGAAATTTCCTTGTTATTCATGAACCAATTAAATTTGGAATTTAACGGACAGTTAAGTTTGGCAATTCAGGTTTTTATGGGAGAATATCATCGGAAATTTATGCTTCAATTAATTTCCAGTCAGTTGGACATGGACCGAATGGATTATTTGAAGCGGGATAGTTTTTACTCAGGTGTAGCAGAAGGCAATGTCAACTCCGAGCGTTTGATTCAAATGATGACCGTAGTTGAGGACTATTTAGTTATTGAAGAAAAGGGAATTTATTCTGTAGAGAAGTTTTTGATGTCCCGTCGTTTAATGTATTGGCAAGCCTACCTGCACAAAACGAGTTTGGTAGCAGAATTAATTTTGATGAAAATTTTGAAACGAGCTAAAGAGTTAACGTTAAAAGGAGTGCAGTTGCCTTGTAGCGAGCCATTATTATTTTTCATGCAAAACAAAGTCACAATTGCTACGTTTAATGCTGAAACTTTGGATTTATTTGCTCAACTAGATGATTTTGATATCATTGGAGCTTTAAAATCTTGGCAAAAGCATGATGATTTTATTTTATCGTCGTTAAGCAAAATGATTGTAAACCGAGATTTATTGAAAATAAAACTGACCAGCGAAAAAGTAGCAATTGAGGATTTACAGCCACTAAAAGAGCGTTTTGCGGTAGAAAATAACATTTCGTTATTAGAAACTAATTATTTTATTTTTAAAGGGAAAATAAAAAATCAAGCGTATAGCAAAGAAGCGGAGCCCATACGAATTTTGAAAAAAGATAGCACAATTGAGGACGTCATTGAATCATCTGATCAGCTGAATTTAAAATCATTATCTAAATTAGTGACCAAGTATTATATCTGTTTCCCAAAACAACTGTTATAAAAACACCATTTAAAATCTATTTTTTTATATTTTTGTCGCAATGAAACGAGTCAATACATTTTTTTTGAAAACCATCAGGACTTTATATAGTGAGTTCCATCTTATTCCTATAAGAAATACAATCAGATAAGATGAAATTTACAGCAGAACAAATAGCAGGGATTCTAGAAGGAGAAGTGGTTGGGAATTCTATGGTGGAAGTGTTTAGATTGTCAAAAATTGAGGAGGGTGTTGAAGGTTCTCTGACTTTTTTGTCAAATCCTAAATACCTCAATTATATTTATTCTACAAAAGCGTCAATAACAATCGTTAATGATACTTTTGTGCCTGAATCGCCTTTAACCACCACATTGATTAAAGTGCCAGATGCATACGGAGCATTTTCTAAACTATTGGAATTTTACAATCAGGTTAAGCTAAATAAAAGTGGAATTGAGCAGCCTTCCTTTATTTCGCAAAGTGCAAAATATGGCGATAACTTATATTTAGGTAGTTTTAGTTACATAGGGCAAAACGTAGTTTTAGGAGAAAACGTCAAAATCTACCCCAATTGTTTTCTGGGAGACAATGTTACAGTTGGTAATAATGTAGTTTTATTCGCTGGTGCAAAAATTTATTCGGAAACTGTAATTGGTAACAATTGCACGATTCATTCAGGAGCTATTATTGGTTCGGACGGTTTTGGCTTTGCGCCAAATCCAGACGGAACGTATACAAAGATTCCGCAAATTGGTAATGTAATTATTGAAGACAATGTTGATATAGGCTCTTGTACCACAATTGACAGAGCTACGATGGGTTCCACTATTATTAGAAAAGGAGTAAAACTTGATAATCAAATTCAGATAGCCCATAATGTTGAAATAGGGGAGAATACAGTGATCGCTGCTCAAACAGGCGTTGCAGGTTCTACTAAAATTGGAAAAAATGGCTTGATTGGTGGACAAGTGGGAATTTCAGGACATCTGACTGTAGGGGATAATGTACGAATTCAGGCGCAAGCTGGTGTCGGAAGAAATATAAAAGACAATGAAATTTTGCAAGGAAGTCCTGCATTTGGATACAATGATTTTAGCAAATCGTATGTTCATTTTAAGAATTTACCCAAAATTGTTGCAGAAATAAAAGAATTAAAGAAACAAATATTAAACCAAAAAAATGGAAACAATGGTTAAACAGAAGACCATCACGACAGAAATCTCACTAACTGGAGTTGGACTGCATACCGGTAAAGAAGTGAAAATGACTTTCAAACCTGCTCCGGTGAATAATGGTTTTACTTTTGTTCGAGTAGATCTGGAAGGACATCCTATTATCGAAGCAGATGCAAATTATGTAGTAAACACCCAAAGAGGGACTAATTTAGAAAAACTGGGTGTTAAAATTCAAACGCCAGAACATGTTTTAGCAGCACTTATTGGTTGTGATTTAGATAACATAATTATCGAATTGAACGCTTCGGAACTTCCTATTATGGATGGTTCTTCTAAATATTTTGTTGAAGCTCTTGAAAAAGCAGGATTTGAAGAACAAAATGCCAAAAGAAAAGTTTATGTGGTGAAAGAGGTTATTTCATTCACTGACGAAGCTTCAGGAAGTGAAATTTTAGTGATGCCAAGTGATCATTATTGTGTAACTGCCATGGTTGATTTTGGAACTAAAATTTTAGGTACCCAAAATGCAAATATGAAAAGCATTGCTGATTTCAAAACTGAAATATCCGAATCCAGAACCTTTAGTTTTTTGCATGAATTAGAATCTCTATTAGAAAACGGATTGATAAAAGGCGGCGATTTGAACAATGCAATTGTTTATGTTGATAAAGAAATTTCAGAAGCAACAATGGAGAATTTGAAAGTTGCGTTTGGAAAAGAAACTATTAATGTGAAACCTAATGGAATTTTAGACAATCTTACTTTGCATTATCCAAATGAAGCAGCAAGACACAAACTGCTTGATGTAGTTGGTGATTTAGCTTTAATAGGTACTAAAATACAAGGAAAAGTTATTGCTAATAAACCGGGACATTTTGTAAATACACAATTTGCCAAAAAAATGGCGAAAATTATAAAAATAGAACAGAGAAATTACGTTCCCGTTTATGATTTGAATCAAGAGCCATTAATGGATATTCATAAAATTATGGCGGTTTTACCTCACAGACCACCCTTTTTATTGATTGATAGAATCATTGAAATGTCTGAAAGCCATGTTGTAGGGATGAAAAATGTAACCATGAATGAAAATTTCTTTGTGGGTCATTTTCCTGAAGCACCAGTTATGCCAGGCGTTTTAATAGTAGAAGCTATGGCACAAACAGGAGGGATTTTAGTTTTAAGTACAGTTCCAGATCCCGAAAATTATTTGACTTATTTTATGAAAATTGATAATGTTAAATTCAAACATAAAGTATTACCTGGTGACACCTTAATTTTTAAGTGTGATTTAATAACGCCTATCAGAAGAGGAATTTGTCACATGCAAGCCAATGCTTATGCAAATGGCAAACTCGTTGCTGAAGCGGAATTAATGGCTCAGATTGCAAGAAAACAATAATTTTTGTTGATTTGATTAATCGATCATTCGATCAATCGCTTAAACAGTTAAACGGTTAAACAAAATAAAATGAATCAACCATTAGCGTATGTTCATCCCGGTGCTAAAATCGCCAAAAATGTAGTTATAGAACCTTTTACAACCATACACAACAATGTTGTTATTGGAGACGGTACTTGGATAGGATCCAATGTTACAATTATGGAAGGTGCAAGAATTGGAAAAAATTGTAATATATTCCCAGGAGCTGTTATCTCAGCTGTTCCGCAAGATTTAAAGTTTGGAGGAGAAGATTCGCTTGTTATCATTGGAGACAATTGTACAATTAGAGAGTGTGTCACCATCAATAGAGGTACAGTTGCCTCTGGACAAACTGTTATTGGCGACAACTGTTTGATTATGGCTACGGTGCACATAGCGCATGATTGTCATGTAGGAAATAATGCTATTATTGTTAATGGGGTTCTTCTAGGAGGACACGTAACTATAGGTAATTATGCCATTGTTGGAGGATTGTCAGCAGTTCATCAATTTATTAGTGTAGGAGACCATGCCATGATTTCAGGAGGGTCTTTGCTAAGAAAAGATGTTCCACCTTATACAAAAGCAGCAAAAGAACCACTATCCTATGTTGGAATTAATTCGGTTGGATTGAGAAGGAGAGGCTTTACATCTGAAAAAATCAGAGAAATTCAAGATATTTATAGAATTTTATATCAAAAAAATTATAATGTTACGCAAGCTTTGGGGATTATTGAAGCAGAAATGGAAGCAACACCTGAACGAGATGAAATTATTGATTTTATCAGAAATTCATCAAGAGGAGTAATGAAAGGATATTCTGGGAATTATTAATTGTAGAATTTAGTTTTCTGATTTTAGAATTCAGATTCGCACTATTATAATTTATCAGTCTCACAAAATTAAAATATATAACATACAACAAATTTAGAAGGCAGGTTGTTTTGATACCTAAATTCATTAATCTAAAATCATAAATTACAATGGCATCTACATCAGATATTAAAAACGGATTGTGTATCAAATACAATAATGACATTTACAAAATTATTGAATTTCTTCATGTTAAACCTGGAAAAGGACCCGCATTCGTTAGAACCAAATTGAGAAGTTTAACTAATGGGAAAGTATTAGACAATACCTTTTCTGCTGGACATAAAATAGAAGAAGTTAGAGTAGAAAATCATAAATTTCAATTTTTGTATCCAGAAGGTGATGATTTTCATTTTATGAATACAGAGACTTTCGAACAAATCACATTAAACAAGAATATTTTAGACTCACCAGATTTACTAAAAGAAGGAGAAAACGTAATGGTAAGTATCAATACAGAGACTGATTTACCGCTTTCTGTAGATATGCCTGCATCAGTTATTCTAGAAGTAACGTATGCTGAACCGGGAATCAAAGGAAATACAGCTACAAACGCAACAAAATCAGCTACTGTTGAAACCGGTGCAAGTGTAAACGTTCCTTTGTTTATTAATGAAGGAGATAAAATTAAAATTGATACTGCGTCAGGTTCTTACATGGAACGCGTAAAAGAGTAGATAATTTGATAGTTAGAAAATGTAACACGTATCTAAGTGCTACATTTTCTAATTTTTCACAATTTCTCATTTTCCAATTAAAATTATGAAATTCCAAAAAGCGTATACCTTAGAAGAAATTGCAAGTATCATTGACTGCGAATATGTAGGTAATGCCAATTTTCCTATTTTAGGAATGAATGAAATTCATGTTGTTGAATTTGGCGATATTGTTTTTGTGGATCATCCTAAATATTATGATAAAGCATTAAATTCTGCTGCGTCCGTAGTTTTGATAAATAAAAATGTTGCATGTCCGGAAGGAAAAGCACTACTGATATCAGAAGATCCTTTTAGGGATTTTAATAAATTGACCAATTATTTCAGGCCTTTTCAATTTTCAAATATTTCAATAGCAACTTCAGCTTCAATAGGCGAAGGAACTGTGATACAGCCGAATACATTTATTGGCAATCATGTTGTTATTGGTAAGAATTGCTTAATTCATTCTAATGTTTCCATTTATGATTATACCGTAATTGGCGATAATGTTAGAATACATGCAGGAACGATTCTAGGCGCAGATGCCTTTTACTATAAAAAGCGGCCTGAGGGGTATGATCAATTACTTTCGGGTGGTCGCGTGGTAATAAAAGATAATGTGGGCATTGGAGCGCTTTGTACTATAGATAAAGGTGTATCTGGTGACACAACGATTGGCGAGGGTACAAAAATTGACAATCAAGTACATGTTGGTCATGATACCGTCATTGGTAAAAAATGTTTAATCGCCTCTCAAACTGGAATAGCAGGTTGTGTGATTATTGAAGATGAAGTAACGATTTGGGGACAAGTAGGAACTACTAGCGGAATAACAATAGGTGCTAAGGCAGTTATTCTAGGACAAACCGGAGTTACTAAATCAGTGGAAGGCGGTAAATCCTATTTTGGTACACCAATAGAAGAATCAAGAGAAAAATTAAAACAACTGGCTAATATCAAAAAGATACCCGAAATTCTAAATAAACTAAAATAATATGTCTGCTAAAGAAATTGTTCAGAAATTTTATAAATCGGATGCTTTAATTGATCGTGAAGTTATCAAAGATTTTTTGCATCCAGACATAATCGTTGAATGGAACAGTAGTACAGGATTTATGGAACTTAATTATGATTCGTTATTAAATTTGTCCAATGATTTAAGCAAAGCTTATGTGCGTTCTAAGGTTCGTATAAGCCATCTTATTGGTGAAAATGATTTGATTTCGGTACGTTATTCTCATTTTGTGAAAACGATTGAGAACCCAAGAGAAGAAATGTTATTGGCACATTTTATAGTTATATGGCAAATAAAAGACAATAAATTATTTCGAGGCTATCAAATGAGCCAATTATCCTAATTTAGTGTCAAAAAACTGAATACTGAATACGGATTAGTGCTTACTATTTTATACTTTTGCATAACCATTTTAAAAACTACATAAAAAATATATCATGAGTGTTTTAGTTAATAAAGATTCCAAAATAATTGTTCAAGGTTTTACAGGAAGTGAAGGAACTTTCCATGCTTCTCAAATGATTGAGTACGGTACTAACGTTGTTGGTGGTGTAACTCCAGGAAAAGGAGGGACTACGCACTTAGATAGACCCGTTTTTAATACTGTAAAAGATGCTGTAGAACAAGCAGGAGCTGATACGACTATCATTTTTGTACCGCCAGCTTTTGCTGCAGATGCAATAATGGAAGCTGCTGACGCGGGAATAAAAGTAATTATTGCAATTACTGAAGGAATTCCTGTGGCAGACATGATCAAAGCCAATAGTTATGTTAAAGAAAGAAATGCAAGATTAATAGGTCCAAACTGCCCAGGTATAATTACTCCAGGCGAAGCTAAAGTTGGTATCATGCCAGGTTTTGTTTTCAAAAAAGGAACTGTAGGTATTGTGTCTAAATCTGGAACATTAACGTACGAAGCGGCTGATCAAGTAGTAAAACAAGGTTTGGGAATCACTACCGCAATTGGAATTGGTGGAGATCCAATCATCGGAACGACTACAAAAGAAGCTGTTGAATTATTGATGAACGACCCAGAAACAGAATGTATCGTAATGATTGGTGAAATTGGTGGACAATTAGAAGCAGATGCTGCTCATTGGATCAAAGCTGACGGTAATCGTAAACCAGTTGTAGGATTTATTGCAGGAGTTACCGCTCCTCCTGGACGTACAATGGGACATGCAGGTGCAATTGTTGGTGGTTCAGATGACACTGCAGAGGCTAAAAAACAAATCATGAGAGAATGTGGAATTCACGTAGTGGATTCACCAGCAGAAATTGGTAAAAAAGTTAAAGAAGTTTTGGGTTAATCTAATACTCAAATTAAATATTTTAAAAGCCTCGCAATTTGTGGGGCTTTTTTAATTATAAATTGAATTAAAAAAATATCTTTGCACTTTATTAAATGGATTTGTTTTAAGCAGATTCAATGCTAATAAAAGCAAATACAAACGAATGGTTTCTACTGTTCCTCACGATTTTGTGGGGTATTTTTTTGTCGAAGTCAGTTCAAATAAAAATAAATTAATATGTACAAAGAATTAAAAAAATTCAAAGTTACCAATCAGTTTTCATTTACTGCAGAAGATAGTCTTGCAGAAGTATGCAATGCTTCAGAAGGATCTGGCGTGTTTTTGGTATACTCAGTAGGGGATGAAAAAGAGTTAATAATGGTTGGTTCTACCGGAACCGTTCAAAATAACGGAACTTTGAAAATTAAAAACGGTGGTCTTCAAGAAAAAATTGTGGAAGGACACCAATTTGCAAAAACAGGAAGAAAGTATTCTTGGCCAGCGCAAATGAAAATTGAAGATATTAGCACACTAGAAGTAGTATGGTATGAAACATTTAATGACAAGACCAAAGTAATTCCAACTTTTGTAGAAGGACAAGTTTTACAAAACTTCTTAGACGAAAACGGAAGATTGCCTAAATGGAATGTCGCTTTTTAAGACATTTCAAATTACATAGTATTAAAAGCTCCAAAACTGAAGGTTCAGAATTGGAGCTTTTTCAGTATTATTTAAAAGGTGTAGACCATTTTGTATCAGTATGCTATTAGTTGCCGATAAGATTTTAGGGAAAGCGACAAAAGAAGTAACCTCTGGAGCAGTTAATTTTAATTTATTACCAAAATTGAGGTGTTTTCAGGCTAGTGGTCAATCTTTAACCTCTATTGAATTGAACGGGACAAGTAACATTGAAAAAGTACATGTAGATTTTAATACTGTATCAGCTTTATAGTTTAGACCTCTCTCTATACATAATTTTGAACTCTGTAAGCAGTCGTTTCAATAATAAACTTACTGCAATTTTTGCCAAAAACGGAATGTCTCACGACATAGATTTTTACAGATAACAAGCTTTGAAATATATTTGTGCTGATGATAGTCAATTTAAAAACACACAAAATACAATTAATTGATATCAAGATAAGAATGTCAATTTAATCCAGTTACTGCTGATGAATAAATAGTTGATAATTCTTCGGCTTTGCGCCAAAGTGTTGTTGGCTTTTTTGATCCTAATGATAAAAGATGCTTGGAAGGAGCTTTTATCACTCCAGATTTGATAGGAAAATATGTAAATTATTTAATTCGTTTTGAAAACACTCGCACCTAACCAACAGAAAATAGTGTAGGAAAAGATTCAATTTATTTGTCAAAATTTTACATTTCAACTCTGTTTCCCATAAAAGCGAGTTACTCCTACAAGACTTAAATTTCTGATGGTAACAAAGTTGAATTCATCTTCGAAAAAATCAATCTTCCTTTTGATAATACCAACAATGATGGAAATCTCGCTTTGAAAATAAAAACTTTACCAACATTAGTAGGTGGTGCTTCTTTTGCAAATGGCGCTACTATTTATCTTGATTAAAACTTTCCAATATTGACCAAAAAAGCTACATCAACCCTCCAATAATTAGCGGTAAAAGATTTTGATTTTTCTACTTATTTTAAAATTTATTCTAATCCAGTAGGTGCCGAATTACACAGTATTACGTAAAATAAAATTGAGGTTCAAGCAATAGCAATATATGATGTTTTGGGTCAAATAATACTCGCAGTGCCCACCGCTCAGAATAGTTCTACCATTGATGTTTCGGAATTGACAACTGGTCCCTATTTTTTAAAAATGAAAACAGATAAAGGGTTCTCTAATTCAAAATTCCTTAAAAAATAAATAGCAGACATCATAATAAAGAGCATCTAACCGAATTGAATTCCATTATAAAACGAGCGTAACCGCTTATTTTCAAAACTGTAAATTCAATTGCCATACCTCTTTAAGCAGCACCTTTTCCTGATTTATTACTTTTTTGGATAAAAATTTTATTTTTTCATAAATTATTAATTACTTTTGCATCCGTTATCACGAATCCTGTAATAGGATAGCAACCTGCAACAACAAGCAAGGTGCTAAAACGATAAGCCAAATCCTTTGGAAAAAATGTTGTTTTACATTCCCATTTTTAGCTTCGTTTTCGTCATAATTTTAATTTTTAATTCTTTTTATGACTACATTTTCAAAAGAAACCGGAAATCCCTTTGCGTTGATTCCGTTGTTTGTATTTATTTTTACTTTTTTAGGAGCAGGAATTGTCTTGAATGATTTTTATGCTTTTCCTTCGCCAGTAGCTGTTCTTGTTGGAATCATAGCTGCTTTTTTATTGTACAAATCATCAACTGAAGATAAAGTCGAGACCTTGATAGCAGGTTGTGGCGAAAGCAAAATTATGACCATGTGCTTAATTTATTTATTGGCGGGTGCTTTTGCAGTGGTAAGTAAAGCTATGGGTGGCGTTGATGCTGTAGTGAATCTGGGTATCAATACAATTGACGTGGCTTATTTTCCACTAGGAATTTTCTTGATCGCTGCTTTTTTATCTACAGCAACAGGAACTTCAGTAGGTGCTATTGTAGCCATTGGACCAATAGCGGTTTCACTGGCCGATAAAAGTGGTGCTTCTTTACCTCTAATCTCGGGTGCTTTATTAGGCGGTTCGATGCTCGGGGATAATCTATCCATGATTTCTGACACCACTATTGCAGCGACTCAATCATTAGGATGTGAATTAAAAGATAAATTCAAGGTGAATTTGTTCATTGCTTTTCCAGCGGCACTACTGACTATTTTAGTTTTCTTTTACTTGGGGTTAAATTCTGATATTGTTGCTGTAGCGATTGCAAAAAATGATTTTTCATGGATTGCAATTGTACCTTATTTATTAGTTATAGTTTTAGCTGTTATAGGCGTGAATGTTTTTTCTACATTGATTATAGGTACGTTATTAGCGGGTAGTATTGGGTATGTTGGAGGTTCGTTTACGATAATGGAATTCACTCAAAAGATCTATGAAGGTTTTACGAGTATGACCGATATCTTTTTACTATCGATGCTTACTGGCGGACTCGCTGCAATGGTTGACAAAGCAGGTGGAATTACCTATCTGTTGGTCCAAATCAAAAAACGAATCAAAAATAAAAAATCAGCACAAGCTGGAATTGGGGCTTTGGTAGGCTTTGCTAATTTGGCTATAGCCAATAACACCGTTTCCATTGTAATTACAGGACCAATTGCAAAAGAAATTAATGATGAGTATGAGTTGAGTTCGAAAAAAACAGCAGCGATTTTGGATATTTTTTCGTGTATTGTACAAGGGATTTTGCCTTATGGTGCACAAGTATTATTAATATTAAGTTTTGCAAATGGCAAATTAGATTTTTTTGATTTGATTAGTAATGCTTGGTATCATTTGTTTTTACTCGCCTTTACGTTAGTCGCTATTTATAGTTCGTTTTGGGATAAACTGGTCAAACGATTTTTTCACATCTAAAAAGGAAATTTTATGAGTGTTATTGAAAGTGAAATTTTTTTTAAGAAAGGAAAAAGTATATATTTGGCAAGTCGTTTTTAGCCCTGATAGCAATGGAAATCCTTTTCTATTTTTTCTTTAAAAATAGAAAAGATTGCAATGAATAGCAGGAATAGCTCAAAATAAAAAATAAATTAATTTTTGATTATGAAATTATTAGAAGGAAAAGTTGCCATTATCACAGGAGCAAGTCGCGGAATTGGGAAGGGAATTGCAGAAGTTTTTGCAAAACAGGGTGCAAATGTTGCATTTACTTATAGTTCATCAGTAGAATCAGCAATGGCTTTAGAGAATGAATTGAACGCTCTTGGGATTAAAGCCAAAGGATACCAATCAAATGCTGCTGATTTTAATGAAGCGCAAACGCTTGTAGATGCCGTTATAGCTGAATTTGGAACAGTTGATATTTTGATAAATAACGCTGGAATTACTAAAGACAATCTATTGATGCGCATGTCAGAAGACGATTTTGATAAAGTAATAGATGTAAATTTGAAATCGGTTTTTAACATGACTAAAGCCATTCAACGTACTTTTTTAAAACAAAGGTCTGGTTCGATTATCAATATGAGCTCTGTTGTGGGTGTTAAAGGAAATGCAGGTCAAACCAATTATGCTGCTTCTAAAGCAGGAGTTATAGGTTTTTCTAAATCAGTTGCTTTAGAATTGGGTTCTCGTAACATTCGTTGCAATGTTATTGCTCCAGGATTTATTGAAACTGAAATGACGGCAAAATTAAACGAAGATGTGGTCAAAGGATGGAGAGACGGGATTCCATTGAAACGCGGTGGAACGACGGAAGATGTTGCTAATGCCTGCCTTTTCTTTGCTTCAGATATGAGTGCCTATGTGACGGGACAAGTTATGAACGTTTGTGGCGGAATGCTTACCTAAAATAGGAATCGGTATTTAGTTTTCAGGATGTCGTTCTGAGAACCTACATTGATTATTGAAATCAACCAAAATATGACTACAACCAACATACTACTATTACTTTTTTCTTTATTAATAGCGGGTGGTTTGTCCTATTTTCAATATTTCTATAAAGCCAAAAACAAATCGAAAATCGGTTGGTTTTTGGCTTTTTTACGTTTTTTATCCATTTTTGGAATTTTACTGTTGTTGATTAATCCAATACTAACTAAAAATACACTTGAAACGGTAAAAACACCGCTACCAATTGTGGTAGATAACTCCAGTTCTATTTCGTTTTTAAATGCGAATGAAAAAGCATTGGAATTGTATAAAAAAATAGAATCAAATTCGGCGTTACAAGAGAAATTTGAGGTGCAATTGTATCGATTTTCAGACGATTTTGAACCTGCAACAACACTTGACTTTAAAGGAGTACAGACCAATATTGATGCTGTGTCCAAAAATTTAAAAAGTATTTATAAAAACACTATTTATCCAACGGTTTTAATTTCAGATGGGAACCAAACTTCAGGTACTGATTATGTGTATAGTTTTGATGCTACAAATAAAGTATATCCCTTAGCAGTAGGCGATACAACTACTTTTTTAGATTTCAAAATCAATCAATTGAATGTGAATAAATATGCTTTTCATAAGAACAAGTTTCCTGTAGAAGCTTTTTTACACTATTCAGGAACTAAAAGCATAACTGCCACTTTTATTATTTCGCAAGGAAAAACAGTTTACAGTCAACAATCGATTGCTTTTTCAGCTTCTAAAAAAACGGCAACAGTTAGCTTACTACTGCCCGCTGATAAAATTGGATTACAGCTTTTTAAAGCTACTATTTCATCCAAAGAAAAGGAAAAAAATCAATACAATAATACGAAGAATTTTGCCGTTGAAGTACTGGATCAAAAGACTAAGATTGCACTTGTTTCGGCAATAAGCCATCCTGATTTAGGAGCATTAAAAAGAGCTATTGAATCTAATGTACAACGTAAAGTAACTATCGTTAAACCTAATGATATTAAATCATTACAAGATTACACTATTCTTATTTTATACCAGCCTACTGCTGAATTTAAAACCATTTTTGATACTAGTAAAGCGGCTGGAATCAATACGTTTATTATTACTGGAAACAATACTGATTTTAATTTTTTAAATCAACAACAGGATAATTTAGACTTTAAAATGAGCGCACAAAAAGAAGAGTATTTATCCGTTTTTGATACGCAATTTAACTTGTTTGCAGTTGAGAATATTGGGTTTGAAAATTTTCCACCATTACAAAACGCTTTTGGCACAGTAACTACAAAGGGAGCAATCTCAGTTTTACTGTCGTCCAAAATTAGAACTATCGAGACTAATGCCCCTTTACTCGCTTTTGCAGAAAATCAACGCAAACGAGTTGCTTATCTTTTGGGTGAAAACAGTTGGAAATGGCGTTTACAAACGCATATAGATAATCAATCTTTTGAAAAATATGATCTTTTCATAGATAAGATTGTTCAATTTTTAGCTTCTAATAACTCCAAAAAATCATTGGTAGTAGCGCATGAAAGTTTTTACAACTCAGGCGAAGCAATCGAAATTACAGCTCAATATTTCAATAAAAACTATGAATTCGACGAAAAAGCAAGATTGACAATTGCTGTTACTAATACTAAAACGAAACAAACGACGAACTACGATTTGTTGAAAGGAAACAATTCCTATAAAGTGAATCTGGATGGACTAGAATCGGGTTCCTATTCCTTTTCAGTAAAGGAATTAAATTCTAGAACGACGTACTCCAGCCGTTTTGAAATTCTTGATTTTGACATTGAAAAGCAGTTTATCAATCCTGATGTAGAGAAATTGACACAATTAGCATCGCAAACACAAGGAAAAATATATTTTCCAGACCAAATAAATGGTTTAATAAAAACACTTTTGGAAAACGAGGATTATAAAGCCATACAGAAAAATAGTGTAACCAAAACACCATTGATTGACTGGATTTGGTTATTAATCTTGATTTCCATTTTACTTGCGACGGAGTGGTTGGTTCGAAAATACAATGGATTACTTTAAGTAAATACAATGAAATACAATGGATTTTAGACTAAAAGTTTTTTATACGGTTGCCAATCGTTTGAGTTTTACAAAAGCAGCAGCGGAATTGTTTATTTCGCAACCAGCTATTTCAAAGCACATTCAAGAGTTAGAAGAACATTATAAGATTAAACTTTTTGATCGAAGTGGATCAAAAATCTCCTTGACAACTGCTGGGGAAGTATTGTTACAACATACCAAAAGTATTTTTGAAGTGTACCGCGAAATAGATTTTGACATGAGTACCCTCATTAATCAACGTTCGGGATTGTTGCGAATAGGCGCCAGTACAACAATCTCTCAGTATATAATCCCACCACTTTTAGCTCGATTTCATCAAAAGTTACAAGATATAAAAGTGAGTTTACTGAACGGAAATACAGAACAAATTGAAAACGCTTTATTGAAACAAGAAATTGAAATTGGAATTGTAGAAGGACAATCTAAAAATAAGTCTATTAAATATGCCGCGTTTTTAAAAGATGAATTGGTTTTAGTTTGTAACAGTTCCAATCCTTTGAGCAAACGTAATGAAGTGACGCAAAAAGATTTAAAAAGGATGCGTTTTTTAATGCGAGAACGAGGTTCAGGAACACTTGAAGTTATTGAACATGCGTTGAAACCATTTGAAATTAAAATATCCGAATTGCAAATTGAAATGCAATTAGGCAGTACTGAAAGTATAAAATCTTATTTAATAAATTCTGATTGTGTAGCTTTTATATCGATTCATGCGATAAAAAAAGAACTTAAAAGTAATGAATTGGCAATATTAAATATTAAAGAGCTGATAATTGAACGTTTCTTTTATATCATCACCTTGCAAGGAAAAACAGATTCGCTTTCGGATTTGTTTATACAAAACATTTCAAATCATTATAATTTAAAGTTATAGTAGATTACAATTTACGATTGGGATAAATTGTTTTATCTAAGCACCTTTGTACCGTAATAATTCAATTACTTTACAATGGAAACGCATCATAAAGAAATTCAAAAACAACCTTTTATTTTTTTTAAAGTTAATGCCAAATTGCAGCAACTCATTTTTTTTGTGTTGCTATTATTTTGTACAACAATTTTTGTCTCTCCGCCTATAGCCTTAGTATTAGGATTACTACTCGCCAATCTTTTTGGACATCCATTTTTAAATTTAAATCATAAAGCGACTAATTATTTGTTGCAATTTTCAGTAGTGGGTTTGGGATTTGGTATGAATATTCACAGTGCTGTTTCGGCAGGAAAAGAAGGTTTTTTGTTTACCGTGATTTCTATTTTCACCACTTTGGTTTTAGGAACCTTTTTAGGAAAATTATTTAAAATTGATAAAAAAACATCCCATTTAATTTCTTGTGGAACTGCAATTTGTGGAGGTAGTGCAATTGCAGCAATCGCTCCCGTAATCAAATCCAATGAAAAAGAAACGTCTGTCGCTTTGGGAGTCATATTTATTCTGAATTCAGTAGCACTTTTTGTTTTTCCAGCAGTAGGGCAGTGGTTGGGTTTATCTCAGCAAGAGTTCGGCTTGTGGTGTGCAATTGCCATACATGACACCAGTTCTGTGGTAGGAGCAGCGAGTAAATATGGTGCAGAAGCCTTGCAAATAGCCACAACAGTAAAATTAGCACGGGCGCTATGGATTGTTCCCGTAGCGTTGATCACTTCCTTTATTTTTAAAAATAATACAAAGAAAATTAAAATTCCTTACTTTATAGGATTGTTTATTTTGGCTATGCTTTCTACTACTTACTTGCCACAAATGAATCTTATTACGCCCTATTTTGTTTCAATTGCTAAAATTGGTTTGACCATAACTTTATTTCTAATTGGAGCCGGGTTAAATGGAACTATCTTAAAAGCGGTAGGACTAAAACCGTTAGCACAAGGGGTTTTGCTATGGATATGCATTGCCATCGCTACATTAGTTGCAATTATTTATCTAAAATAGTTTTATGATGAAATGTTTTTCTTTTGATCACATGAAATTGCAGTCGGATATAATCATACATAAGAGCAATTAATAAAAAAGTAGCAGCAATAAAAAGTGTTTTCATTTTCAGTGTATTATAGAGAAAACCACCTGAAAAACAGCCAATAAAAAAGAAAATGATGATGGATAGCCGAAGATAGATACTTATTTTTAATTTTTTCTTTTCGTCTGGCTTTTTATAAAAAAACAATTGAGACAGTTCAATTCCAAGGTCTGTAAAAAGCCCGGTTAGGTGGGTAGTTCGAACTATAGATTGTGAAATTTTTGTCACTAAAGAGTTTTGTATTCCCATGGCGAAAAGCATCGAAAAAGCAATCCATTTTCCTTCCATACTAGATAAGGCTGCTTGTGTTCCAAAAACACCAACAGCAATCAAAACAATCATTTCTAGAGAAATGGGCAGTACATGAGATAGATTAGGATGTTTTTTTGAAATCAATTCTGCTAAAAAATTAGAGGTAAAGGCGCCAAATAAAAAGAAAATAGTGAATACAAAAAAGGTAATAGCGGCTACGTAATCGCGTTTCATTATCTCTTCGGCAAAATAGGCGAAATGCCCCGTAACGTTAGTAGTTAAAGTTTGAATGGATAAAACTCCCGTAATATTTACAATTCCAGCTACAAAAGACAATAAAGTAGCCAAACGAAGATTGTGAACAAAAGTTCTATTTTTTCCTTGATGTCGAAACATAATTGTACTTTTCTTTTTTAATTAACACAATCTTAAATCCTTTTTTTTCTAATAACGAATTAAAGAAATACATTTGTCTTTCAAAAAAATAAATTTAATGAAAAATTTTAAAATTAGACCTACGTTTATTGCTTTATCTGCTCTTGGCGTTGCTTTTCTTCTATTGTCATGGGGAGTTATAGGTCATGAAAGAATTAACAGAGCAGCAGTAATGGCATTGCCAAAACCATTGCAAACTTTTTTTTACAATCACATTGATTTCATTACACAAGCATCTACTGTTCCAGATTTAAGAAGGAACGTCTTAAATGACAAAATGGAGCCGCCACGTCATTATTTTGACATGGAGAATTTTGGTGCTGTGGAAACTTTTCCAAAAAATATGGAAGAAGCAAAGGCTAAATATGATGAAAAGTTTTTGACTAAAAACGGAATCTTGCCTTGGCACATCCAAGATATGATGGCCAAATTAACTAAAGCTTTTAAAGAAAAAAGAAAAAATGAAATCCTATTCATTGCGGGTGATTTAGGTCATTATATTGCAGATGCACACATGCCATTGCATACTTCAGACAATCATGATGGACAAAATACCAACCAAAAAGGAATTCATTCTTTGTGGGAAAGTCGTTTGCCTGAATTGTTTGTAAAGAACTATAAATTGAATGTAGCACAAGGACACTATTTAGAGAATGTCGATAAAGCAACTTGGAATATTATTTTTGATACACATCGTTTAGTCGAACCACTGCTAGCTGCCGACAAAAAACTAAGAACCGCAACACCCGAAAACAAAATCTATGTGACCGACGCTACTGGAACTATCGTTAAAAATAAATATGGTGGCATGTTATATTCTGATGAGTATGCGGGTAAATTACATACGGATTTAAATGGGATGGTGGAACAACAAATGAAGAAAGCGATTACGGCAACGGCAAGTTTTTGGTACACCGCTTGGGTCAATGCTGGAAAACCAGACTTAAGCAATCTCGATGCTAGTGAACTTACAAAACGCAACAGTAAAAATCTAAAAAAAGATTTGAAAACCTTTGAAAAAGGAAGTCTTTTTGGATTAATAAATGAAAAAGAATAAATGCTCCTTTTCTAATTAAAAAACGGGTGAGACTTAAATCTCACCCGTTTTTTTATGCTAATTAATTTTTTGATACTTTTTGTTTTTCAACATATCGGAGGCAGTTTGATAGTATGAAACGGTTTCGTTAACTAAATCTGTTCTTTCTTTTTTTAATGGCGTTTGTTCGTAGAATATTTGGAAATCCAGCGGTACTGTCTGGTTTGGTTTCAACGCTAGCTGAAACTGTTTGACGCTTTTTTTAGGTGAAATAACCGTCAAAATATTGTCTTTTATCAATCCTAAATCCTGGTACGTTGCAATCAAGGCTCTAGGTTTATAATCTGGTTTTAACACATCTTGACCATAAAATTTACTTTGGTATTTAAAGTTTAATAGCCCTAAAACGGTTGGCATAACGTCAATTTGTGACATCAAATTAGTGTAATTTTGAGGTGCTACAAATCCAGGACTAAAAATCATAGCAGGAATTCTGTATTTATCTGCAGGAAGTTCTGTTTTGCCAGCACTTGAAGCACAGTGATCCGCTAAAATGACAAATACAGTGTTCTTGAACCAAGGCTGTTTTTTAGCCATTTCAAAGAATTTTTTGATGGCAAAATCAGTATATTTTACACCACCATCTCGCGATTTTGCATCGCCGGGAATATCAATTTTTCCATTGGGGTAAGTAAAGGGCCTATGGTTACTCACCGTCATAATATGATTAAAAAATGGCTTGTTAGTTGAAGCCTCTTTATTCATAATCCCAATAGCTTTATTGTACATATCTTCATCGCAAACTCCCCAAATATTATCGAAAGTAATCTCGTTTGGTGCAAACGTCTTTTTATCTACGATATCGTATTGATTTCCCGCGAAAAAATTTTCCATATTATCAAAAAAAGCATCGCCTCCATACATGAATTTTACGGCATACCCTCTTTCTTTAAATATAGCTCCGGTCGAGAATTTATTTTTATTGTCTTTCCTTTTTACAACACTTTCGCCCGCTGTGGGAGGAAAACATAGTGTAACCGCCTCAAGACCGCGCACTGTTCTGTTTCCTACCGCATAAAGATTAGTAAAAACCAAACTTTTTGCTGCTAAACTATCTAGAAAAGGAGTGATATTATTCTCGTTTCCATACATTTTCATAAACTCTGCACTGTAACTTTCGATTGTTATCAAAACCACATTCTTATGATTTTCGGCAGCTTCACTTTGAATTTGTCTCAAGGTTGTTTCTCCAGAGATTTGTGGAATCTGTTGCTTTAATTGTGCATAGGCATCAGCACTAGGAACGGTTTTATAAAATTTAAAATAGTCTAGCTCACTATTCATAAATGCCAAATAGAACTTATAAATTCCGTTCGCTTGCAATTCATTTGCAAAAATATTTTGTGAATTTTCCTTAACCGATAAAGCTGGAATGGCAAAAAGAGACAAT
The DNA here is from genome assembly GCF_900143245.1 of Flavobacterium fryxellicola. Lineage (GTDB taxonomy): Bacteria > Bacteroidota > Bacteroidia > Flavobacteriales > Flavobacteriaceae > Flavobacterium > Flavobacterium fryxellicola. Next base: position 121,723 of record NZ_FRDK01000006.1, read on the forward strand.
CCAAAAAGGAGGAAATAAATTCCTGAAATTTTCATTTTTTCAACGAAAGCAGGAATGCTTTCGATATAAACTTTCGATTTTTTTACAATAATATAGGTTACTAGACCAGCAATGATGAATAGTGCTGAAAATATGGGGATAACTGGATATGATTCCATAATATTTCCAATCACTTCATTCGTGTAAATGAGATAATTTACAGCTATAAAATTGTACTTCACTCCAAATTCATTCCAGAAAAAGTATTCACTGATGCCATTTTGTAAAATTAAAACCACATATAAAAAGATCACAAAGGAAAATAGCCAGTACCGAATTTGGCTCCGATATTTAGGTAAAAAAAGAAGTGATGCAAATAAAATTGTTTTTATCGAAAGAAAGGCAATTACGATTTTTGGCAAAGCACTTCCATATTCATTGAGCACCGTGTTTCCAAAGGAAATATAAAGCATTAGTGCAACTAATAATCCAAGGATTAAGTAGCCATAAGGTTTAAAATATTTGGAATTAGATATAAAAATAAGGTAGAGCCATAAGAAGCCACTAACTAGCACGAAAACAAAAAAATCAGATAAAAAACCAAAGACAAATAAGGACAATGTATCCATCCAAGTAAAGGTTGCTTGAGTTATAGGATGAAAAAATAGAATTATTCTTAAACAAAAACTAACGGTAATGTAAAAAAGGAGTAAGTAATAGAATGGAGAGACTTTTTTTGATAAATTCATGTATTTATATTTTTATGTAAAAATATAATTAATTTATAAACTTAATTTTCTACCTAAATTAATATTGACTTAAGATAGAATTTAGCGGGTTCCAAAACAAAATAAAACCAATAATTTTACTAGGAATTTAAAATGCAATTACAATGAAAAAAAAAATATTGATTTTGTTTCTTTTCATAGGGACAATGGGCTATTCCCAAAACTGGAAATCTAGTTTTGAAGAAGCAAAATCGCAAGCTATTGCAGAAAATAAAAATATTATACTTGTGTTTTCCGGATCTGATTGGTGTGCACCTTGTATTAAATTAGATAAAACAATTTGGCAATCTAAAGAATTTAAAAAGGAAGCCGATGAAAAATGGGTCTTGTACAAAGCTGATTTTCCAAAGAAAAAAGCAAATTTGTTAGGTGCTGAAGTAACAAGTAGCAATAAAAAAATGGCTTCGGAATATAATAAATCTGGAAATTTCCCACTGGTACTTCTTTTAGATAAAACGGGCAGGGTATTAGGGATAACAGGATATAAGAACACAGGTCCAGAGCAATACATTCAACTCATTCATTCTTTTGAAATCAAATGAGAAAAACAGTCTGTATAGGTTTTTTGTTAGCATTAATAGTAGCTAATGCACAAATTGCGCACAAGCGAAAGTTGTCAATGTTAGGAAGTCCTTTTGAGGTAACCGCTGTTGCTACCGACACTATAAAAGCTAATGAATATATTGATTTGGCTGTAGCCGAAGTAAAACGTATCGAGAATTTAATTTCTGATTGGATTCCCACTACACAAATTTCTGACGTAAATAGAAATGCAGGAATAAAACCTGTAAAAGTAGATGCAGAAGTTTTTGATTTAGTAGAACGTTCCATCAAAATTTCTCAAATTACAAAGGGTGCATTTGATATTTCGTACGCTTCCATGGATAAAATATGGAAATTTGACGGTAGCATGAAAACTATGCCGACGGAGGAAGCCATAAAAAAATCAGTTGCAAAAATTGGATACAAAAATATTATTTTAAATAAAAAAGAACAGACTATTTTTCTAAAATCAGCGGGAATGAAGCTAGGCTTAGGCGGAATAGGACAGGGATTTATTGCTGACAAAATAAAGGATTTGTTATTCTCAAAAGGCTGTACAGCTGGAATTGTAAATGTTTCAGGAGATATTAATGCCTGGGGAAAACAACCAGATGGCAAATCTTGGAATATTGGAATAGTAAATCCTTTGAACAAAAATAAAATATTTGCAACTTTTCCCATCGAAGATAGTGCCGTGGAAACATCAGGTAGTTATGAGAAGTACGTTATTTTTAATGGCATTCGCTATTCTCATATTATCGATCCCAGAACAGGTTATCCAGCTACAGTAGTAGTAAGTGTATCCGTTTTTGCTAAAAAAACTGAGATCGCAGATGCTTTAGCAACTGGAATTTTTGTGCTGGGGGTGGATGTCGGGTTGGATTTAGTAAATCAAATTAAAGGTGTTGAATGTATTATTGTAGATGATAAAGGCAAGATTCATTCCTCCAATGGTATTGATGTTCAAAATATAACTAAATAAAAAAGTGAAGATGATAAATAAAATAGCCTTTTTGTTTTTTACAGCATTGATTTTACAGTCCTGCAGTTCCGTAAAAGAATACGAGAAAGAAAAAATTAACGATCCTGATATGAAATTATCAGCGAGAACCGCGGAACGATATGAGACTTCTTTTCAAGTGTATCGGGAAGCTGCTGCAGGAGCCAATGGAGGAAAATCTGGCGGTGGTTGTGGGTGCAACTAATTAAAAGCATGTATTTAGATGGTAAATTTGAATCCTTGAAAAAATGAAAATAAAAATTTTATCTTTTTTTATCTTACTGACTACTGCTGCTTTTGCACAAGATAAAGATCCGGTATTTAAAAAAAGAGTGCTAGAAAGTACGGAAGTTGACTTTTTAGCCAGTTACTACGATCAAAATGGTTCAAGATCAGCTGTCTCAGGCGGTATAGGATCTGAAAAACTTACAGATGTAGCCTCAAATATTGTGGTGGCAATGCCATTGAATGATGATGATGTTTTGACTATTGATTTGGGAATATCAGCCTATTCATCAGCTTCTTCAAGTAATATAAATCCATTTAATTCCACTGGCGCTTCTGCTGGAGGAGGTGGCGACGATGATGATAGAGTAGCGGGTGGAAAAGTAATGGCTTTAGGTCCTTCTGGAACGCCATGGCAAGCTTCATCTGGTGCGTCTAGAAGTGATCAATTGGTGTCGGTGGTTGCTAATTACAGCCATAGTAGTGACTCCAGAAATTTTATATGGAATACAGATGTTTCTTTTTCAAATGAATATGATTACACTTCTGTTGGGTTTGGAGGCGGAATTGCCGGTCTTTTTAATGAAAAAAATACAGAATTAAGCTTGAAAGTAAATGCATATTTGGATCAATGGAGACCAATTTATCCAACGGAATTGCACGAATATTCTAACTATGGTTCTAACTTTTTAAACCAAGGCTATTTTAATGGAGTAACGGTTTTGGATCAAAATGGACAATCTACCGCCAATTATTTGCCATCAGCATTTCAAACGATAAATGCAGTGAATAGAAACTCTTTCTCAGCATCCATAGGTTTTTCTCAGGTCTTATCTAATAAATTACAAGTGTCCGTATTTTTTGATGTATTGCAGCAACAAGGATTATTGTCTTCCCCATATCACCGAATCTATTTTGCTGACAAAGCTAATTTTTACATTGGACAAGCGCAATACATTAATAATTATGAGAGTACAAGCAATGCTGGAGTCTACAAATTAGCAGACGATATTGAAAGATTACCAGATTCTCGTTTCAAACTTCCTATTGGAGCCCGTTTAAATTATTACATTAATGAACACTTCCTATTGAGAACGTATTATCGTTTTTACTCAGATAACTGGAACATTCAGTCTCATACCGCTACTGTTGAACTTCCTGTGAAATTATCAGACAAGTTTACTGTTTTTCCAATGTATCGGTACTATACACAAATAGCTTCTAAATATTACGCACCGTACGAAACACATTTATCCACAGAAAAATTTTATACTTCAGATGCGGATTTAGCCACATTTGATGCTAATCAATACGGTTTTGGTATCAACTATACGGATATTTTTACGGCCTCGAAAGTATGGAAATTTGGTTTAAAAAACATTGATTTCAGATTCAATCACTATGAACGAAGTGATAATCTTAAAGCTAATATTGCTACAATTGGTTTCAAGTTTGTAATGCAATAAAGCTTAAATTTACAAAAAAAGTATAAAATGCACATATTAATTGTAGAGGATGAAGCGGGTATTGTTCAGTTCATCCAGCAAGGATTAGAAGAAGAAGGTTATACGATTACCAGTGCCTCTGATGGCTTAATGGGTTTTCAGTTAACTCAAAAAGAGAATTTTGATCTTATTTTGCTGGATTGGATGCTTCCAAAAATGACTGGTTTAGAATTGTGTAAAGCCATTCGATTGAAAAACAGCAGTACTCCAATTATATTTTTGACTGCTAAAGATACGATTCAAGAAACCATTGAAGGACTCAAAGCAGGCGCTAACGATTATATAAAGAAACCGTTTAGTTTTGATGAATTAGTGGAACGGATTAAAATTCATTTTAGAAGCCAAAAGGAAAATGAAATGCTTACTCTTGGTACGATTGAAATAGATACCGTCAAACATCAGGTTTTAGTCAATAAAAACGAAGTAGCACTAACACAACGTGAATTTGAACTACTAGGTTATTTAGTAAAAAACAAAGGAAAAGTATGTACCAGAACTCAAATTATTGAAGATGTTTGGCACATTCATTTTGAATATGACACTGGCGTTATCGATGTTTTTATAAATGCCATACGCAAGAAATTAAACTTAAAAATAGAAGAAGATTATATAAAAACCGTTCGCGGTATAGGTTATATTGCTAATGACTAAAAAAATGCCACAACTTTCCTTTAAAAATCGAATTGCTTCACATTATATTATAACTACTGCATTATTAATTTTTGTAGTTTTTTTTATTATCTATTCTATTGTTAAATTTAGTGTTTACAGCCATGTAAATACTGATATTAGTTTTGAAGTGGAGAAACATCTTACTGAAATTGAAGTTGTAGATAGTAGTTTTCATTTGATTCATGAAGAAGAGTGGAAGGAACGGGAGCACAATACACTTGATGTAAATCCAGTATTTATTCAATTTATTGATAAGAAAGGAGTTGTGATTGAAAAATCTCCCAATCTCAAAAAACAAACTCTGACCTATTTTGCTGAAAAAGTTGATAATGAGGTTTTTGACACAAAATTAGAAACGAACACTATTCGTCAAATTCAGGTTCCCATTTATCAAAAGACCAAGGTAATTGGTTATATACTAGTAGCAATGTCACTAGAAGATGCCTCGCTAGTTCTTAATAATTTATCTGAAGTACTGATGATTGCGTATCCATTAATTTTGATTTTGCTGTTCTTCATTGCTCGTTTTATTGCAGGAAGAAGTATCAAACCCATTAGTGCTATTATTAATACTTCCAATATTATTACCAAGGACAATCTGACTTCTCGAATTCCGATGCCTCAAAATAGAGATGAACTTTTTGTTTTGTCACAAACAATCAATAATTTATTAGACCGAATTGAAACCGCCGTTGAGAGAGAAAAACAATTTACTTCAGATGCATCTCATGAACTAAGAACTCCTTTAACCGTAATAAAAGGCACTTTGGAGGTTTTAATACGAAAGCCAAGAGATGCTGCTGAATACGAAGAAAAGATTAATTTTTGTGTAAAAGAAGTAAATCGGTTGAATCATTTAGTAGATCAGCTTCTCCTATTGGCGCGATTTGAAAACCAAAAGCAAACCTTAAAAATTGAAAAAGTATACTTGAATGCTATCTTTTTAGACACTATTGCTCGATCTTCTTCCACCATCCAATCCAAAAAAATTACTGTTTCAGCTGAATTTTCCCAAGATTATTTTATAGAAACAGACAGTTATTTATTTTCAATTATAATTAACAACCTGATTTCAAATGCGCTGAAATATTCTAATTCAGATGACAGTCTAACCATTAAAATAGTAAACAATGGTGCTAAGATTGAATGCCACATCATTGACTCGGGCATTGGAATACCTTCAGAGGATTTAGAAAGAATTTTCAATCAATTTTACCGTTCAAAATCAAGTGATCACCCTGAAATTAAAGGAACCGGTTTAGGGTTATCCATTGTTAGAAGATTATGTTCATTACTCAACATCACAGTGGCAATTACTAGTCAAGAGAATAAAGGTACGACCGTAATTTTAAGTTTATTTGAAGCAGACCTTAAGTAGTTCTTAAGGAAATCCTTATCTTTAGGCCTTACTTTTGAAGTATAAATAAGATAAAAAATGCTCGAAAAAATTATTGCTTTCAGTCTAAAGAATAAACTAATTGTTTTGCTTTTCACCCTTGGAGTTTTTGGATTTGGTTTGTACTCCGTATTCCAAATTTCCATTGGCGCCGTGCCCGATGTAACTAATAATCAGGTTCAGGTAATTACTACTTCACGCAATCTTTCTACTCAGGACATTGAACAGTTTATTACGTATCCCGTAGAAATAGAAATGGCAAATCTGCCTGGTGTAAAGGAAATCCGATCGATCTCTAAATTCGGCTTGTCTGTTGTGACCATAGTTTTTGAAGATAACCTGGGGACGTATCTGCCCAGACAGCTCATCGCTGAAAAAATTAAAGCCGCGTCTGAAAAAATTCCACAAGGTTTTGGCACACCAGAAATGGGTCCTATCACAACAGGACTTGGGGAAATCTACCAGTATACGTTAGAAGTTAAACCAGAATTCAGAGGTAATTACACGGTAACTGATTTGCGAACAATTCAGGATTGGGTAATAAAACGCCAATTATCCGGTATTAAAGGGGTTGTCGAAATTAATACATGGGGCGGTTATTTGAAGCAATATGAAATTGCAATCAGTCCGGCGCGATTAAAAGCGATGAACATTACTACGGCTGCTGTTTTTTCGGCACTTGAAAAAAACAATAGTATTGCTGGAGGCGCCTACATCGAAAAAGTAAATCAAAGTTATTTCATAAGAGGAGAAGGTAAAGTAAATGCTCTCGAAGATATTGGTAATATTGTAGTAAGTAATACCAGTGGATTACCGGTGTATATAAAAAATGTGGCCGACGTTCGTTTTGGTCATGCCAACCGTTTTGGAGCTATCACTGGAAATGGAGAAGGAGAGAAGGTTTTGGGACAAGTGATGATGCTTAAAGGAGGAAACTCCAAGCAAGTAATAGATGATGTAAAAAATAGAGTTGCTGAAATTCAGAAAACACTGCCTGAAGGTGTTTACATTAATGGTTTTTTAGAACGTAGCGAATTGGTTGGAAAAACAACATTCACTGTTGCCGAAAACCTAATTTTAGGATGCTTAATCGTAATTTTCGTTGTTATTTTGTTACTGGGTAATTGGCGTTCTGGACTAGTAGTAGCTTCAGTAATCCCATTGTGTTTATTATTCGCAATTTCGTTTATGAATATTTTTGGTATCGATGCGAATTTAATGAGTTTAGGGGCCATTGACTTTGGAATTATTATCGATGGAGCTGTAATTATCGTTGAGTTTATTGCTTTTCAAATAGCCAGCAAGTCAGCACACTTAGTAAATCTACCCAAAGAAGAACGTCAATTAGAAATAGATCAAATTACGTATAAAAGTGCTTCTAAAATGATGAATTCGGCTATTTTCGGTCAGTTGATTATTCTTATCGTTTTCATACCTATTCTATCGCTTTCGGGAATCGAAGGTAAAATGTTCAAACCTATGGCAATGACTTTTAGTTTTGCTTTATTGGGTGCAATGATCTTTTGTTTTACTTATATTCCGGTTGTTTCTTCTTTATTTTTGAAACCAAAAGTAGAAAATCCAAATTCGTTATCGAGCAAATTAATCCGTAAACTTAACTCTTGGTATTTACCCATTATTACTTGGGCAATAAGCAATACTAAAAAAGTATTGTATGGAGCTTTAGGATTATTATTGTTGGCTGTTGGATTATTTGCAACGATGGGAGGAGAATTTATTCCAACATTAGATGAAGGTGATTTTGTAATTCAGCCCGTTTTGAAAACTGGAACTTCGTTGACAAAAACGATTGCTACAACTACAAAAATAGAAAAAATAATTCTCAAAAAGTTTCCCGAAGTCACACAAGTTGTCAGTAGAATTGGCGCAGCTGAAGTACCAACAGATCCAATGTCTATGGAGGAAAGTGATGTTATCGTCAAATTAAAACCAAAATCAGAATGGACTTCGGCTTCCACAAAAGATGAATTGGCCGACAAAATTAAAGCAGCTATTGAAAAAGAAATTCCAAATATGGAAATCGAATTTACACAGCCTATTGAAATGCGATTTAACGAATTAATTTCCGGAACACGCTCGGATGTAGCGGTTAAAGTCTTTGGCGAAGACTTAAATATTTTAGCACAAAAAGCGCATGAAATAAAAAATGCAATTGCAAAAGTCGAAGGTGCATCAGATATAATTATAGAAAAAACAGAAGGTTTACCGCAAATGTCAGTGGTGTACGATCGTTCTAAAATTGCTCGTTACGGTTTAAATATTTCTGATTTAAATGAAATGATTGCTCTTGGCTTTGCCGGAAAAACAGTAGGAAATGTATTTGAAGGAGAAAAACGTTTTGATATGGTAATACGCTTAGATCAAGCAAATCGGCACGATATTGAAGATTTACGTAATTTATATGTTCCAACACCGAACGGACAACAAATTCCGTTGAGCGAATTAGCGTCAATCGAATATACAGAAGGTCCTGCAAAAATTTCAAGAGACAACACCAACAGAAGAGTTGTAGTGGGAATTAATGTTAGAAACCGAGATCTGCAAAGCGTGGTGACTGATATTCAAAAAATTGTAGCAACCCAAGTAAAGCTGCCAGCGGGATATTATGTGAAATATGGTGGGCAATTTGAAAATTTACAAAGTGCCAAAGCCCGTTTGATGGTTGCAGTTCCCATCGCTTTATTTTTGATTTTTATCCTTTTGTATTTCGCATTTGGATCTGTAAAGGAAGCCTTAATGGTGTATTCCGCGATTCCTTTGTCGGCAGTGGGTGGGGTTCTATTTTTATGGATGCGAGATTTGCCATTCAGTATTTCGGCAGGTGTAGGATTCATAGCCCTTTTTGGAATTGCAGTGCTAAACGGAATTGTGCTGATTGAACATTTTAAAGAATTAAAACACCAAGGCATGAAAGATATCGATGCATTAATTTTAAAAGGAACTACAGATAGGTTGCGTCCAGTTTTATTAACGGCAGCAGCAGCAGCACTAGGATTTTTACCAATGGCAATTTCATCATCTGCAGGAGCAGAAGTGCAACGGCCATTAGCAACAGTCGTTATTGGTGGATTGTTTACCGCAACGATTTTAACCATGATCGTTTTGCCAATATTGTATAAAGTTTTTGATAGTATCGCCCTTAAAAAAGCGAAGTTTAAGAAACATAGTAGCGCAACCTATATAATTTTATTTTTATTGAGTTCTTCTTTGGTTTTTTCACAAAATTCTAATCCAGAATTAGAAGGTCTCCTGTCCAAAGCAATTCAAAATAACAGAGGAATAAAGGCGGCTCAATTGCAAGTGGATAAAACAAAAGCCAATATTAAAACGGCAAATACTTTTGACAAAACTAATATTTATTATAGTTATGATCAAAATAATTTAGCATTGAATAATGCTCCATTGCGCGTTTTTGGAGTGCAACAACGGTTTGCTTTTCCTACAGTATATGGGGCGCAGAAAAAGGTATATTCCTCCGAATACGAGAGGGAAAAAGCTAATTTTGATATTCAGAAAAACAAGCTTTCTTTATCCGTTTCTAAATCGTATCAGCATATCGTTTATTTGCAGCAGCAGGAAAAACTGTATCAGTATTTAGATAGTTTGTATCAAAATTTTTCTAAAGCGAGCGACAGACGTTTTGAGTTAGGAGAAACTAATTATCTGGAGAAAATTACGGCTCAAGCTAAATTTCGCCAAATAAAAACTAAACTTTCACAAATAGATAAAGATAAAAAAGCGCAGTATGAACTGTTGCAATCCTTGCTTCAAACTGATGAGGAAATAGTTATTAGAAGCAATATTATTATTCCATTACACACTTTGACTAACCAGTCAAGTAAGTCATTTTATACCACATATTTAGAGAGTATTACACAAAATTATCAAAGTCAAATTAAGCTTCAAAAGCAGCATTGGCTACCCGATATTAATTTTGATTATTTTCAAGGAAAAAATAATGGATTATCACAATCTTTATATGGATTCCAAGTTGGTTTAGCAGTACCCATATTATTCTCTGGAACAGTTTCTAAAATAAAAGTTGCACAACTAGAATTACAAAGTTGGGAGCAACAAAAGCAAAATGAAGAGTTGAAAATAGAGCGGTACCTAAGTCAAAAAAAGAACGAGTTAGCCAAGCATCAAGAAGCAATAAATTATTACAATCTGTATGGAAAGAAATTATCAGACGAGATCATTAAAGTTGGAAATAACAGCTACAAACATGGCGAGATTGATTTCTTTCAATACATTCAAAGTTTAGAAAATGCTACTACCATTCAAGTGGACCATTTAGAAACTGTTCTTCAATTCAATCAAACCCAATTAGATTTGCAATATTTAAACTTTTAAATTAAAACAATGAAAAAATCACTATATATTATCACTCTGTCTCTTGTCTTGTTCGCTTGTAAAGAAGCAAAAACAGAAGTAGTAGAACAAAAAGACAATGGGTTGATTGCGGTGACCGCTGCCCAATTCCAGTCTTCAAGGATGGAAATTTCAAGTCCAATAGAACATGATTTTGATGTAACGGTAAAAGCAGCTGGAAAAATTGATGTTCCGCCACAAAACCGGGCTAAAGTAAATACTTTTATGGGTGGTTATGTGAAATCAACAACACTTTTAGTTGGAAATAAAGTAACTAAAGGCCAAGCTTTGTTAACGTTGCAAAGCACAGAATTCCTTGATATTCAAAAGGAATATATGGAAGTGGCGGAGCAAATTACTTTTTTAAAGTCTGAATATGACCGTCAAAAAACATTATATGATGAAAAAATAACTTCCCAAAAAAACTACTTAAAAGCAGAGAGTGAGTTCAGAAGGGCCAAAGCAATGCATCAAAGTTTGCGAGCCAAATTAGTACTTTTAAACATTAATCCGAAAAATGTGGAGAAAGGAATTTTAACTTCGATAATTACTATTTTTTCTCCAATAACGGGAGATATTGTCATTATGAATGCTAATGTGGGTATGTATGTCTCTCCTTCTGATGTGATTTTAGAAATTGTAGATACGGATCATTTGCATTTAGAATTAGGTGTTTTTGAAAAAGATATCTTAAAAGTTAAAATTGGACAAAAGATCCTTTTTAAAGTTCCAGAAGCTTCTCCAGAGTTCTTTAATGCTGAAGTCCATTTGGTTGGTAAATCAATTGAAGGAAATGATAGAACAATCAATATTCACGGGCATTTAGACGATGCTATTAAGCAAAAATTATTGACCGGAATGTTTGTTGAAGCTGAAATTGTGACAAATTCCAAAAAAGGTTTGGCCATTCCATCTCAAGCATTGATAACGGAGAATAACAAAAATTTCGTACTTTTAGTAGCTGAGGAAAAAAACGGGTACTCTTTTAAGAAAGTAGGCGTGACAGTAGGCGAAAAGTCTGAAAATTTTGTTGAAATACTACCAAGTGCAAACATTACAACCTCAGCGAGAATTTTAACAAAAGGGGCATTTGATTTATCTAAATAATCATTAAACAAGGACAAAAATGGATTTAAACAAACTAAAAGATCAATTGCAAACGGAAGTCGATACCGCCTTTTTATACGATAGTATTGCTGAAATTCAGTCTGATGATGCGCTTACAAGAGTGTTGCGTAGCCTTAGCGAAATTGAAAAAGGTCATGCGAAACACATGCATGATAAAGTGTTGACATTCGAACCAGAGTATAAAATGCCTTCGCCTTCTTCTAGAGCCAAGTTTCAATTAAAACTGGGTAAAATATTTGGTTACACCTCCATCATTAGCAGTCTTTCAAATATAGAGAAGCAGTTTGCAGCAAATGCAATTAAAAATAAAATTAAAAGTGGAGAAAAGCCTACAGGATTTGAGCACAATCATCTTAATATCATTGAAGCCGTAAATAATAATGCCGCACTTAATGTTTCCGGTGGCTTGCTGTCTAAATTTGAAAGTCGACATAAATCAGTAGGAGGAAATGCATTGCGGGCATCTGTTTTAGGCTCTAATGATGGCTTAGTTTCCAATATGAGTTTAGTAATGGGAGTAGCTGGGGCAGCGGTTTCAAACAATACGATTTTGTTAACAGGTAGTGCCGGACTTTTAGCTGGAGCTATTTCGATGGCCTTAGGCGAATGGCTTTCGGTACAAAGTTCGAGAGAATTAAACCAACGCCAAATTGATTTGGAAACTGAAGAATTAGAAGCTTCACCAGAAGAAGAAAAAAAAGAATTGGTTTTACTATATCAAGCCAAAGGAATGAATGCTATCGAAGCACAAAAATTGGCCGATAAAGCTTTTGAAAATCCTCAAACGGCAATTGATGCTATTATAACAGAGGAATTAGGTATCGATAAAAATGAGTTAGGTGGATCAGCTTGGGAAGCCGCAACGGCTTCTTTTATTCTTTTCGCCATTGGAGCCATAATCCCTTTGTATCCTTTTATGTTTTTAGATGGAAAAAATGCAATATTACTAAGCGTAGGTAGCAGTGTTATTGGACTATTTGGTATTGGAGCAGCTATCACGTTATTGACTGGAAAAAGCATTTTGTTCTCCGGATTCAGACAAGTTGGGTTTGGGTTGGGAGCAGCAGCAATAACATACGGTATAGGCTCTCTGATTGGAGTTTCATTGGCGGGATAAACCAGCAATTAGCGGTCTGTAGTGCTTAGCGAATGAAGAAAATTAGATAATAATAATAATAATACACTTTGAATTTTTAAAACTTAAATAAATTAGGACATGAATGACGCTCATATACATTTGGTGGTAAACCATTTTCCGATTATCGGAACCATCTTTGGACTTGGAATTTTAGTAGTTGGATTACTTCTAAAAAACAATGCTGTTAAAAATACAGCTTATGTTTTGTTTGTAATTGCAGCTATTTTTGGCTTCTTTAGCATTGCAACTGGTGAAGGTGCAGAAGAAATAGTTGAAGACTTTCCTGGAATTGGCAAAGCTATAATTCATGAACATGAAGAAGTAGCAGAGAAATTAGCGTTGGTCTTGTACGCACTAGCCCTTATTTCTGTTTTTGGGATTTACACTAATGTGAAAAATAAAACTAAAGCCACTTTAGTTTCCTACATCGCTTTAGGTATTGCTTTGATTGCCGTTTATTTTGCGCAGCAAACAGGAACTTCAGGAGGAGAAATTCGTCATACTGAAATTAGAAATGATAGTACTTTTTCTCCTATTGGGAATACAAACGCTGCTGATGCAAAGGAAAAAGAGAACGACTAGTATTAATTTAACAAAAATATAAGTTTAAGTTAAAATAAAAATTGCTTTGTAAATATTTAATAGACTATATTTGCACAAGTATAAAAAAAGATTACAAAATGTTTACAAATCAATTGCATCATCATCATTTCCATTATTGCTCTCAAGCGATGTGTTAATGATATGTGTGTAAATCATCATATTCTAAAAACCCGTTTGAGTACATCAAACGGGTTTTTTATTGCCCAATGTTTGTACTCAATCAAAATATTTTAAACAAAAAAAAACAAAATGAGTACATTAAAAATTGCAATTCAAAAATCAGGACGTTTAAACGAAGACAGCATTCAAATTCTTAAAGATGCAGGTATTTCAATCGACAATGGTATAGACCAGTTAAAAGCCGAAGCATCAAATTTCCCATTAGAGGTTTTGTATTTAAGAAATTCAGATATTCCTCAATATCTAATTGACGGAGTTGTAGATATTGCCATAGTTGGGGATAATTTGCTAGTAGAGAAAGGAAATGATATCGAAGTTATACAAAAACTAGGTTTTTCAAAATGTAAAGTATCTGTTGCTGTGCCTAAAGCATTTGATTACAAATCGGTTCAAGATTTAAACGGAATGCGTATTGCCACTTCTTACCCTAAAACAGTACTTGATTTTTTCAATTCCAAAGGAGTGACGGTCGATATTCACCAAATATCAGGTTCAGTAGAAATAGCGCCAAACATAGGTTTAGCAGACGCTATAGTTGATATTGTGTCTAGCGGAAGTACTTTATTCAAAAATAATCTTAAAGAAGTAGAAGTTATTTTTAAAAGTGAAGCAGTTTTAGCGGTTTCACCAAAAGTAACACCAGAATCTCAAAAAATAATCGATACTTTAAAATTCAGAATCGAATCTGTTTTAAGAGCAAGGAAATCAAAATACATTTTGATGAACGTTCCTAATGACAAGATTGAAGCAGTTGGTAAAATTCTTCCTGTATTAAGAAGTTTAACCGTGTTACCATTAGCACAAAAAGGATGGAGTAGTGTGCACTCTGTGATTGATAAAGACACTTTTTGGGATGTTATCGATCAACTAAAAGAAGCTGGTGCCGAAGGAATCTTAATTTGTCCAATCGAGAAAATGGTATTGTAATATACGATCTCCGAAATTGGAACTTAGAAATCGAAGTTGATAGCTTTAAGTTATAAAAAACAAGCAATACTATTCTTTGCGAACTTTGCGAAACCTTTGCGAACTTTGCGGTTAAACACAACAAAATGAATAAAATATACAATCCAAAACCAGAAACGTGGTCCGCTATTTTAGAACGGCCAACCAAAACTGTAGATGATATTGAAGCTACGGTAAAAGAAATCTTTAAGGAAGTTCAGAAAAAAGGGGATGAGGCCATATCCAAATATACGTCGCTGTTTGATGGCGCTTCCATTGCAAATATTGAAGTTTCGACAGCGGAGATTGAGGCGGCTGTTGCTACTGTCTCCGATGAATTAAAAGAAGCGATTGTATTGGCAAAAGCAAATATTACCAAATTTCACACGGCTCAAAAAACAGATCGGGTTGAAGTAGAAACAACCGAAGGAGTAAATTGTTGGCAAGAGAAAAGACCGATTCAAAAAGTAGGATTGTATATTCCAGGAGGAACAGCGCCACTTTTTTCAACCGTATTAATGCTCGCAGTTCCTGCAGAAATTGCAGGTTGTAACCAAATTGTACTGTGTTCGCCACCGGATAAAAACGGAAACATAAATCCAGCAATCTTGTTTGCTGCAAATTTATGTGGAGTTACAAAAATTTTAAAAGTAGGTGGGATTCAAGCCATTGCTGGAATGACTTTTGGAACAGAAACGATTCCAAAAGTGTACAAAATCTTTGGTCCAGGAAATCAATTTGTAACAGTTGCAAAACAATTAGCCACACAATTTGGAGTAGCTATTGACATGCCTGCTGGACCATCTGAATTATTAATTGTGGCTGATGACACTGCAGTTCCCGCATTTGTAGCCTCTGATTTATTGTCGCAGGCAGAACACGGAGCAGACAGTCAGGTTATTTTGGTTTCGACTTCTAAGAAATTAATGGATGCGGTAGAAAAGGAAGTGCAAATTCAAATCGAGGCTTTACCTAGAAAAACCATTGCCGAAAAAGCGATTGCCAATTCCAAATTAATTTTTGTTGAAAACGATAAAATCGCATTGGATTTAATCAATGAGTATGGACCAGAACACTTTATAATCTGTTCTGAATTTGATGATTATTACAGTAATGGCGTTTGTAATGCAGGATCTGTTTTTATTGGAAATTTCACTCCTGAAAGCGCGGGTGATTATGCATCAGGAACCAATCACACCTTACCAACGAACGGCTACGCTAAAAATTACAGTGGTGTCAATTTAGACAGTTTTACAAAAACGATGACTTTCCAAAAAATATCTGAAAAAGGAATACAAAATATTGGAAAAGCAATCGAAATTATGGCTGATGCCGAAGGGTTGCAAGCACACAAAAATGCAGTTACATTACGATTAAAAGCACTTGAAGATGGGAAATAGTTTTGATATCAATAATTTGGTTCGAGAGAATGTAAAATCAATGAAGCCGTATTCCTCTGCTCGTGATGAATTTGAGGATTTTGATACTGCTGATATGATTTTTTTGGATGCCAATGAAAATCCGTTTGAGAATGGAGTAAATCGCTACCCTGATCCGCAACAAATGAGTGTAAAATCTGTTTTGGCAAAACAAAAAAATGTAAAAACGACTCAAATTCTGCTTGGAAATGGCAGTGATGAAGTGCTGGATTTACTGTTCCGAGCTTTCTGTGAGCCAAAAACAGATAATGTGATTACATTACCACCAACGTACGGAATGTATGGCGTTTTGGCCACTATCAATGCAGTTGAAAACAGAGAAATTTTACTTTCAAAAGATTTTCAACCAGAAATTGAAAAAATCGTCGCTGCCATAGATGAAAATACAAAAATGATCTTTTTGTGTTCTCCAAATAACCCAACCGGAAATTCATTTTCAGATGAAGGAGTTGCCTATCTTTTACAAAATTTCAATGGTTTGGTGGTCATTGACGAAGCGTATATCGACTTTTCTAAAAAGGACAGTTGGATCAATGAATTAGATGAATATCCTAATTTAGTAATCACTCAAACGCTGTCAAAAGCGTATGGTTTAGCAGGGATAAGATTGGGAGTTTGTTACGGTTCTGCAACTGTAATTGCAGTTTTAAATAAAATTAAACCACCGTATAATGTAAATGAATTGACTCAAAGACGCGCTTTGGAGCGATTGGATGATATTGCTAAAGTAACAAGTGAAATCACTTCTATTATAGCACAAAGAGAAGAATTACTTAAAGTATTGCTTGATGTTAATTATGTAGAAAAAATTTATCCAACTGAAGCCAATTTTATTTTGGTAAAAGTAGATGATGCTAATAAAAGATACGCTGAATTAATTGCCAAAGGAATTGTAATTCGAAACAGAACAACACAACCACTTTGCGAAAATACGTTGCGTTTGACTGTTGGAACCGAAATAGAAAACAAAAAATTAATAGAAGCTTTAAAAGAAATTTAAATGCTAATTGAAGCAAATTTCTACAGATTCTTAAATTTTCTATTTTAGACTAATTTTTTAGTCTTCTTTCGGGAATTGAAATAAATTAATTTGTAAAAATCTGTGAAATCGGTGTTTCAAAATAAAATAATATGAAAAAAGTCCTTTTTATAGATCGTGACGGAACAATGGTTTTAGAACCAAACGATTACCAACTTGACAGTTTTGAAAAATTAGAATTTTATCCGAATGTTTTTCAGTATTTGGGTAAAATTGCTTTGGAACTGGATTTTGAGCTGGTTATGGTAACCAATCAAGACGGTTTGGGAACTGATTCGCATCCAGAAGCAGGCTTTTGGCCCGTTCACAATTTAGTTATGAAAGCATTCGAAAATGAAGGAGTTGTTTTCAGTGAAGTGCTAATTGACAAAACCTTTCCGCATGAAAATGCACCCACACGCAAGCCAGCAACGGGTTTACTTTCAAAATATATTGGCAATCCAATATACGATTTAGAAAACTCATTTGTAATAGGAGATCGAATTACAGATGTAGAATTGGCCAAAAATTTAGGTGCAAAAGCAATTTTTATCAATACGGACGAAGCATTAGGAGGAGATGAAATCGCGTCAATAAGAGAAGAATTAGACGCAGTTATTGGATTACAAACCACGGATTGGAAAGTGATTTACGAATTTCTAAAATTAGAGGAACGTTCCGCCACCATTTCAAGAAAAACAAATGAAACCGATATTTACATCATCCTAAACCTAGATGGAACTGGGAAAAGTAAAATTGAAACCGGAATTGCTTTTTTTGATCACATGTTAGACCAAATTGCCCGTCACGGACAAATGGATCTAGAAATTCTTGTAAAAGGAGATTTAGAGGTTGACGAGCACCATACAATAGAAGATACTGCCATTGCGCTTGGTGAAGTTTTTGCCAAAGCATTAGGCAATAAATTAGGAATTGAACGTTATGGTTTTTGTTTGCCAATGGACGATTGTTTGGCACAAGTTGCTATTGATTTTGGTGGAAGAAACTGGTTGGTTTGGGAAACCGACTTCAAACGAGAAATGGTTGGTAAAATGCCAACGGAGATGTTTTTTCACTTTTTTAAATCATTCTCAGATGGTGCAAAAGCAAACATCAACATCAAAGCCGAAGGTACAAATGAGCATCACAAAATTGAAGCTATTTTCAAGGCTTTCGCCAAAGCGATAAAAGTTGCTGTAAAGCGCGATACCGAAAAAATGATTTTACCAAGTACAAAAGGAATGCTGTAGCCCCCTAACCCCTGGAGGGGGAACTAAAATGTAAAAGAATAAAAATGAGTCAAAATATAAAAGAATCAACTTCAACTCGCCCTTTGGGGGATGGTGGGATTGTAATCATAAATTACGGAGCTGGAAACATTCAAAGCATTATGTTTGCCATGGAACGATTGGGTTTTCAAGCTGTTTTAAGCAACGATTGGACGGAAATCAAAGCTGCGGACAAAGTGATCTTTCCGGGTGTTGGCGAAGCAAGTTCTGCCATGAGAATGCTTGTTGATAGCGGACTGGATGTGCTGATTCCAACCTTGAAACAGCCTGTTCTAGGGATTTGTCTTGGCATGCAATTGATGTGCAACAAATCAGAAGAAGGAAATACGACTGGATTGGGAATTTTCGATGTTGATGTGGTAAAATTTACTTCAAAAGTGAAAGTGCCACAAATGGGTTGGAACCAAATTTACAATTTGAAATCGCCTTTATTTCAAGGAGTTGCTGAAAATGAATACATGTATTTAGTGCATAGTTTTTATGCGCCGCTGTGCGATGAGGCCATTGCAACAACAAATTATGAATTGGAATATGCATCGGCGCTGCTAAAAAACAATTTTTACGGAACTCAATTTCACCCCGAAAAAAGTGGTGATGTTGGAGAGCAAATTTTAGAAAATTTTCTGAAATTATAATTTTAACACTTTCGACTTTCGAACTTTAAGACTAATTAAAATGAGAATAATACCAGCAATAGATATCATAGACGGAAAATGCGTTCGCTTATCAAAAGGGGATTACAATACGAAGATAATTTACAATGAAAATCCGCTTGAAGTGGCCAAATCATTTGAAGCTCACGGAATTGAATACTTACATTTAGTTGACTTAGATGGAGCAAAGTCGAGCCAAATTGTGAATTACAAAATTTTAGAACAAATAGCGACTCAAACCAAACTAAAAATCGATTTTGGCGGTGGCCTAAAGTCGGATGCCGATTTGAAAATCGCTTTTGAAAGTGGTGCCAACCAAATTACAGGTGGCAGTATTGCAGTAAAAAATAGAGCAATTTTCGAAAAATGGATTGCTGAATATGGTTCTGATAAAATCATTTTGGGAGCGGATGCAAACAATGAAAAAGTAGCGGTATCTGGCTGGTTAGAAGATTCTGATGAAGATTTGATTCCGTTTATTCAAGAGTATCAAAACAAGGGTATTCACTATGTGATTTGCACGGATATTGCCAAAGACGGTATGCTTGAAGGACCTAGTTTTGATTTGTATGCTAAAATTTTGGAGCAATGCAATGTTAAATCAGGTGCAGTCGCTATTAAATTAATTGCGTCTGGCGGAATCTCCACTTTTGATGAATTACCAAAATTAGCCCAATTAGGTTGCGAAGGAACAATCATAGGAAAAGCAATTTACGAAGGACGAATTAGTTTGAAACAATTGGAAAATTATATTATAACAAACCCTATCAGGGTTTAAAACCCTAATAGGGTTAATCACATTAGACTATGCTTACAAAAAGAATAATTCCTTGTCTAGATATAAAAAACGGACGTACCGTAAAAGGTGTAAATTTTGTAGATTTGCGCGATGCCGGCGATCCAGTAGAATTAGCCAAAATCTATTCTGATGAAGGAGCTGATGAATTGGTTTTCCTAGACATTTCAGCAACCGAAGAACGACGCAAAACCTTGATTGATTTGGTTCGCAAAGTGGCAGCAACAATCAATATTCCGTTTACTGTTGGCGGTGGAATTTCTTCTGTAAAAGATGTCGAGGTTTTACTGCAGAATGGAGCAGACAAGGTGTCTATCAATTCATCGGCGGTAAAAAATCCACAGTTGATAAATGATTTGGCACAAAAATTCGGCAGCCAATGTATCGTAGTTGCTATTGATGCTAAACAAATTGACGGCCAATGGATTGTACATTTAGTAGGAGGAAAAGTAGCAACCGAATTGAATTTATTTGATTGGGCGAAAGAAGTGGAACAGCGCGGCGCGGGCGAAATCTTGTTTACCTCAATGGATAATGACGGTACAAAAAACGGATTTGCAAATGAAGCTTTGGCACAACTATCGGAACTGGTTAATATTCCAATTATTGCTTCAGGCGGTGCCGGAAACCTACAACATTTTGTAGATAGTTTTTCCATTGGTAAAGCAGATGCAGCATTGGCGGCAAGCGTATTTCATTTTAAAGAAATTGAAATCAAAACATTGAAAACAGCACTCAAAAATAACAATATCGAGGTTAGAACATAAAAATAGATAATGGAATAAAGAGAAAAGAAAATCTGATTAGATACTCTTTCAATCTTTAAATTTTCAATCTTTAAATTATAAAAATGAATATAGATTTCTCAAAAAATACAGACGGATTAATTCCAGCCATAATTCAAGATAGCATAACTAAAACGGTTTTGATGCTCGGTTTTATGAATGCCGAGGCGTATCAAAAAACAGTTGATACTAAAAAAGTAACTTTTTATAGTCGTACCAAGCAACGACTTTGGACAAAAGGCGAGGAAAGTGGCAACTTTTTGAATTTGGTCGAAATAAAAAATGACTGTGATAACGACACCTTGTTGATTCAAGTAAAACCAGAAGGGCCAACTTGTCACAAAGGAACGGATACCTGTTGGGAGGAGAAAAACGAAGCGAATTATGGCTTTATTTCTGATTTAGAAAACACGATTCAACTGCGAAGAGAAAATGCAGATTCTGAAAAAAGTTATGTTGCCTCTTTGTTTAAATTAGGGATGAACAAAATTGCTCAAAAAGTAGGAGAGGAAGCAATTGAAGTAGTAATTGAGGCAAAAGATGACAATGACGATTTGTTTTTGAGCGAAAGCGCCGATTTACTTTTTCATTATCTTATTTTATTACAAGCCAAAGGTTTTAAATTAAACGATGTGGTTGAAGTTTTAAAAAGTCGTCAGAAATAGAAATTTATTTCAAATATTTTTCAGCAATAAAACCCAATAGTCAATGTATAAACTATTGGGTTTTCTTTTATTTCAAATCGTAATCCACTATATTTACTATTATTTTAAAAATAGGAATACCACAATGCAAGTGATGAATTTAGACAATACCACATTGACACTAGAACGCAACGATCCAAACATAAATTCTGGACTGTACATCATCTTAACTACCGATGAAGATGATTCCCGACCAGTATATATTGCTGGAAATTTTAATGATTGGCGTACTCAGGACAAAGATTTTATGATGGAAAAAATTGGAAACAATCTTTATCACTTTAAATTCTCGCATGATTTTGATTATCCAGAATTGCTTTTGTATAAATTTACGAAAGGAGATTGGAGTGAAGTTGAGATTGACCGTAACGGCAACCGAACAGAAAATCGTTCGACAACTGCGCACACCGGTATTGTAAATGAACATGTTGCGAGATGGAGAAAAAACTGGTTGCCATTCAAGCAATCTTTTTTGCCACAGGTTCAGTTGATATCAGATGAATTTAAGATTCCACAACTCAATAAAACAAGGAAGATTTGGGCTTTATTGCCGCATGATTATGACAGTTCAAGCGAGTCTTATCCCGTACTATATTTGCAAGATGCTCAAAATTTATTCAACGAAAAGGCGGAGTTTGGAAATTGGGAAATTGACAAAAAACTAGCCGTTATGTCCGAGTATAAAATTGGAAAAATTATCGTAATTGCTATAGAACACGCAGAAGAAGATCGTATTATAGAATACAATGTAGGGAAAACTGTTTTGGGAAAAGGACAAGGTAAAAAATACATTCGGTTTGTAACTGATACGTTAAAACCCTACGTAGATAGTAATTTTAGAACAAAAAAAGAACGCGAATTTACAGGAATAGGAGGGAGTTCGATGGGTGGATTAGTAAGTATTTTTAGTGGATTGCGAAATCCCGAGGTGTACGGCAAACTGATGATTTTTTCGCCTTCATTGTGGGTAATACCAGATTTAAAAATAAAACCTAAAAAAACTAATGCAGCGGATACGAAAATCTATTTATATGCTGGCGGTGACGAAAGCAAAACAATGATTGAGCACATCAAAAAGTTTCAGAATGATTTGCTTGCAAGTGAATTTGTAAATGACGACTCTAAAATTAATTTAAGTATTAACAGACAAGGAAAGCACAGTGAAACCTATTGGAGTGATGAATTTCCAAAAGCAATTGAATGGTTGTTTTTTCAATCGAAGTAAAGTAAACATAGCGCAATTATCAAATAAATAAAGTAGGTAATAAAAAAGAAACAAATGATAACAAACACGATTCAAAATACAGATGATTTTTCAGGAACAATTTTGATTCCCGTTTTTGAAACTTATGAAAAAAGTATTGTTCCCATTGCATACAATGGATTAGAGATTTCTTCTAAATTATTTTATGGAAAAAAAGACACGCATTATGTAGCGGAGAAAAATGAGGCGACCTATATATTTATTGGTTTAGGTAAGGCGATTGATTACAGATCTCTGAAAACTATTTTTAGACGTATTTCATCAAAGCACAAAGAACTCTTTAGTTCAAATATTGCTTTAGTTGTACCAGAACAATGCATTGAAAATCAAGTTGAAGCCATAGTTTCGGGTTTGCTTTTAGGGACTTATAATTTGGGTCATTTTAAAATAGATAAAGACGAACATCCTTTTCTAGCTATCGATTTTACTTTGAGTTTAGTTACCAATCAGGATTTTTTGGCTGCAGCCAAAAAAGGAATTAAAATTGCAAAAGCGCAATTGAGTACTTTTACTTTAGTTGATTTGCCGCCTAACACCGTCACACCAAAATACCTTGCCAATTGGGCTAAAGAAAGCGGAGCGAAATACGGTTTTGAGGTGGAAATTCTGGGTTATGAGGCATCAAAAATTGCAGGTTTAGGTGCTTTTTTGGCGGTAGGAAAAGGAAGTGAGAATGAGCCACAGTTTATCATTATGAACTACACACCAAACGCGGTAGTAGGGAAAATGAAACATGTGGGATTAGTAGGGAAAGGAATTACTTTTGACACAGGTGGACTAAATATAAAATCGGCAGGAATGGTTCACATGAAGTGCGATATGGCTGGAGGTGGTGCTGTTTTTGGAGCGATGCAATTGATTGCTGATTTACAATTACCCATCAAAGTGACGGCAATCGTTCCTTGTGCTGAAAATTCAGTGGATGCCAAGTCATTTTTGCCTAGCGATGTGATTCATAGCTATAGCGGTCATTCTATAGAAATTATTGATACCGATGCAGAGGGACGTCTTATTTTAGCAGATGGATTGTCTTATTTAATTAAAAATTTCAAACCAGAATATATTGTTGATATTGCTACGCTTACCGGAAGCAGCGTAGGTACTTTTGGGTACGAATGTGGGGCTCTGTTTACCAATAATCAGGAAATGGCCAAGAAATTACAAGAAAGCGGCGATGCTGTTGGTGAACGTTTATGGCCTCTACCACTTTGGGATGAATACAAATCAGATATTGCAAGTGACATCGCCGACGTGAAAAATTACAGCGGAAAACCTGTTGCCGGTGCCATAAGTGCTGCTAAATTTTTAGAATTTTTTACTAAAGAGCA
Source organism: Flavobacterium fryxellicola (assembly GCF_900143245.1). GTDB lineage: Bacteria > Bacteroidota > Bacteroidia > Flavobacteriales > Flavobacteriaceae > Flavobacterium > Flavobacterium fryxellicola. Next base: position 145,493 of record NZ_FRDK01000006.1, read on the forward strand.
TAAAGCGTGGGCGCATCTGGATATTGCTGGAGTAGCTTTTGGCGATGATGAATTTGCAAAAAGTAAACACGCTACAGGATATGGAGTTCATTTATTAACTAAATTCATTGAAAATTTATAACGTATGGAAAACTCTAAAACCTTCCTTTGTATTTCAAATTATTTCAAAGGCACCGATTTTTTAATTCAATTAAAGAAGTTAGGCAACAAAGTTTATTTAGTGACAAGTGAAAAATTGAGGGATAAACCTTGGCCACACGAGCACATTGATGAGATTTTTTACATGGAAGGCCAAGATGTCGATTGGAATTTAGAGCATTTATTACTAGGAGTTGGTAATTTTATGAAGTCCGCTAATATTGATTCGATTGTTGCTTTAGATGATTATGATGTGGAGAAAGCCACCTATTTGCGAGAAAATCTCCGCATTGACGGGATGGGACAAACTACGGGACGTTATTTTAGAGATAAATTAGCAATGAGAATGAGAGCCAAAAGTTGTGGAATTCCTATCCCAGCTTTTTGTTCGTTATTTAATGACCATGATATTAATGCTTTTGCCGATAACATTGCCGCACCGTGGGTTTTAAAACCACGATCAGAGGCTTCGGCAACAGGAATTATAAAAGTTCATGACAAAGAAAGTTTGTGGATTCATATCAATGAAATGGGAAATAATAGATTTAAATATTTACTGGAGCAATTCAAGCCTGGCGATGTGTATCATTGTGACAGTTTGATTCTAGACAGTAAAGTTATTTTTAGTTTAACGTCTAAATATTTGGCTACGCCAATGGAAATTTCGCAAGGTGGTGGCGTGTTTCGATCTGCCAATATTCTCTATAAGTCTGATGATGATCAAGCGATCAAAAAATTAAATGAGCAAGTAATGAAAGGCTTTGGTTTAAAACATGGAGCCGCACATACAGAATTTATAAAAAGCAAGGAAGATGGCCAGATCTATTTTCTCGAAACTTCATCACGAGTAGGAGGAGCGCATCTAGCTGAAATGGTCGCAGAAGCATCAAATATTAATTTATGGAAGGAATGGGCAGCTATTGAAGACGCTTTAGTAAAGAAAACAAAATACCTTTTACCCAAAGTAAAAAAGGGATATGCAGGGATTGTCCTTACTTTGTCCAAATTTAAATATCCTAACTTATCGTCATTTTCAGATCCAGAAGTCTGCTTTAAAGTGCCTTTAGATTATCATGCGGGCCTTATCGTAAAATCAGATAAGCAGGAAAGAGTTTTAGAATTGTTAGAGGAATACGGTACCCTTCTAGCCAATGATTTTACTGCTGTAGTAGAACAAAGTAAGGTAACTAACTTACATTAAAGGGCATTGATGTACGATTAAAAAAGCGACTCTTTTAATAGTGAGTCGCTATTTTTTTTTAAGTTTTCTTAAACTATAAATAAATAGGTTTTTATACCTTCGTTTAAATTTTTGTGCTTCAATAAAAGTTTCGATCTCAATCCCTTATGAAAAAAATAATTCTCATTTTTAGCTTTTTAGGATTTATTAGTTGCAAATCATCAATTGATACTCCTTTAGTTACACTTCAAACACCAATTCAGAATGAATACTTTACAATTGCTTTTGGTTCTTGCGACAATCAAAAAATTAAAAATGAACTGTGGCCAGCAATAGATAAAAATCATCCTTCGGTTTGGATTTGGGGTGGCGACAATGTTTATTCAGATACGGAAGACATGCAGTTTCTGAAAAAGAACTATGAAATTCAGAAACAAGATGTTGATTACCTTCAATTTAGTAAAGACAAAGTCGTGCTTGGAACTTGGGATGATCATGATTATGGCTCTAATGATGGCGGAGTAGAATATTCTCATAAAAGAGAGAGTCAGCAACTATTCTTAGATTTCTTGGAAACTTCAAAAGAGGCCCCAGAACGAAAAAGAGAAGGTATTTATTCTGCTAAAACGATCGCTGTAAATGGGCATAAAGTAAAAATTATTGTTCTTGATTCTCGTTATTTTAGAACAGCGTTGACAAAAGCCATCAACTCTAAAAAACGATTTCAACCTAATAAATATGGTGAAGGAACACTCTTAGGAGCAGCACAATGGAAATGGTTGGCAGAAGAACTTCAATCTTCTGATGCACAATTTAATGTCATTGTCAGCAGCATTCAATTTTTATCAAATAAGCACGGTTTTGAAGCGTGGGGAAATTTTCCACATGAAGTTGAAAAATTAGAGCAACTAATTGTTTCCACCAATGCAAAAGGAACCTTTATAATCTCAGGTGATCGTCATATCGCCACTTTCAGTTCTAAAAATGTTACAGGTTTATCTTACCCCTTAATTGATTTTACTTCTAGTGGCTTAACTCATACTTACACTTCTTTTTCTAGTGAGGAAAATCCGTATATAAAAGGAGAGGTGGTCAAAGATATTAATTTTGGATTATTAAAATTTGATTTTAAAAACCATAAAGTGATCATGCAAATTCGTGGAAAACAGAACGAATTGCTGCAAGAATACGTTCAAATCTATCCTGAAAATTAATAGATGGAATTAAATTTCTAATTTTTAAAGGTTATTTTTGTTCCAAATGAATTTACTATGAAAAGACAATGGCATTTTATTTTTATGTTCTTTTTTATTTTTAATAGTTCCAATGCCCAAGGACTATTGGATAAAAAAGCACCCTTATTTACCAGACAAGATACGCTTAGAGGCAGTATTACCAAAGAAAGAGCGTGGTGGGATGTAAAAAACTATCATCTTGATATAAAGGTTAATCCTGCTGACAGCACCATTTCAGGCACGAATACTATAAAATATCAAGTTGTTCAGGAATACAAGACCATGCAAATTGATCTTCAAAATCCAATGAACATTAATAGAGTTATTCAGGATGGCAAGGTTTTAAAATATAGCAGAGAAGGAAATGCATTTTTTATTGAATTAATTGCACCTCAGACAAAAGGTATAATTAAAGAACTTACTATATTTTATAGTGGAAAGCCAAAAGTGGCTATTAATCCGCCGTGGGACGGAGGAATCACTTGGAAAAAAGATGCTAATGGCATGCCTTTTATTGCTTCTTCTTGTCAAGGATTGGGTGCTAGTGTTTGGTGGCCAAACAAAGATCACATGTACGACGAGGTAGAGAATATGTTGATTAGTGTAAATGTTCCTGAAAATTTAACAAATGTGTCCAACGGTCGCCTAATCAGCGTAAAACAATTAAAAGATGGTACCAAAACATATAATTGGTATGTTTCAAATCCAATAAATAATTATGGTGTTAATATTAACATAGGGGATTATGTTTCTTTTTCGGAGCGATTCAAAGGAGAAAAAGGCGATTTAGATTGTACTTATTATGTCTTGAAAGACAATTTGGCGAAAGCCAAAAAACAATTTCAAGATGTTCCGCGTATGTTAAAAGCTTTTGAACACTGGTTTGGACCATATCCTTTTTACGAAGACAGTTACAAATTAGTTGAAGCGCCTTATTTAGGAATGGAACATCAAAGCAGTGTCACCTATGGAAATGGTTTCCAGAACGGTTATCGTGGCCGGGATTTAAGCGGAACAGGTTGGGGTTTAAAATTTGATTTTATTATCATCCACGAATCGGGACATGAATGGTTTGCGAATAACATCACCTATAAAGATATTGCTGATATGTGGATTCACGAGAGTTTTACCAACTATTCTGAGAGTCTTTTTGTTGAATACTATTATGGTAAAGAAGCTGGATATTCCTATGTTAGAGGTATTAGAAAAAATATTGAAAATGACAAACCCATAATTGGGCAATATGATGTAAACAATGAAGGATCTGGAGATATGTATTATAAAGGAGCCAATATGTTGCATACGTTACGCCAAATTGTAAATGACGATGAAAAGTGGAGAAACATTTTAAGAGGACTGAATAGTACTTTTTATCACCAAACGGTTACTACCAAACAAGTGGAAGATTATTTGAGCCAAAAAGTTGGAATTGATTTAAATTCTGTTTTTAATCAGTATTTAAGAGATACTAGAATTCCGACACTAGAATATTTTTTCAAAGACAACCAGCTAGGGTACCGTTGGACAAATTGTGTTACGGGATTTAATATGCCTGTTAAAGTAGCATTGAATGGAAAAGAAAAAGTATTGCAACCAAAAACCGAGTGGCAAACACTGTCTTCAAAGTCGGAGAATCCAAAATTAGAAGTTGACAAAAATTTCTATGTAGCGAGCTTCAATATTACAGAGTAATGACGGTTTAAAGGTCTATAATTTTAAAATCATCGAATAAATGGTAAAATAATTTATTGGGTAAAACAGTGGTAAAAACGAAAGGGAACTAATTCAAGTATGGGCAAAATAGAAGTCAAGAAAAGGGATGCCACAACAACCCTTTTTTTGCTAAAAATTTTAGATTAAATTTTTCTTAATGTATTTCAAACTACTTATCGCAGATTCAATTGGATTTGGTTTGTAATTTGATTCGTGTTCCAAAAAGAAACGTTTCATTCCTGACAGTTCTGCCTGCGCAAAAATCGATTTGAAATCAATAGTTCCAGTTCCAATTTCTGCATTCCAATCTGGATTTGTTTTATCCATATCCTTTACATGCCACATCGTAAAACGTCCGGGATACTTTTCAAACAATTGTAGCGGATCATTTCCAGAGCGCACGACCCAGTATAAATCCATTTCAAAATCAACTAGGCTTTTATCAGTTTCATTCAATAAAATCTCGTAACCATTAGTAGCACCAAATTTGGTAAACTCAAAATCATGATTGTGGTATGCTAATTTTAAACCTCCATCTTTACAAAGTTGACCTACTTTATTGATTTGCATAGCCAATTTTTTATAAGCATCGGCAGTAGTTCCTCGCAGTTCTGAGACAATATAAGGCACAGTTACATATTCACTTCCTAACACATTTGCTGTTTCTATATAAGTTTTAACCACGTCAGTTGAACCCTCTTTTATTATAGAATTAAAGTCGAAATGATTGCTTGTAGCCCTCAAACCATTGTCATCTAACATCAATTTGAAATCACGAACCGAGGCCCCAAAAAATCCTTGCGCAGCAGAATATCCAAATGTTTCTACCTCGGTAAATCCCGCTTTTCCAACTTGTGCTAAAACACCTTTAACATCTTTTGGCAAGGTGTCACGCAACGTCCATAATTGAATTCCGATAGCTCTCTTTTTAGCTTCAAAAGCAAATGTAGGAGCAAGGGCCAAAGCGCCTAACGCTAAACTAGCATTTATTAAAAATTCTCTTCTTTTTAGCATGAGTTATTTTTTTAGATTGTTTAAACATCACAAATTGTAATAGCTTGTTGGAGCGAAGCAAGTTTGTCGGGATTTTTTGGAATAAATTCTTGTCCCACAAAACCTTTAAACCCTGTTTTTACAATTGCTTTCATAATAGCAGTATAATTCAATTCTTGCGTATCATCAATTTCATTTCGCCCAGGAACACCAGCCGTATGATAATGCGCAATATACTGATGATTATCACTAATATTTCTGATCACATCCCCTTCATCGATTTGCATGTGATAGATATCGAATAGTAATTTGAAATTTTCTGAGTTCAATCGCTTTGCTAAAGCAACTCCCCATAACGTTCTATCACATTGGTAGTCTTTATGATCAATTTTACTATTTAGCAATTCCATTACCAAAATGACATTGTGCTTTTCAGCCAAAGGAATTAGTTTTTGTAAGCCAAGAACGCAATTGCTCCAACCCTCTTCATCTGTTTTTCCTCTTCGGCTTCCGCTAAAACAAATTAGGTTTTTATAACCTGCTTTTGCGACAAGCGGAATCATTTCAGTATAGTTTTTTAGGAGTGTTTCATGAAATTTTTGATCATTGAAACCATCCACTAAATTAATTTCTGCACCGTTGCACATCGTTGAAACTAAGTCGTACTTTTTTAACATCGGCCAGTCTTTTGGTCCAACCAAATCAATTCCTGTAATTCCTATTTTCTTAGCTTCAATACAGAGCGTTTCGATGTCAAAATCATTAAAACACCATCTCGCAACGGAATGATTTATAGTTCCTTTTAACGGTCTAAATTGGATATCTGGATTACTCTTTGGCATAGCCAAAGCAGAAAAACCAGCGGGAATTCCCATAATAGTTGTTCCTGCTAATATTCCTTTTATGGCAGCTCTTCGGTTTAAATTCGTACTCATAATTAATTTTAAATAGCGGAAGGTATTTCTTTTACTTTATTTTTTTCATTGAATAAAAGGGCAAAAAGAAGGAATACTGCAAAAGCAATTCCCGCAGGAATTATCCAAACCATTTGCCAGTCTATGGCGCCGTCTACCATTTTATAATTGTCGGTTATCCACCCTGCAACTGCAAAACCAATAAGCATACCAACGCCGTAAGTAGCTAATGTTATTAAACCCTGAGCCGCGCTTCTATATTTTTCTCCTGCTTTTGAATTGGTATAAATTTGTCCAGAAACAAAAAAGAAATCATAACAAATACCGTGTAAAGCAATCCCTATTATTAACATGAAACTCAAATCATCTCCATTTCCATAAGCGAATAAAACATACCGAATTGCCCAAGCTAGCATTCCCACTAAAATTGTTTTCTTGAACCCGAAACGGGTAAAAAATACAGGAATTAACAACAAAAACAAAGCCTCTGATATTTGACCGATTGCCATTTTTCCAGTAGGATTCGAAACTCCAACTTCGGTTAAAAAAGGATGTGCATTCTGGTAGTAAAAAGCGAGTGGAATACAAATAAGAATCGAAGAGAGGAAAAAGATAGCAAAGTTTTTATCTTTCAATAATTTTAATGCATCAAGACCAATAATATCTCCGATTTTAATTTTTTCATCGCTTACTTTTGGTGGTGTTTTTGGTAAAGAAAAACTAAAGATTCCTAAAATAAAAGCCGCTATTCCTGCTAAAAGAAAGGTGTTTTTAAGTAATCCTTCAGAAACTGCTGCTGCAGCATCCCAGTGAAAAACAAAACTTATCGCCAATCCTGCTAAAATCCAACCAATCGTTCCCCAAACTCGGATACTTGCAAATTCTTTCTCTGGATCTTTCATTTGGTTGAAGGAAACTGAATTTACTAATGCTAATGTTGGCATGTATAAAATCATGTAACTTAGAACGTAAGTATAGAACAGTCCAACTTCCTCTGATTGGTACATTTGATACATCAAAAAAGCACCAATAAGATGCAAAATTCCTAATATTTTCTCTGCATTAAAATACCGGTCAGCGATTAATCCTACAATGAAAGGAGCAATTATAGCACCCCAAGATTGTGTTGAAAAAATAGCCGCAGTTTCTGAACCGGAAGCTTTTAAATTGTTTCCTAGAAACGTTCCAAGGGTTACAAACCATGCTCCCCAGATAAAAAATTCTAAGAACATCATTATAGATAATTTTATTCGGATGGTGCTATTCATTGGTAACTTGGTTTTAATTTATGGTTTGGTTAGTATAAAATGTTGGAAGCGGAAATTTTAAATTACATACCAGCTTCGCAGCCCGTTGTAATTTTCATGGTATTCCATTCCTTGATCATTATGTTTCTGAACCATACATTATCGCCATGATCTTGCAACGCTATTTTACCTTTCTTAAAAGCAGCAAAGCCAGGCCAAGTTGCAAATTTACTACCTGCTACTAGTGTTTTGAAATTAGCATCCCAAAGTGTCGTTTCTACAATTTTTACTCCATTTAGCAAGAAGGTTAATTTTCCGAATTTACAAACAATATCTACAGTATTCCATTCACCAACACCTTTTACAGGTTCTGAGGAACTTTTTATTAAATCATATAAATCACCTGCTCTGTGTTTTTCAATTTTTCCGTCAGGATGACCGTCATTGTCTAAAACTTGCATTTCTATACCTGTTTCATAAGTATTTTTGAATTTTACTAAATCTTCTTTAACGTAGAAAATAATACCGCTGTTTGCATTTGTAGCCACTTTCCATTCTAATTTTAAATGAAAGTTTTCATATTCAGCATCGGTAACAAGATCACCACCTTGCCCATCTTTTGCAGCCGCTGGATCAAAATGCAAAACACCATCTTCTACTTTCCAGCCAGAACCTGCTGTTTTTTTTCCGTAAGTATGCCATCCAGTAGTCGATTGTCCATCAAATATTGATTTAAATCCTTTAGGAATAGCTGCTTGTTGCGCACTTGAAGTTTGAATCATAATCATAACAAGTAAGGAAGAACAAATATTTTTAATCATTTTTAATATATTAAATTAATCTAAATTATAAAGTTAACGCTTTCCAGCCTTGGCGATACTCTCGTTTTACAAATTGATTTACTTCATCAAAATTTGTAATTCTCATCGCATCATTATCCCATAACAGTTTTGCAGAACGTCCAGGGTAAACATCTTCTCCAAGTTCATCTCGTTTAAGATCATATCCTCTAATTGCTAAATTTGCTATTAACAAAGCTTCGGTTAAGGGACCCGCAATTTCAAAAGGAGAACTCAACTCTTTTTTTCCATAACCAGCGATTGAAGCTTCAACCCATTGTTTATAATGACCTTCAGAGCCATCGTTTACTCTACCGTATTTTTGAGCTATATTTAGATTTTCATTTTTGCTAAGTGGCAGTAAACGCGGATTTAAACCATAGGTGTCACACATCATTTTTCCTTTTGTACCCGTAAATAATGTTCCATTCCCTCCATCACCAAAGATTTCATTCGGACCTAATTCTGAAGGTCTTTCAGGTTGAATTCCTCCATCCATCCAGTGTACAGCAATATCGCCATTAGTTTTTTTAGTTTTTGGAAAAGTTAAAGTTACGTGACTTGAAGGAGGACAACTCTCTGGGAAATACCCTCTTTGAAATTCATCTACATAAACAGAACCAATACTACATTGAACATCTTTAGCATATTTTAAATTTAAAACGCTAAAAGGAGCTTCTAATAAGTGACAGCCCATATCTCCTAATGCGCCTGTTCCATAATCCCACCAGCCACGCCAATTGAATGGAACTAATTTGTTTACATAGTCTTTGTAAGGTGCAGTTCCCAACCATAAGTCCCAATCTAATTCTTTTGGAATATCTGCTTTATTAGCAGACCAAGGAATTCCTTGAGGCCAAACAGGTCTGTCTGTCCAAGCATGTATGGTGTGCACATCTCCTATTAGTCCTGCTTCATGCCATTCCTTCATGATTCGCGTACCATCATTTGAGGCACCTTGATTTCCCATTTGGGTAACCACTTTATATTTTTTGGCCGCTTGTGTCAACATACGAGCTTCATAGATATCATGTGCCATCGGCTTTTGAACATAAACATGTTTGCCTAATTGCATCGCTGCAAGGGCTTGAATGGCATGATTATGATCTGGAGTAGAGACAGAAACAGCATCGAAATTTTTGTGTTCTTTGTCTAACATTTCACGCCAATCGGTATAAAATTTAGCTTTAGGAAATGCCTTCACACTTTCAGCGGCTCTTCTAGTATCCACATCACATAGATAGGAGATAGTAGCTTTTCCACTCTTGGCAAACATCGCGATATCTGACTTTCCTTTTCCTCCCACACCAATACTGGCTATAGATAAACGGTCACTTGGCGCTACATATCCTCTGCCCAACACATGACGGGGAACAATCAGGAATGCAGCAGCAGCGATAGCAGTTGTTTTTATAAAATCACGACGGTTATTCGCAATTTTATTTATTTCTTTTTTTTCTTTCATTTATTTTAATGCGGTTAGTTAATAGTAATAAATGAGCTGTTTTTCAATTAGCTAAAAAAGTACAGCTTGTTTGAATACAATATGAAATTATTTTTTTAGAGATAAAATGTAGGTTGCCATCGATTTTGCATCATCCTTTTTTAATGAAGCATGCGCTGACATGGGTATAGTACCCCAAACTCCAGAACCCCCTTTAATGATTTTACTCGTTAGATATGCAACATTTTTATCATTTAGAGCGTATTTTTTAGCGATGTCTAAATAGGAGGGACCTATTAGTTTTTTGTCTAATTTGTGACAGCCAATACAATCTGATTTTGCAATTAATTTCTCTCCATCAGAAATTTGGTACAGGATAGCTTCTTTTTTAGTAACGTTGCTATATTTTATATCAGAATTATAATTAGAAAATGAGGATAAGCCACCCAAAGCAACCCCAAAAAACAAATATTTTAATTTCATTATCATTGTATTTAAGTTTTATAATCCTAAGCTTTTTCGATTAAAAGCCTGATTCGTTTCTACTGCTGCAAAATCATCAAAAGCCTTGTCTGTTACTTTTATAATGTGATTTTTTATGAATGCAGCACCTTCTCTCGCGCCATCTTCCTGATTTTTAATACAGCATTCCCATTCCATAACAGCCCAACCTTTAAAGTCATACTGTGCCAATTTGCTAAAAATAGTTTTAAAATCAATTTGTCCGTCTCCCAGCGAACGATAGCGACCGGCACGATTTATCCAGCTTTGATATCCACCAAAAGTCCCTTGTTTTCCTGTTGGGTTAAATTCGGCATCCTTCACATGAAAAGCTCTAATCTTTTCATGATAAAAATCAATGTATTGAAGATAATCTAATTGCTGCAATACAAAGTGGGATGGGTCATATAACAAGCAAGCTCTGGAATGGTTATTCACAGCCTTCAAAAACATTTCATAAGTTTCCCCATCAAAAAGATCTTCACCCGGATGAATTTCGTAACAAAGGTCTACACCATTTTGATCAAATTCATTTAAAATAGGCAACCATCGTTTTGCCAATTCTGCAAAGCCATCTTCCACTAAACCAGGAGGTCTTTGTGGCCAAGGATGAAAATACTGCCAAAGCAAGGAACCACTAAAAGTGGCATGAGCATTCAATCCTAAGTTTAGAGATGCTTTTGCGGCATATTTTAACTGTTGTACCGCCCATTCTTGTCTCGCTTTTGAATTCCCATGAACATTTTTTGGTGCAAACGCATCAAAAAAATCATCATAGGCTGGATGAACCGCGACTAACTGACCTTGGAGGTGAGTTGATAATTCTGTTATTTCTAATCCATAAGAAGCGATTTTTCCTTTTAATTCCTCCGCATAGGTTGTGCTTTCTGCTGCTTTTTGCAAATCAATAAAGCGAGAATCTAATGTAGGCATTTGAATCCCTTTAAAACCCAAATCAGAAGCCCACTTACAAATTCCATCTAAGGAATTAAATGGAGCTTCATCTCCAATGAATTGCGCTAAAAATACTGCTGGTCCTTTTATTGTAGTCATATTATATTTTATCTAAAACCTTTTTGAACTGTATTTTTTACAAAACAAAAGAAGTCCATTTTTTATCAGAGTGGGATGATGCCACTACATTTTCTATAAAGGCCATTCCGCGAACTCCATCTTTAACAGAAGGGAAATCTAACATTTCAGCTGTTGGCTCTTTACCTTCTAATTTACAGTTCAGTGTTAAGGCAAAATTTCGATAGATATTTGCGAAAGCTTCTAAGTATCCTTCAGGATGTCCACCTGGAGTTCGGCAATTATGGGTTGCAAATGAAGACAAATAGGCATAATTTGATCCTGCTCTTAAAATTTGTGTTGGTTCATTCAGCCATTTAACGACTAAGGTATTAGGATCGTGTTGCAACCATTCGATTCCTCCTTTTTCACCGTAAACTCTTATTTTTAAAGCATTTTCTTCTCCAGCCGCTACTTGTGACGCCATTAATACACCTTTCGCGCCATTATCAAATTTCAACAAGACCGCTCCATCATCATCCATGATGCGCCCTTCGACTAAGGTGTTTAGTTCCGCACAAACAGCTGTGATTTTTGCCCCTGTGATATATTCTGCTAAATGCGCAGCATGAGTGCCAATATCACCCATTACGGAACTTTTTCCAGACTTTGTAGGATCTGTTCTCCATGCTGCTTGCACATTTCCTTCTCGCTCGGAAAGTGTACTCAACCATCCTTGAGGATATTCAACCCAAACTTTTCTAATTTTTCCTAATTTTCCTTCATGAATCATAGCTTTGGCTTGTTTTACCATAGGATAACCAGAATACGTATGGGTTAGACATAGCAATAATCCTGTTTCTTCCACTTTTTGTTCCAAAAGTTTTGCTTCTTCTAAAGAAAAAGTCATCGGTTTTTCGATAACAACATTAAATCCGTATTCTAAAGCCATCATAGCTGGTGCAAAATGCGCAAAATTTGGAGTAACAATGGTTATAAAATCAATTCTTTCGTCATGCGGTAATGCAGCTTCTGCTTTGATCATTTCTTCATAAGTCAAATATGTTCTTGATTCTGGAAGAAATAAAGCCTTTCCGGATGCGAGAGCAGTTTCGGGTCTAATGCTTAGTGCACCACAACTTAATTCTATAAGTCCATCCATATTGGCGGCTAAACGGTGAATTGCACCTATGAAAGCATCTTGGCCTCCGCCGACCATTCCCATTCTTAATTTTCTCATCATGATGAACCTAAATATTTCCTTTTTTTAATTCCTTAACCGCATAATCACAAGCTCGAGCTGTTAAAGCCATGAATGTTAGTGATGGATTTTGACAGGCCACTGAGGGCATGCAAGCTCCATCAGTAACAAATACATTACTAACTTCATGCAATTGATTCCATTTATTCAAAACGGAGTCTTTAGGATCGTTACCCATTCTGGCAGTACCCATTTCGTGTATAGCCATACCGGGATAACAATCATTATCATACGTTCTAACATTTTTGATTCCAGAAGCTTCTAACATCTCGGCTGCATCATTCATCATGTCCTCTCGCATTTTAGCTTCATTCTCTTTGTATTCGCAATCAATGGCTAAAACAGGTTGTCCCCATTTGTCTTTTTTACTGTGGTCGATGTATACTTTATTTTCATAATAAGGCAACATTTCTCCAAATCCACCCAATCCCATGCTCCAAGAATCAGCTGGTAATGACATGGTAGCTTTGAAGTTTTCACCAAAAGCCAGTTCGGCTACTTCTTTATGCCATGATCCTCTACTGGCACCACCTTGATAACCAAAACCGCGCAAGTAATCACGTTTATCGTTACCTACATTTTGATATCTCGGAATATATATTCCGTTCGCTCTTCTCCCATAGGTATATTTATCTTCAAAACCTTCAGCAGTTCCTTCCGCTCCACAGCGGAAATGATGATCCATTAAGTTATGTCCTAGTTGACCGCTGGCATTTCCCATTCCATTTGGATGCGCTTCTGAAGTTGAATTTAGTAATAAGAAAGTAGAACCTAAAGTGGAAGCATTCACAAAAACAATTTTGGCATAAAACTCCATGGTTTCATTAGTTTCTGCATCAATAACTAGTACGCCTTTTGCTTTTTTGGTGTCTTTGTCATAAATAATATGATTTACGATAGAGTAGGGTCTTACGGTCAATCTATTGGTTGCCATAGCAGCAGGAAGGGTTGATGATTGCGTACTGAAATACGCTCCAAAAGGACAACCGCGACTGCATAAATTTCTGTATTGACAACTACCGCGTCCTTTATGTGGAACTGTTAAGTTGGCAGTACGTCCAATAGTAAGAATTCGGGTTTTATTGTAATGCTTTTCTAATCTTTCTTTAACTGATTTTTCTACACAGTTTAGATCCATTGGAGGTAAAAATTTTCCATCTGGCAAAAGAGGCCAGTTTTCGGCTTGACCACTGATTCCTGCATATTTCTCTACATAATCGTACCATTTTGTAATATCTTTATAGCGAATAGGCCAATCATTACCATGACCATCTTTAGCATTATCTTCAAAGTTGTGGTCACTAAAACGGTAACTTTGGCGGCCCCACATTAAAGATTTCCCGCCAACATGAAAACCCCTATACCAGTCAAAACGTTTGTCTTCCGTATACGGGCATTCTAAATCATTTACCCACCATTTTTCGGTCGCTTCATTGTATGGGTAATCTCTTGTTTGAACAGGATGCGTTCTTTTTTGTTCTTCGGTAAGTTTACCAGCGCGCTCAAATTCCCAAGGTGCTTTCATGGCTGATTCATAATCCTTGATGTGTTCAATGTTCATGCCTCGTTCCAACATCAAAACCTTTAAACCTTTTTCGGTAAGTTCTTTTGCTGCCCACCCGCCACTAATCCCTGATCCTACTACAATAGCATCATAAGTATTTTCCTCTTTTAAATTCGTATTTATATTCACGTGTAGTAATTTTTATTTATAAAATAGTTTAAAACAAAAGCCGCCAACAACAATTAGTTCGTTGCCCAAGCTTTTTGCCCAGGAGTATACGTGGCACTTCCATCATAGCGCCCTGGAACAGGTAAGTATTCGCGCGCTTGTGTACACCCTATTTCTGAAGAATAATACCCTAAAATAGTTAAATCTCGTGCGATTAAAAAGAAAGAAGGCGCTTTATCAGCAGCAATTGCCTCTTCTTGTAATGAAGTCACTAGTTTTTGACGTTCTGTAATGGACATGGATAAAAAGTCTTTATTGAATTCTTTTGAACATTGATATTGCATTGCTTTTAATCCTGATGCAAAAATTTCTTGCATCTTAGCGGGATAGCAATCTCTAATAATCATTGGAATAAAAGCACCAAGTCCTGCAGCTTTGGCTCCCGGAGAGGATGCTGTGGTCGGCAAAATGATATCGGCGAATTCAGCCAAAATTTCTTCATCCGTAGCAGAAAAAGATACTTGGTTTTTCTCTTTTTCGGGCAAAGTAAAACTTTCAAATAAAACCCCCATTGTAGTTGCTGAGATTGCGCTTCCCATCAAAAACGCAACGCTTTTAAGTGCTTCTCTTCTATTCATTTGCTAATTATTAAAATTAATGATTATTTAAAATTTAGGATAACTATACAATAATAAAGAAAAAAAAAGCAGGTTGATTTTTTTTATGTTAAAATATTGAATAATTCCATATTTTTCAAATTATTAAGGAAATCAGACAAAAAAATTCACTAAAGAACTAATTAAAGGGATAATATTGATTAAAATGACACATTCAGAAAATAAAAAAAGGAGAAAAAATAGCCATTGAAGCTAATTTAATAATTTATTAACAAGTTTTTGCTTATAAGATATAGCTATGAATTTAGTAAAAAATCTTTCAATGCGTTAAAATGACATTTATACAAAAAAAAGGTAGTGCATTGAGGCTCAAATATCTTTTTTGTAAATTAAAATCAACAACCGTCATACTGCGGTAAAAAAAAAATCAAGCTTCCGTTTTTTACTAAAAAAAGTGAGGCCTCGATTTAGAAAATAGCTACCTTTCAAATAATCCTAAAGTGCCACCAACCCAATCTTTATCCTTATTGAACTTTACACCTATCATTTCACCACGACTCAATCTAACAAGGTTACACAATAGAGTAGGGGATTTATCTTCTTTCTTCCAAACGCAAAGGACGCGCACTTCGGCTTTTACTTTACCGTTAGGTGATTGCACAATGGGCAGATAGTGTACTTTTTTTTGTAATATGTAAAGTTCCTTTTCTACTACTGCTTCGATATCTGCTTGAGTGACATGAAAAATAACTCCTGTGCCTGAAAAGGAGAACAAGGGCTTTAAAACATAATTTTCTAAATCCTTAGGAATTTCCTGAAGCTCACTTAAGAGTGTTGTTTCAATAAAATATTTCCCTTTTAAAAATGGTAATATAAATTTACTGATTCTGAAAAACCAATTGGGATGACCAGCCCATTCCACCTCAAGATCATCTGAGAAATTGAAGTCCAGTTTCAAATCTGGACGCAAATCCAATTCATCAAAAATAACCCGATTATAGATTCGTTTTATCAAAATCTCATCACCGTTTTCATTTTTGTAATACAGTTGTTTGCCCTTTTTTATCAATTCTGTAACACATACGATGGGAATACCGATATCCCTTTGACAATAATAAAAGTCAATTTTGGTATTCTGTTTTTCTGGTTCTATTTCAAGAAGAATAACATTTTCTTTGGGATGATTGTTGCAAATTGCTTCTTCTAGAATATGCAAATAGTCTTGTGGTTCAACATCCGTTATGAAGGGAGTTAACTCTTTAAGAAAGGGATAATGATTCTTAAATTTCTCATACAGATTGACTTGATAATTGTATAAAGATGGAAATCCTTGTACCTCGATTAGTTTTGGGATAACCGCGCCATCCTCTTCGCAAATACCAAAATCAATCGCTAAAAAAGTAGTGTGTTCATCTTCATTAGGTACGTTATGATTGAGTTCTAACGACCTGTTTGTAAGAGATTTGAATTCTTTTTTTTGAATAAAAGCTATAACTTCATTACAGCCCTCAATTAATTGATTTTTTAGTTCCTTCGAAATAAAAAAAGGGGTTTCTCCCAACCTGAATGTAGGTAGGTAATTGAAATCGGAAGCAATATCATCTTTAAAGTCTTGATATTTTTTGTCTGTAAATTGAGTAGTAAACAACTCCCGATATTTTGAAATCATTTGGAATAGGTAGTTTTAGTTAGAAAGCATTTTTTTAGTTTTCATCAAGTCATTTATCGCTATCCGAAGGAAATTTGGAATCAAGGTTTCATTGGTCCTGTAAATTTTATCATCGTCCATTAGGTCCTCTAACATATTCCGGAACTTCTTTTTACCTTTCATATTCTTGATTTTCTCCTTCGCATCTTTATTTCTCATGTGCGCAACAAAGCTTATGGGATCTGCTTCAGGATGAAATTGTGTACCTACGAAATAATCGGTGAAACGAACTGCCATAATCGCTCGTTCGTATTGCACATGATCCCTAATTTTTTCCAAAGAGATAATTTTCGCTCCTTTTTTAGCAAAAACACTTAATTTTGGCTGTACGACTTGATAATCTCTGGAATCAATTGCATAAAATGGATCAGCCAAACCTTCGAATAAAGGATCGGTTATGCCTTCCTTTGTTTTATGAATAGTCATTACACCAAAAGAGGTATCGTTTCTTTTTGTTACTGTCGCTAATCCAAAATGCAAGCAAGCCATTTGGAACGAATGGCAGATAAACAGAACATGCTTTTTTATTGCGTTTTGGTTATTCCACTTTGCTAACGAATCAATGAATTCATAGTAATTGGTATCCCAATTCCCATCTCCTATCAATGGATTTCCTGGGCCTCCAGTAGAAATATAAATATCAAATTTGCTGATATCCGGTAATTTACATTTTCCTCGAACATCAAATATTTCAAAACTCACTACAGGACTAAACCTATTCACCACATCAATAATACAGCGCATTCCCTGATTGGGTTCTCCGTTGTACATATCTAAAATCGCAATTTTTATAATTTTATTTAACATAATCGTAGTTCTAAAAAATAATAAGCAAAGGTACTTTATATTTTATAATCCCTTGGTAAATTCACCTGTTATAAAGTCGACCACGCTCGACAGACTACCTGTTTGGTGAAAAACAGCTAATTGTTTATCAGCACCGGTTCCGTATTTCAGAATTTCATGAACGTGATTTATATCGTCGCGACTGCCTAATTCATCCACCACATCATCTATAAAATCTAGCAATTCCAAAATTAGCATTTTAGTTTCCACTTCTTTTTGTAAACCAAAATCAATCATGTTATTCTCAATTCCGTATCGTGCAGCTCGAAATTTATTTTCCTTAATTAAAGCCAATCGATACACATTAAAACTGGTATTGTTCATGTTCAATTTGTACAATTTCGCTACAATTGCCTGAATTATGGCTACAATGCAAATCGTTTCATCGACTGTCAATGACATATCACAAATCCTAAATTCAATCGTATTATAAAATGGATGCAATCGTAAATCCCACCAAATTTTCTTTGGGTTATCAATACAATTAGTCTTTACTAAAGTCTCTAAATAGTTATCGTAGGATGCCACTGAGTCAAAATATTCTGGTAATCCTGTTCTTGGAAACTTATCAAAAACTTTGGTTCTAAAAGATTTATATCCTGTTTGTCTGCCTTCCCAGAAAGGAGAATTCGTAGACAGCGCAAAGATGTGAGGTAAAAAATAGGTTGCTTGATTCATCAATTGCAAACCGATTTCTCGATTTTCAATTCCTACGTGGCAATGCATTCCAAAAATTAAATTAGAACGTGCCGCATCCTGCAATTCGTTGACAATATCGTGATATCTTGGATCGTCAGTAATAGGCTGATCTTGCCATTTCGAAAAAGGATGTGTGCCAGCTCCGCCAACAATTAGATCTTGTTTGTCGGCTAATTCCACGATTTTAGAACGTAAAAACCGAATCTCATTTTTAGCATCGTTGACATTATTACAAATATTGGTTCCCACCTCCACTACAGATTGATGCATCTCAGCTTTAACCTGCTCATTCAAAATGATTTTGGCACCATCCACAATTTTAGATAAATGTGACCGCAAATCTCTGGAAACAGGATCTATAATTTGGTATTCTTCTTCTACACCAAGTGTAAAAACAGGTAATTTTTTCATTAGCATATTATTTAGGAGCTGTTTACTTCGTCAGTTCGCTTCGCTCGCGTCCCGCTTTCCGTTTCAATGTTTACTATTGGTTGTCTTGTTTGGTTTTTAAAGCAAACGCGTCAGCAAGTAATAAGGAATTTTCATACCAATCTATCTACAGGCTGCTGATCGAGGCCAAGGGGTTTCGTTAATTCATTCCTCTTATTTTCCCGCCGCCGCCTCTTTGATAAAAGTTCCCCAAGTCAAATTCATCTTTCCTGCTTTTTGTTTTTTTGCGGCAGCGATAGCCATTTTTGCAGCCTCTTCAACAACCCATTCAAAATTTTCAGCACCAACTGAAGTTAATTCGGCGTCAGGAGCCGGATTTCCAAAATCTATCGCATAAGGAATCCCGTCACGAACGGCAAATTCTACGGTATTAAAATCGTAACCTAACCCTTTGCAAAGGCGCAACGTATAGTCTTTTATAGTGGCTAACAATTTTTTATCTACAGGTGGTCCATCAATTACATAGCGCAAATGATGCGGATTTCTTGGTTCATATTGCATAATACGGACGGCTTTACAACCCAAACAATACACTCTAAAATATTCCGTAAAAACAATTTCTTCTTGTAACATCATGACTAATTGTCCTGTTTCCTGATGCTTTTCCCAAAACTCCTCGATATTTTCTAATCGGTATACATTTTTCCAGCCACCGCCAGCGTACGGTTTCATATAAGCAGGAAAGCCAATATATTGAAATATTCCTTCCCAATCCATTGGGTATTTTAGGTTGCGAAATGATTTTCCAGTAGTATCTGTTGGGTGTTCTGCTGATGGAAGAATTACCGTATTGGGCAACGGAACGCCTAACGTGTCGGCTAATGCATTATTAAAAAACTTATCATCAGCGCTCCACCAAAACGGATTGTTGATTACATTAGTTCCTGTTAAAGCAGCATTCTTTAAATAAGCGCGATAAAACGGAACATCTTGAGAAATTCGATCAATAATTACCGCATATTCCCCATCTTGATTTTGAACTACTTTATCAATAGCAACCGCTTCGGCAATTATTCCTTTTTCATTTTTTGAATTCACCCGATCTATAAATGCTTGCGGGAAAGTATCTTCCATTCCGAATAATATTCCTATTTTTTTCATCTTATTGTTGGTCTTTATACTTAATACTCGATTCTTAATACTTTTAAAAAAACTTGATTCTTGATAAATAATGGGGAAACATTTCTTGCCAAACAGGCCAATCGTGTTTTCGTTCCTGGCGAATGTCTAACCAATGGTGGATATTTCTATCCGTTAGAACCTTACTCATTTGCAGATTTGCGTCAAAACAAATATCCCAATTGGAGGTTCCAAGAACGATGTCCATATTCCATACTTCGTGGTCATCTAATCCATACAAATAATCTTCGGGACTGTTGTAAAATACATCGTCATTATGAAACCCATCCATAAAACTCTTAATATTGAAGGCACCGCTCATAGAAAAAAGATGGCTTACGTAACCGGGATGACGAAAGGCAAAATTTGCTGCATGATACCCACCAAAACTGCAACCTGCAACAACTACTTTTCCTGCAGAAGTATTATTTTTAATTTTCTCGACGATTTCATGACAAATCATTTTATCATATCGGACATGATTTTCTATGCGATGAAGAGGATGAATATTTTTATTGTAGAAACTGTCATTATCAATACTATCAGGACAAAAAACTTGTATTAATCCCTGTTCAATGTACCATTTTGCAGCATCAATCAGTCCCATATCTTTGTTTTCATGGTAACTCCCCATAGAAGTTGGAAATAAGACAACAGGATATCCTCCATGTCCAAAAACTAACATTTCTATGTCTCTATTTAAATTTGGAGAATACCATTTAAAATACTCTTCTTTCATACTTTTTAATTTTAACAATTATAATGAAAAAACTCATACAAAAGGCATCTTTAATTATACTTGATCAATATTTATTATAAAAAAGACTAGGATTACCAAATTGGAAATAAATGATAATATTAAGGTAAATAAGGAACTGTTTTTTAAATTATAAACAATAAGTTCACCCTTTTTTAACCTCTTGTCATATAAAAAAAATTATTTAGAAAGCCATAATGAACCATACTGACCGCAACCAATTATTTTCCTTTGGTGAAATTGAATTAATAAAAATAAACTAAGTCAAAATCGTTTCTTTATTTTGACTTTTTTTCAAACAGTTGTACTTGACTTTTTAAGCGTTCTACTAGCATGCTCATCATTCGCTTGTTGATGTTGGAGGCATTTTTTACGTAAATATCGTATTCAGCTGTGGTAAATAAACCAATCACCATCCCTTTCAGGACGTTTCTAAACTTGGTGTCTTTTTGAACTGCATTTTCCATAGTAGCCATCTTTTTTTCGATTGTGTAGGTTTGAAAATCAGTTTTATTTTTGCTTGCATAAGCAAGGAAAGAGGCTATCAATAAATCATTTTGTAACTTTAGAATAGGACGAAGGACCTCATTTTGAAATGATTCTTCCGTTGTGGATTGTGTGGTTACAGAACCGATTGCCTGTCCTCTATATTCATTTAAAAAAGTATCTCGTGTGTTCATTGTTTTTTTTTTAAAATTAAAAAAAAATGAAATAGGAATAGCTTAATTTTACACTTATATATAAAAACTTATGAGATTTCATACCAGAAAATGGGTAAAACCGGAAGATCTAAACCCAAATGGAACTTTATTTGGAGGTAAATTATTAGCTTGGATCGATGAAGAATTGGCTTTGTACACCATTATTCAATTAGAAAATACTCGAATCGTAACTAAGTACATGTCAGAAATCAATTTTAGAAGTTCAGCGCGACAAGGTGATATTATCGAAATTGGTATTGATGTCATCAAATTTGGAATTACTTCCCTGACCTTAAAGTGTGAGGCGAGAAACATGATGACGCGCGAAACTATTATCACAATTGATCATACTACAATGGTAAATTTAGACGCGGATGGAAAACCAAAAGCCCATGGAAAATCAGCAATAGAATATATCAAAGATAGGCTGTAGATTTCCAAACTGAAGCAGTGCGTGTTTAGGATTTTTGTTATATTTTGATATCATTTTCAGAGATAGTTTCAAAGATTTCCAAATCAAAATAACCCACTGAGGCAATAATATGATCAAATATATCAGACATGATGTATTCATAATTCTCAAATCGTTTGTCATGTGAAAATGCATAAACTTCCAGAGGAACACCATGCGAAGTAGATTGCAACTGGCGGCAAAGCATCAACATGTCTTTATTTAATTCAGGATAATTTAGTAAATATTCTGTAATATATTTTCGAAACAAGCCTAAATTGGTCAAATTTCGACCGTTAATTGCAAGTGATTTGTCTATTTTATTAGCTGCATTGTATTCGTCTATTTCTAATTTTCGGTTGTCAAGATAATCCGATATTAGATGGATTTTTTTCAAATTATCCAGTTCTGCTTCTTCTAAAAACCGAATACTGCTTGTTTTAATTAGAATGTGCCTTTTAATACGTCGTCCGTCTGAATTCAGCATGCCTCGCCAGTTTTGAAACGAATCCGAACTCAAACTATAGGTAGGAATAGTAGTGGTGGTATTATCAAAATTTCGAACTTTTACCGTTGCCAAATTAATTTCGATTACATCACCATCAGCTCCAAATTTATCCATCGTAATCCAGTCCCCAATTCGAACCATATCATTAATAGAGACCTGAACACTAGATACAAAACCCAAAATAGTATCTCTGAAAATCAAGATAATTACCGCAGAAACAGCTCCTAAAATCGTCAATAGCTCTTTTTGATCAATCTCAAACAATTTTGAAATGATTAAGGTTATTCCAATTACCCACAGCATGATCATAATAACTTGAATAAAACTATCGATTGGCTTATCGCTGTAGCGGGGTTTTAGTTTTAAATAATCCCGCAATGCATTAAAAATGGTGCGTATAATCCATAATACTAAAATGATAATGTAAATACCAACTAGCTTACCAAAGAAAGTTTCCCAATAAACAAATCGGTCCAAAATTATAGGAACTGATTTGTAAATAAATAAAAGTGGAATTAAGTGCGCAATGTATTTGGCTGTCTTATTGGTAACTAATAAATCATCAAATTTAGTTTTAGTTTTTTGGGCAATAACGGCCATTATAGTAACCAAAATAAGACGAAAAACAACATAGATAGCATACGCCATCACGCATAAAACAAGGATATTTAATACTAAACTAAGATAAGAAGCAGTACTACTTCCCAATCCCCATTTACGAAAAACAGGATATAGAAAAGTGAATATTTTTTCTATGTATTTATACATTTTGTAAATATTTCTTATCTACATAAAAAGTTCCAAAAGGAATTAAAGAACCCAAACAGATAATTCCAAATTTTTTAAAATCCCAGTTTTGTTCAAATTTCAATATGATAGCTAATATAATATAACTAACAAATAAGATTCCGTGCGCCATTCCTATTGGGAAAAGCAATGTTTTATAAAGCGCTAAATTAGTTGGTTTTACAGCAAGCATATTTGAAAACAAAGCCAAATAAGAAACGCCTTCGAGGATAGCGACAATTTTGAAAATTTTGAGCATAAGATTAAATTTGGGAGTAAAAGTAAAAAAATAGGTTTTGAAAAAAGGAACATCTACCTTTATTTGTGTCAAAATTAAGTAATATCCTTGATTTACGGCATATTGATTCCTAAAGTAAATTACTTTTGTATCCTTAAACTTTGATAATGAGCAAACGCGATTTAAAAAAATATTTGTCTGAATTAAATAAAGAGCAACTCGAAGAACAAATTATCGAATTGTATGAGAAATTCAGTCCCGTAAAAGTCTATTATGATTTTGTTTTTAATCCAAAGGAAGAATCACTTTTACAAGAATGCAAGCTCAAAATTTCAAACGAATACTATCCTTTAAAAAAATCGGGAAGACGCAGCAAACCAAAAATGAGGCGCTCAGTGGCTCAAAAATACATCAAACATTTTATTATTTTGGGTGTAGATCCCTTTGTAATTGCGGATGTTATGCTATATAATATTGAAATTGCTCAAACATTTGCTTCGGAACATATAATTAAGCACGATTTGTTTTTTAAAAGTATGTTCAATTCCTTTGAACAAGCCGTTATTTTCTTGATTGCAAATGGAATACTGCAGGATTTTAAGTCCCGATTAAAAGTCATTCATCAGCAGACAATCAGTCAGAAATGGTATAACGAGCCGGAATTTAATGCCGTTTTAGAACGTATTGAGTATTAAATGGTGTCATAATTGAATTTTATTTAATCCATCCCATATTTTTTTAATTAAAAGTGACAGTTAAACTGTTTTTTAGGTGTAGTTTTGCAAAAATCCAACAATAAGCAATGTCCCAAAACACTTCAGAAATAGAAATCGAAGACAAAAAAGAACTTTACGCCTATCAAAAAGGCGATATTGATGCCATATTTGAACGTATCGATAATGCACCTCCTCAGCACCACTTATTATACCAGTTGCCTACCGGTGGCGGAAAAACAGTAGTTTTCTCAGAAATCGTGCGCCGTTATTTATCACAACATGATAAAAAAGTAGTTGTTTTAACACACCGAATCGAGTTGTGCAAGCAAACTTCAAAAATGTTGAAGGGTTTTGATGTAAAAAACAAAATCATCAACAGTAAAGTAAAAGAACTTCCTGACCAAAACGATTATTCCTGTTTTGTAGCCATGGTTGAAACGCTGAAAAACCGAATCAATGATGAAAAACTGCATTTAGATAATGTAGGATTGGTAATCATCGATGAGGCGCATTACAATTCCTTTAGAAAATTATTGAGCTCTTTCAAAAACGCCTTTATTTTAGGGGTTACAGCAACTCCTTTAAGTTCTAATATTAAGTTGCCAATGCATGAAAGCTATGATGAATTAATCGTAGGAGATACCATTAGCTCTTTGATTTCAAATGGATTTTTGGCAAAAGCAGTCACGTATAGTTATGATGTAGGTTTGACCTCCTTGAAAGTTGGGATCAATGGGGATTATACCGTGAAATCATCGGATGACCTTTACACGAATATGGCCATGCAGGAAAAATTGTTGCATGCCTACACTGAGAAATCCTTAGGTAAAAAAACCCTAATTTTCAATAATGGGATCAATACATCATTATATGTATATGAAACGTTTAGAGAAGCCGGTTATGCGATTCGCCACTTAGATAACACCAGCAATAACGAGGAAAGAAAAGATATTTTACATTGGTTCAAACATACTCCGGATGCTATTTTAACATCGGTGGGGATTCTTACCACCGGTTTTGATGAGCCTACAGTTGAAACCATAATATTGAATAGAGCTACAAAATCTTTGACATTATACTATCAAATGATTGGTCGCGGTTCCAGAAAATTGCCTAATAAAGATATTTTTAACGTGATCGATTTAGGAAATAATGCCGCAAGATTTGGACTTTGGAGTGAGCCTGTAAACTGGCAGCACATTTTTAAATCACCCGAGTTTTACTTGGAAAATTTACGTGACGATACGGAAATTGAATTGTATTTTAAATACAGCATGCCACCGGAATTACGTGAAAAATTTAGTAAAACGGCCATTGTAGCTTTTGATGTTGATGAAGAGCACAAACTCATTATTAAACAAAATTTGCGTTCCAAAGAAGTGCTTGAAAAATCCTTAGAACAACATGCTGCCATGTGTGTTGATAATTCAGAGACTTTGCAAGAGGCAAAAATATTGGGAAAATTACTAGATGATGATATTGATTGCCGCATCAAACGCTATTCAAAATGTCTGAGTCAGTGTAGTAAAAACTACCGCGAATGGCTTGTTGACGATTACAAATTAAAATTGGTACTGTTAACCGGTAAAAAATACCGTGAAAAAATCATGAATGAACCGGACGAAGATTAATATTTTTTTTTTAGAAGCTGATCCCGCTATTCGTTGCAATCTTCCACTTTTTAAAAAAAAAGCGCAAGGATTTCCACTGCTATCGGGGCTAGAAATTACGGTTACCAAACAACTATTTTTTTACAAAATATAAAATCCAAAAAAAATGTCAAAACAATTCTCTGATTTAGGAATTTCAGCACCCATATTAAAAGCGATTACCGAATTGAAAATTGTAGTACCAACAGAAATTCAGCAAAAAACGATTCCGTTACTGTTAGCAAACCAAACTGATTTAGTTGGACTTGCTAAAACAGGAACAGGAAAAACGGCTGCTTTTGGATTGCCAATCGTACAATTAATAGATACCAATTCTCCAGTCGTTCAAGCAGTAATATTAGTGCCAACGCGAGAATTAGGCCAACAAATATTTAAGAATTTAGAATCATTTGCTGCATTCTTACCCCAAGTTTCTATTGCAGCTACTTGTGGTGGAATTCCAATTAAACCGCAAATAGAACGGTTGGCAATGCCAACGCATATTGTTGTGGCAACACCGGGACGCTTAATAGATTTGATTCAGCGCAAAGCCATCAATTTAAAAGAAACCAAATTCCTCGTGCTCGACGAAGCCGATGAAATGGTAACGATATTAAAGGAAAGCTTAGACGAGATTGTAGCAGAGTTAAACGAAAGTCACAGAACCTTCTTATTCTCGGCCACCATGCCCGGCACCATAAAACAGTTGATCCAAAACTATCTAAATAAAAATGTGGTACAAGTAAGTGCCAACATGGAAACGGTAGGAAATCAAGGCATTGACCACGAATATATTGTGGTAGATCCTATTGAAAAACTGGATGTTTTAATGCATTTTTTGAATTCGAAAGAAGGAGAACGCGGAATCATCTTTTGTAAAACCAAAGCGGCGGTTAATAAATTAGCCAAAAACTTAGCCATCAACCGCTTTTCATCAGGCGCTTTGCACGGCAGTTTATCGCAAGGAATCCGTGACCGAATCATGGAGCAATTCCGTGAAGGACATATCAATATTTTAGTAGCTACTGATTTAGCCGCAAGAGGAATAGACGTTAAGGAAATCTCGTATGTGGTGAATTACCATTTACCTGATGTGTATGAAGCCTACGTGCACCGCAGTGGAAGAACGGCTAGAGCAGGAGCGAAGGGACTTTCTTTGACTGTTTTACAACCCGAAGAAGTGGCTGAAATCGCTGATTTCGAAAAAGAATTGGGAATAAAATTCACCCAATTTAAAAAACCGAGCGCACTCAGTATTGAAGAAAACAATACTTTACTTTGGGCCAAACAAATTTTCAAAACCAAACCCAACCATGAGGTAGATGCCGAATTGAAAACTAAAATAAAAACCGTTTTTCATCATTTGACTAAAGATGAATTAATCGAAAAATTGTTGGCTAATTATTTGTTGCAAAACAAAAACGAACCGACAGAGAAACCGGTAAAAAGACAAAAAATGAAATAACAACTATTTTGTTTTATAATGAAAAACCATTGCAAAGCTTGAGAAAGCTGGGCAATGGTTTTTTTATGGTTTTGTTTTAGATAAAAATTATAGAGAAAAGGTTTTTACTGGATGATTTGTAAATAATTATTTATATTTTAGCTAAACAAATAACAGCTCTTTTATGGCACAAAGCCTACCAAATTTGGGTGAATAGGAGCCATTTTATGGCTACTATATACAAGTTGTAGAGCATATCTAAAAAAACCTAGAACACAATAATTTTTTACCTAGAACTTAAAAAATATGAAACAAATTACAATTGGAAATTTAACTTTCTCAAAAAAAGCAATTCAAACAATTACCTTTGGTCTTTTTTGTACTGGAATTTTAATTGGAGCTTTAACTGCTCATCGAATTAAAACAGAAACAAATTTCAATTTTGGATTACTTGCGATTTTCAGTATTCCGATTTGGATTATATTAAAATCTAAATTAAAAACGGAAATAATTAAAAAGATATAGTAAATTTTCTTGTCCCAAAAGATAACTTTAGCCGAACTCAACTTGAAAAACACTTTGTCGCAAATCAAATGCTTACAATTGCTTAATAAGTAATTTAAGGAAGCTATTTGCAGTGCGGAAAACAGTCAAACCAAATTTTGTCTAGAAAAAAGTACAACGGGAAAAAATGCAGAACCAGATCGCTCAGATATCACAACGCGAAGTTAGCGCGGAATTGCATATCCGATGCTCCCACATTAGAGCTGATTATATATTAAGACATAAATATGAAAAGAAACATAAATCTAATGTTAAGTAGCACTTGTTTTATTTATTTTGTATGTTTAATATACATATCATTTAAGCATATTGTTATAAATAACTTTTTTAGTGGAATATTCGAATTAATAACTATTCCTTTAATTATTTTAGCAATTGTAATGCTTGCTGTTAATATCCAAAGATGGTATTTGGAAAATTTTTTTAAAAATCAAGCTCTTTTCTTTCAATAGTAATTTTATTAACAACTATAATCTTAATGACTTTAGCAACAATCTTTGATGTTTAAAATACAGGTAATAAGGTGTTTTTAACATTAGTTAAGACGACCTTATCTTTAATAGAAAAATAACAAGGTATAAGATCAAAAGGTTCGTGGCGTATGAAAGGGGAATAATGAACTGGATTTTCCGAGCGCGCGGATTAGCATCCAGATCGCTCGAATATCACAACGCGAAGTTACCGCAGAATTACATTCCGTAACCACCATGATGATCCTGCTAGCCATAGTACAAATATTATACAGGTATAAAACCGTATATCAAATTTGCGTTTATTTTGTCATTTCGACGAAGGAGAAATCACATAACATGAGCAACTAATAAAATTGGCTAAGCCTATTCGAGTTTTACTCTCGGGACTCCTGCGTGGAAATGACAAACGACCATAAAAATATTAATTAAAAGTTTCCTTTTCCTAATTTATAATAACAATTACAATGAAAAGAATTACAGTTTTTTGCGGTTCAAGTATGGGAACGGACGAAATTTTCAAATCACAAGCGACTTTATTGGGTCAAACATTAGCCAACCAAAACATTGAATTAGTGTATGGTGGCGCCAATGTTGGACTTATGGGAGCAGTCGCAGACGGTGTGTTGAGCCAAGGTGGAAAAGTAATTGGAGTTATTCCGTTCTTTTTACAATCAAAAGAACTTGCGCATACTAACTTGACAGAGTTAATTGTAGTAGACACGATGCACGACAGAAAAACGAAAATGGATGAGTTGTGTGACGGAGTAATTGCCATGCCAGGCGGTTTTGGAACTCTTGAAGAATTATTTGAAATGCTCACTTGGGCACAACTTGGACTTCATAAAAAACCAATTGGCATTTTAAATACAAACGGATTTTATGATGCCCTAATCGTTTTAATTCAGACCATGGTGGACAAAGGTTTTTTGAAAACAGTTAATCAAGAAATGCTTTTGGTGAGCGACACCATAGCCGAACTGCTTGATAAAATGAAAAACTATGAAGCAACTACAGTTGGAAAATGGATTACTGAAGAAACCCTTTGAAGACAAAAAAGCACTACTGCGAGAAATCCTTTGGCAATGTCACGATTGAAGTGCTTCTTTTTAACAGATATGACTGCTTCACAATTTGTAAACGTTTTCAACTAAAGTTTTAAAACTCCTTCAATTAAAAAATAGTAGCATGTTGTGGAGTAAATCCGAAAAGAGCGAAATTGCTATTATTGTACTTTTCTAAGTATAAAAAATTGATTAACACTAATATACTCCTTAAGACAAACCACTACTGCGCCGGTACCATTTCTTCATCTGCTGAAGTTGTTATAATTTTTCTAATGTTTCGTTTTCCAAGAATTAAAATGAGTAACGCCAGAACGGTTGAAACCGTCATAATCAACACCATAGGCAACATGGAATTGGTTACAAAAATCCCCACTGCAAAGGATGCAAAAGCACCTAATCCCAATTGTATAGCACCCATAAGCGCTGAGGCACTTCCTGCATTTCTGGCAAAAGGAGCAAGGGTAAGCCCTGCTGTATTTGGGTTTGAAATCCCTAAACACGCTAGAAATAAAAATAACATAGCGATTGTTTCATACAATCCTAAAAGACCATTCACTGCTAAAATTAGAAATACAACGCTAATTACGGTTTGTGAAAGTAAGGCTCCTAAAATCATTTGTTCACTATTAAACTTTCTTAATAGCAACGAATTCAGTTGACTTGCACTTATGAAACTCAATGACATAAACGCAAATATCCAGCCGTAAGTTTTGGCGTCGACCTTAAATATATCCATAAATAAAATAGGAGAGGCGGCCACGTAGGTAAATAAACCAGAGAACGCAATTGCTCCTGCAAACGAATAAGTATAAAATTGTGGTTCTTTCAGAATCTTAATAAAATTAGTAATAATTGGTTTTGGTTTAAGTGAAATAGAAGTGTCCGGCAAATAGGTGTTTGGTAAAATAATCTGGGCTGCAATAAGAATTACGATTCCCATGCACATCAAGATAAAAAATACGGTATGCCAGCCATAATCTTCGGTTACGTAACCGCCAATTGTAGGCGCTAGCATTGGCGAAAGCCCAACAACTAGCATCAACATGGAAAATACTTTTGGAATATCTTTCACAGGAAATAAATCACGAACCATAGATACAGAAGCTACAGTTGCCGCACAACTACCAACGGCTTGAATGAAACGCAAGCCAATAAAAGTATCTATATCAGTTACGAAGACACAACCTAGGGATGCTACTATGTACACTAACAAACCAATAAAGAGTGGTTTTTTTCGGCCAAAACGGTCTAACAACGGTCCATAAAGTAATTGTCCTGCTGAAATTCCAATAAAATAACTGGATAAAGTCATTGAAACATTGGCAACTGAAGTATTCAAGTCCTTGGCAATCCCGGCAAAACCAGGTAAATACATATCTATAGAAAAAGGTCCTAAGGCGGTTAAGGAACCCAATATTAGAATTAATTTGATGTACTTTTTCTTTGTAATTGTAGTATTTGTAGTCAAAATCGTTTTTTAATATTTTTGCAAAGGTAAATCAATTAAAGATGTAAATTCTCCTTCTAGAAAAGTATGATTAAATAAATTTGAAGTACTAAAATTGCTTTAATTTTGAACAATAATGCGGTACCCGATATAAAAATTAACATTTCTATCCAAGAAGGAATTACTAAATACAAGAAATTTTGCTACTTTCTAAATGATTATAAATGAACTATAATTTATATTATGTAAAATAGAAAAGATTAAAAGTGAGGCACGATCTAGAATTGCATTCTAAAAAAAAACACCACCTGCTGGTGATGCTTTTGGTGCTTACCTCCACTATTATTTGATGCTGATTGGAATATTCCAATGCTCCCAAGTTAGTGTAACATTATTAGCATTAACGGTATATACTAATTTTTCAGCGACTGACTTAGCCATTTTTTGTTTTACTGTCACACGCAGTTGATCTTCTTTTTCTTTGTAATCGTAAGCGCCCCATTGTTTTGCTTCTTTGTTGAAGATGATTACACATTCTTTTTCACCTGGTACAATAAAAAAGGAATATTTTCCTGCTGGCAATTTTGCTCCTTCAATTGTTACCTCTTTATCTGTTTCAAAAGTAGTTGCATCGTTTGCTCCGGCACGCCAAACTTTATTAAAGGGTACTAAAGCTCCCCAAATTTCTCTCGCATTTACCGACGGACTGCCGTAATTGATGGTAATGGTAGCCCCATTTATTTTTCCTGTGGCTACTTCTTTACTGCTTGTAGGTTTTCCTTGGGCAGCAATACTATTCACAATGAATAAGGCGATAAGCGCAAAATGTATTTTTCTAATTCCTTTCATGATTTAAAATGTTTTAGTTTGAGTTATAAAAGTAAAAAAAGGCAATTTAATTCATTCTGATTCTTGTTTATTTTATGAAAATCTTAAGTAATTTATAAATTAATTGTTTTGCCTGAAAAATGGCTGCGTTATAATTTTAAATTTTGTTATTTTTACACAAATATACATTCTTTATTTGCAAACTATGAATACAATTGCGGAACACATTGCTGACTTTTTAAAGGAATACCCACCATTTAATCATTTGACTTTTGGAGAGTTATCAATAATTGCGACCAGTATCCGAGTGGTAAATTTGGAAAAACACAAAATATTATTCCAAGTAAATGATCTTTTGCACGATAGCTTTTATGTTGTCGCCTCTGGTGTGATCAATTTATCTGTGATAGCGGATGCAGAGGAAACACTATTGAACAAATGTAGCGAAGGAGATATTTTTGGTTTGCGTCCATTTTTTGCTAAAAACAACTACATGATGACGGCAAAAGCCAGAGAAGAAAGCATTGTTTATGCTATTCCTATTGCTACTTTTCGGCCTTTTGTAGCCAATAATGCGGAAGTTTTAAATTTTTTATTGGAAAGTTTTGCAGTGAACACGCGGAATCCAAAGGATAAAGAAAATTTAATAGGAAAATTGATCTCTGACAACGTTTTTTATTCAGATCAACAGTCAGAAATGCAATACTTTCAAACTTTATCGTACAATACTTCGCCCTTAAAAACAAATAGTAATGCTATAGTTCAAGATGTTGCGCAATTAATGACCGAAGCATTAAAGAATAATATTGTAGTATGTGACAATAATATTCCTTTAGGTATTATTACAGACGCCGATATGCGGTCTAAAATTGCCACAGGACGGTTTCCTCCGTCCGCCTCCGTTTCTAAAATAATGTCGTCGCCTGTTATCACAGTATTGGAAAATGTTTCTTTAGCCGAAGCGCAATTGCTGATGCTAAAATATAATGTGACTCATTTGTGTGTAACCCAAGATGGTACCGATAAATCTATTGTTAAAGGAATTATTAGTGAACACGATTTAATTCTTGCGCAAGCTAATAATCCAGGGGTTTTAATTAAAGAAATTAAACGCTGTCAATCATCAAAAGAATTAAAACAAATTCGGGAACGTTTAACTGATTTAATTCAGACATCCATTTCAAAAAATATACCGCTTTCTCACGTCTTTAATATCGCCAGCGAAATCAATTTGGCAATCATTAAACGTTCAGTTGAATTATCAATTTTAGATTTAGGCTCACCTCCTGCCCGTTTTGCTTGGCTGAGTATTGGAAGTCAAGGTAGAAAAGAACAATTATTATTGACGGATCAAGATAGTATTTTGATTTTTGAAGATGTATCTGCGGACAAATATCGAGAGGTAAAAGACTATTTCCTAAAGTTGGGAAAAAGAACGACGGCTACGCTTGAAAAAATTGGTTATGAACTTTGTCCAAACGGACACATGGGTAGTAATATGTTGTGGTGTAAATCACTGACTGATTGGACAAAACAGTATGACAGCTGGATGAATACTCCAGGTGAAAACAGCAATGATTTAAGTAGTATTTTCTTTGATTATGAAATCACTTTTGGAGAACAAAAAATTGAAGATGCAATTGGAAATGTCGTTTTTAAGAATGCAAAAAACAATACTTTATTTTTTGACTTTCTTGGAAACGATGCATTACGAAAAAACTCTCCATTAACCTTTTTCAAAAAATTTAATGTGGAAGAAGAGGGAATCAATAAAGACAAGTTTGATATTAAAACACGGGCCTTGATGCCATTGATTGATGGCGCGAGACTTTTTGCTTTATATTTTGATATTAGAGGCATTAATAATACGTTCCAAAGATTCAAACAACTATCAATTACAGACCCAAAACATGCCGAAATTTATTTGAACTGCGCCGAAGCCTTTTTGACTTTATCAAAATTTAGAATATTAGAGGGACTAAAAAATGACAATTCAGGACAATTTATAAATTTGGAAGAATTATCAAAAATTGATCGTGAAAAATTAAAAAATGCATTAGCTCCTATGCGGGAATTAGAAGAACTTATAAAAGGAAAATTTCAACTTACACAATTTTCATAATCATGTTAGACTGGCTAAAAAATATTAATAAAGAACACCCTGAATTTTGGAAAAATTATGTTTCAAAATTTGATAAAAAATCATCTCGATATGTTGTTTTATCAACAGAAACCTCTGGTTTAAATACAGCTAAAGATGTTATTTTATCTATCGGTTCTTTTGCAGTAATTGATAGCAGTATTATTATAGGCGATAGTTTTGAGTCGGTTTTATTGCAGTACAAATTTTTTCATGATAATGGCCTTTCTAATGAATTTCTAGTAGAGAGTAAAATGACAAAACTAGGAGAGCCAGATGCTATAAAAGCATTTATTGAATTTATAGGGAATTCCATCTTGGTTGGACATCATATCGATTTTGATGTTGAAATGATCAACGCTGCCCTAGAAAGGTTAGATTGTGGGCGCTTAAAAAATGAAGCATTAGATATTGATGTGATGCATCGCAAACTAAATGATATTAACGACAAGCAATTTTCTCTAGATGAGCTTAGCACTGCCTATAACATCCCCAAAAGCGATAGAAATTCGGCAGCCGAAGATGCGTATAAAACTGCTTTATTATTTTTAAAGTTAAAATCGAGATTGGGAATTAAGTAGCGTTTATTTTAATCAACAAGCATTATTCCCTCCCAAAACCGCCCATGATGTGTAATTGAAACAGGGCTTACAATTAAACTCGAAATGTCTTTAACAAATGGAATACCATTTATTTTACTGATTTTAGTTTCTAAATCTATCTTCCTAATTTGATTGAAATCCTGTTTTTTAGCAACAGCAATAGTATAAATTGATTCGTTTGAAATTTGCGTTTGCGTATGGTATGTCAAGCCGTTACAAGAAACGGTTCCTAAATTTTCATTTTCATAAAAACAGTCTAATTGCCAAGGAATATAGCCTCTTATTCCTGTTTCCCGATTGTAGATTTTATAAGCAGCTTCCTTTCTAGTCCATAAGTTCCAGACCATCATTTCTGGATTTGTAGCATTAGCAATCAGCAGCTGCTCGTTTTCAGTGAAAATTTTGTCCAAAAAACGGTTCCTTTGCCAGTTGCTTTCTTTCTTGGCTAAAGCCAAATCTACAATATCGTTTCCTATCATTTTCTAGTTTTCCGTTTGGAACAATAAAAGAGAATCGTTTTAATACTTGTGCTTTACTTTTCAGCAAGTTTGATTGCAACAATTTCCATCGCCGCTTTTACATTTATCATTTTTTCCATCGATTCATTATCAATTATTATAGTGTATTTCTCTTCGATATCTAGGATCACATCTACTAGGTTAGCAGAATTTATTTTTAAATCATTGATAAAATCAGTTTCCTCTGTAAGTGCGTCAAATGATTCCTGATTTTGTACATACGGCTTTACGATGGTTTTTAATTGCTCGATTATTTCTTGTTTACTTATCATTTATTTGATCTGTTATTTTTGTTAATTTTTTAGCTTTACTATTTTGTTTGCTTTGAATAGACAGACGCAATAAATCTTGTCTTTACGGCTGAGCCACTTTCCATTTCTTAAAAATCACGCAACCATTGACATCTCCAAAACCAAAACTGGCTTTAGCAATTATATTTAGTTCTTTTTTAATCATTTGTCTCGGAATCTTGGACTCGTCGATGAGTGCTGTGATTTCGGCATGCAGATCTTCGCAATTAATATTCGGAAAAATAAATCCCTGATCTAATTGCAATACCGATGCAACACTTTCAATACTTCCTGCTCCTGATAGGCAATGTCCTACCATTGATTTTAAGGAATTTATATAAGGAAAGTCTTTTCCTTTTCGTTCTAAAGCTTCGCTCCAATTCTGAATTTCTAAACTATCTTTAGAGGTTGCGGTCAAGTGGCCGTTGATTGCATCAATCTCTTTTGCATGTATTCCAGCATTTGCAATAGCATTTTTAATACACCGTTGTACCGCCATTGGATTTGGTGCCGTCATGGTTCCCAATCCCCGTTGTCCTCCAGAATTGATATTTCCTCCCAAGACTTCGGCGTAAATTCGGGCGCCACGAGCCAAAGCGGTTTCTAAATCTTCTAGAAGCAAAGCTCCTGCTCCGCTGCCTGGAACAAATCCCGAAGCACTAGCACTCATGGGTCTCGAGCCTTGTTCTGGTGAGTCATTATGTTTGAAAGTACACACGCGCATTGCATCAAAACCACCCCAGATATAAGGCCCAGAGTCACTGGTGCTTCCTGCTAAGATACGTTTGGCCTGACCTAATTTAATCCGCTCATAAGCCATCAATATACTTTCGGTTCCTGTGGTACAGGCAGAAGAATTAGTTGTTACTTGATTTCCTAATCCTAGTTTTCCACCTAAATAAGCACTTACACCACTGTTCATCGTTTGCGCTACGGCATTACTTCCCAACCGTCGTGTTTGAAAATCATCTATTTTATAAATGCTTTCCCTAAACTTGTCGATTCCTGAAGTTCCGGTACCAAAAATGGTTCCGCTTTCCCAATCCGGTTCTTGGTTATTTTCTAGGGTTAAGCCAGCATCCTTCCAAGCATCTATTCCTGCAATCACCCCATATAAAATCCCAGTTGAATTGAAATTACGGAGTTCTAATTCGCTAAAATAGTTTAATGATAATTCATTAGAAACGAGAGGTTTGCCAGAAATTTGACAGGAAAATTGCAGTCTTTCTAATTCTGGATCGTGTTTGATTCCCGAAATTCCCTTTGTAATAGCATTTGCAAACGCATCTAGTCCTACGCCATTTGGAGCAACTACGCCAAGACCGGTTATAACTACTCTTTTTTGCATTTTAATTTTTTAAATCATGAAAATTATATCAAACTTTTCGGCACATTTTTGGCTTTTCATTATTTTTAAATCCGAAAACAAAGGCATCCCCAAATATTGGAGATTACAACGGAAGAATTAAAAAAACCAATAAAACATCAAACAAGCATACCTGCAATTGTTCCTGAGCAAACTACTTCATTATTTTGATTTTTAAGTAGTACTTTGCATTTTAACTTCCCGAATCTAAAGTATATTTTTTCCGAAACAACAGTCACTTTTTCTTTTGGAAATACCGGTTTCAAAAATTCTATATCTGTTGATGTTAAGCCAATTGCTGTGTTTTTATTGAATGAATCATCTAATAAAAAAATTCCTAAACAAACCAATCCAATCTGAGCCATTACTTCTGTTAAAATGACACCTGGAGTAACTGGTCTTTCTCTGAAATGGCCCTTGTAAAAATCGAGATTTTCATCAAAAGTAAAACTTCCTACCACTCCATTTGAATCAATATGAATTATTTCGTCCACAAACAAAAAAGGTTTGCAATAGGGTAATTTGGATATAATTTCTTCTTTTTTCATAGTACTTCTATTCCCCATTTGGAATTTGGAATCTAAAACTGCAACAAAACTCTTTGTGCGGAAAATCCAGGTCCAAAACTCAGCATTAATCCTTTCTCTCCTTTTTTTGGCTTTTTTTCCATTATTTGCTCTAAAACATATAAGACTGTGGCACTAGACATGTTGCCATACAAGCGCAAAACTTCCTTAGTATCATCTATGTTTTTCCCCATATTTGAAAACAAACTTTCTACTGTTTGTATAATTTTTTTTCCACCGGGATGAAATATTAAATGATCAATATCCTCGATTCTTAAATCATTTTTTTCTAAAAAGGGATAAATAATAGCTGGAAAA
Source organism: Flavobacterium fryxellicola (assembly GCF_900143245.1). Classification (GTDB taxonomy): domain Bacteria; phylum Bacteroidota; class Bacteroidia; order Flavobacteriales; family Flavobacteriaceae; genus Flavobacterium; species Flavobacterium fryxellicola. The sequence continues at coordinate 182,506 of NZ_FRDK01000006.1, forward strand.
TGAGAAGCAATTGTTTCTGGTACTTCAATATCTAAAACCATTTGTAAGCCTGAATTGGTCAATTTAAAACCCATCATGTGAATGTTATCATAGAAATGATACATCTCCTCCGCTACAATTTCCGGGCCTTCATCATCTTCATGAGAAGATAGTAAAACACAAGCCGCTCCATCACCAAAAATAGCTGCACTTACAATATTTGCCATTGAAAAATCATCTAATTGAAAGGTTGCCGTAGGACTTTCTACTGCAATGACAGCAGCACGTTTACCTGGATTGGCTTGCAAGAAATTCTTAGCATATATAATCCCAGAAATTCCAGCTGCACAGCCCATTTCAGTAACGGGAAGGCGAACAATATCCTGACGTAATTTTAATTTATTAATCAAATAAGCATCTAGCGACGGAATCATAATACCGGTGCAACTGACCGTAATTATATAATCTAAATCTTCTGGATTCCAATTGGCTTTTGTCAGTGCTTTTTCGAGAACCTTTTCCCCTAAGTCAATGACTTCGCGTATATAGATATCGTTTCTCTCTTCAAACGACGTTTTAGTAAAGACTTCGATTGGATCCATTATAGAGTAGCGTTTGTCAACAGCTGCACCTTCAAAAATCTTCTTTACTTTTCTAATGAATCGATCCTCTTGCCCTACTAACCAGGAATCCAAAAAAGGAAGTATTTCATCTGTATTTCTGGAATATCTTGGTAACTGTTTTGTTACGGTTTTGATTTTTACACTCATATTTTTGAAATTATCCATTGGTAGCGAAAAGCCCATTTCCAATGAATTTTATAGTTGCTAAAGTTTAATTTTTTGGAGAAACGAACTAACTCTTCCTTTTTAAAACCTCGTAATATTGAAGTTAATCCATCTTCTCTTGACATGTCGTTCAATTGAAACACAAAACATAATCCTTGAAACAAGCGATATGCAATTGCACTTCGATGTAAATCATTGATAACTATACCCATACTTGCATTGGTTTCAAATACGCCCAACAACTGAACAATTTCATCGTCTTTGAAATGATGCAATGTTAAAGTACATAGAACGATATCATATTTTAATTCTGCAAATGAAGGTTTGAAAATATCCAGACATTGGTAGCTGATGGTGGAATAATTTTCAGATAATTTTAGAGCATGTGAGATCGTAAAATTATTAGCGTCAACTCCTATCAATCGAAATTTTAAATTATTTTTTATTCCAAAATCGGCCAAAGTCCTTAACATATCACCATTACCGCAACCTACATCAAGAATTACAATTTCTTTTGATTTGGATTCTTTAGCAATTAGTTCCCTTACTCCTTTTAAAGTTAACTGATTTCCTCCTAAAAGCTGATTGATTTTAGCTATTTTATCCAAGGCATCTCTTAATTCTTCGCCTTCGAGAAAAAAGTCATCCATTATTTCGGAATCATTGGTTCTGTGCGTTGTGTTTAAAGCCATTTATATTGGTTTACCATGCGTTTTTTTTATTATTATTGACAGAATGAATGGAAAAAGTATTAAAATTTTCAGGGCAACTTGCGCTGTTTTTTCATGTTGTAATAGCTTTCCCAATCGACGACCTGTTTGCAATCTTTTTTTAAAATTTTTATTCCAATCGTTTATATAATTATTTTCTAAGGTGGCTCTATTTATTCTATTTTCTAAAAAATGTATTGTATTTTCCGCCGCTAGTTTCGCACTGTGAATAGCCATTGCCATTCCATTTCCGCACAAAGGATGAATTAATCCTGCGGTATCACCAATCATAAGTATATGCGCTTCTACACATTTTTTTTCTTCAAACGAAACTTGACTAATTGTCAAAGGCTTTTCAAATTGTATGCTAGCATTTTTAAAAATTTCTTTCAAATTTGGATTTTTACAAACTACTTTTGTTTGATAGTCTTCAATAGATTTGTACTGTTTGAATGTTTCATAATTTGCAAGATAGCATATATTTACTAAATTATTTTCAATTTTTGAGACACCGCAATATCCTCCTTTAAAATGATGTAGACCAACATAGTCGTCTGGGAAATGCAGCTCATAGTGGGCCTTAACACCTAACCAATGCGATTGTTTTTGAATAAAGTTACGTTTTAATTTGATGTCTAGATTGGATCTTTTTCCAAAAGCTCCAAGTACAATTGTTGCAGCATAGGTGTCCGAATTTGTGGTGATTGTAAATATACCGTCTAAAAATGCAATATCAGTTACCGTCTCTTGAACAATTACACAACCACGCTCTTTCGCTTGGTTATATAAATATTGATCTAATTGATACCTACTTATCCCAAATCCGCCCAAAGGCAAAACTGCGTTTAAAGATTTTCCAGAAACTAATGAAAAGGAAAGTTTGTCAATGTGTTTAGGTTGCAACGAATTAATGTCTAAACCAAGCGATTTTAAATAAGGTGAAACTTCGTTGGAAATGTATTCGCCACAGACCTTGTGTTTGGGAAATTCATTTTTTTCGATTACCAAAACAGTATAATTATTATTTTTAAGATGGATTGCAGCAATTAGTCCTGCCAAACCGCCACCGACAATAACTATTGAATTTTGTATCATAGTGGTAAACTTAAGAATTTAGATTTATAAAGCGTTTTAAAATGCTCTAAATTTTTACACAAATTTTGTAATAAAAAATTTAAAGTACTAGATTTGTTTTAACTATGAAAAAAACCACAATTAAGAGAGTTTTACTTTCAATAACTATTGTTTTATTGATTGTTTATTATTGTGCTGGAATTCTTTTTGATCCTAGTCTGGTAATTTTTATTAAACCTTTTATCATACCAAGCTTTATTGCCTATGCCGCAGTGGCTAATGGTACTAAACTTGTGTGGAATTATATGTTATTTGTATCCTTTTTTTATGTTTATCAGCTTTTGATCTTGTTTTGGGAAGATTCAGCACACTTATTTAGAGGAGCCATGGTTGCATCGTTTTTTTGCTACTTATTTCTAATACGTTTAGGTTATCGTTCCATTAAAAGTAGCAAATTATACACCTTACCTAGTGGATTTACGCTCTTTATATTAGTATTAAATTGCCTATTATTACTACTAATTTTATATGTTTTGATTTCTGCCATTGGGGATCAATATCTCAATATTATTTTAGTTTTTAATGCCGTCATTACTGTGTTTTTAGGTATTACGGCTGTTTTATATCTAAGTAAATTTGGAGATAAAAAAGCATACTATTACTTTTTTGGAGCTTTTGCCCTCATTTTTAATGATATTTTTGCCGCCATTGGAACATATTTTGTAAACAATATAGTTTTAAATAGTATCGACAGAATACTTCATTTTGGTTCTTTCTATTTGATTTATCTCTTTGTTGTAAGCAAAAAAAAGGTCAAAAATCATGTAGTAGATTCTCAACCTTCGTTTTAATTATACTTTATTATTTTTTATTTCCTCTACAATTTCAGGATTTAATAAGGTCGAAACATCACCCAAATTAGAAAAGTCTCCCTCTGCAATTTTTCTAAGGATTCGCCTCATGATTTTACCAGAACGGGTTTTGGGCAAACCAGAAACAAATTGAATTTTATCTAGTTTAGCAATTGGCCCAATATGGTCTGAAATATGTTGATTAATTTCGTTAGTAAGGTTTTCTTTATTTCTCGTTTCTCCACTTTCTTTTAAAATAACAAAACCATACAAAGCATTTCCTTTTATATCATGAGGAAAACCTACAATAGCCGATTCAGCAACGGCAGGATGCTCATTGATAGCATCTTCTATTGGTGCCGTTCCTAGGTTGTGTCCTGAAACAATTATTACGTCATCGACACGACCCGTAATTCTATAATAGCCCACTTCATCGCGCAATGCGCCGTCTCCCGTAAAAAATTTCCCTGGAAATGCAGAAAAATAAGTGTCTTTATAGCGTTGATGATCACCCCAAATCGTCCGAGCTATTCCTGGCCACGGAAACTTGATACATAGGCTTCCCGTCACTTGATTACCCTCTATTTCATTGCGTTTATCATCCATCAGAACCGGTTGGATTCCAGGTAATGGCAATGAGGCGTATGTCGGTTTTGTTGGGGTTACAAATGCAATGGGTGAAATCATTATTCCGCCAGTTTCTGTCTGCCACCACGTATCTACCACTGGACATTTTTTAGCTCCAACGTGGTCATTGTACCAGTGCCAAGCTTCTTCATTTATTGGTTCACCAACAGAACCCACTACTTTAAGTGATTTCAGAGGGTGTTTTTGAACAAATTCAATATTTTCTTTGGCCAAGGCCCGAATCGCAGTTGGAGCAGTGTAAAACTGTGTCACTTTATGTTTTTCAATTACCTCCCAAAAACGACTAAAATCAGGATAAGAAGGAACTCCTTCAAAAAGTACAGTGGTCGCACCGTTTAACAAAGGTCCGTACAAAATATAGGAATGTCCGGTAATCCAACCAATATCGGCAGTACACCAGAAAACATCACTTTCTTCATAATGGAAAACATTTTTAAAAGTATAAGCAGTATAGACCATGTAACCGGCCGTAGTATGTACCATTCCCTTAGGTTTTCCAGTAGAACCAGACGTGTACAGAATAAACAAGGGATCTTCAGCATCCATAATTTCGGCCACATTATTGTCTGAGGCTTGGTCTAAAAGAGGTTGTAACCACTGATCGCGACCTTCTTCCATGGTAATATCTGAATGGATTCTTTTAGCTACTAAAACTTTTTCGACAGAAGAACACTTTTGAAGCGCTTCATCAATTATTCCTTTTAAATCAATGGTTTTGTTTCCTCTAAAACCACCATCAGCTGTGATCACCATTTTACAGCCGCTGTCATTGATACGACTAGCCACTGCCGATGCTGAAAATCCAGCAAAAACAACAGAATGAATGGCTCCTATTCTGGCACAAGCTAATACTGAAACGGCTAATTCAGGAATCATCGGTAAATAAATACACACACGGTCTCCTTTTTTTATTCCTTGTTCTCGCAATACATTTGCCATTTTGCAAACACGTTGATGCAATTCTGTATACGTAATGTGCAATGCGGCCTCTGAAGGGTCATTAGGTTCAAAAATAATTGCCGTTTTCTCGCCTCTTTTTGCAAGATGCCTGTCAATACAATTTTTGACAATATTTACTTTGGCTTCAGTAAACCATTTAATGTCGGCATCAGCCATATTAAAGTCAACCACTTTATCCCATTGCTGGTACCAAGTGAAATTTTCTTCTGCTATTTTACCCCAAAATTTTCTAGGTTCACGAACTGATTTATTATAATGTTTAAAATATTGTTCTAGATTTTCAATTTTGTAGTAGCTCATGATATAATTTTTTATAAAAGTATTAAATCTCTAGCTATTCTTAAAATTATATATTTTATAAATACCGACAAAAAAATACAAATTATCAAATTATAAGGCTGTTTTGATACTAATTAGTTAGATTTTTATTGGTTTCGGCAAAATTTTTAAAACACAAAAGGGCGAGATAGATTTAAATCTACCTCACCTAATGCATCAACAAAATTTACCAACAATTAAAATCAACAATTAAAATCAACACTAAATTGCATGAATCACTTCCTAAAAAACAACTAGAACGGGGTTAATCTAGCAAGATGTTCTGTAGCAACTTACAACTATAAAAATGATAGGAATATTTTACAGACCCATTATTCATTAGGGATTACTTCACTCAACTTTAAGCTCGTTTAAAATTAAGTGAATGTAAAAAGCAGCCATATTCATTTTGTCTTAATATTAAATTTTAACTAATTCAAAATAGTATATAATCAAATGATATAGTGCTAATCCCACACACCTATAATGTGGTAATTCCTAATTTTTATTTATCCTATCTTTTTCATAGCGGTCATAGATTCTCTTAGCCATTCTCCAACTTCTTCAATTGGATGGTGGCGAATACTTTTATTCACTGCAATAAGAACTGCATTTTCTACTCCGTTTGAATTTGAAAAAGATTTTCCAATAACGTTCGTATCTACCGTATTCATAAAGTCCGTTAATAACGGTTTACAAGCATGGTCAAATAAATAACAGCCATATTCTGCCGTATCCGATATAATGCGGTTCATTTCATACAATTTCTTTCGGGCTACTGTATTTGCAATCAAAGGCAATTCATGCAGCGATTCATAATACGCCGATTCTTCAATGATTCCAGTTTGTGTCATGGTTTCAAAAGCTAACTCCACGCCTGCTTTCACCATCGCAATCAGTAGGACTCCATTATCAAAATATTCTTGTTCTGAAATATGTGCTGTTGTTGGCGCTGTTTTTTCGAAATTAGTTTCAGCAGTTGCGGCTCTCCAAGTCAATAGATTTACATCATCATTCGCCCAATCAATCATCATATTTTTTGAAAATTCACCAGAAATAATGTCATCCATGTGTTTTTGAAACAACGGGCGCATGATGTCTTTTAATTCCTCTGCTAATTCGTATGCTTCAATTTTTGCAGGATTTGACAAACGATCCATCATGTTTGTAATTCCACCATGTTTCAAAGCTTCCGTTACCGTTTCCCAGCCGTATTGAATTAATTTTGAAGCATATGCTGGCTCTATTCCTTTTTCAACCATTTTATCAAAACATAAAATAGATCCCGTTTGCAGCATACCACAAAGAATGGTTTGTTCACCCATCAAATCGGATTTTACTTCAGCAACAAATGATGAGTTTAAAACTCCTGCTTTATGACCACCAGTGGCCACTGCATACGCTTTTGCTTGAGCGAAACCTTCTCCATTGGGATTGTTTTCAGGGTGAACCGCAATTAAAGTAGGCACACCAAAACCTCTTTTATATTCTTCTCGTACTTCAGATCCAGGACATTTTGGAGCACACATAATTACAGTGATGTCTTTACGAATTTGCATTCCCTCTTCGACAATATTGAAACCGTGAGAATAAGCTAATGTAGATCCTTTTTTCATCAAAGGCATGATTGCTGTTACCACGGCCGTATGCTGTTTATCTGGCGTAAGGTTACAAACTAAATCAGCCGTTGGAATTAATTCTTCGTATGTTCCTACTTTGAAACCATTATCAGAAGCATTCTTAAAAGAAGTTCTTTTTTCCGAAATTGCATCTGCACGCAAAGCATACGAAATATCCAATCCTGAATCTCTCATGTTTAATCCTTGGTTCAAACCTTGAGCTCCACACCCTACGATGACCACTTTTTTCCCTTCTAAAGCTTTAATTCCTTCTACAAATTCAGATTGATCCATGAATTCGCAAACGCCTAATTGTTCTAATTTTAGTCTTAGTGGAAGTGAATTGAAATAATTTGCCATTGTTTATTATTTTAGTATTGTATAATTTAATAAGTATAATTAAAATAGCGTTGCTCTCCAGTGAAGTTGACACTAATTGATTTTCTATTGTAAAGTTTCTAATAATGTTGATATCTGCATTCTTTCTTTTGACACGGAAATTCTTCCAGAGCGAACGAATTGCATGATTCCAAAAGGTTTTAATTTTCCGTATAAAGATTCTATTTCAGCACGTTGCCCTGATTTTGAAATCACAAAAAAGTCTCTTGCTACGGTCACTATTTCGGAATGGCTTTCTTTGATGATATTTTGAATCTGTTTTTCGTCGAATAATAAACTGGATTCAATTTTGAACAAAGCATTTTCCAGAAAAATAGTTTCTTCGTCAACATGATAAAATGCTTTGATAACTTCTATTTGCTTTTCAATTTGCCCTACTATATTTTGCACCCATTTTTCCGTTGTATTCACTACAATAATAAATCGAGAGACACTTTCGATTTCCGATTCGGATACATTTAAACTTAGAATATTGATATGGCGTTTCAAGAATATTCCAGATATTCTATTTAATAAGCCAACGTTGTTTTCTGAATATACAGAAATAGTGAATGTTTTATTTTCCATAATATTAACTTAATCGGATGTCCGAAACCGAAGCTCCTGTTGGAATCATTGGGAATACGTTATTTTCTTTTTCTACCATAACTTCTAGGAAATAGGATTCTTTTGAAGCCATCATTTCGGCAACGGCAGCATCAAGATCCTCTCGTTTAGTTACTTTTTTAGCTTTAATATAATAGCCTTCTGCAATGGCGATGAAATTAGGATTGATCATTTCTGTAGAGGCATATCGTTTATCAAAAAACAATTGTTGCCACTGACGCACCATTCCTAAAAACTCATTATTTAATACTACAATTTTTACTGGAACTTTAGTTTGGAAGATGGTTCCTAGTTCCTGAATGGTCATTTGAAAACCACCATCACCTATTATCGCCACTACTTCTCGGTCTGGCATTCCCATTTTAGCACCAATCGCAGCTGGTAATGCAAATCCCATCGTTCCTAAACCACCCGAAGTCACATTACTTTTAGTCGAATTGAATTTAGCATATCGACACGCAAACATTTGGTGTTGCCCCACATCCGAAACCATAATGGCATCTCCTTTAGAATGTTTATTGATCATTTCAATCGTTTCTCCCATAGAAATTCCTTCTTTCTTAGGTTTTAACTCGTCATTAATTACTGCCTGCAATTCGATTTCATACTTCTCCTTGAATTCATTGTGCCAAGATTCATGTGTTTTACTTTCGATTAAAGGAATCAAAGCGCTTAAAGACTCTTTTACATCTGCTAAAACAGCGACCGTTGTTTTTACATTTTTATCAATTTCGGCGGGGTCAATTTCAAAATGAATTACTTTGGCTTGTTTCGCATACGAAGCTAAATTTCCAGTAACACGATCATCAAAACGCATCCCAAGTGCAATTAATACATCACATTCATTAGTCAATACATTGGGACCATAATTTCCATGCATCCCTAACATTCCAACGTTTAATGGATGATCTGTTGGCAATGCCGAAAGTCCTAAAATAGTCCAAGCCGCAGGAATTCCTGATTTTTCAACCAAAGCTTTTAACTCGGCTTCCCCCTGACCCAGAATAACTCCTTGCCCGAATAAGATAAAGGGCTTTTTAGCACTATTAATTAAAGCTGCCGCTTCCTTCACTTTTTCAAGGTTTAAAGTAGGCTTTGGATTGTAGCTTCTAATGCTAGTACATTTTTTATAGCTGAACTCTATTTCATCAAATTGAGCATTTTTTGTAATATCAATTAAAACAGGACCGGGACGACCTGATTTAGCAATAAAAAAAGCTTTAGCCATAATTTCTGGAATCTCAGAAGCTTCCGTAATCTGGTAATTCCATTTGGTTACAGGAGTCGAAATTCCAATAATATCTGTTTCTTGAAATGCATCAGAACCCAATAAGTGTTTGCCTACTTGTCCAGTGATACAAACCATAGGTGTCGAATCGATTTGTGCATCAGCAATTCCTGTCACTAAATTTGTGGCTCCGGGTCCTGATGTAGCGATGGCGACTCCTACTTTTCCGGTAGCTCTTGCAAAACCCTGTGCGGCATGCGTTGCCCCTTGTTCGTGACGAACTAGCACATGGTGTAATTGATCTTTAAATTTATATAATTCGTCGTAAACTGGCATTATAGCACCACCTGGATAGCCATAAACCAAATTCACGCCTTCTTCTAGTAAGCATCTAATAACGGCCTCAGCACCAGATATTTTATTGTTTTTCATTTTTTATTTTTTTTTAGCAAAAGCCTTTTTCAAAAATCAATATCAAAAATCAATCAGAATTATTTTCCTACCGCTATAAAAATTACTTTTTTGTAATCCTTACAGCTTTTTTACCTTTATTTATCGGTTACACATCCTGTTGATGCGCTTGAAACTGATCGGATATACTTTAATAAAACTCCTCTATTCACTTTTAGAGCAGGTTGTACCCATTTAGCCTTTCTCGATGTGAACTCTGCCTCCGAAATCTTCAAGTTGATGGTGTTATTTACCGCATCGATAGTAATAATGTCCCCATTCGTGACCAGTGCTATACCTCCACCTTCAAAAGCTTCTGGTGTAACATGCCCCACAACAAAACCATGTGAACCTCCAGAAAAACGACCGTCTGTAATTAAGGCTACACTTTTTCCAAGTCCGGCACCCATAATGGCCGAGGTAGGCTTAAGCATCTCTGGCATTCCGGGACCGCCTTTAGGTCCACAATACCTTATGACGACTACATTTCCTGGTTTAACTTCTCCACCGCGAACGCCTGTAATTACATCCTGTTCATTTTCATAAACAATAGCGTCTCCTTCAAAATATTCTCCTTCATTTCCACTAATTTTTGCAACACAACCGTCTTCGGCAAGATTTCCAAATAAAATTTGAATATTTCCTGTCGCTTTCAACGCTTTTTGAATTTCATGAATGACCTCTTGACCGTCGTGCAAAGCGGGAACTATAGCTAAATTTTCAGCCAATGTTTTTCCGGTAACGGTTAAGCAATCTCCATGCAGCAATCCTTCTTTTAACAAATATTTCATTACCGCTGGTACACCTCCTGCTTCGTGTAGGTCTTCCATTAAGTATTTTCCACTTGGTTTCAAATCAGCAAGTAATGGTGTTTTATCACTGATATCTTGGAAATCTTTCAACGTGATTTCTATGTCAACTGAATGTGCCATAGCAATTAAATGCATGACCGCATTGGTGGAGCCACCTAAAACAGCTACCATTGTTATGGCATTTTCAAAGGCTTGGCGTGTCATGATATCTCTAGGTTTGATATCTTTTTCTAACAATATTCTAATTGCTTTTCCAGCATCAAGACATTCTTGTTTTTTTTCTGGACTTAATGCTGGATTGGATGAACTATAAGGCAAACTCATCCCTAAAGCTTCGATAGCCGAAGACATCGTATTTGCGGTATACATTCCGCCACATGCTCCTGCGCCCGGGCAAGCATTTTGGATTACTCCTTTAAAATCTTCCGGAGTAATCGAATTACTGAATTTTTTCCCTAAAGCTTCAAAGGCAGAAACTATGTTCAACGATTCCCCTTTCCATTTCCCAGAATGGATGCTTCCGCCATACACCATGATTGATGGGCGATTCACTCTACCCATTGCAATTACGGAACCAGGCATATTTTTATCACAGCCTGGAATAGCAATTAAACCATCATACCATTGCGCACCCATTACAGTTTCAATAGAATCTGCAATGACATCTCTAGAAACTAAAGAAAAACGCATGCCATCGGTACCATTTGAAATGCCATCACTGACACCAATAGTGTTAAAAATCAATCCAACTAAATTTTCTTTCCAGACTCCAGTTTTAATTTCACTTGCTAAACCATTTAGGTGCATGTTACACGGATTCCCTTCGTAACCCATGCTAACAATTCCGACTTGTGCTTTTTTTAAATCTTCTTCCGTTAAACCAATTCCGTACAACATAGCTTGTGCTGCTGGTTGTGTTTCATCTTGTGTAATAGTTTTACTGTATTTATTTAATTCCATTTTAGGTTGGTTTGTATGTAATTTGTTTTTTAGGAAAAAATAGAGGTGACGTTTGACCTCTTTAAGACTAAACTATAGTGGACTGTCCTATGTACACATTATCACTTTTAAAATACAAGTCGTCTTTGCTTAGAATATAATTTGATATAAAGTCTCCTACTTCATTTGTTCCAAATTTTGAATACGGATTTAAATCAGCTGTAACGACATTTAATTCAATTGCTTTTTCAACGGCCTCATAGACTCTTTGAGATTCCTCTTGAAGACCAAAATGATCTAAAAGCATAGCTGCTGAGAGTATAGAGGCAATAGGATTTGCAATATTTTTCCTTTTTGCTTCAGGAAAAGAACCATGAATAGGTTCAAAAAGCGCATTAGAATTTCCTAAAGATGCTGAAGGCAACAATCCAATCGCTCCCGTAATTACACTAGCTTCGTCTGATAAAATATCACCAAATAAATTTTCCGTTAAAATGACGTCAAATTGCTTTGGATTAATAATTATTTGCATCGCTGCGTTATCAACATATAAAAAGTCTACTGCAACATCTGGATAATTTTCGCTAATCTCTTTAACAATTTTTCGCCACAATCGAGAGGTTTCAAGGATACTTGCCTTGTCTACTAGGGTAACTTTTTTTCTTCTTTTTTGAGCAGTTCTGAAGGCCAAATGGGTAATCCGAATAATCTCTTCATCGGAATATTCACATAAATCAGACGCTAACGTTCCTTGTTCGTTGATTTTTTTTTCACTAAAATAGGATCCTCCTGAAATTTCTCTAAAAATGACAAAATCAGTATCTTCAATTATCTTTCTTTTTAAAGGAGACAAATCCAATAAGTCGTTATATGGTTTTATGGGTCTAATGTTAGCATACAATCCTAAGGCTTGTCGCAGTTTTAATAATCCTTGAATAGGACTTAAGTGGGTATTAGAATTACCATCTTGCTTAAGATCTCCAACAGTTCCAAACAACACCGCATCAGTATTAAGGCAAAGATTTAAAGTTTCCTCTGGTAATGGCTTTCCTGTTTTTTCAATGGCAACTGCCCCAATAAGTGCATCTTCAAATACAAACTCATGATCGAAAACTACGCCGATGGCATATAACGCTTTTTTTGCCTGTAAAACTACTTCCGGACCTATTCCGTCTCCTGAAAGTACTGCTATTTTTAAGTTCATAATAGTAGGATTTAGATTTTAATGGGAATCAAAATATTTTAATTAAGGAGTAATTCCTTATTCATTTTACAGGCTTCAATGATTTGATGAATATCAGTATCAAGGATCTCTTTTTTAATATCGGCAAACCTTAAAAACTCAAGATATACAGCATCTAATTGAACTTTTGTAAGTTCGTACCCTACTTTTTTGGCTCTATAAGCCAATGCTGCTCTGCCACTTCTGGCGGTCAGCACTATAGATGATTCATTGACACCGACCTCCAATGGATCCATAATTTCATAGGTAGCTCTATTTTTTATCACGCCATCTTGATGAATTCCTGAGCTGTGCGCAAAAGCATTGGCTCCCACAATTGCTTTGTTAGGTTGCACCATCATGCCCATACTTTCAGAAACTAATCTACTCATTTCATTCAGCTGACGCGTATTAATATTGGTATCTAGATTCAAATACGGATGTTGCTTGAAAATCATCACTATTTCTTCTAATGCCGTATTTCCAGCTCTTTCTCCGATTCCGTTTATAGTGCATTCAATTTGTCTAGCGCCGTTTATCGCTCCTGCAATTGAATTAGCAGTTGCCATTCCTAAATCATTATGGCAATGACAGGAAAGAATTACATTATCAATGCCTTTTACATTTTCTTTTAAATATTTTATTTTGGCACCGTATTCCTCTGGTAAACAATAACCTGTCGTATCGGGAATATTAAGAACTGTCGCCCCTGATTTAATCACTTCCTCACAGACTCGAGCTAAAAATTCGTTGTCCGTTCTACCAGCATCTTCAGCATAAAATTCAACATCTTCTACATACGATTTAGCATGCGAAACGGCAAATTTAGCCCTTGCAATTATATCTGCTCTCGTAGTGTTTAGTTTGTGTACAATGTGTGATTCCGAAGTGCCTATTCCGGTATGAATACGTGGTCTTTTTGCATGTTTTAAAGCTTGTGCAGCAACGTCAATATCATTTTTTACGGCTCTTGTTAATCCACAAACGATGGCATTTTTAACAACCTTACTTATTTCTGAAACAGATAAAAAATCCCCAGGACTTGACACTGGAAAACCAGCCTCTATGATATCGACACCCATTTGGTCTAATCGATTTGCGATAACTAATTTTTGATTGGTGTCTAACTTACATCCCGGGACCTGTTCTCCATCTCTCAAAGTGGTATCAAAAATTTGAACTTTCTCTCTATTCATTTCCATTTATTTAATGTAATTTCACAACTTCGAAACAAAAATATCTTTCATTACCTTAATATAAAATTCAAAATAATGAAATATACTACTTATAAAGCAATCAAAAACTTTGTAAACTACTGAATTACAAAACGTTATACTACTTTATTTTACAATGGCTAACCATCAAAAAGATTTCTTGTTTGTATTAATTAAATCACTTTCAAAATCTGAAAAAAGACAATTTAAGATTTTTGCAAGTCGATTAGAAACAAGTTCGAATACAAAATTCATTGAATTATTTAATATTTTAGATAAATCAGAAGGGTATGATGAGAAGCTAATTTTAAAAAGTGGAATCATTAAAAAAGCGCAATTATCGAATCTAAAATCGTATCTATATAAGCAGATTTTAGTTAGTATCCGATTGAATATTCCCAGCCAGAACATTCGATACCAATTGCGGGAACAAATCGATTTTGCCACCATATTGTACAACAAAGGCTTGTACAAGCAGAGTTTAAAAATTTTGGATAAAACTAAAATTCTTGCCTTAGAAAATGATGAAAAACTCATGGCCTATGAAATTGTTGAATTTGAAAAATTGATTGAATCACAATACATTACCCGAAGTATTCAAGGTCGAGCAGATGAACTGGTAGTTCAGGCAAAAGAGTTAAATTATCGCAATACTATTTCTAGTAAATTATCTAATTTATCGCTCCAATTGTATGGCATCATGCTGAAAACAGGTTATGTGAAAAGTGACGAAGAATATACCTATATTGATGATTATTTCAAAAAGCATCTTTCAAAATTTGATGATAAAAAATTTGGTTTCAGAGAGAAATATTGGTTTTATAATGCCAATCTTTGGAGAAGTTTCCTAGTTCAGGATTTTTTATCTTGTTATAAATACGCTTTAAAATGGGTCACCCTTTTTTATGATAATCCCAGCATGATACATCTCAATCCAGTATTTTTCCTTAAGGGAAATCATTATTTGTTGGAATCTCTATATATGTTGAAATACAAATCAAAATTTAAAAAATATTTGGTGTTATTAGAAGATACGATACAAGATCCTCGTTTTCCCGTCAATGACAATATTGCTTCGTTATCATTTCTTTACTTGTATAATAATAAGTTGAATTATCATATTTTGGAAGGTACTTTTGCAGAAAGCGAATATTTAATTCCTGAAATACTAAGTAAATTAAGAGTTCATACGGACCATCTTGATGAACACCACGAAATGCTATTTTACTATAAATTTGCTTCAATCTATTTTGGAACCGAAAAATATGCAGAATGTATTTTCTATTTAGAAAAAATCATAAACAATAAAAATCTTTCCATGCGAGAGGATTTAATGTGTTTTGCCCGTTTATTAAGTTTAATTGCTCATTATGAATTAGGTAACGATTATTATTTAGAAAATCAGTTGAAAAATACCTATAAATTTCTACTTAAAATGAACGATTTACAAGAAGTACAAAAAGAAATTATACGGTTTATGAAAAACTTGAACTCCATTTATCCCGGAGATATCAAAAAGGAATTTGTAAAAATGAGAATACGCTTTATCGAATTGGAAAAAAACACTTATGAAAAAAGGGCTTTCCTCTATCTAGATATCATTTCCTGGCTCGAAAGCAAAATTGAAAACCGAAAAATTAGTGCTATAATAAAAGAGAAAGCAAAATTAATTAATCGATAAACCGAAACAAATTCCAAAGTACCCGTTTTTTTAGTCAAATGAAGTACTAAGTGTACGAAAGGCTACTGTGTAGACATTTACTTTAGTTTATAGATAAGATTACCCAATGATACGATAGACTTTTTAAAAAAAAATATTTAATTTTTTAAATTCAAGTTTGACAAATAATCCGATTTCATTCCAAATTGAATACTTTAATACCAAATTTTAATACGATTTTGTTGGAACGGCAATAATGAATTAGCTGCAATTCTAGATTTTTTATACCCAAAAGCAATAGAAAATGGTTCCATAAAACTGATTTTAGAAGGCAAAATGCCCTTGAAAAACACACTTTATTTTACCATCAGTAAAAAACAATGTATAAAGAGAAAATTGCATTGCTTAAAAAAATCTTAATCGAATTAAACTAAAATTTGAAATTTCAAAAATAAAGTTTAAATTTATAAATAATTAAATTTTATAATCATGAATGGATTCTTCAAAACAATTTTAGCGGGTTATGGTGCCAAAAAATTAGGCGGTGGCTGCATCGGAACAATTTTACTGTTTATAATTATCTATTGGATATTAGGTTATTTTTAGAATTAAAACGCTAAAAACAACCTAATTATCAAATCTAATAGTCCAAAAGCTGTTTCAGATCATTTTCAAATCTGACTTTCGGCAAATATTGGTCTTCTAATGCTTTGGTAAACGGAATCGGGCTATCTAAACTAGCGACGCGCCACACAGGCGCATCAAGGAATTTGAAACAATTTTCCATAATAAGTGCCGAGATATCACTGGCCAATCCACCAAACATGCTGTCTTCCTGATAGATAATCACTCTTCCAGTTTTCTTTACCGAAGCAAATATAGCTTCGGTATCCAAAGGTTGTAAAGTCCTTAAATCCAATAAATCCGCTGAAATTTCAGGATTTTTGGCCAATGTATCTAAGGCCCAATGTACTGCAGCACCAAACGAAATAATGGTGATATCTTTTCCTTCTTTTAATAAAGCGGCTTTCCCTAATGGAATCGTAAAATACTCTTTTGGTACCTCTTGGTACACACTTCTATACAATTGTTTGTGCTCGAAGAACATCACAGGATTTGGGTCGTTTATAGAAGTATTCAATAAGCCTTTAGCATCGTATGGAAAGGCTGGATAAACTACTTTTAAACCTGGCGTTTTGGTAAACCAAGCTTCATTAGTTTGCGAATGAAAAGGCCCAGCTTGAGTCCCGCCACCGCAAGGCATGCGCACCACAACATCGGCGCTTTCCAGCCATCGGTAATGTGATTTGGCTAACAAATTTACAATTGGATTGAATCCTGTAGAAACAAAATCAGCAAACTGCATTTCTACAATAGCTTTGTATCCGTTTATGGAAAGTCCCATTGCTGCGGAAACAACTGCACTCTCACAAATGGGGGTGTTAATAACGCGCTCCTTACCAAATTGTGCCACAAAACCGTCAGTAATTTTGAAAGCTCCACCATATTCAGCGATGTCTTGACCCATTATAACCAAATTAGGGTGTCGCTCCATCGATTCTCGTAAACTATTTGAAATAGCATCAATAAAACGAATATTTTCTGTTTCTGTTTTAGCCTTAACTTCCTCAAATAAAAATGTTTTGTACACATCATTTAGTTCTTCACTTAATGAGGCTTCAATTTCTGGTTCTGCATTTGCAATAGCCAAACTCTCATCAATTTCTTTCTTAATTTCATTTCGTAAGGCCGTATCAAATTCTGTGGATAACACTCCGTTATTCGTCAAGAAATTACGGTAATTTTCAACAGGATCTTTGATGGCCCACATATCCATGAGGGCTTGCGGCACATATTTTGTCCCACTCGCCTCTTCGTGCCCGCGCATTCTGAAGGTTTTGAATTCCAATAAAACGGGACGTGGATTTTCTTTCATCGAAGCTTTTAATTCAGATAATAAATTAAACACTTCAAGGATATTATTCCCATCAATAATGTGGCTTTCCATGCCGTAACCTATCCCCTTATCCGCTAGGTTTTCACAACGGTATTGCTCATTTGTTGGGGTAGAAAGTCCATATCCATTATTTTCGATTACAAACAGCACAGGCAATTCCCAAACCGAAGCAATATTCAATGCTTCATGAAAATCACCTTCGCTTGTTGCTCCTTCACCAGTAAAAACTGCGGTAACTTTTCTGTTTTTCTTTAGTTTATTGGCTAATGCGATTCCGTCTGCCACACCTAGTTGTGGCCCTAAATGGGAAATCATACCGATAATCTTATATTGTTGTGTTCCAAAGTGAAAACTTCGATCACGGCCTTTGGTAAAACCATTGGCTTTTCCTTGCCATTGTGAAAAAAGACGGTACAATGGAATGTCTCTTCCAGTAAAAACACCTAGGTTTCTATGCATTGGCAAAATGTACTCATCTTTGTCTAAAACTGCCGTAACGCCAACAGAAATAGCCTCTTGACCAATTCCAGAAAACCATTTGGATACTTTTCCTTGCCGAATAAGGATCAACATTTTTTCCTCTATCAGCCTCGGTTTTAGTATTCTTTTATATAAATCTAATAATTGATTGTCAGTAAGATTTTTTCTATCGAAGATCATTTTTTCAATTTTATTGTAAGGTTCAAAGATAAAAAAATATAACAGTTTTGTATTATTTTGTTATATTTTTTCGTGTTGTTTGTCAATTTTAAAATTCAGATCTAAAATTATTCTTTACATTTGTATCTGCAAGGTTTTTAGCCTTACAATTTATTAAAAAATATTTAATAGTATGCAAAACATTCCTAGTGTTGACTTGCGTGATTTCCTGTCGGAGGATCCGACACGTAAACAAAAATTTGTAAATGAAATCGGAAGTGCATTTGAAGATATTGGCTTCGTAGCGCTCAAAGGGCATTTTTTAAACGATCAATTGGTAGATGAATTGTATGGTGAGATTAGAAATTTTTTCGCTTTACCGTTAGAAACAAAGCACAGTTATGAAATTCCTGGAATTGGAGGACAAAGAGGCTACGTTTCTTTTGGTACAGAACATGCTAAGGGAAGAAAAGAAGGTGATTTGAAAGAGTTCTGGCATTTTGGACAATACGTATCTGAAAATTCAAAATATGCTTCAGAGTATCCTGAAAACGTCGATGTAAAAGAATTGCCTCGTTTTAACGCTGTAGGTAAAGAAGCCTACCAAATGCTGGAAAAAACAGGTGTTTATGTTTTAAGAGCTTTGTCTTTACATCTAGGTTTGGATGAGTTTTATTTTGACCAATATGCCAAAGATGGAAACTCTATCCTAAGACCTATTCATTATCCACCCATTACTTCAGAGCCAGAAAATGCTATTCGTGCCGCAGCACACGGAGATATTAATTTGATCACCTTATTGATGGGAGCACAAGGAAAAGGCTTGCAAGTGCAAAACCATGATGGAGAATGGATCGATGCTATAGCAGAACCAGATGAATTAGTGATCAATGTAGGGGATATGTTATCGCGTCATACCAACAATAAATTGAAATCGACGATTCATCAAGTGGTCAATCCACCAAGAGAATTGTGGGGAACTTCAAGATATTCAGTACCGTTCTTTATGCATCCTGTAAGTGATATGCCGCTAAATTGTTTAGAAAACTGTATTGATGCTGAAAACCCGAAACAATTTGAAGACATTACTGCTGGAGATTATTTGTATGAACGCTTGGTAGATTTAGGTCTTATTAAAAAATAAAAGCTCCCTAATCAACGAAGGGGGAATAAAATATGTTAAAATTCCAAATTCCAAAAAATTGTGTCTCACAACGCCATTTTTGGGATTTGGGATTTATTTTTTGGCATTTAAATTAAATATAAAATGGACTTACAAGACCAATTAAAAAACCTTTTCCCCGATCACGAACCCTCTCCTGAAGAAACAATTGAAGCTGTTCCTCATGAATTGTACGTTCAAAAAGAACCTATGATTTGTAAATTCGAGAAAAGAAAAGGAAAAGCCACAACAATAATTGAAGGCTATGCAGGAAGTGATGAAGATTTTAAAATCCTTGCCAAAGAAATCAAAACCAAACTTAGTGTCGGTGGTACTTTTAAAGACGATTCCATTATTATTCAAGGGGATTACCGCGATAAGATTATGGAAATATTAAAAATTAAAGGATTTAAAGTCAAACGTGTGGGAGGATAATTTTCTCCTAGCCTCCGCAAAGTGGAGAAAGCAAAACGATAAAAGTAGTTAGAGACAGTTTTTAATATTCAGCCTAGAGTAGCATAATAAATTTTTAAATAAAAAAATCACTGAGCGCCTTTGTGGCAAAACATAAAGATAAATGATACAATCATCCGAATTAATATTAAATCCAGACGGTAGTGTTTACCATTTGAATTTAAAACCTGAACATATCGCTCACGATATCATCTTTGTAGGAGATCAAAATCGGGTCGAAAAAATTACCCAATTTTTTGACAGCATCGAATTCTCTACTCAAAAAAGAGAGTTTAAAACCCAAACTGGAATTTTCAAAGGAAAACGCATCACTGTGATGTCAACCGGAATTGGGCCTGATAACATTGACATTGTAATCAATGAACTAGATGCTTTAGTTAATATCGATTTAGCAACCCGTCAACCAAAAGAAAAACTAACTTCACTGAACATTATTCGTATCGGAACGTCGGGTTCTTTGCAAGCGGATATACCTGTGGATAGTTTTGTCATGTCAAAATTCGGTTTGGGATTAGACAATATGCTTCGCTCCTATTTGATTGACGAAGTTTCTAATTTAGAGATGGAAGATGCCTTCGTACAGCACACCAATTGGGATTTACGAAAAGGAAAACCATATTGTATCGCTTGCTCTGAAAAATTAGAAAAAATAATCGAAAGCGACAAAATGCACAAAGGAATTACGGCAACAGCCGGAGGTTTTTATGGTCCACAAGGACGTGTACTGCGTTTAAATATTCAAGATGAAAATTTAAATTCTACAATGGATAATTTCAAATTTGGAGATAACCGCATCACCAATCTTGAAATGGAAACCGCTGCAATTTATGGACTTTCAGCCCTTTTAGGACACCAAGCGTTATCGCTAAATGCCATCATTGCCAATCGTGCCTCGGGGACTTTTAGTGAAGATCCGTACAAAGCAGTAGATGAATTAATTACCTATACTTTAAACAAATTGGCAAACCAATAAAAAAATACTTGTTTTAATTTGGAGCTATTTCCTGCTCTACACTGTATCTTTTTATCCTGAATCTAGTTCAGAATCCTGAACTAGATTCAGGATAAAAAGGATGCCGTTTCGATCAGGGCTAACACTTAACTAGCAACTTTATTTTTACAAAACATGAATCTCATTCTAGAAACCGACCGACTGATTTTAAGAGAAATGAAACTTTCAGATGCAGAAGCTTTGTTTGAAATGGATCGTAATCCTAAGGTACATCAATTTCTTTGGAACAAACCATTAACGGATATTAGCGAAGTACATTCGTATATCGAATCCGTTAGAACTCAGTATAGCACTAATAATATTGGACGATTTGTAACTGTTTTAAAAGAAACCAATGAACTCATCGGTTGGGCAGGATTAAAATACAACACTGAAATGGTCAATAATAAAATTAATTTTTATGATATTGGGTATCGCTTGAACGAAAAGTTTTGGGGAAAAGGATACGCCACCGAAGCCAGTTTCGCTTGGTTGCATTATGGATTTAAAGTGATGAAAATCAAAGTTATGGAGGCTACGGCACACACCGATAATGTCCCATCAAACAGAATATTACAAAAAATTGGACTTAAAATGACCAATCAGTTCATGGAAGACGATATCCCGTGGAATTGGTATGAATTAAAAAATCCTAACCTATAATGACAACAATAAAAATAGCTGGAGTTCCAGAACATTTCAATTTGCCTTGGCATTTGAGTATGGAAAACGGAGACTTCGAAAAAGAAAATATCGATTTACAATGGACGGATGTTCCCGAGGGTACGGGAAAAATGTGTCAAATGCTTCGTGATGGTCAAACTGATGTTGCGGTCATCCTAACAGAAGGAATCGTGAAAGATATCATTGCCGGGAATCCAAGTAAAATTGTTCAAGTTTATGTCGAAAGTCCCTTGATTTGGGGAATTCATGTAGCTGCAAATTCTGGTTATAAGAAATTAGCCGACCTAGAAAACACTACAGTGGCTATTTCCAGATTGGGTTCTGGCTCCCAGTTAATGGCATATGTCAATGCGGGTAATCAAGGTTGGGAAACTGAAAATTTGCAATTTAAAATCGTAAACACAATCGATGGAGCCGTTGAAGCTTTGACTAACGGAACTGCCGACTATTTTATGTGGGAGCGTTTTATGACCAAACCATTAGTTGACAAAGGCGCTTTCCGTCGCCTAGAAGATTGTCCTACGCCTTGGCCTTGTTTTGTGATTGCCGTTCGAAATGAAATTTTGGAAAAGCGACCCGAAATTATTTCGAAAATTATCAAAATAATTAATAGCGCTACAAAAGAATTTAAAGATATTCCAAGTATTGAGAAAACCTTAGCATTAAAATACCACCAAAAAATTGAGGATATTGAAGAATGGTTGTCGCTAACCAGATGGTCGCAAAATACATTTTCAGAAATAATGTTAAACAAAGTGCAAAATCAACTTTTTCAACTTAAAATTATCGAGAAAAAAGGTACTTTTGAGGATATAGTAAGAACAGTATAGAGAACTGTTTTTATCTTTGCTATGATAAAAATAAAAAAAATTAATTTTCAAGGTCTAAAACAGCAATTTCAGGTAAAAAAACCTTGGGATGACGTTATTATTTTTGTCCTGAATATCTTGATCGCAATCCCCGTTTTTATCATTGTACATCAAAATCTAATCAATCCCAATTGGTTTCTAAATATTGATAGAGTCGTACTTTTCATTGTAATGGTAGTTGTTATTCAAATTATTCTACGTTTCCTACGAACCATTATCATCTTTTGTATTATTTTGTATGTCTTGGTATTATTTTATGGTTCAACTATTGGGAACTATGGTTTTAACAGTGTTTTTGAAGATTACAATTCAATTCTGTATACCATGTCCGATAATCCCTATCCACAAGATATTATTATTGCTAAACTACTTCCATTCCCCAATAAATCAAAGATTATAAATGCAATAGAATATCAAAATCCAAAAGTCAGAAATTTTGCTGTTATGGCTACCTCAAAACATTTTAAAGAAGTAAAAGGTTATTCTGATTATAGAACTATCATACAGTGCTTTGCCGTTTTCAAAGAAATAAATAGCAGATGGAACTATGTTAGCGATCCAAAAGCTCGTGATTATATTGCTACCGCGACCGAGTCGTTACTTTATTTTTCTGGTGACTGCGATGATCATTCCATATTAATGGCGGCCACCATCAAGTCTATTGGTGGCACTCCCAGATTGATTCATACCACTGGACATATTTATCCCGAAATATTAATAGGATCTTTGACTGATTTAGAAAAAGTAAATTTTCTAATTAAAAATGTTTTATTTATCGCCGAAAGTAATAATAAACAACTTTTTTATCACGTTGATGAGCGAGGCCAAATATGGATGAACCTTGATTATACGGCTAGATATCCTGGTGGACCTTTTTTATCTGAGGAAATTTTAGGAGCGCTAACATTAGATTAATTCGGTAATATTTTTGTTCCTATTATTATTTATTTATTTTCAAATATATAATTATTCGGGCTTCCCATCCCTTTAATCATTAATTTTCGCTATCTTAACAAAACTTAAAATTCTTATTAAATTTAAAGTTTACTATGGACAATTTAAAACTCAAAGCCTTTATACCTCTTTTATATCTCGTATGGTCAGACGATCTTTTAAATCAAAAAGAAGTAGCCACTTTGCACGATTTTATCGTTTTCCAGAACTGGCTTACTGCAGAAGAAAAGAAATTGCTTCTTGCAAAGGTAGCCGTTTCCGCGCCTCCGGCTAGAGAAGTAGTGGCTGATTGGAAAAGGCAAGTCGAAACTATTCTTCAAGAAAATATCTCAGTTAAGTCTATTTTTGATATTTCGATTTTACTTGCTGAAAATGATAAAATCATCAACGATCTCCGACCCGCTTTTGTAAAACTCGAAAATGATTTAGGAATTTCAGGCGAGGAAGCTATAACTGATTTCAAAACGGTTGCAAAGACTTTTACTTCAGATTGTGAAACTAACCATGGATTTGAAATAGAAAAACTAACTCAAATCTTGGACGGAAAACAAGCAGCAATTATTAAAAAGGTAAAATCTATTATCAGCCGACCCGAATTTGCCTATGAAACCTCTACAGATACTGCTGTTTACCGTGAAAAAGTTTATGTGTGGTGCAAAATACTCGCAGCAGAAAATTTAGGGAATATGGGGTATCCAAAGCAATATGGCGGAGGTGAAAATATAGCTGATTATTTTGCTGTAATGGAAACATTGAGTTACCACGATTTAAGCTTGGTAATCAAATTTGGTGTGCAATTTGGACTTTGGGGAATGAGCATTCAATCCCTTGGTACAGAAAAACATTATAGTAAGTACTTAAAAGATATTGGTTCACTTAAACTCCCAGGCTGTTTTGCCATGACGGAAACAAATCACGGTTCTAATGTGAAAGGGTTGGAAACAACGGCAACCTATAATCATCATAAACAAACCTTTACCATTCATACGCCGCATGAAAAGGCACAAAAAGAATATATTGGTAACGCTGCGGTACACGGACAAATGGCTACTGTTTTTGCAAAATTAATTATTAGCGAAACAGATTATGGGGTCAATGCGTTTATCGTTCCGCTTCGAGATGCCAACAGTACAATTTTAGAAGGAATTACTATAGGTGATTGTGGACTTAAAATGGGACTTAATGGTGTTGATAACGGCACCATTCGTTTTGACAATGTCATAATTCCAAAAGAAAATATGTTAGATCGATTTGCTTCGATTAATGAAAAAGGCGAATTTGAAAGTCCAATTCCAAGTGACAATAGACGCTTTTTTACAATGCTTGGAACTTTGGTCGGAGGCAGAATTGGGATTCCTAGATCTGCTTTGGCTGCAGCCAAATCTGGCTTAACAATCGCCATTAAATATAGCGACAAGCGCAGGCAATTTGGCCCAGAAGGCGGCTCCGAAGTTCCCATATTAAATTACCGCATCCACCAACGACGACTCCTTCCTTTGCTGGCAAAAACATATGCAATCCATTTTGCGTTACACTATGTTACGAATCGTTTTATTAATAAAAGTGAGTCTGAAATGCCTGAAATTGAAGGCCTCGCTGCAGGAATGAAAGCCTACTCTACTTGGAGTACCACCGCAATTTTACAAGAATGCAGAGAGGCATGTGGTGGTAAAGGTTATTTATCTGAAAACCGCATCGATGCTTTAAAAAATGATACTGAAATCTATACGACTTTTGAAGGAGACAACACTGTATTGATGCAATTAGTAGCTAAAAGCCGTTTATCAGAATTTCGAAAATCATTTGGCGAAATGGATGCAATGAGAATAATCAATTATGTTTATGAAAATGCTAAAACTTCTATTTCTGAAAAAAATCCAATTGCAACTAGAAAAACAGATGAAACCCATTTACTTGATGAGGATTATCATTTAAATGCTTTTCAATACCGTGAAAAAAGGATTTTGGCATCTGCAGCAAAGCGATTAAAAAAACTCATTGATAGCGGACTTGAACCTTACGATGCCTTTAATGTAGTGCAGCACCAAATGATTGATGTGGCTCAGGCCTATCTTGAACGAATTGTCTTAGAGCAATTTCAAGAAGCTATTCAGGCCACAGAAGATCCGAAAAGTAAAGAAATCTTGGTGAAATTATGTCAACTATATGCGCTTTCACAAATTGAAAAAAATAAAGGATGGTATCTTGAGGACGGTTATATGGAAGCTGTAAAAACAAAAGCCATTCGCAAAATGGTCAATCAACTTTGCTGGGAAATTAGGCCTGATGCTGTTTCTTTGGTAAAAGCATTTGATATTCCTGACAGTTGTCTTGCTGCACCAATTGCTTTCTAAGTGTATAATTCATTCGTAAAGGGGAAACGAAAAGACCAAACAAGGCCCATCGATTTCTTGACATGTTTTAGGGTCCTTAAAAAACTGTTTATACAATGATTTTTTCAGTATTTGAAAGTATTTTCTTTGCATCATTGCCGAGTTAAAATAAAAATAAAAGCATTTCGTAATTTACACAGACATTTTTTAAAATTCCAACAAACGTTGTACCAATTGCTTCAAAAAATATTTTGACGCTGTTGTTATCTGTCCTTTCCCTACATGATGAGGCTATTAGAATCATGGTAGATCAGGCGATTATTCTGTTTGAATATTTCAGCTGGTCGTGTGCGGCGTTTTACTCGACAATTCTACGATAGTTTTGTATTAATGGACTTTTGCATTAAATTTGCGCAACTGCCGTAAGCGGCAAAATAATGAAAAAGATTAATTTCTCTCTTTAGGTTAATAAGAATTGATGAAAGTCAGCAACACTACATTACGATTAGATTCAGCATTTATTGTATTGGCTACGTTTCTTTTATAGCGGATGTCAAAGTAAAATAATTTGAAAAGAAAGTGAAAAAAGCAGAAAATAAAGAAACAAGCTGGACCATTTGTCAAGAATGTCAGGGACGGGGGAAAAAAAGTAGAGGGCTTAGCGATAAAGCCCGACGCAACTACCAGATGGCAGTTGATAAATTTGAAAAGTCGTCCAGTAAAGAGGTAGCTCCAGCTCCACCTAAAGCCCACCTCTACTCTTGCGCAAACTGCGGCGGATCTGGGTTAATTCAATCTGCTAATTATCCAGCTGTGGATAAAGAAAAGTACCCACACGTTGCTATTATTGGCGGTGGTATTGGAGGAGTCGCTTTAGCTGTGGCTTGCTTACACCGTGGGATTCCTTTTACACTTTATGAGCGCGATAGCAATTTTGATGCTCGATCACAAGGCTACGGACTTACTTTACAACAAGCCAGTAAAGCCATCGAAGGATTGGGTATTTTCTCGTTAGAAAAAGGGGTGGTTTCAACAAGACATCTCGTGCACACTACGGAAGGAAAAGTGATTGGGGAATGGGGTGTCAGAAAATGGATGCAGTCCGATAAAAAAACGACTGCCAAACGTTCAAATGTGCATATTTCAAGACAGTCTTTACGCTTTGCGCTACTCGAGCAACTAGGCACTCCTAATTTCGTTCAGTGGGGACACCAATTAATAGATTTTAAAGAATCTGTGGATGAAGGTGTAAATCTAAGATTCCAAGTGAACGGCGAGGTGAAAAGTGCCAAGGCAGATCTTGTAGTGGGAGCCGATGGAATTCGCAGCGCCGTGCGAAAGATACTAATTGGTGACGATGACACCCCTTTGCGGTACCTCGATTGTATTGTAATATTAGGTATTTGTCCATTAGCTGCGCTTGAAGGTCTTGAAAGTTCTTTGTTAGACTCTGCCACGGTATTTCAAACTGCCAATGGCAATGAGCGAATCTATGTGATGCCTTATGATTTAGAATCAGTGATGTGGCAACTTAGCTTCCCAATGACTGAAGAAGAGGCAAAAATCTTAAGCTCTAAAGGACCTCAAGCACTCAAGGAAGAGGCTTGTCGCAGAACGCTGTGGCACAAACCCATTCCTGAGATTGTAACTGCAACTCCAGAGACTCACATTTCTGGATATCCTGTATACGACCGCAAATTACTAAGTTCAGAATTGTTAGAAAAAGGAGACAAAGTCACTTTGATTGGAGATGCCGCTCACCCCATGAGTCCATTCAAAGGGCAAGGGGCAAATCAGGCACTACTGGATGCACTCACGCTGGCTCGAGGCATAGCAAAAGGATGTGGAGTCGTGTCGCAATGGAGAGAAAATGGAGTGAGGAAAAGTGTATTAACTGAGTTTGAAAAAGAAATGCTAGAACGGAGTGCTTCCAAAGTTAAAGATTCAGCTGCCGCCGCACAGTTCCTACATTCCATAATTGTGCTTCATGAGGGTGATGAGCCGAGAGGCCGATCTCTAAAGAAAAAAGATGCAAAACAAGAAAAGGTTGATTGATGATAAACTTTTTTTTAAAATAAGTTTTGAACCAAATAAACTACAACTTTACGCTTTTTGACAAGGAAGATCTATTTCAATTAAAAGACAAAAAATAGCGTTTGCACTGCGGTAAATTAAAACAAAAACTAATTATAAAGAGTTGAATTTTAAACCTACTGCATCTTTATATCGACTTTTTAAATATTCCTGAAAAACAAAGGCATAAAAAAACTCCATTATTTCTAATGGAGTTAGTCTTGTGGGCTGTCAGGGACTGCAATCGAACACTTGATACCCATTTTGACTTTTTTTGAAAACCTACAATAGTATAAATGTGAAAACAACAACGCCATTGTCTTCCAATGGCGTTGTTTGTTTTTCTGTGGTCCATAAGGGATCGTTTACGAACCATTTTATGCAGGATTTAAAGAAGTTATCGATACTACGTTAGATTAAATATTCCTTTAATTATTACTCATTATATTTACAACTGATTCCTTCTCAATAGGTTTATTTTCAAATTAATATATTGCAATTGAAGATTGTTTTTTAAAACCTCAAAATCAGCCGAAAGCGATTGATTTTTCACGGAGGAATAAACAATTGCTTCCACTTTGCCACTAGTAAATTTAGATTGTGTAGTCGCAAAAGAAGCTCTGGCAAACTTTTGCTTCTCGATTAATTTATATTGCAGTTGCGAATAATTTCTTTTGTTTTGTTCTTCTAGTATCACTTGTTTTTCTAATAGTTGTTTTTCCTGTTCAACTACTAGTTTTGCCTGATCACCTGCTATTTTTGATGCAATTATTTTTTTATTGTTCCTAAAGCCATTGAAAACAGGAACGCTCAACTGCATACCAACTTGTTGACTTTTATTATCTTCTAATTGATTGAAAAAAGAATCTGTGTTGGCATTTGCTTGTTTTATATTTTTATAATAAAAAGTAGAATATCCATAATACGCTGACAGTATCGGATAATTGCTGGCTCTTTCTAAACCGATCAACTGTAAACTGTTTTGATAATTGAGCTCGGCAAGTTTAATTTTAGGATTATACAACTCAGTATCAAAATCTTTATTTGCTTCCTTTAAATAAGGTTCTAATATTACTTCGCCTGTCGCCACATCCACAATATTCATCAACTGAAACAATTCTGTCTTTTTTATAGCATACAATTGCTCTGTTTCCTGATTTCGGATTTCTTCAGTCGAAAAGCTCAACTGCATATCATATAAATCACTTTGGGATTTACTCCCAATAGCAACTTCTTTATTTATTCTATCCAAATTGAATGAAGCTTGCTTGAGTTGTTCTTTTTGGATTTTCAATAACTCCTGTATATAAAGTGCTTGATAATAGCCATCTAAAATTTGCAGTTTGTATTCATTTTCTATGACTTCTACATCCGCTTTGGCTTGCTCAATATTAATTTTGTCTTTTTTAGCATTCGCAAAAGCACTGAAATCAATCAGATTCGTTTTGGCATTGAGATAGAAATTATCATTTTGAATATTAGAACTTACTCTTCCATTAGTCGAAGGATCAATGGTGCTACCAAAATTATAACCTTGCTGTCCATACAAATCGACAGTAGGTAACATTCGATTTAAAACCGAATTTTGTGATTTTTGTGTTCTTTTAATTTCCAGCTGTCTGATTTTTATTTCAATAGTCTTCTGCAATCCCGTTTCCACACAACGTGTGAGCGACCAAGAAGTATCCTGAGCACTTGCCAATGCACAAAAGGCTAAAAAGACAACTGTAAAAACAATTTTTTTATTCATATTTTAAATATTTCAAAACATCTGTTTTTGTTGCTTGATAGGCTCTTAACAAAACAATGATTAACGTTAAAACCAATAATATTATAAAGCCAAAAAGGAATGGAAACAAGGTCATTTCAATTCTAAAAGCAAAATTCTCAAGCCACATATTCAATAAATAATAGGTGGGAAACAAAGCAATTAAAAACCCAATGACACAATACAAAACATACTGTTTAGAGAGTTCTTTCAATAATAAATTGGTTTCTGCTCCAAGCGTTTTTCTGATTGCAATTTCTTTCATGCGTCTTTGAATTGAATACGAAGCCAAGGCGAATAACCCGAAAAGAGCGATTAGAATTACCACTACATTCAACAATGAAAATAGATTCTTTTGCTTCACATACGATTCATAAGTTCTTGCATATTGTTTATCGACAAAATCATATTTAAAAGGATACTCAGTATCCATTTTTGTCCATAATTTTTCGATATCGGTAATTGTATTTTCAATATTATCCAATTTTAGTTTTACGAAAACCTTATTGATATTTTGAGCAATATCTACCGTTTTAAGATGATAGAAATACATCCCTGACACCTCAACTTCAGGACTTAATAAATTAAAATCTTTTACAACTCCTATGATTTTTAATTTTCGTTCTTTGATAATTAGTTCTTTTCCTATAGGCTCTTTCATGTTCATCAATTTTTGTGCTGTTTCATTAATCACCACAGAAGTAATAGTATCCGAAGCATGTTGCTGATCAAGAGACCTTCCTTTAACTACTTCTATTTTCATCATTTCGAACATACCAAAATCAACTGCAATTGTCCGTGCTTTAAAAAGTTCATCATTGTACAATACACCTCCTAATGAATCATCTGAACCATCAAATGAAATCAATCCTGTAGAAGCTTGTTCTACACCTTTTATTTTAGCCAGTTCTTGTTTTATTGTACTGTATTTGTTGTAGATATTTTGCCCTACGTTTTCCACTTCATAATCCGAATCCGGAAAATTCAAATTAATTTCCATCACTTGATCTCCTTTAAAACCTAAATCTTTATTGGTTAGATAATCGATTTGCTGATACACAATATAAGAACCAACAATAAAGAAAGTAGCAACTGTAAACTGGAAAATCAACATTCCGTTACGCAACCAGATTCCGTTTTTACTTCTTCCAAAATTGCCTTTGAGAACTTTTAAAGTTTCGAAATTAGCAACGTAAACGGCTGGAAGTATTCCTGCTACCAAAACTGTAATACAGAAAATCAGAATTAATTGCAGATAAAACTGACTACCAATTATTCGTAAACTCTTATTTAAAAAATCATTGTAATACGGCAAAGTCAACTCAACAATAACTAATGCTAGTAAAATCGAAAACAAACTTATTAGAGCAGTTTCAAAAATAAATTGAATAACAATAGTACCTTTTGAAGCCCCCACAACTTTTCGAACACCAACTTCTTTAGCACGTTTAACCGCATTCGCTGTAGCCAAATTAATATAATTTACAATCGAAAGAATGAGAATTAAAACAGATAACCCAACCATAATCAACAAAAACTGATAATTCCCTCTCCCTTCTGGATATCCATCTGTAATAGAATGTAATCTCGCATTTGAAAGTGGCTCTATAACTACATTAAAATGACCCATTTTCTTAGCCATTTCTTCTAAAGTAAAACCTTCTTCCTGAGCAATTCTCCGAACAAAATCTTGATTATAAGTTTTCTCTAAACTCTTTCGAGTATTCTCAATTTTTGATGGATCTTTAATTTTAAGAAGTAGCTTGAATATAAAAGGTCCTGTCGTATTTTCACTTTTGAACTGCGTCATTTTATTCATTATAACATCTGGAGCAATTGAAGAGTTCCCTGGAATATGATACACAGCGCGCACTATAAACATTTGATCCAAACATGTTATTTGTTTACCAATCGGATTTTCGTCACCAAAAACTCGTTTAACAATCACATCTGAAATAGCAACACTTGAATCATCTTTTAATGCCGAAACCTCATCTCCCTTAATAATTTCAAATGGAAAAAGAGAAAAGAAATCAGGCTCAACATTAATAATTTTATTAACTATTTCTTTCTTGCCTTTGTAGATAATTTTATCCTTTTGATACCAGCTGTCAGCATAAACTACCTTTTCTACATTAGTATCTTTATCTAAAATAGGTTTTAGGAATAAAGCACAATCTGAAAAAACTGGCATTCCTATTAACTGCACTAAAACCTGATACACATTGTCTTTTTCGGGATTCCAAGCATCATAACTTTGTTCTTCATTCCAATACAGTAATGCGAAAATTAATCCTGAAATTCCAATGGCCAATCCAAAAATATTCAAGGCAGAAAATAGCTTATTATTTCTGAGGTGGTATAAAAATATAGTTATCCAATTTTTTAGCATGATTTTAGTATTTAGATTCCGTTCCTAATATATCCACGTTCCTGTTATTAACTTTTTCTGAAAGTATCATTCCATCTTTCATCAAAATGGTTTTTTGAGAAAAAGAAGCATCATAATCAGAGTGCGTTACCATTAATATTGTGGCTCCATTGGCATGTAAATCAGTTAAAAGTTCCATTACTTCATTTCCATTTTTGCTGTCCAGATTTCCTGTTGGTTCATCGGCAAGAATAATTTTTGGATCAATAATTAAGGCTCTTGCCACGGCTACACGTTGTTGTTGTCCTCCGGAAAGCTGTTGTGGATAATGTTTTAATCGGTGGGAAATTCCTAATTTATCAGCTATTGTTTCTACTTTTTTCTTCCTTTCAGCCGAAGAAACGTTATTGTAAATCAACGGCAATTCAATATTATCATAAACCGACAATTCGTCAATCAAATTGAAATTCTGAAAAATAAAGCCAATATTTTCTTTTCTGGCTTTCGATTTTTCTTTTTCTTTCAGCCCAATAATTTCTTGATTGAGCAACTTATAACTTCCGCTCGAAGCGTTATCCAGCAATCCAATAATATTTAATAAAGTGGACTTTCCACTTCCCGAAGGCCCCATAATTGAAACAAAATCACCTTGGTTTATGGTAAGTGAAACTTCACTCAATGCCATTGTTTCCACTTCTTCGGTTCTAAATACTTTTGAAAGATTTTTAATTTGAATCATACTATTATTCGTTTTTTGATTGATGATATTTGTTTATTTCTCTTTATTCTTTATTATTTACTCTTTACTCTTGCTTCTTTCCTCTAAGCTCTTTTTCTTTATTCTAAATTCAAAATCTCGACTTCTTTGTAATCTTTATAGGATGAAGTGATCACTTTTTCGCCCGCTTTTAAACCGCTGAGAACTTCATAATACAAAGGGTTTTCTCGCCCCAATTTGATTGCTTTTCTCTCTGCTTTGTTACCATTGACAACAAAAATCCATTTTCCGCTAGTTTCTTCGTTAAAGCTACCTTTCGAAAGCACTAAGGTCTTGGTTTTTTCTGAAAGGTTTAATTTTACGCCAAAACTCAATCCTTGTTTTAGATCTAATTTTTCAGAAGAAACAAAATCCAATTCTACTTGAAATCGTCCGTTTTTAATTTCCGGAATTACTTTAGTTATTTGAACTTCTATGGATTTGTTTTCAAAATCTACTGCTCCTTTTTGTTGCGCTACAATTTTATCCAAATAAAATTCATCAATGTCAGCTATCAATTTATAGCCTTTTCTGTCATCAATAGAACCAATACTTGTATTTTGAACATAGGTTTTCCCGAGTATAGGTTCAAAGGAAGAAAGTCTTCCAGAAATTGGTGCTGTGATAAGGAAATTCTTTTTATTCATTCTCAAAATATCCAAACTTTTATTCATGAAACCAATAGATTGATTCAATTGTCCTATCTGTACTTGATTGGCTAATTTCTCTTTTTTGACACTTTTTTTGATGATGTTCATGCGCTCTTTTTGAAAACGATAATTTTCTTGGGTGTTTTCCCATTCATTTTTAGAAAG
Source organism: Flavobacterium fryxellicola (assembly GCF_900143245.1). Lineage (GTDB taxonomy): Bacteria > Bacteroidota > Bacteroidia > Flavobacteriales > Flavobacteriaceae > Flavobacterium > Flavobacterium fryxellicola. Next base: position 215,830 of record NZ_FRDK01000006.1, read on the forward strand.
TATTTCTTTGTCAAAAAGTTTTTGGTTCAATTCGAATAAGTTTTTGCCGTCCAGATAATCGTGTTCTATACCAATCAAGTCTTTTTCTAAATACAATTCCTGATTTCTCAAATCGAGTTTGGCTTTATCCAAATTATTAATTTGTTCAATAATTGCTGTTTCCTGTTGCATATATGCCAGCTCTGCATTAGGATTGTACAATCTTGCAAGAGGTTGTCCCTTTGTAACCATGTCGCCGTTTTCGACAAATATTTCCTGAACGGCTCCACCTTCAATGATATTCACTAACATTGAATGTAAAGGAACTGCTTTCGCTTGAAAAGACATAAAATCCTCGAAAAAATTATTTTCAACGGTCTTAATTGTAATTTCAGCTCTTTTTACGTTCACACTTCTTTTTTTGGTAGCAGATGTAAAAACAAAATACCCAAAGAGTAAGATAATTGGCAAAGCCAGTAAAAGATACTTATTTTTGTTAGTTTTACGTACGATTTTGGTGTCCATTGTTTATTATTTATATAGTCTATTAGGATAATCGTACCAGAAAATTAAAAACTATAATAATTTCATTATCAGAGCTTTAATTTCGATAAAATTTACAAGGTGTCCATAATTGAACACTAATTGTCCGAAACCGAACAATGATTCCGTTTTCTGAATAAAAAAATACAGCTATTACGTTATAATGAAAAAGTTCAACGCCTCCATATTAGTCATAGACGATCAAGAAGATATTCTTTTTGCGTCGAAAATTTTACTTAAAAAGCACTTTGAAAATATTTATACGCTTAATAATCCTAAAAATGTTGTCGGGCTATTATCACAAAATAATATTGATGTTGTTTTGCTCGATATGAATTATAGAATAGGGTTTGACGACGGCAGAGAAGGTTTGTATTTATTAAAAGAAATAAAAACCCTTTCGCCAAAAACGGTCGTTATTTTGATGACCGCTTTTGGTAAAGTAGAAACGGCTGTAGAAGGTTTAAAAGCAGGTGCTTTTGATTATGTTTTGAAACCTTGGGAAAATGAAAAATTGCTTAGCGTTGTAAAACAAGCTGTTGACAAAAGCCGGAAAGAGCAAAAGAAATCAAATAATATCGAGATTGTAGACGATTTTTTTGTTGGTAATTCAGAGGTTATAAAAAAAGCTTATTCTCTGGCCGATAAAGTGGCCAAAACCGATGCCAATGTGTTAATACTTGGCGAGAACGGAACGGGTAAATTTGTGTTGTCACATCATATCCATCTGCAATCAGAGCGAAAAAACAGTCCTTTTATTCACGTTGATTTGGGTTCTTTAAATTCTAATATTTTTGAAAGCGAATTATTTGGTTATGCTAAGGGCGCATTTACTGATGCTAAAGTTGATACGCCAGGGCGTATTGAAATGGCTCAAAACGGCACTATTTTTTTGGATGAAATAGGAAACGTACCATTGCATTTACAATCTAAACTCTTGCAGATAATTCAAACCAAAGTGGTAACCCGATTAGGAGAATCAAAAGCAAGACCGCTGAATGTTCGCATTATTACAGCCACCAACCTGAATTTGAAACAAGAAGTTACAGATAAGAATTTCCGTGAAGATTTGTATTATCGCATCAATACTATGGAAATCGTGTTGCCTCCATTGCGCTCGCGAATCGAAGATAAAATTCCTTTGGCGCAGTATCTTTTGCAAAAAATGATGACAAAATACGGACGAGACGAAATTACTTTTGACGAAAAAGCATTGGAACAAATAGCAAATCATGCTTGGAATGGAAATATCCGTGAATTGGAAAACCGAATAGAGCGTGCAGTGATTCTTTGTGAGAACAATTACATTACTGTTTCGGATTTAGATTTAGAGCAAATAACCATTTACGAAGAAAGCCAAGATGACATTCAACTTTCGGCTGTCGAAAAAACAGCTATCGAAAAAATATTGTTAAAGAATAATAACAACATTAGTAAAACCGCTGAGGAATTGGGATTGTCCAGAGGCGCATTATACCGACGTTTAGAAAAATATAACATCAAATAATATGGTTAAATTATTGAAAATCTACCAACTCCTTTTTCTTAGATTAATTATTATTCTTTCCGTTGCTGGGATTTCAATATTCATTTTTCAAAAAGGATTGATGTTCACAGCAGTATTTGGTCTTTTTATGATTTTCTTACTTACAGTTGAAATGTATTTTTATGTTAAAAATGCCTTTCTACTTTACGACAGAACAATTGCTTCCATTTTGCAAAATGATTTCACCTCAGATTTTTCCAAACATAAATCGTATCAAAATTATTCCAATTTATTCAAGTTGTATGAAAAACTAAAAAGTAAAGAAAACGATCACGTTTCAAAAGATATAGTGTATCGTTCTATTCTAAATAATATCGAAACTGGAATTATTATTCTGCAAAAGGAAGAAAATGAATGGAATATTTTTTTGATGAATGACTTTTTTTCTAAACATTTTGATGTACCTAAAGTCTCCAAATGGAAGTATCTAAAAAATCATTTGTCTTCCTTATGTGAAATTATTGAACAGCAGGATTTTAAAGAAATTAAAACGTCACTAGAAATACGTGTTAATATGCAAGACACGCAAACTTTTGTGCTGCAGACTTCGAGAAGTGAAATTTTCAACCAAGATTATTTCATCGTTTTACTAGATTCAATTCAGAATGTAATAGAGAAGAAAGAGAAAGAAGCATGGGTCAATCTAATGAAGGTGATTTCTCATGAGCTTTTGAATTCAATTACTCCTATTCGGTCACTATCACAGAATTTACAGGAATTGGTACAGGAGGAAACCATTTCATCAGAAGATTTAGATGACGTGAAAAGCAGTGTTGCCGCAATGTTGAGACGAAGTGACCACTTGCAGCAATTTGTGGAAAGTTATCGAAAACTGGCCATGTTGCCTTCACCAAAAAAACAAGTAATTGAACTATCAAAATGGATTGACAACAGTTGTCAAATCATGAATCCATTATTTAAAAAGGAACAAATAGAAGTCATAAACACGATTACTTTCGACCGCAGACTCCATATTGACCCGCAACAGATGGAGCAAGTGTTGATCAATCTTTTGACAAATTGCATTCATGCCTTGACAGATACAGAAAAAAAACAGATTGTTATTTCGGCAGAAGTCAAAGAAAAGAGAATTTTTATCATGATTTCCGATAATGGAAAAGGCATCGAAAAAGAAATAGAAAGTAAAATATTCTTGCCATTTTTCACCACTCGCAAAGAAGGTGCCGGAATTGGCTTGACTTTGTCCAAAAGCATTATAGAAGCTCATGGCGGCTATTTGGCGCATAAAAATGATGATAGAAAAACCACTTTTGTGATTTGTTTAGTTGATAATTAAGTAATCCTAAAAAGAGAAAAAAAATGTAGGGGTAAAAAAACATTATTGTTATTGGATTATTTCTTAGGACCTTACGCAATTCGAACCTGCCATTATAGCAATCAATGGGGATCAATCCTAAAAGTTGGGGAGGAATTGAAGATTTCTTAACTTAGCTGCCAAAATAACAAGCTTTGGAAAATTACATAGATCTCTTAAAACTT
>NZ_FRDK01000032.1 GCF_900143245.1 Flavobacterium fryxellicola
ATAGCAGCACTGTTTACTGTAACAGTTACCGTAGCGGTATCACAATTAGTTGGATTTAAGATTTCACAGATTTGGTAAACCAAAGTATAAGAACCTGCAGGCGTACCCGGAGCAACAATTACATCGGTACCAGAAAGTGTAATTCCAGGGTTGCTAGAAGAAATAGTAGTCAAGATCACTTGATCCGCAGCTACAGGACTTCCATTTAACGTGTCATTAATTAGCACGTTCGTAAATCCTGTTCCACCACTCAATCCATTCACTGGTGTACCTGCATCATCATTAGCAACAATAGCAGCACTGTTTACTGTAACAGTTACCGTAGCGGTATCACAATTAGTTGGATTTAAGATTTCACAGATTTGGTAAACCAAAGTATAAGAACCCGCAGGCGTACCCGGAGCTACCAGTACCGTAGTACCATTTAAATTTACACCAATATTTGTTGAGGAGATAAAAGTTGTTATTACATCCTCTGTTTTAACTTCTGCACAATTAAGAATATCGTTTATTAAAACATTATTTACTGAAATCCCACCTGTTAGTCCATTTACTAGTACTCCAGTATCATCATTAGCTATAATTTCTCCAATAATCGTTACGATTTGAGTACAAGTAGCAGTATTTCCTGCTGTATCAGTTACGGTCCAAGTTACCGTTGTGTTTCCGATCGGGAATACACTAGGGGCATCATTAGTTACGGATTTCACACCACAATTATCAGCCGCAGTTGGCAGACCAAGAGTTACATTGGCTTTAGCGGTAGTACAAGAAGCGGCATCTACATTTACTGTAACCGGAGCTGCACAGGTGATTGTTGGCAGAATAGAATCGACCACCGTTACGATTTGAGTACAAGTAGCAGTATTTCCTGCATTGTCAGTTACGGTCCAAGTTACCGTTGTGTTTCCGATAGGGAATACACTAGGGGCATCATTAGTTACGGATTTGACACCACAATTATCAGCCGCAGTTGGCACTCCAAGAGTTACATTTTCTTTAGCAGTAGAACAAGAAGCGGCATCTACAGTCACTGTAACCGGAGCTGCACAGGTGATTGTTGGCAGAATAGAATCGACCACCGTTACGATTTGAGTACAAGTAGCAGTATTTCCTGCATTGTCAGTTACGGTCCATGTTACCGTTGTGTTTCCGATAGGGAATACACTAGGGGCATCATTAGTTACGGATTTCACACCACAATTATCAGCCGCAGTTGGCAGACCAAGAGTTACATTCGCTTTAGCGGTAGTACAAGAAGCGGCATCTACATTTACTGTAACCGGAGC
>NZ_FRDK01000018.1 GCF_900143245.1 Flavobacterium fryxellicola
TATTTAAAGGAACGTTTGCCGTTGTTGCGGGTGCAAAACTAACACCTTTATACCGTTATTCAAGCTTTTTATTCGCTTTTTTTTATCGCTTTCTTTATACTGCATTTAACTCGCTGAAAATACGCTTCTTGAAAAAAAAGTTTTTTCTGATCTCTCGCTTCACTTCCTAAGCAATGCATGCGAAAATAACCAAAATCTAGTTTTTTTATAATTATATCGCTCTACGAGCGATTGGAAATGCAATCCCTTTTAGACATTTATTGGTTCTCTGAGCCGCTTTGTTAGGATCATAGACAGGATTAATTCTGAAATTAGGTCTTTGCCTGCAGTATCATTTAAGATAGGTTAAGTTTTTTATCGCTTGGGCAGTTGTTCCCCGTCTATTTCTTAGGGTACTTATTATAGTAAGACATTTTATACCTACCTATATATAAGGTACACCGAATTCTAAATCAAATACACAACTCCCCGCGTTAGGGATAGTAGCGCAAAGCCCGCAGCCAAGTGAAGTGTAACGCAACTTGACGAGGACTTGTAGCGAATAGCCCGACCCTTTATAAAAAAGAGGCTACTACCCAATTAGATAATAGCCTCTTTTTTATAATGGGAAACGCCCAAGTTATTGTTATTTCTTTACTGTAACCACTTTGGATTGCCAGGAATCGGTTAGATTATTATAATCAACTAATATTGCAGGATTTTGATTTTGTAATCTTCCAGAATCAAACGCCCGTATTAATATCGTTTCTATTAAATAATCTTCATTTACATCAAAAGGCGTATACTTTGTCTTTAAATTAATGTCAAACATACTAGCTGCAGTATTAGACCAAAATGCTTTCCAACCACTTTTAAGGTTTTTCACTAATTCATAGGTTGTATTGCCCGTTTGGCGATGTATTAACTTTACCAATATCTGACCTTGCTTGCGGGAAAGCTTTTTGAGTTTAGCTTCAAATTCATTACTTAAATAACCTTCGACTATCTTAAAGTATCTCTTTTTCTCTTTATTGGTTTTCAGGTTGGCCATACCTATATTTAAAGTCGTTAGTCTCTCAGCAGCGAGTTTTGCGTAAGGATACGTTTTATAAACACGACTTTGAAGCATTAAAAATTGCTTTCTCGCTTCCGGATCCATCTTCTCCTTATATATTAAAATCTCGGGCAACTGAATGGTATCGTTAAGGATCGAGTCATCATCAGTTAATTCATATCCCATTTTTGTAGTATCTTGAGGAATAACCTGAGCATTAATTGAGAAAATGCTAAAAAGAAAAAAGATAAAAAATTTAATTAGCTTCATGTATGAAATTTTTATTGCCAAAATTATACAATATATATGCAACTGTAATGCCAAATTTATAATTTAGCAAAAAATAATTTTATGAGCACTAAATCAATATTAAAGAAGTCATCACTTGACTTTTTAGAAAACTACCTTAATAATGCGTCGCCTACTGGATATGAAAGTGAAGGGCAAAAATTATGGATGGATTATTTAAAACCTTATGTCGATACATTTATCACGGATACGTATGGAACTGCCGTGGGAGTTATAAATCCAGACGCTCCATACAAAGTAGTTATAGAAGGTCATGCCGATGAAATTTCATGGTATGTAAACTATATTACTGATGATGGACTAATTTATGTAATTAGAAACGGCGGATCGGATCACCAAATCGCACCTTCAAAACGAGTCAATATTCATACTAAAAATGGAATTGTTAAAGGTGTTTTTGGTTGGCCCGCGATACATACTCGAAATAAAAAGAAAGACGAAGAGGTAGCCAAAGTGGATAATCTATTTATTGATATTGGATGTGAAACTAAAGAGCAAGTTGATAAAATGGGTGTACATGTAGGCTGTGTGATTACCTATCCTGATGAATTCATGATTTTAAACGAAAACAAATTCGTTTGTCGCGCAATTGACAACCGGATGGGCGGATTTATGATTGCCGAAGTTGCTCGCTTATTGCACGAAAATAATATAAAACTGCCTTTTGGATTGTACATTACTAATTCGGTTCAAGAAGAAGTAGGTTTGCGCGGTGCCGAAATGATTACTAAAACTATTAAACCAAATGTAGCAATTGTTACCGATGTCTGTCATGACTCTTCTACTCCAATGATCGATAAGAAAATTGAAGGAGACACTAAAATTGGCAAAGGTCCTGTTGTAACGTATGCTCCAGCTGTTCAAAATAATTTAAGAGAATTAATTTTAGAAACAGCTATGGCGAAAGAAATTCCTTTTCAGCGTTTAGCTTCCTCTCGTGTAACGGGAACAGATACTGATGCTTTTGCTTATAGTAATGGCGGTGTAGCGTCGGCCTTGATATCCTTGCCGTTGCGTTATATGCACACTACGGTTGAAATGGTACATCGAGATGACGTTGAAAATGTGATTAAATTAATATATGAAACATTAATCAAGTTAGAAAACGAAGAAACATTCTCCTATTTCAAATAGCTTTAGGAGCTGATCCCGCTATCCGCTGCAATCTTTGTGTCCTGAAAAAATCAGGACACAAAGGATTTCCACTACTATCGGGGCTAAAAAAACGCAATTTAAAATTTTGAATTGCGTTTTTTTTTAAATTCATTTCTATCATTTTAATATGTGGTCAAGTATTATACCTGCCGAAGCCTATTTAAAAAAATTCCCAAGGAAAGAATAAAAGTTTTTACAAGACTTCGAGAAATAATTTTAGAAAATATTCCAAATGGATTAGTTGAACAAATGTCATACGGCATGATTGGCTATGTAATTCCGCATTCTATTTATCCTGATGGATATCATTGTGACCCTAAACTTCCGTTACCCTTTATAGGTATTGCATCACAGAAAAATTTCATCGCACTTTATCACATGGGTATTTATGCGAATCCGGAATTGCTGAATTGGTTTGTCACCGAATACCCAAATCACAACAAACAAAAATTAGACATGGGAAAAAGTTGCATCCGTTTTAAGAAGATGGACCAAATTCCGTTTAAATTAATTGCTAAACTCGTCCAAAAAATGTCGGTTCAGGAATGGATTACTTACTATGAATCAGTATTTAAAAAATAAAAAAAACCGTAATTCAAAATTATAAATTACGGTCTTGTATTTAACTTTTATGAAAATAATTATCTATTGGCAAGGTATTCCAAGACATTTTTCTCTATTCGCTCCTCTATATTTGCAATATCTGCTTTTATAAATTTCTCTCCTAAAATGTTTTCGTATAACTCGATGTATCGTTCTGAAACTGTCGTTATATATTCATCAGTCATTTCGGGGATTTGTTGCCCTTCTAATCCTTGGAAACCATTCTCTATTAGCCAACGACGTACAAACTCTTTTGATAATTGTTTTTGCTCTTCACCATTATTCTGTCTTTCTTGATATCCTTCCGCATAAAAGTAGCGCGAAGAATCCGGTGTATGGATTTCATCAATTAAAACAATTACACCTTCTTTCGTTTTTCCAAATTCATATTTCGTATCAACTAAAATTAAACCACGACTAGAAGCAATTTCAGTTCCTCGTTGAAATAAATCTCTGGTAAATTTTTCTAAAACAACATAATCTTCTTCGGACACAATTCCTTTCGATAAAATATCCTCCCGAGAAATATCAGCATCGTGTTCTCCGTTATCCGCTTTAGTCGTCGGTGTAATGATAGGTTCCGGGAATTTGTCATTTTCTTTCAAATAGTCAGGCATTTTTACGCCACAAATTTCTCTTTTGCCAAGAGCGTATTCTCGCGCTGCATGACCTGAGAGATACCCTCTGATAACCATTTCAACTTTAAAAGGTTCGCATAAATGTCCCACAGCCACATTGGGATCTGGAGTTGCGATCAACCAGTTAGGAACAATATCCTCAGTCAATTCCATGAATCTTGTAGCAATTTGGTTTAGGATTTGACCTTTATAGGGAATTCCTTTTGGTAAAACTACATCAAAAGCCGATAGTCTATCTGTAGCTACCATAACCAAAAGCGCGTCATTAATGTTGTACACTTCTCTTACTTTACCGCGGTAAACAGATTTCTGGTTTGGAAAATTAAAGTCGGTTGTTGTAATTGTATTGCTCATTATAGCTGTTATGTTGTGTTATTTTGTACTTGCAAATTTAAAACTATTTCATAGAGTTACGCAAAGAAAAAGCAGCTAAACAGTAAAATATTCTATTATTGTAAAAACTATTTTTTCAAAAGCGATTCATTGAATAAATTTAGGATTCGGCTGTATTCATCTACCCACGAATAGGTTTCTTTAAAACCATGCGCTTCCACCGGGAAACTTGCTAGACTCCATTTTTTCTTACCTAATTCGATAAATCGCTGGGACAAACGAACAATGTCCTTATACTCTACATTATCATCTACCATTCCGTGCAGCATTAATAAATCACCTTGTAAATTATTTGCAAAATAGATTGGAGAACTTTTTTTGTACGCATCGGGATCTGTTTCTGGGAAATTAAGGATGTTTCCTGTGTACCCATGATTGTAATGTGCCCAATCTGTAACGGAACGTAAGGCTGCACCTGCTGCAAACTCATTTGGAGTTGTCAACATTCCCATCAGGGTAATAAAACCTCCGTAAGAGCCGCCGTAAATTCCAACTCTTGACGCATCGATACCATAATTATCGACTAAGTATTTTTTACCATCAATTTGATCTGTTAGATCTTTTCCGCCCATAAAACGATAAATTCCAGTTCTAAAATCACGTCCGTAACCATCACTTCCTCTATAATCAATGTCTAAAACGGTGTATCCTAAATCGACCAACATATTATGAAACATGTATTCTCTGTGGTACGTACTCCAGTAATTGTGTGCATTTTGCAAATAACCCGCACCATGCACAAACAAGATAGCCGCTTTGTTTGCATTCGCTGTTTGTGGCTTATACAATCTAGCATTTACAGGCGTTCCATCCTGCGCCTTGAAAGTAATTACCTCCGGTTCTCGCCAAGCATATTCTTTAAAACTTGCTGATGTTGAAGACGTTATCAGATTTAAGTTGGTATTTTTTTTATTAGGCGCTACATACAATTCCCATGGTTTATTTTTATAAGAATAGCGAACTAATAAGGTGCTCTCATCTGGAGAAATACTCACTTCATGCGCACCATCTTTGGTTAAAATAGGTTCTAAAACTGAATTGACAACATCGAATTTATAAAAGCTTCTATTCCCAGGATTCGTAGTAGTGGTGGTCAGGTAGAACGCTTTTTTGTCGTTAGAAATACTTACGGTACGGACTTCCCAATTTCCTTTGGTCAATTGCGTTTTCTTTTTTGACTTTAGATTATAGGTATATAAATGAGAATATCCTGTTGCTTCTGATTGGAAATAAACGGTTTCATTATCGGCCAAAAAACCAAGTGTTCCTCTTCCATAAGAATTAGAAGGAATTCCTGGTCCGCCAATCCAAGCTTCATCATGTTGATGCTCTATTTCCTCAAAAGTACCTTTTTCCAAATCCAAGCTAACAATCCAACGGTCTTTATTGTCTTGACTTCTTATTTCGGAAATGACATAAGAACCGTTTTCATTGTACACCGGTTCTTGTACTACGATTAGTTTGTCCTTTTTTTCCATAGCTTTTGGAGTTTCATACAACTCAAAATATTTCGGAACATCCTGAATATGGCTCAACGATGAAAAATTAACAAAGTAAACGGAATCTTTCTCTATGTTGTAAATACCAAATTTAGTTGCCAAGATATTAGCTGTAGAAACTTTTTCTTTGGTTTCTTCAATTTGATTGTAGCCATCAGAAGTGATGAATAGTTCCATTTTTTCACTTTTTCGTTCTGCCTCTTCTATTAATCTAAAGGTGGCGAAATTTCCTTTTGGATTCCCTTTTAAATTACCAAACGTATTTTTTCCATAATAATAAGGCTTTGGAAAATCTGACTTTATAGCTTTTGACTTGGCCAAATTCCATTTTTTAAGTGCTTCCTGATCTTTGACAAATTGAAACAATTCCAATTGCTGACTTTTCAAAAATGATTCTTTATCCGTTGTAGCATTTTCTCCTTTTCCTTTTCGGAAATTAGTGATTTGAATTACAGATCCTTCATTAGTGTTGAACTGAAAAAGGTTTTCGCCTTGTTTAAAAAAAAGTACTCCTGGCGCATTACCCATCTGTAAATTAGAAATGGGAATGCTTTGTAGGTATAATTTTTTTGAGGATTTACTTTTCACTGCATACGAGAACAATCTTCCTTTATCGATGTAATAATACAAATCCGAATTGGATGTTTTCTTGAAATCAATTTTTGAAAATGCGGCTTCGGTTGGAGAAGCTAATTCGGGTTTTGAAAATCCGTTTTTCCAAAAATAAGTGCTAGTCCCCAATTCATTATTTGGATTCCAATCAAAATATACTTTCTTACCATCCAGAGACCACCTTTCATTTTCTGGGGAAACTCCAATAAAAGTGTTTCCTTTCATTATTTCTTCCAATTTTAAGGTTTGGCTTTGAATTACAGTGGAAAATAAAATACAGATAACAAGGATTAACTTTTTGTTCATGTTCATTATAATTTTTTTTATTTAAATTGAAAATTATGCTACGTCTAAAACAACCATAAAAACTGGCTATTGCAGTAATTCTTTGGCGATATATTTTGCTACTCCATCATGATCATTTGCTAATATAACTTCTAAATGAGATAATTTATTTTTCAAACTATCAGGGGCATTTCCCATAATTAAACCTTTCCCAGAAGATTTAAGCATGTTTTCGTCGTTATAACCATCACCAAACGAAATTGATTCCTGAAAAACAAAATTTTCTTTTTCTAAAATCTTGGCAATCGCTATACTTTTATCAACAGATTTGTCCATAAATTCTAAACAATAAGGAAGACTAAAAGCATGACTAAAAAGTGCGGAATGATTTTCTAAAATTTGATCTCTTAATGCAATTAATTTCGAATGTTTATTGTGTGTGAAAAATACTTTTATAGCACTTAAATCCTCTAGGCTATTAAAATCTACTAATTCGGGATGATAATTCACTTCTGGTTGAAACTCATTTAGTTTTTCGTTATGCTTATTGGTTTGCCAAACATTTTCTCTGAACAAAACTGTTGTAATTTCAGGATCAATGTCTAAGGACAAAACCGCTTTTACGGCATCGCTTTGCATATCAAAGGAAAAGAGAAGCTCTCGTTCAGGGGAATGTATGCGTGCTCCGTTTGAGGTAACTAAATACAAGGGAATGTCCAATCCTGCGACGATTGGCATGGCGTCTAGGTGATGTCGACCCGTGGCTACAATAATTAAATAGTTTTGATTGTGGAGTTCTTGAAAAACACTTTTGGTATATTGGGATATCTTATGATCTGAATTGAGTAAAGTTCCATCTAAATCACTGATTACTACTTTAATTTTATCTTTTAAAATCATTTTTCTTGTACTGAGATTTTATTATTTCCAAATTTATTGCATTTTTGACAGAAACGAAAGGAATCCTCTAGATTTTATTTTAGGCAAATAGATATAAATATTTAGCATTTATAAATAATAAAGCGGAAAGAAGGTTCATATAGTGGTGATATGAATCTTCTTTCCGCTTAAAAATTTTACGAGTTGGTTTTTATGACTTTGCTCTTTTTCTAATCGTTATTCTCAATCATCTTATAGGCATCAATCACTTTTTTAACTAATCGGTGACGTACAATATCTTTATCGTCTAGGTATATGATTCCAATTCCATCAATGTCTTTCAAAACCAATAAAGCTTCTTTGAGTCCAGAAATGGTTCTTCGAGGTAAATCTACCTGACCAGGATCTCCTGTAATCATAAATTTAGCACTTTTTCCCATACGTGTCAAAAACATTTTCATTTGGGAATGCGTCGTGTTCTGCGCTTCGTCTAAGATAACAAATGCATCATCTAATGTTCTCCCTCGCATAAATGCCAATGGTGCAATTTGAATAACTCCTTTTAAAATATAATCCTCCAGTTTTTCATTAGGCAACATATCCCGCAACGCATCATACAAAGGTTGCATGTAGGGATCTAGTTTTTCCTTCATGTCGCCGGGTAGAAAACCCAAATTCTCCCCTGCTTCGACCGCTGGACGTGTAAGTATAATACGTTTAACTTTTTTTTCTTTTAGTGCTTTAATAGCCATTGCAACCCCAGTGTATGTTTTTCCGGTACCGGCAGGTCCAACGGCAAAAACCATATCATTTTTTTCCATAGTATCAACCAGCAATTGTTGATTAGGCGTCATGGGTTTAATGATTTTCCCACCTACTCCATGAACTAATATTTTGTCGTGTCCCTGAAATTTCCTTTCTTCCTGAACATCACCAAGAATGACGCGTTCGATTACATTGTTGTCTATGTTGTTGTATCTTGAAAAATGAAGCATTAAACGTTGGAAACGTTTTTCGAACTCGTCCAAAACTTCTTTTTCACCAAAAGCCTTTAGGGTTGTTCCCCTAGCCACAATTTTTAATTTTGGATAGTATTTTTTAATCGTTTCAAGATGAGTGTCTTGAGCGCCCCAAAAGTCTTTTGGAGCGATGTCTATGAGCTCGATTATTCTTTCGTTCAAATGAAGTTGTTTTTAGATTATTTTATTTTAGAGTCAATCGCAATCCAATTCCGTTTGAATTGGTAATTAAATCCAATTTTTGATTATTGAACTGATTGTCGGCAGAAGCGTTTTGATTGTTATATTCAATGACTACATTTTTAATTTTTTTAGAAAACCCAATCTTTACAGGAATTGCAATTAAAAGTTCGGCAAGACCAACGTAAGCGATTATCTTTGGAATAGATGTTTTATTATCTCTATCAAAATCGGGATTCATACCTGATTCAAATCCAGATATTACAGCAGCCATTGAGCCTGTAATTAGTAATATTGGGCCAGTAATAAGCAATAAATTTCCTATCGTTTTCTTTGTTCTCCCGATATTAAAATCCGTCAGTAATTTTTCGTTATTTCCCAATAGTGCTCTGACTTGAGCAGGTGAAATTTTATTGTTTTCAATATCAGTAATATTACCGTTAGACTTGTAAACTAGATTTTGAGAATAAGATTGAAAGCTGCTACAGAAAAGGAAGAGAAAAAAAAGGGATTTAATCATACGTTTTGTTTTAATTCAAATTTAAAATTCTATTTAATTAAAGCTTAAAAATATCTTAGCTTTGCGCTTCTCAAATTTAATGAAATTTAGCTTTACAAAAAACTAATAGTTATAAACAAAATTATGTCAATAATTACCCTGACTACTGATTACGGCTTGAAAGACCACTTTGTAGGTGCATTGAAAGGGAAAATCTTATCAGAGTATTCCGAGGCGAAGATTATTGATATTTCACATGACATTGACCCTTTCAACACTGTGGAAGCAAGTTATACAATTAGCGCATCGTATGCTAGTTTCCCAAAAGGCACTGTTCATCTTATTGGAGTAGATATGGAATCCAATAAAGAAAATCAACATATTGTGATGCAATGGAATGATCATTATTTTATTGCTGCCGATAACGGTATTTTAAGCATGCTATCGCAAAAAATTGTTCCACAAAAAATGGTAGCGATTAATATTCACGATCGTTTGCTGAGTGAGGCTGTCGATCTTGATGTATTTGTAAAAGTGGCGTGTCATTTAGCTAAAGGTGGTTTAATGAATGTCATTGGCAAAGAAATAAATAGTATAAAACAAGTGACTGATTTACAAGCTGTACTGGCTGTTGATGGCAATTCATTGAAAGGGCATGTGATCTACATTGACCATTTTGGAAATGTGATTACCAATATTTCTAAAAAATATTTTATCGAAGTTGCCAAAGGAAGGCCGTATGAAATTATTTTGAAAACCAAAAATATCAAAACCATACTGCCAAACTATTCCGCCATTGCGAGTTCCGATAAATATCCGATAAAGTCTTACGAAGGGGAAAAATTAGCTATTTTTAACGAAGCCGGTTTTCTGGAAATTGCCATTTTTAGGAGTAATCCTTCTAAAGTAGGCTCAGCGAATAGCTTACTGGGACTGAATTATAGAGATGTAATAAATATTGTGTTCAGTTAGAAGTTATCTCAATCAGTTTAAAAATCTAAAATCGTTAATATTAAATCTTAAATCCCAAATCTAAAATGTTTGTACGAATAGTAAAATTGAGTTTTCACGAGGAAAATATTCCTGCTTTTTTAGAAAACTTTGAGTTAATGAAAGAGAAGATACGAAATGCTCCCGGAAATCGTTTCTTAGAATTGTATCAAGATAAAAACAATAAAAGTATTTTCTTTACCTACAGTTATTGGGAAACCGAAGATGATTTGGAAAATTACAGGAATTCCGAACTTTTTTATGATGTTTGGACATTTACCAAAAAATTATTCAACGACAAACCGGAAGCGTGGAGCGTGGATAAATTAGTTACTTTGGTTTAACGTTTTTTTAGTTCAAAGTTGAGCCACTTTAAACTTTAAACCTTAAACTTTTTAAACAAAAAATAAATGAAATCAATAGTATTACGAGAAATAAAATCGTTTTTCGGTTCGCCGATTGGCTACTTAGTCATTGCCATTTTTCTAATCATCAATGGATTATTTCTTTGGGTTTTTGAGGGAGATTATAATATTTTGAATACTGGATTTGCTGATTTAACTCCGTTTTTTACCTTGGCACCTTGGATTTTGATCTTCTTAATTCCTGCCGTAACCATGCGCAGTTTTTCGGATGAGAAAAAACAAGGAACACTGGAATTGCTGCTAACGAAACCTTTGAGTATTTGGCAAATCGTAAATGGAAAATTTCTTGGCGCGTTACTTTTAATAGTAATGGCCATTATTCCTACTTTCATTTATGTCGCCGTTATTTCTAATTTAGGAATGCCCGAAGGCAATATCGATATGGGAAGCACAGTTGGCTCTTATTTTGGACTGCTATTTTTAATTGCAGCCTACTCTGCTATTGGAATATTCACATCAACGCTATCGGATAACCAAATTGTAGCTTTCATTGTAGCAGTATTTTTATGTTTCATTTTCTTTTTTGGTTTTGAAGGTTTGGCTTCTGTGGTTCCAAATTTATCTTCCATTATTGCGTCTTTAGGAATGCAGGATCATTTTAAAAGCATGAGTCGTGGCGTATTAGACACGAGAGATGTTGTTTATTTTACGAGCGTAACCGTGATCTTTCTCTCCTTTACTGTTTATAATCTAAAATCTTTCAAATCGTAATGACAACTTCTAAAAAAAATAACCTAAAATCTGTATTGATTATCCTTGCAATTGTATTGGTTTTAAATGCATTGGGAAGTTCCTTTTTTCATCGTTTTGATTTGACAAATGATAAAAGATACACGCTATCGCCTACTTCTTTAAATATTGTTAAACAAGTTCAGAATCCGTTGTACATAAAGGTATACATGCAAGGCGATTTACCGGCTGAATTCAAACGTTTACAGCAGGAAACAAAGCAACTACTGGAAGAATTTCAAGCGTACAACAACAATATAGTTTTTGAGTTTGTTGATCCATTGGAGAACCAGGACGATAGTATGGACACTATTAAAGAGTTGTATCGAAAAGGGCTTACGCCAATAAACATAACCGTGGACGATAAAGGAAAGCAATCTCAAGCAATGGTTTTTCCCTGGGCAATTGCCGTGTATGACAATAAAGAAGTGAATATTCCCTTGTTGAAAAACATTATGGGCGCTTCCACAACTCAAAAAGTAATTGGATCTGTTCAACACTTGGAATACTCTATTGCCGAAGGGTTGAATAAAATTACCAAAGCCAAGCAAAAGAAAATCGCTGTGATCAAAGGGAACGGGGAACTGCAAGATGTTTTGATGGCAAAATTTCTGTTACAGGTTCGGGAAAGCTATTTTATTGGACCATTTACTTTGGATTCAGTGGCCAAAAATCCAATAGGAAGTTTAGAAACTTTAAAAAAATATGACTTGGCTGTTATTGCAAAACCTACAGAAACGTTTACCGATGAAGAGAAACAGGTTTTAGATCAATATATTATGAATGGCGGCAAAACATTGTGGTTGCTTGATCAAGTTTCAGTTGAAATGGATAGTTTATACAATGCATCAGGAGCCACGTTAGCGTATCCAAGAGATCTGAATTTAAATGATCTATTTTTTAAATATGGCATCAGAATCAATCCTGATTTAGTAAAAGACGAGCAAGGAAGTCCCATTAAATTAGCTACTGGAGAACAAGGAAGTGCTACTCAATATCAAGAATTTAACTGGAAGTTTGCGCCACAAGTGTATCCAAACAGTTCCCATCCAATTGTGAAAAATTTAGGGGGAATCAAATTTGACTTTGCTAATCCCATCGATACCTTGAAAAACGGAATCAAGAAAACCATTCTTTTACACTCATCGCAGTATTCAAAAAAAGTAGGAACTCCAGCAGAAATAAACTTGAATAGTGTTGCTGAAGAAACTTCGCCAAATGATTACCTGAACAAAGGGAATATTCCACTATCCGTTTTATTAGAAGGTTCCTTCCAATCCATGTTTGAAAACAGAGTGCTGCCATTTGAACAAAAAACATTTCAAGGCACTGGAAAGGAGAACAAAATGATTGTGATATCAGATGGCGATTTAATCAAAAATCAATTGGATAAAAACTTTCAACCGGTAGAATTGGGCTATGATCAAAGATCTGGTAATTTATACGATAATAAAGATTTCCTAATAAATTGCGTAAATTACCTACTGGACGACAACGGACTTATTAACATTCGAAGTAAAGATCTTGATTTACCTTTATTGGATAAAGAAAAAGTTTATGAAAACTATAGCCGAACACAGCTCTTGACTATTGGGCTTCCATTGCTTATTTTGGCCCTTTTTGGAATCCTATTTACTTATCTCCGAAAACGAAAATACAGTAGATAAGCCCTAAAGTTTAACGTCTTAAAGTTTGAAAGTGAAATGCATAATGTGCTGTTACGATTATTTTTCGATCACCTAACTAGTCGGTACTGTACTTTTTAACACTAAATAGAACAATCCTTTTTTTTAAAAATAGGAAGCAGAATGTGCTTTCAGAGTTTCGACTTTTGACGGCCAGACAAAAGTAAAGATGTTAATAAAAAAGTTTCCAAACTAGAATAGTTTACGATATATTTGTAGAATGTATCGTATTTCGGATTTAGAGAAGTACCTTAAAAAATAAAACAAAACAGATGAAATTTATAGTATCGAGTTCGTACTTATTGAAACAATTACAAGTTTTAGGAAACGTTATCAACAGTAGTAATACTTTACCTATTTTAGATAACTTTTTATTTGATTTAGACCATAGTGTATTGACCGTTTCTGCTTCTGATTTAGAGACCACAATGTCTGCTACTCTAGGAATTGATTCTGAAAGTAAAGGAAGCGTTGCTGTTCCTGCCAAATTACTTTTGGAAATCCTTAAAACATTCCCAGAACAACCCTTAACTTTCACCGTTGAGGATAATAGTACGATAGAAATAAGTTCTAATTCGGGGAAATATGCATTAGCTTATGCTTCTGGAAATGAATTTCCAAAATCAGTGAACTTAGACGATCCCTCTGTAACACTTGTTCCTTCTGATGTTTTGGCAACAGCCATAAGCAAAACTATATTTGCTGCTGGAAATGATGATTTGCGTCCGGTTATGTCTGGAGTATTCTTCCAGTTTTCACCACAAGGATTAACATTTGTAGCGACGGATGCACATAAATTAGTAAAATATGCACGCACTGATGTAACGGCTTCGCAAGTAGCTGATTTCATTATGCCCAAAAAACCATTGAATATTTTAAAAAATATTCTGGGGACTTCTGATGCAGAAGTAAAAATTGAATATAACGATTCTAATGCTACTTTTTCTTTTGACAATTATGTTTTAATGTGTCGTTTGATTGATGGTAAATATCCAAATTACGAAGCGGTTATTCCTAAAGAAAACCCGAATAAATTGATGATTGACCGTTCTCAATTTTTGAGCTCTGTGCGTCGTGTTGCCATTTTTTCGAACAAAACAACACACCAAATTCGTCTGAAAATTGCTGGGGCTGAGTTGAATGTTTCTGCTGAAGATATCGATTACTCCAATAAAGCCGAAGAAAGATTAACTTGTGATTATCAAGGCGATGATATGCAAATAGGTTACAATTCCCGTTTCTTGACAGAGATGTTGACTAACTTACAATCAGACATGATTATGCTAGAAATGTCATTGCCAAACAGAGCTGGAATCTTGACTCCTGTTGATGGATTAGAAGAAGGGGAAACAGTTACGATGCTGGTTATGCCCGTAATGCTAAACAGCTAGGCATTTAACTACATTTACGCTTACTTTAAATACGCTATTAACCAAACCATTTTTATATTTATAAAACCGTCTCGTTTAATTACAAGACGGTTTTTTTGTATGCTTATTCATGGATAAAAAATATTTTTGTATTTCCTTTTTTTAATGATTCTTTGGCTTCTTTATGATTTTTTTCAAATGTTTCAATGTTCGTTCCTTTACAAATTCCATAGGAATAATGATACTTTAAAATTTCTAAATCTTTTGGATCAAACTCCTTTTGATCAGATTTACATGCAGAAAAGTAACTTGTACAATCAAAAGTATCAAAGTCCTGATAAAAATAACCTAGCGACCTGACAAAATTAATTTTCATATTGGTTGCGATTTGCTCCTTACTCAAATTTTGTTGGCTATTGATTTTTAGGGAACAACTATAGATATTTTGCTTACCATCCCACTGTAGATAAAACCCATCCATTTTTGTAATTCTCGGATCTAAATTAACTTGATCCGAATTTCCCAATGCATAAATAAAATAATTCGATTTTTCTTGATCTTTTACAAAACTAATTTTCAACGAATCAACTTGGGTGTCCAAATATTTAACAAAATCTACAAGCTCTTTACTAGTACTTTTATCAACCGATTTATCCAGAAAGATTTTTATTTCGTCCTTCCAAATTTTCATTCTAGGAACTAATTTAACTTCCTTCTTTTGATATTTGTTATTAAAAACCAACTGCTTATAGCGATCTAAAAAAATTGAATCTTTTTCTTCATAAGGCACTTCTACACCTTTACTTTCATAACCGCCTACTTTAATTATTGTATCTCCTTTATCAAGAAAAAATCCTAAGGAATCAATCACTTTTTTATGATCTTTTTTCCATGACTTATAGTGCTTATAATTCATGTACACTATTTTTTCAGAATTATTTACTGTATGCTGTTGAGCAAAAATAAAGGAAGTGCACACAAGAAAACAAAGGAAACTGAATTTATATTTCATATTGATTGGAGTTTGATACAACCACTACTATATTGCTTTTTTTGTAAATAATAGCTTAGTATTTAATAGTTACATTTTTAAATCACTCCCATTTTTTTCATCAGGAAAGTGGCACTTCTGTTTTTACAAATTCCGTCACGTAATTTATAATCAAAGTGGAGATCATTATTGACAATTTCAACTTCAAAGCATTTATTGGTCAGTACAGCAGGATAATCATTCGTCATGAGGCAAACTTCGATATCATGTGTCGCAATTGCGCCAACAGCATTTTTACCAATTACCTTTTTGACTACTTCAATAGTTCCATTTCTTTTATCATCTGAATTGGTTCCTCTTAATATTTCGTCTAATAATACAAATGCAGGTTTGTTTTCGAGTTCATCCATAATTTGCTTTAAGCGTTTAATTTCAGCAAAAAAGTACGATTCACTGTCTGAAAGTGAATCTGACAATCGCATCGAAACCAAAACGGGCAATGGATGCACCGTAGCTTGACTCGCGCAAACGGGCGATCCCATACCAGATAAAACCATATTAATTCCCAAACTTCGTAGAAAAGTACTTTTACCAGACATATTAGAACCCGTCAAAATCATGAAGTTTTCTGGGTGAAAACAAACATCATTCCCTATTCTTGTTTTTTCATTTAATAAAGGATGACTTAAATCCGTGAAATCAATTTCAAAATTAGTGTTCAATGTTGGATAAACAAATTCTGGATTATTATAAGACATATTTGCTAAACTATTCAGCATCTCCAATTCTCCAATTACTTCGAGCCATTCTTCCAGTGCTTCGGCATGATCATTTTTCCATTGAATTAATGATTTTAGCACATGCAAATTAAAAAGAAAAGTACCATTAAAAACGATGGCTGTTACAAAATTAGAAATACTGTCCATTTTTGAAAACAAACCAGCTAACTGTTTCAAATGAATGCTAGCCTTTTCTTTTTTGAACAATAATTTTTGTTGCAAGCCGATTAATTTTTCAGACTGAAAAGTTTCTTCTTCGATCTTTTGCAACAGCAAGCTGTATTGATGAATGGTTTTATCAATGTTAGTAGAATTTGCAATTTCGCTCTGAATACGTTTCATAAACCGACCTAAAACGATCAAATGGAACACAAACAAATACGACAAAACAGAAACAAAAACAATGTTAGAAGTGACTGCATAAGCTATCAAAAACCCTAGAAACAGAAGTGGAGAAAAGTAAGAAATAAAAACACTAATTTTAGATAATTGCGTGCTATTAAATGTACTCCATTGAAGCAAAGTTTCATAATTCGATTGGCTGTCATTTCCAATTTTGGCGAAAGCTAAAAACTCCTGACGCCAATCTAATTTGTTGGATAATTCTTTTACTGCTTGCTGATTTCTTATGATTTCTTTATTTGGCGCCAGAGATAGAAGTTGGTTTGCCAATGTCTTTTTCCCAATAAAAGTAGCCGTTCTATTCAAGTTTTGAAATAAGGAATGTTCTCCAAAGACATCTAAATCGTACGCATAAGGATGATTAAAATCGTTGAATTCTTGTCCGTTTTCAAAAGGGATTTTATTTCTTTCGCGGTATTTAATTTCATTTTCATTAATATCAAATAAGGCTTGATTGACTTGCTTTTCGAAAACTAACTTGGAATGAACACGCATTAATATCACGAAAGCACCAAATAGAACTATCGAGGCAACTACAAAAATAATTTCACTCGTTTTAATGTAATAATAACTAGAAATAAAAAAAAGTACAATAGTAAGAAGTCTCAAAACACTTATACTATTGTACTTTTTATTGATTGCAGTTAACGCCGTTGAAAAGCGAATCTTTTTTGATTTGTATATTTCCATAATTCAATTGATGAACTGCAAATATAACGAAATAGATTTGCTGCGAAGTCTAAATTAAAAGGCAATGGCAATGCCAAACTAAATAGTATTCGAAACTTCAACTAAAATTGTGACTGCATCAATCCATGTGTATTGCTAAAATAGGAATGTCAAAATTATTCGCTATTTTTTTGGTTAAACTAGGTTTAAAAATTCCTTCAAAAAAACCTCTTTTATAGGTCAGCATAGTCAATATATCAATTTCTTTATATAGAATAAAATCTAAAATAGTCTCCTTTACTTCATCACTCGAAATCACAAAAAACGCTACTGGTTCATTACTAAATTCTTCTTCCCACTGTGCCACGGTATCTTTTGTAACATCCGATTCACTCGTTTTCACATATAAGCATTTGACTTTAGCTTTTGTTTTTTTAGCAATATCTAGTACCATTTTTAAGGCTTTTTTGTCTTTCGTTCTAAAGCGCGTGGTAAAACCAATAATTTCTATTTTCTTGAACTTGGCTTCAATTGGAATACACAGCATTGGAATTTCAACTCCAGAAATAACAGACCCCGCATTGGAACCCACAAAAAAAGCATCCCAACCCGTAACTCCTGAAGTACCCATAATAACAAAATCGATAGCATCTTCTTTAATCGATTTTTTAATATTATGAAGTAAATCGCCATCCATAAGTCGATGCGTCATTTTAATCTTGTCCAAATTACGCTCTTCTGCCAACGCACGGAGTTTTGGAATTTCATCCTTAAACATGCCAAATTGCGCTAATTCTACCGAATTGTAAATGAGTGCATAATTTTCAGGAAAAAACTGATTGTCATAAATAGGTAGTTCAAAGGTGTGCAATACAACGATTTCACCATGAACTATTTTTGCAAATTCCAAAGCATGTATAAAAGCATTTGCTGCCACTTCAGAAAAATCGGTTGGAAATAAAATTTTTTTCATTTTTCGTATAGTTTAAAATAGATCAATTATTTTGCTAAGCTATTGGCTTACTGTTTTTCTACAACAAAAAGCGCTATTCTGTGACACTAATTTTATTCGTGAATGCCCAGAATAGGGACATTAATGTGAAATGCCAATTTTTTAGCAAGACTAATTTCAAATAGTTTTTCAAAGAAATTTCGATGGTACACATGCATTGCAATCAAATTAATTTTGTGCAACGCAATAAAATTTAAGATTATTCCCTCTACATCGTCCCCTTCAATTGAATGAAAAACAACTTGTTGGTGCTCCATCAATACCTTCCAATCTGCCCTGATATCGTTTAGGCTTTCGTCTTGTGCAGATGCTACACGCAAACAATCAACAGGAGCTTGAAAGATCTCGGATAGCGACATTACGGTTTTAAAAGCGGCGGTATCCTCTGATTTATACTGCGTCAGGAAAAGCATTTTTTTTATTGGCTGATACCGGCAATGTTCCGGTATAATTAAAACTAATGCTTTTACATCATTCATCACTTTGGTTGCCACGGTACCAAAAAAAGTTTCTTTTATTCCAGTTGCTCCTTTGGTTCCCATAACCACAAAATCAATTTTTTCATTCTCCGTTATTTTTTTTATCTCAGGAACTAAATTGCCTAAAATTAGAGCATGGCTTATTTTGATGTGTCCCAAATTATTTTGTTCTGCTATCCTTCTTAAACTCGGAACCTCATCTTTATAATTTTCAAAATTACTAAGCTCAGTAACATCATAAATTTCATGTAAATACTCTGAAACATTAATATAATTAGTTTGCGGTAATTGATAAACATGAATGGTAACTACCTCGGCTTTAATAGATTCTGCTAATTGCAAGGCATAAATAAATGCATTTTTAGAGGCATCTGAAAAGTCGGTAGGAAATAGAATTTTTTTGGACATAGTGTTGCTTTATTGCAAATCAATTAATTATATAAATTTACGAAACTAAAAAACAAAATAGCATGATAAATGTCAGTTTGAGTACTTTTTTAACAAAAAAATAAAGTTAATGGTTTGATAATCGAGACTTGCTGCCTTATCAATTTTACTTACTTTTGCATAAATTAAATACAAATATGATACCTCACGATTCCATAGTAGCACTTGCAACTCCATCGGGAGCGGGAGCTATAGCCGTAATTCGGATTTCAGGCGAAGATGCCATTACGATAGGAAATTCTGTTTTTAAATCTATTAAGAATAAAGATTTAACCACACAAAAAACCCACACCTTACATTTAGGTCATATTATGGATGCTTCCAAAACCTTAGATGAAGTGCTAGTGTCTCTTTTTAAAGGTCCAAATTCATATACGGGCGAAAACACAATCGAAATTTCCTGTCATGGCTCTCCTTACATACAACAACAAATCATTCAGTTGTTGCTCAGAAAAGGGTGTCGTATGGCAGATCCGGGTGAATTTACACTTAGAGCTTTCCTAAACGGTAAGCTGGATTTATCGCAAGCCGAAGCCGTTGCCGATTTAATTTCATCTGATAATGAAGCCAGTCACCAAATCGCTATGCAACAAATGCGTGGTGGTTTTTCGAATGAAATAGCTAAACTGCGGGAAGAATTATTGAATTTTGCTTCCCTAATCGAACTCGAATTGGACTTTGCCGAGGAAGATGTAGAATTTGCTGATCGTACGCAATTTCATGAATTACTAAACAGAATTGAATTTGTATTGAAACGATTAATCGACTCGTTTGCGGTGGGAAATGTCATCAAAAACGGAATTCCTGTTGCCATTGTAGGCGAACCCAATGTTGGAAAATCAACACTTCTAAATGCTTTATTGAATGAAGAGCGCGCTATCGTTTCTGAAATTGCCGGAACGACCCGAGATACTATTGAAGACGAATTAGTGATTGGCGGAATTGGTTTTCGATTTATTGATACCGCAGGAATTCGCGAAACTCAGGATGTTGTGGAAAGTATCGGAATCCGTAAAACTTTTGAAAAAATAGAGCAAGCTCAGGTAGTTGTGTATTTGAGTCCGCTTACGCCAAAAGGTGGAACATTAGACGCTGAAAATGTAAAACAAGTGCAGCTAGAAATTGAGAAAATTAAAAATCAATTTCCGTTGAAACCATTAATCATTATCGGTAATAAAAAAGATTTATACTCAGAGGAGCAAATCCAAAATCTTCAATCTCAAATCCCAAATATTTTATTGATTTCAGCCAAAGAGAATATTGGTATTGAAGATCTTAAAAATAAATTGTTGTCTTTTGTCAATACGGGAGCTCTTAGAAATAATGAGACAATTGTTACCAATACACGACATTATGATTCCTTATTAAAAGCTTTAGATGAAGTTACGAAAGTTAAATTTGGTTTAGAGACCAATCTTTCTAGCGACCTTATGGCGATTGATATTAAGGAGGCGTTGTATCAATTTGGCACCATTACAGGGCAAGTGAGTAATGATGAATTACTGGGGAATATATTTGCTAATTTTTGTATTGGGAAGTAAATGCGCTTTCTTTAAGTATCATTAACTTTCTTTAGGTTGACTACCATTGATTTAACTGTATTTTAAGTTTCTTCTATTAAGTTTAATTCATACATTTGTTACACTCAATGTACACCTTAACTAAAAAAAGGTGTAAAAATGTACACCTATGAAGATCACTTTAAAGAAAAAAAAAAAATACAAAATGGCAGATTCAGTCTATATTTGGAATACTATAAAGGTTCGACCGTAGATGCAAATGGCAAACGCATTCATTTAAGGAATTTTGAATATTTGAACCAGTATCCTTATCAAGATCCCAAAACTGCTGCTGAAAAAAAAGAGAATAAGGAAATCGACATTATAAGCGAAAAAATTTTTTCAATCAGAAAAGCAGAGTATTTTCAAGGAAAGTACGATATAAAGAACACTGCAAAAAGTAAACGTCTATTTTTAGATTTCTTTCGTGAAAAAACAGAAGAGAAAATTGATAGCCCAAAAAACTATGGGAATTGGACAGCTTCATTTCTACACTTAAAAAAATGTATCTCTACCAACCTCACTTTTGATGAAGTTGATGAAAGCTTTACAAAAAGAGTGAGACTCTATTTTGAAAAAGAAGCCAAAACAAAAAGCAACACCTCTTTATCTCTAAATTCTAAATACTCTTATTTTAATAAATTTAAAGCTGCTCTCCGTGCTGCTTTTGATGAAGGTTATATTTCTATTAATTATGCGTCAAAAGTAAAATCATTTGAACAAGCTGAAAGTCAAAGAGAATATTTAACTCAACAAGAGCTACAAGCATTAGCAAACACTGATTGCAAATATGAAATTTTGAAAAGCGCCTTTATTGCCTCCTGCTTAAGTGGACTTCGTTGGTCAGATATAAACACACTTGTCTGGTCAGAAGTTAGAGATGAAGATAATGGAATAAGTAGAATAAATTTCCGACAAGAGAAAACTGATGGGGTAGAATATCTCTATATATCAAAACAAATAAGAGAGCTACTTGGGAAAAGACAAGATCCTTCGGAAAGAGTTTTTAAGGGGTTAAAATATAGTGCTGTATATAATAATGAAATAGTACGTTGGTGCAATCGTGCCGGTATTTCAAAACACATAACTTTTCATAGCGCGAGGCATACGAATGCTGTTCTATTACTAGAAAATGGGGCCGACATTTATACAGTCTCCAAGAGATTAGGCCATCGCGAAATACGAACTACGGCAATTTATGCCAAGATTGTAGATCAAAAAATGAAAGAAGCAGCAAATCTAATACCTACATTAAAATTTTAATAAGCATGATATATTCCTATTTCCAAATTAAAGACAAACATTATAATGTTTTAAATGGCATTAAAAACAATTTATATAGCCAAGATAAAAAATCATTCGTAAAGAAAAAAGTAAAAAAATTAAACGAATACCAGTTTTGTTTTATCTTTATTGATCTCATGCAACATTACAAAATTGCACATTTCCCACTGGATGTGCTTGAGCTGTTCTTTGAAAGAAGTAAAATTACTGTAAATAAAAGTGAATATTTCTCATTTAATGAAAGTGGTAATTTAAAGGATTTTGTTCCAGTCAATGTAGACTGGATAAATTTTAATTGTAAGAATGATCTTGCCTCATTTATTGCTTATATGTTAGAAACAAAAGAATATCCAAGGGAGACGCTCTTAACTAAACTTTTGGTTTTATCTGATAGATTATTTGATGATATATTTCATCCATTAGAGAATATACGAATTCGATTTCAAGATTATATTGAAGATGCTACTAGAAACGGAAAATCTATGAAATTTGATTATTTGAAAGAGATCATATTAGCATTAGAGAATCATCAAAAACATATTTTAGAATTATCTTATAGGATACAAGAAAAAGTAGATAAATTATCTACAAATACACAAAGCCAAAATTACCTAATTGTTACTGATGATGAAATTCTAAAAAAGCTATATCGAGAGTTAAATAAATTTGATTTTATCGATGAAAATAAAACTAGCATGGAACAATTTATTGAGGTTTTGAAATCAGATTGGAAAGCTCACAATTCTGTGATTTACCTAAAAATGGATAATATACAATTTAAATTTTTTATTGATTGCATAAATCAATTTTTAAGAACCAAAATACCTTTATCATTCATACAAGCTGCTAAAAACATAGAAAATAATAACGGTAAAATAAATTCAAAATCTGTGAGATCTTCAGTTTCCAAAAGTAAAATGTTGTGTAAAGACTATGAAGTAATTAAAGTTATTTTCGAAAAACTATAAATAGGTTAATACATCAAACATGTTAACTTAACATGGTTTTACTTTACTGACATTTGCTGCCATAATATTAAACAAACGTCTTTATGGAAAGCAATCTTATCATTCAAAAATTAACCCAATTAGAAAAATTGATAATTGGGACTAACAAACAAATCTTCACGGTAGATGATGTTGTAAATTACACAGGATTCTCAAAATCTTATGTGTACAAATTGGTACACAAAAACATCCTTCCCTACTCAAAGGTAAATAATAGAACTCTATTTTTCGAAAAATCAGAAATCGATTCGTTTTTACTTCAAAACAAGTCTAAATCAATTTCTCAGATTGAAAAAGAGGCTATCACTTATATAAACTCAAAAAAATAAATTTTGAGTTGTGATAGATATAAAAAACAATGCCCCTTCCACTTTAGAAAGTAGAAAGGGCAAAATCTTTGATCTGCCAAACAAAGATATAGAAAACTTGGGATGCATTGACATTGTTGCCCTTGAAATTGATTTTTTAAAACTCAAGGAAATCAAAGGAAACTTATTCCCAATAGATATTTATCCTAAAGCCATACAAGAGATCATAATTGAGATCCATAATAAGCAAGTCTTCCCAATAGATTATCTAGGATCAGGAATTCTTTCAGCTGCTTCGGCTTCAATAGGTAAATCATATAAGCTTGAAGTAAAAAAAAATGGCTGGGAAGAGAAAGTAAATCTATTTATGGTGATTGTTGGTAAACCCGGTGATGCCAAAAGCCAAGCATTGAAATTTTGTTTCAATCCAATTCAAATAAAAGAAAATCAACTATTCACAGAATATGAAAATCAATTAATTGAATATGAAAAAGGTATTTCGGAGAGTTCTGAAACTAAATTCAAAGAAAAGAAACCTATACTGAAACGATATTTACTGAGTGATTTTACGCCTGAAGCCTTAATCCTTCATCATTCGAACAACAAAAGGTCGTTGTGCGTTTTTGTGGATGAGCTCAATGGCTGGCTGAAGAACTTCAATCGTTATAACAGTTCTGGTGAAGCTGAAACTTATTTGAGTTTATGGAGTGGAACTCCAATCACTACTGATCGAGCGTCAGGAAAAAGCCACAGGCTATCAGATCCTTGCCTGAGTGTTATTGGAAGCACCCAAATATCCGTTTTAAAGGATTTTGGAAAAGATGGCAGATCAACCAATGGCTTCATGGATAGATTACTTTTTGTATATCCTAATGAAGAAAAAATACTTAGGTGGAATATTGAAACTGTGAACAAAGTTCTGATTGATAATTATACTGCATTAATTCATAATTTGCTTGAATTAGGCAACGAAGACCCTAATGAATCAATCGTAATTCCACTAGAAACAGAAGCAAAAGAATTTCTTTTCCGCTGGCAAAATAATAGACCTGATAAATTTTTCTTTGATTATGAGCGATCAATAGAAATAAAGCTACAACAGTATGTTTTGCGTTTTGCTTTAATTCTTGAATTAATACAATCAACTGTAGCAAATAAATCAATTATTACAGTATCAATTCAGTCCGTAAGGAGTGCTATTAAGTTATTTGACTATTTCTATCATAACGCTGTACAGGTTAGAACTGAAATTATGAGAAAGAACTATTTCGAAACACTCACCGAAGGACAAAAAAGTATTTTAAATGAACTACCTAAAACATTTACAACTGCAGAAGGAATTAAAATAGCGTGTAAGTTAATTGATAGAAAGCCTCGAATTTCTGAAAGACAATTCAAAACTTATCTAAAAGACTTAAAACTGTTCAAAAGAGTGGCGCACAGAAGTTATGAGAATGTTATATAGACTGCACTTTCTTCACTTTCTTCACTTTTACGTTTAAAATACTTATAATCAGTTTATTACAAATAAAGGTTTGTGCAAAATTAGTGAACAAAGTGCAATTTAGATTTGCTTCATAATTTTGAAAGTGCAATCATAATGAAGCCAAAATGCAGTCAAATAACATACTTGAAGTCCTGCTATCATTGGAAAGTGTAGAAAGTGCAGAAAGTGCAATACAATAAACTATGTATAAATATTCATTACACCAAAAAGCAACTAAACACCAATGTCCAAATTGTAATAAAAAGCGGATGGTGCTATATATCGACATCGAAACAGCCGAGTATGTTTCTCCTCTAGTAGGAAGATGCGACCGAGAGATAAATTGCGGCTACCATTATCCTCCGAAATCATACTTTAAGGATAAAAATCAAGATTACAATCATTCAATAGTAAAAGATCCTACTACTACTCAAAAAAATCAATTTTCATATCATAGTCGAAAAGACTTATTAAACACGTTAATCTATTACAACGAAAATAATTTTATCCAATTTTTAAAATCAAAATTTGAGTGTAACGACGTAGAACAAATGGCTTATAATTACAAAATTGGAACAGCCAATTTCTGGAATTTCGGCACCATTTTTTGGCAGGTTGATGCAAACTATAAGATTAGAGGTGGAAAAGTAATTATTTACAATACATCCGGAAAAAGGACGAAGTATATAAACTGGATCCATTCGATAAAAATAAAATCACAAGAAATAAGCAGTTTCAATCTAAGTCAATGCTTTTTTGGAGAGCATTTAATTAATAATTGCGATACCATTATTGCGATAGTTGAATCTGAAAAAACAGCATGTATTATGAGCTTAATATTTAAAAAATACACTTGGCTAGCAGCTGGCAGTTTGAATGGTTTAAATCACTTTAAAATGGAAGTATTACGAAATCGAAGAATTATTTTATACCCCGATTTAGGTATAAACGGACTGAACGGAAGTCCATTTAGCATATGGAATTCGAAATGTGAGTACTTTAAAAAGAAAGGTTTTGATGTAGAAATTTCAGATTTGTTAGAACGTAATGGAACAAATCTAGAACGAGAAAACGGTTATGACATTGCCGACTACTTTTTAAAAAACATCAAATACATTCCAAAAGCTATAGTTTCAACTCAGCAAAAAACAGTAGAAAAACTTTACTTGAAAAATAAGAATTTAAAAATCCTAATTGATCTTTTTGACTTAACAGATCTGCATGGCAATCCCATCTCGTTGTCTCCAAATGGATAGCAAGTAGGACAGGGGCGGAAAAACCCCTATCCTACTTGCTCTGCGAGGCCGAAGCCTTGAAATTAAGGCTTCCAGAGCAAATAAATTTTATAATCTTTTATAATTTAATTATAAATAAACATTAAACCTTTGATTTTCAATACTAAATATTAAAATTATGACTAAAAAAAGTGTTATTATCGATACTAAATCACATAGTGAACTTACAAAATTAACAGAAAGCTTAAATATGAATTATGGATCTCTTGTAGAAGAAATGATTTATTATTTTAAAAAAACTGGCATAGATCCAAAAGATGCCGTCAATAAAAATCCTTCAATCATGGTCGCGGCTTTGGATAAGCGGATAGTTTCTTTTCTGAAAGTCCAAGAAAGAGACATATTGAAACCATTGCGACAAGATGTTTTTAATTATCAAAATCTATAAAAAGAAGAAATTTCTAAACTAATTAATTCAATAAATAAATTACTTAGCCAACATTCAGAAAGAATTGCTGAAGTAAAGAAATCTTACTCTGAAAATTTTAATAAAACGAATAGTAATGATTATGAAAGAACAAAAATGGTCAATTCTGAATTAGCAAAAAACCGACAAGCAATAGTTCTTCTTTGTCAACTAATAGATGAAAAAAATAAATTAGGAGCGATTGAAAAAATTAAATCTATATTTTCCTAATGCCCATTTCTAAACCTCATAGCAGCCTCGGTGCAGACAACAAAGGTGGGTGCTCTAACCTAGCTATTTATTTAGAAAAAGAGAATGAAGAGCTTGATAAATTAACAAAAAAATCTAACTCAATAAGTGAAACTTCAAATATTGAATTCCGCAAGCAAGGCTTTTTTTCACATTTAGAAACTAATATTAGCACCATTGAAGTTATCAGTGCTATTGACAGTAATAAAAGAAAACTAGGAGCGAATGATGCCAAATATTTTGCTCCAACAATCAGTTTTAGCAAAAATGAATTGAACCAAATCGCATTTTTAGTTACCGGAAAAAAAGAAGTTTCAAGTGTCTGGGACATGAATTTGAAGGAAGTGGACGAATATAATCGTATTATCAGAGAGTATGGTCGAAAAGTGATGGACAATTATGCACAGAACTTTAATCGCCAAGACAAAGGAATAAACTCAGGAAATGATCTCGTTTATTTTGGAAAGATTGAACACTTTAGAAAGTTTAAAGGAACGGACAAGGATGTCGTTGAGGGAAAAAAAATTTCTGGTACCTATAAAAAAGGTCTGCAATCTCATATTCACATCATCGTTTCCAGAAAAGATAAATCGCAACGTTTAAAATTGAGTCCTACTTGCAATGAAATAAACACTAAGAGAGTCATCGGCGATAATGCATATCAGGTTGGATTTGATCGTGTAAAATGGATTAATATGAATGAACAAATGTTCGACCTCCATTTTAATTACAAACGTAAAGAACTTGAAAAATTTAATAATCAAAATGTTTTAAAAAATGGAAATCCTCAGGAAAAATTTGACTTAAACAAACGTATTGAAAATTTAAATGCAACCCAACCAAACGAAAAACAAACTTCCAAACGAAAAACTAGTTTAAAAATCTAAAAACATGCCAAAAATCATATTAATAACCCATCAGAAAGGTGGTGTTGGCAAAAGTACGCTAACATTTAACCTCGCTCAAAATATTGCAGCAAATTCGAAAGTCGCTGTATTAGATTTTGATTTACAAGGAAGCTTGAGCCAACTAAAAGAGCTGGTAACCGATTTTGAAATAATTACATACCAAGATAAATTGGAAAACATTTCAGAGCTTGATTATGATTTCATTTTTATTGATACCCCGCCGTACTTATCAAATCACTTACCAAAATTAATTTCATTAGTAGATTTAATTATAGTACCAACAAAAGCTGGAATTTTAGACTTGCTGGCCATAAAAAGCACCCTAGCTATAATTGAACAAGAACAAAGAATAGAAGATACTTTAGTCGTTTTTAATATGATAAAGCCAAATACAACTTTAACTTTAGATATTTTAATCGGTTTAGAAGAATACAATGTAAAAATTGCTAATACACATATTAGTGATTTGGTTTCATTCACTAGATCTGTTTTACTAAAAGGTGTTACTAATGATAAAAATGCCCAAAAACAGATTGATCAACTGACCACAGAAATTCTACTAAGATTAATATAAATCTAGAATGCTACAGTTCTATAAATCTATAAAAATATAAATCTATCATTATGGAAAAACAAAGCATTAATGACCTCATTAACAAGGCAAAATCCAGTAACCCGCAAAAAACGATTCAAAAAATTGTTCCAATTATTAGTAAAGAAATTGAAGAAGTTCAGTTTTCTTTTTATCTGGAAAAAGAATTGCTTAAAAAATTAAAATTAAAAGCTTTACAACAAGAAATAAGTATGAAACAACTGGTAAATAATGCTATCAAAGCTTTTATAGAATGAGCAATACCAAGAATTTTTTAATTAGTCAAGATTAAATATTCTAGCTAAAAAACTTTTACTAAATTTGAATTCATATTAATTAAAAAGAAAAAATTATATAAAATAAAAATATAAAGTGTTTAGCTTTTGAATTAGTACTATAAAATCGCCAAAATGAATAGCACGCTAATATCAAAACTAAGACGCCCATGCCTAGCGTGGGCTGTTCTTATTTGGTGTGCGGGTGTTTGGCGATACCTATAGTGCTATTGAGAAACAGTTCCACGCTTTTTTAAATAAACTCCATGGGAAATACTAACGAAAAATTCGCTGAACTACAACTTCAAATTTCAAAAACTTGTACAGAAAATGAGAAAAATATTATTCTACTTTATTGGAAAATAGATGGTTTAGAATTTGTACATAGTCGCGATTGGATTAAACGAGAGTTCAAATTTTCTTTAATCGAACTAAACAAACTTATTGCTGATAATAGTGCACTTTCCTTCTTTGTTTATTGTAAAAACTGTCAATCTTATGAGCATCAAAAAGTTAAAAATAAAACCCAATTTATAACTATTAGAACAAAAGGGAGGAAGGAAAATGCTAAATCAGCCTTTCTTTGTAATTATTGCACCCAAATAGCGCAGAAGAAGCTCGATTTAAAAAAAGATCAAGAATATCAAATATTGATTAAAAAATTAGAGATGGCTATTGAACATGAAAGCTGGAACAATCTTGATGAGTACGAAAGAGAATTATTAGGTAATTGTTTTGAAATGCGTTTTGAAAACCTCAAAAATCATTATACCGGTAAAAGTGATAAAGCGGCTTTCATTAAATTCACAAGATCCTTAGAGAAAATTGCAGATCAAAATTTAATTGTTTTGCTAAGAGAAGAGTGGAATAATTCTATTGTGAATTTTTGGCACTTACCGGAGCTATCGAAGTTCAAGGATAAAATTAAAGTTGTGAGAAAAAATATATTGGTTGAAAAAAATAGCAAAAGTTCTGTTGAAATTCATCATTCTACAGATGAATTGAAGTTCAAACTTACTATTAACAAAAACCAGCACCATCCTGATAGTCCACTGTATGCCGGAACTATTACATTTAAAGAGAGAATTGTTATCGAACAAGGTGTTGAATACATTTTTGGGGCATGGCAAAGGGCAAATGAAAATTTGTACTTAACCTTGACGCCAATTCATAATCTAGATCGCTTGCCAATTCAAAAAAGAATTTGTGATAAACCTATTTCTTTACAGGAAGGCATTAAAGCCTTCTTACACAATTTAGGTAAAAATTTTTAATGCGCAACGGCTTGATTTCATTTTCTACTAATTAATTATTCGGTTGTCTCATTTCTTCTTCATAAAATTCCATTTGATCATCTCTAACATCATATTCATCCTTTGTATCTGTTCTTTCTGCTTTTTGTTTTATAGTAGTATTTGACTGGTAAACAGGATCGTTTTGAGTATTTAGATGAAAACTGGTTTGGCGTTTTTGTACAAAACAGTTGCGAAGTTACAAAGCAGAACCCTGACCAGGTTTTGAAAAAAGCGTGGAAGTATTTGGAAAAATATTTTGGCTGGGAGGAAGAACAAGAAGACTAATAACTATATAAACCAAAAACCGATGAATGCGAAAAAAATTATTTTATGTTTAGTAATGTTATGCAGCATTACAATTGTCAAAGCGCAAAGCAATATTAATGAAGCTCCAAGCGTCTCCGAAATGGCGGGCGAAATGATAACCAAAGTTAAACTAGCTAAAGAATATTTCATCACTACTAATGATAAAGTTGCAGGTAAAACTTTTGAACAAAGAATTTCCAATTTGACCACTAAAACAAAAGCATTATTTAATGAATACAGGGTTGTCAGAACCGACCTAAATAGGATAGGTTTATTTGATACGAAAGACATTAAAGAAAGTATAAACAATGAATTGAGTGCAATCAGACTAACATTGCATTACATGAACTTACCAACGGATTTGTAAAGATTTAATTTGATTAAAATCAGAAACCAAACCTACTTTATTATGGATATAGTTAAGTTTAAAATTACTCCGAAAACAATTAAAATTGAAGTGTGTAATACGAATAATTACGTATTTGATTTTAATAAAGCTGTAGAAATGGAGGCAGCTGATCGAGATGTTTTATTGAAATTATATGCAGCATTAGATACTTTTTAAGAAAGATAGCATCGCTGATTGTAAAAACTATGTTCAGCCAAACCAAACGAATATACTCGATCAAATTAATGAGGCTGGAAACTGAGAGTAATAAAAAAAGCCCTAGACGATAGTCGAGGGCACTGAAAAAGTCATTTTATAATTATTATCATAAAAACGAGGCAGAAAAACTTTATTTTCTGCCTCGTTTTTTGTATTTTTAAATGTAAT
>NZ_FRDK01000005.1 GCF_900143245.1 Flavobacterium fryxellicola
CGCTTATAACGAATCTTAAAAATTCGATTATAAGCGTTTTTTTTGGTCTATAAAAATGACACAAATCAAAACAGACGATGTTTTTCAGTGCCCTCCGAAAGCTTGGTGTTTTTTTATTTTTAATTAAAATAAAAAAACACAAAAATCTTAAGAAAAAGAATCTAATTTGACTCTTTTTATTAACATAAATTATAGTAAAATTAACGCTAAATTCTGAATTAAAAAACTAAATTTACATGTATATATTTCTTTTTAGCAAAGAATTTAAATTTTAAAATACTGATCTTAAGACAATTAACAAATATAAAAAGGGGAAGTAAAAAGTAAGCCTTAGAATCTTTTAGTTGAATATAATTGAAAAAATCATTAATTAATTTAAAACTTAAATAGTATGAAAGCACTTATTATTATACTTTTTTTAAGCGTTACACTAGCAGTAAATGCTCAAGTAACTGAAAAAGGAAAAATCAAAATCGAGGAATTACCTGGAGTGATAATTAAGAGAGTAGGAACTGATTTTTCAGTATACATTCCTGATAATAATCCGGATCAAAAGGTCAAAATGGTAGAAGAGAAATTCATTGCTTATGATTTAGGAAAAGATGCTGAAGGATACGAAGAGTATCTTGTGGTTATGGAAGTAAAAAATGGATCGTTAACCGCTACCTACAACGAACAAGGAAAATTAGTACGTGTTGTAGAACAATTCAAGAATGTGGTTCTTCCTAGCGAAGTAATCTACTCCATCTACCGAACATATCCCGGCTGGTTTATTGTAAATGATAGTTTTGTTTACACACAAGAGGATGGAGACATTATCAAAAAACAATACAATGTAAAAATAAAAAAAGATAAGGAAACCATTAAATTATTGGTTAGCCCTAATGGCGAAATTCTTAAAGCAAAGTAATCTAATAATAAAAAAAATAGGCTGTCAACCTTGCTTGACAGCCTATTTTTTTTATCCAATAATGTTATTATCTGATTTTGGCTTTCGCATTGCTGTCTGCAACAATAAACGAAGTATCATAACCTCCAAACATTTTCATGTAACTGCGTACGGAACTTCCATAAGCATCTCTAAAATTTCGCTTGCCTTTGTATCTAAAATATTTTTTAACGGATCCCGCACCGCCAAGGTGAGCAGCTGCTAATATCCCAGATTCTGTGACACGGATGCCATTTAAGATTGTTCCCTCGTATTTTTCAATTTCTTTTTTTAATTCCCACTTGTTCTGTGCCAGAAGGGCTAAAAATGCCTTTTCTTGCAGTTCAGGACTATTTAAAAAAGCGGAGCGATTGTAGATGCCCACTGATTTTAAGGTTTCAATACCAAATTGGTATTTACCCATATATCCCAAAGAATTAATTTTTTTGTATTTGCTTTCTGATTCCCGATAGCCTAGCGCTTCTCTAAAACCAATAAAGAAATTTCCGGTAAAAGGGATGTTTAAATTCGTGTATTCTTCTTGTTCTTGAGATGGATATAAGTAGTGTGTACCATCTTCTTCATTGATAAGAAACCATGGGTTGGTTTCTAAATTAAAAGGTCTAAAACCTGAGCTCAAAAAAACTGTAATTACAGTCAAACTTGTATAAAAATACCATTTCTTTATCATAAATTGTTTTTCTTCAAACGCTGTCCCGTTGTGAAATTTCTACGGGCAAAGATACAATAAAAATAATTATACTGATAATCAGATAGTTAAACTTTTCTAAAAATAGATAAAGTGATATTTAACATCGTTAAAATGCACCAATTCGATTGTTGGCGCAGGAATTTTAACGGTATTTAATACCGAAAAAACAGTCTTCAAAAAAGGAGAATTTGTCTTTATTTTTGTTAAATCGACATCTACACTCAAGTAAAATTGTCTAAATCTTTCTGGGTTCGAAGCTAAAAAAGTGCTGTTAATTTCCTCTTTTCCACTTACCATTCCATCTGCTCCATAGCCCAATGCTACATTCAGCCATTTTGGTATTTTGGAGTCTTTAGCAAACGAATGTAGATTGACCGAAAGCCAATACGTTTGACCATTGTAGTCTTTTAGTATTTGCTCTGAAATTGAACTTCCTAAAACTTCGGGTCGATCATTGGCATATTTCGTAGTAAGGAAAGAAAATTTCGGAGTAATACGCTGTTCCTTCCAGATTAATTCTTGCGAGACATACAAAGCGGTTCCAGAAGCATTAGCTACTATATCTCCAGAAGAAGCGCCCCACTCAGCAGAAAACCCGTCTAAGACCTCAACAGCGGTAAGAAATACAAATCCCAAACCGGCGCCGTAAAGCAATTGATTCTTTTTTGAGGTGCCGCTCCATTCTAACATTTCTGCACCAAATCGTCCCAAATGGTAAGATGAAAACACATGACCTGCTTTATCCATTTGCAGCCAGTCTGCATTGTCATTTATAAAATGGAAATCAGATTTAGCATAATCAGCATACCACAGTTTATTCAGGCTAACTAAGGCTCCCGTTGCTAAAACTGCCTCTGAGATAACAACTGAATTTTGTCTTTTAGGATTTAAAGAATCGGATGGTTTAAAGAAATTTCTAACTGGGCTATTTTGTGAATAACCAATTTGAAAACTAATTATGAACGCTACTATAAGAAGGACTTTACAACTCACAACTATCTTTTAACGCCTTGACTGTTGATCCAATCTGAATATTTTTTGGCGTTTTTATTGTGCTCGTCTAAGGTGACTGCAAATTCGTGGTAACCAAAACGATCTACACTAGCACAGAAATAAATAAAATCATTTTTCTCTGGATCCAAAACAGCTTCAAGTGCGGTGATATCTGGCATAGCGATAGGTCCTGGAGGAAGACCAGTATTTTTATAGGTGTTGTACGGATGACTCATTGTCAAATCGTTGTAAAAAACTCTTTTGATGACTTGATTAAAATCATTTGACTTCTTTTTCAGCGCATAGATTACGGTCGGATCCGCTTGTAAGGGCATTCCAGCTCTTAATCGATTCAAGTACACCCCTGCAATTCTAGGTCGCTCGTCTTTTTTTACGGATTCTTTGTGTACAATTGAAGCGAGAATAGTTGCTTCAACAGGTGTTAATCCTTGTTTTTCAGCTTTAGCAACGCGTTCTTTATTCCAAAAATTACGGTATTCTTTGATCATTTTATCTCGAAACTTTTCGGCTGTGGTATTCCAATAAATCTCATACGTATTGGGAATAAACAATGCCAAAATAGTCTCTTCATTGAATCCGTTTTCTTTTAAGAATATAGAATCTTTGAACGAATTCAACAATGACAAGCTATCGGCTTCTATTTGTGAACCCACACGTCCCGCTAAATTCTCTACTCGTTCTTGATTATTGAATGCTAGTTTCACCGCTGAATTAAGTCGTAACGTCTTTACCAACTCATAGCTATTCATTCCTTTGGTCAGTAAAAAACGGCCTGGTATCACATTCTCAGCATAGCCCCTTTTGTTTGCAACCATCTCAAAGCGATCTACGTTTTCAATATAGGGTGCCACTATTTTTTTTACCGCTTCATAATTCGAATCCGTTGGGATATAAACATAGACTTCATTTTCTGAAAATTTTGTGTTGGAAGAAAAAATCTGACGCAAAATAATTAATCCGTAAATCATTAAAATTGATATTAAGACTACGGATACTATTGTGATAATTTTCTTTAAATTCATGTGTGGTATTTTTTAGTTTTATGGAATCAAAGCGTTACTTTTTTGCTAATTATTTGCTTTTAAAATGGCAACCATTCAAAACTTAACAATTTAAAATTTAGTATTGATTAATTGAAAAATAAATTCGTCTTTGTATTTTCCATTCACAAAAGTCCATTCTTTTTTTACGCCTATCATTTCGAATCCAAATTTAGTAAAAAGCGCCTTACTTGCTACATTTTCAGCACCAATATTTGCATACAGTTGGTGTAAATTTAGATTGCAAAACGCATATTCAATTAATAACGCTAAAGCTTCCGATCCTATATTCTGATTTCTATTTTCATTTCCTTGAATAACAATACCCACTCCTGCTCTATTATTCTTTGGATCAAAATCAAATAAATCAATTAAACCTAAGGCTGGAAAATCCTGATCTTTACAAATAGCCAACCGCAATTGCTTGGCTTCGTAGATATCCTGATGGGCATTTTCTAAATATTGCTTGACGAGAAACCGACTGTACGGAGTATGTGTGTTGCTAACTTCCCAAATGCTTTGGTCGTTTTCTATAGCGTAAATAAACTCTAAATCATTGGGCTCTAATGCTCGTATGTAGATGTTATCTCCTTTTAATGTTTTCATTTAATTATTTCACAAAGTTACACTGAGGTTCCAGGAAGTCACACAAAGTTTAATTCTAATTTTTATTACTAGCAAAAGCTTCTTTAAATAGTATTGAACGCTAAAATTTAAATCTCAATTACTCCTTTAAATACAAATTCTGCTGGGCCTTTGAGAAAAACTTGGGTAAACTGCCCTTCTTTTTTAGTGAATGAAACTACTAATTTTCCGCCTTCGACATTTAAATCTATTGCCGTAGCAGCTGTTTTCCCCAGAACATTCATGGCAATTGCAACAGCCGTTGCTCCTGTACCGCACGAAAGTGTTTCATCTTCAACTCCTCTTTCATACGTTCGTAAGGAGAATGTATTGGCATCGATTTGTTTGACAAAATTAATATTGCTTCCCGTTTTGCCATACAAATCACCGTATCGGATTCGGGCACCGTTCTCCTTTATATTGTAATTTTCTAAATCATCCACCAGTTGCACGTGATGAGGTGAACCCGTATTTAGAAACACATGATCTGAACTGACTTTTACCTCATCCACATCAATCATTTGTAGTGAAACCAAGCCGTCTGCTTCTATTGTTGCGTGATGTACTCCATCTGCTGCTATAAAAGTAGTTTCATTTTGGATTACCTGTAGCTTTTTGGCGAAAGCCACTAGACACCTTCCTCCGTTGCCACACATCGAACTTTGATTGCCATCAGAGTTGTAATAGACCATTTTAAAATCAGTTTTTACGTCATTTTCCAATAAAATCAAGCCATCACCACCTATCCCGAAACGTCGGTCACATAACTGCGCTATTCGTTTCGTATTCTCTTTTGGAAAAAACTCCGTGCGATTATCAATCATCACAAAATCATTTCCTGTCCCTTGGTATTTATAAAATTCTAATTGCATTTAAATTTGTATTTCGTTCTACAAAAGTACGAACTATTAATGAAATGTTAATCATTGTTAAAGAGCGTTAAACTGTATTTCGAAAAGTGAATTTAGTACTATTTTTACATGTAAATATTTTAATAAACGAATTTACTTATGAAAAAAATTTCAACACTTTTTTTGGTTTCCTTGTTGAGCGGAGTAGTAACACTAGGTTCATACAAATTATTATTTGACACCAATGGCTATTTTGCAAACGACAAAAACTCAGTAGTGACATTAGCAACTGATTCCTATGGTAAAAAAATTGGATTGTCACCTGATGTGCTAGATTTTACTGAGGCTGCAGAGAAAACCATCCACACCGTCGTTCACGTAAAAAATGTGTCCAGAAGGACCGTCACCAACCCAATATTAGACTATTTTTATGGATACAAAGGCGGACAATCACAGGAACAAGTGGGAACGGGTTCTGGAGTAATTATTTCCGAAGACGGGTATATCGTAACTAACAATCACGTGATTAAAGGCGCATCTGAAATTGAAATCACGTTAAACAATAAAAAATCCTATCAGGCAAAACTCATTGGAACCGATTCAAAAATGGATATTGCCTTATTGAAAATTGATGCGAATGAAAAATTACCCTACACTGTTTTTGCCAATTCGGATTCGGTTAAAATAGGAGAATGGGTTTTAGCAGTAGGAAATCCGTACAATTTAACCTCTACGGTAACCGCCGGAATTGTTTCGGCGAAAGCCAGAGATCTAGACACTAGCGGCATCCAGTCTTTTATACAAACAGATGCGGCGGTAAATCCAGGAAATAGTGGTGGCGCATTAGTCAACACCCGCGGCGAACTGATAGGCATTAATACGATGATTTCATCGATGACAGGTTCTTATGTGGGCTATTCGTTTGCGGTTCCATCGAATATCGCCCGAAAAATCATTGAAGATCTGATGGAATTTGGCAATGTACAGCGTGGAATTTTGGGTGTTGAAGGAGGCGAATTAAATGGTATTGCTTCAAAAGAGTTAGGAATTTCCCAAACGCAAGGATTCTACATTAATAAAGTGACGCAAAATTCTGGTGCGCAAAAATCAGGACTTACTAAAGGCGATATCATTATTAAATTAGACGATCAAAACATCGCTACTTTTGCTGATCTCTCGGGATACATCAATACTAAAAGACCAAATGACAAGGTTCAAGTGACGTATATTAGAGATGGTAAAACTAAAATAATTCCCGTAGTGCTTAGTAAAAATGAATTTTTCAGTACAGAATTTAAAGGAATTGAATTAGAAAACATAGAAGCAGCAGATAAAAAGAAATTCAAAATAGATTATGGCGTAAAAATCAAATCGATCACCAGCGAAAATTTAAAACAATACAGAGAGGAGTTAGTAGGAAATATTATCTTGAGTATTGACAATGTTAAAGCTACAGATATAGAAACGGTATCTCAACTTTTAAGCAAAAAAGAAGAAACGCAAACCGTACGTATTGAAATGATTACTAAAAGTGGAGAAGTAATGCGAGTGATTCTCTAATGCTACCTTTTTTTTATAAAACGAAAGCCATCTTGAAAAAACAAGATGGCTTTTTTATTTACAAATAAATAACAAAAGACGTTACGAAATCGATTGAAATGGGTACTTTTGCGGAAATTTTAAAAAATACAATTCTTTATTTTCATTAAATTTTCAACATGGCAACTACCACTTTATACGAAAAAGAAGTTTCTTTTCAAGCCGACAGGCGACGCGCAGGAGTAAAACTGATTAAAATCATCAGTGATTTATGGTATGACAAATCCATTGAGATGGTCTTATTCCGCAATCAACTGCTAGACAGAAATGTCAGTGACATCATTAACCTACATGAATATGCAGCCGAATTTGTAGGGAAACCCATTTCGATATTCGATTCTGTTAAAATTGCAAAAGCGATTCTAGAATTGAACTTGTTGCCTGCAAAATTAGACATTGGCAAACTAACCTATGAATATGGCTTAGAAGAGGACAAGTATCCAGATGCTAAGTATTTTGTGATTGACAAACTTAAAAATGCAAAACACTCAGAAGAAATTCAGCCTAAAGATGTTGTTTTGTATGGTTTTGGACGTATTGGTCGTTTGTTAGCCAGAGAGCTGATGTCTAAAACGGGGAAAGGAAGTCAGTTGCGCTTGCGAGCGATTGTTACACGTGATAAAAATGATGCAACCTCACTCGAAAAAAGAGCTTCTTTATTGCGATATGATTCTATTCACGGAGACTTTCAAGGTTCCGTAATTGCCGACCCAGAAAATAACGCATTGATTATCAACGGAACCACCGTTCATATTATTACTGCAAACGCTCCAGAAGAAATTGATTATACCCTTTTTGGTATTGACAATGCTTTGGTTATTGACAACACGGGTGCATTCACCACACACGAAGCCCTGAGCCGACATTTAGTCTCCAAAGGTACCGATAAAGTGCTGCTTACCGCTCCCGGAAAAGGAGTTCCGAACATTGTTCATGGTGTAAACCAGAACGAGTACAATCCAGATGAAATCAATATTTTTTCTGCTGCATCCTGCACTACGAACGCGATTACTCCTATTTTAAAGGCGGTTGAAGATACTTTAGGAGTTGTAAAAGGACATCTAGAAACGATTCATGCTTACACGAACGACCAGAATCTTGTCGACAACATGCACAAAAAATACCGTCGTGGAAGAGCCGCAGCATTGAACATGGTGATTACCGAAACTGGTGCTGGAAGCGCTGTTGCAAAAGCTTTGCCATCATTGGAAGGGAAACTGACCTCTAATGCGATTCGGGTTCCAGTTCCAAATGGCTCTTTGGTTGTCTTAAACCTTGAAGTTTCAAGAACTACTTCGGTGCAGGAAATCAATGCTATCATAAAAAAATATGCTTTGGAAGGCGAGCTGGTAGAGCAAATAAAATATTCTATGAATAATGAGTTAGTTTCTTCAGATATTGTAGGTACTCCACAACCTGCTATTTATGATAGTAACGC
The DNA here is from genome assembly GCF_900143245.1 of Flavobacterium fryxellicola. Taxonomy (GTDB): domain Bacteria; phylum Bacteroidota; class Bacteroidia; order Flavobacteriales; family Flavobacteriaceae; genus Flavobacterium; species Flavobacterium fryxellicola. The sequence goes on from NZ_FRDK01000005.1 coordinate 8,207, forward strand.
GACCATCGTTTCAAAAGATGGAAAGAATATCGTATTATACATTTGGTACGATAACGAATACGGTTACAGCCACCAAGTAATTCGATTAGCAAAATACATTGCTAAAGTAAGACGTTTTACGTATTACTAGCATTCCCTTACAGGTTGCACATTGCGGTTGTAATTTTTTAGTTATTAGTTTTTAGTCATTAATTTGTAGAATTAAAACATCCGCAATACAACCTGAATTCAATAGAAAATCCGTCACGTTATGAAAACGAGACGGATTTTTTTTATTCAAAATTTTTATAAAGAATCGAATTGGCACGCCGATGACACGAATCAAACGTATTATCACTGATTTTTTTATGGTAATTCTTAAAAAATACCCCACTATGCATTGAAAGTGCTTAGATTTAGGCGGCAGACTACAATTCTACGTAGTTGAATTACGGGAAATCAGTGAAATTTGCCACAGATGCACAGATTAAAAATGATTTTGAAAGCTGTGAATCTGTGGCATTTTTTTAAGAAGCTAAAACGAACGGTACTGAAAGTGCATCGTTTTAAACTTCTTTTCAGACCAATAAATTTAATCGCTTATAAACGGATTACTGAACTCTGAATACTGATTACTGAATACTGAATACTATTCCTTCGCTTTCGTCAAATAATACACTGGAATACCAATCAGCATAATCAAAACTCCCCAGCCACTTGTGCTCGTTTTAGTATAAAGCAAAGCGACGCAAATCGCACTAGCAACAACAATATAAAGTGCCGGCAAAAATGGATATCCAAAAGCTTTATACGGTCTTTCAACATTTGGCATTTTCTTGCGAAGAATAAAAATTCCTAATATTGTCAAGATGTAAAATATCAACACGATGATTACTACAAAATCCAGTAAATCTCCGTATTTCCCTGTCAAACAAAGTGCCGAAGCCCAAATACATTGCGCCCAAATAGACCAAGCTGGAACACTCGCTTTATTTAATTCAGCAGCTTTCTTGAAGAAAAGGCCGTCTTGAGCCATGGTATAATACACTCTCGCACCCGCCATAATCAGACCGTTATTACAAGCAAAAGTAGAAATCATGATCATTACCGCAATAATTAAAGTTCCGATGGAACCAAAAATACTTTGTGACGCCACCACAGCCACACGATCGGATTCGGCCGTTGCAATATCATATAAAGGCACTACTGCCAAATACATAATATTAGCCAAAATATAAATCACACTCACAATCAACGTTCCTAAAAACAAACTCAATCCTACATTGCGTTTTGGATTCTTGATTTCCCCTGCAATAAAAGTTACCCCTTCCCAAGCCACACTGGAAAACAGCGAACCCACTAAGGCTGCTGAAATGGCTGATATTAATGTTACTCCACTAATAGGCATCCAAGTCCCTGAAGTCGTATCAAGCGTTTGTGAAACCCAAGCATTGGTCCAGTTGGCATCCCAAACTTCCATTTTAGCAGCCATAAAACCAAAAATAATCAAACCAGCCAGCGACAAAATCTTGATTACGGTAAGAACCGTTTGTAAAATCTTAGAGTTTTTAACGCCACGACTGTTAATATAACTCAATAGAATAATGGTGACTATAGAAACAATCTGGGCCGCATTGAGTTTAAAACTACCTACCTCATACAGAATATTCTTATCGCTCAAAGGCGCATACAAATACGCAGCAAATTTAGCAAAAGCCACACCCACTGCGGCAATCGTTCCCGTTTGTATCACGGCAAAAAAGCTCCAGCCGTATAAAAAACCGACTAGTTTTCCGTACGCTTCCTTGATGTACACATATTGCCCACCCGCTTTAGGAAACATCGCACTCAATTCGCCATAACTCACAGCCGCAATCACCGTAATAGTGCCTGTAAGCACCCACATCGCAATAAGCCAACCGGCAGAGCCTACCTGGCGCACCATATCGGAGCTCACAATAAATATCCCGGAACCTATCATAGAACCCACCACAAGCATGGTTCCGTCAAGTAATCCTAATTCTCTTTTAAAATCGTCTGGTTTTTGGTCTTCCATAAAGCGGATTTTTGGTTTTTAGTTGGCTAAAGATATACTTTTTTTATAAATGTAAAATCGAATTCCTATTTTTAGGGCATGACCTTGCTTTCACTCTCGTTGCAGCAAGGTCGGGCGGTACGCTGTATCTTTATTTTCTTAAAGAAAGAAAATAAAGGATGCCGCTTCCATCCCTCATGCAAACCGCGGTGAATTGCTGTTTATCTATTTCACAACAAAACTAGAGAACCATCTTCAGTAATAAAGTAATACCCTCTTTTTAAACAGATAAGTCATTTAAGTTTTTTGTGCTATCCCAATAAAACGTACTTTAGTAAGCGCGTATTTAAGGAACATTATACTTCATTCTATACCCTTACAACACTAGGATAAATATAAAACAAACAACACCAAAAATCATGAATGCATTACAATTAGGATGGGTTGGATTAGGAAACATGGGAAACCCAATGGTTTTAAACTTACTCAAAGCCGGTTTTGAAGTAACCGTTTTCAACCGCACCAAAGACAAAGAAGGACCTTTACTTACAGCAGGCGCAACAGCAGCCACAAGTTTACACCAGCTTATTGAAACGGCTGATGTTGTAGTGACCATGTTATCTAACGACACTGCTGTAAAGGAAGTTTTTGAAGGCCCAACGGGATTACTAGCTGCTGCAATTCCCGGAAAAATCATCATCAACATGAGTACCGTTGCTCCAGAAACCTCCCGTTATCTCCACACGCTTTGCCAGCTGCATCAAGTTCATTTTATCGATGCACCGGTTTCAGGAAGCGTCAAACCAGCGCAAGACGGAACCTTAGTTATTCTTGTGGGTGCTTCCAGCGAAGATTATGAAACAGCCCAACCTCTATTTGACGCTCTCGGGAAAATCGCCATTCACGTCGGTGCGCCGGGCGTGGCGAGCTCCGCAAAACTAGCCATCAATTACCTGTTAGGATTAAACCTTCAAGGAATAGCCGAAACCGTTTTGTTTGCCGAAAAAAATGGCGTAAGCAAGCAAGACATGCTCAACATTATCAATCAAGGCGCTTGTGGGAACGGAATTTCGAATATCAAAACACCTGCTATTTTAAACGACTCTTTCCCCGCCGCATTTGCCTTGAAACACCTCGTTAAAGATTTGAGACTAGCCAAAGAAGCGGGACTCGATTCGCCACTCATTCATCCTTTGTATGACAGTTATGCTGCCGCAGAACAAGAAGGATTAGGCGACCAAGATGTAATGGCGATTATTAGTAGTTTGCAGCTTAAATAATATTTGGAATTTTATAATTAATTGTAGTTTGTTATTTTGATAAGTTACAATTTGTTCTTAATTGTAAGAAAATTTTATATATTTGAATATAAATAATACTAAATAAAGCTTCGCCAAGCTATCCAATTAATGGTGCATACACGAAGGTTTGTTTCGCATATATACGAGTTGGTGGTAATACTAAAGCAGAACATAAAATCAATCATAATTACATAAAAAAACATGAGTGAAATTAAAGATACAAAAGCATACAGCATAAATGACATTTTGAATTGGAATGATAATAAGGAATTATTACTTTCTCCAAAATACCAAAGAAATCAAGTTTGGAATCAAAATGCAAAATCATATTTAATTGATACTATTGTTAGAGGATATCCTATTCCTCAAATTTTCATTAGACAAACAATTGATATAAATACAAGACAAACATTCAGAGAAATAATTGATGGTCAACAAAGAACAAGAACTATAATTGAATTTACACAAAACCTATTCCCTATTTTAAAATCGCACAACAAAGAGTATGGCGGTTTATATTACGAAAACTTAGATAATGACATAAAAGAACAAATTTTGCATTACAACATAAGTGTTGAAATAATCAAAATTAAAGATGATGCCAGAATTTATGAAATGTTTGCTCGTTTAAACACAAATAATATGGCTTTAAATAAGCAAGAATTGCGAAATGCACAATTTTGGGGTGAATTCAAAGTTTTCGTTTATCGTAAGTCTTCAGAATTTAAAAATTTGTTTATCGAAAATAAAATTTTCAAAGACAAAGATTTAATGAGAATGATTGATGTAGAGTTTTTTAATTCCCTTATAATCCATCTAATGGAGGGAATAACAACCGATAGTTCTAAAAAAACTGATACTTATTATAAAAAATATGACAAAGAAATTGATGACATTGATGAAGTTGAATTTAAACTAAATAGAATTTTAGAATTGATTGAAAGAATTCTAGAAAACAATCTATTTACTTCTAAAATATTTCTGCGTAAAAGTTATTTTTATACATTATTTTGTGTTTTAAATCATCAATTATTCCATTCTTTAGATGATGATATTCAAGTTACTGAAACATTTAATAATGCTTCTATTGATGAACATTTAAATAATTTAATAAACAAATTGTCAATCTTTGAATCAGAATTAAATAGTGCGATTTATGACTTAGACGATGGTAATGATCCAAGCGTACAAAAATATTTAACTTTCGAAAAATACCACAGAACTAGAACGACTAGTAAAGCTGAAAGAAAAGAACGTATAAAAATATTGTCTGATTTTATTTCTGCATAAATTATGAATAATTCAGACTTAATTGACGAAATAGAAAAGTGGAGCCTAACACTTACAAGTAAATCAAATAAAGATTTATATGAATTAGCTTTTTTTAAGATTTTTATAAAATTTGAAAAATTTCTTTCTGATGCATTTGAAAATTATTCAATAGGTCTGCAAAGCGATTACGGTTATTGTCCAGAAAGAATATTGTGCTTTATTGATACTGACCATTTGTACAAAATCATAAAGAAAGATAACAAATCATTTGTAAATCATTATGAAAGCATAAAAAATTTATCTCACTGTATTTTTCAAGATAATCCTTTTGAAATTTTAACTACTGATGCAAATTATTCAACTGATATAAATAACATGAAAATACTAAGAGATTATATTGCACACGAAAGCAGTTCTGCAAGAAATAGGTTTATTAAAAGCTTACTGAATAACAAAAGTTTTATATCACCAAATGAATTTCTTTTGAAGAAGAAAAAAATATTGAATATCTCAAATTACACACATTACACAAATATAATGATGGAAATATCAGGTTATTTAATTAACGTCCCTCCGAAAGTACTACCACCAACAGCTGTTTTGATATAGTGGGGTTTTAGTGGAATTAACGTTTCGCATCAAGTTTTCGTTAAGCGGAAAATTGAGTAGTTACGTTTACCCCACCATCTCAAAGCAGCAAAACGTTATGTATTATTAATAAAAAGCGAAAAGGAATATGCATAGTTTTGAAGACTTAATATACAGAAGCACATCATTTACATTAACCACATTAGAAGACACTAATTCTAAAATTATTGATGCACTACAAACAAGTGGATCAACTGTTCATGTAAAAAATCTACAAATGATTCAACTTCAAAAGACAGTATTTGCAATCGGAATGTTCTCAATGTTTGATGCAATATTACAGGACGAATTAACTTGTCGAAATGGATTTGAAAGTGCGAAAAGAATACTTAAAGAAAAAAAAAAATTAGAACTACATGATCATTTTGATCACTTTATCAGCGCAATTAATGTATTAAAACACGGAGAAGGGAGAAGTTATGATCATTTATTATCAAAAATCGAATTGTTACCTTTTAGAATAAAGTTGAAAGATGAGAATTTCTTTGACGAAGGTGATGTTTCGGAAGTTAATACTTTAGTAGAAGTTGATGACAATTTTGTCTTGAACTGCGCAAACTTAATTGAAACGGTTTCACACGAAATTAGGAATGAATAAATTAACAACTCATAACAGCCATTTTGAGCTAGCTGGAGTTTAGTGGAATCACCGTGTCGCATCAAGTTTTCGTTTAGCCAAAAATTGAGTGGTTTAGAATTTACAGTCATCTCAAAGTGGCATAACGTACGCGGTCAGGTGGGTGCGACGGAAAAATTGAACTTAAAATGAAAGAATTTGACATTAATCTCTATTTATCAATAATATCCATTATCATAGGATTTGGTTATGTCTTTTTTTATATGTTGTCAGGAAGAAATCAAAATCCATTAACATATCGATACCAAAAAGTACTAAATAATAAGATACTTTTAAAACGACATTTAATTTTCGCTTGCTTATTAACAGCGGTAGGAATCTTTAGATATAATAGTTTAACCCTTGAAACTTATCTCTTTTCACCAATAATTTTTTTAATATTTCTTTTAATTTCAAATAGCATAATGCGAAAAATATATAAAAGAAATATACTTATCGAAACTCGCAATAAATATAGTTGTAGCCCGAGAGTTAATAAAAGTGCAAAGTTTTTAGATATTTTTTTAGGAGCTTTAATTGGACTTTTGAGTTTAGTAAGTCCAATTATTATGAAACACGATAAATTTGATGAAATAAATAAAGAACGTAGAAAATTTAAATCTGAAAAGGATTTATCAAATAATAATTATAATTCTCAACTTAAACTAGATTGAAAAACAGAAATAAAAAACTACTAAAAAACGAAATGTAAATTCCGAAAGCAAAAACAACCGAACCGCTAACCCCGACCGCGCGGAATTGCAATCTGTGCCCATTACAATTGGGTTTTTACATAATATTTGAAGCCTTTTTACTATTGTAAATCCTTAAAATTCAATTGCAAAGCATTTTACAAAACCCTTTTTTATTGTACGACAAATCAATTATATTTACCAAATAGTCAGACTGTCAAGGTTTGTAAACACACTAGCAATAGCTACAAAATTGAAAAAAAAAGATGGCAAAAGCAAGATGCTTTGATATAGCATTGATTAAATTTAAGGAAATACAAAATCGTTTCCCACATTTAATTATGACTCTAGATTATGATGATGAATTTGTTGATTTATCTATGGAAATTCCGAAACAAAGTGGAATTGATTTCGATATTTGTTTGAATTTACAAAATGAGGATGAACTCCATATCGTAACTAATTATCTTTGGTGTCAGTTCTTTTCAGCCCATTCTGAACTTTTGGTAGAAAAATTCTTTGAAAGCGTAGTAGGATTAATCAATGGAAATTATAGAATTTTGCAATATGTAAGAAATGACGAGGTTTATAAAGCATTTTTACAAAAGCCAAAAGATGATAATTGGGAAACAATTTATAAAGGATATCAAAAAATAAGAATGCCGTGGACTACGGTAAAAAAGAATGTCATTCAAAATGGTAAAGATAGTAAGTTGATTACAATACACAAAGTCAACAGCTGATACTTCGTTGAACTTGAAAAACCACAACCAAAGCAATCAGCAGCTAAAGTGTTGAATACTAATTGGAACAAAATCATTTTATCAAACCAACGCTTCCCAAAACTAAAAAAGCTAAACCAATCAAGGTTCAGCTTTTTTTAGTTTAAATCAAAAAAAATCTATTTCGTTTTTAATGGAGGCAAGTTGAAGGCGGCGGATTCATGCTCAAAACCATTGCGGTGTGAACCATCACAAAAAGGTTTGTTGGCTGACAAACCACAACGGCAAAGACCCAAAGCCGTTCTTCCTTCTAATCCGTATGTTTTTCCTTCGCAGTCTGTTATTTCAAAATCGCCTTCTATTTTTATAGATCCATTGCGATTGATTGTTAGTTTTGTTGTGCTCATAATAGTGTTCTTTTAGATGTCAAAGATTATAATTATTTTTAGAATCCTGTGACTTTACCATACTTTTTTACACGACCAGCGCATAATTTACATTAATTCTATTTTAGCTGTCTAGATTGAGAAGGAATTTTACAAAATAGGATCATGACACACTCTTTTGCTATAAATAAAATTATTCATAGTCTTTAAATCATTCTACTTTCCAAAAAAAATATTATTTTTAGAGAATAAAATCAAACCAACAATCTAACTACCATGACAAAGAAAATCGCAATTACCCTATTTTTAGCACTACTAGGTGGGTCAAGCTATAGCCAAAAGATGAACGTTGCCAAATTAGACAGTTTATTTCAAATTTTGGAAACCAAAGATAAATTTATGGGTAGCATCGCCGTTTCTCAAAATGGCACACTTCTGTATTCAAAGTCCATTGGAATGGATGACACAGAAAGCAATAAAAAATCTGGTGCTCTTTCAAAATATAGAGTGGGTTCCATTTCAAAAATGTTTACTTCCGCGCTAGTATTTAAGGCGGTTGAAGAAAAAAAATTAATGTTAACTCAAACTATTGAAACGTTTTTTCCAACCATAGAAAACGCTAGCAAAATAACTATTGGTTACTTATTAAATCACCGAAGCGGTATTCAAAATTTTACCAGTAATCCTGAATATTTGAACTACAACACGCAACCAAAATCGGAAAAAGAAATGGTTGCCATCATTACCAAAGGAAAAAGTATTTTTGAACCAAACAGCAAAGCCGATTACAGCAACTCCAATTATGTCTTATTGAGCTATATTCTTGAAAAAACCTATAAAAAGCCATTTAAAACTATTTTAAATGATAAAATTATAAAACCATTAGGTTTAAAAAATACCTATGTTGGAGGTAAAATTAACATTCTAAATAACGAAACCAACTCGTATTCCTTCTCTGAAAAATGGATTAAAGAACCCGAAACGGACATGTCAATCCCAATGGGAGCAGGTGCTATAGTTTCTAACCCACAAGATTTAGCGGTATTTATTGAAAAGCTTTTCGCAAATGCCATTATCACGGAGAATAGTCTGAAACAAATGACGAAATTGCAAGACAATTACGGCATGGGAATTTTCCAGTATCCATTTTATGAGAAAAAGAGTTTTGGACATACCGGAGGAATTGATGAATTCAGATCGACATTATCTTATTTTCCAGACGACAAACTAGCTGTTGCTTTAACCTCCAATGGCAGAACTTATGAGAATAATGATATTATGATTGCCGCTTTAAGTGCGTATTACAACAAACCGTTTACAGTTCCGACTTTTAAAACTATCATACTAAAAACCGAAGATTTAGACCCTTACCTCGGAGAATACTCCGATGCTGGATTTCCAATGAAAATCACAATCACAAAAGAAAACACAACACTTTTTGCCCAAGCAACAGGTCAAGCAGCTTTTCCACTGGAGGCTACTGAAAAGGATAATTTTGAATTTAAAATGGCTGGGATAAAGTTGGAATTCAAACCTGTTGAAAGACAAATGATTTTAAAACAAAGCGGGGGAAAATTTACTTTGACAAAAAAGTAAAGCTCCTAATCTAATTTACGGTGTACCGTATTAAAGCAATTGAATTCCTTTGATTTAAAATACAAGCTACGCCATTATTAAGGTGTTAATTGTACATTTGTCTCGTGACAATGAATTTTAGATCGTGTTTGAAGCACCGATAGTACGCAAATTATTATTTTTCAGGCCTGCTTTATGAATAAACAAAAGGGTCCAATTATAAATTCTATTATAAATCGATGAGTATCTTAAAAAAAGTAAATAAAGTCCGAAGAATTATTACGCATGGACTTACCAAAAATATTGGCAGTTCACAAAACAATCAAATTATAGATTTAACGCAAAAAATTGAAATTAAAAGAGTTTTAATTTCTAGACCCAACCACAGATTGGGAAATTTGTTGCTCATTACTCCGCTGGTTCAAGATGTAATAACTGCTTTTCCCGCGTGTAAAATTGATTTGTTTGTAAAGGGTGGTTTGGCTCCCATTGTATTTAAAAATTATCCAAATATTAATTACATTATTGAACTTCCTAAAAAACCTTTTAAAAATTTGATAGCCTATTTTAAGGTTTGGGTAAAGATCAAACAACAAAAATATGACATTGTCATTAACGTAGACAAAAACTCTTCTTCTGGACGACTATCAGCTCAATTTGCTGATGCGAAATACAAATTTTTTGGGGAAGATGATGAAGCTCTAAAAATAGAGCATATTGACTATGTGCATATTGCCAAATACCCAGTATATGAATTTAGGCATTTTCTAACCAAATTAGGATTTGCTAAAAATGACAATACAATTCCATCATTGGATTTAAAATTAAGTTCTTTGGAAATCAAGGAAGGACATAAAATAATTCAAGAATTGGTTAAAAATGACAAAAAAACGATTTGCATGTTTACGTATGCTACCTCTGATAAATGCTATTCAGAATCGTGGTGGGAGGAATTTTATGAACGATTACTAACCGAATATCAAGACTATAATATTATCGAAATTTTACCTGTTGAAAACATTTCGCAAATCGGCTTTAAAGCACTTACATTCTACAGTAAAGACATTCGTGAAATTGGATCCGTCATCGCTAATACCGAAATCTTTATTGGTGCAGATAGTGGGATTATGCATTTAGCCAGTTCCGTCCTTACGCCAACTGTTGGACTTTTCTCCCGCGCGAATCTAAAAACCTATGAACCTTATAACAACAACAGTGTTGCGATAAACACGAATACTGGCGATAAAGAAGAGTGGATCAAAATAATAAACAAGGCTCTTATAAAATCTTAACGCTCCAGACAATCAACATTCAAAAACAGCAACTTCAATAAAAAATCGCGGAAGATAAATAAAGACACCAAATACTGCAACCACATGAAAACTAAATTTTTAATTCCCTAGCTATTTACTTTCATCTGTTCAGGAGCGCTTTGCGCACAAACGATTGCGTCTTTTACTTTAAAATTAGACCCTATTGCATTGTCGGTTAAGGACCTGGAAAAATCTGTTGGTTTTTATAAAAATGTTTTAAACCTTTCCGAGATTACCAACTTTACTAAAAAAGAAGGGATTCGCTGGATCTCCTTAGGAGAGGGAAAAGAACTTCACCTTGTTGCTACGATCAAAGAACCCGTTAAAATCAATAAAGCGGTGCATTTAGCTTTTAAAGCAACTCATTTTGACGCATTGATTGACCTACTAAAAACTCTTAATATTACATATTCTGACTGGCCCGGTACACTGAATACAATTACCGTTCGCGCTGATGGAATCAAGCAAATCTACAATCAGGATCCTGATGAATACTGGACTGAGATTAACAGTGTTGAAAAATAGTACATAAGGAAGTTTTCCAGTTCAGCCGTTTTTTTTGTACTTTCTAAATTAGGGAATTTGTATGTGCAAGAGCTAAAGGCATTTACTTATACAATATGTAAAAATTGAAACTTTTCTCCTAAATTGTGTAATGCTTTTTGCTGTTTTGTTGACCAACTTTGCATAGCATAAAATAGCGATTTTTAATCATTATAAAATAAGATTATGAGCGATCAAACAAATGAATACACAATTGAAGGAATAGACAAACTTAAAAGCCTCGTTAAAGAAATTAATACTTGCCTTTTTTGCACTAATCTTAAAACAAACGATGGAGCAACGACCAGACCAATGGGTGCCGTAAAAGTCTGTGATAAAGGAAATATTTGGTTTTTCAGTGAAAAAGATAGTGATAAGAACAAAGAAATAGAACAAGATTCTAATGTTCAATTGTTTTTTGCACATCCTGGTAAAGGAAGCTATATGGTTGTAAATGGTGAAGCAACCATTAGTACAGACCGTGAAAAAATCGAAGAGTTGTGGACACCAGTAGTAAATATATGGTTCAAAGAAGGTAAAAATGATCCTAATATTTCCCTTATTAAAGTAAAACCAACGAGTGCCTACTTTTGGGATACTGACGGCAATCAAATGATTAACTTTTTAAAAATGGCTGCGTCTGTTGTTACCGGTACCAATTTAGTGAGCGGAAATGCAGGAGAAATAAAGCTTTAAAAATAGTATAAAAAAAAACGCTCCAATACATTGGAGCGTTTTTATAAAATATAATTTCTGAATAGCTTATTGTAGCACTCTATTTATTTGCGAGAAATTTTTCTCATAGTACTTTTCTTTCGTGGAAGATATAATTACACCGTTGCTGACTGAAGAGTGAATAAATTTAATTTCGCCTTCGCAAACCTCAACTACCATTCCGACGTGATTGATTTGACTTCTACCATTTGTTTTGAAGAAAATAAGATCCCCTTTTTGGGCCTCTTCTGTGTTTATTTTTGTACCAATACTGGATTGCTCGCGGGAGGTTCGAGGTAATTTAATATCAAATGCACCATAAGCAGTACACATAAGTCCTGAACAATCAAAACCCGATTTAGTAGTTCCGCCCGTGCGGTATCTCGTCCCTATATTTTCGGAAGCACGCTCTATTAATTGATCTAGAAATTCATGGCTAAAAGTAGGCTTGATTGCATTGTTAAAATCAATTTTACTACTTTCAATTTTGGTTTCTTTATCTTTTAAATTGATAGCAACAATTTCACTGTGATCAGAAACCGTTTGAGAAAGAATAGTCAATTTATAGCCTACAGGAAGACCATTTTTAATCGCTGGATTTTGTTTTTCTAACTCTTTGACTGTAATTCCGTATTCTTTTGCAATGGCATATTTTGTCTCTTTCGCCAGTACTTCTCTAACAATTTGCTCTTGAAGACCAGTTGCAGTATTTTGTGTTTGCTGCGCTATGGTTTCTTGTGTTTTTGATTCACTTGTTGGCGTTGACACTATGTTTTGAGACCCTATTTCTGCTATAGATGGGATTCCAATTGAGGCTGCAACCACTGCTGAGTCTGGCGCATTAACTCCTGGGATAACTACTTTCTGACCAACTTTAAGGGCCTTAACTCCTAAAGATGGATTAGCCTTATCAAATTCCTTAATTGTAATTCCGTATTTTTTTGTGATCGAATATTTAGTTTCTTTTGCTACTACTTCCCAAATGAAGGATTGTGGACTTTGGGTTGCTTCGGTTGCAGTTTTAGATTCTTTAACTAGTTCTGTATTGGTGGGAAATTGTTTTGATGTTGCAACATTTGCTATTTCGTTTGTAATTGCCGCAGCAGGAATATTTATTTTTTGACCAATTTTCAATTCGGCAGTTGCCAGGGAAGGATTGATTTGGTTTAATTCTTTAACAGAAATTCCATATTGTTTTGCGATTCCGTAAATTGTTTCTTTAGCTTGAACTTCGTGTTCTTTGGTCGCTTGAACTACAGTACTTTTGGTTTTAACGGTAGTGTTTTTGGCTGAAGTTACGGGAATTAATAAAACGGAATTGAGTTTTAAAAGATTTTTAGCATTGGGATTTAATTTAAAAATGGTGCTTTGCTTGACTTCATATTTCTCAGCGATACTCGATATTGTTTCCCCTTTTACTATAGTGTGCTTTGTGATTTTTTCTTGTGAAAAAAGAACGATACTATTCAAAAAAATTAGTGCTACTGTTACCTTTAATCTCATGTTTATTTGTTTCAAATTACCTACCCCTTTGTATTTTTTCTAGCGATTTCGGGATATAATTATTAGATTTCGCTAAACTGTACTTTTTTACAATTTTATTGAAAGATGTAAAAATAATCTCAGGCTCTTTTTATAAAAGAGACTCAGGATGTGTCTGTTTAAAATCCCCGTTGCTTTTTAATTCATTTGCAAAAACACTAAAAAAAGTGAGTCGTTGCAATTCTGCTGCAATTGTTAAACTGGATGTCAAATATTGAAGAATATTGATTACAAAAACAAGCAAAAAAAGCTTCATTCCAAACAGAATATTTCAAAAAAGCTAATATAAGAGATTTAATCAAAAATCAGCCTCTTTTTTTTAATTTTAACGTTCAAAAATTAAAAAACTGCCCTGTTTTTTGAATTTTACTTCTATTTCACACTTTTGACTCTTTTCTTTTTCTTAAAAAAATCTCATTTGACTAAAAAGAAATATCTGAAAACACGGGGTCTCGTTTGTAGCCCTGATGAAAGAGGAAAGCCTTTTGAAATAGAATTGCTTATTTTTCCTGATCATAAAGAGCGACCAGCGGAAGCTCCTTTATGCTCAGGAAAAAGCAATTGTATGAAAAAGCTTGAAACGGCCAGCAGGAAACAGCTCCCAAAACAAAAGTGAATTTGAACCATAAAAAAACTCCCAAGCTTACTTGAGAGTTTTTAATACAAAAATTGTTTGCTTTAATTATATTTTTCCAGCAGCAGCAATCAGGTTTAATGCTGAACCAGCTACGAACCAACCTATTTGACCTTCATTATAAGTATGGTTTGCCAAAATTATATCTTTGGTTCCATCTGCGTGAACGAATTCTAACGTTAAGGGTTTTCCGACAGCAAAATCAACTAAATCCGTGAAATTGATTGTGTCATCTTCTTGAATTTTATCGTAATCTGCTTCTGTTGCAAAGGTCAAACCTAATAGCCCTTGTTTTTTAAGATTTGTTTCGTGAATACGGGCAAATGATTTTACCAATACTGCTTTTACACCTAGGAAACGCGGTTCCATAGCGGCATGTTCACGAGAGGATCCTTCTCCGTAATTATGATCACCCACTACAATCGATGGAACTCCAGCTGCTTTGTACGCGCGTGCAACGGCGGGAACTGCATCATAAATACCAGTCAATTGGTTTTTAACTTTATTTGGTTTTTGGTTGAACGCATTGATAGCACCAATCAACATATTATTAGAAATATTATCTAAGTGTCCACGGAAACGCAACCATGGTCCAGCCATCGAGATGTGATCCGTGGTGCATTTTCCGAATGCTTTGATAAGCAATTTAGCTCCTGTAATATTTTTTCCATCCCAAGGTGAGAATGGTGCTAATAACTGCAAACGCTCCGAAGTTTCGCTCACAGAAACCACGATACCGGAACCATCTTCGGCTGGTGCTTGAAAACCGGAATCTTCAGCAGCAAAACCTTTTGGAGGTAATTCATCACCTGTTGGCGCTTCTAATTTAACTTCTTCCCCATTTTCATTGATCAAAGTATCTGTCAATGGATTGAAACTTAAATCACCCGCAATGGCCAGAGCGGTTACTAATTCTGGCGAACCAACGAATGCTAAAGTATTTGGATTTCCATCAGCACGCTTAGAGAAGTTGCGGTTAAAGGAGTGAACGATCGTGTTGCGCTCTTCTTTCTCTGCTCCTTCTCGATCCCACATCCCAATACAAGGTCCGCAGGCATTTGCAAATACGGTAGCTCCCATTTTATCAAAAATATCAATAAATCCGTCACGTTCTATCGTGTATCGAACCAATTCTGAGCCTGGAGTAATGGTGAACTCCGACTTTATTTTTAAATTTTTATCCGTCACCTGTTTTGCGATGGAAGCTGCTCGCGCGATATCCTCGTAAGACGAGTTTGTACAAGAGCCAATTAAACCCACTTCAATTTTCAAAGGCCAGTTATTTTTGATGGCTTCCTCTTTCATTTTAGAAATAGGTGTTGCTAAATCTGGAGTAAAAGGACCGTTTAAATGTGGTTCTAATTCGTCTAAATTGATTTCGATTACTTGATCAAAATACAGTTCGGGATTAGCATATACGGCAGCATCACCTGTTAAGTACGGTGCAATTTTATCTGCAGCATCAGCAACATCGGCTCTGTCTGTAGACCGTAAATAGCGACTCATAGACGCGTCATAGCCAAATGTAGATGTGGTTGCGCCAATTTCGGCACCCATATTACAAATTGTTCCTTTTCCGGTGCAAGACATAGCAGTAGCACCTTCACCAAAATATTCAACAATAGCGCCAGTTCCCCCTTTTACGGTAAGAATTCCAGCGACTTTAAGGATTACATCTTTTGGCGCTGTCCAACCAGAAAGTTTACCTGTTAATTTTACTCCAATTAATTTTGGGAATTTTAATTCCCAAGCCATTCCTGACATTACATCTACGGCATCAGCACCACCAACACCAATAGCAACCATTCCTAAACCACCCGCATTTACAGTGTGTGAGTCGGTTCCAATCATCATTCCGCCTGGAAATGCATAATTCTCTAACACTACTTGGTGGATAATTCCAGCTCCCGGTTTCCAGAAACCTATTCCATATTTATCAGATACTGATGAAAGGAATTCAAACACTTCATTACTTTGTGTTTTGGCTCTTGCCAAATCTGTCACAGCATTAACTTTAGCTTGAATCAAGTGATCACAATGCACCGTTGTAGGCACAGCTACCTTAGACTTACCAGCATGCATAAATTGCAACAATGCCATTTGAGCTGTTGCATCTTGACAAGCTACTCTATCGGGAGCAAAATCGACATAATCAGCGCCTCGTATAAAAGCTTTTGATGGCATACCATCCCATAGGTGATTGTATAAGATTTTCTCCGTTAAAGTAAGTGGATGTCCAACTATTTCGCGTGCTTTGTCAACACGAGTTGCCATGTTGTCGTACACTTTTTTAATCATTTCAATATCAAAAGCCATAATATATAGGATTGTTTGTTATGTGTAATAAAATTTACGTTTTTAATACTCACAAGATACAAAAAATAGAGAAGCTATACCCATAAAAAAAGCCTAAGTCTTTGTGCAGACCTAGGCTTTTTGATATAATTAACAAATATGCGTTGTTATTTTACTAATAATTTATGAGATGGTGCAAACTGAGTTAAATTGATCCCTTTCACCGCTGCTTTATATTCTTCCATAGTTGGAGTTCTACCTAATATTGTAGACAATACAACAACAGGTGTTGATGAAAGCAAAGATTCTCCTTTTTTACCTTCTGTATCCTCAACAACCCTTCCTTGGAAAAGGCGCGTAGATGTTGCCATAACTGTATCTCCTTTGGCTGCTTTTTCTTGGTTACCCATGCATAAATTACACCCTGGACGCTCTAAATACAAAATATTTTCATATCCAGTACGAGCAACGCCTTTAGGAGCAGTATCATCAAATTCGAATCCAGAATATTTTTGTAAAACTTCCCAGTCTCCTTCTGCTTTAAGTTCGTCTACAATATTGTACGTAGGTGGCGCTACTACAAGTGGCGCTTTGAACTCCACTTTTCCATATTGCTCGTCGATGTTTTTTAGCATTTGAGACAGAATCTTCAAATCGCCTTTGTGTACCATACAAGAACCTACAAAACCAAGATCTACTTTTTTCACTCCGCCATAAAAAGAAAGAGGTCTAATGGTATCGTGTGTGTAACGCTTAGAAATATCGGCGTTATTCACGTCTGGATCGGCAATCATTGGTTCTACAACGATATCTAAATCAATAACAACTTCCGCATAATATTTTGCATTAGCATCTGGAGTCAAAGCTGGTTTCTCCCCTGATTGAATAGCTGCAATTCTATTATTAGCGATAGCAATCAATCCTTTCAGCACTTGCTTTTCGTTGTCCATTCCTTTATCAATCATGATCTGGATTCTTCTCTTGGCGATCTCTAATGATTCAATCAAAGTGTCGTCCTCAGAAATACAAATAGAAGCTTTCGCTTTCATCTCAGCGGTCCAATCTGTAAAGGTAAAAGCCTGATCAGCTGTGAGTGTACCTAAATGAACCTCAATAATGCGTCCTTGAAATACATTTTCACCCCCAAATTGCTTTAACATTTGAGACTGCGTAGCATGAACCACGTCACGGAAATCCATGTAATTTTTCATGTCGCCTTTGAAGGTGACTTTTACTGATTCTGGAATTGGCATAGACGCCTCTCCAGTAGCCAAAGCAAGTGCAACGGTCCCTGAATCAGCACCAAAAGCAACTCCTTTTGACATTCTGGTGTGCGAGTCACCACCAATAATGATTGCCCATTCATCAACAGTAATATCATTTAAAACTTTGTGAATTACATCCGTCATAGCGTGGTAAATGCCTTTAGGATCACGAGCAGTGATTAAACCAAAATCATTCATAAACTGCATCAGTCTTGGGATGTTTGCCTTCGATTTATTATCCCAAACCGATGCCGTATGACAACCCGATTGGTACGCTCCATCGACAATTGGCGAAATCACAGTAGCAGCCATCGACTCTAATTCTTGAGAAGTCATTAAACCAGTCGTATCTTGTGAACCAACAATGTTTACGGTAACGCGAACATCAGATCCAGCGTGCAACACTTTCCCTGGCGTTGAACCAACAGCATTTTTATTAAATATTTTTTCAACGGCTGTAAGACCTTGTCCATCGATCGAAACTTCTTTGGATGGAGCAAAAACGGGAACAATCGCAATTCCTAAAGTCTTAGAAGCAAACGTTTGTAATTTTTTACCAAAAACAATCGCGTAAGACCCTCCAGCTTTGATAAATTCCATTTTCTGAGGAGTAAAGGCCTTAGAAATATCGATCAACTCTGTATCGCCGTTATATAATTTCTTTGTTTTCGTATTGATGGTGAGCACCGTTCCAGTAGCCACAGAATAAGCTTCTTCTAAAACGACATCACCACTTTCATTGCGAATTGGATTACCATTTTCATCTAATTTCTTTACCCAGTTTTTAAGGTCAAGACCAATACCACCGGTCACATCAACAGTAGTTAAGAAAATTGGAGAAATTCCGTTTGTGCCTGCTACAATTGGTGCACTATTTATAAATGGAACGTAAGGACTTGCTTTTTTACCAGTCCAAAGCGCCACATTGTTCACACCTGACATTCTTGAGGAACCCACACCCATTGTTCCTTTCTCAGCAATCAACATCACACTTTTATCAGGATGTTGCGCTTGTAAGGCCTGAATTTCATCCTGAGCTGCAGGGGAAATCAAACATTTACCATGAAGCTCACGATCAGATCTGGAATGCGCTTGGTTTCCTGGCGACAATAAATCAGTTGAAATATCTCCTTCACCGGCAATGTAAGTAACTACTTTTATTTCTGCTACTACTTCAGGAAGCTTCGTAAAAAACTCCGCTTTAGCATAGCTTTCTAAAATTTCTTTAGCAACTTTGTTACCACTTTTGAATGCCAATTCTAAGCGATTGGTATCCGCTTCATAAAGGAAAAATTGTGTTTTAAGAACCTCTGCTGCTTCCTTTGCAATAGCAACATTTGTATCTAAAGCTAGGTCAAGTAACACCTTTATCGAAGGACCGCCTTTCATGTGAGACAATAGTTCAAACGCAAAAACAGGAGTAATTTCTTTTATATCGTATATGCCAAGAATAATCTCCTTTAAAAAAGCAGCTTTTCTACCAGCAGCAGGAGTAGTTCCAGGAACTGTATTGTAAATAAAGAATGAAAGAGAGTCTTCGCGATTTGCGTTATCTAAATCTTTAATTTGTGTAATGATTTCGCCTAATAATTCAGCTCCATCAATTGGCTTTGGGTGAAGTCCCTGCCCTTTTCTTTCTTCGATTTCCTTTAGATAATCGTTATAAATGTTCATAATACAATTGTTTTCAATGTTAAAGGCTGCTTTTTTTGATCCTCTCAAAATTAAAAGCCATAATATCTTGTTCTTTATTTATGACGCAAATTTAGCTCTTTAAGATGAAATTTAAAAAAATTTAATGAACGCCATGTTTTCAAATGATATTATTACCTAATACTGATTTTTACTGTTTAAAAATGATAAAATTTAAAAAATTTAACACAAAATTGATTAATCCATAACTAATCAATTGCATTCGTATCGTTTCTGAAACACAAATAATAGGATAAGTAAGAAAACGTTGTAGTTCAAACAAAAAATCAAGCTCAAAACAACAAACAAAGCATTTAAAACAACTTTGTAATTATCATTTCTTCGGTGATGCCTTCAGCATCTGCTTTGTAATTTTTAATGATACGATGGCGCAAAATACCAATCGCAACTGCTTTTACATCTTCGATATCTGGAGAGAATTTTCCGTTGAAAGCAGCATTGGCTTTTGCAGCCAAAATTAAATTTTGTGAAGCTCGTGGTCCCGCTCCCCAGTCTAAATAATTTTTCACAAATTCAGTAGACAATGGATTATCAGGTCTGGTTTTACTCACTAATGTCACGGCATACTCAATCACATTATCTGCGACAGGGATTCTGCGAATTAAATCTTGAAAATCAATAATTTGTTGTGCCGTAAATAATGGATTTATGGTATTCTTCATGTTGGAAGTCGTACGCTTTACGACCTGAACTTCCTCTTCAAAAGAGGGATATTCTAGTTTTATGGCAAACATGAAGCGGTCTAATTGTGCTTCAGGTAAAGGATAGGTTCCCTCTTGCTCTATTGGATTTTGGGTTGCCAAAACAAAATAGGGCAAATTTAACTTGTAATTTTCACCCGCAATAGTAACGGAACGTTCCTGCATGGCCTCCAACAAAGCAGCCTGAGTTTTTGGTGGTGTCCTATTGATCTCATCGGCTAACACGATATTAGAAAAAATAGGTCCTTTTATAAATTTAAAATGCCGGTTTTCATCTAATATTTCACTTCCTAGGATATCCGAAGGCATTAAATCAGGAGTAAACTGAATTCTTTTAAAATCAAGACCCAGTGCTTGCGCAAGCGTATTTACCATCAAGGTTTTTGCTAATCCGGGAACTCCTACCAATAAGGCGTGACCACCAGAAAAAATACAAAGTAAAATTTGATCTACCACAGCATCTTGCCCAACAATAATTTTTGCTATTTCGCTTTTTAACTCTTGTCTTTTTTGAACTAAGTTCTGTATTGCTGCTACGTCTGACATTTATAGGTATTTAAAATTAAAAAAGAGTTAGCGTTATGAGATCATAAAACTAACTCTTTTTATTTATTAAAAGAAAAAATTTTTAGCACTAAACGCACCTAAACTTTGAAAAATAGTACTATTTCTTAAGCCAATTATTTGCAAAATCACAGTCTCGATATTCTCCAATGATTTTGATATAGGTTTCTTTTATTTTTTCATTAAACCATTTCCCTATAGCCGTAATCTGCTTATTTTTTAAAGCTAACTCTTTAATTTTTATATAATCCTTAGCATAATCAGCGGTATGTTCATCAATTCTATTGGTGATAGTGATTAACTTGAATTTCTTCTTTCCCTCTTCTCCTTGGTCTAATATAGGAGCGGAAACTTGATTAGCTTTCAAATTAGAGACTTGGCTGTAAAAAGCAGGGTCCATTTTTGTCAATTCAAAACGAGTGTCTTGCGTTTGTGGATTAATCAATGCTCCTCCATTAGCTCTTGTTTCTTTCTCGTCAGATAGTGTTCTGGCTGCTTCCGCAAAAGTAATTTCTTTGTCTTCGATTCTTTTCTTGATCAAAGTGATTTTTTCTTTTGCTTCTGTCAAAGCTGCTTCGGTCACAGTTGGCGCTAGCAATATATGACGTAATTCTACTTCTTGCCCTTTTATCTTTTCTACATAAATAATATGATACCCAAAATCTGTTTCAAAAGGAGCTGATATTTCCCCTTCCGCTAAACTAAAAGCAACCTCCTTAAATTCTTTGACAAAAGGAGTTTTGCGATTCATTTTATAAAACCCTCCATTAGCTCTGGAACCGGGATCTTGTGAATACAAGACTGCTTTAGTTGAAAAACTAGACCCTTCTTCTATTTCTTTTTTGAAATCATTTAGTCGATCAATAACTTTTTGTTTATCGGCTGCCGAAACTTTCGGTGTAACAACAATTTGAGCTACCTCTAATTCTACGCCAAAAGTTGGCAAATCGGTTTTAGGAATAGTTTTGAAATAATTACGTACTTCTTCTGGAGTAATTTGAACTGCTTCAACTATCTTATTTCGCATTTCAGAGGTCAACTTCCCCTCTTTTAAAATATCAGAAAAATAAGTTCTAAATTCCTCCTCAGAATCCTTTTTATAATATTGAACTACTTTTTCTAAAGAACCAATTTTTTCAATCATATAATTCAATCGGTCTTCCATCATCCCTTTTACTTCTGAATCTGTTACTACGATACTATCTTGGATTGCTTGATGCGCATACAATTTATCCTCTAATAATTTTCCTAGCATTTGACATCTTGAAATATCACTTACAGAACCTCCTTGAGTAGAAATTTCAAGAAAGGACTTATCAATATCTGAATCTAAAATAATATAGTCTCCCACCGTTGCTATTACCCCGTCAATTTTAAGTTTTCCAGTCGATTTTATCTTTTTAACAGGAGCGATAACGGAGTCCTTAATAATTTCCTGAGCACTTGTTATGACACTTGTAAAAAGCAAAAGAAAAAAAGTCAGTGCAATTCTATTATTAATAGATTTCATTTGTATTTTATTTATTGGCATTATTATAATTTATATTAAATGTAAAACATCCTGATTGTGTTGTTTTTAAATCCAACTATAAAAGCCAGAATAATTTTGGCAAATATACACTTTAAGAATCAAGTATTGAACTGCTTTACATAATACAATTCCGTAGCTTTCCTCAAATTTAAAACGAACAAAAATAGCAATTCAATTAGATAATACAAGTTTCCTAACTAGTATTAACAAAATATTATAAAGACATTTTATAATTAGCTTAATAAGCTACTACACTAGAAATAATCTGACTGTTATGAGTCAATACAGCTTCTACTTTCTAAAATCTCACCTTAATCATTTACTCAAAATTTTCCTTTGCCCTGTATTTGTCGTTTCAAAATTAAAAACTGCTACTTCATATCGTTTCAATACTAATGACTATTAACAAAAATCTCACTGAAATTTAATGATTTCACCGCAAAACGCAAACTACATTTTCTTACAATTCTCATTTTAAAAGCCCTAAATAAAAAGTTCTCAACACTACAACGTTTTCGTTTCGAATAAAAAAAACACTGACGCATCTCGTGTGAGAAATTGCATAAATTAGCTAAAACATATTAATTTGATAGAAAAAAAGATATAAAAATAAAGTAATACTACTTTTTATCGCCCTCTATTTCAGAATTCACAAAAAGGTACAGATTTGAAATTCCGAAACAACCTTCAAATAAAAATCTAAAACAAGAATTCATTTCTAAATCTGCTTTTAAAAACGTTTACCCAAATCTCTTAACTAACCCCAAATTACTCTTTTTATGAACAAACAAAATTTTAAAAAGTACTTACTGGCCGCATTATTGGTTGGCTTGTCTTCGTGTAATTCAAGTGATGATTTCACAAACGATGTTACTGCTGCTGCGAAACAATTTAAAGTTATCGACGTCACCCATCATGATGGTCATCCTTTCAGCACCGGAAAAGCATCCAATACTACAAACGGAAAATACCTTGCAAATCCAGGCGGAGGTGTTATGATGCAAGCTTTCTACTGGGATGTACCTGCCGGCGGTACTTGGTGGAATACGGTAAACACTAAAATAACGGCGTGGTCAAATGCGGGTATTGGATCCGTTTGGCTTCCACCCGTTTCAAAGGCTCAAAACGGACCTTTTTCTATGGGATATGATCCTACTGATTATTTCGATTTTGGAAATTACAATCAAAATGGCACGGTAGAAACTCGATTTGGTTCTCGTACCGAACTAGAAAGTTTAATCACGAAAGTACATAGTGAAAACATGCAAGTATATGCTGACATGGTACTGAATCACAATAGCGGGGGACAATTAGAGAACAATCCTTTCACAGGAACTCAAACGTACACCAATTTTGCCGGGGTGGCTTCTGGAAAATTCCCAAGAACTAGTGCTGATTTTTATAAAAATTCTTACGGAAACAATGATGAAGGCGCTTTTGGTGGCTTTCCAGATTTAGCCCATGTGGCACCAAACGTACAAGACTGGCTTTGGAAAAGAGCAGATGGCGTAGGAAAGTATTACAAGAACACGATGAAATTTGATGGCTGGAGATTTGATTACGTGAAAGGTTTTGGTCCTTGGGTTGTCAAAGATTGGAATGCTAATGTTGGTGGATTCTCTGTTGGAGAATATTGGGATGCAAATGTAAATACTTTAGAGTGGTGGGCAAACAATGCCAATAGCTCCGTATTTGATTTTGCATGCTACTATAAAATGAACGATGCTTTTGATGGAAATAACTTGAACATCCTCAACGATGACATGATGTGGAAAAGAAACCCTTATAAGGCAGTAACGTTCGTCTCGAACCATGATACTGATGAGATTTGGAAAAAAGAGCTCGCCTATGCTTACATTTTAACACATGAAGGATATCCAACAATTTTCTACAGAGATTATGAAGAATGGATCAACAAAACCAAAATGAACAATTTAATTTGGATTCACAACCAAAAAGCAACTGGAACAACCTCCATTTTATATACAGATACTGATGAATACATCGCTAGAAGAAATGGATATAATGGAAATCCCGGATTAGTGGTCTATATAAATAACTCTTCCACTTGGCAAGAAAGATGGATCCAGACTAACTGGGCTAATGCTAAAATAAAAGATTTTACTGGAAATTCTGCATGGATACCAACTACTCAGGCTGACAAATGGGTCAAAATACAATGCCCACCAAATGGGTATTCGGTTTGGTCCATTAACATGTAAACTTAAAAAAAATGTAAAAAAAATGAGGCTGTTCTAAAAGACAGTCTCATTTTTTTTATTCACACTTATAAATAGTACTTTTGCAGACTATTTATACAAATATGGGCTTTTTAGAAGAAATACAACGCAGAAGAACTTTCGGGATTATATCGCATCCAGATGCAGGTAAAACAACACTGACAGAAAAACTACTCCTTTTTGGGGGAGCCATCCAAGAAGCGGGTGCTGTTAAAAACAATAAAATCAAAAAAGGAGCCACGAGCGATTTCATGGAAATTGAACGCCAAAGAGGAATTTCAGTTTCTACATCGGTTTTGGCATTCAATTATAAAGATAAAAAAATAAACATACTAGATACTCCGGGGCATAAAGATTTTGCAGAAGATACTTTTAGAACTTTAACGGCAGTGGATAGTGTGATTGTGGTAATTGACGTAGCCAAAGGTGTTGAGGAACAAACAGAGAAATTAGTAGCGGTTTGTAGAATGCGAAAAATACCAATTATCGTTTTCATTAACAAATTAGACCGAGAAGGGAAAGATGCTTTTGATCTAATGGATGAAGTGGAACAAAAACTGGGTTTAACCGTAACCCCTCTGAGTTTCCCAATAGGAATGGGATATGACTTCCAAGGAATATACAATTTATGGGAGCAGAATATCAATCTGTTTAGTGGAGACAACCGGAAAAACATTGAAGAAACTATCGCTTTTTCGGATGTACAAAATCCAGAATTGGAAAAAATTATTGGGCAAAAACCTGCCGATACTTTGCGAGAAGAATTAGAATTAATAGATGAAGTGTATCCAAAATTTAATCGTCAAGATTATTTAGATGGAAAATTACAACCAGTCTTTTTTGGTTCGGCATTAAATAATTTTGGAGTACGGGAATTACTAGACTGTTTTATCCAAATTGCCCCATCTCCAAGACCAAAAGATTCAGAAACGCGACTTGTAGATCCAAAAGAAGAGAAAATGACTGGTTTTGTTTTTAAAATCCATGCCAATATGGATCCTAAACACAGAGACCGATTAGCCTTTATAAAAATTGTTTCAGGTACTTTTGAACGAAATAAACCGTATTATCACGTTCGTCAAAAAAAGAACTTAAAATTCTCCAGTCCAAATGCATTTTTTGCTGAAAAAAAGGAAATCGTTGATATTTCCTATCCGGGTGATATTGTAGGTTTACACGATACCGGGAATTTCAAAATTGGAGATACTTTAACAGAAGGGGAAATCATGAGTTTCAAAGGGATTCCAAGTTTCTCTCCAGAGCATTTTAGATACATCAATAATGCGGATCCTATGAAAGCCAAACAACTCGATAAAGGAATTGATCAGTTAATGGATGAAGGTGTTGCGCAATTATTTACACTCGAAATGAATAACAGGAAGATCATTGGAACAGTAGGAGCACTACAGTACGAAGTAATTCAATACCGTCTAGAACATGAATATGGTGCTAAATGTACCTATGAAAATTTCCCAGTACACAAAGCCTGTTGGGTAAAGCCAAATGATATAAAAAGTGATGAGTTTAAAGAATTCAGACGAATCAAGCAAAAATTTCTAGCACATGACAAGTACGGACAATTAGTATTTCTAGCCGATTCAGACTTTACAATTCAGATGACCCAAAATAAATATCCAAATGTTAAGTTGTTCTTTACTTCTGAATTTGAATAATTATTTACGATTATGCAATTGCGTTTCATCTTATTAGTACCTTCTTTATTCTATATAGTAAAAAAACAGCGTTGACAGAGACAGAACGTCATCACAGAAAAGTTCCTGCTAAGAAAAAATGCTGAAATTGAATAAATAAAAAAAACGCTAATTAATCAATTAGCGTTTTTTTTATATCTATTTTGGTAATGATTTTAAGTTAGGCAACCATACTCTCCAAGTTCACCGCTTTCTTTAAAAAAGCTTTAATCAATAGGCGATTTGGTGCTACGCCAGAGGTAATTACCTGCTTTTTTGTGTTGCTACCTTCAGTAGAAATGGCACTATTTGGATCTTGTTTCGAACCCATAAACCACAAGACAAAATTCATACTGCTAGAAGAAGATCCTGCTGAAACACTTTCTTTTTTCACAGTAACACTAACTTCAATTGTATTCAAATCTGCAACATTATTTACAGTTTGTGCCACAACATTTGTGTTTGAAATTAGAATAAAAGCAAATAGAATAAGGCCATTAACCATGGTTTTTTTATTTGCTCTTAAAGGAAAATAGTTCATAACAATTCGATTTATATAATAGACGCGTTTTGCATTTTTATTTCAAATGCGAAAGTATACCATTTAAAACCGCCTCGAAAATATTTTCGATGAAGCACCATTATAATCGTTTAAAGCACAAACTTGTTGTTTAAAGCCACTATTTAATATGCACTTACCACTGAATTATGATGTTCTTGATGGCAAGCCATCATACTAGGAGCGAATTCATTTGAAATTCTTAAACCAATATTTCGACCAAAAAAGTACACGCTACAGTTTGAAGTGGAATCATAACAAATATAAATAGCCTAAAAATGTAGTCGTATAGATTGACTACCGATCCTAAAATCGATTTTACAAAAAAACCAAATGCGAAGTAGAAAAGAATAAAACTGAAGATTTCATTCGTCATAAGCAGCGTTTTACCTTTGTAAAATAACAATGCTATCCTTAGAAATAGGGTGTAAATAAAAAAGGCTTCCGTTGTGACGGAAGCCTTTTAAATAACTTATGCTTGTCCCGCAGGACCAAAATTAAGCGGTATTGGTGTTTGTTCAGTATCTTTAATTTCGCCATGAGCGACTTCAAAACGGTGAATGTTTTCCCCAATTGCTTTTAATAATCTTTTAGCATGCTGCGGCGTCAAGACAATTCTTGATTTCACCTTAGCTTTTGGTATACCTGGCATGATACTTACAAAATCTAAAACAAACTCGGATGAGGAGTGATTTATTATTGCTAAATTAGAATAAATTCCTTCAGCAATTTTTTCGTCTAACTCAATGTTAATTTGCTCTTGTTGTTGATTAGAATTACTCATACCTTAATAAATATATTCCTCTTTGTTAGCCATCATATCATTGTAATCCTCTTTTGAACCTACAATCGTATTGTCATATTCTCTCATACCCGTTCCGGCAGGGATTCTATGTCCTACAATTACATTTTCTTTCAATCCTTCTAAGTAATCGATTTTACCTGCAACCGCAGCTTCATTCAATACTTTAGTCGTTTCTTGGAACGATGCAGCAGAGATAAATGATTTTGTTTGAAGTGATGCTCTTGTTATACCTTGTAAAACTGGTGTTGCTGTTGCAGTTACAACATCACGAGCTACAACAAGATTTTTATCTGTACGTTTCAATAGAGAGTTTTCATCACGCAACTCACGAGGCGTAATAATTTGACCTTCTTTAAGCGCACTAGAATCTCCAGCATCTTCAACAACTTTCATACCGTATAATTTATCGTTTTGAACGATAAAATCTTTAGTATGAATTAATTGATCTTCTAAGAATAAAGTATCACCTGGATCTTGAACTCTTACTTTACGCATCATTTGACGTATGACTACTTCAAAGTGTTTGTCGTTAATTTTCACTCCTTGTAAACGGTATACTTCTTGAATTTCATTTACCAAATACTGTTGAACAGCCGCTGGTCCTTGAATTCTCAAAATATCATCTGGGGTAATAGCACCATCAGACAAAGGTACACCTGCTCTAACGAAGTCATTTTCTTGAACTAGAATTTGGCTTGATAACTTAACCAAGTATTTTCTAATGTCTCCAAATTTAGATTCGATAACAACTTCACGATTCCCTCTTTTGATTTTTCCAAAAGAAACGACACCGTCAATCTCAGAAACTACAGCTGGATTAGAAGGATTACGAGCTTCTAATAACTCTGTAATTCTAGGTAAACCTCCTGTAATATCTCCAGATTTAGAAGAACGACGCGGAATTTTAACCAATACTTTACCTGCTTTAATTTTCTCCCCGTTTTCAACCATCAAGTGGGCTCCAACTGGTAAGTTATAAGAACGAATCAATTCATTGTCTTTACCGTAAACCAATAAAGTTGGAATTAATTTCTTAGCTCTCGATTCAGAAATTACTTTTTCTTGGAAACCCGTTTGCTCATCAATTTCAACCATGAATGATTGACCTTGCTCTAACTCTTCGTAAGCAATTTTACCAGTGAATTCAGAAACAATAACTCCATTGTATGGATCCCATTTACAAATTACATCTCCTTTAACGACAGACTGACCGTCTTTAACGAAAATACTTGAACCATAAGGAATATTATTGGTACTTAATAAAATACCTGTTCTTTCATCAATTAATTTCAATTCAGTAGAACGAGAAACTACAATATCAACTGCATTTCCTTCACTATCTTCTCCCTTAACAGTTTTTAAATCTTCTATTTCAAGTTTACCATTAAATTTCGTAATGATACTTGACTCTTCAGATATACCACCTGCAACCCCACCAACGTGGAAGGTACGTAATGTTAATTGTGTACCAGGTTCTCCAATAGATTGTGCTGCAATTACACCAACAGCTTCTCCTCTTTGTGTCATTTTTCCAGTAGCTAAATTTCTACCGTAACATTTAGCACAAATTCCTTTCAACGCTTCACAAGTCAATGGAGAACGAACTTCTACTTTCTCGATAGGAGAAGCATCAATTGCTTTCATTATAACTTCTGTAATTTGCTGACCAGAATGAATTAAAATTTCATTGTTTAAAGGATTAATTAAATCTTGTAAAACAACGCGACCTAATATTCTTTCTCCTAATGTTTCAACAATTTCTTCATTTTTCTTCAATGCTGCAACTTCAACACCTCTAAGTGTACCACAATCATCGATATTAACAATAACATCTTGAGATACATCATGCAGTCTTCTTGTTAAATATCCTGCATCCGCCGTTTTCAACGCTGTATCCGCAAGACCTTTACGCGCACCGTGAGTAGAAATAAAGTACTCAAGGATAGAAAGACCTTCTTTAAAGTTAGAAAGAATAGGGTTTTCGATAATTTCACCACCACCGGCAGTAGATTTTTTTGGCTTAGCCATCAAACCACGCATACCAGTTAACTGACGAATTTGTTCTTTGGAACCCCTTGCCCCAGAATCAAGCATCATATACACCGAGTTAAAACCTTGTTGGTCTTCTCTAATGTTTTTCATTGCTAACTCTGTAAGTTGAGCATTCGCTGAAGTCCACACATCAATAACTTGGTTGTAACGTTCGTTATTGGTGATAAGACCCATGTTATAATTAGCAGAGATGCCTTGAACTTGTTCTCTAGCGTCTGCAATTAATTTAGGTTTTTGATCTGGAATTCTAATATCACCAAGAGAGAATGACAATCCACCTTTAAAGGCAAATTTGTATCCCATGTCCTTCATGTTATCCAAAAAAGCTGCAGTAGTAGGTACATCAGTAGCGCTTAAAACATGTCCAATAATATCTCTAAGATTTTTCTTAGTCAATACATCATTGATGTATCCGGCTGCTTCCGGCACTACTTCATTAAACAAGACACGACCAGCAGTCGTTTTAATGATTTGGTAAACCAAATCACCTGCTTCATTGAAATGTTTTGCTCTAATTTTAACAGAAGCATTCAATTCTAATCTACCTTCATTCAAAGCAATATTTACTTCTTCAGCAGAATAAAAAGTGATTCCTTCGCCTAAAATTTTAAGTTCTGGAGTGGACAAACGTTCTTTGGTCATATAATAAAGACCAAGCACCATGTCTTGAGAAGGTACCGTAATAGGAGCTCCATTAGCAGGATTCAGAATATTGTGAGAACCCAACATTAACAATTGTGCTTCCAAAATAGCTTCTGGTCCTAGTGGCAAGTGAACTGCCATTTGATCCCCATCAAAATCCGCATTAAATGCAGTACAAACTAAAGGGTGCAATTGGATTGCTTTTCCTTCAATTAATTTTGGTTGGAATGCTTGGATACCTAATCTGTGCAAAGTAGGAGCACGATTCAGTAATATTGGATGCCCTTTGATTACATTTTCAAGGATATCCCAAACTACAGGCTCTTTCTTATCTATTATTTTCTTAGCTGATTTTACAGTTTTTACAATTCCTCTTTCTATCAATTTACGGATAACAAAAGGTTTGTATAATTCTGCTGCCATATCTTTTGGGATACCACACTCAGATAATTTTAATTCAGGTCCAACAACAATTACCGAACGAGCAGAATAATCCACACGTTTTCCAAGTAAATTTTGACGGAAACGTCCTTGTTTACCTTTAAGGGAATCTGATAACGATTTTAATGGACGGTTTGATTCTGTTTTTACTGCAGATGCTTTACGCGTATTATCGAAAAGTGAATCTACCGATTCTTGCAACATACGTTTTTCGTTTCTCAAGATTACTTCTGGAGCTTTAATCTCCATTAATCTTTTCAAACGGTTGTTCCGTATAATTACACGACGGTATAAATCATTTAAATCTGAAGTTGCAAAACGACCTCCATCAAGCGGCACAAGCGGACGTAATTCTGGTGGAATAACTGGTACCACTTTCATAATCATCCATTCCGGACGATTTTCACGGTTCAAGTTAGACTCCCGGAAAGATTCAACAACTTGTAATCTTTTTAATGCTTCCGTTTTACGTTGTTTAGACGTTTCATTGTTAGCATTATGTCTTAATTGGTAAGACAATTGATCTAAGTCAATTCTAGCTAATAAGTCCATAATACACTCTGCTCCCATTTTGGCAACAAATTTATTTGGATCAAAATCATCAAGATATTGATTGTCTGCAGGAAGCGTGTCAAGGATATTCAAATATTCTTCCTCTGTAAGGAAGTCCAACCTTTGTACTGATTCCCCTTCTGCGTTTTTAGCAATACCTGCTTGGATTACTACGTATCTTTCGTAATAGATAATCATATCTAATTTCTTAGATGGAAGTCCAAGGATGTAACCTATTTTATTTGGAAGAGAACGGAAATACCAGATATGAGCAATTGGCACAACAAGGTTGATGTGACCTACTCTATCTCTACGTACTTTCTTCTCCGTAACTTCAACACCACAACGGTCACAGATAATCCCTTTGTAACGTATTCTTTTATATTTACCGCAAGCACATTCAAAATCTTTTACTGGTCCGAAGATACGTTCGCAAAAAAGACCATCACGCTCTGGTTTGTGCGTTCTGTAGTTAATAGTTTCCGGTTTTAACACTTCACCTCTTGATTCTTTCAAGATAGATTCAGGAGAAGCAAGACCTATTGAGATTTTATTAAACCTTTTTACAGGGTTTTTATCTTTGTTGTTATTATTTCTATTATTCATCATAGCTTTTACTATTGATTTATTTGCAATTAAAAATTGATTTTTGTTTAAACGTTACGGTGTACCGTCTAAACTCCGCGGGTTACTTCTCTAAACTTCAAATTAGAAGTGCTAGTTATAAACATTTGAAATATTTATAAAAAATCGGAACGGTTTACGGGTATAAATCCTGAAAACTAATTAAAAAAGTAAACAGTATTCAGTATTCAGTTTTGAACTGAACACTGACACTGATTACTGAATACTATTCTTCTAAACGAATGTCAAGACCAAGCCCTTTCAATTCATGCATCAATACATTGAATGATTCCGGCAATCCTGGTTCTGGCATAGATTCTCCTTTTACGATGGCTTCGTAAGTTTTGGCTCTACCAATTACATCATCCGACTTCACAGTCAAGATTTCTCTAAGTGTACTTGATGCTCCATAAGCCTCAAGTGCCCAAACTTCCATCTCTCCAAAACGTTGTCCTCCAAATTGAGCTTTACCTCCAAGTGGTTGTTGTGTAATCAACGAGTATGGACCTATAGAACGTGCGTGCATTTTATCGTCAACCATGTGTCCAAGTTTCAACATATAGATAACTCCTACTGTTGCCGCTTGATGGAAACGCTCTCCTGTACCACCATCATATAAATGTGTATGTCCAAAACGTGGTATTCCAGCTTCGTCAGTCAATTCATTAATTTGATCCAAAGTCGCTCCGTCAAAAATTGGTGTAGCAAATTTTCTACCCAAGTTCATTCCAGCCCAACCAAGTACCGTTTCATAAATTTGACCAATGTTCATACGTGAAGGTACACCTAATGGGTTCAACACGATATCAACTGGCGTTCCGTCTTCAAGGAAAGGCATGTCTTCGTGACGAACGATACGAGCAACAATACCTTTGTTACCGTGACGTCCCGCCATTTTATCCCCAACTTTCAGTTTACGTTTTTTGGCAATATATACTTTCGCTAATTTCAAGATTCCTGCTGGCAATTCATCTCCAACAGTAATAGTGAATTTCTCTCTACGTAATGCACCTTGTAAATCGTTCAATTTAATTTTATAGTTATGAATTAAATCATTAACCATTTTATTAGCTGCATCATCTGCAACCCATTGACCTTTACTTAAGTGAGCAAAATCTTCTACAGCATAAAGCATTTTTTGTGTGTATTTTTTACCTTTTGGTAAAACTTCCTCACCCAAATCGTTCATTACCCCTTGAGATGTTTTTCCGTTTACGATCAAGAAAAGTTTCTCCACTAATTTGTCTTTTAATTCAACAAATTTATCTTCAAATTCCATTTCAAGTGCTCCTAAAGCATCCTTGTCTTGCGTACGTTTACGTTTATCTTTCACTGCTCTTGCGAACAATTTTTTGTCTAAAACAACACCATGTAAAGAAGGAGATGCTTTTAATGAAGCATCTTTTACATCACCTGCTTTGTCCCCGAAGATTGCACGAAGCAATTTTTCTTCTGGAGTAGGATCTGATTCTCCTTTTGGAGTAATTTTTCCAATAAGAATGTCACCAGGTTTAACCTCGGCTCCAATTCTAATCATACCATTTTCATCTAAATCTTTAGTAGCTTCTTCAGAAACATTCGGTATATCATTGGTCAATTCTTCGTTACCTAATTTAGTATCCCTAACTTCTAATGAATAATCATCCACGTGAATAGAGGTAAAAATATCGTCACGAACTACTTTTTCAGAAATTACAATCGCATCCTCAAAGTTGTATCCTTTCCATGGCATAAAAGCAACTTTAAGGTTTCTACCTAAAGCTAGTTCCCCATTTTGAGTCGCATATCCTTCTGATAATACTTGTCCAGGTACCACTCTATCCCCTTTTCTTACGATAGGTTTAAGGTTGATACTTGTCCCTTGATTGGTTTTTCTAAATTTAATTAGATTGTATGTTTTTTCATCAGGCTCAAAACTCACCATTCTTTCTTCCTCAGAACGATCGTATTTGATAGTGATAATATTTGCATCTACATATTCAATAACTCCATCTCCTTCAGCATTAATCAATACTCTAGAATCAGAAGCTACTTGACGCTCTAAACCAGTTCCAACAATAGGAGCTTCAGGACGAATTAATGGTACGGCCTGACGCATCATGTTAGATCCCATCAAGGCTCTATTCGCATCATCATGTTCCAAGAAAGGAATCAATGAAGCAGAAATAGAAGCGATTTGATTTGGAGCAACATCCGTGTAATCCACTCTTGCTGGCTCAATTACTGGGAAATCACCTTCTTGACGTGCAATAACGTCTTCGGCAGTAATTTTTCCAGTAGCATCCATTTGAATGTTTGCTTGCGCAATTAACATTCCTTCTTCTTCTTCTGCGCTTAAGTAAACAGGAGTAGACACTAAATCTACAGTTCCATTAGTTACTTTACGGTACGGTGTTTCAATGAAACCCATTCCGTTTACCTTCGCATAAACACCAAGAGATGAAATCAAACCAATGTTTGGTCCCTCAGGAGTTTCAATTGGACATAAGCGTCCGTAATGCGTATAGTGAACGTCACGAACCTCAAATCCTGCTCTCTCTCTCGAAAGTCCACCTGGTCCTAGTGCAGACAATCTTCTCTTGTGCGTAATCTCGGCAAGTGGATTCGTTTGATCCATAAACTGAGACAACTGGTTTGTACCAAAGAAAGAGTTGATAACCGATGATAATGTTTTAGCATTGATCAAATCGATTGGTGTAAACACCTCGTTATCTCTAACGTTCATTCTCTCACGAATAGTTCTCGCCATACGCGCTAAACCAACACCGAATTGTTGAGACAATTGTTCTCCAACTGTTCTAACACGACGGTTTGATAAGTGATCAATATCATCAATCTCTGCTTTAGAGTTGATCAATTCGATCAAATATTTCACGATAGTTATGATATCTTCTTTGGTCAAGACTTGCTTTTCCATTGGAGTATCCAACCCTAATTTTTTATTTATTCTGTAGCGACCTACTTCACCTAAGTTGTAACGTTGGTCAGAGAAGAATAATTTATCTATAATACCACGCGCCGTTTCTTCATCAGGCGGTTCAGCGTTACGCAATTGTCTGTAGATATGTTCAACAGCCTCTTTTTCAGAGTTTGTTGGATCTTTTTGTAGCGTATTATGGATGATGGCATAATCGCCTTGATTAGCATCTTCTTTATGCAACAAAATAGATTTAACGTTAGAATCAATGATTTCTTCCACATTATCTTTATCGATAATTGTATCTCTATCAAGGATTATTTCGTTACGTTCGATAGAAACGACTTCACCAGTGTCTTCATCAACGAAATCTTCATGCCATGTATTCAATACACGAGCCGCTAATTTTCTACCAATATATTTTTTTAGTCCTGTTTTAGAAACTTTAATTTCTTCCGCAAGATCAAAAATCTCAAGGATATCCTTGTCTCTTTCGAATCCAATAGCACGGAATAAAGTAGTTACAGGTAATTTTTTCTTTCTGTCGATATAAGCATACATTACGCTGTTTATATCTGTAGAGAATTCTATCCAAGAACCTTTAAAAGGAATTACTCTGGCAGAATATAATTTTGTTCCATTTGCATGGAATGATTGACCAAAGAAAACACCTGGAGATCGGTGTAATTGAGAAACAACTACACGCTCAGCACCATTAATAACAAAGGTACCGCTTGGCGTCATATAAGGAATTGTACCAAGATAAACATCTTGAACAATCGTTTCAAAATCTTCATGTTCTGGATCTGTACAATATAGTTTTAACCTTGCTTTTAAAGGCACACTATAAGTAAGTCCTCTTTCTATACATTCTTGAATTGTATAACGTGGTGGATCTACAAAATAATCAAGAAATTCTAATACAAAGTTATTTCTTGTATCAGTAATTGGGAAATTTTCCATGAAGGTATTGTAAAGCCCTTCGTCACCTCTTTCGTCAGATTTGGTTTCTAATTGAAAAAAATCTTTAAACGATTTAACCTGAACATCTAGAAAATCTGGATAGTCAGGAATATTTTTTGTGGAGGCAAAATTCAATCTTTCAGTCTGATTTGTTAGCATCAATGGACAAAATTTTGATTAAAAAAGTAATTTTTTGGTGTAAACAATAAATTATTTACCTTAAAATTTTACAACCATTACATCTTTAAAAATCAATTTAAGATAACTACTTTCTTATTATCTGTTAATTTTTTTTCCTCGTAATGGGTAAAATGAATTTAATTAAAAGACTAAAATGCAAGTACACAAGGCAGCCTTTTGTTATACGAAAAATGGTTTAGGTCATTGGGTGACTAAACCCAAGACCTAAACCGTATTCTTTAAACTGATTTTAACTATTTAAGTTCAACCTCAGCTCCAGCTTCTTCTAAAGATTTTTTAAGCCCTTCAGCCTCTTCTTTAGAAACACCTTCTTTAACGTTGCTTGGTGCGCTATCTACTACATCTTTAGCTTCTTTCAAACCTAAACCTGTAAGTTCTTTAACCAATTTCACTACAGCTAATTTAGAAGCACCTGCTGCTTTCAATACAACTGTAAATTCTGTTTGCACATCTTCAGCAGCAGCTTCGCCACCACCTGAAACTACTACAGCTGCAGCAGCTGGTTCGATTCCGTACTCATCTTTTAATATTGTTGCTAATTCGTTAACTTCTTTTACTGTTAGGTTAACTAATTGTTCTGCGAATTGTTTCAAATCTGCCATTTTTTCTATCGTTTTAAAATGATTTGTAAAAATATAATTTATTTATTGTGCGCTTTTTAAAATAAAACACTGACTATAAAGTCGGTTTTATTATGCTTCCGCTTCTTCGGTAGCCTCTTCGCTTTTTGCGAATTGGTTTTGAAGAGCAGAAATAACTCTTTGTGCTGGTGACTGTAACAATCCGATAAGTTCGCCGATAAGCTCTTCTTTCGATTTGATAGTTGCTAATGCATCTAATTGATCGTCACCAATGTAAACTTCAGCGTTGATATAAGCACCCTTTAATAAAGGGGTAGCAGATTTTTTTCTGAAATCTTTAATTATTTTTCCAGGTGCATTTGCAACGTCTGAAATAAAGATAGCACTGTTACCTGTCAAAACTGAAGGTAAATCACCATAATCATTAGCAGAAGCCTCCATTGCTTTTGCAAGCAACGTATTTTTTACAACCTCTAATTTTATACCTGCTTTGTAACAAGCCCTTCTCAAGTTTGAAGTAGCCTCTGCATTCATACCAGAAATATCAGATACATAAACAATGTTTGTACCGGCTAACTGTGCAGTTAAAACTTCAATCGCGATTGATTTCTCTTCTCTAGTCATACTAAAAATTTTTAACTACCAATTATACTGCTTTAGGATCCAATGCAATTGCAGGACTCATTGTGCTAGTTAGGTAAATACTTTTAATGTATGTTCCTTTAGCCGCAGTTGGTTTAAGTTTGATTAATGTTTGAATAATTTCGTGAGCATTGTCAATGATTTGTTCTGTTCCAAAAGAAACTTTACCAATTCCTGCATGCACTATACCAGTTTTATCAACTTTGAAATCGATTTTACCGGCTTTAACCTCAGCAACAGCTTTTGCAACATCCATAGTTACAGTACCTGTCTTAGGGTTAGGCATTAAACCTCTAGGTCCTAATATACGACCTAATGGGCCTAATTTACCCATAACAGAAGGCATAGTGATAATTACATCAACATCTGTCCAACCGTCTTTGATTTTTTGTAAATAATCGTCAAGACCCACAAAGTCTGCACCAGCTGCCAAAGCTTCCGCTTCTTTATCTGGAGTCACCAATGCTAATACTTTAACGTCTTTACCAGTTCCATGAGGTAATGTTACCACACCTCTAACCATTTGATTCGCTTTTCTTGGATCTACACCCAAACGTACTGCGATATCAACAGACTCATCAAATTTTGCAGAAGCAACTACTTTTATCAATGCCGCAGCATCTTTAAGAGAATATAGTTTGTTCTTTTCAATTTTTGAAGCAGCCTCTTTTTGCTTTTTTGTCAATTTTGCCATGTCTTTCTCTTAATTAAAAAGGAGCGTCTCCTGATACAGTTATACCCATAGATCTAGCTGTTCCAGCAACCATACTCATTGCAGACTCCATAGTGAATGCGTTTAAGTCTGGCATCTTGTCTTCAGCAATAGCTCTAATTTGTTCCCAAGTAACACTAGCTACTTTTTTACGATTAGGCTCACCAGAACCAGATTTTAGCTTTGCAGCTTCCATTAACTGAACTGCTGCTGGAGGAGTTTTTACAACAAAATCAAATGATTTGTCTTTATACACAGTAATTTGTACTGGGCATATTTTGCCGGGTTTATCTTGAGTTCTTGCATTAAATTGCTTGCAAAACTCCATGATGTTTACCCCAGCAGCTCCTAAAGCAGGTCCAACCGGTGGCGACGGATTCGCAGCACCTCCCTTAACTTGTAGTTTAACTACCTTACTAATTTCTTTAGCCATTTTTTAAAAATTTAACATTACAATCATTGGAAGCGATTGTAATGGATATTATAGATGTAACAAAAATTATACTTTTTCAACTTGCATAAAACTCAACTCTAATGGTGTTTTTCTTCCGAAAATCTTTACCATCACCTCTAGTTTACGCTTTTCTTCATTAATTTTCTCAACAGTACCGTTAAATCCATTGAAAGGACCATCAACAACCTTAATTGTTTCTCCTATATTAAAAGGTATTGCACGCGTATCGGTATTAACCGCTAACTCATCCACTTTACCTAACATTCTGTTTACTTCTGAAATTCGTAAAGGAACAGGCTCTCCACCTTTAATTTCCCCTAAAAATCCAATAACGCTTGTTATTGACTTAATAATATGAGGTATTTCTCCAATAAGATTTGCCTCAATCATAACATAACCCGGAAAATAAACTTTGTCTTTGATTATTTTTTTTCCTTCTTTAACGGTAACGACTTTTTCAGTAGGAACTAAAACTTGGGAAACATAATCACCCATACCTAATCTTGCGATTTCGGTCTCGATGTATGCTTTCACCTTATTTTCTTGTCCGCTTACTGCTCTAACGACATACCACTTTTTAATATTATTATCTGCCATAACAAAAAATTTAAGCTTTTATCCAGTTAAAAAATCCAGCTAAAGCTTTTGCAAAAATTTCGTCTACTCCCCAAGTTGCCAAGGCGAA
The DNA here is from genome assembly GCF_900143245.1 of Flavobacterium fryxellicola. Classification (GTDB taxonomy): domain Bacteria; phylum Bacteroidota; class Bacteroidia; order Flavobacteriales; family Flavobacteriaceae; genus Flavobacterium; species Flavobacterium fryxellicola. The sequence goes on from NZ_FRDK01000005.1 coordinate 47,009, forward strand.
CAGTACTGAAAAGACAGCAACAACAATCGTTAGACGTTGCACCTCAGGCCAAGCTGGCCAAGTTACATTTGACTTTAATTCCTCAAATGCTTCCGATATGTAATTTACAACTTTTGTCATTATGATTTGTTTTTTTGCACGGGCGGAGGGATTCGAACCCCCATCAACGGTTTTGGAGACCGCTATTCTACCCTTGAACTACGCCCGTATTAAAGCCAGTAACAACCATTATAATAGTTACTGGCTATATAATTTAATATAACTATGCTGTTATTTCAGTTACCTGACCAGCACCTACTGTTCTACCACCTTCACGGATCGCAAAACGTAAACCAACACTTAATGCAATTGCGCTAAGCAATACAACACTAATAGTTAAGTTATCCCCAGGCATAACCATCTCTACACCTTCTGGTAAAGTAATGATACCTGTTACATCAGTTGTACGTACATAGAACTGTGGACGGTAGTTATTATGAAATGGTGTATGACGACCACCTTCTTCTTTTTTCAAGATGTAAACCTCTGCTTTAAATGTAGCATGCGGTTTAACTGAACCTGGCTTACAAATAACCATTCCTCTTTTGATGTCTTCTTTTTGAATACCTCTTAAAAGAATACCTACGTTGTCTCCAGCTTCTCCTCTATCAAGGATTTTACGGAACATCTCAACTCCTGTAATAGTAGAAGTCAATTTTTCAGCACCCATACCAATGATTTCAACTGGATCTCCAGTATTAGCAACACCAGTTTCGATACGACCTGTAGCTACAGTTCCACGACCAGTGATTGAAAACACATCTTCAACAGGCATCAAGAAAGGTTTTGCAACGTCTCTTACTGGCTCTTCAATCCAAGAGTCAACAGCAGCCATCAATTCAAGAATTTTTGGTACCCAAACTGGATCATTATTCAATCCACCTAAAGCTGAACCTTGAACAACTGGACCATTATCTCCATCATATTCGTAGAAAGATAACAAGTCTCTGATTTCCATCTCAACTAATTCAAGCAATTCCTCATCATCAACCATATCCACTTTATTCATGAATACAACCATTCTAGGAATACCTACCTGACGGCCTAGTAGGATATGCTCACGTGTTTGTGGCATTGGTCCATCAGTCGCAGCAACTACAAGAATAGCACCATCCATTTGAGCAGCACCAGTAACCATGTTTTTTACGTAATCCGCGTGACCAGGACAGTCAACGTGAGCGTAATGACGGTTAGCAGTTTCATACTCTACGTGAGATGTATTAATTGTAATACCTCTTTCTTTTTCTTCTGGAGCATTATCAATTTGATCAAATGATTTTGCTTGACAGTAACCTGCATCAGACAATACTTTTGTAATTGCCGCAGTTAATGTAGTTTTTCCGTGATCCACATGCCCAATTGTTCCAATGTTTAAATGGGGCTTGTTACGGTTAAAATTTTCCTTTGCCATTTTACTTAATTTTTAATCTTGTTATATATTAATTTCTATTTCCTACTTACTTGAGCCAATGTCGGGAATTGAACCCGAGACCTCTTCCTTACCAAGGAAGCACTCTACCCCTGAGCTACACCGGCAGAGCAACATTTTGTTTCAAGTTTACCATTTCTAGCTATACCAGCCAATTGAAACTTACAAACTTTAAACATTCTTTCGTTGCGATTATCTCGTTTCCTTGATCATCCTGTACCCCTGAAGCGGTACTCAAACTTTTAAAACAAAATTACTCGAAAGCAAACTTTCGCATAATTTCTTGCTTAAATTTTTGTGGGGAGAGCAGGATTCGAACCTGCGAAGTTTACACAGCAGATTTACAGTCTGCCCTCGTTGGCCGCTTGAGTATCTCCCCTACTCCTTTTATTGTCAAATCCTTACAGTCTTGATTCGGTAAAGGGCCTCCCCTTGTCTTCACCCGAGATAAACTTCTCCTCTTTACGGATTCAAAGAAATATACTGCGAGGTACTACAACCTTCCTCTTTCTTGAGCCGGCGGAGGGACTCGAACCCACGACCTGCTGATTACAAATCAGCTGCTCTAGCCAACTGAGCTACGCTGGCAATTCAATAAAAAAAGTCCGCTATTTCTAACGGACTGCAAATGTATAGATTTTATCTCTCAATCAAAACATTTTTTAAAAAAATTTATATTAAATATGCGAACTTATTTTTTCTTTTCTTTTTACCAGCAACCGCTCTAATGATTCTGAAGCGAGTTCTACTGCTTCTTCAAACGTTTTACATTGTTTTTTAACTAAGAAATCGTCTCCAGGCACGTTAATTTTTATCTCTGCAATTTTATTTTCTTTCTCACTTGTCTTTTCAACTTTTAAAAAAACATCTGCAGACACGACTTTATCATAATACTTCTCCAACTTGTCCAATCGTTCTTGAACAAAATCTACTAGCTTTTTGTCAACAGTAAAGTTAACTGCATGAACACTTACCTTCATAATCATCTTTTTTAATTGTTAAACATTTGTAAAATTACTTCCGCCCGCGAGGGTGAGCCTCTTTATATACACTTTTAAGCTCTGAAAGACTATTATGCGTATAAATCTGCGTAGACGCCAGACTAGAATGTCCTAATAATTCTTTCACTGAATTCAAATCTGCTCCATTATTTAATAAATGGGTGGCAAAGGTATGTCGCAATATGTGTGGACTTTTTTTTACTTTTTCAGAGACAGTACTAAAGTAAGAATTAATTAGACGATACACAAAGGAATCATTTAATTTTAACCCTTTTTTAGTGAGAAAAAAATAATCCGCATCAACACCCACCAATACCGAAGTTCGTTCTTTTAGGTACCAATAAAACTGATCTGCAATAACCGGCAAAATAGGAATAATTCGCTCTTTATTTCGCTTCCCAACCACTTTGACCGCACGATTTGCTAAGTCAATATTTGCCATTTTAAGATGAATCAATTCCGCTCGACGCATCCCTGTTGTGTAGAGCAAATCAATGAGGAGCTTATTTCTGACATCTTCAAAACCAACCGTCCCTTGCAGCTGATTCAAAACCGCGGTCACTTCCTTTTCAGAAAAAGGGATTTGAATTATTTTTGGAACCTTAAGCGCTCTGTGCCTCAACATTGGACTAGTCTCTATCTGCTTTGTCCTAACTAGAAATTTATAAAAAGCTTTCAAAGAAGCCATTTTTCTATTCACTGATACATTAGAAATAGCACTGTTAACCAATGCTACAATCCAATTTCTAATTTGTCCGTAGCCTACATGATCTATTTCTTCCTGGTCAAAATGCGTTTTATGAAATGATTCAAAAGAAGCGACGTCATCACAGTAAGCCGTGACAGTATGTGTAGAGTATTTTTTCTCCAACTGGAGGTAATCCCGAAATGCATCTTTATTTGTAGACATAAAAAAACCGTTAGCATCAAAGTTATAAAATTTTGATGACTAACGGTATTTTTATTTAATGGAATCGACTAACTCTCTAAGTTATCTCTCATATTTTGGATATAAGCCGCTTTTTGAATTTTGATTCTATTTGTTACTGAAGGCTTAATAAAAGCAGTACGTGCTCTTAGTTGACGAACAGTTCCTGTTTTATCAAATTTTCTTTTGTAGCGTTTTAACGCTCTATCGATATTTTCTCCGTCTTTAATTGGTATAATTAACATAATATAGACACCCCCTTTCTTTAAGTGTGCAAAAGTAATCATTATTTTGACTTATGAGTTATTAATTGCCAATTTATTTTTGGTGTGCCGGCAAAAACAGCCTTTCGCTCCAAAACAAATCCGCGTTTGCCGTCAGGCTATCCGTTGCAATCTTTTACTCCGCAAAGCTTCATAAAAGGATTTCCACTTCTATCCTTCACACAAAAAAAAGAGCCAATAACAAAATTGACTCTTTTTTTTTCTTTATTTTAAAGCACTACTATTTCACCGCTGGTTTATAATCTTGCTTATCAATTATCATTTTTGATAAAATCTCCTTAAGAATTTCTGAAGTTCCACCACCTATTGGCCCCAAACGACTGTCTCTAAACAAACGTGCTAAGGGATATTCTTCCATGTAACCATAGCCTCCCAGCATTTGCAAACAACTGTAAATAGTTTCATCTGCAACTTTAGTAGATTTTAATTTAGCCATAGTAGCTTCCTTAACTACATATTCTCCTTTGTCTAATCGCGCAACAGCAGCATAATTAAATACTTTACAATGCTCTACCTCTGTTGCATGCTCTACTAACGTATGCCTTAATGCTTGGAATTTATTTATTTTTTTTCCAAAAGCCTCACGTTGTGACATATATTCTATTGTATAATCAATCGCATATTCCGCTCTCGCATGGGCATTTATAGCCATAATCAAGCGCTCTAAAGCAAAATGTTGCATAATATACGGAAAGCCCTTTCCTTCCTCTCCCATCAAATTCTCGACAGGAATTTCTACATTATCAAATGCAATTTCTGCCGTATCGGAAGCTCTCCATCCTAATTTATCTAGTTTTACAGCTGAAACTCCTTTCAAATTCGTATCCATCAAAAAGATACTAATCCCTTTATTCCCCAACTCAGGACTTGTTTTTGCAGCCACTATATAATAATCAGCATAAACTCCATTTGTGATGAATGTTTTAGAACCATTAATAATGTATTTGTCTCCCTTTTTTACTGCATTGGTGCGCATACCCGCAACATCACTACCCCCAAAAGGTTCTGTTATACACAAAGCGCCTATCTTGTCACCAGCAATGCTTGGAGCTAAATAATCTTGTTTTATTCTTTCGTCTCCTTCTGCATTCAAATGAGTCATGGCCAAATAAGAATGAGCCCACATAGCAGCAGCGAAACCAGATGATTTAACTTTTTGAAGTTCTTCTAGAAAAATAACGGTATAAAATAAATCTAAATTCAGTCCGCCATAAACCTCTGGATACCCGATTCCAAAAAAGCCCATTTCCCCGAACTTTTTCCATATAAATCGCTCAATTGACCCGGTTTTTTCCCATTTTTCAATATGAGGCACAACTTCTTTTTGTAAAAAATCTTTTAAACTTTCTCTAAATAATTGGTGTTCTTCTGTGAAATAACTTGAATTCATATAACTATTATTATTTTTAACAAATTGATGTAATTGAAACCAAAAGCAGCAGCTTTGCGTTTCAGACTTAAGTTTTTTTTTGAGTCAAACCATAAAGCCGCATTTTAAAAAAGAATTATAGTACAAAACGACCGTTTTGCAGTAAATTACACTATTTTAGAGCAGCAAATTATAGACTTTTAATCAAAGTCCAAATATAAGTCAATTATTTTTGCTTTATCAACAGGAAATCCCTTAATTTTTGTTAAATCCTCAATGTTGTTAAAATCTCCTTTCATACTTCTGTAGGTCACAATTTCCTTTGCCAAAGTATATCTGAAATAATAAAACTGTGATAACTCTTTTAATGACGCGTTATTGATATCAATTTTCTTAAATTCTGGCAACGTCGTGATCTTAAAATGGGCATTCAAATTTTCAATCACTTCTGGCGACAATCCCCAAACATCCTGCATTTGTTCCATGGAAACAAACCCTCCTAAAGTTTCTTTTTGTTTTAAAATTCGAAGGGAAATGGCTTCGCCGATACCGTAAATTTTGATCAGATCCTCTTTAGTTGCCCGATTTATGTCTAGAACTACTATTTTTTCTTTTTTGGCGAAAGCCGGATTGGAATAATTTTTAAATTTATTCGGCGCTTTTTTATTATTTACCCAATCCGGAAATTTAAAAAATGGCGCTATCTCTTGCAATAAAGAATCAGACACTTTTGTAACATCCTGAAATTCTTCAGGAGAGTTTACAAATTTATTTTCTTTTCTAAAGGCTAACAATCGATCAATCTCCTTCACGGACATTCCCAACTTATACCCTTTATAATCCGTTATAAAATTAGGATTAAAGAGATATACTTTTGGCGTCCTAATTTCAACATTCCTTTTCATGGAATCTAATCCAGATTGTAGCGAAAGCCATTTTTGCTCCGCTGGATCTTCTTTTGTTACTCTGGTAAAATCCCCAAAATAATAAACGAGTTGTAAAGAAATGATAATTACAAACAAACAGAAGATCCCTGTGCCTTGCTGTTTGGAAAACTTAAAATAAGTCTGAATCGTTTTAAAACTCATTTGATGCGATTGTATTTACCCATTGATAAAAGAAATCTAAATTTATAAATAAAAGCAAGACTTGTAACATGTTGAAGAAAAATATATTTGCAAAAAATAACACATTGACAGCGCCTATTATATTGGGTTTTCAAAAGATTTGATTCCGATACTGCACATTATATTGTATTTTATAACTTAAAACTAAATTATTGTTTTTTATTTTTTGTAAAAAAGAATACATTTGGAGCTTAATAACAAACAAAACCATATAACCCATGTCAATTTGGAAAACTAAACCCCTTTCGGTCTTGCTTAATGAAGCATCTGAATCCGAAAAAGGATTAAAAAGGACTTTGTCATCACGTTCATTAGTAGCACTTGGAGTTGGAGCTATTATTGGAGCTGGATTATTCTCATTAACTGGTATTGCTGCTGCGGAACACGCAGGTCCAGCAGTTACCCTTTCCTTTATCTTAGCTGCAGTAGGATGTGCCTTTGCAGGACTTTGCTATGCTGAATTTGCGTCCATGATACCTGTTGCAGGTAGTGCTTATACTTATTCCTACGCCACCATGGGAGAATTTATGGCTTGGATTATAGGTTGGGATTTAGTTCTTGAATACGCATTAGGTGCCGCTACCGTTGGAGTTAGTTGGTCACGATATTTACTGGAATTATTAAATAAGTACGGCATTCATTTGAATCCGAAATTTATATGTTCTCCCTGGGAAACCTTAACATTAGGTGACGGTACCGTTATCGAAGGAGGTTATATTAACCTTCCTGCTATTTTAATCGTTTCTGCACTGTCATTATTATTAATCAGAGGTACAAAAGAATCTGCCTCCATCAATAATATTTTAGTAGTAGTAAAGGTTATTGTTGTAATTATGTTCATTGTTTTAGGATGGGACTACATCGATCCTGCAAATTATTCCCCATATATTCCAGAAAACATTGGTGTTAAAGGCCAGTTTGGTTGGTCAGGAATAGCTGCTGGAGCCGGAACTGTTTTCTTTGCCTTCATTGGTTTTGATGCTGTTTCAACTGCTGCACAAGAAGCAAAAAACCCTCAAAAAGGAATGCCTATTGGTATTTTAGGATCCTTGGTAATTTGTACTATATTATATGTATTATTTGCTCATGTTATGACGGGTCTTGTACCGTATTATGATTTTGCAGGCGATGCAAAACCGGCTGCAACAGCGTTTGCAGTAACAGGCTATACGTTCCTTCAAACGGGATTAATTGTCGCCATTTTGGCAGGATATACCTCTGTAATGTTAGTAATGCTAATGGGACAAAGTCGCGTTTTCTATACGATGAGTAAAGATGGATTACTCCCTGCTTTCTTCAGCGATATTCATGCAAAATTCAGAACTCCTTGGAAAACAAATCTTTTCTTCATGGTATTTGTAAGCCTTTTTGCAGGTTTTGTACCGGTAAGTGATTTGGGTCACATGGTTAGTATTGGAACCTTGTTAGCCTTTGTATTAGTTTGTATCGGCGTATTAGTGATGCGTAAAAAAATGCCGGATGCGCCACGATCTTTTAAAACTCCATTCGTTCCTTACGTTCCTATTGCTGGAGTTTTAGTTTGTAGTTACTTAATGTACTCGCTACCGTATGAAAGTTGGATTCGATTGATTATATGGATGGCACTCGGTGTTGCACTGTACTTTGTTTACGGAAAGAAAAACAGTAAATTAAACAATCCTGATAAATAGATTTACCACAAAAATAAAAAAGGGGATTATAAAGTGCAAGTACTTTATAATCCCCTTTATATTTTTATACCTTATTATAAATCAAAAACTGACGTGCGTTTAGCGCGGATTAAATCCTTTAACCGAATCCAAAAAGCCAAGGTTAGATAAACCGCAAACCACAATCCTGCAGTTACGAATGATAAATAAATAAAAAAAAGCCGCACACTACTGGCACGCATTCCTAATGTATCTGCTAAACGGGAGGAAACATGAAAGCCATGCTTTTCAAAAAAGAACTTGAGCTTAATAATTGCTGACATTTTCTTGAATTGTATGTTGGCAACAAAATTACAAAATTTAACAATCGGTTTAGGTATTAATCATTGCAATTTCCAATGGAGACCTTTACACCTTACTTTTGACTAATTCCAATCCCAAAGCACATTCTAAGCATCTGCTTTTATTACAATACTCCTTTTTGAGTTGCAGCAACGATTGTGTGTCAAAAGCATTTTTTGAAACGATACCAAACGAAGTAAACTTATCAATGATAGCGTTTTTCTCAGGATTCAAGCCGTTTAATAAATGTATCAAATCTTCCGTAATTTCTTTTCCCTGACTTTTGGCAAAAGCAAACTGCAGCGGAATTATTGTATTCACCAACAACAAATCGACGAAAGATTTAGAAAGCATTTTCTTTTTAATGGGACTTTCTTTGTCAAACTGATAATGATTTTCCCAATAAGGAGACACCCCAATTTGAAAAACTTCAACATTATTTTTCAAGGAATTCAAAGTACTTATTTTAGAAAATAAATTTTGGTGTGTGTGATATAAATTAGCCAACTGAGACAAACGAATCGTTGGGAAATTATCCGGTCGATGCTTAAAAAACTGAACCTGCTCTGCGATTAGATGCTCCATTTGATATTTATGCAACAAATAAAAATATCTGAATTTTAAATCTTTGTAATAAGTATCCTCTTTTTCAGAATCCAATAATCCAGCCATTCCAAAAAATAATGCTTCTAGATTCTCAACTTCAAAACATTCTTTTCGGATTATAGAAAAAGGAATAGTTTGGGCCATTTTAAAGAAAGCGTCCCCGTTCGTATTCAAACCAAAATTCTTAGCCAAAAGACTAAACAAAACAGCTTCCCAATCTTGACTGGTTTGCTCTAACAAATCAAAAATAGGCTTAGATTTTCTTTCTAAACGCTCAAAAAATAGCCGCTCCTGCCAATTTTTGAACACAAACTCATCGACCTCTTTAATTTGCTTTTCACAGAAAATCCATGATTTAGGAGCCAGTAACGATTGATAGTTTTGGATGGTGGCTGGATCAACATATTTTTTAAGTTCCAGCACGGGAATTTCAGTATTGTTGTTCCTAAAAATCTCGGTATCGTGTTCCCAAACCACATGAAGAATTACATTTTCATACGCTGAATCCATTTCATGATGATGCACATACCAGTCTGAAGATTTGAGATGAATTTCGACGTTTCCCGCCCATTTTTGATTTCCAATGGTAATTTGAGCATTGAAAAAATCAGGACCTGCCAATTCAAGATACTGACCGACATTGATAATTGTGATTTCTTCATCATTGAAAGTTCTCAAATTCAAAGCATCAAACTTTTTGAATTTCCAAAGGTAATGGAGAAAATCTTCTTTCATTTTTTAGATTTTAGAAAATCCTCAACCCAAACCCGCTCCATTGAAAAGAGCGAAAGACGAAATCGAGGATTTCACATTTCATCATTAAAGGAGAACTAAGATAGTAAATAATACAAGAAGTCTTACTTTAAACAACAATCAATTGAAATCTAAATAAATTTATCGCAGCAGATACAATTTGGCGCAAGCCCTAGCATCTGACAAAGCTTCGTGATGATTCAAAACGATGTTCATTTGGCGGCAACAATCACTCAATTTGGTTGGTTTTAATCCTTTGCTTTTATAGATTTTTACGGTGCATTCCCATCGGGCTGCAAGGTTTAAATCAGCATACTCCAAGCCATAAAGCATCATCGATTTTGCTAAAACGTTTCGGTCAAAACTTTCATTGTGAGCCACTACCACTCTGTTTTGCAGCCGCTTTTTAATTTCTGGAAAAACTTGTATAAATGACTTTGCATGAAGTGTATCGCGAGGATAAATCCCATGGACTTGTATTGTAAAGTGAGAATACAAGTTGTTTGGTGGTTTGATTAAGGTTACAAACTCATCTACAATTATTCCGTTTTCTACAGTAACAATTCCCACGGAACACGGATGATAAGCGGTAGCAGTTTCAAAATCTATAGCGGTGAATGTCATTTTCGAGGTTTTAGGTTTTGGGTTATCGGTTATCTGTTATGAGTTATCTGTTATCGGTTATGCGTTATCGGTTATCTGTTATGAGTTATCTGGTATGCGTTATCTGGTATGCGTTATCTGGTATCGGTTTTGGGCTATAATTTAAATATTGGTTTCATTATAATTTAAAAAAAAGCCACAAATTAGAAGAACTAACACAAAATCAATTTGTGCTGATTGGTCTAATTTATGGCAAAAAAAAAAATTACTTTATCGAACCAATAATATCATATTTGGTAATAATATGGTGATTACCATTTTGCAATTCTATTAAAACTGCGTCATTTTCTTTGGTAAACAATTTAGAAACCTCTTCTATTGGGGTTCCTTGTTTAACAATTGGAAAAGGTCTTCCCATAATTTCTTTAATAGGTTTATCGGCCACATCTTTATCCGCAACATAACTTTGAAACAAATCACTTTCGTCCACAGAGCCAACAAATCCATTGCTATCGATGACCGGAATTTGTGAAATTTTATATTTACGCATGCGTTCAATAGCATGTGAGACTAATTCTTCTGTACGCACAACAATTAATGGTTTATCGATATGGTCCTTGATGACATCTTCTGCTTTTGTAATTTCCTCCTCTAGAAAACCACGTTCGCGCATCCAATCGTCATTGAACATTTTACCTACATAACGACTTCCTGAATCATGGAAAAGAACCACAACTACATCTTCAGGTTTGAAATGTTCTTTGAGCTGCAACAGTCCTTTTACCGCTGCACCTGCTGAATTACCTACAAAAATTCCTTCTTCCAAAGCAATTTTACGGGTATATACTGCGGCATCTTTGTCCGTTACTTTTGTAAACCCATCTATTAAAGAGAAATCCACATTTTTGGGAAGAATGTCTTCGCCAATTCCCTCCGTTATATAAGAATAGATTTCGTTTTCGTCAAATATCCCAGTTTCGTGGTATTTTTTAAACACAGAACCATAAGTATCAATTCCCCATATTTTAATATTTGGATTTCGCTCTTTCAGGTATTTTGCTACTCCCGAAATAGTTCCACCAGTTCCTACACCTACAACAAAGTGTGTAATTTTACCTTCCGTTTGCTCCCAAATCTCCGGACCTGTCTGCTCGTAATGCGCTATAGCGTTGGATGGATTATCGTATTGATTAACATACCACGAATTAGGCGTCTCTTCAGCCAATCTTTTCGAAACTGAATAATACGATCTTGGATCCGTAGGTTCCACATCTGTAGGACACACTACTACTTTTGCTCCTACGGCGCGAAGAATGTCCATTTTTTCTTTAGACTGTTTGTCTGATATCACACAAATCAGCTTGTATCCCTTAATGATAGCTACTAATGCCAATCCCATTCCTGTATTTCCTGAAGTTCCTTCAATGATGGTTCCGCCAGGTTTTAATCTCCCATCAGCTTCCGCATCGGCAATCATTTTTACAGCCATTCTGTCTTTGACAGAATTCCCTGGATTGAATGTTTCCACTTTTGCAAGCACCAAAGCAGCCACTTCAGCGGTTACTTTATTTAATTTAACTAATGGCGTGTTGCCTATTGTACCTAATATATTTTCTGCGTAACGCATTGTATCGTAATTTAAGATTGTAATTTGTTGTAATTAATGCTGCAAAGATAGTATTTTGTTACAAAATAATCTTCGTTGTGGAACTAAGGATAAAAGATTCCTTCGCTACTCTTTTATTACATAGTAATGGAATCAATTTCATTTAAAGGTACCTCCTTTTCTTGTTCGCTTTACTAAGTGCAACCAGACTTTACACCCCTTCTAAAAACACTTGAGAGTGAAACTTCTAGAACATATTCCTTTACTACTTTCTTAATTAAAGAAATTCCAAATCAACCCAAAACGAATGGTAAAATCTCTAGATGGATTGTTGGGTGAAGCGTAAAAATTATTTCCGGTTAGCGCCGAATTAAAATGTTCAACTTTAAAATAGATTCTTGTTCTTTGGATTTTTGCGTTTATAAAAAAATCAAGATTGGGATGGTTACCAATTTGTTTGTCCTTTTGAACAAAAAACTCCCCTATAACAGGATTGTATTCGTTCGCATAATAACTAGAAAAATAATTTAACGAAATACCTGTCTGCAGGAACAATGCTTTTTTAAATATAAAATCAGAGTAGTAAAACGTATTGCGCGTTACAATTTCCGGCACATTTAATATGGCGTCCTGTTGTTCTGCTTTTTGATAGAGAATAGTATTATCCAAAGCAAAGTTTCCGAATTTTACTTCTCTGCTGATTTTAACCGACAAATAATTGATCGTTCCATCGTATTGTGCAGGTGCTACTATTTGCGTTTTTTCTGCTTTCTGCTGGGCACTCGATGCATCTGTAAAATACAAATGATCATTCAAAACTGAAAATTGCAGTTCTGCATTTATCCAAGGCGAAATTGCATTGGCTTTTATGGTATTAATTTTTTCATTCTTGAACTCTTTGGACCAATTGTATTGTACATAACTACTTTGATGCAAATTATAATTATTGTTGGGTAATTTGTTTATATTCTGATATTGAAAGACGAGCTGAATTTCGTCATTTACATCATATTCCAACTTCGCATCCAAATTGGACAGTGACTGTGCCGTTACCGATCTGGAATATAAAAATTTACCCTTCCACTTATTGCGTCGGTATTCATATTGTCCACCAGCGCTGTTGATTTGTTGACTGAATGCGCTGGGAATCGTATTTTGATTGTCAAATACCAGAATCCGATTGTAGTAATAATTAGACCTAAAATCATCAACGAAAAATTGAAAATTCCCCAAAGTAGTATTCTCATAAATCAATCCTACTCTATTGTACATTTTATTATAACGCGTTTGATCATTAATACCACTATCTAGGAAGGAACCACCAAAACGATTCACCTGCTCGGAACCCACCGTAGATAGTAAGGTGGCTTGATTGTATTCGAAGAACTTATTTTCGTAATTAAATTGGTGCGTCACATAGAGGTTATTTGCACCCTTACTCGGATTGACTCTAAAATTATGATCTAAAAAAACACGCTTGCCTTTTAAAAATGATTTAGCATCATTAAAATACACTTCAAATCGCTGCCGGTTATTGTAGTTCGAGTCTTCACTTTCAAAATTCTCGATGGTAGTAATTCCGCCATTTTCTTCATTGAGAATGTCTTGAAAGGTATAATGCGCTTTCGCAAAATAGCGCCTGTTCTTCGTATTGTAGCTGGTCGTAAATCTAAAGTTTCCAGTACTAGACAATTGGTTGAGATACTCACCTTCAGATCGCAATCCTTTATAAGCTATTGAAAAATTTAGATTTTCAGAAGTATTTAGGGTAATAAAAGCATCAACCGACTGTCCTTTTTTGATTGTGGTTTTAAAATACAATTCGGTTACGGGCGTAGCCACAGCGTAATACCTAATTTGGTTGGCTTCTAAAAAATTAAAATGTTTTGCTTTAAAGCCAAATTCAGGATACGGAGAAAAATCCGTTAAGCTGTATTGCAACGTATTATAAGTTTGACCGTCATTAGCAAACGGCAACAATCCAAAAATATCTTTTCGCAAATAATTATGACTGTACTCTTTTTGAATCGTAAGTGACGTATCGATATAGGTCGTGTCATTTTCAATTGTAATCACCTTATACAAATCAATGGTGGCAATTTTAACTGCTGTTGTATCTTTAATTCGCTTTTGCTGACTTACATCTTGAGCAATACATACGTTTGTTACTAATAAAAATAATAATACCGCTTTTTTCATAAATAAAGAATACAGGAATTAATTTGGGAGCAAAAAATAGAATTACGTTATACTGCAGGTATTAATTTGGATTTCATACCAACATAAAAATATAAAAAACAAAGGTAGTTAAATAACTAAATAAAAATTTAAACTTAACAATAATCCAACTCACTATTTAAAAGTATGCCGGAAAAGCCACTTATTAAGTTCTGCTGATTAGCACAACCAATACTAAGTATCCCTATTTTCAATTTTGATATTGCTATAGATTACGCTAACTGCTCTAAATTTAGACCTAAAGCAAAAAAAAAGTTGCAAGAAATAAATCTTGCAACCTTTTAAAAATATTCTGATTAAATAATCAGCACTGTCTCTTAGGACTTGTCCTTAAAATTAGTAACCTGTATTTTGTTGAATAAGAGCGTTACCATTAACTTCCACTTGCGGAATTGGCAAAGCAAACTTGAAACTACTTAAAGGCAAGTTAGTTGGGTTAGCAGCAGGGAAACTCCATGAACCTGAGGCATACTCTGCAGCATCTCTGTCTAAAGTTGCACCCGCCAATGTACCAATACGTTTTAAATCAATAAATCTAAAACCTTCAAATGCCAATTCTTTTCTTCTTTCGTCCAAGATTCCCTTCCAAGCTGCTTGTGGATTAGCAAACACAGGAAGAACTTGAGGTGTTGGAAAACGAGCGTCTAATATTGCTTTCAAATTTGTACCAACACCAACTAAATCGCTAGCTGCAGCTCTCGCTTCAGCTCTGATAAAATACATTTCAGAAAGTCTAGAGACCATAAAATCAGGATTAAATCCATTCGCTGCTGTAACAGCAGATTGACCACCATGTTTTTGCAAAACAATAATATCAGAGTTTCTAACATCCGTTGCAGTAGCATAGTTTGGATCAATTAAGGATGGACTAGTACCAGTCAAATGTACAATAGTGTTAAGTCTAAAGTCATTTGGCACTGCAGCAAGTTTGTTATACAAAGCTCTACTTACCTCATAAAATGGAGAACCATTTCTTCTATTTGCAACAGAAACCCAACCGTTATTTAAGTTAGTGGTTTGAACGTTTTGTTGAACCGTTCTTCTCAATCTAAAAATAACTTCAGTATTAGCACTTTCACTATGCGTATGAAAAACAGCATTGTACTGCGCTTGCGTATTCGCTAATGTAATTCCTGATGTATTAATTACAGTATTAGCAAAAGTTTCAGCATTAGGATAATCCCCTTTTAGCGCGTAAGCACGAGCCTTAAGTGCTTGAGCTAGTACTTTAGAAGGATAATACGTCTTCGATATACCTGCATAAGCTGGCGCCGTATTAGCATCATAAATAGCTATAGCATCGTTCAAATCCTTGTGAATTGCTGTATAAAACACTCCATTTGAAACTCTCAATGGTTTTTCTGTTGTAAGAATAACTCTATCCGCTAAAACTCCTGCTAATGCAGCATCGTCTTTAGGGTTAGGAGAAAAGTAAGACATGATCTTTAGGTGAGCCAATGCTCTCAAAACCAGGGCCTCTGCTTTTGATCTGTTAATTATCTGCTGATCTGCAGGAGTTTTAGCAACAACTTTATCAGCAAAAGTAACAACACGGTTTATTCTAGCAAGAGCAAAATATTGTGATTGCCAAATTATACGAGCAGATTCATTATCAACATTCATTAAAAAAACATAATCTTCAGTAATTCCCTGACCACCATTATTGAATCCAGGCGCAGCTTCATCAGTAAAAATAGAGCTAAAAACATAATCCGCTCTATTAGTCAATATATTCATAGATGAATTTACAAGATTGACTAAATCACTACTTTTGGTTAAAGCGACATCCTCTGTAAGAGAACCAGGAGTAAAAGGCTCCAACAAATCATTTGTACACGAAACAAAAAGTACAAACGAAACAATTAATATTCCAAATATTTTCTTCATAATTTTCTTTAATTAAAATTTAACATCTACGCCAAAAGTATACAACCTAGGTGTTGGGTACTGATATACGTCAAGAGTTCTACTACTTTCAACATCAAATCCATTCCACTTAGTAAAAGTTAATAAATTTTCTCCTTGTAGAGAAAAAGACATCGCAGTCAAAAAAGTATTTTTCAAAAACTTTTGTGGCACATTGTAACCCACTTGAACGTTTCTCATACGAATGTAAGAAGCATCTTTAAGGAAACGATCAGAAGTATCACCTAAACCTAAGTTACCAGCATTTAATGCAGGAACATTTGTATTAGTATTAGTTGAAGTCCATGCATTTAATAAGTCATCAGTAACAGTAAACTGTCCAATATTACCCACAGAATACAAATTGCTTAAATCAGAATCAAATCTAGCTACGTCATATGCATACGTAAACAAAGTAGATACGAAAAAGCCTTTTACACTAAAATCAAATCCAAAACCACCTTGATACTTCGGCAAATTGTTTACACCTGCTCTTCTTTTATCTGCTTGAACAGGATTTTCAGTTGGATTCCCTGCGGCATCCTCAAATAACAATTTTCCATTCACTGGATTAACGCCTAAATAATGAAAAACAAATGGTTCGTTGATACTACCGCCGTTCTCACTTACATAAAGGCCTGCACCTGCAAATATTCTTCCGTTACCCAAAATGTTACTAACAACGTTATTGTTACGAGAACCATTAACTCTAACTGTTAAAGTGATATCTTTTTCTTGATTTTTGATTAAATCATACCCTAAATTTAACTCTAACCCTTTATTTGTTACTGTTACATCAGAATTTTGAGTCAAAGTTGCAGCACCTGAAGTAGATGAAACTGGATTATCTAGAAACAATCGTGAAGTTGCTCTATTGTAATAATCAAAAGATCCCCTAAGTCTTCCTCTAAAAAATTCAAAATCTAAACCAGCATTCCACTGTGTAGTAATCTCCCACTGCAATTCAGGATAACCAAAGTTAATTCCATACCCAGTTCCACCATTGTAGGCATTGTTTGCTATACTATAGATATCAGTAAAACGAGGTGGTTGAATACCAGCGAAAACATCGCCTCCAACTACTCTTTGATTACCTACAGTACCATACGATCCTCTTAATTTTAAAACATCTACAAAAGTAAGATTATCCATAAAAGCCTCTTCATCGATATTCCATCTACCCCCTACAGAATAGTAAGTAGCCCATTGTTTTGACTCAATAAATCTTGAAGAACCATCTCTTCTTACAGAACCCACGATGCCATACTTACCTTTAAAGTCATAATCAAATGAACCAAAATAGGAAATCAAATCATTTCTCACGTTACGTGCTGAAATTCCAGGTACATAAAAATCATTAGTTCCAGTGTCCGCAGCATATCCAGCCCCTGTATTAGGAACAAAAACGCCAGCAATCAAACCTCTTTGTCTAAAATTATTAGTATACAAACGAGAGTGATTGTACTCCATGTTAGCATTCACATTGAAGGTATGATCTCCTAGAGTCTTACCATAATTAACTTGCCATAAATTATTGAAATACCACTCTCTTCTTGAGTTAATATCCTCAAAACCAGTAAAGGTCTGTCCTGCAGCTTGAAACAACAATGCATTAAATGAGTTTGGAAACTCCGATTGAAAAAATCTAGTATCTAATAATTGACCGTTCAGTCTACTGCGTATTGTCAAATCTTTTGTGATATCATACGAGAAATCTGTAGCAACATCAATACGTACTTCATCTGTTTGATTTTTGTACTGTTGAAGTTTATCAACCAACATAATCGGCGTAGCCAATAACCCTGGAGTACTATTATAGTAATCCAATGCTGACTGAGGACCAGTGTAAATACTAGGCGAAACATAAGGAGCTGAAATAAAAGCACCTAAGACATAGTTTCTATTAATAGCACCGTCACCTAAACTAGTCGCTTCATTGTTTTTACTAAAACCAAACGATGTATTAACTTGATATTTAAACTTCTCGTTTACAGATCTACCATTAATGTTATTTCTTAATGTAAATCTTTTCAAACCAGTTGTTGCTAAAATACCTTGTTGCTCAAAATAACCCAATGACGTGTAAGAAGTCATGTTTTGACCACTATTTTCAACGGATATGTTATGTGATGTTGTATTTGATTGATTAAAGAAATAATCAACCCAGTTCGTATCAATATCATAGGCTGCGATTTGAGCATCCGTTAACGTAGCTCCTAAACCACTACCAAAATTTTTCTCAATTTGCAATAATTGTTTCGAACTAGCATAACTGTACTTTGGTTTTTGCAATTCACCAACACCAAACTGAGAGCTTACTCTAAAAGTAGTTTTAGCCTCTCCAAACTTACCTCTTTTAGTTTTGATAACAATAACACCATTTGACCCTCTGTTACCATACTCAGCAATTGCTGCAGCATCTTTCAGTACAGATGTAGACTCAATGTCATTAGGGTTAATAGAACGGAAGTTGTCACTGTTAGAAGGAAAACCATCAATCACATATAATGGATCTGAATTTCCTGTAATAGTTCCTACCCCTCTAATAACAACCGATGATTTAGCACCTGGCTGACCTGTGCTAGCAGTAATATTAACCCCCGCTAATTGACCTTGAAGTGTATTAATCGCATTTGCATTAGGTCTGTTTTCGATTGTTTTACTAGAAACAGTCGCATCTGAAACAACAGCTGACTTTTTAGTTACTGTTCTATACCCTTGAACAACTACCTCAGCTAAAACCTTAGCATCATCTTGCATCGATACGTTGATAGTACTTGCAGCACCCACTGTTTTTGACGATTGACTCATCCCTACGAAAGAGAAAACCAAAACATCTCCCGTTTTCGCTTTTATTGAATAAGCACCATCGAAATTGGTTTGTACTCCTACTTTAGTACCTTTAATTAAAACATTTACACCAGGAACAGGACCAGAAGCGTCAGAAACGACACCGGTAATAGTTCTCTCTTGTGCAAACGCAAATTGCATTGACAGGGCCAATAGCAATGAAAAAATCCATTTGAATTTTGATCTCATATTAAATTTGTTTTGAATTAGTTATTTCACAAAAATCATAATAATTTCTTAAAGAAACAAATATATACTAGAATTAACACAATTTATTTTTTTACAACTTAACCGATCAAAAAAAACATTTACATGCATCGTATTAATAGTTAAACCACATTATTCGCAGATATTTACCTTTAAGTATGTTTTTATGCTAAATTAACATAATGTTAAGCTACTGTCTTTTTAACTCAAAATTTAGAAGAAACACGCATAAAGCTGCACTATAACAGGAATGACAGTTCGCGAAAAAGAACATAAGATTTGCGGCAAACAGAATTTTTAGTCGCCGATAGAGCGACAAAGTGCATTCTCTTTTTTATACCACAAACCCCCTAAAACAGGGCGAGAAAAAATCATTTTTCCCATAAAACAATACCATCCTACTAGTGATTTGACTAGCCTTACCCTTCCCTTTCCAAAGACCGACCTGTGTGCGTTTAAGCCCGTAAAATGAACTACTTACCTAAACAAAGGCTTTTCCACGTTTAAAACCCATAAATTGGCAGAAAAAACATAAAATAGCAAATTTCTTATAAAAAATTACATACTAAAAAGATTTTTTTTACGTTTTAAAAGAAAATTTATGCTCCAAAACATCACAAATTGGCTCCTTACACTCTAGAATACAGACCAATTAAAACCCAATTTTCTTTAGGAATACTGCATATCTAGACCTAAAAACTGTTTCCTTTTTTCTACCTTTGCAGCATGTTTTCACTTTTCAAATCAAAACCCGTACTGAAGGACCTAATCCCAGACGATCATATCGACATTCACTCTCATTTGCTGCCTGGCATAGACGATGGAGCAAAAAACTTTGAAGATACGCTTCGCCTTACTGCCGCGCTTCAAGGTTTTGGTGTTTCGCAATTGATAACCACTCCTCATATCATCCAGCATGTTTGGGACAATACTCATGAACAAATCCTATCCAATAAAGTAGCGACAGTTCTTGAATTACAGCACCACCATATTTCCATCCCCTTTAAAGCTGCCGCCGAGTATTTGATGGACGATCAGTTTGTACGGCTGTTTCAATCCAAGGATTTACTGACCTTGAAAGATAATTATGTACTGGTCGAAATGTCGTATATCAACGCACCTATTCAATTATACGACATCCTTTTTGACTTACAGGTGGCAGGCTACATTCCAGTATTAGCCCATCCGGAGCGCTACCTATTTTTCCATAATAACTTTAATGAATACGTCAAATTAAAAAGAGCTGGTTGCTTGTTTCAACTGAATCTGTTGTCCATCGTAGGCTATTATGGTGCTGGTATAACTAAAATAGCGGAACAGTTGCTTCAAAAAGGCCTTTACTCCTATGTAGGATCCGATGTGCATCACAACAATCACATTGCAGCCTTTGACCAAAAAGTACAAATAAAAGACATCATGCCATTGCAAGAAGCCATTTCAAACAATCAATTTTTTAAATTTGGCTAACACGAGTAGTTGCCGCACCTTGCTTATTATTTATTTTCAAACCTGAATTTTGATTCAGTAGACCAAAACGGAAAGCGATCAGCCTATAAATTTTTAAACCTATAGCTTGCGGTAAGAAAAAAAATTTAAAAGATACAGCGCGCTCTAGTAAAAGAATAGTTTAATTCTATTTGCGTTTCGCAGATGTACCATTTGTTAGATTATGTAAAAACGCTCGATCAATTAATGTATAGGACTACCCGAAACTAGTACCAAAACAATTTGTACCACAGATTTCACAGATTCACACAGATTACAGAAAAAGTGAATTAGATTAACTGAAGAGATCCATGAAAATCCTTTGAATCAGTGGCAAAAAAATGAAGTAGGTGCTCAAAGCAGACTGTCATATTAATCTATAGCGAAAACAAGCTTACTTTTTGACAGTTTGCTAAACGTTCTCTTTCAAAAGTGGCCCACTCACCTACAAAGACGTTATTCCACTTTAGCAGGAATAACTTATTTCATTTATTTGAAATACTGTTATACCCTAATAAAACTATAGAAAACAAAACACTTTAAAAAAAAAAAAAGGTTTACACAGAAATTAATTCTTTGTAAACCTTTTTGAAAGTAAGTCGGTAGAAAAATTACATTTTAAATATTTTTTTATACCAAGGCGTTTTTTCAATTTTGACTCCATAGCCATACCCATATCCATATCCTTTTGTAGAATCGGTATCATTAAGCAGCAAACACATATTGGGCAACTTTTGCTCTTTATATAAGGTGTTGGCAATATTTAGCATTCTCTTCTCTAAGAAATTGGCACGAGCCACATAAATAAAACAATCTGCATGCTTAGCAATCAAGAGCGTATCTGTGACTAAACTAACCGGAGCGGTATCTACAATAATATAATCGTATTGATTTTTTAATGTTTCAAACAGCGTATCCACTTTCTTATTCATCAATAACTCCGCAGGATTTGGCGGAATTACACCAGCAGGCAGTACATGAAAATCTTCGAACCCATCATATTTCACAATAAGATCTTCCAATGGTACATTTTTAGAAGACAAATAATTAGTAACACCACGATCCGGCAAAGTCAGATACTCATCTAATCTAGGATTCCTGATGTCCATTCCAATCAGCAAAACCTTTTTCCCTGAAAGTGCAAAAGTAGCAGCCAGATTAGCAGAGACAAAAGTTTTCCCCTCTTTAGGAAAAGTGGAAGTTAAAAAAATAGTTTTAGCCTGACCGTCTGGAACCTTGCTGAGCATAAACTCTAGATTGGTTCTAATAATTCGCAAAGCCTCGGCTGAACTTGTTCTGCTTTCTGATTTGATAATTTCTGATGGACTATCAGAAGTCGGCACATCTCCTATAAAAGGAATTAATGTTTTTCCTTCTAAATCCAAGCGGCTCTTTATTTTAGTGTCTAACAAATCCATTAAGTAAATCACTCCAAATGGAACTAAAATACCCAACAGTAGTGCACCCAAATAAATAATATTTTTTTTGGGAGAAACAGGAACATCCGAACCTTTAGCAGAATCGACTACTCTGGCACTAGACTCTGTTGCTGCTAAAGAAATAGCTGTTTCCTCTCTTTTTTGCAACAAATACAAGTACAGCTCTTCTTTTACTTTTTGTTGTCTGGCTATCACCCTAAACTGCCGTTCCTGAACCGGAATTTTACTTATTTTTTGATTCAAAAGTCCTTCCTGATTGTTGAGATCTCTTTTTTGAATCCTTAGATTGGATTGCATGCGACTCAAACTTGATGCAACATTTGACTTTAAGGACGCCAATTGCTCATTCAGTTTAATCACAGTAGGATTAACATCGGTAGCCGATTTCAAGATTCTGTTCCGGTCTAAAACCAACTGATTGTAAGATCCTATTAATTCGGTGGCTTCCCCGCTTACAATATTGGTAGGCAATAAATCAGACGGCTTGCTTTTTTTTATAAAATCGACCATCGACGAAATAACATTCAATTGTATATCAGTCTCTATGCCTTTTTTATCGTATTCATTAGACCCCGTAATAAAAAGTCCTGCCTCTGTTTCGATGTCTGTTACCTGATTTGCATTTTTAAAATTCTGAACATTTTGCTCTACACCATCCAATTCGTCGGTGATCAAGGCTAATCTATTGGCTATAAACTTAGAGGTGTTTTCAGAAATAAAATTTTTATCAGCGGCAGCATCCTCATTGTAATTTTGAACTAAATTATCCAAAAAATCTT
The DNA here is from genome assembly GCF_900143245.1 of Flavobacterium fryxellicola. Classification (GTDB taxonomy): domain Bacteria; phylum Bacteroidota; class Bacteroidia; order Flavobacteriales; family Flavobacteriaceae; genus Flavobacterium; species Flavobacterium fryxellicola. The sequence continues at coordinate 69,648 of NZ_FRDK01000005.1, forward strand.
CCGCTTTTTGCCGTACAGGATCTACGAGAGAAAGCTCGACAATACTACTGGTTTTACTTAATGGAGCTACATTCAAACGCGCTCTGTAACTCGCGGCTACATTTTCAAGCGGACTGATTACAATATTGATCGGCTTTACATCTTCATTATAAGGCCTTGGATTAACAAGCGATTTATTTAGCACTAACGTACCATATTTCGTCTTCACCGGTTCTCCATAGCGAAAAACTTTTTTATTTCCTTCCAACACATTCCCTTGACCCAACAGGTCTTCAAACTGAAAAGTAGATTCCGACAGCGCCAAAAATTGATAAGACCGGTTTGTACTGTAAAAATCAGGCTTTTGTTCTAAATAATTGATTAAAATTGGAGCATTTTTGTACAAATTAGTATTGATTACTTTACCCTCCACCACAAAGGCGATATTCAAATTCATTTTGCGAACGGTACTCTCCACCAAAGTTCTGGATTTCAAGATTTCCACTTCATTGTCTAGATTGCTTTTTCCACCACCAATTCCCATATCAGCAAAAGCAGATAATTCTGAGGACAATCCGCCTTTCTTTTCATCTTTTACTAAAATAGTCGTCGCCGCGCGGTACTGTGGAACGGTATATCGCAAATAGAGGTAGGCGCCAAACAAACTGACAAAAACCCCTAATACAAACCATCTCCAATAGGATGCGTACTGATCTACAACAGCCCTTATTTGAAAATCCTGTTCTGAATTTTCATTTATCATATTATTTTCCATGAAACTGTTTTATTTTGAAGAAGTAATTATTAATGTGGTTAAAGCAATCAAGATGGACATGACTGAGAATATCAAACCAGTACTCGGACCCACTGCCGATCCGTTTATTTTGTTTTGGTTAGGCTCCACATAGACTACATCATTTTGTGCCAAATAATAAAAGGGAGTATTCATAAAACCCGCTTTGGTAATGTCCACTCTATTGTAGGATTTCACACCGTCAATTTCTCGAATGATTAAAATATTGTTTCTTTTTCCATACACCGTTAAATCTTTAGCCATAGTCAAAGCTTCAATTAATGTAATTCGCTCCGAAGCAATAGGATAAGATCCTGGAGCATTAACCTCTCCTTGAACGGACACTTTAAAATTTGTGATTCGAAGACTAATTATCGGTTTTTTGATGTATCGTGAAATCTTAGCATCTAATATCTCAAGTACATTGGTTCTGGACAAACCACTCACCTTAAGCTTTCCCAAAGTAGGAAAATCAATAAATCCATAAGCATCTACTAAATAAACAGAACCCGCAGTAGCACCGGCAACCGTTTCGCTAGAAACATTCAAACTAAAAGACTTTGCAATTTCAGGATCTTCGGCATAAACTGAAATTTGAAGCAAATCATCCGGCTGTATTTTAATTTCATACGAATTTAATTTTTCTTGCCCTGCCAAAGCATCAATGTCTTGGTAATAAATCATGTCTTTTTTGGACGCACAAGAACCCAACAACACTAAAAACAAAAATGGGATTGATTTTTTTAATAAGAAAAAGTATTTCATATAGTATATTTTAAAAGGGCGCAAATATAAGGATTATTATTATATTATTTTTAGACATTCACTAATACAGCTTACTCGAATCTAATTTTGATTAAAAGTTCTATTGAAAGCACCCTAAAATAAAACTGCAACTACTTAAAACAAGAGATCACAAAACGCTTTCATTTTAAATCATATAAACAAAAATCACTATGTTTAATTCCAAAAAAAGCATTAAACCTTTCTTGAAGAATCTAAAAAACAACAGTGCAATAAAAAGATTAAAAAATAAAGGGTTGTCACTTCTCTTTGCTTCAGTGAAAGTGTTGTCCATTTATTTATCTAATAGCTCATAGGTCGAATTCATACTTTTGAACTCTGGCACGATCTTTTTCATCTGCGTAACTATAGCGTCGTTAGCAAACAAATTAGACAGACGGATCAACTCATTGATATCGGTATGCAGGGCTTCAAACTCGTCTTGAATTTCTTGAGCAATCATGATTTTAGCATGGTGCGTAGGAATGGACTTGGACGTGTCATTAAGTAATTCTTCATAGAGTTTTTCACCTGGTCGCAATCCTACAATCTCGATCTTAATATCTCTCTCCGGCATAAATCCTGCTAACTTAATCATCTTTCGAGCCAAGTCAATAATTTTGACCGGTTTTCCCATGTCAAAAATGTATATTTCGCCTCCATTTCCCATTGCTCCAGCTTCCAGCACTAACTGACAAGCCTCAGGAATAGTCATAAAATAACGAATGATGTCTTTATGGGTAATCGTTAGTGGCCCACCCTCGGCAATTTGTTTGGTAAACAAAGGGACAACCGAACCATTGGAGCCTAATACGTTCCCAAAACGGGTAGTAATGAATTTAGTAGCCCCTGTTCCCTTCTCTTTTTGATCTCTGAGCTGCAGCGACTGTACATATTTTTCGGCAATTCTTTTACTGGCCCCCATAACATTGCTGGGATTAACCGCTTTGTCTGTAGAGACCATGACGAATTTTTTCACATTGTACAAACAAGCTAAATCGGCGAGATTTTTGGTTCCCTTTATGTTGGTAAAAATGGCTTGACACGGATTTTCTTCCATCAGCGGCACGTGCTTGTAGGCAGCAGCATGAAAGACTACTTGGGGTTGGTATCTTTTAAATACCATATCCATCGCCTCTACATTTCTAATATCTGCAATTACGGTTCGTATTTTTGCCGTAGTACCGATACTTTCTGTCTCTAATTGCAAATGATGGAGCGGTGTCTCGGCCTGATCCAGCATAATAATTTTTTTCGGATTAAAAACCAAGACTTGACGAACGATTTCACTTCCTATGGAACCAGCGGCACCGGTAATCAAAATCACTTTATCCTTCAATTGTTTAGAAATCGCTTTACTGTCCAACACAATTGGTTTTCGCTCTAGTAAATCTTCAATTTGTATGGTCTTAACTTTCTGGGAAATTTCTTTTTGATTTTCCCAATCCGAAATTAAAGGCACCGTAAAAACTTTGAAATTGTATTCCAAGCATTGATCCACAATAATAATTTGCTCCTCTCGCGATAGTCCCTTGTCAGCGATAATTACACTTTCCGCACCAACGGAACGCATTAATGCAGGCAACTTTTTCTTTTGCACTAAAATTGGCAAATCCAACATCCTCTTGGAGGCGTTTTGATTGTTTTTGTCCACGAATCCAACAATTTTAAATCGCGTTGGGGTTTCAAACTTTAGGGCGTTAGCAACTGATATCGCATTGGCGTCGGTACCATAAATCACCGTTCGCATCAATTTAGCATTGTTCTTTTCCGAGAAGTAAAGCTCAAAAGTTTGTTTCACCACGACACGGTATAAAAACAAAGCACAAAAAGAAAGTACAATATTGATAAAGAGAGCGGTATTTAGGAAGGGCTTCTGGTGGTAAAAAATCTGACTTGTAAAATTAAATAGAAGAAACAAAACCAAAACAGACAGTTGCGAGAAGAGCAATTTCACTGCATCAATATTGGAGGAATGGCGGATGATACCAGAATAGGTTCTGAATAACCAAAAGAAAAACAAATTGAGCCCAAAAAAAGAACTAATGAAAGTAATATTATGAGATGTTGCAATATAATTCATGCCGATTCCTCTAAATATCATGTAAGTAGAGAAAAAACAAAACATTAAAATCAGCATATCAATGCTGACGATAATCCATCGGGGTAAATAGCCTAAATTATGCAAGTTCATTCTACGATTTAACGCTGTCGTAAGTTCAGAAATGAACTGGGATACTTTTTTATTGATAGGAATACTCAATTTAATTGGTCTTATTTTAAGTGATGTTTTTTTGATTGAAAAATGCAAATCAAATATAGGAAATAAAATAGTTGCTGCTACGCAACTGCCTTTTTTTATATCTAAACGAATAAAATACCTGTAGCGTATATTTTAAAACTTCTTTTACGAAATATAATACGTTTTAGCGGCGTGTATCGGGAACGCGTCAGTTCGAGTAGACCGCTTTTTAGCGGGGTGTATCGAGAACTCGTCAGTTCGATTGGACCGCTTTTTAGCGGGGTGTATCGAGAACCGTTGCACACACAAAACTTCTCGATACTTTTTTGGCTGATGGCGATTTGTTTTTAATTCTAAACTTTCTAGCCAAAAACACTCGAAGAGACGTTAAGCATTAGAATAGTGAAATTTGTATAATCAATCCGTCAGTTCGAGTGGCTCGCTTTTTAGCGGGGTGTATCGAGAACTCGTCAGTTCGAGTGGACCGCTTTTTAGCGGGGTGTATCGAGAACCGTTGCAAACACAAAACTTCTCGATACTTTTTTGGCTGGTTGCGATTTGTTTTTTAAATCTGAACACTCTAGCCAAAAACACTCGAAGAGACGTTAAGCATTAGAATAGTGAAATTTGTATAATCAATCCGTCAGTTCGAGTGGCTCGCTTTTTAGCGGGGCGTATCGAGAACTCGTCAGTTCGAATGGACCGCTTTTTAGCGGGGTGTATCGAGAACCGTTGCAAACACAAAACTTCTCGATACTTTTTTGGCTGATGGCGATTTGTTTTAAATTCTAAACTTTCTTAGCCAAAAACACTCGAAGTGACGTTCTGGGGAGCGAGAATGTCTGAAAAACGAGAGCGCGTCAGTTCGAGTGGACCGCTTTTTAGCGGTGTGTATCGAGAACCGTCGCAAACACAAAACTTCTCGATACTTTTTTGGCTGGTTGCGATTTGTTTTTTAAATCTGAAATTTCTAGCCAAAAACACTCGAAGAGACGTTAAGTATTAGAATAGTTAAATTTATATCGAGAGCGCGTCAGTTCGAGTGGCCCGCTTTTTAGCGGGATGTATCGAGAGCTCGTCAGTTCGAGTGGCCCGCTTTTTAGCGGGATGTATCGAGAGCTCGTCAGTTCGAGTGGCCCGCTTTTTAGCGGGGTGTATCGAGAACCGTTGCAAACACAAACTTCTCGATACTTTTTTGGCTGGTTGCGATTTGTTTTTAAATCTAAACCTTCTAGCCAAAAACACTCGAAGAGACGTTCTGGGAAGCGAGAATGTCTAAAAAACGAGAACGCGTCAGTTCGAGTGGCCCGCTTTTTAGCAGGGTGTATCGAGAACCGTTACACACACAAAACTTCTCGATACTTTTTTGGCTGATGGCGATTTGTTTTTAATTCTAAACTTTCTAGCCAAAAACACTAGAAGATACGTTAAGCATTAGAATAGTGAAATTTGTATAATCAATCCGTCAGTTCGAGTGGACCGATTTTTAGCGGGATGTATCGAGAACCGTTACACACACAAAACTTCTCGATACTTTTTTGGCTGATGGCGATTTGTTTTTAATTCTAAACTTTCTAGCCAAAAACACTCGAAGTGACGTTAAGGATTCGAATAGTTAAATTTATATCGAGAGCTCGTCAGTTCTAGTGGCTCGCTTTTTAGCGGGGTGTATCGAGAACCGTTGCAAACATAAACTTCTCGATACTTTTTTGGCTGGTTGCGATTTGTTTATAAATCTAAACCTTCTAGCCAAAAACACTCGAAGAGACGTTCTGGGAAGCGAGAATGTCTAAAAAACGAGAACGCGTCAGTTCGAGTGGACCGCTTTTTAGCGGGATGTATCGAGAACCGTACACCGAAACAATTGACGTCTGTACCGTATTTTTAAAAGTATACCCCTACTCTTTCGAGAAGAAAGCCATTACCGCTTCCTTTATTCTTATTCTTTCGTTATCTGTTAAATTAGACCCAGATGGCAGACACAGACCGTTTTCAAACAGAGTTTCCGCTACTTTGCTGCCGTAATACGAATAGTGCTCAAAAATAGGCTGTAAGTGCATTGGTTTCCACAAGGGACGCGATTCAATATTTGCCTGATCCAAAGCCAGTCTCAGTGCCTCTCGGTCAATCCCTTTCGCGGCATCGGGGGCAACTAAAATAGCGGTTAGCCAATAATTAGCAAAGTAGTCCGAGTTAGGAACAGTGAAAACGCTTACCGCCGCTATATCTTTGAATACATCAACATAAAAATCATGCATATCCCTGCGCAATTGTACGTGTGCATCCAACACTTCCATTTGGCCTCGACCTATTCCTGCACAAATATTACTCATCCGGTAATTGTATCCTATTTCGCTGTGCTGATAATGAGGTGCTGCATCTCTGGATTGCGTAGCAAAAAAAATGGCTTTTTCTTTGAGCGCAGCCGTTGGTGTTACAATAGCTCCACCACCAGAGGTTGTAATGATTTTATTGCCATTAAAAGACAAGACTCCAATGTCCCCGAAGGTGCCACATTTTTGTCCTTTGTAACTACTTCCCAAAGCTTCGGCACTGTCTTCCAGTATAGGAATACCGTATCCATCAGCGATGGTTCGGATTGCTTCAATTTGATACGGTACTCCATAGAGATGAACCGCTATAATGGCTTTTGGCTTTTTGCCTTTTTCAATTTCACTACGGATCGCTTCCTCTAGCGCTACAGGACATAAATTCCATGTGTCGTCTTCGCTGTCTATAAAAACGGGAATGGCTCCTTGATACAAAATAGGATTGGCTGAAGCCGAAAAAGTCATGCTTTGACAAAGTACAGTATCTCCTGCTTGAACACCTAGCAAAACCAAACCCAAATGAATGGCTGCTGTTCCAGAACTCAGCGCTCCAACCTGCGCTTCATGGCCCAAGTAGCTCTCTAAATCTTGTTCTAATCCTGTAACATTAGGACCTAGTGGCGCTACCCAATTGGTATCAAAAGCTTCTTGTACGTAGTTGCGTTCGGTTCCTCCCATGTGTGGAGAAGAAAGCCATATTTTTGTGTTATTCATTTTTTTTAAATTTAATTATTTTACCAGGATTACCTACTACTACTGCATAATCTGGCACGTCTTCAATTATGACAGCACCTGCACCAATTACAGTCCACTTACCAATTTTAATTCCTTGAATTACAGTAGCGCCAATTCCAACATGACTTCCTTCCCCAACACTTACGTTTCCTGCTAAAGATACATTTGGTGATAGATGGACAAAATCCGCCAGTAAACAATCGTGTTCAACGACAGCACCGGTGTTAATGATGCAATGTTTTCCTATGTGTGATTCCACATTGAGTATGGCACCTGCCATAATTACGCTACCAACCTCTATAGTGGCATATTGTGAAACAATGGCCTTTGGATGTACCGCACTATAAAAAGCAGTACCCAATCCTTCCGCAATCCTTTTTCTTATATTATTATTTCCAATGGAGATCAGCATTTTTTTTTCCGAAAAATCAATATCCGCTTTTACAGAAATTATGGGAACTCCTAATGTAAAGTCCGTTGCAGGATTATCATCAAAAACGGCTTCCACAGCTTCATTATTTGATTGTAGAATATCAATAATTACTTTACAATGCCCACTGGCTCCGTATAAATATTTTTTATTATCCATGGAAAGGTTCAATTGTTGCTGTATCTGCAGCATTTATGCCTTCGCTTTTCACTACTTTTTGAATGGTCTTGAATAGTATTTTGACATCCAACACAATGGAAATATGGTCTACATACCAAACATCCAATTCAAATTTTTTATCCCAGCTAATTGCGTTTCGCCCATTGACTTGTGCCCAACCCGTGATTCCAGGCTTCACTTCGTGCCGTCTACTTTGAAAATCAGAATACAAATGAAGGTATTGAACCAACAACGGCCTAGGTCCAATCAAACTCATATCTCCTTTAATGACATTTAGTAATTGTGGTATCTCATCTAAGGATGTCTTGCGCACAAAAGATCCAATTTTTGTCAAGCGTTCCGCATCAGAAAGGAGATTCCCTAGCGCATCTCTCTTATCATTCATGGTTTTGAACTTGATAATCTTAAATATTTTTCCGTTTTTACCCGGACGCGGCTGAATGAAGAATGGTTTTCCTTGGTTGGCAAAAAACAATCCAATCGTCACAATAATAAATACCGGAGCCAAAATAACCAAGCCAATAAAGCAGGCCAGAAAATCAAATATTATTTTAAAAAAGTTTTTATACATATTTTTCTACTCTTTTATATTCCGCTAAAATAGCTTCCCAAACCAGTTGCTGCTGGTAACGTGAGGCAATCAGAGGTCGTGCATTTACTTGTAGTTGGTTTCGAAATACAACATCAGTACTCATTTTGAGCATACTTTCATACAGGGCGTTCACCTCTTTGACTGGGATAATCGTTCCATTTTTTCCTTCTATGATTATTTCATTGCAACCGCTGATGTTTGTTACTATACTTGGCAGACCCATTGCTCCTGCTTGTAAGACAACATTTGGGAATCCCTCCCGATAACTGGGAAACACCAGCGCATCAGCAATTGCAAAATAAGACCTCACATCCGTTTGAAATCCAACACATTGAATGTGATCTGATTGATTTATTATTTCAAGCGTTTGTCCATTCAACGGATCTAATTCCTGCTCAAACGGTCCTACTAAAAGCAATTTAATATCATTTACAACTAAATGTAATTTTTGAAAAGCAGTTACAAGTTCATTAATTCCTTTATCCCCAACTAACCGACCTACAAAAATAAAGACAAAATCATGTTCTTTAATATTCAATTGGCTTTTCAGCTTTACTTTCTCTGCTGCGCCATATAATTCAGGATCAAAAAAGGAAATATCAATACCATTCACATTGCCGTTTGCGATAACTTTTAAGGGTTTAGTGGTTATTCCGTACCGTTTCAAATCTTCCTTTACTCCTTCACCCTCTGGATAAATATGCGTAGCGAAACGGCACAACAGTCGATCCATAACAATAAGAATTTGCTGAAGCACTCCCTTTTTAGAAGGGAAAATTAAACCGGTAAAAGTATGTATTCTAATAGGAACACGTGCAAAATAAGCAGCAGTCATACTCAGTAAACCCGCTTTTGGAGTTATGGAATGCACTATCTGTGGTTTTTCTTTTCGAAACAAAAGGTATAGTTTCCATAAAGATACCACATCTTTCCATGGGCTAATGCTACGTTGCATAGCAACTGCCTCGGTACGTACTGCTTCTCTTAAAGCTACAGTATCTAGATGTTTATCTTTTCCAGAAACCGCCACTACTTCGTAATGATCGTTCAAAAAAGACAATTGCCCTTTGAGTAGATAATCCAAAGACATGGCCACTGTAGCGGTGCGGATTAGTTTAGGTTTTTGCAAGGCTTCTGTAAAGAGTTATATGTTTGTCAACCATTTTATGAATGTCATAATCTGCTGCCCTTTGTTGGCAAGCTACAGCAACGCTTTGATAGTGTTCTTGATTTTCTAATAGTTTTGCAATTTCAGCCGCGAGTTGTTCTGAATTACCAACAGGAAAAAGAATTCCTGCACCTTGAACTACTTCCGAGAGACCGGGAACATCGGAAGCTATAAATGGTTTTCCTGCTGCCATTCCTTCAATACTGGATAGAGAAAGACCCTCATATTTAGAGGACAACACTATAATATCCGCAGTTTTTAGAAGTTGTGGTACATCCATGCGCAATCCTAAAAACAGTACTCTATCTCCTAATTGAAGTTCATTTACTAATATTACGCATTCTTTACGTAAAATACCGTCCCCGACTAGTACTAATTTTACACTTAACGGCAAATATTTCAATGCCTTTATCAAAGTAGGCTGATCTTTTTGTTCCCTAAATCCAGCAACCTGAATAAGCAAAGTATCCGATTGGTTGATTTTTTTGTCAATATAATGTTTTAACAATGAACTAGATTCAGCGATTACACTCAAATTGACTCCATTCTTAATAACAATAAATCTCGAGGAACTTAAACCGGTATGACTGAGTAAAATTTCTTTTATTTCTTGAGTTATGCAAATCACTTTGCTGTATCCTTTGTAGATTAGACGGTCTATAAAACTAAAAAATTTGTTATCTAACCTTCTGTTAGAAGTATTATGCTCTGTAAAAACTAATTTGACTTTAGTAAAAGAAATTATTTTAGCCAATATAATCCAATATTGTGCAGGAAATAAATGTACATGAACGATATCATATTCCTTTAAGTAGGGTAACAGGTTAAAAATATGAATCGGATTATACACAGATGTATTACCCAATGAAAAGATCTTGCAACAACCTAACTCTTTTAACTCTTTTAGAAAAGGATACTCAAATCCATTTAATACTAAGAGGTCTGTAGCAACTCGTTTTTCTTGATATAGAGGAAGTGTGTCTAATAGTAATTTCTCAGCTCCACCTGTGGCTAAACTATTAATAACGTGAAGAATTTTCATATTTTTTTATTCTACTTTGTAAACAATATATTTTTCACTCGCTTTATCTTTCAGAATTATTTTCCCAGAATTACCAAGAACTATCGCACCATCCGGAACGTCAAAATTTACAAATGCATTTGGTGCTATCAGTGCGTCATTCCCTATTACAACCCCGCCAACGACAACAGCATTAGTTTGTATACTCACATTATCTTTTATTATTGGACTGCCGACTTGTCTGCCTTCTGCATGACCTAATGTAAAACCATGTGAAATATTAAAATTCTTACCTATAATAGTTGCAGGATTAATAACAATATGACCAAAATGTACGATTCTAAATCCGCTACCAATTTTTGTATTTTCAGGAATTTGTATTCCTGTGGAAAGCATACATCGTCTTAAAAGTATTTTTCAGAATATTCGATTTAGTACAGAATCTGCAAGCGAAGATTTTCTAAATAAAAAAACATATCGAAATCCTGATTTAAAAAAAGAAACCGCAAAAGTAATAGGAAACTTCGTTAACCGGTATAACGAAAAAGATCGTCGTAGATAATGTATTTATTTCTCATAAAGATTTAAAACGAATGTATAAATTCAGGGCTACTCCCAGAGGGATAGCAGTAATAATTAAAATAGGTTTATCAGATTTCAACAACCAAGATAAATTTTTTGCAAATACCGCGGAAGATACCAAATGAATGGCGTTTTTAAATCTTTCTTTGAATGTCTTACCATATTTAATCCTGCTGATTCTGGAAAAAGCAAAACCATTTGGATGTTTCCTGTATTGTTTATACATATTCATCGAAGACCCATCCTCTTGATACTCCACAATACAAAAAACAGCATTCACAGGCTTTAAATCATAATCCTGATCTATCAACAAATAAAGGTAATCCAGCGGAACGAACCGCTCATTTTCATACAAAGGATAAGAAGGATATTTTTTTACAATAGCAGTTTTATACACTATCTTCTTATCTCCTCGAACTTGGTGCACTGAATACAATTCATTTAATTTAACAGCCGATAGGTGTTCCGGAATGATCGTTCCTATTAATTTCCCTTGCTTATTGGCATCTAGACCTACAATACCTGCAAAATTATCATCAAGATTTTTGCAGTTTACCAAAATTAGAGCTACGGCATCATCCGGCATAAAATCATCCGAGTCAATACAAACATTAAATTGGGTTACAATATTTTGATAAGCCGTATTATGACCACCATGCATCCCTTGGTTTTCCTGGTAGATATATTGTATTTGAAGGATCTGCTCTTGTTGCCACGAAGCTACTAAGCTTTTCGTAGTGTCAGTGGAACCATCATCCACAATAAGCCAAATAAAATCTTGGATCGTTTGTTTGCAAAGACTGGCATATAATTGAGGTAGCAAATACGCTCTGTTATACGAAGTTGTAAATACAGTTAAACTTTTCATTAAGCTAAAATTACATTCATTAAAAAAGAAAATCCAAAATAAGCAACTAAAACGATACCCAACACCTTATGTTGTTTTTTTATTTGAATTTTTGTTAAAAAGGGATAAACAATAATAATCGCCATAAGAAACCAGGACAAATAGGCAAAACGATTCGAAAAATTAGCCCTGATCACTAAAATCCAGAAAGCATTTGTGGTCAAATAAATACTCACTAATCTGTTGTATTTAGCATCGGTAAAGTTTTTTTTAAATATAAAAAAAGAAGCACCATAAATTGCGGAAGCACTATACAATACAAAATCCCAACGAAAACCGGTACTGGAAAAGGCATCGTCATTAATATTTCCATCAGTTAGGTAACTCGCTCTGTCGTCAGACATAAATCCAGCAAATAAACTTTCCCAAAAACCACCCGATACCAATGATAAAGGAATACACAACAACCAACCATAAAAGTAGGTCTTGGGATTTTTATAAAAATACGTCAATCCTAAAGCTGTCGCTGGTATAATCAGTGAATTATGAATCCCAATCGCAAGTAGTACTAAAGCTAATTTGTAATGGAGTTTTTCTTTGGATAATGCATACAAAAAAATTGAGGTGGCAATACCATTTCGAATTCCGTTCGTTCCATAAGCCCAAAAAGAAAACGAAATTAAAAGTGCTAAAAAAGCATAAAAGGCATATTCTTTAAACCACTTTTCACAGGCGCCCCACAAGGGCAAAACATAAAATAAAATACAAACCAAAAAAAACAGTTGCACACTCATGATTTTTGAGCAAACCTCTAAAAAAAAATCAAAAACAACATCTTTTCTAAACATGCTAGTCCCACCTGTTTGGTAACGTTCAAAGGTATTGGCATAAGTAGCCATATCACCAAAATAAACACCGCTAATAGGACGAAAACCCATATAAAAAATGGTGACAAGCAAAAGAAAAAGACCTAAGTAACGATTAGTATTTATGCTCTTATTACTGGTTATGTCTGTTGATCGGGAGCGAGTAAACATCAAAAAAACAACTACTAACAAAAAATAGTAATATATCGAGGTATAATAATGAAGTGGTATGAAATCAAACATAATTTAAGAATGCAGTAAATTAGACCAATGTTGCATTACGATCGCCGTGGCAAATTTACTACTATTTTTTTTAGCGTTTGCACCAAATTTTTTTCGGAGAGTTATATTTTGCACCAAAAATAGTATTTTTTCAGCTAGGTCTTCTACATTTTGATTTTTAGCTAAAAAACCATCGTCTTCAACACTGATTATATTACGCGGTCCGTTGGGACAATCAAATGAAACTATAGGTAAACCCACAGCTATTGATTCTAGCAGCACCATAGGAAAACATTCGGTAACTGAACTTAATACATATATACTGTATTCCTGCAATGTCTGGCTCATATTAGACGAAATTCCTTTAAAATAAATTACTTGATCTAAATCATTTTCCTTTATCAGCATCTCTATTTGATTTTGAGTATCAACATAATCTTCTCCATAAATATGTAATTCCCATTCCGGAGCACGTGAATGGACAATTTTCCAGGCTTCGACCAGTTTATCAAACCCTTTTACAGGAGAGATTCTCCCCGCAGCCACTACCTGTTTGTTTTCTAATAGTGCTACTTCTTTTGGAATACTAATGGGATTTGGAATAACTACAACATTATTGCTTCTATAATATGGAACCTCATCTTTATTTAAAACAACTAAATGATCATATTTTGATTCAATCCAATCATTGAATCGGTAATTTAGTTTTTTTAGGACAGCCATGTTCTGATCTCTTGTAACCGCATCAAAATAGCGGGAGGAATGAAACTCCTTAATTTTTTTTGCCTTTTGATAAAAAAAAGGGAAGGCGTAATGATCAAAACCAAAATTACAGACTATGACAACATCGGGTTCCAGCTCCTTTAGTTTTTGATTTAATTTATACAAATGACTGGGTACTTTAAGAAGATTGTCTGGAGCAAAATAACTTTTTTGGCGATGATAATTGATTCCCAAATCAACCAATCGTATCTTATCACTTAAAGAATAGCATGGTTTGTTGCCTCCTTGCTCACAACATAGAATAATAACATCAAAACCCAATTCATCTGCAAAATAATTGGCCTTTGTGGCCATAACTTTTTCGATTCCTCCATGTCGGTATATTTGATCCGTACTAAATACTATTTTCATTGCATCAGTTGTTTAAAAAGCATGTCCCATTGCTCCACAATGATTTCTGGAAGAAATCGCTTTACATTTGATTTTGATTTTGCTCCCATATTAAGACGAAGTTGCTCTTGAGACAGTAATGTTTTAATACCATCAGCTAAAGCTAAGATATCCCCATTAGGAACAACAAGACCATCCTCGTTGTGGGCAATTATATCCGAAGGTCCATAATTACAATCAAAAGATACGCAGGGAACGCCACAAGCCATTGCCTCAATTAAAACCATACCAAATCCTTCAAAACGAGAAGACATCACATATAAGGAGGCATCTAGATACTTACTTTGTATTTCTTTTTCTGGTGGATAAAAAAATACACTTTCACTAATTCCTAACGATTTTGACAGTTCTTCTAACTTGAATTCAGGAGCTATTGTGCCGTAAATTTCCAATTGCCAATCAGGATGTTTATGATTCACTAACTGCCAAGCAGCGAGTAAACGATCATATCCTTTTTGAAAACCTTGCTTACCCACGGCAATCACTTTTTTATTTTGTAACCTGCTTGATTCTTTTGGATAAAAAGATAATGGATTTGGAATCACTATACTATTTGTTAACGATTGCCATTCTAAAGTATTCCCTTTCGTCAACACTACAAATTTTGAAAAATGGGAAGCCAAATGCTCCATCACTTTCCATTTCATTCGTATTACTAATTTTTTAAAAATAGAAAAAGAATCATTCATTTCTATTTCTTTAGATACATGTCTTTCATAGATAATAGGTATTTTACTATCAATTATTGTAGGAATAAAAAAACCTTTTAAACCATCGTCACATACCGAAATCACATCGGGTTGTACCTGAGCAACTATTTTTTTTATGCCTTTTCTGTATGTTCGAGCATACTTCAAAGGATTTCCTTCTGTGACAATGGAAAGCATAGAAATTTTTTGTGAAAAAGTATAAAAAGGATGGAGATGGCTGTTGTTTAACGATAGGATGGTTACTTCATAACCGAAGTGTTCCGCTAAATAGGAGGCTTTAACAGACAACACACGCTCCAAACCACCTGCACCGTTAATTCCGTTGGTTATGTAGAGTAATTTCATTGGGTTTGTTTGTTTTTATAGCGACCAGTTTTAATATTGGATAGTAAATTAAATTAATTGAGTAAGATGCCATTACACTCCAAAATAACAAGTTTAAAAAAATTAAAATTGGATGTTTAGGGGCATAGATATAAGATTCAAAATAAATCATATAAAAAAACATATGCACTAACCAAATATTGGTAGCGTGATCACTTAGCCAAAGAAAAAAATCCTCCATATATTTACTCAAGTGTATCTGATTCCATAAAAAGATAAAAGGAATTGCAAGAAATGGTGCAATAACTAAATTAGGTATGAAACCATGTAGTACTATCAAAGCACCTATACCCAATGATGCAAACAGAGTTTTATATTTTAGTATACCAAACCGATTGCTAAATTGGCTGTGCCACTTTTTTTGTAGCACCATCGCTCCAACGATAAACGGAAACAAGGAAGTGCCAAACAAATAAAACTGTTTAAAAAGCCAAGCTAAATATGGGTTTGTAAAGAGTTCGTTATTATAAATTCTAAAATAAAAGGACACAAAATAAAAAAGCAAAACGAAAGCTAAAAATAAATCAGTTTTACAAAACTCTAATACCTTAAAAAGCAGAGGAGCTAATACAGTTAAAAGGATGTATGTAAAGAAAAACCACCATCCACCATTATACGAACTTACTAATCCTAAAAAATTCAATACAAACTTAGTAAAGGTACCAGGATATCCTTCTTTGCCTAGTAAGAATCCCAAAAGCACTCCAAATAACAACACTACAATCCAATAGTTGATATACAATTTAAAAAGTCGCATGCTATTAAATTTTACCATGCTATCCTTATTTTTTTGGTAATTAAAATATAATCCATACCCACTGATAAATAAAAATATAGGCACACAAACATCAGAAAACAAAGATATATAATAGGATAAAGGTTGCTTACCAATGAATAGTATCGGTGTAAATAAACCTTCATAACCCCTATTAAACATATGTAGACAAAGCATCATTAAAATGGCTACCGACTTGATTATTTTTGATTGCGGAATGCTTATTTCCATTTAGTGGGTCTTTATAAAAAATAATGCTTTTATTTTTTTACCAAAAGGTACTTCCAAATATTTATAAATATAAATTCCAAATAAATACAGTAAAGAAAGTATTAGTATCCCAAGCATCCAATTTAAATCATTAAACAAATGAGACAACTTATTTATTGTAGGAACTCCTATATTTTGGTGTAACAAATAAATGGAATAGGATGCTATTCCAACTTTACTTACAGATTTATTGTCTAACAAATTAATTAAAGTATGGCGATAAATAAACAATAAAAGCAAAGTACAGGGTATAATAATAAAAGACAGTGCATATGAATTAAATATAAGTATGGCTTGAAAGATAAATAGTGCCAAAAGGAATAAAACTAATCGTTTATTAGTTTTATCAAAATATAATTGTTCTAAAACCATACCAATTAGAAACCAAATTCCATATTCAAAAAAAGTAAAAATCTTAAAAAAAATTGTCATATGTGGTAAAAATGTTCTCCTATGTGAGGAGTCAGAATTCGCATACCTCTTTTACTTATAAACAAAAAGTGAGATATAACTCCAATTAATACAAGAAACCAAAAGTTTTTAATTAAGCTTTTGGGATATAAAAATATAGCAACCCTGCAATAATATAAAATGTAATCTCAACCCAAAGAGACTAATATGCGCCATCAATATAGGAAACATTTATCGGTAATATGCTATTCAGTAATATTAGACTAATAAAGGCATTTGAAATCACTAAATTTAGTACACTTTTGGAGCTCGCAAAAAAATTATTGTTATCAAAGAGACTTATCAATAAAAAAGTTATTGCAGAGCACATAACCATTCCCGGAATTAACCTTACAAATCTCTTTTTTATAAATTCAGTAAAACTAGTACATTTAGTAAGCGTAAGTGAAATTACAAAACCCGAAATTATAAAAAACAATTCTACGCTTAGGTAGCCATATTTAAAAATTATTGGCATATTTACATTATCGACGTAATGAGTATCTAAAAACCTAAAATAACAATGATAAATTATTACCATTAGCAATGCTGTTACACGCAAACCATATAATATTGAAACCCTAGCTTTAAAGATAAAAAAATAATTTATTTTTTTTAATTGTGTAATTTAGTTAACCAAATGTTTTGTAAGTAATGCACATGTTTTTAAACCTATTTTGAATATTTCCATTCTTGCCTTAAACAACTTCTAATAACCGAAAATATAGGCACACAAATATCCGAGAACAAAAACAATCATTATGCCAAGCGCTCAACTCTCAAAAAACAGCAAAAGTTCAAAAGCATTATGATAATTTCATTTGAACAAATGAATACATAACTTTTCTATGTTAGTGAATGTTTTTAGTTGGTGCCATTTCAGGTAAAATTTTCCCGTTACATTTTCACAATTGATTTGAAAGCAAATTTTATATCATTGATCTGTTTCGATAACCTAAATGCTTTTAAAAAATAACCAAATCCTTTTATCCTATCCTGGTAACTATCAGCAACATAAAAAACAAAACCTCTCATTCTCATATCTTTTTCTAAAAAAGAATTCCACTGTTTGGCTGTAAATTGCAATTTATAATTCTGAATGAAATTTTTCATGACATTCAGTGAATCAACAGATTTTGCAATACTTTTATTAGTAATTCTGTCACCGTTGTGTTCGTACATAATATGCAACGGTTCTTGTATACATTCAAATTTTAAACCTTCTACTAATGCATGCAACATCATATAACGATCTTGAAATCGCTCAATCGGATAGAAACCTCCCACTTTAAGTAACGAAGTTTTTCTTATACAGAGCATGGGTGTAAAGAAATTACCGTTAATCACGAAATTTTTAAAATCACCTACAGCAGGAAAATTAGACGTTGCTTTAATTTCCAGATTATTTTCTCCAATTCTTTTAAACGCAGCCAAACATCCATCCAACTCAGTGTGATTATTTAAAAAATCGACTTGAGTTTGAACCTTGTTGGGTAAAAAAACATCATCATCATCTAAAAAGAATATGTAATTTCCCTTTGCTTCTTCATAACCTTTGTTACGTGCATAACAACCTCCACAATTTTTTGAATAGGTTATTAGCTTAACTTTAGGGTAGGGTTTAGCAATTTTTTTTGTTATTTCTTGTTGTGCACCTAAGCCATTATCATCAACTATTATTATTTCAATATCTTGATAGGATTGATTAAAAACGCTTTCTATAGCCCTAATTAAAAATTCAGAACGCTTATAGGTAGGTATAATAACGGAGACGTTCATGATATTAAAATTTTAAATTTAAAAAAGCACCAAATTGGTTTTTAGATAGATTTCTATTTATAAGAATCTTTTTCTTATCAGTATTTAATAGAGCCCTTAAATATATTTTATTTTTAAGTTTATCAGGATTATTTTTTAATATGTCAATTGCTAAATTAAAAAATGTAGCTATCAAAATCTTAAAATAACTAATTCTCAAAATTGGATTCGACAACGTCATCGCTATATCCCGCTCAAAAATTTGATACAAGTCCGAATAAAAAACATTTTCTACCCTATCAGCTCTGTCGTGATATCCCTCAGCATCTCTTAAAACTCCGATTTTAAAACCATGATATTCTAACCTATGTAAATAATTATTATCTTCGCAATAATGAAAAAAAACTGGACTAAATCCTCCTACGACCTCAATACATTTTCTGGATAATAACCATATAGCCGCATTTACAAATTTTACTTCAATATGTTTTTCATCAGTATCAATTTTGATATCCAAATTTATATTTCCCAAAGCCTTTTTAAAACCAAAATCTAAATCTGAACCCATACCATTCATATGAACAGGAGAAAAAATCCCATAACTAGGATTTATTTTCAAAGCTTCAATAAGCTTCTCTATTGTTTTATCATCTACCCATGCATCCTGATTTAAAAGTAATATATAATCCGCACCTTGACTATAGGCTTTTTCAATTCCAATGTTATTTGCCTTTCCAAAACCTAAATTTTCAACTGATTGGATAAAGTCAATTTCAGGATAGTTTTTTTTGATTATTTCTTGAGAACCATCTGTCGATCCATTATCAATGACAATAGTTTTACACTCTAGTGTACTATTGCGTAAACTATTGAAGCATTTATCTATCCATTTTTTTGGATTATAAGTAACAATAATTACATAGACACTTTTATTTAAAGTCATAGTTCCCTAAAATATAATTTTTAACTCTATTTTGATATTTTTGATAACTGTATTCAATTTCTACTATATCTTTTAATACTTGATGATAAGCAGTAAACTCAGATTTATCATTATAAGAATCAATATCCCTGACTATTTTTTTAAACAAGTCATCTATTGATTCATAAACTGTTGGAAGATTTTTATAATCCTCCGTGAAGAATTTATCATTGTAAACGGCAAAAGCGATACCTCCTGACAAAACAGTTTCAATAAAATAGCCATCAAGTCCTTCACCTAACGTAATCATAAATTTCGATTTTGAGACTAATGCTTTATAATCATCATAGGTAAGATTTTCAATTACAATTATTTCAAAATCAGGTAAGGCAATCTTTAACATATCTATTAAATCCTGTTTAGTGCAATGATAGATAATATTTAATCTTGCTAACTCATCAGGAGAAAAAAGGATTACATTCTCTTTTTCAGCAAAACTCTTAACTTCATAAGGTACTGGATTTAACCAAGCCGATAAATAATGTAACGACACATTGTACTTGTTTCTTTTGTCGATTGTCGCATATTTTTTATGAGCTACAGTCATAGTCACATTTTCAGTTACTAACTCTTTTATTTTATCAATATATTTATAATCAGGCATCAACATATCGTTTTGATTTAAAATGTTGATGTGTAAAACATCCATATTTAATAGCTTCTTCTTATCTAATGATGACCATTCCTTCTCAAAGCTGTCAATGAATTCTTTAAGAAATAATTCAGGGATGTGGATATGCAATTCTTTTACTTCTTGTATTTTTTTTAATACTCTTTTTAAATCAAAAACTATCATATTGTTTTTGAATTTACTGAATTTTAAAAAATACTCATTTGAACGATACGTATGTGTAGCGGCAATAACATCGCATTCATGAAGTCCTTTTAAAGAATTAAATTCATTAAAAATAGAAACTATGGATAGTATCCCTCCATTAATACTATCATCATTAGGTAATAGTAGTAAAATAATTTTCTGTGAGTATTTAAATCTTGCTAAATGTTTACTTCTTAAATACGCAACTTCCAGATTATTTAATTTTCTTTTTATCTTAGTAATTATTTTTAGTGCAATTTTTATCATTTCTAATATCTAATCTTTTACTTATTTCTTTCAGTCTTCTTTTATAATTTATTTAAAGAATATAAACTTTTTTTCAAAAGAGAAAATCTTTTTCTACTATTTTAATGCATTAGTATGCTAATATTCGTGTTCGTAAATCTTAATCTGTCTTCTACTTATTTAAAAAAAAATCAATTAGGCATCATTTCAATTATTTTGAGTTTTATTTTCCAAACAAGGAGCTTCGAAATAATATTTGATATTTTTCTTCCAAATAATACATTTTGTTAAGCGAATAATGTTTTAAAAAGTTAACTATCCTTCGAAATTGCATTCTTAAATTAAAAAGTCTTTTCTGGACTATTACATTCGATTTTCATGATTATAAGTAATCATTACTACATTTAAGACAGGCTACTACGATATAAAATTTTCATTTAAAATACGCTCTTTAAATATGACTTCTTTTAAATTTTAAAAAATATTTTTCAAAATATCTGTATGAAATTCCGGAAAATAAAATAGTTAAAGCAAAAGTTAATATATAAATTATCAAATTATTTTTAAAAAAAATACCACATCGGATAGCAATTTGTAACGCTATTAAATGATACATATACATCCCATAAGAAATACTACCCAAATAATTCAGTATTTTGTATTCCAGTAGATTTTTATACCGTTCGTTACAGGCTAAATTAAAAATTATAACTCCAAAAAGAATAGCATACACGTCATAATGAAAAAAACCGAATTTCAAACCAAATCCTAAAAAAGATAGAGTAAGGATTACTACAGACAAAAAAACAACTTTATTGAACAAAAACTTTGTTACTGCATGATATTTATCGTAATAAATTACGGCAAAAATACCACCTATCGCCATACAGTCCACTTTGAAAAGATACCAAAAATTAAAAAGATGTTGCCAAATGATATCATAAATGGCTAATTTCCCTAATAAAACTTTAAATCCAAGATAAAACAGGATTATTCCAATCATACCGGGTAATAAAAACTTTCTACATTTATCTATAAAAAGAGGCCATATAAGGTAAAACTGCTCTTCTGTACCAAGCGACCAGCTTTGGGAAACATTAGCAACTTCTTTAAATAATGCTACGGATAAATTAGGAAGGATAATTATATACAACAGAAGTTTTATCCAAAAATTTTCTGAGACCGGATGAAACATCGAAGAAGGAATATTCCAAAATGAAAAATTTGGAAAGACAAAAAAACCTAAGAAAAGTATTAAAAAATATACAGGCCAAATGCGCAATACCCTTCGCATATAAAAGTCTTTGTATAAAATTTTCCCAAGTTTATCTTTTTCCTTTAACAAAAGGACACTTATTAAAAAACCGCTTAAAACAAAAAACAAAACGACACCCAGCTTTCCAATAATTTTGAAAAAAGGAATATTTGACAAATTTGATAAATGAAAAAAATTCTTATATAACTCTATATGAAAAATAATAACTAAAAATGCGGCTATGCATCTGAGTGCATTAAGATTGGGGAAATATGTTTTCAATTCTACAATATTATATTTTTAACATTTTTTTTATTTGCGCAGGAATTCCTGCTACCATAACACTAGTCGGCACATTATTTCTAACCACAGATCCAGCGGCAACTATAGCAAATTTTCCAATTCTAACATCCGGTAAAATGACAGCACCTGAACCGATTTTTACAAAATCTTCAATTTTACATCTTCCCAAAAGTTTAACATCAGGAGATATTTCACAAAATTTTCCTATGGTAACATCATGCGTAATAACAGAATTATAATAAATCATTGTTCCGACACCAATCGTTACATCGTTGCTAACTTTTACACCGGCTAAAATATTACAACCTTCGGCAATCTGTATCCCAAAGTGGCCGATTTCAGCATTTTGACTGACAGTGGAAATAAACGTACCTCCCAAGCCAGTAAACTTCTGAAACAATTTAAAACGCAATTCTGGATTTCCTATACCCAAAGTAAAATGACAATCAATATTTTTAAAATATTTTTTGGCTTCCTCCAAACTTTTAAGAACTGGGAAAATATCATATAATTTTTCTGGAACGTCAGCGTTTATATCGTCATAAAAACACAGATTTTCAGTTTCTCCATTCTGATGGAGTATTTCTAACACTTCTTTAGCAAAACCTTTGGCTCCAATTATCAGCATATTTCTGCATTTATCAGATTGATGATTCTAAGAACATCCTCCTCTTCCAAACCTTCATATAAAGGCAAACACATTACCCGTGCAGCAATGCTTTCGGATATTGGCATACTGTTACCATTCACATAAGGGATCGTATTAAGTGAAGGATAAAAGTACCTTCTAGGGAAAATATCATTCTGGTTCAATACATTTTGAACGGCTAATAATTGGGTTTCTGTTTCAAAGATTACCGGATAATAACTGTAGTTCCAAATGGCATTCTCTCTAATTAGTAAGGCGTTTAATTTAGTAAAATCCAAATTCAAAGTGTAAAGATCAACAACTTTTTTTCGGCTGATCATTATAGCATCCATGTGAGGTAAAACACTTAATCCCATTGCAGCCTGCAACTCTGATATCTTCCCATTTATCCCCAACCCATGAAAATCCAATGGTCCGTTATGTCCAAAGTTGTGGCTGTAAAACAACTGATGACTTAAGGCTTCGTCGCTGCAAAACAGCGCACCGCCTTCGCCAGTATGAAACAATTTTGTCGCATGAAAACTACAGGTACTGACATCGCCATACTCAAAAATAGATTTACCTTGGTACGTTACGCCAAAAGAATGGGCAGCATCATAAATGACTTTAAGATTATGTTTTGCGGCAATAGCGGAAATGGCTTCTATAGCGCAAGGATTACCAAATACATGCGTGGCTAATATAGCCGTGGTCTTAGCCGTTATGGCTTGCTCAATCTTAGTTTCATCTATGGTTAAATACTCCGGATGGATGTCTACAAAAACAGGAGTACAATGTTCCCACAGTATTGCTGCGGTAGTGGCAACATAACTGAATGGTGTGGTGATTATTTCCCCTTGCTGTCCCAGTACCTGTAAAGCAATCTGGATGGGAATTGTGCCGTTATTCATTACGATAATGTTGGAAACATCTAATTTATCTTTCAGTTTTTCTTCTAGTTCCTGAAGTAATTCGCCACGATTAGTTAACCATTGGTTGCGCCATACGCGCTCCAATTGTTGAGTATATTCTTTTATAGGCGGAAAAAAAGTCTTTGTTACGTTGATCATTGTCTTTTTACAATTGTAATTAATTCAAATAAGGAGCTTAGTTTAAAAAGATAAGCCGATGTAATGTAGAGAACTATTCCCAAAAAACTGCCCAAAGCAAGTCTAAAAAAATCGATAAAATAATAATTTTTTAATACCAAATCAGAAACCAAAACAAGCCCGCCTACCAAAACACTAACAAAAATAATGGGCAAAATATCCTTAGTTTGTTCCCAACCCGTATAATTTAAAAACTTACCACTATAATGGGTATTAATAAAAAAAGCAAGTACCGAGGTTAATACACTCCCATACAATAATCCATAAATACCATATTGAAATGAAACCAACAAGACCATTACTACGATTATTTTTTTAATTACCTCTAGCCTTAAAAATAAATCACTGCGTCCTTTAACTGTCAATATTTGCAAATTGTACGAATGGATAGGGTACAAAATACCGTTTACACATAAAATCTGAAAATACGGTACGGCAGGCAACCACCGTTCTGTAAATAAAAATCGAAATAATGGTTCTGCAAGCACAGCCATCAAAATCAATGTGGGCGCTACTAGAAAAATAACCATCTGCATTATGCGCTTATACACACTTTTCAGACGAACATCATCATTTTGTATTGACGAAAATAAAGGATAGGTAACCTTTGTAACAACAGAACTTAAAGTTCCTACAGGCAACATTTGCAGTGTATCAGCACGATTGTAAAATCCTACCTGAGCCGGAATAAAAAATTTACCTATAACTATAGTGTACGCATTGGTAAAAATGACATCCAAAACACCAGAAAACATTAACTTAATACCAAATTGAAAATGATGATTAAATTTTTCTTTACTGAATACCCAAAGCGGTTTCCAGTTCGCCCAGTACCAAAGCTGGATAGTACCTGCCAAAGCCTGAACAATAGAACTCCATACTAGACTCCATACCCCAAATCCGATATAAGCTAAAGAGATACCTGTTAAACCGCTAAGAACAATAGAAGGGATAGATATTTTCAATTGTGTCTTAAAATCCATCATTTTATTGAGTCGTGTAAGCTGTATGGCACCAAAAGCGTTAATGATAAAAATAATCGCATACACTCTGACGATTAAAACAAGTAATTCCTGTTTATAAAAGTTAGCTATTAAAGGCGCGCATACAAAAACGATGATGTAAATCAATATACTTCCAACCAGATTAAAATAAAACACTGTAGCAAAATCTTCCTCATCAGGGTCTTGGGTACGAATTAACGATTGTGTTAATCCGCCATTAATTAAAACAGTTCCCAATCCCATAAATATACTCAGCATGGCAATCAAACCGAATTCAGAAGGCATTAATAGCCTTGCCAAAATTACCGAGATCACAAAACTCACACCCTGAGTTCCAAACAATTGTAAGGACGACCAGAATACTCCCGATAAAGCTTGTTTTTTTAAAGACATTTTTTAATTAATAATCATAATCAAACGATAAATATTTTTTTGTCCTGCCGACATGCAGTATTCTATAACCTATTTATAAAACTGTCAATCTATAACCAATTTAAATACTTTGATAAAGTTAGTGAATCATGCTCTCAAAGCCTTATCACTTCTTTTAATTGATTTCGAGGATATTTTTACTTTGTACTTTAGAGCTTTCAATAATTAGCAGTATTGAAAATTATCAAATTATTTATAAACAATATTATTACAAAAAATAGAGATTGAAATATTTAACTTCTTTATCAGTTAACAGTACTTTAATTATTTATTTATTCTTCAATTAAACTTATTGCTACATCGGTAAAGAAAAAATGGTATGAGGATAACTTTCTACCAACCCCCTTCTTTCATACCCAAGTTGCCTATTCACGCCTGTAGCTATTATATTATACATACAATTTTGTAATTTCCTTAAAATATTCAGCACTTTCAAAAACTGGTTGTATCAAATCTTTTGGAGAAAGCTGTAAGTCCTCTAATTTTACTTTCCAGTCAACGCCAATTTTTTTATCGTCAAAGGCAATTCCCCTTTCACATTCTAAACTGTAATAATTGTCCACTTTGTAAGCAAAAATGGCTTCTTCGCTCAACACCACGAAACCATGGGCAAACCCCCTTGGAACCAACAGTTGTTTTTTGTTCTCTTCTGTTAATTCGACTGCCAAATGCTGCCCAAATGTTGGAGAATCTTGTCTAATATCTACGGCTACATCCAAAACACTTCCTTTAATTACCCTTACCAATTTAGTTTGTGCATAAGGTGGTAATTGGTAGTGTAAACCTCTCAATACACCGTAAGTAGATTTTGATTCATTATCTTGACAAAAATTAATGTTGAAACCTAAAAACTCTTCTAATTTATCTTGTCGGAAAGTTTCAATAAAATAGCCTCTATCATCTCCCCTTATTATAGGTTCACAGATAATTAAATCGGATATCGCTGTTCTTTTAAATTTCATATAGAGGTTTTTCATTGGCTATTTCGAGCAAGTATTGGCCATATCCGTTTTTTCTCAAAGGTTGAGCCAGTAATAATAGTTGTTCTTTTGAGATATAGCCCATATTAAAAGCAATTTCTTCTAGACAAGCCACTTTTAATCCCTGTCTGTTTTCTATAGTTTGAATAAAGTTTGAAGCTTCCAAAAGACTTTCGTGCGTGCCAGTGTCTAACCAAGCATAGCCTCTTCCCATCAACTCAACTTTCAGATTTCCTTGTTCTAAATATTCCTGATTTACAGTTGTAATTTCCAATTCTCCGCGACCGCTGGGTTTTACATTTCTAGCAATCTCAATTACACTATTTGGGTAAAAATAAAGTCCAACCACAGCATAATTTGTTTTTGCCTTTAATGGTTTTTCCTCAATACTCAATGCTTTTTTTTTCTCGTCAAATTCTACTACTCCATAACGTTCTGGGTCCTGAACGTAATATCCAAAAATTGTTGCTTTTTTCTTTTCAATAACGTTTTTCAAAGCTTTTTCCAATAGTTTTGAAAATCCATGACCATAAAAAATATTATCGCCTAATACCAAGCACACATCATCATTACCAATAAATTCCTCTCCTATAATAAATGCTTGTGCTAGACCATCAGGTGAGGGTTGTTCTTTATAAGTAAATTGCATACCAATATCCGATCCATTTCCAAGTAGCTCAATAAACCTTGGTAAATCGGTTGGTGTTGAAATAATCAATACTTCTCTGATCCCTGCCAGCATTAGTACAGAAAGTGGATAATAAATCATCGGCTTGTCATTAATTGGCAGCAATTGCTTTGAAGTTGCTTTGGTTAATGGATAAAGCCTTGTTCCTGAACCTCCGGCTAAAATAATTCCTTTCATTTGTACTAATTGTTAGAATTAATTATATTGTTTTTCATAAAATTTTTGATAATCCCCTGAAGTAACAATATGCAACCATTTTTTATTATACAAATACCAATCAATAGTTTTTTCTAAACTCTGCTCAAGAGTTACGGATGGTTTCCAAACTAGTTCTTTATTTATTTTAGAAGCGCCAGTAGCACACGTCAAATCATGTCCTGGACGATCTTTTAAATAAATAATTAATTTTGCAGATGTACCGATTGACCTTACTAATTTCCTATTCATTATCTGACAGAGCAGCTGGACCGAATGGATATTTTTACATTCATCAAATCCGCTAATATTATAGGTTTCATGATTGTTCCCATCATGAAAGACTAAATCAATAGCCACGGCAGGGTCTTCGACAAAAAACCAGTCACGAGTATAATTGCCATCGCCATAAACCGGCAACGGATTAATGTTTATAATATTATTGATAAAACGAGGAATTAATTTCTCAAGAAAATGATTCGGTCCATAATTATTGGAACAATTTGTCAACACGAACGGCCTAGCAAAAGTTTCCCCATAAGCACGAACAAAATGATTCGAACTGGCTTTTGCAGCAAAATATGTGGAATTGAGATCGTAAGCTGTAGTTTCTGTGAATATTCCGTCAACACACACAGAGACCTAAACCTCATCAATACTGCTGTGATCTAATCGCTTGCCCTCAAAATTATTATTCCAAATAGTTTTAAAAGCATTTAGTAAATTCATCGTTCCCAACACATTTGATTTAACAAATGACATAGAATCTATAATAGAGCGATCCACATGAGACTCTGCCGCTAAATGAATTACATCTTCAAATTGATGTTCAGCTAACAAAGATTCTTCAAAAACGGAATCAACTATATCTCCTTTTATGAAAGTATAATTCAGTTCGTTTTCAATGTCAGAAATACACTTAAGTTGTCCAGCATAGGTCAGAGCATCTAAATTATATGTTTGATACTGCGGATATTTGTTGAAAAACTATTTTACCACATGTGACCCTATAAATCCCGTGCCACAAGTAATTCGTATTAGCATATAAATATATTTAGATTTATTAATCTTCCTGCTTAGAAACCGAATGTCCCGCACTTATCAAATGCAAGTCCTTTTTAAACAAGGCTACATCAGCCGCGACCATTTCTTCTACCAAATCAGCAAGATTATAGTGTGGCTTCCATCCCAATTGCGTTTGTGCTTTGGTTGGATCACCCATAAGTACATCAACCTCTGTCGGGCGGAAATAGGTTGGATCTATTCGAACTAGTATTGTTCCTACTGCAATGGTAGGTGCCACTGCATCCAAAACTGCTTCCACTACGGTTTGGTTGAAACCATCTAAAATTCCAACTTCATCCACTCCTTCTCCTTCAAATCGAAGGTGGAAACCTACCTCAGCAAATGCTAATTTTATAAAATCCCGTACTTTAGTAGTCACTCCTGTTGCAATAACAAAGTCTTCGGGCTTGTCTTGTTGTAGGATGCGCCACATGGCTTCGACATAATCTTTAGCATGTCCCCAATCACGTTTGGCATCTAAATTCCCCATATAAAGGATTTCTTGCATGCCTAAAGCGATTTTGGCTACGCCACGTGTAATTTTTCTAGTGACAAAAGTCTCGCCACGCAAAGGACTTTCATGATTGAACAAAATCCCGTTACAGGCAAACATACCATACGCTTCTCTATAATTTACGGTAATCCAATACGCATATATTTTGGCTACAGCATAAGGAGAACGGGGATAAAAAGGAGTAGTTTCAGATTGTGGTACGGCTTGCACCAAACCATACAATTCAGAAGTACTGGCTTGATAGATTCTCGTTTTCTTTTCTAATCCTAAAAGCCGAACCGCTTCTAGAATTCGCAAGGTTCCAATCCCATCAGCGTTTGCCGTATACTCTGGAATATCAAAGCTTACTTTGACATGACTCATCGCACCTAAATTATAAATCTCATCCGGCTGTGTTTCCTGAATGATTCGCGTCAGATTCATAGAATCCGTCAAATCTCCATAATGGAGTTTTAACCTTGGGTTTTTTTCATGAGGATCCTGATACAAATGATCAATCCTACTGGTGTTAAATGAAGAAGCTCTTCGTTTAATGCCATGAACCATATATCCTTTATTCAATAAAAGTTCCGCTAGATAAGCACCGTCTTGACCCGTAATACCCGTTACTAATGCTACTTTCATGTTTTTATTTGTTCGTTGCTGGACTGTGCATTTAAGTGTTTAAAGTGCTATTTGTTTAAGTGGTTAGGTGTTTTTGCAGATTGAACTCTTTCCAAACCAAATAACTATTTTCCTATCCTTTTAAACTATTTTCTAAACTCCTAAACTTTTTAAAAACCAGTTATAGGTTTTCTGAATTCCTTGTTCTAATGAAACGCGGTGTTTCCATCCTAACGCATTCATTTTGGAAACATCCATTAATTTTCGCGGGGTACCATCTGGTTTTGTGTCATCCCACATAATCACGCCTTGATGTCCTACGATTTTTTGAATCGTTTCAGCTAATTGCTTTATGGTCAAGTCTTCTCCGCTTCCCACATTGTATAGGGAATCTGATAACTTATTTTCCAAAGCAAAAACAACTGCCTCGGCCATGTCGTCAACATACAAAAATTCTCTCCTCGGCGTTCCACTTCCCCATAAAGTTACGGGAGCATTGTTATTTTCTTTTGCCTCATGAAATTTCCGAATCATAGCTGGTAAAACATGCGAACTATGTAAGTCAAAATTATCATTCGACCCGTATAAATTTGTTGGCATTAAACTGAAATAGTCTTTGCCGTATTGTTTTCTAATTGCTTCACATGCTTTTACTCCCGCTATTTTTGCAATAGCATACCATTCGTTTGTGGACTCCAAAGCGCCAGTTAATAAATACTCTTCTTTCAAAGGCTGAGGCGCCAATTTAGGGTAAATACAAGAACTGCCTAAAAAAATAAACTTCTCAACACCTGATTGTAGCGCAGAATCAATTAGATTATTTTGGATCTGCATGTTCTGCATTATAAACTCATAAGGCGAATTCATATTTGCCAAAATACCGCCCACACGAGCTGCCGCATCAATTATTACAGTTGGACTTTCAGTGGCAATATAATTGAAAACCGCTTTTTGATCCCGTAAATCTAATTCCGTACTGGAAACACCAATTAGATTGGTATAGCCTTTCGAAGTTAACGTGCTCCACACCGCACTGCCTACCATGCCCTGATGTCCTGCGATATAGATTTTGGAGTTTGTATTCATTACTAATTTAAAATCGCCAACTTGCAGTTTTGTTAAAATCTGTTTTCATTTTTTCCTATCGAAAGGATGAAGTCTCTTACCGTTTTTAATTTTTGCTCCTCTGTGAAGGGTTAAAGCACTTGCCGTTTTTCATTTTTTCCCCTCCCTAAAGGGTGAAATGAAAAACTATGAATAAAAAAAGATATTCTCGCTTTAAAAATAATTTGGCTCCCTTTAGGGCTGGGGCAAACAAATTATTTTTTATAATTATCAACACGAAGTTTTTCATTATTTCCCTGCCCTAAAGGTAAAAGACACACCGTTTTTCATTTTTTCCCCGCCCTAAAGGGTGAAATGAAAAACTATGAATAAAAAAGATATTCTCGTTTAAAAATAATTTGACTCCCTTTAGGGCTGGGGCAAACAAATTATTTTTTATAATTATCAACACGAAGTTTTTCATTATTTCCCTGCCCTAAAGGTAAAAGACACACCGTTTTTCATTTTTTCCCCGCCCTAAAGGGTGAAATGAAAAACTATGAATAAAAAAGATATTCTCGTTTAAAAATAATTTGACTCCCTTTAGGGCTGGGGCAAACAAATTATTTTTTATAATTATCAACACGAAGTTTTTCATTATTTCCCTGCCCTAAAGGTAAAAGACACACCGTTTTTCATTTTTTCCCCGCCCTAAAGGGTGAAATGAAAAACTATGAACTAAAAAAGATATTCTCGTTTAAAAATAATTTGGCTCCCTTTAGGGCTGGGGCAAACAAATTATTTTTAAAGTTAGTATGTTTTATTTTACTACAATTTCGTCTTAAAATAATTTGACTCTCTTTATTCCCCCCATTTCGGGAGGGGCAAACAAATTATTTTTTATAATTATCAACACGAAGTTTTTCATTATTTCCCTGCCCTAAAGGTAAAAGACACACCGTTTTTCATTTTTGCCCTTCCCCAAAGGGTGAAATGAAAAACTATGAATAAAAAAGATATTCTCGTCTTAAAAATAATTTGGTTCCCTTTAGGGCTGGGGAAAAACAAATTATTTTTAAAGTTAGTATGTTTTATTTTACTACAATTTCGTCTTAAAATAATTTGGCTCCCTTTAGTCCCGACATTTCGGGAGGGGCAAACAAATTATTTTTTATAATGTTTCTTATCATTTTAATTTTTCGACAATACCGTTTTTCATTTTTTCCGCGCCCTAAAGGGTGAAATGAAAAACTATGTAATAACAAAAATATTCTCGCTTTAAAAATAATTTGGCTCCCTTTAGGGTTGGGGCAAACAAATTATTTTTAAAGTTAATATGTTTTATTTTACTACAATTTCGTCTTAAAATAATTTGGCTCCCTTTAGTCCCGACATTTCGGGAGGGGCAAACAAATTATTTTTTATAATGTTTCTTATCATTTTAATTTTTCAACAATACCGTTTTTCATTTTTTCCCCCGCCCTAAAGGGTGAAATGAAAAACTACCTAGTGAACAAAAGATTACTCTATACAATATTGTCCGATTTCATTTAAGACAAAATCAATTTGAATTAGCACCTGTTCATTAGTAAAACGAATAACTTTTAAACCTTGAAAATTCAAAAAATCTGTTCTTTCTTGATCATTTTCAATTTGTGCTTTATTATTATGATACGGTCCATCTAATTCAATAATTAGTTTCTGTTTATGACAATAAAAATCAACTATATAAATACCAATCGGATGTTGCCTTCTGAATTTTAAACTATGAAATTGATTCGCTTTCAATTTTTCCCATAAATAAACTTCAGCTTCTGTCAAATTTTCGCGCAGTGATTGAGCTTTTACAAAACCACTAGCGGGAGCTCCCTTCCACATGCTTTCATCGTGCTGTAAATCTTTCTGTTTCATACCGCATAATTTAGTTCCGTCAAGCTTTTGGATCATTATGTCATTTTTCATTTATTTTCCCTCCCTAAAGGTAAAAGAGACACCGTTTTTCATTTTTCTCCGCCCTAAAAGGTGAAATGAAAAACTATGAATAAAAAAGATATTCTCGTTTAAAAAAGATTTGGCTCCCTTTAGGGCTGGGGAAAAACAAATTATTTTTAAAGTTAGTATGTTTTATTTTACTACAATTTCGTCTTAAAAATAATTTGGCTCCCTTTAGGGCTGGGGAAAAACAAATTATTTTTTATAATTATCAACACAACGTTTTTCATTTTTCTCTGCCCTAAAAGGTGAAATGAAAAACTATGAATAAAAAAGATATTCTCCTTTAAAAATAATTTGGCTCCCTTTAGGGCTGGGGAAAAACAAATTATTTTTAAAGTTAGTATGTTTTATTTTACTACAATTTCGTCTTAAAATAATTTGGCTCCCTTTATTCCCGACATTTCAGAAACAGATAAACAAATAAAATTCTTAATTCAACAATTCTGGATTTTCGCGTTCCAATTCATTGTACACATTCTTAACATCTTGAGAATGGTCTTTTTGAAGGATTAAATTAGCCGTATCCGTATGTACAAAAATAGTATTTTTGAGTCCGACAAAAGCGGTATAATTAGTGGTTCCTATGACCATGTTCCCATTTTTATCCGCAGGATGTCCATGAGCCACTAAATAATCATAAACGGCTTCAAAAGAGCCTAGATCCGACCATACAAAGGTAGAAGAAACCACCTTAATTTTCTTACTTCGCTCCATAACAGCATAATCAATACTGATGGATGGTATATCGAGGGACAAGTTTAAATCTAATTTTCCATTTTGATTGGCTTCCCATGCAATTTTGGATTTTTCATAAACCTCGGGGGTAAATGATTTTAACTCTTCTAAAAATACGCCTGCTTTAAAGCAAAACATACCACTATTCCATAAAAAGTTACCGCGCGAAATAAATTCTCTTGCTGTAACATGATTTGGTTTTTCTCTAAAAGAAAGGACATCATCCCCTTTTCTTTCGATGTAACCATAGCCTGTTTCTGGTTTTGTAGGGATAATTCCAAAAGTTACAATATATCCTTTTGAAGCCTTTTCAATAGCATCACCTATAGCTGCTTCGTATTCTTCCATCTTATCAATGATATGATCGGAGGGAGTGACAATCAATATGGCTTCTGGATCAGATGCAAAAGCGGCAAAAGCAATAGCTGCTGCTGTATTTCTGGGAGTGGACTCTACAATATCAATATAGGAAGTGTTTGATTTTTCCAATACTTTTTTACTTAAATGACAATTATCGCTATTTCCGACCACCATAATGGTATCTGCAACATTGCGATTGCGCTCTACAGTCATTTCAAACAAAGACTTTCCTTCAAACAATGCTAAATATTGCTTGGGCTGGCTTTTACGGGATAAGGGCCACAAACGGCTACCAACACCACCGGTAAGAATGACATGTGTAATTGAATGCTTATTTTCCATATTTCACGACTCTTTGTATTTTAATTCTTTTTGGGAGTGTCTGATCTATAGTCTTCCGTCAGCCACATTCCCTAAAACTCCTTTTACATCATACAGCAAACTGTTGGTATTTTGCAATTTAGAAAAATCAATAGCTAGGAATTCTCGGTGTGCAACACCTAAAACTACGGCATCAAATTTTTGATCAGGCAATTCGGCAGTCGTTACCAAGGCGTATTCATGTTGCACTTCCGCTGGATTTGCCATAGGATCAAAAATGGTGATCGTAATTCCATAATCTGCCAAAGCAGTGATCACATCAACAATTTTTGTATTGCGCACATCAGGGCAGTTCTCTTTAAAAGTAATTCCCAGCATTAATAACGTAGCGCCATTCACTGAAATCCCTTTTTTAATCATTAATTTCACAATCTGCGACGCAACGTAATCCCCCATACTATCATTCAAGCGACGTCCTGCCAAGATAATTTCCGGATGATAACCAAATTCCTGTGCCCGTTGTGCTAAATAATAAGGATCAACGCCAATGCAATGTCCGCCCACTAAACCTGGTTTAAAAGGGAGGAAATTCCATTTCGTTCCTGCCGCCGCTAAGACTGCATGGGTATCAATATTCATCAAGTTAAAGATCTTGGCTAATTCGTTGACAAAAGCGATATTGATATCCCGCTGGGAGTTCTCAATGACTTTGGCTGCTTCTGCTACTTTTATGGTCGGTGCCAAATGGGTTCCTGCCGTAATAACAGATTGGTATAATTTATTGACTTCAGACCCTGTTTCTGGAGTAGATCCCGAAGTAATTTTTAAAATTTTCTCTACCGTGTGTTCTTTATCGCCCGGGTTAATGCGTTCTGGCGAATAGCCTACAAAAAAATCAACATTAAACTGTAATCCGGAAACTTTTTCTAAAACGGGTACACACTCTTCCTCTGTTGCCCCTGGATATACGGTAGATTCATAAATAACGATATCCCCTTTTTTCAAGACCTTTCCAACTGTTGCACTGGACTTATACAGCGGATTTAAGTCAGGGCGATTGTTTTTATCTACTGGAGTGGGAACGGTTACAATGTAATAATTACAATTTGCCAGATGGGCTGTATCAGTGGTACAATACAAACCATTGGAATCACTCGGCTGATTTAAGAGTACTTTTTGCAAGACAGCATCTTCAACCTCAAAGGTCGTATCCGTACCGGATTGTAAGGAAGCAACACGAGCTGGATTGATATCAAATCCTACTACAGCATGTTTTGTGGCAAATAGTCTTGCTAATGGCAATCCTACATACCCCAAACCAATTATTGCTATTTTTTTATTTGGACTCATTTCCTACTAATTCTAATTACTTGTGTTCCTTTTACTCCACCGCTACGCAGTTCAAACTCACATAAATGAATAAGAACTGGATTATTTTCAGGGCGCAAATATACTTACAAAAGGTCATTAAAATGGCTACCGACTAACAAATCGATGTTAAAAAATTATTTTGACTGAATCTAAAAATACTAATTACTTGAAAATCAATAACTAATAAAGCCGCAAATGAAATACTATTCGTACTCTTCCAAAATCAGAACAATTGTAGTGTCTCTTTATAGTATTCTTTTACTATCCTGTACGAAGCTACACTTACAGATACTGTTTTTCATAATAGGAAGCGTACGCACCAGAAGTAACGTGCTGCAACCAGTCCGAATTGTCTAAATACCAGCTTACTGTGATTTCTAATCCTTGTTCAAAAGTCACCGATGGTTTCCACCCTAGTTCCTTATTTATTTTAGAAGCATCAATAGCGTAGCGCAAATCATGTCCTGGTCTGTCTTTTACGTACGTAATTAATTCTGCTGATTTGCCAGCAGGACGACCCAGTTTACCATCCATAATAGAGCACAATAGGCGCACTAAAT
Organism: Flavobacterium fryxellicola; assembly: GCF_900143245.1. Taxonomy (GTDB): domain Bacteria; phylum Bacteroidota; class Bacteroidia; order Flavobacteriales; family Flavobacteriaceae; genus Flavobacterium; species Flavobacterium fryxellicola. The sequence continues at coordinate 105,145 of NZ_FRDK01000005.1, forward strand.
CAATATTTTTCCACTCATTGAAGCCACCAATATTATAGGTCTCGTGATTTTTTCCACGGTGAAAAACCAAATCAATTGCGCTCGCATGATCCACTACAAAAAGCCAGTCGCGCGTGTAATTCCCATCACCATAAACGGGCAATGGTTTGTTGTTAATTATGTTATTTATAAATAAAGGAATTAATTTTTCAGGAAAATGATTGGGACCGTAATTGTTAGAGCAGTTCGTTATCACAAAAGGAAAATCATACGTTTCACCGTACGCTCTTACAAAATGATCTGAGCTCGCTTTAGAGGCAGAATACGGAGAATTAGGATCATACCCGGTCGTTTCTGTAAAAAGTCCCTCAGCTCCTAAAGAGCCATAAACCTCATCGGTACTGATGTGATAGAATCGTTTGCCTTCCGGTTTATTCAACCATTGCTTTTTCGCCGCATTCAGCAAATGTACGGTTCCAAAAACATTGGTTCGTACAAAGGCCAGCGGGTCTTCAATGGATCGATCCACATGAGATTCGGCAGCCAAATGAATTACCCCGTCGAATTCCTGTTTGTCAAACAAATCAGCAATGAAAGCTTCATCCGTAATATCGCCTTTTACAAAAGTATAATTAGGTTCTTTTTCAATATCCACCAAATTTTCTAAATTACCCGCATAAGTAAGAGCATCTAAGTTATAAATATGATATTCTGGATATTTGATAACAAACAAACGAACTACATGAGACCCAATAAATCCAGCGCCTCCCGTTATTAATATTTTTTTCATTTAACTTTATATTTTATATTTAAAATGCAATTAATTTTTTGACATCATCCTTCCGATCGCGTTGAAAAACTACTTTCCCTCTACTTTACAATACACATCTTTCTAAACTGCATCAACATCTTGGCTACCGCTAATCTTCAGCAAGAGCTATTAAAAAACCAACTACAGTTAGACAGCCCCAGAGGAACACTGTAGTTCCGTCCTATTTAACTTGTTTGGTTAAGTGACTGCTAGCGTATTAATTTAAGCAAACATGATGTGGAAAGTGAAGCACAATTTATTTATTTTGCAGAAATAAGTAAATCAATACCTTACACTTCTTTTATTTTTAAAACTAACCACCTTCTTTTAATCTGTTTCCCTATTTTATTTTCATTTTCAAAACACATCCCAAGGATTCCAAAACCAACACATAATGGGTATTCGTCATCTCTTGAATTGTAGCCTTTTGTGCCATAAAAGGGCCAGATTCCAACTGTATGGAATCTCCAATTTGATACCCCCCCACGGTTACATCAATACAATCCGAAGTGTCGAGCCATTTCTTTATTACACTGATTTCTTCATCGCGAACAACAGCCGGCTTCCCTAGCCAAAATAAATACCGAACTGCTCCAACGGATTGAAATACGGAGTTCCGCTCTGATTCCGCTAATTGAACAAAAACATAGGAGTTAAAAAGAGGCACTTCCACTTTTTTCTTTCGATCGGACCATTGTCGGATTTGAGTAATCAAAGGACAATAGCACTCTATTCCACTATTTTTTAATTGTTCTGCTACTTTTTTCTCCCATTTGGGTTTTGTATACACTACATACCAATTCATCTTATGTTTTGTATTGCAATAAAAATGCGTTTCTTTTTATTGATTCTGTTTTCTACTCTTTTAAATCTTCTTTAGAATGAAAATCATTTCATCCAATCAAACAAAAATCGCTACTTCCTTATTTAAGAGCCTACCGCTTGATATACAAATCCAATTGCCTCTAAGTTAGGGCCATTTAATAAATTTCTACCATCAAAAACAAAAGCTGGCTTTTGCATGGAATCATAAATTTTTTGCCAATCATAGGTTATAAATTCATCCCACTCTGTCAGTACAGCAATGGCATGTGCATTTTGGCAGGCTTCATACGGATCTGTAAATGAAGTGATGCTATTAGCATTACTGTCTGCTGTTCTGGTTTCTAAATAATTTAAATCATCCAAGATTTTTTTATTGGAAACCTTTGGATCATAGACGGCAATTTTTGCGTGCTCATTGATCAAATCATCAGCAACATAAATAGCAGCCGATTCTCTGGTATCATTAGTATCTTTTTTGAATGCCCAGCCCAAAAACGCGATTTTTTTGTCGGAAACCGTGTTGTAAAGCGTTTGAACTATGTTATTGGAAAACCGCTTTTTCTGATGGTCATTCATTATGATTACTTGTTCCCAATAATCTGCTACTTCATTTAATCCATACGATTTTGCGATGTACACTAAATTCAGAATGTCTTTTTGAAAGCAAGAACCTCCAAACCCTACCGACGCTTTTAGAAACTTTGACCCTATTCTGCTGTCCATCCCAATAGCTTTAGCCACTTCATTAACATCGGCTCCCGTTTTTTCACAAAGTTCCGACATGGCATTAATGGAGGAAATCCGTTGTGCCAAGAAAGCATTAGCAGTAAGTTTTGACAATTCTGAAGACCAAACATTTGTGGTCAATATTTTATCCTCCGGAACCCAATTGGCATACACATCCACTAATGCTTGGATTGCTTTGCGACCTTCCTCTGTGGCATCACCACCTATCAATATCCGATCTGGATTTAACAAGTCTTGAACGGCAGTTCCTTCGGCTAGAAATTCTGGATTAGACAATATTTGAAATTGCACCCCATTACCGGTATTATCCAAAATACTTTTTATCGCTTCGGCAGTTCTTACGGGAAGTGTCGATTTCTCCACTACAATTTTATTGTCTTTGGCTACTCTGGCGATTTGTCTGGCGCACAATTCTATGTATTTTAAATCGGCGGCCATACCTTTTCCTTTTCCGTAGGTTTTTGTGGGTGTATTAACCGAAATAAAGATAATTTGAGCTTCGGCAATGGCCTTGTCAACATCGGTGGAAAAAAATAAATTTCTTCCTCTCGCTTCCCCAACAATCGCGTCCAAGCCAGGCTCATATATTGGTATATTATGTACATTCTCATCATTCCAAGCTGCAATACGTTCTGCATTCAAATCCACAACGGTAACTTGTATTTGCGGACATTTTTGTGCTATAACTGCCATAGTGGGACCACCAACGTATCCTGCTCCTATGCAGCAAATTTTTGTGATTTTCATTTCTTCTTTTTTATATTCTTTGTTGGTCATCGGTTTTCTGTTTTCTGTTTTCTGTTTTCCGTTTTCGGTTTTCGGTTTTCTGTTTTCTGTTTTCTGTTTTCTGTTTTCTGTTTTCTGTTTTCTGTTTTCTGTTTTCTGTTTTCTGTTTTCTGTTTTCGGTTTTCCGTTTTCGGTTGTCCGTTTTCGGTTGTCCGTTGTCGGTTTTCTGTTGTCAGTTTTCGGTTTTCTGTTTTCGGTTTTCCGTTTTCCGTTTTCGGTTTTCTGTTTTCCGTTTTCGGTTCTCCGTTTTCATTTTTCGGTTGTCCGTTCTCGGTTTTCGGTTTTCGGTTTTCGGTTTTCCGTTTTCGGTTTTCCGTTTTCGGTTCTTCGTTTTCCGTTTTCTGTTGTCTGTTTTCGGTTTATTAACGAGTATCTTCTATTTTTATTTGCTAGCTATTCTCAATCCGCAACTATTCGTGTAATAACAGAAAACTCATATCGGATAACAGATAACTCATAACAGATAACCCATAACAGATAACTCATAACAGATAACCCATAACAGATAACTCATAACAGATAACTCATAACAGATAACTCATAACAGATAACTCATAACAGATAACAGACAACTCACAATAAATAAAGCATTACAGACAACTCATAACACATAACAGAAAACTCACAACACATAACTCATAACAAACAATTCTTTACTCAAATTTATTCCAATTGCTTTCAACATAGCGTAAAAATGAAAATAATTTTGCGCCTAATATATCGTACTCTTTTTGTAAAGTAATCATTTCAGTTTATACATTTGGATAGAGAACTGCTAACTTCTCTAGATGACAAATTGTTTCCAAATTACTTGCATGAGAATATGTTAAAAACTTTATAAAATCCATCTTATATCTTTTTCTACCATATCCCTCCACAATATTAGTTGCCACAGAATCAGAGGACCTTCTAATTTGGCTGCCTAATTCATATAATTCATACTTTGGTAATTGTAACGAAAGCCGATGTGTTCTATAAAACAATGCTAACGCCAAAGTGTATATATCTAAATCCTTGTAGCTTTTCATATTTACTGTTTTCGGTTGCTCGTTTTCGGTTGTCGGTTGTCCGTTGCCCGTTTTCGGTTGTCGGTTTTCGGTTTTCTGTTGTCGGTTGTCCGTTGTCCGTTGTCGGTTTTCTGTTTTCTGTTTTCTGTTTTCTGTTTTCTGTTTTCGGTTTTCGGTTGTCTGTTTTCGGTTGTCGGTTGTCGGTTGTCGGTTGTCGGTTTTCGGTTGTCGGTTGTCCGTTGTCCGTTGTCCGTTATCTGTTTTCGGTTTATTAACGAGTATCTTCTATTTTTATTTGCTGGCTATTCTCAATCCGCAACTATTCGTGTAATAACAGAAAATTCATAACGGATAACTCAAAACATAAAACAGATAACCCATAACACATAACCCATAACAGACAACTCATCACAGATAACTCATAACAGATAACCCACAACAGATAACAGACAACTCATAACAGATAACAGACAACTCATAACAGATAACTCACAACAGATAACAGATAACTCATAACAGAAAACAGATAACCCACAACAGATAACAGATAACTCATAACAGATAACAGACGACAAAAATCTTCTATCTTAAATTATTCCAATACCATCCAACCGCTTCTTTTAGCCCTTCCTGCATGGAATATTGTGGATTGTATCCCAGCAAATCCTTTGCTTTATCAATACTAGCTAACGAATGTGGAATATCTCCTGCTCTATTGGGACCGTATTCTACGCTAACAGTACCAATACGCGGATCGTATTCTGATAAATATTCTTTCAAATAATCTACTAAATTATTCAACGTATTTCGGTCGCCATAAGCCGTGTTATAAATCGTATTCACAGCCTCTGGGTTGGTTGTTAACATCGCTAGCTCATTCATTTGAATGACATTGTCAATGTAAGTAAAATCCCTAGAATAGTTCCCGTCTCCATTTATTTTTGGACTTTCTAATTGCATCAATTGCATAACAAATTTTGGGATAACCGCAGCATAAGCGCCATTAGGATCCTGCTTTCTTCCAAACACATTAAAATAACGCAAACCAATCGTTTCTAAACCATACGTTTTACTAAAAATTTCGGCATACAACTCATTAACATATTTCGTTATGGCATAAGGAGAAAGTGGCTTTCCTATTACTTCTTCCACTTTTGGCAAAGATTCTGAGTCTCCATATGTAGAGGAACTTGCCGCATATATAAAACGTTTTACTTTTTCATCACGTGCTGCTACTAACATATTCAGAAAACCGGTCACATTCACATCATTGGTGGTTACAGGATCCTTTAAAGACCTTGGTACCGAACCTAAAGCTGCCTGATGTAAAACATAATCTACTCCTTTTACAGCAGTTGCACAATCTATCGCATTGCGAATATCACCTTCTATCAAATTAAAATTAGGATGATTTATAAAGTCCTTTAGGTTGTGTCTGTGTCCTGTTGCAAAATTATCCAAACAAACAACCTTATCTCCTTTTGATAAAAAATAATCACACAGATTAGACCCTATAAAACCTGCCCCTCCGGTAATTAAAATGACTTTTTGCATGTCCTCTTTCATTTTATTTTGTTTTAAAACCAACCCGCTACTGCCTTGGCTTTTTTAATATTTTTTGTGCTATTTTTTGATAAATACTCTTTGGCTTTTCTTCTTCATAATAACCATTAGCATACGTTCCATACCCGTACCCATAGCCGTAGCCGTACCCATAACCAGTTCCGTATTTTGCTTTATTTTCTAATCCATTTAAAATAATGCTGGTATTGTTCAGCTCTCCGCGTTTCACCCTATTGTTTAACAAAGTAATCATGTCTTTTTTAGTAAAGTTCTGTCTTACAATGTACAGCGTCACGTCACAATATTGCGCCAGTTCTAACGCATCAGAAACCAACCCTACTGGCGGCGTATCCAAAATAATATAATCGTATTTTTTCTTTAATTCTTCAATTAACTCTCCCATTCCTTCACTCATAATCATCTCTGCAGGATTGGGCGGAATAGGACCTGATAGAATAACGTCCAAATATGGAATATGAGTATGGTTTATAATTTCATCAACTGTTTTTTGTTTGATTAAATAATTAACGATCCCCACGTCATTGGACAAATTAAATTCGGATGCCAATTTGGGTTTTCTTAAATCAAGACCAATAACTACTGTTTTTTTCTCGCTCAAGGCAAATACGGTAGCGATGTTTATCGAGCAAAATGTTTTTCCCTCGCCACTAACCGAAGAAGTGATCATCAAGGTTTTGGCTCCATCTACATTTTGTTGTTTGTACAAAAACTGAAGCGACGAACGAATGGCTCTAAAGGACTCCGATAAAGCAGATTTAGGCCGATCATAAACGGCTAAATTAGTATGCTCTCTATTTACTCCAACGACTCCTATTAAAGGAATTTTTGTCATTTTACTGATGTCTTCCGTATTTTGAACCGAATTATTGATAAAAAAAACAGCAAAGACAAAAATCAACGGAAAAAGAATTCCCAGAAATAAAGCCAGTACATAATTCACAGAGGTTTTGGGACCAATCAAGCCTCCACCAACATCTTTGGCAGGATCTATAAAATGAACATCGGAGAGATTGGCTGCTTTAACAATATCTGCTTCGCTTCTTTTTTGCAAAAAAGTACTGTAAATATTATCGCTTAAATCGTATTTCCTTTTGATTTTTATGAGCTCTTGTTGGTCCTCTGGAAGTTGTTTTATGGTACTCTCTGTTTCATTTATTTTACTGCTAACCATGGCTAAATCATACTGTAAAGAAGATTTAGCGGTGGCGATGTTCTCCAGCAATACATTTTTAACGGCTTCCATCTGATTGTCAAAATCTTTGAAAATTTTGTCGCTTTTTACCGCATAAGCCATTTCTGATCTTTGAGTGGATAAGGCAATTAACTTGGAAACATTAACCACAATATTTGGATCTTCGATTCCAGCTACCGATGGTGCCGGTAGTTTTGCATAATTCACGCTATTTTTAAGGTACGCTTTTAAGGAATTATAGTAGGCCATTTTACGATTAACCTCGTCTTTCTTGACATCAAACTCCAAAATCTTCTCTGAGAATTTAGCTCCGCCTTCCTCAATATCATAAATATTCTTTCCCTGTCTAAAGGTTTTCAGCTCGTTTCCCGTTTCCTTTAATTGGGATTCCATTGTAACTAATGTGCTATCTATAAAAGCAATGGTATTTGTAGCAAATTGATTCTTACTATCCAACTGTCTTTTAATAAGCATTTTAACAGTGGAATTCAAATATTCTACCATTCTAGCTTTGTTGGTTCCTTGCATTCCTAAAGTAATGATGGAACCTCCTTTGTCATCTGACTGTACACTGATGCCTTTGTAGCCGGAAACCGTTCCGTCAAAATCGTTAAACTGCACGAAATATTCGTTTCCTTTATAGAAACCAGGATTGTCATTTATTTGTAATTTCCAATTTAAAAAAGGAAGTGCCACTTGTTGTCCGACTTTGTATCTTTTGACAAATTCGCCCGGTTCCACTGCAGTATTACTGTATGTATTATTTGAATAAGTGAGTATAGAAACGCTTGGATTTTCAAATGGGATTCTGATTTCATATTCACTTTCACTGACAAACTTAATCCCTATAAGCATTCCCGTAAGTTGTCCCTTAGATTTATCAATATTTACGAAAAACGGAACAGCACCGTACGCGTCGACCAAATTATAATCCCCTTGAACCTGGTAATTAATATAATATTGCAGCTTATCCACTACTAACTCGTTATGAGATCGAGACTGCAAGGTGGTTGAAATGGTTTGAACCTGATCAGAGGTACCACCCCAATTGAAGACCAAACTCGTATTTGACGTGAAAAGCGGATTACTTTCTTCTTTTACGGCAATGAGTGTCTCCATACCATAGATTTTTTCCTTTCGAATATTGACTTGATAAGCAATCGTAAAAGTGATCAATAAACTGATCAAAAACCACTTCCAATAACTCCCGATTTTTATTAAGAATCCTTTAAAGTCAAAACTGACTTGGTTTTCAAAAATCGAAAAATCTTTTATATCTAACATTTTTTAATTTTAGTTTTTAATTTTTTAACAGCAAGAAAGTCGTTGTAGCTAATGATAACAGTGTGATAATTGTTCCCAATGATTCGATTCCCGTTTTTCCAGTTCCCCACGTTTTCTGTTTGAGTGGCTTGATGTATACGTAATCGTTAGGCTGCAAGTAAAAATAAGGGGACCGCATTACATTGATATCCGTTAGATCCAGATCATGCATTTCAACTCCTGTTGGTGTTTTTCTCATGATTGTAACTTCTTTTCTATTTCCCGTAATGGTAATATCTCCAGCATTTGCAATAGCTTCCATGATATTCACATGCTCTTGAAACAAGGTCTTTGTGCCAGGACCGCCTATTTCCCCATTGATTGTATATCGAAAACCCGCTAGTTTTACAGTCACGAAAACATTTGCCTCTTTGTTGAAATATTCCGCTAATAATTGCTTTTCAAGCCGTATCCTTACTTCATCTAGCGTGTAACCAATAACGTTTAAATCCCCCAAAACAGGGACTCTAATCATACCATGGTCATCAACTGTAAAACCATCAAAATACAATCCCGATTCCGACTTACCTGCCACACTACCTTCGTTGGAAGGGCTAAAGATAGCCACTAATTTAGGATCGATGGCTTTTATAGTAATACTCAACACATCATTGATCTGCAATCGATAGGGCTTTGCTTCTACTGCTGCGATGGTAGCTTCTGGTTGCGAATTATCTTTTTTCTGCAGATAAATTAAATCCTTAGTTGGGATACACGAGGAAAGCAACACACTAGTAACTAGCAATAAATAGAGTACGGATCTGCTCATTTTTAATATTTTTTAAGCGACAAATATAGCTTTTCATTTACGATTTAAAAAGCATCGCTATTCTTTACGTGTATTAATTGTTTTTAAAAGACTTTTCAAATGGAATTCGATGTAAAATACTTCTTCCCAGGGTAACTTCATCAGCATATTCCAGTTCGTCCCCTACTGAAATTCCTCTAGCAATTGTTGAAATAAGTATCTCACAGTCCGTTATTTGCCGGTAAATATAAAAATTAGTAGTATCCCCTTCCATCGTGGAGCTCAAGGCAAAAATAATTTCATTCACTACGCCCGACTTTACTTTTTCAACTAAAGTGGTTATGTTTAATTGGCTGGGGCCAACGCCATCTATAGGTGAAATTTTGCCGCCCAGCACATGATAAATCCCTCTAAACTGCCCCGTATTTTCAATTGCCATGACATCGCGAATGTCCTCAACAACGCATATTATCTGGTGATTACGGCTTTTATTTGCGCAAATTTCACACAGCACACTATCCGAAATGTTGTGGCAACTCTCGCAGTACTTAATATCTTCCCGCATTGCAACCAAAGCTTGTGACAAAAAACCGGTTTGCTCTTTGGGCTGTTTTAACAAATGTAAAACCAATCGCAATGCTGTTCGTTTACCAATTCCTGGTAACTGAGACATTTCATTCACTGCTTTCTCTATTAATTTCGAAGAAAATTCCATAACTGCAAAAGTAGTCAATTAGATAATTCGAAGAATTAGAAAATGAGATAATGAGGAAAAAGCATTAAAGAATTTACTTTGATAACAATTGGAGCTTGAGGTCCGCCATTTAAACAATACTTTTTATCGTCTCAGCGCAGAATCTCATTAGTATTTTCTTCAACAAAGTGGCGTCCTTCCTCTGGAGAGCGTTAAGATGAAGACGTACCGGTTTTCAAATAAACAAATTCCCGATTCAACGATTAACCAAAAAATCGTATTTTGGTCACTTCAAACTCAGCAAATGGCACCAAGCACTATCCTACTCCTTATTATCGTTTATTTTGGCATTTTATTTTTGATTTCACACTTTGTCAGCAAAAAAGACAGCGGAAATGATGCTTTTTTTAAAGCCAACAAGAATTCAAAATGGTATTTAGTAGCTTTTGGAATGATTGGAACGGCACTTTCTGGAGTCACATTCATTTCGGTTCCCGGGGAAGTAGGATCGCCAAATGGGGAGCAATTCAAGTATTTTCAATTTGTTTTAGGAAATGCAATTGGTTTTGTCATTATTGCCAAAATACTCTTGCCGCTATATTACCGCTTGAATCTAACTTCGATTTACAGCTATATCGAACAGCGATTGGGCATATATTCCTATAAAACTGCCGCCACCATTTTCTTGATTAGCAGAACCATCGGCTCATCGTTTCGACTGTATCTTGTGGTGATTGTTCTACAGCGCTATGTTTTTGACTTTTACGGAATCCCATTTGCCGTTACCGTTTTGATTTCGCTAGCTTTAATATTTGCTTATACCTACCGCGGCGGATTGAAAACCATTATCATCACGGACACATTACAAACTTTCTTCTTGGTCACTTCCGTTTTTTTGACCATTTACTTCATCTGCAAAAGTTTAAACTTTGGTATTTTTGACGCTTTTGAAGCAGTAAAAAACAGCAATTATTCGAAAGTCTTTTTCTTAGACGATTTTGTATCGAATAAGTTTCATTTTGTCAAACAAATTCTGGGAGGGATTTTTGTCACTATTGCTATGGTTGGCTTAGATCAGGATTTAATGCAAAAGAACCTGAGCTGCAAGAACATTGGCGAAGCCCAAAAAAACATGTTTACCTTTACTGGAATATTTGTACTAATCAACATTTTCTTTTTAAGTGTGGGCGCCCTGCTTTACATTTATGCGAATAAAAATGGAATTGCAGTCCCTACCGACCTAATAACTGGAAAACCCAGAACCGATTTACTTTTTCCAGAAATTGCTTTTCATCATTTGACGCTAATTCCATCCGTCATTTTTTTATTGGGATTGACCGCCGCTACCTTTGCGACCACAGACTCCGCATTAACGGCTTTGACGACCTCGTTTTGCGTCGATTTTTTGGGTATGGATAAAGCGGAGAACCGAAACAAACCCAACGTAGTGCGCAATAGACATTATGTCCATATTGCCTTTTCATTTTTAATGTTTCTGGTGATTGTATTTTTTAACACAATCAATGACAGCTCTGTGGTTGGAATGATTTTTAGGGTAGCATCGTATACGTATGGCCCACTATTAGGACTGTATTGCTTTGGATTGTTTGCCAAATCAAAAACGGTTAAAGATAAATTTGTACCATGGATCTGTCTATTGGCTCCAGCGCTAACCTACTTTATAAGCGAAAATTCAAAGACCTTATTTTTTGGATACGTATTTGACAATGAACTCATCATCCTAAATGGACTTATAACTTTTATTGGATTGCTATTGATAAGCAAACCTATCGCAGCGGAAAGACGTTTTTAAAATACTGCATGAAGATTCCCAAAGCAACACTAAATTCTATGATACACCTTTTTAATTTATAATCTTGAGAAGAAAATCCCTTGACTCTTTTTGACTATTCAATCTTGTTCTTTTTAAATTCCAAATATTGACCTTGAGATTTTTACTATTGAAATGCAGTACTGATGCAAAACAAACCGTTTACATCCTAACAATTCAGGTTAATTCCGATGTTCCTAGCCCTGATAAAAATGGAAATCCTTTTGATTAAAAAACAGTACTTTTTTCTCATAAAAAAAGAGCGACCAACGGAAGCTCCTTTTTATATGTAGAAAAAGACTGTTTTTAATCAAAAGATTGAAATGAATAGCAGGAAATAGCTTCAGAAAAAACTAATACTGATTTGTGGCTAATAAAACCAATGTACAAGCCACGTCTACTTTAATATCGTTCAATTTTAGCAACTGATAGAATTCTGGATTTTCTGTGCCGGGATTAAAAATAACCCGTTTCGGTTTTGCCTCTACGATATAATTATAATAATCACGCTGACGCGTTGGATTTAAATATAAGGTAACGGTATCGATATTTTTTAATGGAATGGCTTTAGTCTGGATTTTAACCCCCGCAACTTCACCAGCATTTTGACCTAGCGCAAGTACGGAATGCCCTTTATCTACTAACATTGATATGGCTTTGAACGCATATCTATCTGGTTTCGTTGTTGCTCCAAGAACCAAGGTTTTTTTACTCTTTATCATTTTCTTTAATTGTATTTAGCAAAAGTAATCAAAAAGGTTTGTTCGTTTAACAATTTTACGGTTTAGTTCTCAAAGCAATAAAAAACAGTAGCTTAACTTTAAAAAGCAAAAAAAGAGTATTTTTGCAGTCTTAAAAACAAAATATGGATTTATTTATTTATCTGTTTGTCGCTCTTTTTTCAGTTTTAAACCCTATTGGTACGGTTCCCATCTTTGTGGGCCTTACGCAAAATGACACCAAAAAAGAACGTTCTAGAATTTCTTTATGGACGGCGATAAATGTATTTATTATCCTAATTGTCTCTTTTTTTATAGGCCAATATGTTTTGATTTTCTTTGGTATCAGTATCGATGCCTTGCGAATAGCTGGAGGAATCATTATTGTAAACTCTGGATTTTCGTTGCTTTCGGGAGAATTTAATAAAAAGAGGGGAATCAATAAAAAAGCAGAATCCGATGCTCAAAAAAGAAATGACATTGCCTTAACACCGCTTGCCATTCCTATGCTTGCTGGACCGGGTTCCATATCATTACTTATTGCATTTTATCAGGAACACAATTCAACGATGGAGATTTTAATTTCTTCAATCGCTATTCTTGCTATTGCAGTGACCATATTTTTAATACTTAAAAGCGCGCATTATTTAGCAAAAATACTGGGAGTATCCGGCATTGTTGCCATATCGAGAATCGTAGGATTCATTGTAATTGCGATAGGAATACAATATATCGTAAGTGCCATTATCAATATTATAAAAGGGAATCTATCCTAAGGTAAAGCCATAAAAAAACCGGATAATAATTTTATCCGGTTTTTCTTTATTTCCTAGGCAGGAAAATCTCTGCCATCATACATCTGGCGCTTCCGCCACCGCACGCTTCAATTGTATCTAAGCTCGAACTCAAAATTTCAGCATGTTTTTCTAATTGTTCGATCTGCTTTGGCGTTAACGCTTGATGCGCTGCAGCACTCATTACTAAATATCTTTTCTCATTACTTCCACGAACTTCAAGCATATTCCCTGCAAAATTGTTCATTTGGGCTTCAGTAATTACAATAATTTCTTTGCCATTTTCCTTAAGATTATCAAGAACCATTTTGCGTTCTTTTTTATCATCGATACAATCCGAACAAATTACAGCAAAAGTTTCGCCTAAGCACATCATTACATTAGTGTGATAAATTAATTTTCGTTCTCCATCGACGGTTTGAAAAGCTTCAAAAATTACGGGAGCATAATCAAAATCTTCGCAAAATTCGATAAACAATTCTTCATCTGCTCTTGGTGACAAAGCGCAATAAGCTTTACTATTTGCTCTGTCTAAAAGTAAACTTCCTGTTCCCTCTAAGAAAAAACCATCTTCCTCTGCCGATGTGTAGTCTACAATGTTAGAGATAACAAAACCTTTGTCCTCCAGCATATCTAGAATTTCTTCCCGACGTTCTTCCCGACGATTTTCGGCAAACATTGGATATAATGCCACATCACCATTCTCGTGAAATGAAATCCAATTGTTTGGAAAAATGCTGTCTGGCGTATCTGGACTCAAGGTATCATCCACAACGGTTACATCAACACCAACTGCTCTTAATTTCTCGACAAAAACATCGAATTCTTGTTGCGCCTTGGCATTTACGGTTGCTGGCAACAAACCGTCCAGTACTTTTTGGTAATAATTATTAACTGCGGTTTGTTCGTTCATTCGAAACGCAACGGGGCGAATCATAACTATGGAATTTGTGGTTTGTTTCATGATTTTTATTTTATTTTTTGTTGCAACGCATTGCATTGCGTCTCTCCTACTATGCGCCTCTATCTAAAATTAATCCCTTTTTAAAGGTAAAGTCGTACATCGCAATAACCCTTCCTGTTTTGCGATTTCTGCGTACGGAATCTCTTCTACCACAAAACCGTTTGCACGCAACCAATTGTTAAGTCGCGTAAAATTTCTTTCAGAAACTACTACATTGGTATCGATAGAAAAAACATTCGAATTCATGTTGTACATTTCGTCTCTAGTGATATGAAATAGATTGTCTTTTCCAAAAAGATGAACTAAAAACAAATAGTCTGCTTCCTCGCGGAAACCATTTTTGTAAATAATCCCTTTGTCATTCCCTACGGGTTGAAAACAACAATCTAAATGCAAGGCATTATCGCGGGCATCAATTTTGGATTTAACCAAATCAAATTCTTTGACAATTTTATTAGGAAATAATTCTTTAATGTATTGAACTCCGTGCACGTTTGTTCGTGCAGTAATGTACTCTTTATAATCACTTCCTTTATAAGTACCAATAAAAATATACTCATTCCACAACATAACATCACCTCCTTCGATGTGAACTTCCTCGGGTGGACGAACAACTTTTTTAGGATTAATTTGATCGATGACGTATTGAATCGCATCTAATTCTCGTTCGCGATCCGGTAAAATATTAGATTTTACAAAAACATCATCAATAACAAAACCAATATCTCTGGTAAATATTTGATTGTAATTTTCGATCTGCTCTGGACGAAAAACCGTTACATCATATTTTTTCAACACCGTATTAAATGCCTCCATTTCATTTATCATATCCAGCTCCTTTGGGTAGGTTCCCGCTAAGATATGCTCTAATGATTTTGGATCGTAGGCCTCTTCAGCCTTTGGAGTAGGTCCATTATCAACGGCCGAACCAAGCACTACTGCCCTCAGTCTCGAAGTTTCATTATTTACCTTTAATTCTAACATATCTTTTTAGCTTTTGGCAAATATAAAAAAAGCTTCACAAATTCGTGAAGCTTTTTAAACTGATTTTATCTTTTATCTGTTGGAACAAAATCCCTCAAAGGATGTCCCGTATAAATTTGTCTTGGTCTTCCTATTGGCTCTTTATTTTCACGCATTTCTTTCCATTGTGCGATCCAACCTGGTAAACGACCTATGGCAAACATCACCGTAAACATATCTGTAGGAATTCCTAATGCTCTGTAGATGATCCCAGAATAGAAATCAACATTTGGATATAAATTTCTGGATTTAAAATATTCGTCTTCCAGAGCAGCTTCTTCTAGTTTTTTAGCTATGGCAAGGATTGGATCCTCAACTCCCAATGTGGCTAAAACCTCATTGGCAGCTTTCTTGATAATTTTTGCTCTTGGATCGAAATTTTTATAAACTCTATGACCAAAACCCATTAAACGGAAGGGATCATTTTTATCTTTGGCTTTAGCCATGTATTTATCAGCATCACCACCATTCCTATGAATTTCCTCTAACATTTCCAGCACCGCTTGATTTGCTCCACCATGCAATGGTCCCCAAAGTGCAGAAACTCCTGCCGATATTGAAGCAAACAATCCTGCGTGAGAGGATCCTACCATTCTAACAGTAGAGGTAGAACAGTTCTGTTCGTGATCACCGTGAAGTATGAATAATTTATCCAATGCATCGATAACTATAGGATTTGCAGCGTACGGCTCAGTAGGCAATTCGAACATTAATCGCATAAAATTTTCAACATATCCTTTGGTATTATCATAATAATTCAAAGGATAACCCATGCTTTTTCTGTAGGTCCAAGTTGCTATTACCATGAATTTACCCATAGTTTTACAAACGGCCTCATACATTTCTTTTTCATTATCAACATTAACCGATTTCGGGTTAAATGCAGTCAATGCACTCGTCAAAGCTGCTAAAACGCCCATTGGATGCGCTGTTTTAGGAAAGCCATCAATGATGCTCTTCATCTCTTCATTGACCAACGTGTATTTCCTGATATCAGTTTCAAATTGCGCTAACTGCTTCATGTTTGGCAATTCTCCAAAAATCAAAAGGTAAGACACTTCTAGAAAATCAGCTTTTGCTGCTAAATCTTCTATTGAATAGCCTCTATAACGAAGAATTCCTAATTCTCCATCAAGAAAAGTGATATCACTTTTGCAGGAACCTGAATTTTTATAGCCCGGATCAAGCGTAATAATACCGGTTAAATCACGTAATTTGTTAATATCGATGGCAACTTCGTTTTCACTCCCTACGACTACAGGAAGCTCAATTTTCTTTCCATCAATTTCTAATGTTGCTATTTTTGACATAATATATTGAAAATAAACTTTTAAAATAATAATTTATCAAATCTAGGGAATTAAACACTAATTAAAAAGAGAATTCCACAACGAAATTGTTAAATATTACCAAAAAAAGCCACTCACAGTACGTGAATGGCTTTAAATAAAAATATCGTAGGAATTTATTTTATTTTGAATGCATTTTTACCAGGAAAATAAGCAGTATCGCCCAATTCTTCTTCAATCCTAAGCAACTGATTGTATTTAGCCATACGATCCGATCGTGAAGCAGAACCTGTTTTAATTTGACCACAATTTAAAGCTACTGCTAAATCTGCAATCGTATTGTCTTCTGTTTCTCCCGAACGATGTGACATTACGGATGTATACCCTGCATTTTTAGCCATATTTACAGCCGCAATAGTTTCAGTCAAAGTCCCTATTTGATTTACCTTAATAAGAATAGAATTAGCAATTCCTTTTTCTATACCTGTTGACAAACGCGTTACGTTGGTAACGAATAAATCATCTCCAACTAATTGCACTTTATCTCCAATTTTATCGGTTAATAACTTCCATCCCTCCCAGTCATTTTCATCCATACCGTCTTCGATAGAAATAATTGGATATTTAGAGGCTAGTTCCGCTAAATAATCCACTTGCTCCGCAGAAGATCTAATCTTACCTGTTTCACCTTCAAATTTAGAATAATCATACTTACCATCTACGTAAAACTCTGCTGCAGCACAATCCAAAGCGATCATGATTTCATCACCAAAACTATACCCTGCGTTTTCAACTGCTTTTTTGATGGTGTCCAAAGCATCTTCAGTACCTCCAGGAAGATTTGGTGCAAAACCACCTTCGTCACCTACAGCAGTAGAAAGTCCTCTATCATGTAATACTTTTTTCAAACTATGAAAAATTTCTGTCCCCATTTGCATTGCGTGGGAGAAAGAAGTTGCTTTTACAGGAAAAATCATAAATTCTTGAAAGGCGATCGGCGCATCAGAATGTGATCCTCCGTTGATAATATTCATCATCGGCACTGGTAATGTGTTTGCAGAAACACCACCTACATATCTATACAGTGGCAAACCCAATTCATTTGCAGCAGCTTTGGCTACAGCCAAGGAAACTCCTAAAATTGCATTTGCACCCAAGTTTGATTTATTAGGGGTACCATCCAAATCAATCATCATTTGATCAATCAGATTTTGTTCAAAAATTGAAACTCCTAAAAGCTCATCAGAAATAAGGGTATTCACATTTTTCACTGCATTCAAAACTCCTTTTCCAAGGTAAGCCTTTCCTCCATCGCGCAACTCCATTGCTTCATGCTCTCCAGTTGATGCTCCAGAGGGTACTGCAGCTCTTCCTAAAACACCATTATCTGTAATTACATCTACTTCTATTGTAGGATTTCCTCTAGAATCGAAAATTTGTCTTGCGTGAATTTTGATAATTATACTCATATACTGAATTTTTAAATTTTAAAACACAAATATATTCTATCTTTTTGATTCATTTAATGAAAACAATGAATCTTATTAACGAAAACGTTGTAATTACTTGTAGAAAATAGATACCTCCAGTTTTGCATAAAAAAGAAGATGAAAAATTTCATAATTTTCCTTTACCGCAATCTAAAACTATAAAATATAATTAAAACTCAAAAACTGAAAGTTCGAAAAAGAATTTAGTGCTGCACATACCTTACTAAATTGATGAAAATTAATTACTAATAGTGATCATTTTAAACTTCCGTACAATTCCTTTTCGGCTTCCAAAAAAAAGGTTTTAGTGATTTAACTCTAATCCATGATTAGAAACTACAACTCTTACTTAAATGAGAAGAAGAGACCATCTAAATGCCATTCCATCAAAAAAATAAAAGAAATACAACAATTTGCCGCGGAAAACGAACCAAATTTTAAATACAAAAAGAATAATAAGCGATAGCAATCAATCTGTAAAATCGGCATTAAAACGTAAATCATAACACATAATTTCAGTAATAAAAGACGTGCATAGTAATTCAATACCAATTTAAAAGTAAAAAGGGATTGACTTTTTGACAAAAGACAATCCCTAAGTATTTTAATATGAAGCATTTAATACTGTATGGCAACTAAAAAAAGTTACCCTTTAATATTCTCAATAAATTGATCAAATAAATAAGAGGAATCATGAGGACCTGGACTGGCTTCTGGGTGGTACTGAACAGAAAAACAATTTTTGTTTTTCATACGCATTCCCGCTACAGTTCCATCATTAAGATGTACATGTGTGATTTCTAACTCCAGATGACTCTCTAATTCTTCTTTATTTACAGAAAAACCATGGTTTTGAGAAGTAATTTCGCCTTTTCCTGTAATGATATTTTTTACAGGATGGTTTATACCTCTATGTCCATTAAACATTTTGTATGTCGAAACTCCATTAGCCAAACCAATTACTTGATGACCAAGACAGATCCCAAATAAAGGTTTATTATTTTCAATAATTACTTTGGCTACTTCAATCGCACTTGAAAGTGGCTCTGGATCTCCAGGACCATTAGATAAGAAATAACCATCCGGATTGAAGGACTCCATATCCTGATAGGATGAATTAAAAGGAAAAACTTTTATATAGCAATCTCTTTCAGCAAGATTCCGAAGAATATTCATTTTGATTCCTAAATCAAGAGCCGAAATTTTGTAGGTCGCATTTTCATCACCGTAAAAATAAGCTTCCTTTGTAGATACCTTAGAAGCCAACTCTAACCCATTCATGTCAGGAACTTTTGCTAATGCCTCCTTTAACTCTTCAACAGTAGAACCATCCGTACAAATGACTGCATTCATAGCTCCATTTTCACGAATATAACTCACCAAAGCTCTTGTATCAACATCAGAAATGCAAATAAGATTTTGTTCTATAAAGTAATTTTCTAAACTTCCTGATGCGTCTTCGCGTGAATAATTAAAGCTGAAATTTTTACAAACTAAACCTGAGATTTTAATACTGCTAGATTCAATTTCCTTTTCATTTACACCATAATTTCCGATGTGGGCATTGGTCGCCACCATTATTTGACCAAAATAAGAGGGATCTGTAAATATCTCTTGGTAACCAGTCATTCCGGTATTAAAACAAACCTCTCCAAAAGTAGTTCCACTGATTCCAATGGATTTACCGTGAAAAATAGTTCCGTCACTTAGTAAGAGTATCGCGCTTTGTCGTGTTGTATATTTCATTCGTTGATTTCTATTATTTTTTTAATAGTTTCATGGAACTAGAAAAACTGGTTTCATGCGTAGTTAGATATTTTGCAAACTTAATTCTTTAAAGCAATGGTTGCAATGTTTTTAAAATTATTATTTTTTAAAAAGTATAAAGCAGCTCGAAATTCGTGTTTTAAGAAATCTCACTTTTAGTATAATATCAGCTGCAATAATAGTAAAAAATACATCGACTCCTAGTTCAGGTCATATCACAATTCAAATTGGAGATAACAAAAAAAGTAACAAAAAAGCCACTTAGAAAAGCGAGTCGGATATTCTATTACAAAAAACTGTTCCTGAATCATTTCCTTTAAAAAAATATCAAAAAAAAAGGATAAACTATTATTAGCTTATCCTTGATTTTTATAGAGTGATTATTTTCATAATTACTCAGCAGTATCAGTAGTTGGTTCAGTTTTTTTTGATCCTTCGCTTGCGCTTGAATCTGCAACTGAAGCTTCCGTAGCTTCATCAGCTTTTTTGGCTTTACCACCACGACGCCTTTTTGCTTTTTTAACTTCTTTTTTACCACCGTTGTAAAGTTCATTAAAATCTACTAGTTCGATCATTGCCATATCAGCATTATCTCCTAAACGATTTCCAACTTTAATGATACGAGTGTATCCACCGGGACGGTCTCCTACTTTAGCAGCTACGTCTCTGAACAGGTCAGTTACGGCATATTTGCTACGCAAGTAAGCAAAAACGATACGACGATTGTGAGTCGTATCTTGTTTTGATTTTGTTATTAAAGGCTCAACAAATTGTTTAAGCGCTTTTGCTTTAGCAACAGTAGTGTTAATACGTTTGTGCTCAATAAGAGAACAAGCCATATTAGCTAACATAGATTTTCTATGTGCAGTCTGTCTGCTTAAGTGATTGAATTTTTTTCCGTGTCTCATTGCTTTATGAAATTTAATCCGCCTAAGCGGATTAGATTATTCTTTATCTAGTTTGTATTTTGCTAAATCCATACCGAAGTTCAAATTTTTAACTGCAACAAGCTCATCAAGTTCAGTTAAAGATTTTTTACCAAAATTACGGAATTTCATTAGGTCATTTTTATTGAACGATACTAAATCACCAAGTGTATCAACTTCAGCCGCTTTCAAGCAATTTAATGCTCTAACAGAAAGATCCATATCAACAAG
Source organism: Flavobacterium fryxellicola (assembly GCF_900143245.1). GTDB lineage: Bacteria > Bacteroidota > Bacteroidia > Flavobacteriales > Flavobacteriaceae > Flavobacterium > Flavobacterium fryxellicola. The sequence continues at coordinate 125,875 of NZ_FRDK01000005.1, forward strand.
CTTAGTTTTAAGCAATTGTCTCATGTGTAATGACTCTTCATCATACGATTCTGTTTGTGCAATTTCGTCAGCCTCAAGTGTAATTCTTTCGTCAGAAAACAACATGAAATGGTGAATTAAAACTTTTGCAGCCTCAGTAAGAGCATCTTTAGGATTGATTGATCCATCAGTTTTAATTTCAAAAACTAATTTTTCATAATCTGTTTTTTGCTCAACACGAAAGTTTTCAATCGCATATTTTACATTTTTTACCGGAGTAAAAATTGAATCAGTAAAAATAGTTCCAATTGCAGCATTCTGTTTTTTGTTTTCTTCAGCAGGGACATATCCTCTACCTTTTTCAATCGTTAAATCGAAATTAAGTTTGATTTTACTATCTAAATTACAGATAACTAGTTCTGGATTCAAAACTTGGAAACCTGAAATAAATTTTTGAAAATCACCAGCTGTTAATTGATCTTTACCTGAAACAGAAATAGTAACTGCTTCATTATCTATATCTTCAATTTGACGTTTAAAACGTACTTGTTTTAGATTAAGAATAATTTCGGTAACGTCTTCAACAACTCCTGAAATAGTAGAAAACTCATGATCTACACCTTCAATGCGAACAGATGTAATTGCATAACCTTCTAATGCTGAAAGCAAAACTCTTCTAAGTGCATTACCAACGGTCAATCCGTAACCAGGTTCTAAAGGTCTAAATTCAAACTTACCTTCAAAATCGGTGGAATCGATCATGATAACTTTATCGGGCTTCTGAAAATTAAATATTGCCATAAATTTCGACTAAGTCAATTATTATTTGTTGTACAACTCTACGATTAATTGTTCTTTAATGTTTTCTGGGATCTGAAGTCTAGCTGGTACAGAAACGAAAGTACCTTCTTTAACGTCATTATTCCAAGTAATCCATTCATAAACATGACTTGAATTAGATAAAGAACGTTCGATAGCATCTAAAGATTTAGATTTTTCACGAACAGCAACTTTGTCACCAGGTTTAAGGTGGTAAGAAGCAATATTTACTACATCACCGTTTACGGTAACATGTCTGTGAGAAACTAATTGTCTAGCGCCTCTTCTAGAAGGAGCGATACCCATTCTAAAAACAACGTTATCTAATCTTGCTTCACACAATTGTAAAAGAACCTCACCAGTAACACCTTTAGTAGCCGATGCTTTTTTGAATAAACCTCTGAATTGTTTTTCTAAAATTCCATAAGAATATTTAGCCTTTTGCTTTTCCATTAACTGGATTGCATATTCAGATTTTTTACCTCTTTTTTTAGCCATCCCGTGTTGTCCAGGTGGATAATTTCTTTTCTCGAAAGATTTATCATCTCCGAAGATTGCTTCGCCAAATTTACGAGCAATTCTAGTTTTTGGACCAGTATATCTTGCCATTTCTAAAAATTAAATTAAGGTAGAGATTATGAATTCAGGTCATATCCTTCGATAATCGTATATTCTACCTAGTTATACTTAAATATATAATTAAACTCTACGTCTCTTTGGAGGACGACATCCGTTGTGAGGCATTGGAGTAACATCGATAATCTCAGTCACTTCAATTCCACCGTTATGTAAAGAACGGATAGCAGACTCACGTCCGTTTCCTGGTCCTTTTACATACACTTTCACTTTTTTAAGTCCAGCTTCAAGAGCTACTTTACTACAATCTTCTGCTGCCATTTGGGCTGCGTATGGAGTATTCTTTTTAGAACCTCTAAAACCCATTTTTCCAGCTGAAGACCAAGAAATAACTTCACCTTTTTTGTTTGTCAAAGAAATGATGATATTGTTAAAAGTAGCAGAAATATGAGCTTCTCCCGTTGATTCAACGATAACTTTACGTTTTTTTGCAGTTGCTTTAGCCATATTACTTATTATTTAGTTGCTTTTTTCTTGTTAGCAACAGTTTTTCTTTTACCTTTTCTTGTTCTAGAGTTATTTTTAGTTCTTTGTCCTCTTAATGGAAGACCAGATCTATGACGGATACCTCTATAACATCCAATATCCATTAAACGCTTGATGTTTAAAGAAACTTCAGAACGCAATTCTCCTTCAATTTTGAAAGTCGATACTGCTTCACGAATTGCTCCGATCTCATCATCATTCCAGTCTTGAACTTTTTTATCTTGGCTAACTTGAGCTTTTTCTAAAATCTCAACAGCTCTACTTTTTCCTAATCCAAAGATATAGGTAAGTGCTATAACACCTCTCTTATTTTTTGGGATATCTACCCCTGCTATTCTTGCCATAATTATCCTTGTCTTTGTTTAAATCTAGGATTCTTTTTGTTTATTACGTACAATCTCCCTTTTCTTCGCACAATTTTGCACTCGGGACTTCTCTTTTTTATTGAAGCTCTAACTTTCATTTTGAATATCCTTTAATATCTATAAGTAATTCTTGCTTTTGACAAATCGTAAGGGCTCATTTCTAGTTTCACTTTATCACCAGGTAATAATTTGATGTAATGCATGCGCATTTTTCCAGATATATGTGCGATTACAATATGTCCATTTTCTAACTCTACACGGAACATAGCATTTGATAATGCCTCAATGATTGATCCGTCTTGTTCTATTGCTGATTGTTTTGCCATAAAATTAAGCTACTGCTTTTCTATTTTTACCACTTTTCATTAAACCATCATAATGTTTATTCAACAAATATGAATTGATTTGCTGCATTGTATCTATGGCAACACCAACCATAATTATTAATGAAGTACCTCCAAAAAACATTGCCCAAGACTGCTGAACATCCATAACACTAACAATTATTGCCGGGAACACAGCAATTAAAGCCAGAAATAATGATCCTGGGAACGTTATTAAAGACATCACTTTATCAAGATAATCAGATGTTTCCACTCCAGGTCTAATACCAGGAATAAAACCTCCGCTTCTCTTTAAATCATCAGACATCTTATTAGTAGGAACTGTGATCGCGGTGTAAAAAAATGTAAATACAATTATTAATGTTGCAAATACTAAATTATACCAAAACCCAAACATATTACTAAAAGCACCAACGATTGATTGTGACGCATCTGATTTAGACAAACCAGCTAAAGCTGCTGGTATAAACATGATCGCTTGTGCAAATATAATTGGCATAACTCCTGAAGCATTAAGCTTTAATGGAATCCATTGTCTATTTCCATTCAGCATATCTTGTTCGAAATCACCTGAAGTTGTACGACGAGCATATTGCACTGGAATTCTCCGAACCGCCATTACTAATAGTACACAACAAATAATAACCAATAACCAGATGATAATTTCAATAACCAGCAACATTGGACCACCATTGTTATTGGTAACCCTAGTTGTAAACTCTTGGATGAATGCTTGTGGCAATCTAGCCAATATCCCAACCATAATCAACAAAGATATACCATTTCCAATTCCTTTATCAGTAATCTTTTCTCCTAACCACATGGCAAAAATTGTACCTGTAACTAAAATAACAACTGATGAAAACAAGAATTCAAATGAATTGAATCCCAATAAAAATGCATTACTAGGTAATGTTCTATATAAATTATAGATATAAGTTGGACCTTGAACTAAAGTAATTCCAATTGTCAACCAACGAGTAATTTGATTGATCTTCTTTCTACCACTTTCTCCATCACTTTGAAGTTTTTGTAAATAAGGAATCGCAATTCCCATCAACTGAACCACAATGGAAGCAGAAATGTAAGGCATAATTCCTAAAGCAAAAACAGAAGCTTGAGAAAATGCACCTCCGGTAAACATGTCAAGAATTGAACCAATTCCTTCTTTGGTTTGCCCAGCTAAATTACCTAACTGTGTAGCATCAATGCCTGGTAGGGTAACTTGAGCCCCGAAACGATAAACTAAAAGTAGTCCTAAGGTGATTAGAATTCTATTTTTCAGTTCTTCTATTTTCCAAACATTACTTATTGATTCAATAAATTTCTTCATATTAATAGAAAAATTACATTGTTACAGCTTCTCCACCAGCAGCTTCAATAGCAGCTTTAGCAGTAGCAGTAAATTTGTGAGCGGTTACTTTTAATTTTGCTGTCAATTCACCTCTACCTAAAATCTTAACGATTTCATTTTTAGTAGCTAAACGATTAGCAACATAAACTGTCATATCAACAGTATCTTTAATAACACCATTATCAACTAGTAGTTGAAGTGTATCAAGATTTACACCTTCGTAATCTTTACGATTGATGTTTGTAAAACCAAACTTTGGTACACGTCTTTGAAGTGGCATTTGTCCACCTTCAAAACCAATCTTCTTAGAATAACCAGAACGAGATTTTGCTCCTTTGTGTCCTCTTGCAGAAGTACCACCTTTTCCAGAACCTTCTCCTCTACCTAATCTCTTATTTTGATTGTGTGTAGAACCTTCAGCAGGTTGTAAGTTACTTAAATTCATAACAGTATTTGTTATTTAGCTTCTTCAACAGAAACTAAGTGTTTAACTTTATTTATCATCCCAAGGATTGTAGGGTTTGAATCATGCTCTACAACTTGTCCCATTTTACGTAGACCTAAAGCTTCCAATCCTCTCTTTTGAGTAAGAGGACAGTTGATTTTGCTTCTAACTTGTTTTACTAATAATTTAGCCATAATTTCCTAGAATTAACCTTTAAAAACTTTTTCTAAAGAAACGCCTCTTTGTTTTGCAACAGTATAAGCACTTCTCATTTGTAATAAAGCATCAAAAGTTGCCTTAACTACGTTGTGAGGATTCGAAGATCCTTGTGATTTAGATAATACATCATGAATTCCTACTGATTCAAGAACTGAACGAACAGCTCCACCAGCAATAACTCCAGTACCATGAGAGGCAGGAATTAAAAATACACGTGCACCACCAAATTTACCTTTTTGTTCGTGAGGAACTGACTGACCATTCAAAGGAATTTTTACTAAATTTTTCTTAGCATCTTCTACCGCTTTCGCAATTGCTTCAGAAACATCTTTAGACTTTCCTAATCCGTGTCCAACCACTCCGTTTTCATCACCTACAACTACAATAGCAGAAAAACCGAAAGCTCTACCACCCTTTGTAACCTTAGTAACACGATTTACACTTACCAAACGATCTTTTAATTCAAGACCACTTGGTTTTATTAACTCTACATTCTTGTATTTACTATTAGACATACTATATTAGAATTTAAGTCCAGCCGCTCTTGCGCCTTCCGCTAATGATTTAATACGACCATGATACAAATAACCTCCTCTATCGAAAGTTATCACGCTTATCCCAGCTTTTAAAGCTTTCTCAGCAACTAATTTCCCAACTGCTGTAGCAACTTCAATATTCGTACCGTTACCTATTTCTTTTTCTCTTGAAGAAGCCGCCAATAAAGTAACACCGTTTACGTCATCTATAAGTTGAGCGTAAATTTCTTTGTTACTTCTAAACACAGATAGTCTAGGATTAGTAGCAGTACCACTAATCGATTTTCTAATTCTGAATCTAATTCTTTGTCTTCTTTCAGGTTTTGTTAATGACATAATCTTATTTTTTAAGCTGATTTACCTGCTTTTCTTCTTAATACTTCACCTACGAATTTAACACCTTTTCCTTTGTACGGTTCAGGCTTACGGAAACCTCTGATTTTCGCAGCTACCTGACCTAAAAGTTGTTTGTCAAATGATGTTAATTTAACGATAGGGTTCTTACCTTTTTCAGAGATTGTTTCCAAAGTTACTTCGGGAGCAATTTCTAAAACTATATTGTGAGAGTAACCAAGCGCTAAATCTAATTTCTGTCCTTGGTTTGAAGCTCTGTAACCCACTCCAACCAATTCTAATGACTTAGTAAAACCATCTGTAACTCCAATAATCATGTTATTGATTAAAGATCTGTACAAACCATGCTTTGCTCTTTGGTCTTTGTGATCAGACGATCTTTCTACTTGAACTTGACCGTCTTCAACTGTAACAGTAACGTCCGAAAACTCCTGAGTTAGTTGACCATTTTTTCCTTTTACTGTAATAATACCATTTGCAACTTCAACAGTTACACCAGCAGGGATTACAACCGGATTTTTACCTATTCTTGACATCTTATATAGTCTTTAAATTAGTATACGTAACAAATTACTTCACCACCTACATTCAATTGTTTTGCTTTTTTTCCAGTCATCAACCCTTTAGAGGTAGACACAATAGCAATACCTAATCCGTTAAGGATTCTAGGAATGGTAGAAGAACTTGAATATTTACGTAAACCTGGTTTACTAATTCTTTGGATATCTTTAATTACGGACTCTTTGGTATCTTTATCATACTTCAAAGCAATTTTGATTGAACCCTGAACAGCGTTGTCTTCAAATTTGTAACTCAAGATATAACCCTGATCAAATAAGATCTTTGTTATTTCTTTTTTTAGATTAGATGCAGGAATCTCAACAACTTTGTGGTTTGCGGCCACTGCGTTACGAACTCTTGTCAAATAATCGGCAATAGGATCTGTATACATATGTATCAATTTGCGGTTTTGGTTTTCGTTAAACTATTTAACGAACCTGAAACCAATTTATAAATATTTATGATACAGACGAAACCTAAGTTAAGTCTGTACCAGGACGCAATAAATTACGTCTTACCAAGATGCTTTTTTAACACCAGGTATCAATCCGTTGTTTGCCATTTCACGAAATGTAACACGTGAAAGACCGAATTGACGCATATACCCTCTTGGTCTACCTGTTAATTTACAACGATTGTGCAAACGAACTGGCGAAGCATTTTTTGGTAACTTTTGCAAACCTACGAAATCTCCAGCTTCTAACAAAGCTTTTCTTTTCTCAGCATACTTAGCTACTGTTTTTTCTCTCTTAACCTCGCGGGCTTTCATTGATTCTTTAGCCATGTCTTAATTCTTTTTAAAAGGTAATCCTAATTCTGTCAATAGAGATTTTGCTTCTTTATCTGTTTTTGCAGTAGTTACAAAAGAGATGTCCATTCCTGATATTTTATTTACTTTGTCAATATCAATTTCTGGGAAAATGATTTGCTCTAAAACACCAAGGTTGTAATTTCCTCTTCCGTCAAAACCAGTAGCTTTAATACCACTGAAATCTCTTACACGTGGCAAAGATGATGTGATAAGTCTATCTAAAAACTCATACATTCTTTCTCCACGTAAAGTAACTTTTGCTCCAATAGGCATCCCTTTTCTCAATTTAAAAGACGCAACGTCTTTCTTTGAGATAGTAGATATTGCTTTCTGTCCAGTGATCTTTGTTAACTCATCAACTGCATAGTCAATTAATTTTTTATCAGATACAGCTGCACCAACTCCTTTACTTAAAACGATTTTCTCCAATTTAGGAACTTGCATTACGTTTACGTATCCGAATTCCTCTTTAAGAGCAGCAATTACTCTGCTCTTATATTCTTCTTTTAGTCTAGGTATATACTCCATTACTATAGTACTTGATTAGATTTTTTTGAAAATCTTACTTTCTTATCTCCTTCTACTCTAATACCAACTCTAGTTGCTTCCTTAGTTTTAGGATCAATTAAAGAGATGTTAGATATTTGTATAGAAGCTTCTTTCTTTACGATACCACCTTGAGGGCTTTTTGCACTAGGTTTCGTGTGTTTTGAAACCATGTTAACACCTTCAACAATCGCTTTATTTTTCTCTTTGTACACGCGCAACACTTTACCTTCAGCACCTTTATGGTCTCCAGCAATTACTCTTACGATGTCACCTGATTTTATTTTTAGCTTTATCATCTTAAAACGAATTAAAGCACTTCTGGTGCTAATGATACAATTTTCATGAATTGTTTTTCACGAAGTTCTCTTGCTACGGGTCCAAAAACACGAGTTCCTCTCATTTCACCTGCAGCATTCAAAAGAACACATGCATTGTCATCGAAACGGATATAAGAACCATCGGCTCTTCTCACTTCTTTTTTGGTACGTACAACAACTGCAGTTGAAACGGCTCCTTTTTTAACGCTTCCGTTAGGGGCTGTATCTTTGATAGAAACTACAATCTTGTCACCAACAGAGGCATACCTTCTTTTGGTACCTCCCAAAACACGGATAGTTAAAACTTCCTTTGCTCCAGTGTTATCTGCTACTTTTAGTCTTGATTCTTGTTGTACCATAATTATTTAGCTCTTTCTAAGATTTCAACTAACCTCCAACATTTAGTTTTACTTAAAGGACGCGTTTCGCTAATCCTTACCGTATCTCCAATGTTACAGTCGTTCATTTCGTCGTGTGCGTGATACTTTTTAGTCTTCAACACGAACTTACCGTATAATGGGTGTTTTACTTTACGTACTTCAGCAACAACAATAGATTTATCCATTTTGTCCGAAGTAACAACACCAACTCTTTCTTTTCTTAAATTTCTTTTTTCTTCCATCTTTCAGCAGACTACAGTTATTGTAACTCTCTTTTAGTAAGTTCTGTAGCTAATCTAGCAACCACTCTTCTTACACTTCTAATTTGAAGTGGGTTCTCAATTGGTGAAATAGCGTGAGCCATTTTTAGATCAGCATATGTTTTCTTAGTCTGGCTAAGCTTTTCTTGCAACTCTGCTGCAGAAAGATCTTTTATTTCTGATTGTTTCATAATATAATATAGATTATGCTTCGAAATCTCTAGCAACAACGAATTTAGTTTTTACTGGAAGCTTTTGAGCCGCAAGACGTAACGCCTCTTTTGCAACTGACAAAGGTACTCCTCCAACTTCAAACATAATTCTTCCGGGTTTAACAACAGCAGCCCAATATTCAACGGCTCCTTTACCTTTACCCATACGTACCTCAAGAGGCTTCTTAGTAATTGGTTTGTCTGGAAATATTTTGATCCATAATTGTCCTTCTCTTTTCATAAAACGAGTTGCAGCAATACGCGCAGCCTCGATTTGACGTGAGGTTAAGAACATTCCATCTTCATGTACAGATTTAATACCAAACATTCCATTAGAAAGTTCATGCCCTCTTTGAGAGTTTCCTTTCATTTTACCTTTTTGTACCTTACGGTATTTTGTTCTTTTAGGCTGTAACATTTTTCTTTAGTTTAAAAATTTACTTTCGTTTACGAGCGTCTGGTTTTCCACCTTTATTAAAAGGTTTTCTGTCTCCTCTAGGAGAATCACCACCTTTACCACCAGCACCAGATTGTTTTTTGTCCATTCCAGCAAGTGGAGAAAGATCTCTCTTTCCATAAACTTCACCTTTCATGATCCATACTTTGATTCCCATTCTACCATAAGTAGTATGAGCCTCTGCCAAAGCATAATCAATATCAGCTCTGAAAGTTGATAGAGGAATTCTACCTTCTTTGAAACCCTCTGAACGAGCCATCTCAGCACCATTCAAACGACCAGAAATCAAAACTTTGATACCTTCTGCATTCATACGCATAGAGGCAGCAATAGCCATTTTGATTGCACGTCTATAAGAAATACGGCTTTCGATTTGACGACAGATGCTTGTAGCAACTAGATACGCGTCAAGTTCAGGTCTTTTTATTTCAAAGATGTTGATTTGAACCTCTTTGTCAGTAATTTTCTTAAGTTCTTCTTTTAACTTGTCTACCTCTTGGCCACCTTTTCCGATAATAATACCAGGTCTAGCAGTAGTGATAGTAACGGTTACAAGTTTCAAAGTTCTCTCAATGATTACTTTTGATACACTAGCTTTTGATAAACGAGCATGGATATACTTTCTGATTTTATAATCTTCGGCAAGTTTATCACCATAATCATTTCCACCATACCAGTTTGAGTCCCATCCTCTGATGATACCAAGTCTATTTCCAATTGGATTTGTCTTTTGTCCCATCTTGTATTAAATTGCTTGTGTGTTATTAATAGATCCAAGCACGATTGTTACGTGGTTAGAACGTTTTCTAATTCTGTGTGCACGACCTTGTGGAGCTGGACGAAGTCTTTTCAACATCATTCCACCATCAACTGTAATCGTTTTTACAAATAAACCAGCTTCTTCCATATTAGCTTCAGGGTTTTTTGCTTGCCAGTTGGCAATAACAGATAAAACCAATTTTTCTAATTTTCTTGAAGCCTCTTTAGAACTAAATCTTAAGATGTTCAATGCTCTCTCTACCTTCTGACCTCTTACCAAGTCCGCTACTAAGCGCATTTTTCTAGGTGAAGTAGGGCAGTTATTCAATTTTGCGAAAGCAATAGACTTATTAGCCTCTTTTCTCGCATCTGCTGTTTCTCTTTTACGAACTCCCATTGCTTCTTATTTTTTACCTTTATTTTTTGCTCCAGCATGACCTCTAAAAGATCTAGTTGGTGAAAATTCTCCTAATTTGTGACCTACCATGTTTTCAGTTACATAAACCGGTACAAATTGACGACCGTTGTGAACTGCGATAGTTTGACCAACAAAGTCTGGAGTAATCATAGAAGCTCTAGACCATGTCTTTACCACTCCTTTATTTCCACCTGCAATGTTTTCTTGAACTTTCTTGTCTAACTTATAATGAACAAAAGGTCCTTTTTTTAATGAACGTGCCATATCTTATTATTTCTTTCTACGTTCTACGATATACTTGTTACTCGGGTTTTTCTTAGAACGAGTTCTATAACCTTTTGCTGGTATTCCATTTCTTGAACGTGGATGTCCACCAGAAGAACGTCCTTCACCACCACCCATTGGGTGATCGACAGGGTTCATTGCAACAGGTCTTGTTCTAGGTCTTCTTCCTAACCATCTCGTTCTACCAGCTTTTCCTGATACAACTAATTGATGATCTGAATTAGATACTGCCCCAATTGTAGCCGAACACGTCAACAAGATTAATCTTGTTTCACCAGATGGCATCTTAATTGTTGCATATTTTCCATCTCTTGCCATTAATTGAGCAAATGTTCCAGCAGAACGAGCGATTACCGCTCCTTGCCCTGGTCTCAATTCGATGCAAGAAATTACAGTTCCTAGTGGAACTCTACTTAAAGGTAAGGTATTACCAATTTCAGGTTGGGATTCTGGACCAGAAACTAATTTCTGACCAACTTTCAATCCGTTTTGAGCAATAACATACGTTTTCTCTCCATCAGCATAAGCTAATAAAGCGATAAATGCAGTACGATTTGGATCATATTCGATTGATTTCACTGTAGCTGGAATTCCTTCTTTTGTACGTTTGAAATCAATAATACGATATCTCTGCTTGTGACCACCACCCGTATAACGCATGGTCATCTTTCCTTGACTATTTCTACCACCAGAGTTTTTTATCGGCGCTATCAAAGAGCGTTCCGGCTTATCAGTTGTAATGGCGTCATAACCATTCACAACTCTAAATCGCTGACCTGGGGTAATAGGTTTTAATTTTCTTACTGACATTTTTCTATCTTAGATATTGTTGTAAAAATCAATTGTTTCTCCTTCTTGTACTTGAACAATTGCTTTTTTAATTGCATTAGTCTTTCCACTGATCAAACCACTTTTAGTGTATTTTGTAGTTCTATCCGGTCTTACGTTCATCGTGTTAACACTCAAAATAGTTACTCCGTAAGCAGCTTCAATAGCTTTCTTAATTTGCACTTTGTTTGCTTTTTTGTCAACAACGAATCCGAAGCGGTTTAAAACTTCACTTTCTTTGGTTACTTTTTCCGTTACTATAGGCTTAATTATGATGCTCATATCCTATTATTTACTTAAATTTTCTTCAATTATCTCTAAAGAACTCTCTAAAAGAACTAAATTATTAGCATTTAGAATAGCGTAAGTGCTTAATTCTAAGCTACTTACAACACTAGATCCTTTTAAATTGCGTGAGGACAAATATACATTTTTATTGGTATCACCCAATACAAATAGAGATTTTTTATTTTCTAACTCTAAAGCTTTCAAAACGTTGATGAAATTTTTAGTGTTTGGTGTTTCAAAATTAAAGTCTTCAAGAACGATTATGTTCGACTCTTTTGCTTTAATTGAGAAAGCAGATTTTCTTGCCAAACGCTTCAAGCTTTTATTCAATTTAAATGAATAACTTCTTGGTCTTGGTCCAAAAACTGTTCCACCACCTTTAAACAATGGATTTTTAGCAGATCCTGCACGAGCAGTTCCTGTTCCTTTTTGTTTTTTAATCTTACGCGTACTTCCCGCTACTTCAGCTCTTTCTTTAGCTTTGTGCGTTCCTTGTCTTTGATTAGCAAGATATTGCTTTACATCAAGATATACTGCGTGATTGTTTGGTTCGATACCAAATACTGAATCAGAAAGTTGAACTTTTCTTCCAGTATCTTTTCCGTTGAAATCTAATACTTTTGCTTCCATTACTTCTGAATGATTACATAAGAGTTGTTACATCCAGGAACACATCCTTTAATAACAAGTAGGTTCTTTTCAGCCACCACTTTTAAAACTCTAAGGTTTTGAACTTTTACATTGTCTCCTCCCATTCTTCCAGCCATACGCATTCCTTTGAATACTCTAGATGGATAAGAAGAAGCTCCTACAGAACCTGGCGCTCTTAAACGGTTGTGTTGACCGTGAGTCGCTTGTCCAACACCACCAAAACCGTGACGTTTAACAACCCCTTGAAAACCTTTACCTTTAGATACACCTTGTACATCTACAAACTCTCCTTCAGCAAAAATAGAAACATCAATAAGATCTCCTAATTTTTGTTCAGTTGCAAAATCTTGAAATTCAACGACTTTTTTCTTAGCTACAGTTCCCGCTTTTTTAAAGTGACCTAAAGCCGCTTTTGTGGAATGTTTCTCGTTTTTGTCATCGAAACCAAGTTGCAACGCTTCGTACCCGTCAACACCTTTGGTTCTGACTTGGGTAACAACGCATGGTCCAGCTTCGATTACTGTACAAGGAATGTTCTTCCCGTTCTCGTCGAAAATGCTAGTCATGCCGATTTTTCTACCAATTAACCCAGACATAAATATTAATTATTAATTATTAAATATAAATATAGAACGCAGCTTTTAAGCGAATCCTATTTTTTTAGTGGGTGCAAATGTATAACTTATTTACACACAAACCAAAAAAATATTTTTCGCTTAAAAACAGCGTCCTTTTTTACTCTTAAACTACTTAAACTTTGATTTCAACTTCAACTCCACTTGGCAATTCAAGTTTCATTAGAGCATCAATAGTTTTAGATGAAGATGAATAAATGTCAATCAATCTCTTGTATGACATTACTTCAAATTGTTCTCTGGCTTTTTTGTTAACGTGTGGAGAACGAAGCACAGTGAAAAGTTTTTTGTGAGTTGGCAAAGGAATTGGTCCTGTTACTACTGCACCGGTACTCTTAACCGTTTTTACGATCTTTTCAGCAGACTTGTCTACTAACATGTGATCGTAAGATTTTAGTTTTATTCTGATTTTTTGACTCATTTTCTTAAAGATTAAGCGTTTCCTTTTGCTTTTTTAATTACTGCTTCTGAAATATTAGAAGGTGTTTCAGCGTAATGTGAAAATTCCATAGTAGAGGTTGCTCTACCAGAAGAAAGTGTTCTTAACGTTGTAACATATCCAAACATTTCTGATAATGGCACATCTGCCTTAATGGTTTTAGCTCCATTTCTGTCACCCATGTCATTCACCTGACCTCTACGACGGTTGATATCACCTACGATATCTCCCATGTTTTCTTCTGGCGTAATAACTTCCATTTTCATGATAGGCTCCAAAATAACAGCACCTGCAGCACGACCTGATTCTCTGTATCCCATTCTTGCCGCCAACTCAAAAGATAGCGCATCTGAATCGACAGGGTGAAAAGATCCGTCTAATAAAGTCACTTTCAAACTATCTACTTGGTATCCAGCTAATGGACCCGTTTTCATAGCTTCTCTGAAACCTTTTTCAACAGATGGAATATATTCTTTAGGAACGTTACCCCCTTTTACTGCATTAATAAACTGCAATCCCACCGGAGCTTTACCGTCAACTAAATCTGCTGGCTCGATTCTAAATACGATATCACCGAATTTTCCACGACCACCTGATTGTTTCTTGTACGTTTCTCTATGTTGAGCAGACTTAGTAAATGCTTCTTTGTATTCAACTTGAGGTTCTCCTTGATTTACTTCGACTTTGAACTCACGTTTCATACGATCTACCAAGATATCCAAGTGAAGCTCACCCATACCAGATATAATTGTTTGTCCCGAAGCCTCATCTGTTCTAACGGTAAACGTTGGATCTTCCTCAGCTAATTTAGCCAAAGCCATACCCATTTTATCAACGTCAGCTTTAGTTTTAGGCTCAATAGCAATACCAATTACTGGCGCAGGGAATTTCATTGACTCCAGAATAATTGGGTGTTTTTCATCACACAAAGTATCTCCAGTTTTTATATCTTTAAATCCAACTGCTGCTCCAATATCACCTGCCTCAATATAATCGATTGGGTTTTGTTTGTTAGCATGCATTTGATAAATACGTGAAATTCTTTCTTTATTTCCTGAACGTGTGTTCAGAACATAAGAACCTGCATCTAAACGTCCTGAATAAGCACGGAAGAAAGCCAAACGACCTACGAATGGGTCAGTAGCAATTTTAAAAGCTAAAGCAGCAAAAGGCTCTTTAACATCCGGCTTACGCAAAATTTTAGTTTGGTCTTCTTCTAACAAATCGGCATCATCAGGATGAATCCCTTCGATACCTTCTTTATCCATCGGAGAAGGTAAATATTTACAAACTGCATCTAACATGAATTGAACTCCTTTATTTTTAAAAGAAGAACCAGCAATCATTGGAATAATCGCCATATCCATAGTAGCAGCTCTTAAAGCGGTATTGATTTCTTCCTCTGTAATAGAGTCTTCATCTTCCATGAATTTTTCCAACAAATTTTCATCGTAATCAGCTACTGCCTCAATAAGAATCGATCTGTATTCTTTCACTTCAGCAACCATGTCTTCAGGAATAGGCACAATATCATAAGTAGCACCAAGACCTTCTTCATGCCATACAATTGCTTGATTTTTTACCAAATCTACCACACCTTTGAAGTCATTCTCTTCACCAATTGGCAAAGTGATAGCAACTGCATTAGACTTTAACATGTCTCTAACTTGTTGACAAACCATCAAAAAATTAGATCCTTGACGGTCCATTTTATTAACAAATCCAATACGTGGCACTCTGTATTGATCCGCTAGTCTCCAGTTCGTTTCTGATTGTGGCTCAACACCATCAACAGCACTAAACAAGAAAACCAACCCATCAAGTACACGCAATGAACGATTTACTTCTACAGTAAAATCAACGTGTCCTGGGGTATCAATAATATTAAAGTGATACGGTAAGGT
Organism: Flavobacterium fryxellicola; assembly: GCF_900143245.1. Classification (GTDB taxonomy): domain Bacteria; phylum Bacteroidota; class Bacteroidia; order Flavobacteriales; family Flavobacteriaceae; genus Flavobacterium; species Flavobacterium fryxellicola. The sequence continues at coordinate 141,166 of NZ_FRDK01000005.1, forward strand.
ATCAGGTAAAACTTTACCTTGTTCAGTTGGGAAATTCCATTCACAAGTTGTAGCAGCAGAAGTAATTGTAATTCCTCTTTCTTGCTCTTGTGCCATCCAGTCCATAGTTGCAGCACCATCATGCACTTCACCTATCTTATGTGACTTTCCAGTATAGAATAATATACGCTCTGTTGTTGTTGTTTTACCAGCATCAATATGAGCAGCAATTCCTATGTTTCTTGTATATTTTAAATCTCTAGCCATTTCTTATGAATTAAAATCTAAAGTGAGAGAATGCTTTATTAGCTTCTGCCATTTTGTGAGTATCCATTCTCTTTTTAACAGCAGCACCTTCCTCTTTAGCCGCAGCCAAACATTCTGAAGCTAGTCTTTGAGCCATAGATTTTTCATTTCTTCTTCTAGAATAAAGTATCAACCACTTCATCGCCATAGATATTTTTCTATCTGGACGAATTTGCATTGGAATTTGAAATGTAGCTCCACCTACTCTACGACTACGTACTTCTACGTGAGGCATAACATTGGTTAATGCATCTTTCCAAATTTCTAATGATGGTTTCTCCGCATCTTGTTTTTTAGACTCAATGATGTCAATTGCATCATAAAATACTTTAAACGCTGTCGATTTTTTTCCATCCCACATTAAGTTGTTCACAAAACGTGTTACCAGTTGGTCATTAAACCTTGGATCTGGTAAAAGTGGTCTCTTCTTTGCCGCTCTTTTTCTCATGTCTTTTTTTTAATAAAATTGCACACCCAGATAGCCGCAATAAATTGCGTCTCTATAATGCAAAATTTAAATTACTTTTTTGCTTCTTTTGGGCGTTTTGCTCCGTACTTAGATCTTCTTTGCGTTCTTCCTGCTACTCCTGACGTATCAAGTGCACCACGAACGATGTGATATCTAACTCCTGGTAAATCTTTTACCCTTCCACCCCTAACTAATACTATCGAGTGCTCTTGTAAATTGTGTCCTTCACCAGGGATGTAGGCATTTACTTCATTACCATTTGTCAAACGTACACGCGCTACTTTACGCATTGCAGAGTTTGGTTTTTTTGGTGTTGTAGTGTAAACACGCGTACAAACCCCTCTTCTTTGAGGACAAGAATCTAAAGCAACCGATTTACTCTTCTTAGTTATCTGAGTTCTTCCTGTTCTTACTAATTGTTGAATTGTTGGCATAATTAATACTAAAAATTTCTTATTATATTAAATTCCCGCTTTTTACGGGGTTGCAAATGTAGAAAATATTTTTTACTCTACAAACGTTAATCTATTAATTTTTTTACGAACTAATAATTTGTTCTTTAAAGGAATAAAGAATTCCTAAATGAAGAATGGTTTAGAATTCACTACTATTTAAGCGAGAAATTCAATACCGTTGTTTTACACTTTGATTTTTATTATAAACCATAGATATTTGCATTATATTTATTAAAACAAATACACATTTGAAATCTTTCGTTGCTATTCTTTTAATATTAATCTTTGGGTGGCACTCTTCCGCTCAAAATTTTCAGCTACAAATAATTGGACAATCCGACTTCGAAACCAAAACTATCGATTCTTTAGGATACAACTCCAAACACCAAAACACAAAAGCACTTCAAGATGAAATAAATAAGTTTACAGTAAAATTAACCCAGATAGGTTATATCGACAACACAACGCTTGATTTTACTAAAGCAAAAGATTCCTGTTATATCGCAAAAATCGCTTTAGGGAAAAAAGTAGAAACCATCTACCTATATATAGGAGCTCACAAACAATTAAATAATTTAATCACACTAAACAAAAAAAATGATATTGTTGAAGTACCTTACTCAGAAATAGATTCCTTTCTGGAGCAAACCGTCAAAAAATTAGAACAAAATGGTTTTTCATTAGCTAAATTAAAACTAGTAAATATTAAAAGAGATAAAAGTGCTCTTTCCGCAACCCTACAATTGGAAACAGAACAACAAAGGATTTTAAATTCAATTACAATTCGGTATGCCGAAAACGGACGTACAAATAAATTTCCAAAGGGTCATTTAAAACAAATTAATAAAAAATACCAAAAAATAATTTTCAATCAAAAAGTGGTTGAACAAATTAATAGTGATTTCGAAAAATATAATTTTGTAAATCAAGTAAAATACCCGGAAATTTTATTTACAAAAGACAGTACTAAAGTTTATGTGTACCTAGAAAAAAGAAATTCAAATACTTTTGATGGCTTCCTCGGTTTTTCAAATAATGACAACGAAAAGATCGCATTAGCTGGATATCTTGACATTAAACTTGAAAACATCTTGGGCTCTGGCGAGCAAGTTGCTATCTATTGGAAAAGCGACGGCAACGACCAAAAAACTTTTAAAGCCAGCCTTGAACTTCCGTATCTGCTCCAAACGCCATTAGGCCTAAAAGCACAATTACAGGTTTTTAGACAAGATACCACTTTTCAAAACACAAAAACTGCAATCGATTTAAGCTATTTTTTAAACTATAATTCCCGCGTGTACTTGGGATATCACATTACAGAATCCAGCGACATTCAAAATTTAAATAACACTTCAATCAGTGATTTTACTAATTCATTTTTAACCTCGAGTTTTGAATATCTAAAATCAGACACAAACAACCTTCTTTTTCCCATAAAATCAAAATTCCAAACCATAATAGGAATTGGAAAAAGAGAAATCTCCAATCCAACTGACAATTCAAAAAACAACCAATTGACGCTTACAGTTCAAGCAATGCACAACATCTATTTAAACAGAAAGAATTCGATTCATCTAAATAGTCAGAATAACTATCTTAGAAGTAACCGATATGTTGTTAATGAATTGTTTCGTTTTGGAGGCCTTAACAGCATAAGAGGCTTTGCAGAAAACAGCCTAGAAGCTTATTTGACAACATCATTACTAACAGAATACCGCTATATCCTATCTCCAAATCTTTACTTGCATTCTATTCTGGATTATGGCCTCACAAAAAACAAAGCTGGTTCAGGAACTTCAGACATTACGGAAAACCTTATTGGCATTGGGTTAGGGATGGGATTACAAACAAAAAACGGATTACTCAAATTAGCTTTGGCCAATGGCAAAACTAAAAAGCAACAATTTGAAATTTATAACACCATCATCCACATCAGCTATAATGTTAAATTTTAACTTAGGGCAAAATTAGCATTTCATATATTAGGAAAGTTAACAAATTATTAAGAGGTTTGCGAGACTAATTCAAAATATTAAAAAATGAAACTAAAGTTTAATGGATTCTTAGTACTGTTAGTAGTACTTGTGGCGCAAATAACTTTTGCGCAAGAAAGAACTGTTTCAGGTGTTGTTTCTGATAATGCAGGATTGCCTTTACCGGGCGTGAGTGTATTAGTAAAAGGAACTCAATCTGGAACACAAACTGATTTTGATGGAAAATATTCCATCAGAGCGACACCAAGTCAAGTCTTGGTATTTAGCTACATTGGGATGAAAACTCAAGAAGCAACTGCCACTTCGGCAAACGTTAACGTAAAACTTTTAGATGATTCTATCCAATTGGAAGGAGTTGTGGTAGGAGCTTTAGGGATTAAAAGAAGCAAAAATTCGCTAACATCCTCTACGCAAGTTGTAGCGAGTCAAGAGCTTACTCAAGCGGCCAACCCTAACGTAGTACAGTCTTTAGTTGGTAAAGTATCTGGTCTTCAAATAAACAAATCCTCAAGTGGAGTTAATGGAACAAACAGAATCGTATTAAGAGGTTCAAGATCTATCACTGGTAACAACGAAGCTTTAGTAGTTATTGACAACTCGATATCTTCATCAGCTGTTTTGCAACAATTACCACCTGAATTAATTGAAAGCGTGAACGTTATTAAAGGTATGCAAGGTGCTGCCTTATATGGTGAGCAAGGAGTTAACGGAGTAATAATAGTTACTACTGTAAAAGGAAAAGAAAAAGGAAAAATCACGGTGAATGTAAATTCAGCTATCGATTTTGAGACAGTATCTTTTCTGCCTGAAACACAACAAAAATACGGTCAAGGCTGGGACGGAGTTCACTATCCTGAAGAAAACGGATCATGGGGACTTCCTTTTGATGGCGTGTTGAGACCTACAGGTTTACCACAAGCGGACGGACTTGAATTCCAAAGACCTTACTCTTTCATCAAAGACAACGTTAAGGATTTCTACCAAACAGGTACTACCTACCAAAATGGATTTTCTATAAACGCTGGAACTTCAGACTCCTACGCCCTATTTTCTGCTAACAAAGTAAAAACAGAATTTGTTGTAAACGGAGATCAACTTGAAAGAAATAGTTTTTTATTTAAAGCAGGTAAAAAAATTGGAAAATTAAGCATTGATGGTAACGTAAACTACAACTATCAAAAATCTAGCGAAACCTCTAATGACTTGCTTGACGATTTAATTCAAACTCCAGGAAATATAGATTTAGGTTTGTTCAAAAATTCTGGAAATGAAGGTAACTACAATATTTACTTCAAAAATCCATATTGGACAATAGATAATAATCGTAATGACGCTAGAAGAACATTTATAAATACTATCGCTGCTTTAAAGTACGATATTAATGAAAATATAAATGTAACCTACACAGGAAATTTACAGTTTACGAATAGAGATGCACAATCCCATATAAATCAGTATAATGAAACTCCCGCTTTGGCCGGAGCAGGAGCGAATAGAAATCAAGTTTCTGAATATTTTGCTAGTCAATCCTCTTTAAGAACCTATTATGGTGATTTCTTAGTGAATTTTGACTACGATTTGACAGATGATTTGAGTTTAAAAGCCAATATCGGAAGTAACATGCAAGATCGTAATTACAGAATTACTTCACAAGGAGGACAAAATCTAGACATACCAGGATGGTATCACATTAATAATGTATTGAGTCCAGCAAATCCATCTAATTTAGATAATAGATCTCAAAAATCAAATCGTGCTTCCGTTTTAGCCAACGTTGATTTAGGATACAAAAACTACTTATTTTTAAATCTTACAGGTAGAAACGATTGGACTTCGGTTTTATCAAAAGAGAACAATAACTTCTTCTATCCTAGTGCTGGTGTATCTTTTGTACCAACTTTGGCCTTTGAAGGACTAAAAAGCGAAACTTTGAATTATTTGAAAGTATCTGCTAACATTGTAAAAGTGGGTAACTCCTCTTCTATTCAGCCCTATGCTACTTCTGAAATTGGTGTATTTCCAACAGGATTCCCTTATGGACAACTAGGATCTTACATCATCAACCAAAGACCAACGGATAAAAATATCAAACCTGAATTTGTAACTACAAAAGAGGTAAATATTAACATTGGACTTTTTAACAATAGAATAACAATTGACGGGTCTGCTTACATATCAGACACAAAAGATTTGATTACAGCCGCTACTGCTTCTTCTGCTTCAGGATTAGCTACATCTCAAAGTAACATTGGAGATATGACTACAAAAGGTTTAGAAATTGATTTAGGATTCGTACCTGTTAAAACGGAAGATTTCAAATGGGACTTAAGAGCAAGTTATGCAACGAATAAATCAGTTATCAATTCACTTGCTGCTGGAGCAAATGAAATCAACCTATTATCTGACGTCGCTACCGGAACTGGAATTTTTGCTCAAGTAGGAGAAGAATTTCCTTTGATTAAAGGAACAACCTTTTTAAGAGATGACAATGGAAGCATTATTGTGAACCAATTTGGACTTCCTACAAGGTCTTCTTCAAATTCAATTTTAGGTAAATCAACTCCAGATTATATTTTAGGATTATCTAACTCATTTGAGTATAAAGGAATTAGATTATCTGCTGTTATGGATTATAGAACAGGTCACCAAATTATTTCTGGAACTAAATACGACTTAACTTGGCCAGGACGTTTGGTAGAATCAGCAGATTTTGACAGAGAAGTTGGTTTCATATTACCAAATTCTGTAGTTGAAACTGCTCCAGGATCTGGAATCTACACTCCTAATACTTCAGTATATTCTGCCGCTGGTTATGATCCAAACGGAATTATTGATTATTATGGAACTTTGAGCAGAGCTGGTGAGCATAATGTTATTAATGCTACTGCTTTCAAAGTGAGAGAACTTGCTTTAAGTTATTCGATACCAACTGCTACAATTGAAAAAATTGGATTAACTTCCCTTAGATTTGGTGTAAATGCAAGAAACCCATTTACTGTTTTGGCAAAAAGCAATAAAGGTTATACTGATCCAGAAGCATCTGACAGTACTGCAAACAATGGTAATGGTCTAGGATATTCAGGAACAGGACAGTATCCAAATACAAGAACTTTTGGTGGAAGCATCAATTTAACATTCTAAATTAAAAAACATGAAAAAAATATTTTTATTAATAGCAGTAGCAGTTGTATCACTTACATCTTGTAGTGATTACTTAGCAGACAACACCAATGTAAATAGTCCATTAGAAGACGCTCTTCCGCCAAGACTTATTTTACCGGGTGCACAATCTCAAGCATTCAGAACACAAGCTATAAACATGAACCGTTTAGGTAGTGTAATGACAAATGCATGGGGTGGAAATATATACCAATTTACAAATCCATTGCAAGTAGAATATTCGTATAATTTTGACAACAACACCTATGCAGCTGTATGGGATGGATTGTACAGAAGTGTAAATAATTTTCAAAAGATAATTGAAACTCCTTTAGAGAATCAAGGCAACTTTGTTGCTATATCCAAGATTATGAAAGCACATTACATGCAATATATTGTAGATTTATATGGCGATTCACCTTACTTCGAAGCATTCAAAGGCCAAGCTAACTTAACACCAGCTTATACAGATGACGCAATAATTTACAAAGAATTAGTTAAAGAATTAGAAGAAGCACGTGCTCTTATTCAAAATCCATCAGCCACGGCTGAAGGTGTAACAACTGACGTTATTTTTAGCGGGGACATGAGTAAATGGCTTAAGTTAGCCAACACAGTCGAACTTAGAATTCTTTTGAGACAAAGCAAATTATCAGATGCTGCTACAGTAGCCTATGTAAATAGTAAATATGCACAATTACAGGCTTTAAATAATTTTGTCGATGCTGATGTATTAATAAACCCTGGATACTCATCCAGTAATGATGCCAAACAAAATCCATTTTTTGGTTCATTTGTTAGAGATGCAGCAGGATCTACAACTAATACAACTAATACTTTATTTACCTCTTCAAAACATTTTTCAGATGTTTTAAATGGAGAAGCAGGTGGTCCAACAGCTGGAGTTATTGATCCAAGAAGATCTAGAATTTGGACTCTTGTAGGAGGAAAAGTTGTAGGTACAGATCAAGGACAAAAACCCGTTCCTGGTCAAAATAACTCAACAAATCCTACATCTAGATTTGGAGCAGGAATTACAGGCTACGCGGGAGCTAATGGAGCAGCAGCAACTGCTGCGGGATCTTCTAAATCTGGCGTATTGATGCTTCTTTCGGAAAGCAAATTTCTTCAAGCTGAAGCTGTTCAAAGAGGTTTTTTAACTACGGGAATAGCTCAGACTTTATTTAATGAAGGAATTCAAGCTTCATTCACTTACTTAGGCGCTACTATTGGAACTTATGCAGTTCAAATCGAAGCAGTTCCTGGATTTGGATGGACAGCATCTACTAATAAAATTCAAGCAATTTTAACACAAAAATGGATTGCACTTAGCGGAATTCATGGTGTAGAAAATTACATTAATTACACTAGGACTGGATTCCCAGTAATTCCTAGTTCAATCAATGGTTTCAACTTGCAACCTACTAGACCAAAAAGACTAATTTATCCATTGTCAGAGTACAATGCAAATTCAGGTAATGTACCTGTTTTAACCTCTGCTCAAGTTACGACACAAGGTCCTTTCTGGTATGTACCATAATTAATCTTATGATTTAGTTTAAAAGAGGCTGTTCCAATTTGGACAGCCTCTTTTTTATTTAACTACCCTTTCTAAAGAAAAATTAAAAATCTAAAGAATTTTTTAAAAATAGTAACATCTGAAAATCCTTACCTCCTACTAAGATACTTTGTGCAGTATTAAAAGATCACTTTAAACTAATGTACAGTATGAAACTAAATCTTTAAAACCATCAGCAAATGCTGATGGTTTTTTTTTATATATTTGCATCATGGAAAAAGAACATCAAATATTTGGGATTAGAGCGATAATTGAAGCCATCCAAGCTGGCGCAACCGTAGATAAAGTCTATATTCAAAAGGAAGCAAGCAGCGAACTTATGAAAGACTTAATGAAAGTAATGAAGCGTGGAAACATCAATTTTTCCTATGTTCCAGTTGAAAAGTTAAACAGACTGACGCCTAATAATCATCAAGGTGCAGTGGCAACGATATCTCCGATCTCCTTTTTTGATCTAGAATCTTTAATTGAATCTGTTGTTGAAAACGGAAAAAAACCATTATTTTTAATTTTAGATCAAATCTCTGACGCACGCAATTTTGGCGCGATCATACGAACTGCAGAATGCACCGGAGTAAATGGAATTATTGTTCAAAAAGCAGGTTCAGCGCCTGTGAATGGAGATACCGTAAAGACATCAGCAGGTGCCGTATTCAACATTCCGATTTGTAAAGTAGAACACATTAAAGATGCCATTTTTTTGTTACAAGCAAGTGGTATTAAAACTGTCGCTGCAACTGAAAAAACAGATACAACAATTTATGACATCTCTTTAAACGAGCCCGTTGCAATAATCATGGGATCGGAAGATCGTGGTGTAAACCCATCGGTTCTTAAAATTGTAGATGAAAAAGCGAAACTACCTATGTTTGGAACTATAGGGTCTTTGAATGTTTCAGTAGCTTGCGGTGCTTTCTTGTATGAAGCCGTAAGACAAAGAAGTTAATTCCCCTCACCGATCCTTACCAAAGGGAAGAGAGCCATGACAGCGAAAGTATGAAATGAATTAAAACTCCGGTTTTGATTCATTTTTTTCGTTTAGGACGATCTCATAATTTACAGGAACATTGACCGTATAATACGACAAGAACCCCTGTTGTTCTTCAAATTCCTCGCTTTTAGGAATGTTTACAAAGTTTCCGTTGTCATCAAAACGTTGCATAAATTTATCTTCTGAAGCATCAAAATCTGGATGTTCCCAATCGTATTTGATAACTTTTTTATACTCTGGAGTTTTATAAACTAAAGAAAGAAAAAATCCTGTAAGTAATCCACCTAAATGACCTTCCCAAGAAATAGCTTTATTCCCTGTTATCTCCGGGCTCGGAAAAACATACCAAACTAAGCCACCGTAAACAACTATCACCGCCAACGATAAAGCTACGAGCCGATTGTATTTCGTTTGCAGGCCTTTAAAAAAGACAAAACTAAACAGCACATAAATTAAACTGCTTGCTCCTATATGGTAATTATCGCGGCCAATAATCCAAGTGATACATCCTGAAACTACAATTCCGTATCCAATAACCTTCATGGCTTGCTCTGCATAAAAAAATTGCAGCGCAGCCAATAAAATCAGCAATGGAATGGAATTATTATAAAGATGCTCTACATCAGCATGAATAAAAGGACTAAATAAAACACCTTGTAAACCTGAAAAAGTTCTAGGGTAAATACCGTTTTCGATAAAGTCAAAACCAAAACGAATTTCGAGCCAAAAAACAAACCAAAGAAATACTACAAAAAAAAGAGGTAAAGCAATAACTGAAGTGGTAAATTTAAAATGCTTTTCCATGAATAGCGTTTGGTTTGTGTTCTCATTAGTATTCAAAAACTTATCCAAACGCAATTTAATGCTATTTTGTCATATTTAAAATAAAAAAACCTTCCTAAGTATAAATCCTTAGCCCGGATGGGAGCGGCATCCTTTTATATTTCGTTTTTTAACGAGATATAAAAGATATAGTGTACAGCCGGAAATAGCTCCGAATAAAAATAGTAATTTTACCAAAGTCATCATTTTGATTGAAGAATAACAAATTTAGATTTTAGATTTAAACAAAAATGGAAGCACCACTTGCAGAACGCATACGCCCGCAAAAATTAGAAGACTACATCAGTCAATCCCATCTCGTGGGACCAAATGGTTCATTGACGCAACAAATAATAAAAGGAATTATTCCGTCATTAATTTTTTGGGGACCGCCTGGAACTGGGAAAACTACATTGGCACAAATTATTGCACAAGAATCGAAACGTCCCTTTTATATTTTGAGCGCGATTAATTCAGGTGTTAAGGATATTCGGGAAGTGATTGACAAAGCAAAGCAAAGTGGCGGTTTATTTACTGCAAAAAATCCTATTCTTTTTATTGATGAGATTCACCGTTTTAGCAAATCCCAGCAGGATTCGTTATTGGCTGCTGTCGAAAAAGGTTGGATTACTCTAATAGGCGCCACTACCGAAAACCCAAGCTTTGAAGTGATTCCTGCTTTACTTTCCCGCTGTCAGGTCTATGTCTTGAACGCTTTCACAAAAAAGGATTTAGAATCTCTGCTAGCTCGCGCAATGAAAACCGATACTTATTTCTCTACTAAAAACATTAAATTAAACGAGACCGAAGCACTACTGCGACTTTCCGGCGGAGATGGCCGTAAGCTATTAAATATTTTTGAACTTGTTGTAAACGCTTCTAACGAAGACGATGTAATAATCACTAATGATCGTGTTTTTGCTTTGGTACAGCAAAATACTGTTTTGTATGACAAAACTGGAGAACAACATTATGACATTGTTTCTGCTTTTATAAAATCGATTCGTGGCAGCGATCCCAACGGAGCGGTGTACTGGCTTGCCCGAATGATCGAAGGCGGTGAAGATGTAAAATTCATAGCCCGACGAATGCTTATTCTCAGCAGTGAAGATATAGGAAATGCAAATCCTACTGCCTTTATCATGGCCAACAATACGTTTCAAGCGGTGACTACGATTGGGTATCCGGAAAGCCGAATCATATTAAGCCAATGTGCGGTTTATCTTGCGACTTCTCCCAAAAGTAATGCTTCCTATTTAGCGATTGGAACTGCACAACAGCTAGTAAAGCAAACCGGAGATCTGCCAGTTCCTATTCACCTGCGCAACGCACCCACAAAATTAATGAAAGAATTAGGTTATGGTGAGGAGTACAAATACGCCCATGATTACACTAATAATTTTGCTGAACAAGAATTTTTACCTGATGCCATCAGTAAAAAACCTATTTATATTCCTGGAAATAATTCAAGAGAAAACACAATAAGAGAATTTCTAAAAAACCGTTGGAAAAATAAATACGGATATTAAATTCCATAAAAAAAGTCTTGATTACTCAAGACTTTTTTTATGGAACTATGCAGAAAATGAATAGGTAAGAATTTAAAACTTAACCGCTACTTTTTCTGAAATTAATTTATCATTTTGATAATACTCAAAATACCATTGGTTGTCTTTCAAAATTAAGGATCCTTGAACTGTATCACGCATTGCAATAAATGAATTGGCTTGCGATGTTTTAAACAACTTCATAACCACTTTTGGGGTATTGTCAATAAGCTGAAAACCAGTTTCGGTCGCCTGAGCGTAAAGCATAGTACCCTCTTTACTTGTTAGGTTTGGATTCAAATCTGTTACATTTACCATTTCCTTTATTACAGGAGTAGCAGCAGCTGCGATAACTACCGGCTGCGCCTTAGCACGAACTCCACTGTATTTATATTGCAACTCATACACGGATTCGAAGGCTTCAGCAAATGCTTCATTATAAGCAACTTTATAGTCTTTCTCTTTGCTCTTACCTGCAGCGGATTGAAAAATGATTTTACCATAGCAATCCTTTAAAGTAATGTACAATCTTGTTGTCAAAAAGCCACTATCATTGACAACATCAGCATACAATAAATCACAACGATCCGCATACTCGCTAGGAATTGCCTCTTTACTATAAAAAGAAACAAATCCTGCCTTACTGAAGTTAAACTTTGTTAAGGTGTTCAAACGGTATTGGTTCTCTGCCTTTAGAAAATCATATTTCAAAGGAACGATTACTGCCTTATACTCATTTACGGATTGCCCGTACGAATAATTAATTACTAGTATTAGTACGAATAGAAATAACTTTTTCATAGTTTATAAATATTTTTTGATTTCTAATAAATGATTAATTTGTTTAATGTGACTTCCAACTTCAATTTTTGCTTCGTTGAAAAATACAGCATCTAATCCTGCATCGATTGCTCCTTGAACGTCAGCATCTAAGCTATCTCCAATCATAATGCTACTTTCTTTTTTGGCTTTAGCCAAATCTAAAGCAAAATCAAAAATTAGTGGATTTGGTTTCTTAACTCCAGCCATTTCCGAATTGGTAACGGTTCGAAAATAAGACTCAATCTTAGAATTACTTATCTTTTTATATTGTACCTCCGCAAAGCCATTTGTAATGATATGAAGTGTATATCTTTGACTTAAATACTCTAAAACTTCAATTGTTCCATCAAAAAGGTGATTGTTATCAGGCAAAAAACGAAGATAATCCTCGGCAATAGCATCTATTTCTTCATCGGAAATTGTATAATTTATAGCATCAAAAGAGTGTTTCAGTCGATTGTATCGCAATTCTTGATGTGTAATTTTATCATATTGATACAACTTCCAACATTCTTGATTTATGGGTACGTATTTTTCAATAAATAATTTGGTTTCAATTTCGGGATGATTTCTATTAAAAATCCCCTCGAAAGTCAACTCTGAATTTTTATCAAAATCCCAAAGCGTATGGTCTAAATCGAAAAATACGTCTTTTATATGTGTTTGTTTCATTTTTTAATTTTAAAATATTCCTTCATCTGCAAAGCTGAAATAACTGGTTTCTGTGACAATTAGATGATCCAATACTTTTATTTCTAAGCTATCCCCAGCTAATTTCAATTTTCTTGTAATCTGCTTGTCTGCATCACTAGGCATCAAAGTACCAGAAGGATGATTGTGACATAGTATCAAAGCTGTAGCTCCCATTTCTAGCGCCGTTTTAAAAACAATGCGAACATCCACTAACGTTCCAGTAATACCGCCTTTACTTAACTGCGATTTAGCAATCACCTTATTTGAATTATTCATGTAAATGATCCAAAATTCTTCATGGGGCAATTCACCAATAATGGGTTGCATAATCTCAAAAATAATTTTGCTAGAGGTAATTTTTTTTAATTCTACTGCATCCTCAGAACGCCTGCGCCTTCCTAACTCCAAAGCTGCTATAATTGAAATCGCTTTGGCCTCTCCTATTCCTTTGAATTGCATGAGCTGAGACAATGATAATTTTCCCAACGCATTCAAATTATTATCCACACTCGCTAGAATCCGTTTACTTAAATCCACTGCTGATTCATTTCTACTCCCGGAACCAATCAAAATAGCAATAAGTTCCGCATCACTCAAAACACTTTTGCCTTTCAACATTAGTTTTTCTCGTGGCTTATCATCTTCGGACCAATTGGTAATAGGAAAAAAGGAATTTTCAGCCATTCACTTGTTATTTAAATTTTTTTTCGCATGCAAATACTATTCGATAAACCCACATAAGGTTCGTAATTTTCAACTATTTCATAACCTGATTTTTGATATAAAGCAATAGCCTCTTTTTGCTTGGACAATGTTTCCAAAACAGAGAATGTAAATCCCGAGTCTAGTGCCCAAAGCTCTAACTCCTGTAAAACAGTTTGGGCTAAGCCCATTCCTCTCGCTTCAGGAGAAACAAACATACGTTTTATTTCAATCGCATTTGTATCGTATTTTTTAAAACAACCACAACCTACTGCTTTGTTGTCCTTGTAAATAACAATCACATTTGGATTTAGTTCTAAAATATTGTTGCCCCAGTAATTTGCTTTCAATTCCGGATATCGTTCCCATAAACTTTTATCCAAAACGGCTATCAAATGGACAAAATCAAGATTTTCACTAGTAGTTCTTACAATTTTTATTGTGTCGTTCATATCCCTATTTACTGAACTAATTCCTTTACCTCATCGAAGTTTAATCCACCATAATTACCTGAACTCATCAACAGCAAAGCCGTGTTTTCGAGTTTCAAGTTAAATAAATAATTTTTGAAATCTTTCGGATTGGTATAAATAATTAAATCTTCCCGATTAAATGCTTTAGCAATTTGTTCGTAGGTAACTTCTTCAAGCTGTTTGATTTTTACGGCATCAGGAGAGTAAAAAACGACTGCTTTATCTGCATATTCCAAAGCGCCTTCATATTCTTTAAGAAACTCAGCATTCAAACTGCTGTAGGTGTGTAGCTCTAAACACGCTACCAAAGTCCGGTTTGGATATTGCTCTTTTACGGCTCTTGTCGTCGCCGCAACTTTGCTTGGAGAATGGGCAAAATCTTTATAGGCTACTTTTGTTTTGCTTTCTGCAATTTTTTCTAATCTTTTTGATGCGCCTTTGAAACTTGCTATGGCTTCATAAAAATCAGCTTCATCAACGCCCATATTTTGACAAATCCATTTGGCTCCAGCCAAATTATTCAAGTTATGCTCGCCAAAAACCTCAATTGGCATGGCGCCTTCTGGAGTTTCAAGAAGGGTTACGCCATCATTAACAGAATATTTAGGGGTGTGATATGCTAGTTTCCGAACGGGGTTTGTGGCTGCCTCAGAAACCCGTTTCACTTCAGCATCGTCTTCATTGTACACTAAAATCCCACCATTTGTAATTTTTCTAATAAAAACCTCAAACTGTTCTACATAATTTTCATACGTTGGAAAAACATTAATGTGATCCCAAGCAATCCCTGAAATCAATGCGATATTGGGTTGGTACAAATGGAATTTTGGTCTGCGGTCGATTGGTGAAGACAAATATTCATCTCCTTCCAGAACGATAAAATCGTTCTCCTCGGTAAGATGAACCATGGTATCGAAACCCTCCAATTGAGCACCCACCATATAATCTACTGCTATATCATGGTAATGCATCACATGTAAAATCATAGAGGTAATTGTTGTTTTCCCATGAGAACCACCAATCACTACCCGTGTTTTATTTTTGGATTGTTCGTATAAGAATTCTGGATAGGAATATATTTTCAGTCCTAGTTCTTGTGCTTTTATCAATTCTGGATTGTCTGCTTTGGCATGCATACCCAAAATAACCGCTTCAAGATCTTGTGTTATTTTCTCAGGAAACCAGCCCAATTCCTGCGGTAAAATTCCTTTTTTATCTAGTCTTGATTTTGATGGTTCGAAAATAGCATCGTCACTTCCCGTAACTTGATACCCTTTATTATGTAGTGCTAAGGCTAGATTGTGCATCGCGCTTCCTCCTATCGCAATAAAATGTGTCCGCATTCTTATTTTTAGTTTATGGTTGTTGCATTCAAGTAGGGATAAAATCAGTCTTGAATTTTTTTATTGTAGGTCTCTAATATTGTTTTTGCTTTTTCAGGTTCGCTCATTTTATTTTTATATAGACTGGCTAATTTTTCATAACTTGTTTTGGAACCTCCTGCTAGTATTGCTTTTTTATAGTGTTGTTCTGCTGTTTTATACCGTTTAAAATACTCCTCAATATGCCCTCGTGACAAATAGCCATCGACAGAAGATAGGCGAAGTAATTCATTGGAATACTTTATGGCTTTCGATTCACTACCGCCCACAATTCCCGGCAACTGAATATACAATTCGATAAGTGCCCAACGGGCTTCAAGGTGCTTAGGATTAAGCTTTATTGCTTTTTCAAAAGATTCTTTTACTTCATCAATCATACCAAGCGCCTTAAACTTATTTGACTCCTTAGCTTTCATCCCTAAAGCACCGCCGTATTTATAGTTATAATTAGCCTCAGATGGCTTGAGCTGTTTTAACTTTTTGTAGTACCCAATCGCTGCATCCCAAGACTTACCTCGACCAGCAATATCGCCTAAATACTCAATGGTTTTTAGATCTACAGGATTAGCCTTTAAAACCGATTCAAAAATAGCTTCCGCTTGACTGTATTTTTTTTCTTCGAACAGTTTTTCACCTTTTTCAAAATTGGATTGAGACCACATCATAATTGGTAGCAATAAAAATAAATAAAGAATTTGTTTCATTCTTCAAAAATAGGGAAATATCAATTGTTAGGTTTGTTTTTAAGTAAATATTAGTAATTTGGTAGGAAATATTTTCAGTTCTTATCTCTATATGATCTTAGACTATTTGGTAATAATTTTAAATAGAACCTATGAAACGTATTTTCTTGCTCTTTATCTTCCTTTCTGCCATTGCTTTTGGACAAAATTATGACAAAAACTGGCAGAAA
Source organism: Flavobacterium fryxellicola (assembly GCF_900143245.1). Taxonomy (GTDB): domain Bacteria; phylum Bacteroidota; class Bacteroidia; order Flavobacteriales; family Flavobacteriaceae; genus Flavobacterium; species Flavobacterium fryxellicola. The sequence continues at coordinate 157,452 of NZ_FRDK01000005.1, forward strand.
GTTATTGAAAATGAAAATCTCGGAAAAATTAAAACAGCAAATGCTTTTGTAGAAAAAATTTATAAAAAAGCAGCGGCTGAACATGATGAAGCGCAAATCATCAAGTGCTTTTTCTATACTTCTAAATTTTTACAAGTAGTTGATGAAAATGCGCAAACAAAAATCATTAATAATTTAAAATCAGAAATCACTCGTGCATCTGCACCAGGAAAGGCAATTTTGAATTTGGTTTACGCCAAATGCTTGATTGATTATCAAAAACAAAACTCCTATTTACTTTACAATAGAACAAATAGTGTAAGTTTGGACGATCAATTTTTAACTTGGACAACAAAAGACTTTTTGGAACAAATCAATCGTGCTTTAGAAAAAACATTAGAAAATGACGCAATATTAAAGCAAACCTCCTTAAGTAACTACCAGCTAATTTTTAATTATCTTGATGAAGAAAAAATAAAAAAAGAAAACCTATTTAACTATTTACTGAAAGAAAACATTACGCTATATACGTCACAGATTAGGCAATGGGAAATCCAAAAAAAGGAATTCTTGCCTTATCAACAAGAACTCTTGGGGAATTCGGCATCTTTTTTAAAACTAAATTTTGATTTTGTCAAAAATATAATAGTAAAAAAAATCCTTGAATTGTATCAAATACAAGAGACAAACTCTTCTGATTTCGAAAACCAACTCGATAGAATTCAATTTTGCAATAGCGTTTTGGTAGACTCTGATGATATCGTTATGAAATCATTAATTGCGATTCAAAAAGTATCCAAAGATCCACTTCTGACTCAAAAAATTCAGTTAGAAAAAGCCATTATTCTGAACAGACACGCTTCAAAAGAAACACACTCCGACTATAACATTCAAGCTATTGCAACACTTGACAGTATTATAAAAATCAATAATCGTTCAAACGCTCACAAACATGCTTTACAAAAAATACAAAACATTCAAGCTAAATCATTGAATATTCAACTTCAAAAATTTTCGTATACCAATGAAAATACTAGAGCATTTATTAGATATAAAAATCTAAATGAACTTTCCATTTCTTTCTTTCAAATCGATCAAAATACGACAAAAAATTTCCGAAATTCTCCCCATAACAAAGACAGTTTAGTTGCTGCAATAATTAAAAACAAAAAAGCACTTACCACTAAAAACTATATACTTGAAGAAAAGAATAATTATTTTGAATACAGCACTGAAGTACTTTTACCTCCATTAAAAACGGGCAGTTATTTAGTGTATTTTGAAAGCACTTCAGATATCAAGAATACTAAAGCATTTGCTTACGAAACCATTACAATTTCAAATATCACAGTATTAACCTCGGAAAACAATAAGAAAGAGAATTATCTGGTGTTAGACAGAAAAACGGGAAAACCTATAGAAAATGTTTCGATAGCACTCTTGAATCAAACAAGTATAACCGACAAAAATGGTACGGCAACGCATGTAAAAGAAAATAACAACCGTAATTATAGCCTTGTCGAATATACAACAGATACCGATTCGTTACTCCTTAATAATCGGTACTCGAATTACCATAATGATTACGCTACTTTAGAAAACCAGAAAGCAAAAGGCAAAGTCGAATTTTATTTGGACCGCGCTATTTACCGTCCTGGACAAACGGTGTTTTACAAAGGAATTGCGGTACAAAAAATCAAAAATAAAACAAGTGTTCTTCCAAAAACCACCTTTAAAATTATCGTAAAAGATGCAAATTATACAATTTTCAAAGAATTGCAAGTAACAAGCAATGAATTTGGTTCTTTTTCAGGATCCTTTATTCTGCCATCATCAGGATTAACAGGTACTTTTAGAATAGAAGCCGACGAGCCCCACTACAATGAAAAGGATGTGATTTACAATTCTATTAAAAAGGAACATTCGTTCTGGGACGAAAATGATTTTGAAGATTCTTCGCTATCATTTCAAGTGGAAGAGTACAAAAAACCAAAATTTGAAGTGACTTTCGAACCTTTTAAAAATGCCTATCAAGTCAATCAAAAAGTAAGCGTAAATGGATTGGCCAAAGCTTTTGCCGGAAGCAGCATTTCGGATGCAAAAGTAAGTTATAAGGTCACATTAATCCCTTACACCTTAAGCAACGGGTACTACTACCAACAAAATGGTAAATCAGAAAATATTTTAGTTGGCGAGACTACAACGGATGCTTCTGGAAAATTCGATATAAATTTTATCGCTACACCATTTGAAAACACCTCTAAAGAACAGTTACCCATTTTTGAATATTATATCTCAGCAACCGTTACTGATAGTAATGGCGAAACGCATCAAAACCGCACGAATATCCGGATTGGGTATCATTCTTTGACACTCACTGCAACAATTCCAAACCGAATTGAAACCAAAAACGAAAATGAAATCGCACTTAAAAGCACTAATCTCAACGGAGAATTTTTAGCTGTAAAAGGCGAGATTAACCTTTATTATGTGAGTCCTTTTTCGGATAAATTTAAATCCCGAGTTTTTCCACAACCAGAAATCGAATCGATTTCAAAAGAAGATTTTGAGCGATTATTTCCATACGAACAAAATGAAAAAGCAACTGTTGAAAAACCAAGTCCAACTTTAGTCTTTTCTAAAAAGATTGACACTGAAAAAGATAAAAAACTAGCGTTGGATTTCATTTCCAAGTATAAATCAGGCAATTATAAAGTTATTTTTTCTGCCAAAGATGCTTTTGAAAATCCAATAGAAACCAGCACTAATTTCCAATTGATACAGAGCAAGGACAAAATCGATTCCAGTAAATTATTTGTTGCGAAACAAATCAATGCTGATGCTAAAAAAGATGGTTTTGTTGTAGTAAAATTAACGTCGGTTATTCCTGAACTTTATATCAATACAACCGCAAATTATCAAAGTTTCCTCTATTTCGAAAATACTTATCATCTGCAAAACAATGAAGTCATTATCAAAGTTCCGCTAAAAAAAGAGTTTGAAAAAAGAATGAACATTGGTTTTGAAAGTGTGTTTGAAAATCAAACTTTTTATGACGAAATAAAAGTAATTCTCAATGAGGAGCAATCCAAATTGGAATTCACAGTTGAAAGTTTCAGAAACAAATTACAACCCGGAAGTAGCGAAAATTGGTCGTTTCAATTAAAAACATTTAATACTTCAAAAGAAGCTGAAGTTTTGGCCTCAATGTATGACAGTTCTTTAGATCAGTTTGCTAAAAGGGATTGGAATGATTTGACTTTTAGAGATGGCAACTATAACGCTCTATCCTTCAAAACAAGCTTAGGATTTGAAAAGATTTACAGTTCGATTCGTAATTTAAATCTCTTGTTTAAAAGCATTGAGTTAAACGATAAAAACACCGAATTACTGTGGTTTGGCTTTAATATCAACGATTCTTTCACCCAGCAGCAACAAAAAGCGTATCGAAAAGAACTAAATAGTAAAAGCAGAAAACCGCTAACTGCCAAAATGATTTCTGGAATTGTTACTGATGGTCAAGAACCGCTGCCAGGCGTCAGTATCGTCATTAATGGACTTCAACGAAGCACACAAACTGATTTTGATGGTTATTACCAAATAGAAGCCGCTATAGGAGAAGAGTTAACCATAAACTATATTGGTTTTGAACAAAAAACAATCAAAATTGATTCTAATACCGTAGACATTATCTTGACAGAAGCGCAAAACAGTCTTCAAGAAGTTGTAGTGATGGGGTATGGGAGTGTAAAAAATAAGTCATTATCAAGTTCTGTACAAGTCGTTGAAGAAGCTGATAATGCTATCTACAATACAGCAGGAATAGCTATAAAACTAGAAGGAAAAGCCAGTGGAGTAACACTTAGAGGTATCGGCAGCATTTCAGATAAGTACAAAAATGCCTTATATATCGTTGATGGCGAACCAGTAACAGAAGAAAAATTAAAATTAATTGCAGCATCAGATATTATTGCTGTGGATGTTTTAAAAAGCGATAAAGCAACCGCACTTTACGGCAGCAAAGGAGCAAATGGCGCCATTATAATCACCACCAAAAAAGCACTTGAAGCGGTAACGCAAGTCAAAGCAAGAACCAACTTGGCTGAAACAGCTTTCTTTTATCCTGATTTAAAAACAGATTCAAACGGAAAAATAAGTTTCAATTTCACAACGCCTGAAGCATTAACAGCTTGGAAATTGCGTTTAATGGCACACAACAAGCAAGCAGTTTCCGGTTATTTAGAGAAAACGGTTGTAACACAAAAAGAACTTATGATTACGCCAAATTTCCCTCGCTTTTTTAGAGAAAAAGACCGCATTACCATTACCGCAAAAATTGCAAACATCACGAAGGATCCTAAAGTAGGAATAGCGCTTTTTCAGCTTTTTGACGCTACAACCATGCAACCTATTGATCCTAAAATGATGCATACAAAAACAACTCAAAATTTTATACTTCCTGCTTTTGGTAACACTACTGTCAGTTGGGAAATCTATATTCCCGAAGGCTTGCAAGGAGTGCAGTATAAAATTTTGGCGAAAGCCGGAAACTTCTCTGACGGGGAAGAAAGCCTACTTCCAGTTCTTAGCAACAGCATGCTCGTTACAGAGAGTATTCCGGTTTGGGTGCGCGAAAATTCGAAGAAAGAATACTCCTTTGAAAATCTAAAAAATAATACGTCGAGCACGTTACGCCATCATCAATTTACGTTTGAATACACTTCAAATCCGTCATGGATCGCCATTCAATCCTTGCCCTATTTAATGGAATACGAACATGAATGTGCTGAGCAAACTTTTGCACGCTTTTATGCAAATGCTTTAGCTACCGAAATAATAAATAGCAATCCTACAATTGCTGCTGTTTTTGATAGTTGGAAAAAAAATGGAGCATTACATGCTAAACTCGAAGAAAATGAAGCCTTAAAATCTATAATTTTATCCGAGACCCCTTGGCTTAATGATGCGAAAACCGAAGACGAAAAGAAACAGCAACTTGCCACCCTTTTTGATTTAGAAAAAATGAAAACTTCACAAGAGGCAACATTCAGCAAACTCAAACAAAAGCAAAAACCTTCAGGAGGATTTGCATGGTTTGACGGCAGCGATGAAAACGAATACATCACAAGGCATATTTTAGCAGGTTTAGGCCATCTTGCTGCGCTTAGTCAAGAAAAAAGTACCAATATAAAAATCGGCAGTATTACAAAAACAGGCGTACCATTTTTAGATCAAAAGTTTTTACAAAAACACTCAACTAGAATACAAAATTTAAAGGCTGAGGATCAATTCATTTGGCACAATCCGTATTCCGAACTGCATTATTTGTACAGCAGAAGTTTTTTCTTGAAGGAATATCCGCTTTCAGATACGTTACAAAAAGTAACAAAACAGTATCTCGAAATTGCTAAAAAAGATTGGATGACGTATTCTATTTATGAAAAAGGATTAGCCGCGCTAAGTCTAAGTCGCTTTGGCGAAAAGGAGACGGCTAAAAAAATTCTTGTTAGCCTTAAAGAAACTAGTTCAAATAATGAAGACTGGGGAATGTATTGGATAGCTAACAAATCTGGTTATTTCTGGTATCAGGCGCCTATAGAAACGCAAGCACTTCTGATTGAAGCTTTCACCGAAATAACAAACGACACCAAATCAGTAGATGCCATGAAGGTTTGGTTATTAAAAACCAAACAAACCAAAAATTGGCCGACAACCAAAGCTACAACTGAGGCAGTTTATGCTTTGTTAATGCAAGGATCGGATTGGTTGAGTGTAAAAAACAACACCAGTATCAAAATTGGTGATGAGAAAATCCTGACCAGAAAACTTGCTGACAGCGAAAAGGAAGCTGCAACAGGCTATATAAAACTCAACTGGAGCAGCAACGAAATTAAAAAAGAAATGGCAAACATTGTCATCGAGAACAAATCAAAAGTTCCGGGATATGGCGGTATTTACTGGCAATATTTTGAAGATTTAGATAAAATTAAAGACAACGCAGCACCTAGTTTGGCTGTTGCCAAAGAATTATATCTCAAGAAAGACACCGCTAAAGGAGAACAACTAGAGCGGATTACTGCCAAGAACACCTTAAAAATCGGTGATTTGGTCACGGTTCGTTTGATTCTTACTGCTAAAGAAAATATGGAATTTGTGCATTTAAAAGACATGCGAGCTTCGTGTTTTGAGCCTACAAATGTACTTTCGGAATACCAATACAAAGAGGGATTGGGCTTTTATCAAAGTACCAAAGATGCTGCAACACATTTCTTTTTTGACCAAATAAACAAGGGAACTTATGTATTAGAATACGACATTCGAGTGAACAACGAAGGCGATTTCTCTAATGGCATTTCCACTATTCAAAGCATGTACGCACCAGAGTTTTCAAGTCATACCAAAGGCATTCGAGTGCAAGTGTCGAAATAAAAAATAAAATATAGACCAAAAAAAAATCCGCTTCAAGCAACTTGAAACGGATTTACTATATAAAAAGAACTAAAATTAATCGTTCAACATTTTCCACAACTTGTCTTTCAACTCTGTTAGCCCTTGTTGTGCAACAGAGGATATAAACATGTATGGTACGTCCTTGAAAGCGACATCTAGTTCTATTTTTAATTCTGCTTTCAATTCATCATCCAGCATATCACATTTAGAAATTACCAACAAACGTTCTTTGTCTAGCATTTCAGGATTGTATTTGGTCAACTCATTCACTAGAATATCATATTCCCCTTTAATATCTGGCGTATCAACCGGAACTAAAAACAGCAATGTTGAATTACGCTCGATATGTCTTAAAAAATAATGTCCAAGCCCTTTTCCTTCTGCCGCTCCTTCAATAATTCCCGGAATATCGGCAATTACAAACGATTGAAAATCTCTGTATGCTACAATTCCAAGATTTGGTTTTAAAGTAGTAAACGGATAATCTGCAATTTTAGGCTTAGCCGAAGTCAACACTGACAACAAAGTTGATTTTCCTGCATTAGGAAAGCCTACCAAACCTACATCGGCTAGTACTTTCAACTCTAGAATAACGTCCATCTCTGCTCCTGGTAATCCAGGTTGGGAATACCGCGGTGTTTGATTTGTTGAACTTCTAAAATGCCAGTTCCCTAAACCACCTTTACCTCCTCTTGAAAGTACTTGTTTCTCACCATCTTCAGTAATTTCAAATAATATTTCTCCAGTTTCTTTGTCTTTTACCACAGTTCCCAAAGGGACTTCGATAAATTTATCATCACCGTCGGCACCTGTACTTCGATCACCACTACCATCTCCACCATTACCCGCTTTGATGTGTCTTGCAAATTTTAAGTGAAATAAAGTCCAAAGACCTTTGTTTCCAACCAAATACACATGGCCGCCGCGACCACCGTCGCCACCATCTGGACCCCCTTTTTCAATAAATTTTTCTCTGTGTAAGTGCGTAGATCCTTTTCCTCCCTTTCCGGAAGAAACATATATTTTAACGTAATCTACAAAATTCCCTTCTGTCATTTTTTCTACTATTCAATTTTCAACTACACCATTGAAATTCCATTTTGAAATTCCCCATGATGTTCACTATTTTTATACTTGTAATGCCTTTACCATTACTTTATCAATTTTCACACCATCCATATCGATGACTTCTAACTCAAATTTTTGCCAAATCAATTTTTCCCCTTGTTTGGGTATATGAGAGAGTTCTGTCATGATTAATCCGCTTACCGTTGTGACTTCATAATCATTGATTAATTCATCTAACTCAAAGTAAGTCAAGAAATCGTGTAATGAATAATGCCCGTCTACTAACCACGTTCCGTCTTCTCTTTCTACTAACTGAAAATCATCTTTATAAAAATCTGATGCATCACCTACCAACGCTTCTAGTATATCATTCAAAGTAATTACTCCTTGAAAAACGCCATATTCATCAGATACAAATGCGTAATGAATGCCCGATTTTTTAAATATTTCTAAAGCGATATATGCAGTCGTTTGCTCCATCATAAATGGAGCTTCGGTCATGATGTCAACCAAATTGAAATTTTCATTTTCAAAATGAGCAAAAATATTTTTTAGATTAACAACGCCAACAATATCATCATAATTTTCCCCATACACTGGATAAATCGAATGCAACTCCTTCAGCATAAATTCCCTAACTTGTTCTTTATTAGATTGCAAAGGCAAAAACATCACTGATTTCCTATGAGTCATCAAAGAGTTTATTTTGCGGTCTCCAATATGAAATACGCGCTCCACAATATCTTGTTCTATTTCTTGTACTTCGCCACCTTCAGTCCCTTCTTTGATAATTGCCTTTATTTCTTCCTCGGTCACTCGCCCATCTGCTGTGGGTTTTATTTGCAAAACGTTAAGTAAAAACTCCGTAGAATGTGTTAATAACCAAATAAAAGGTGCCGTAACGATCGAGACTATTTTCATAGGTAGCGCTACCGCTTTTGCTATCGCTTCTGGATGATTTAAACCAATTCTCTTTGGCAATAATTCCCCTAGAACTAAAGAGAAAAAGGTCAAAATAACAACAACCAAACCTACTGCAACAGGATGTGCATACGGTTTTAATATTTCAATTCCTTTGATGAATACCTCAACATCTTTCGTAATTTTATCGCCACTGTAAATACCCGTAAGAATCCCTATCAAAGTGATTCCTATTTGTACCGTGGACAAAAATTTATTGGGCGAATTTGCTAAGTCCAAAGCGATTCTAGCACTTTTATTCCCTTTTTTTGCTGCCGTTTCAAGCCTATTTTTTCGTGCTGAAATCAAAGCGATTTCCGACATGGAGAAAACCCCATTTAGTAATATTAGAAAAAATATTATTAGTATTTCCAATTTATTAGTTGATTCGTTTTTAATTAAAAATCTAATTTCTGAATTTTTCGTTCCTGAAATTGTCAATCCGGTTTTTAGCCCAGATCGAAGTAAAAAGCCCGGAGATAAAAAAACTATTTTTTCTTGTCAAAAAAGAGCGACCAAAGGAAGCTCCTTTTAGGACTTAGAAAAATGTTTTTTTATCGAGGACTTGCAACATAGAGCTGGAATAGCTCCTATAAATTATCAATAACCGCGCTTACTCGTTGCGTAATTTCGGCAATAGTACCGATACCATTCACTGCAAAAAACTTCCCCTGAGCTTGATAATAATCCATTAAAGGCGCTGTTTTTTCATTGTATTCCTGGTAGCGATTTCTGATTTTTTCTTCATCTTGATCGTCAATTCGACCACTTGTTTTTCCTCTTTCTAACAAGCGCTGTACTAAAAGCTCATCCTCTGCTTCTAGTGCTATTGTTGCAGCAACTTTGGAACCTATTGAAGTAAGAAAACCATCCAAAGCTACGGCTTGCGATAGTGTTCTAGGATACCCGTCAAACAATATTCCGTTAGCCTCTGGATGCTTATTTACTTCATCAATCAGCATTTTTGTAGTCAGTTCATCTGGTACTAAATCGCCAGCATCCATAAATACTCTTGCTTGTTTGCCAAGTTCGGTATCATTTTTTAAATTAAACCGAAATACATCACCGGTGGATATGTGCGTTAATTTGTATTTTTCCTTCAAAAACTCTGCTTGAGTTCCTTTACCTGCTCCTGGTTTTCCAAATAAAACAATGTTAGTCATGTTGTTGTTGTGTAGTTATTCTTTAAGTTTATATACTTCGGGTAAATTTCTTCCTAATCCATCGTAATCTAAGCCATAACCAACAATAAATTTATTAGGAATTCGGATTCCAATATAATCTATCTTGATGTCTTTAGTGTAGGCTTCTGGTTTAAAAAAAAGAGTTGCGATTTTAAAATGCTTTACATTTTGTTTCTTGAACAATTCTTTAAGTTCCACCAATGTGTTTCCAGTATCCACAATATCTTCGATAATGATTACGGAACGACCTGATAAATCCTGATTTAAACCAATCAATTGTTTCACTTCGTTTGTAGAAGAAGTTCCCTCGTACGATGCCATTTTTATAAAAGAAACTTCACATGGCTTTTTATATAATTTCATGAAATCAGAAACTACCATAAAAGCACCGTTCAATACGCCTATAAATACGGGTGTTTCATCAGCAAAATCGTCTTCTATTTGGGCGATCATTTTTGTTAAAGCAAATTCTATTTCCTTAGCAGAAATAAACGGAACAAATTGTTTATCGTGAAGTTGTATCATTTTTTGATGTTTAAAATAATGGGCAAAGATACAGAATTCGGAATTGTGAATTGATAAATGGTCATTAATTTGTATTTTTAAGTAAATTCCATAAAAAACAACTTAAAAATGTATCGAAAGTCATAAAAGTTACAGCATAAATTCCGAAGAAAATAAAATAGCATTTCCCAATTCAATCATTATAAAGTATCTTTGCTTAAACATACAACGACACCATGAATTATTTTTCTTCTGATTTTAAATTGGGGATTCTCGGCGGCGGACAATTAGGCAAAATGCTATTGTTTGACACTCGGAAATTTGACATCCAAACTTATGTGCTGGATCCTAGTGATGAAGCGCCTTGCAAAATTGCCTGCAATCAATTTTTTAAAGGCGACTTAATGGACTTTGAAACGGTTTATAATTTTGGAAAATTAGTCGATGTTTTAACTTTTGAAATTGAACTAGTCAATCTAGACGCCTTAGTAAAACTGGAAGAAGAAGGATTAAAAGTGTATCCTTCGCCAAAAACTTTAAAATTGATTCAGAACAAAGGAATTCAAAAAGATTTCTACCTTCACCACGCAATTCCAACCGCAAATTACCAACGCTTTGACGATTTAAAAAGCTTGGTAGTATCTATTTTGGATTCAAAAACAAAAGTTCCTTTCGTTTGGAAATGTACCGAATTTGGCTATGATGGAAATGGCGTAAAAGTCATTCGCCAAATCTCAGATTTAGACAATCTAGCCAATGTGGAATGCATTGCTGAAGAAATGATTCCTTTTAAAAACGAATTGGCAGTTATTGTTTGCCGCAATCCTTCGGGCGAAATAAAAACCTATCCCGTGGTAGAAATGGAATTTCATCCAGAAGCAAACCAAGTGGAATATGTGATTTGTCCTGCTCGAATTGCTGACACAGTAGCAGAAAAAGCAAGAACGATCGCACTTCATGTTTCTGAAAAATTCAATCATGTTGGTTTACTAGCTGTTGAAATGTTTCAGACCGAAAATGATGAAATTCTCGTGAACGAGGTAGCGCCTCGTCCTCACAATTCCGGCCATTATTCTATTGAAGCCAGCTACACCTCCCAATTCGAAAATCATTTACGCGCTATCCTAGATTTACCTTTAGGAAATACAGATAGCAAAGTGGCTGGGATTATGGTAAATCTAGTTGGTTCAGCAGGATTTTCTGGAGACGTGATTTATCAAAATATTGAAAAAATATTAGGTTGGAATGGTGTTACACCACACATTTACGGAAAGAAACAAACGCGTCCTTTTAGAAAAATGGGACATGTGACGATTGTAAATGAAGATATTAAAGAAGCAAGACGAATTGCTGAAAATGTAAAGAATACAATAAGAGTTATAAGTTAATTGAAAGATTGAAAAATTAAAAGACTGAAAAATTTAGAACGGCTACTATACGTAGGTTCACAAACAAATCTTTAATTGCTGAAATCTTTAAATCTTTAAATCATAATCATGAAAGTAGCCGTAATAATGGGAAGCATCTCAGACATGCCGATCATGCAAGAAGCAATCGACATTTTAAAAGCATTCGAAATAGAAATAGAAGTCGATATTGTCTCGGCACACCGAACTCCTGAAAAATTATTTGATTTCAGCAAAAATGCGCACACTCGCGGAATTGCGGTTGTTATTGCTGGTGCTGGTGGCGCGGCGCATTTGCCAGGAATGGTTGCCTCTATGTCTCCACTCCCGGTCATTGGCGTTCCTATCAAATCAAGCAATTCTATAGATGGTTGGGACAGTGTTTTATCAATTCTACAAATGCCTGGCGGCGTACCTGTCGCAACGGTTGCTTTGAATGGCGCCAAAAACGCAGGGATTTTAGCGGTTCAAATCTTAGGAAGCCATGATAAAAGTGTATTGAAAAAAATAATCAAGTATAAAACAGGATTAAAAGAAGCGGTTATTATCGCCTCTGAAAGTCTACAAAAATAAAAAAAGCTCCATCTGGAGCTTTTTTTATGACATACACGTGTTGAAATACTTTATTCAACGTCAAGTGCAATTTCTAGAATTCCTTCAAATTCTGATGCAATAATATCTTCTTTACTCAACCAATATTCAGAAGTTATGATCGTAAAATTACTATTATCTGTTGATCGTACTTCCCATAAAATAGCTTCCGCTTCTGGAAATGGAAGGTTTTCGGTCATTGGCAGGTCGAACAATCTTTTAATAAGATTACTACCTGACAAACCGTTGTTTAACAACTTCAAAATGCTTTCTTTAGTCAATTCAATTTCGCTTTCCTCTTCTAAAGGCTCAAAACTACATTCGATAATCGTCGCTTTGGCATTCGGGAATGTACCATTATACGCTTTAAAAAGCAACTGATTAATATGGAACAAGGTTGCATGCAGTCCAATTTCCGGATATTCTTCACATACCTTATCTAATAACATATCATTCGAAACCTGTTGAATCTGACCTTCATTTAAATTTTCAGACAGCTTATATTCCAATGCAATTACGGCAGCATCTTTAGGTTCAAAATCAGAAATAGCCATGAATAACAACTCCTTCAAAGTGGCAGGATCCGCATCACCAGCATCCGGATAATCGAATTTCTCCAGCAACTTTATATAATCTTCACTTGTCCAATACCCTTCAATTTCATCAACAGTATAGGCTTTCTTTATTGTAATTTGATAGTTCATCTTTTCTTTAAAATTTATTGTTTTTTAGATTCGTTTCGTTAAAAACCAATCTTTTTTTACAATTTAAGACTTTATTACTCAAGAACGAAATAAATAACATTTAAATAACACAATCTACTCTACCATTTTAGGGCAAATCAATTCCTTTATAACCCTCAATTTTTTCAATAAATCCCTACCTTTGTTCTGTTTAAAACATCAAATTATTTTTATTAAAAAACAAATGAGCATCTTAACCCATCACTTCAATACAAAATACAATACGGCCCCTTTTTCGAAAATAAAAAATGAGGATTTTCTTCCTGCTTTTCAAAAAGGAATCGAACTCGCGAAAGCCGAAATCGATGCCATTGTCAGAAACCCCATACAACCTACTTTTAAAAATACCATAGAAGCATTGGACTTTAGCGGAGACGTGTTGGATCGAATTTCTAGCATTTTTTTCAACCTTAATTCTGCAGAAACCAATGACGAGATTCAAAAAATCGCACAAGAAGTCTCTCCTTTATTATCAGAGTTTGGAAATGACATTCGACTGAATCCTGATTTATTTGCGCGAGTAAAAACAGTGTACGAACAAAGAGAGAAATTAAATCTGACGGCGGAACAGACTACGCTTTTAGACAAAAAATACAAAGGATTTTCTAGAAATGGCGCTAATTTACCTGAAGATAAAAAGAATCATTTAAGAGAAATAGACAAAGAATTATCGAAATTGAGTTTGCTGTTTGGCGAAAATGTTTTAGCTGAAACACAAGCCTATCAATTGCATCTTACCAATAAAAAGGATTTGACTGGTTTGCCCGAGGGAACGATTGAAGCCGCTCGTTCATTGGCTAAAAGCCAAGAAAAAGAAGGTTGGGTTTTTACTTTGGATTACCCAAGCTATGTTCCATTTGTGACCTATGCTGATAATCGTGAATTGCGTAAAAAGATGGCAATTGCTTTTGGCGCAAAAGGTTTTCAAAACAACGAATTTGACAATCAGGAAATTGTACTTAAAATTGCCGCATTGCGTTTTGATCGAGCACACGTTTTAGGATATGCCAGTCACGCCCATTTTGTACTGGAAGAACGAATGTCCGAAAGTCCAGAGAAAGTAAAAAAATTCTCCAATGACTTACTAGAAAAAGCAAAACCGGCTGCTTTAAGAGAATTTGCTCAATTATCTGCCTTCGCAGAAGAATTAGATGGCCTTACACTACTGGAAAAATGGGATGGCGCTTATTACTCGGAGAAATTAAAACAGCAATTGTACCATTTAGACGATGAAATACTAAAACCTTATTTCCAATTAGAAAAAGTTTTGAAAGGTGCTTTTGCAATAGCGCAAAAATTATACGGAATCACATTTGAAGAAAGCTTTGAAGTGGACAAATACCACGAAGAAGTAAAAACTTACGTAGTAAAAGATGAGGAAGACCAACTTGTCGCCATTTTTTACGCTGATTTCTTTCCAAGAAAAGGGAAACGCAACGGTGCCTGGATGACTTCTTTTAAATCGCAATACATAAAAAAAGGAATTAATGAAAGACCGCACATTTCCATTGTATGCAATTTTACCAAACCTACAGAAACAAAACCATCTTTATTAACTTTTAACGAGGTGACGACTTTATTTCATGAATTTGGTCATGCGTTACACGGAATATTGGCTAATACTACGTATCCCAGTTTATCAGGAACAAGCGTTTATTGGGATTTTGTGGAATTACCAAGTCAGATTTTAGAAAACTGGTGTTACGAGCCGGAAGCTTTAGCATTGTTTGCGTACCATTATGAAACTGGCGAAATGATTCCGATAGAATTAGTGAACAAAATTAAAGAAAGTGCCAGTTTTCAGGAAGGAATTGCAACAATGCGCCAATTGAGTTTTGGGCTCCTGGATATGGGTTGGCATGCAGAAGATCCTTCGAATATTAAAAACATCAAAGCTTTTGAAACCAAACAATTTTCTGCTACACAATTATATCCTGATGTAAAGGAGAACGCTATGAGTACTTCTTTTTCGCATATTTTTCAGGGAGGATATTCCTCTGGCTATTACAGCTACAAATGGGCGGAAGTGTTAGACGCTGACGCTTTTGAATATTTCCAAGAAAAAGGTATTTTTAATAAGGAGGTCGCCACTAAATTTAAAGAAAACGTACTTTCTAAAGGCGGAACAGAACATCCGATGATTTTATACAAACGCTTTAGAGGTCAGGAACCAAGACCAGAAGCTTTGCTAAAAAGAGCTGGATTGCTTTAAATTACTGATTTATAAAGTTCAAAAATGGAGCTTACCGACCTAAAATTAATACAAGATTATTTAAAAGAAAATAGTATTGCAAGTTCTACGGCTAATGCAAAAAACATTAGCCCTACCCTTGTTAACGTCTACTTTGGGCAATATGAATTTGAATATCTTGGCGGCGCAACTAAACCGTATCAAATAGAAATTAATATTGCTAATCCTAAAAAAATTGAGTCTTATTGCAGTTGTCCTTACGATCACGGAGGTGTTTGCAAGCATATAATTGCAGCTCTTACTGATATTAGTAAAGTCATTATTAAAAAAACAAATAGTATTTTGCACGATTTAAATGATTTCACAGCAACCCAGAAATTACATTTAAATCAGGCACATTTAGAAAACGAACTCCTTTCGGATGCCGTTCTCTCACGATTTCCCTCGCGTTATACTAGTTACTATGACCATCAGTTACAAATTAGCAATGCGTCACAATCGGAGGTAAAAACACTGTTTTTAGATTGGGGAAACCATGAACAAACCATAAGCTATGATAGCGAAACTAAAAATTTAAAAACGCGTTGTACTTGTTCTAAAGCAGAAAAACCATGCGATCACATTGGTATTAGTTTGCGGATTATAAAAAATAAATTGGGCGAAAATTTTTTTAGTATAAGTTATTTACCGCAAAAAATTGAAGCATTTTTAAAACCATATCAGATAACCGATAATGCGGAAATTGGAAAAATATTCGATTTTCAAATTACAAAAAAAGGATTTGAAGCAACTTCAAAATATAAAAATATCCAACAAGGATTTCAAGATCTTTCTAATATTTACGCGAATGAAGCGGTTGAGCTAAGCGCTAAATTACCCATGCCAGATCATTTTGATCATGATTTTGGACTGGGAATATATTTTAGATTTAGAGCAAAAAAATTTCATGGCATCTTTCCTTTTCAGGCAAAGTACAACAAGGCTAAAACCGATTTTGCATCGAGCATTTCCGACCTTAACTATTACAGTATCGGAGAATCTATGCACTTATTTCTTAATGAAAATAATGATGCGGTAATCATAAAATCGCTACAGCTAAACGATCTAATTTCCAGCTATGAATCAAAAAGAGAAATTGGTTACTTAACAAAAGCATTTGAACATTTAGAACTTTTATTACCATTATGGAAAACGCTCTTGATATATAAACATGAAGACAAAGCCAGTCTGACAAGGAAAAATCTGGTGTCCACAAAAATAGAGGATATCAAAATAAGATTGTTTTTTACTCTTAGCGAAAATGAATATTTTTACACACTAAAAGCAAAAATAGCAATTGGAGATAAAGATTTTAACCTCAACAGTACAGCAATAATTGTGAGTTCGTTGTTTGTATTTTTTCAGGGTAATGCTTATCCCATTCCAAATGCCAATGTTTCTGCACATTTAAATAGTTTTGCTAATCATTCTGAAATTAATTACTTCAAAAAAGATGTGCCCAATTTTATTGAAAAAGTAATTTTACCGTTATCTAAAAAATTTGAAATTCAAACTACCATTTTCAAGAAATCTAAAGCCAAAATAGAAAATGAAAGTATTGAAAAACAAATCTACATGTCGGATTTAGAAGGACATTATATTGTTTTTAAGCCTGTAATTCAGTATAGCAAAACGCTCGTACCAGTATTTTCAAACGAACTGTTATTAGAAGCCACCGAAGATTCAAAAATCACATATCAAGACCGTAATCAGTCTTTTGAGGATAATTTTATAGAAGAATTCAGAAGTCTGCATCCAAAGTTTGAAACTCAAGAAAGTATGTTTTTCCTCACACCCGAAGAACTTTTCGAGAATTACTGGATGTTACACGCCACAGAAAGAATGAAGCAATTAGGCATCACTGTTTTTGGAGCCAATGAATTGAAATCATTCAAATTTAATTTGAACAAACCCGTAATCCGCGTCAATTTAAAATCGGATATTGATTGGTTTGATATTGAAATCGACATTAGTTTTGGCAATCAAAAAGTAAACATTAAGGAGTTACAGAAGGCCTTTTTGAAAAAATCAAATTATGTTGCGCTTGGTGATGGAACACTAGGAATTCTTCCAGAGGAATGGATGAAAAAATTTGCTAACTATTTCAAGACTGGTGAAGTCAAGAAAAACGGCATACAAATGTCGAATTATCAGTTCGGAATCATTGAAGAACTGTATGAGGAAATGGATACCAAACCTGCATTTCTTGAAGAGCTGTATAACAAGAAAATGCGTTTACAAAACATTTCTGAAATTGAAACTATTCCAATTCCAAAAGGGATAAAAGCAAAACTCCGAGATTACCAACACCACGGACTAAACTGGCTCGCTTTTTTAGATAAAAACCAATTGGGCGGTTGCTTGGCAGACGATATGGGATTAGGGAAGACCTTGCAAACTATTGCATTTTTACAACATTTGAAAGTGACAAATCCTAAGAATCAACCTTCGTTGATTATTGCACCAACCTCACTAATTTTTAACTGGAGAAATGAAATAGAAAAGTTTTGCCCAACCCTGAAGATGCTTACTTTTACGGGTGGAAACAGACTTGAAAATAAAGATAATTTCAACAAGTACGATTTAATTATTTCCACTTATGGCTCTTTGCTGAACGACATTGCGTTTTTGAAAGATTTTAAATTTAATTATATTGTTTTAGACGAAAGTCAGGCGATAAAAAACCCAAATTCAAAGCGTTATAAAGCCGTTCGATTGTTGAATTCGTATAACAGAATTGCACTTACGGGAACACCTATAGAAAATAACACTTTTGATTTGTATGCACAACTTAACTTTTTAAATCCTGGATTACTGGGTAATATGACGCATTTTAAAAATAATTTTTCGGATGCCATAGACAAAGAAAAAGATGTTGACGCTTCGCAAATTTTGAGTAAAATTATCACGCCTTTTATGTTGCGAAGAACCAAAGAACAAGTTGCCACCGAATTGCCAGAAAAAACAGAAAGCATCATTTTTTGTGAAATGGAAAAGGAGCAACGTGCGGTTTATAACACCTTCAAAAATAAATACCGTGATTATTTAATGAATAAAATTGATGAAAATGGCGTCGAAAAATCACAAATGTACATCTTAGAAGGTTTAACTAAACTGCGACAAATTTGCAATTCGACCGCGCTAATTCCGACTGACGAGGACTTTGGAAATTATTCGGTAAAGCTCGAGGCATTAATGGAAAACATCAAAGAAAAGACGGGAAATCATAAAATTTTAGTTTTTTCGCAGTTTGTCAAAATGCTTCAAATCGTAAAAACGAGACTAGAAGAAGACCACATTCATTATGAATATTTAGACGGAAAAACGTCCAACAGACAAGAGCGAGTCGAGAATTTTCAAAATAATGCCGATGTTCGGGTCTTTCTGATTAGCCTTAAAGCTGGTGGAACCGGACTAAATCTAACCGAAGCAGATTATGTTTTCATTATAGATCCTTGGTGGAATCCTGCTGTCGAAAACCAAGCCATTGATCGCTGTTATCGCATTGGACAAACCAAAAAAGTAATGGCATACCGCATGATTTGTAAAGATACAATCGAAGAAAAAATTGTTTCGTTGCAACAAAAAAAGAAAAATGTAGCTTCGAGTATTATTTCGATCGACGACGAGAAAAAATCGTTTGATATTAATGAGGTAAAGGAATTGTTTCGGTAGTTCCGATTCCTAAAATACTTTGCTTATTTTTCGAAAAAAGGTACTTATAATAAAGAAGTAACACTAAAAGTAACGAAATGTACTTTTCTAAGCGAAAATAAAATTGACGATAGGGCTGTACGAACCCTTTAAAGAACAAAAACCAAAACTGGAAGCTTTATTGAAAAAAGTGAAAGTGTTTTAATCATAAATTTCTGAAAACCAAAGTACAATGGTTCGGATTCTTTGATAAATTTTAGAATAATTAAAAAAATAAAACCTACAATAAAATGAGTTTTTTAAAAGCAGAGTGGAATAATTTAGCCATGATTAATTATGAGGTTGATCCTCAAATTTTACAAAAATATGTCCCAAAAGGAACCGAACTCGATTTTTGGAACGGCAAATGCTACGTCAGTTTTATTGGGTTTCTTTTTGAAAAGGTGCGTGTTCTAGGAATCAAAATCCCCTTCCATAGTGATTTTGAGGAAGTCAATCTTCGGTTTTATGTGAGGCGTTTTGAAAATGGAGTATGGAAAAGAGGGGCCGTTTTTATAAGCGAAATTGTTCCGAAATACGCCATTTCATTTATTGCCAATACGTTTTATAATGAGCACTACAGCACGTTACCCATGAAACACACTTTAACAGTCAATGAAAAGTCAAGAGAATTTATATACCAATGGAAAGTAAATAACAATTGGAATACCATTCATGTGACAACTGACAAGACTCCCATTGCAATTGAACCGGATTCAGAGGCTGAATTTATTACCGAACACTATTTTGGTTATACCAAAATCAATGAAAATGAAACTTTTGAGTACCAAGTCACGCATCCAAGATGGCAACAATTTGAAGTAACCAAGAACAACTCTAAAATAGATTTTGAAGGTGTATACGGCAAAGAATTTGCGTTTATTGCCAATTTAGAACCAACTTCCGTATTTCTAGCTATTGGCTCTAAAATCACAATTGAAGACAAACGAAAATTATAATTTTAATGACCAGAATAAAAATTAGGACTAAAATAAATGCCCCGATACAAATTGTTTTTGATATTTCCAGAGACATCGATGTGCATCAAAAATCTGCCAGTCCTACAAAGGAAATAGCAATAGACGGCATCACTTCTGGCTTGATCAACTATAACGAAACGGTGACTTGGCGTGGAAAACATTTTGGTTTTTACCTGACTCACAAAAGCCGAATAACCGCCATGAACTTATACGATTATTTTGTAGATGAGATGGAGGACGGGAAATTCAAATCATTCCGACATGAACATCTTTTTACAGAGAAGAATGGACTGACAGTAATGAAAGATAAAATACACTATGAAGTTCCTTATGGTGCCCTCGGCGAATTATTCGATTTTTTGTTTCTAAAAAACCACCTGATCAATTTCGTATTGGCAAGGAACAAGGTGCTGAAGCAATTAGCCGAAAGTACCTAATTTACCAAAAGTGCAGTGTAAAAACAACTTAGCGTACTAGAGAAAAGATCCTATTCCCCAATTTTATAGTGCTGTTGATGAACGAATTCACCAATAGTAACTTTTTATATTATAAGCAGCAACAACCACCAGACGAGTGGAATACTTTCTACCCAAAAAGAGGTGTAATATTTCGATCGTTTTTCATTCGCAAAAAGTAGAAATAATGAAATCATAATAACTAGCAGCAAGTTGACTACTAATTGGCTTTCATCAAAATTACTTTTTAAAAATTCCAAAAGATAAAAAGGAAGCAAAAGCAATAATCCCAGTAGCTTGGTTCGCCTCACACCTATTTGCTGCGGAACCGTTTTTAAATGCGGATCATCGTTTGCCAAATCAATGATTTCAAAAACAAGCACTAAAACAAAAACAAGAAGGAACCTTTGTAAACATTTTAAATAAAAATCTGCTATTATTGGTATCTCCGCATTTAATACGGGCAAACCTAAAGTAACTCCCACCCAACACAAAGCCACAATATAAATTTTTACCCCAGCCCAATTTCTAGCATTCCTTTTATTAGGAAAAAAAGGAAGTGTATATAGTAATGTGATACTTAAAAAAGCAACAGCTACAATTTGAGTAACTCGTTGCAATTGAAAAAAATAATAACCGACTAGAATAAAACAACAGAAACTAAACACTGCAATTGCTTTTAGTTCCTTCCGCATTTGAATTTTCTTTGCTCGGGCTAATGCATCGTATTTAACAAAATTGTATCCAACGATAGTACCAAAAAAAGCGAAGTGTGCAAGGGAGTCCTCATAAGAAATGTGGAACATGTGTTGGGTCATTCTAACTAAGGCATAGCACGATAAACCCACGTGAATACTGCCCTTAATATAAAAATCGACTATTAGTTTAAAAACCCTCATTAGACAAAATTAATCAAAGTGTTAATAAGAACGGCTTTTAGTTGAAAAATTCACAGAAAATCACATTAAAAAAGGCTATTAATAGCATATTAATATTTAATTTTACAGCCTTTTAAAACAAGAAACACACAACACATTTTATATACAATGAAAACAGACGCTTTTGCATTAAGACACATTGGCCCAAGAGAAAATGATTTAGAACACATGTTGAAGACAATTGGCGCAGCAACTCTGAATCAATTAATTGATGAAACTATCCCAAGTGACATTCGTTTAAAATCGGATTTAGATTTAGAACCGGCAATGACCGAATATGAGTTTGCAAATCACATTCAAAAATTAGGAAA
The DNA here is from genome assembly GCF_900143245.1 of Flavobacterium fryxellicola. Taxonomy (GTDB): domain Bacteria; phylum Bacteroidota; class Bacteroidia; order Flavobacteriales; family Flavobacteriaceae; genus Flavobacterium; species Flavobacterium fryxellicola. Next base: position 178,944 of record NZ_FRDK01000005.1, read on the forward strand.
TAAAAATAAAGTTTTTCAATCTTACATAGGCTTAGGATACAACGCAGCAATTATTCCTGCAGTAATCCAAAGAAATGTTTTTGAAAACCCAGGTTGGTACACTGCTTACACACCGTATCAAGCAGAAATAGCCCAAGGTCGTCTCGAAGCGATTTTGAATTTTCAAACCATGGTTATCGAATTAACTGGAATGGAAATTGCTAACGCTTCTTTATTAGACGAGGGAACTGCTGCTGCTGAAGCTATGGCGCTCCTTTTTGATGTGCGTTCACGTGATCAAAAGAAAAACAAAACGAATAAATTCTTCGTTTCCGAAGAAATATTGCCTCAAACTTTATCGGTTTTACAAACGCGTTCCACTCCAATTGGCGTTGAATTAGTAATTGGAAACCATGAAGAATTTGATTTTTCATCGGAATATTTTGGAGCAATCCTTCAATATCCTGGAAAATTTGGACAAGTTAACGACTACACCGCTTTTATCGCAAAAGCTGCTGAAAACGAAATTAAAGTAGCCGTTGCCGCTGATATTTTGAGTTTAGTAAAATTAACTCCTCCGGGAGAAATGGGCGCTGCAGTAGTTCTTGGAACGACACAACGTTTCGGAATTCCATTAGGATACGGCGGTCCACACGCTGCTTTTTTTGCTACAAAAGCGGAATATAAAAGAAGTATGCCTGGAAGAATCATCGGTGTTACGGTAGATACGGATGGAAATCGTGCCTTACGTATGGCGTTACAAACCCGTGAACAACATATTAAGCGTGATAAAGCCACTTCAAATATTTGTACAGCCCAAGTCTTATTATCCGTTATGGCTGGAATGTATTCCGTGTATCACGGACCAAAAGGATTGCAGTATATTGCCGATAAAGTACATGCATCTGCAGCAACTTTAGCAAATGCATTAGAGCAATCAGGTTATCAACAAACGAATACCGCTTTCTTTGATACCATTGTTATTAAGGCTGATGCTAAAAAAGTTAAGTCGATTGCCGAAGAAAACGAAATTAATTTCTATTACATCGACGAAAATACGATTTCAATTTCTTTGAATGAAACGACAAGCATCACTGATTTAAATAAAATAGTCGCTATTTTCGCTGCCGCGAATGATAAACAAGCAATTACAATTGAAAATTTATCAGAAACGAATCATTTTCCAGAAAACGTAAACAGAACATCTACTTTTTTAACGCACGATGTTTTCAACAAATACCATTCTGAAACCGCTTTGATGCGCTACATCAAAATGTTAGAAAGAAAAGATTTAGCCTTGAATCACTCCATGATTTCTTTGGGTTCATGTACCATGAAACTGAATGCAGCTTCAGAAATGTTGCCTTTAAGTATGCCGCAATGGAATAACATTCATCCATTTGCACCACTGGATCAAGCACAAGGATATCAAGAAATGTTAGCTAAACTAGAACAACAGTTAAATGTAATTACTGGTTTTGCTGGAACAACATTACAACCTAACTCAGGTGCGCAAGGAGAATATGCCGGATTAATGGTGATTCGTGCGTACCACCTTTCAAGAGGAGACCATCATAGAAACATTGCTTTAATCCCATCATCGGCGCACGGAACAAATCCTGCATCTGCAACTATGGCTGGAATGAAAGTGGTCGTGACTAAAACATTAGAAAACGGAAACATCGACGTAGAGGATTTACGTGAAAAAGCTCTTTTACATAAGGACAACCTCGCATGTTTAATGGTAACCTATCCTTCGACTCACGGTGTTTTTGAAAGTGCCATTAGAGAAATTACACAATTAATTCACGATAACGGTGGACAAGTCTATATGGATGGCGCTAATATGAATGCCCAAGTTGGATTAACAAATCCTGCAACGATAGGTGCTGACGTATGTCACTTGAATTTACATAAAACATTTGCTATTCCTCATGGCGGTGGCGGACCAGGCGTAGGTCCTATATGTGTTGCACCACAATTAGTTCCTTTCTTACCTACAAATCCAGTGATACCAACAGGCGGAGAAAATGCAATTACTGCAATATCTGCTGCTCCTTGGGGTTCTGCATTAGTTTGTCTGATATCTTATGGTTACATCTGTATGTTAGGAGCCGAAGGTTTGAGACAATCTACGGAATATGCGATTTTAAATGCAAACTATATTAAGGAAAAATTAAACGGTCACTATGACACGTTATATTCAGGAGAAATGGGTCGCGCAGCACATGAAATGATTATTGAATGCCGTCCATTTAAAGAAAAAGGAATTGAAGTAACTGATATTGCGAAACGTTTGATGGATTATGGTTTCCATGCGCCTACCGTTTCCTTTCCTGTTGCTGGAACAATGATGATTGAACCAACAGAGAGTGAAAACTTAGAAGAATTAGACCGTTTTTGTGACGCGATGATTGCCATAAGAAAAGAAATTGAAGTCGCTACTTTAGACAATCCAAACAATATCTTAAAAAATGCACCGCACACTTTAACGATGGCAACAACGGACAACTGGATTTTTCCTTACAGTCGTGAAGCCGCAGCCTTCCCATTAGAATACATTGCCGAAAATAAATTCTGGCCTACCGTCCGTAGAGTCGACGAAGCGTATGGAGATAGAAATTTAAATTGTTCCTGTGCGCCAATTGAAGCGTATATAGAAAGTTAAATTACAATTTAAAATGTCTCGAGAAATCGGGACATTTTTTTTGACTTTAAAAAATAACTGAATTGAAATACTTTTAATTCAGAATTCAAAAAAAAATCACTTTTTTTTCGATTAAAAGATATAAGAAATAAATATCACACAAAAACTTTGATTTAATAATAAAATAATAAAATTTTTTGCCAATAAATTGTTATTTCGTAATTATATGCATGCATAGTAAATTTTGTGGCTGTAATTATTTATTAATGATTAAATTAGCCTAAAATTTGGAAAATTAACGCAATGAAAATAAAAATAGCTGGAATAGGAAGCTATATTCCTGAGAAAAAAGTAAGCAATACAGATTTTAGCGAACATGTTTTTTTAAACGAGGATGGAACGGCTTTTGGCTATCCAAATGAAATAGTCATAAATAAATTTAAAGGCATAACCGGAATCGAGCATAGGCGCTATGCTGAAGATCATTTAAACTCCTCTGATCTAGCTTTTTTAGCTTCTCAAAAAGCAATTGAAAATGCTGGAATTGATCCCGAAACAATCGATTATATCATCTTCGCTCATAACTTTGGTGATGTAAAATACGGCACAACCCAATCGGATATGCTTCCAAGTTTGGCTACCCGCGTTAAAAATAAATTACAAATAAAAAATCCAAAATGCGTCGCGTATGACATTCTTTTTGGATGTCCAGGATGGATTGAAGGCGTACTTCAGGCCAATGCATTCATTAAATCTGGAATGGCAAAGCGCTGTTTAGTTATAGGCTCAGAAACGTTATCCAGAGTAGTTGATGCTCATGATAGAGACTCCATGATCTATTCTGATGGTGCAGGAGCATCTATCATCGAAGCTTCAGATGACGAAACTGGATTATTGGCCTATGAAAGTGCCACCTACGCAAACGACGAAGCTGGCTATTTGTTTTTTGGCAAGTCTTACAATCCTGATTTAGACCCAGACACCCGCTATATAAAAATGTACGGTCGCAAAATATATGAATTCGCTTTAAATAATGTTCCTGCCGCTATGAAAAGCTGTTTAGACAAAAGCGGATTAGGCATTGACGATGTGAAAAAAATTCTCATTCACCAAGCCAATGAAAAAATGGACGAAGCCATAATCCACCGTTTTTACAAACTTTACGACAAGACGGTTCCTAAAGACATTATGCCTATGAGCATTCATGAACTCGGAAATAGCAGTGTGGCCACCGTCCCTACTCTTTTTGATTTGCTTATTCGCGGCGAAATCCAGAATCAAGAAATACACAAAGGGGATGTTATGATTTTTGCCTCTGTTGGCGCAGGAATGAACATCAACGCATTTATTTATAGATACTAAATTGTAATTGGAGCTATTCCTACTGTGCATTACAATTCCTCACTACAAAACTTGTTTTTCTAAGGTGCAAGAAAGCTTCTTTTAGTCGCTTTTTGCACCCTGAAAAACTACCTGTTGCAGCTCCGGGATTTTCATTTCCATCAGGGCTAAAAAACAATACCAAAAAACACTTTTATTACTATATTTGTGGCTTCGTTCCCGAGACTTGGGGATTGCGCAAAATAAAAAAACATGTACGAGAAAACGTTTCCCAACAAAAGGTTCAAACATACTTTAGAATTTCTAAAAAAACACGTATCAACTTCAGATACCATATTAGATTTAGGTGTTGAAAACCCTTTTTCTAAAATCATGAAGGCAGAAGGTTTCAATGTTAAAAACACAACTGGTGAAGATTTAGACCTAGATCAATCCGTATTCCACTCTGAAGAAACGGCTGTTGTAACGGCTTTCGAGATCTTTGAACACCTTTTAAATCCTTTCACTATTTTAAAAGAAATAAAATCCGATAAACTATTTATATCCATCCCCATGCGTCTTTGGTTTTCCCCAGCCTATAAAAGCAAAACAGATTTATGGGACAGACATTATCATGAATTTGAAGATTGGCAACTCGATTGGCTTTTGGAAAAAACCGGTTGGAAAATAATAGATCGAGAAAAATGGACAAATCCGGTAAAGAAATTTGGTCTACGTCCTTTATTGAGAAACTTTACCAACCGCTACTATATTGTTTACGCTGAAAAAATTCCCCTAACCGCAAAGGGAGAATAGAATAATTGTGAAAAAAGTAATTTAAAATGAATACTTCTAAATTAGAAAACGCATTAAACCCCTCCATCGGGGATTGGGGGACTTATTACATTGTTATACCAGCTCATAACGAAGAAGCGTTTATCGCATTAACGCTGCAATCCTTGCTTGCCCAAACTGTATTACCAAAAAAAGTAGTTGTTGTCAATGATAATTCCACGGATAAAACTGCTGAAATTGTAACAGCCTTAGCTAAAAACCATCCCTTTATTACATTGGTCAATAAAACTTCTGAAGCGCTACATTTGCCAGGAAGCAAAGTCATTCAGGCTTTCCAAAAAGGTTTTGAAACATTGGATGCGCATTACGATGTCATTGTAAAACTAGATGCCGACTTAATTCTACCCAACAATTATTTTGAAACTATTTTAAACACTTTCGCAAAAGATCCCACAATAGGAATGGCTGGCGGATTTGCGTATATTGAGAAAAATGGCTCTTGGATTTTAGAAAATCTAACTGATAAAGATCACATTCGCGGCGCTTTCAAGGCCTACAGAAAAGAATGTTTTATACAAATAGGCAATTTAAAGCCAGCAATGGGCTGGGATACCGTCGATGAATTACTCTCGAAATTTTATGGATGGAAAGTAGTTACCAACCCATCACTTATCGTAAAACACCTAAAACCAACAGGTGCAAACTACAACAAAACAGCCCGATACAAACAAGGCGAAGCATTTTACACTTTAGGATACGGATTTTTAATTACTTCTATCGCTTCAGCAAAACTAGCGATACTGAAGAAAAAGCCGCTACTTTTCATCGATTACATTAATGGTTTCTGGAAAGCTAAAGCGGCCAAAACTCCTTTATTAGTAACAACAGAACAAGCAAAATTCATTCGGAAATATCGCTTAAAGAAAATGCAACAAAAGCTTTTTTAGCCAACAAAATCAAAAAACTGCTAAACCAAAAGAGATAACTCCTAACATTTTTTGTAATTTAGCCCATATTCGCAAAACTTATGATGCTCATTCGCTATATAACGCAAATAGGAAGATACTTCTTAATGCTGAAAGAAATTTTCAATAAACAAACCAAATGGTCTGTGATGAAAAATCTGATTTTCAAGGAAATTGATGACTTAATTATCGATTCTCTTGGTATTGTTGCTTTCATTTCTTTCTTCGTAGGAGGAGTTGTTGCCATTCAAACAGCATTAAATTTAACGAATCCTTTGATTCCTAAATACCTTATTGGCTTTGCAACCCGACAATCCGTAATATTAGAGTTTGCTCCCACTTTTATTTCCGTTATTATGGCTGGGAAAATGGGTTCCTTTATCACTTCAAGCATAGGAACGATGAGGGTTACGGAACAAATTGATGCCTTAGAAGTAATGGGGGTAAACTCCTTAAATTATCTTGTATTCCCAAAAATAATAGCCTTATTGTTATATCCATTTCTTATTGGAATCGCTATGTTTCTAGGCGTTCTCGGTGGATGGATGGCGGGTGTTTATGGCGGCTTTATCTCAAGCGCTGAATTTATAAATGGAACTCAAATGGACTTTATTCCGTTTCATATTGTTTATGCCTTCATAAAAACATTAATTTTTGCCATGCTATTAGCAACCATACCTTCATTTCACGGCTATTACATGAAAGGTGGCGCACTTGAAGTAGGGAAAGCGAGCACCGTTTCCTTTGTTTGGACATCCGTTTCCATTATACTTTTTAATTACATATTAACACAACTATTACTAGGCTCATGATAGAAATTAAAAATATAGAAAAATCATTTAACGGAAACAAAATTCTTAAAGGCATTTCGACCGTATTTGAAACTGGAAAAACCAATTTAATTATTGGACAAAGTGGCTCTGGAAAAACAGTTTTATTAAAAAGTCTTTTGGGTATTCACACACCTGAATCAGGTCAAATATGTTTTGATGGAAGAATTTACTCCGAATTAGATCCTAATGAAAAGAGAGAGCTTAGAACGGAAATTGGAATGGTATTTCAAGGAAGTGCTCTGTTTGACTCGATGACTGTAGCTGAAAATGTTGGATTCCCATTACGAATGTTTACCAAAGACAACAAAGCTAAAATAAAAGAACGTGTTGATTTTGTGCTAGAAAGAGTAGCATTAACAGACGCACATGGAAAATTACCTTCTCAAATTTCTGGAGGGATGCAAAAACGTGTTGCTATTGCTCGTGCCATCGTAAACAAACCTAAATACTTATTTTGCGACGAACCTAACTCTGGTTTAGATCCCAATACAGCAATTTTGATTGATAATTTGATCAAAGAAATCACGGAAGAGTACAACATCACAACAGTCATAAACACCCATGATATGAACTCTTTGATGGAAATTGGAGAGCGAATCTTATTCCTTAAAGACGGTTTAAAAGCTTGGGAAGGAACTAAAGAAGAAATCTTTAAAACAGATAATCAATCGGTTGTTGATTTTGTTTATTCTTCTAATTTATTCAAAAAAGTAAGAGAAGCGTATTTGAAAGAGTAAAAACCTAGCTTGATTTCAACAACTCCACCTCAGCATTGGGATTGAATAAATACGTTTTTCCAGAACTCATTTCAAGGCATTCAAAACGTTTGGTTCTAACGGCTATTTTCTTGAAAATCTTTCCATTTTGGATTCGGAAAACACTGCCGTAAGGAATTTCAAAAACGTAATTTTTATCATTTTGCTGATCAAATTGCTTCAGTGCCAAAGCCAAATTAGCATCTGTATCGCTGCTGGCTGTTGGATTTTTGAAATGTCTCGCCAGTAAAGGCAATAAATGATTAGGAAAAATCTCCGGACGAATGTATGGAATCATTAACCTTTGGAAAGAATATTTCCATTCATTTCCATGCGGCTTAATGTTTCGCCCAAATTTCTCAAAGGCCACCAAATGCGCAATCTCATGAATCAAGGTGATCAAAAACTTGTATTTATTCAGGTTTGAGTTTACCGTAATTTCATGCTTTCCATTCAGTCCTTTTCGATAATCTCCATGACGCGTCTGGCGCTCGTTGACAATCTTAAGATGCACTTGATTGGCAACAATAAGTTCGAAAACGGGTTTTACCGCATGCTCGGGAATGTATCTGGCTAGTGTTTCGCTCAATATAATTATAAATTATGAGTTATGAGTTATGAATTTTTCTTAGAGGTTAATATAATACTTCAAATAATTTTCAAAACTTCATTGTTCTGTTGGTAAATCGATTCAAATTCAATCTCGGAAATATAATTGGTTTCTTTTAAAAGTTCTAACCAATAAAGAGATTCATCACATTCTTTCTGAGCTATTGACAACTTATGAATAAAGTCCGGTCTACTTTGCGCATTTACAGCTTCACGAACATTTGCTCCCACAGAAGTTATTGAGCGCAAAAACTGTTTACTCATACTATATTCTTTCTTTCAGAAATCAAGTATTTGTACAAATTAACCCCTCTTATTGCTAACTCAAAACTTTCTGTTTTCACACTACTTTCACTCATAATTCATAACTAAAAATTTATAATTATATTTTAAGGATTCGTAGAAGAGACTTGCAATACTTTTCCGTTGAAATATTTATTTCCAGTCACGGTAAAATCATAGATGTAATTTGCCATTTCAGATGCTGATATAGGCGCTTGATAACCTGGAAAAGCTTCAGCTAACATCTCTGTTTGTACAGAGCCTAACGCTAAAACGTTGAAAGCGATTCCGCGATCTTTGTATTCTTCGGCTAATAATTCTGATAAGGTAATCACGGCGCCTTTACTAGAGCTGTATGCTGCTAAGCCCGCAAACTTTAAACTGCCTTGAATCCCTCCCATAGAACTGATTGTAACTACGTGACTTCCTTTTTGCAAGTATGGCAAACAAACACGCGTTAAATTAGCCACTCCAAAAACATTGACTTTGTAGATATTTTCGAAATCTTCCTGAGTCGTTTCTAAAAAAGGTTTCAACAATAAACTTCCTGCGTTATGAATGACGGCATCTACTTGTTTCCAAGACTTAGAAAGAAAACTACTTACTTTATCTAATTCCGATTCATTGGATAAATCAACCGAAAGACAAGTAATATTTTCGTTCCCCAATAACGCCTGAGGAATTTTTCTAGAAATCGCAAGAACTTGATGTCCTGCATTTGCAAATTGCAAGGCCAATTCAAAGCCTATTCCCCTGCTCGTTCCTGTAATGATAATATTTTTCATGAAGCAAAAATAAGCAAAAACAATAAAAAAGTAATGCTTTGCGCCAAGATTGTTACGGCAATGAAATTAAAATTTTATTATAAAATTCATTATTTTTGATTCAGAATCCTAACCATTGAATTATCAGAAAATGACAGAAATTATCACATTCGAAATTGCAAAAATAAGTGACATTGAAGGCGTTCTGGCTTTACAAGATTTATACCTTGTCACTAATTTATCAGAAGAAGAAAAAGCTTTTGGATTTGTTACCACGCCATTTACGGTACAACAACTTACCGAAGTTATCCAAAAACAAGAATTATTTCTTGCTAAAAATTCTAACAAAATCATTGGGTATATTTTTACAGGAAGTTGGGACTTTTTCAAACAATGGCCTATTTTTGATTATATGACTCAACTAATTCCTAAACTGAACTTTTTAGATTTTGACATCACTACTGAAAATAGTTTTCAATATGGCCCCATTTGCATCCATAAGGACTACCGCGGGAAGGGATTAATAACAACTCTTTTTGAGTTAATGCGAATAAATCTGTCGCAAAAATACCCTTTGAGTTTGACCTTCATTAACAAAATTAATATCCCTTCTACAAAAGCACACACTGAAAAGCTAAAATGGACTATTATTGGCGATTTTCAGTTCAACAATAATGACTATTATATTTTGGCTTATGACATGAAGCAATCCGTTTCTTATCCTATTTAAGCATTATTATTTCTTGACTAGGCGTATTTGCCATTTGTGCTACAGCAGGCAATAATTCTTGTATAAAAGAAGTGATGTGGGGAATATCCATCGCTTTAAAATCATCAGAAACATGATGGTAGAATTCAAAATTCTCGAAATCAAAAGTACTAACCGATTGGCAAGGCACTTTGAAAACATCATAGAAAGAGAAGTTATCTGATCTGTAAAAGAGTTGAAATTCGGCTTCCTTTGGAAGAAAACCAATCGTGTTTTTGCCAGTATATTCGTTTATTTTTCCAGCCATATTAGACTTATCAAAACCGGTAATATAAGCTAAATAATCTCTTTTCATTGGGACACCAATCATTTCAATATTGAACTGCGCATAGAGTTTAAAATCCTGTGCTTTCAATTTCTTGGCTAGATGTTTAGAACCTAATAATCCCTTTTCTTCTCCTGCAAAAAACACAAAAAGAATGCTTCGTTTGTTATTTTTGGCATTACTGAAATACTTTGCCATTTCAGCAACTGCGGTTGTTCCTGAGGCATCATCATTGGCACCATTATTAATAAAATCCCCATTCACCCCTTTTTTATCTATTCCAATATGATCATAATGCGCACTTAGAATTATAAATTCATTTTTTAGAACAGCATCAGTACCTTCAACATAACCAACTATATTAAACGCAGTACCCTTGAAAGTTGAAAGTGTATCCCGATACGATTTGAAATAGGGCTTTACCTTATTATCTTTAAAAAATTGCTCTAAATAATCCGCCGCTTTTACCATACCTACTTGTCCAGTTTCCCTTCCTTCCAACTCATCTGAAGCTAAATATTGTAACGTTTTAGCAACATCCTTCTGCTGCACCGTATACGCGAGATGCGATGGAACACTATTTGCGGTATCCTTTACAACTACAGAAGACGGTTTGCAACACAAGAAAAGAAATGGGAGTAACAGAAAAAAATTTTTCATAATTGATAAGGATTAGTATTAATAAAGACAGCTGTGAATTAGCATTAAACTTTTATGATTCCGTTTTATTTTGATAGTACTTTTTATAAACTTTGACCATTTGAACAACGGCCAAAACAACAAAAAACAACGGAATTACAACTGGAATTACATACTTAGAAAAGCTGCTCGTATTTTGGGCTAAAGTGTTTAAGATCAAAACCAAACAGAGCATCCCCATAAATGTACCTACCAAAGTTCCTGCAATGTAATACACTTTGTGCTTATTTGCAATTGAAATATAATTCCCATTCATCAAATAGAGATTCCATCCGGTCCAAAATGGTATTTGAAGAAAATTAATAGCACTTAAAAAAACACCAATTAAAAAAGGAGAATACGTCGCATATTTTTCTACTACGCCTTGTTGTTCTATTGGTTGATTAGCGCTTTCAAAAAAAGAATACCCTAAAATTAAGAGAAAGAAAATAGCAAAAAAATCAATAATCTTCATTAATTTCTGATTACTTACCAATTGCCTTGCAAATAGTAACGTAAGATAAATCACGAACATCTCCACAAAAATGACTCCTACTAAAAACAAAAACAAGCTACTAATCCCAAGTTTGACATATATTTCGAAACCGATAACATTCAAATATCCTAACGGTATCGAACCAATAAAGCTCACTAAAAAACCAACAAAAATGTTCTTTAATGCCTTCATTACTTTAAAAATTTACAATTTTATTGCTTTGTTCCAAGTGCATTTTATATTCTTTCATACCTTCCTTATGCAGTAGATAGGCAACACCCTTTTTATGGTTGGCAACGCTTATTTCATACATATACGTAATATGCCGTGCGAGTTCTTTCCAAGCAAAAAACAAAGAATGCTTTGGGTCGTATATGTGAGTGGGTTCACTCCCAGCGCCATTTAATTCTACGACTGAAAAATTAAGTCCTTGCTCTAATTCTTCGATAGTATGGTACATTACATCCAATCTACCAAAATAGAAACCCGGAATCTGCAAACACATTTCGTTTATGGTTTGTGTTAATTTTGGTGATATCCAATGACTTCCGTCAATGAATTTTGCGCCTCGAGCATGATTCCCATAAGGCACTAAATTCAATTTCTCCCCTTCAGGTAAAATATCGAGTAATTTTCGACCGTATTCCTGCTTTAAAACGGGCAGTTGTAATTCATATCGTGGATTTTCTTTAATCAATTCTTCTACAGTTGAAAAGCCGTTACCAGTAACAATCAAAAATTCCTTTGCTACGATTCCTGTAATTCTACCCGTTTTTTCATGAGGATAGCGCACATAGAAAATTCCAATTTCATTACTGTACGGAATTAAATCCTGGACCACATAATCGAAATTTGCTTTTTGCGAATATCCTTCTAAATCGGCTATCGAATTGATTTTTTTTACTGCAGAACCGCGCAGACCAACATCGGGTTTTGCAATCAAAGGGTATTTTATTTTTGCTTTTGTAATAGCATTTAAAACGTTTTGAAGATCAGTTCCCTCTTTTATTAATTCCGTTTTCGGGAAATACTGTTGTGGAATCAAATCGTAAATTTCTTTCTTGGATTCCATCATAAAACCTCCATTCTTGATGGTTGGATTACAGGCATTGAAGAAAAAAATTGACTTTGCCTTGATGGAATAATAGGACCATAAAAAATAAATAGGAATATATACAATCTGGAAAGGCCAGTATTCCCAATGCAAAATTTTATGAAAAAATAGTTTCAAAATATAGTTATTAAACGGTGATAAATGACGAAGAATACTCCTGTTGGGCAATCAAATCATAGTGAAAGATACTGACCTTATTATTTTCCAGGACGGTTTGCGTGATGCTTAGCGTTTTCAACTCGTCATTCCTATTAATCACAAGGCCGTTTTCATTATTTCCAGACTCCGTATGGCGATGAAAACCATACATTGTTGATACTGAAATCTCCGAATTCTGATCCACAAAAGTATGAAACCAATTCGAGCGTTTTTCTCGAATGGCCGACGGATATAAAGTAGATGATGACCAAATGTGATTTTTTTGAATATCCAAAGGCGTAGTTTCTTTCCCCTTTCCGTTCCATCGCAATTGAAAAAGCATCTTATTTTGAAATAAAACTAAAGTAAAAGGTTCTATGTTTTCTAAATCAATTTCGGTCCAGAAATCCTTTGGAGAATCGTCGCTGATCATATCTAAAACAATCAAACCCCTACTTTTTCGATACGGAAGGTGTACTTTATGCTTTTCATCGGCTCCATTCAACAACACTAGAATCGTTCCGTCTGCTTTAGCAACAAACCAAGTTCCACCTGCTAACGGATCCTTTGGAAAAATAAGATCCTTCCCGTTTATTGTATAGAGTCTAGGCGGAATAGCACTAGGTCGTACTATTTTTTCATCCCGATTTGAAGTAATGATAATTTTATCATTTGTGGTTACAAAACTTACTGTGCACATTGCTTTCTATATTCTATTGTAGAGCGAGCAACACCAAAATCAGGATTAACAGTAACTGTTTCGCATTGCAAAATAGCTACTTTTATCAATGCTTGATGATGAATACAATGTTCTAAATTATAAAGTAACTCCCTGAAATAATTGCTTTCAATCCTAATTTCTTCGCCATCAACAACTTGTAACAGCTCAATATTCTTATTTTTTTTATCCAAATTTTGTTGAATCATCACAATATTTTCGATGGCAAAAGCAGTATCCGTTTGGATGCGACTATTCCGTTCTCTATTATCATAATTAACAACACCACAATCATATCGATTTTCTAAGCACTGGAACATCTCAATAATATGTCTGGTGTGTTCTCCAATGGTTGCATTACTTAATTCCGCGCAAGAATTGGAATATTCTTTTTGGGACAATTGGTTCAGCAAATCAATTAGTTCATTTAAGCTATTATTAATAGAGGGTATTAGCATATTTATATTTTAAATCAACAAATTTAAGCCAATAGTTTTGTCCTTAAGACCAAGGCATTACAACAAAGAAAGGGAATTACTGCCAAAATAAAAAGTACATTCTCATCATTTTAACTTCTATTTAAGCACGTGCAGCGGTACAAAAATCGCACCAATACTAAAACCGTAGTCATTTTAGTTCCTCTCGTCTCCATTTTAAGTACTAAGAGCCAAATCCCAAACATCTAAAAAGCAATACGAGTATTCCTATAAAATTCAATTTTTAAAGTCTAAACGAATACAAAAAGACTACTCGCATGATTTACTTTTAAACTTTAAAGTCGCTTTAAACCGCTCTTTTCAGACAATCGTACCATTGCTTAAGGCAAAGCTATTTTCCAATTTGAGACTAATCCCAATATTTAAAAATTGGCTTAATGAACAAAACCCTTCCCAACCGAAATTGAAAAGGGTTTTTTAATAATTATAATTTGTTTCTTACTATACTAATCCTCTTGAGATTACGATTCGCTGTATTTCAGAAGTTCCTTCGTAAATTTGTGTAATTTTAGAATCCCGCATCATACGTTCCACATGATATTCAGCAACATATCCATTCCCACCATGAATTTGAACTGCTTCATTAGCCACTTCTAAAGCTATTTCTGACGCATATAATTTTGCCATAGCACCAGAATGTGCAATATCTTTACCTTCATCTTTTTCACAAGCTGCTTTCATCACTAATAGTCTTGCAGCAGTTACTTTCACATACATATCGGCAAGTTTAAAAGCAATCGCTTGATGATTAAAAATTTCTTTACCAAATGCTTTTCTTTCATGAGAATATTTTAAAGCAATTTCGTACGCTCCAGTCGCAATTCCTAAAGCTTGAGATGCAATACCTATTCTTCCACCATTTAAAACATTCATTGCAAAGGCAAATCCAAATCCATCATCACCAATTCTATTTTCTTTAGGAACCTTTACGTCAGAAAAAAGTAACGAATGCGTATCACTTCCACGGATTCCCATTTTTCTTTCTTTTGGTCCAATATCAAATCCAGCCCAACCTTTCTCCACTATAAAAGCGTTGATTCCTTTATGCCCTTTTTCAACATCAGTTTGAGCAATAACAATATATGTAGAAGCGGTTGAACCATTTGTGATCCAGTTTTTTGTTCCATTTAACAAATAATGATCTCCTTTGTCTATTGCTGTTGTTTTTTGTGAAGTCGCATCACTTCCTGCCTCAGGCTCTGATAAACAGAAAGCACCGATTACCGCTCCTTTTGCCAAAGGAACTAAATATTTTATTTTTTGTTCTTCATTGCAATATTTCTCTATACCCGCACAAACTAGCGAATTATTTACGGACATAATCACAGCAGCGGAGGCATCAACTTTCGCAATTTCTGTCATTGCCAGAACATAAGAAATACTATCTAAACCCGAACCTCCATATTTAGGATCAACCATCATTCCCATAAACCCTAAATCAGCCATCATTTTCAACTGCTCGGTTGGAAATTTTGAATGTTCATCCCGTTCAATAACGCCTGGTAACAATTCTGCAATTGCAAAATCTTTAGCAGCTTGTTGAATCATTAAATGCTCTTCGGTTAGATTAAAATCCATATTTTTATTATAAATTAAATGTTCTTAAATTTGTGGACAAAAGTAATTATTAAATATCAGATTTCAAACGTTTTCGTAAATTTAGCCAATGTTTAAAGAAAAATATAATGTAGTAGGTGTCATGTCCGGAACTTCGCTAGACGGGATAGATTTGGCACATATTGTCTTTACTGTAGAAAACAATATTTGGGAATTTGAAATACTAGCTTCTGAAACTGTTTCTTACACAAGTGATTGGTTAAACAAATTAAAAATTGCCATATCCTTCTCTGCGGTGGCTCTAGAAATACTGAATCAGGAATACACCTCGCTACTAGCTGTTATTATTGGTGATTTCATCAAAAAAAAGGATATCAAGAATCTTGATGCCGTTTGTTCCCATGGTCATACAATAGTACATCAACCGCAAAACGGAATTACACTTCAAATAGGTAATTTGCCCCAGATTTCATCCTTGATCCACCAAACTGTAGTTTGTGATTTTAGAGTTCAAGATGTGCAACTTGGAGGTCAAGGTGCTCCTTTGGTTCCTATTGGGGATCAAATATTATTTCCTGAATATGATTACTGCATGAATTTAGGTGGTTTTTCGAATGTTTCCTTTGAACAAAATAAAAAAAGAATTGCATTCGATATTTCGCCTGTAAATACTGTTTTGAATTTTTATGCCAATGAATTAGGACTGGATTATGATGATAAAGGCAGTATTTCCAGAACTGGAATATGCAACCAGCATTTATTGAATGAATTAAATGCTTTGAAATTCTATCAAAAAACACCTCCTAAATCGTTGGGCTTTGAATTCGTAAAAGAAACTACCTTACCTGTTATCAACAGCTATTCTATTCCTATTGAAGACAAATTACGCACTTTCACAGAACATGTGGCGTTTCAAATTGCTTTGGCTTTGCCAAATAAAAACGGCAGTATTTTTATAACTGGCGGCGGTGCTTATAATGTTTTTCTCATTCAGCGCATACAATTCTATTTACCGCAAATGAAATTAATAATTCCAACAGCTAAAATTTTAGAATTTAAAGAGGCGTTGATTTTTGCATTGCTCGGCGTTTTAAAATTACGAGGAGAAATCAATGTTCTAAGTAGCGTAACAGGAGCGAAAAAAGATCATACTTCTGGAATTATTTATTCTCCAAAATAAAATTAAAAATACATATTTCACATTATTCTATTTTTTATATTTGCAAAAATTAAACATATCGCAACAAATGAAAGATTTATTAAAGAAATTCGAAAATAAAGAACCTGAGATAGTTTTCCATTGGAAAGATGCGGAAACGGGAGCTGAAGGATGGACAGTTATCAATTCACTACGAGGTGGTGCTGCCGGTGGTGGAACGCGCATGAGAAAAGGATTAGATATGAATGAAGTTTTGTCTTTAGCAAAAACCATGGAAGTAAAATTTTCAGTTTCTGGGCCAGCTATAGGTGGTGCTAAATCTGGAATTAATTTTGACCCAAATGACCCAAGAAAAAAAGGCGTTTTACAACGCTGGTATAAAGCCGTATCTCCATTATTAAAAAGTTATTACGGAACAGGCGGCGATTTAAATGTAGATGAAATTCACGAAGTAATCCCAATGACGGAAGAATGTGGTGTTTGGCATCCGCAAGAAGGGGTGTTTAACGGGCACTTTAAACCAACTGAAGCAGACAAAATAAACAGAATTGGACAATTACGTCAAGGTGTGGTCAAAGTCATAGAAAACCCAAGATTTTCCCCAGATGTTTCCAAGAAATATACTGTGGCTGATATGATTACCGGTTTTGGCGTGGCTGAAGCCGTTCGTAATTATTACGCTATTTATGGCGGTGAAGTAAAAGGAAAAAAAGCTATCGTACAAGGTTTTGGAAATGTAGGTTCAGCTGCCGCATTTTATCTTGCTGAGATGGGCGTTAAAGTGATTGGTATTATCGACAGAGATGGTGGGTTA
Organism: Flavobacterium fryxellicola; assembly: GCF_900143245.1. GTDB lineage: Bacteria > Bacteroidota > Bacteroidia > Flavobacteriales > Flavobacteriaceae > Flavobacterium > Flavobacterium fryxellicola. The sequence goes on from NZ_FRDK01000005.1 coordinate 196,098, forward strand.
ATCAATGAAGAAGGGTTTTCATTTGAAGAAATAAGAGCCTTATTTATTGCTAAAGACGGAAACAAACTAGTTGCTAAAAACATGATTCCTTTTGATGAAATCAATGAAAAAATATGGACAATTGGAGCCGAAATATTCACTCCATGTGCCGCTTCCAGATTAGTAACTCAATCCCAAATTGATAGTTTGATTGGCAATGGCCTAGAAGTAATTTCCTGCGGTGCAAATGTTCCTTTTGCAGACGCGGCAATCTTTTTTGGTCCAATAATGGAAGATGTAGATCACAAAGTAAGTTTAATTCCAGACTTTATTTCTAATTGTGGTATGGCTCGTGTTTTTGCTTATTTCATGGAAAAGAAAGTACAAATGACGGACGAGGCTATTTTTCAAGACACTTCAGAAACTATTAGAAAAGCAATTGAAAAAGCACATGCCTTAAACAGTTCAAAAACTAACATTAGCGCTACAGCTTTTGAAATAGCTTTAAAGCAACTTGTGTAATTAACAGCGCTGGTCATTATTGAGCAGATGAATTTAAAGACTTATTACGATTTCCCTTAAATCAGTTTGATAAAAATACGTCCCTGTAAATTTATCAAACTGTTTTTTTATATCCGCTCCGGAATTTGAAAGATTGTGCGATCTAAAATCCCGTTTCTTTCCAATTTAAATCCTAAAAAGTAACAATTTTTATAATATATTAGCGTTTCAATAACAAAGAAAAATTATATGAGCATATTGTTACAAGCAGACACCCTATCTGTTGCAAGTGAAAGTTTAGCAGAAGTGGTTCCAGTTGAAAAAACGTTATCTATCATTGAATTATTAACTAGCGGAGGATTAGCGGGTCAAATAATTATGACTGCCTTATTCATTATGTTTTTTGTAGCGCTATATCTTTATTTTGAACGCCTGATGGCGATCAATGCAGCGTCAAAAATCGACGTGAATTTCATGGGACAAATAAGAGAAAACATTAGAAATGGTCGCATTGATAACGCAAAAATCGCTTGTGCTCACTCTAAATCTCCCGTCGCAAGATTGATTGAGAAAGGAATTTCAAGAATTGGAAAGCCTCTAGACGATATCAATACAGCAATTGAAAATGCTGGAAAATTAGAAATATACAAACTTGAAAAAAATGTAAGCATGTTAGCCACTATTTCAGGAGCTGGTCCTATGACTGGTTTTTTAGGAACGGTAGTAGGAATGATTCAAGCATTTCACAAGATGGCAAGTTCTGGCGGACAAATCGAAGTTGGAGCACTATCTGAAGGTATTTATACCGCAATGACAACAACTGTTGTTGGTTTAGTGGTTGGAATTATAGCCTATGTTGGATACAATCATTTGGTGGTGAAAACAGATAAAATTGTTCACCAAATGGAGGCCAATGCAGTTGACTTTTTAGACTTATTAAACGACCCAGCATAATTATGAATTTAAGAGGAAGAAATAAAGTTAGTGCAGAATTCAATATGTCGTCTATGACAGATATTGTATTCCTATTGCTGATATTCTTTATGCTAACATCAACCATGGTAACCACTAATGCCTTAGACTTGGTGCTACCAAAAGCAAAAGGAAAAACGGACAGTAATAAAAACATTGCCGTCAGTATAAATAAAAAACTGGAATTTTTCATCGATAAAGAACCTGTTTTAGAAAATGATTTAGAATCTAAATTACTGTCGCTTTTTACTGCCGATCAAACTAAAGCGATTATTTTGAGAGCTGAAGAAGGGGTGCCGATTGAAAAAGCAGTCAATGTTTTGGATATTGCAAACCGAAACCAAATCAAAGTTGTTTTAGCTGTAAGGCCCAAATAACGAAACTTGTCCTTCAAAAAAAAGAGTTAATCTACATGAAATATTTAGAAACAGAAGAAGAAAAAAAATCATTTGCTATCACAACAATCCTATTTGTGATTCTATTTGTTTTGTTCTTTTATTTAGGATTAACTTCTTTAGATCCACCTCCTGAAAATGGTATTGCAATAAACTTTGGAACAACTGAATATGGCTCTGGAGACGTTCAACCAACAGAACCAATTCAATCTGCTCCAATAGCAACCGCAGCGAAGCAAGCAGCATCTAGCGATGATGATATTCTTTCACAAGATATAGAAGAGGCTGTAGTCATGAAGCAAACTAAAAAAATACAACCTTCAAAAGAAACAGCAAAAGAAGAGGTTAAACCAAAACCGAAAGAAAACCCACAACCTTCAAAAAGCACTTCTGATGCATTGTCAAGTATACTCAACGGACCCAAATCAGATGGAAAAGCTAAAGGCGGACAAGGAGATGACAACGTTGCTGGAGACAAAGGAAGTTTAAATGGCGACCCTTATGCCAACAGTTATTATGGCTCTGGAGGGGGTACTGGAAATGGAAGCGGATGGGGATTAAACGGCCGAAGTATCAGCTCAAGAGGGAAAGAAGTACAGAAATGTAATGAATTCGGCACTGTAGTGGTCCAAATAACAGTAAATAGAAGCGGAAACGTTATTGCTGCCAAATATACCAAAGGGACAACAAATACGAATCCCTGCTTAGTAGAACCAGCATTGGCAACAGCTAGAAAATACAGATGGCAACCGGATGCCAATGCGCCTGCAACACAAATTGGTTTTATTACAGTTAACTTCAAATTAGGGGAATAATTATTTTGGATAAATTTCCAAAGGCTTAAGGAACAAAAAATCAATTCACAATAAACAACATGAATTATAAAGAAACTACGGAATGGATGTTTAACCAACTCCCTATGTATCAACTTCAGGGTGCTTCAGCCTATAAGAAGGATTTAACCAACGCCTATTTACTTATAAATCATCTAGAAAATCCCCAAGAAAAATTAAAATGCATCCATGTTGCAGGGACTAACGGTAAAGGTTCTACCTCTCACATGTTAGCATCTATACTTCAAGAAGCTGGGTACAAAGTTGGATTGTATACCTCTCCACATTTAAAAGATTTCCGAGAGCGCATCAAAATAAACGGAATTGATATTCCAGAAGCCTTCGTTATAGATTTTATTACCAAGCATAAACATTTTTTCGAGGCAAATGACCTGAGCTTCTTCGAAATGACTGTAGGCTTGGCTTTCGATTATTTTGCAAAAGAAAAAGTTGATATTGCCGTAATTGAAGTAGGAATGGGTGGTCGACTGGACGCAACGAACATCATTACTCCTATAGTGTCGGTGATTACAAATATTGGATTGGATCACACTTCATTTTTGGGCAACACCCTTGACGCAATCGCTTTTGAAAAAGCAGGCATTATAAAATCAAATATTCCAGTAATCATTGGAGAATATACCCCGGAAACGCAGCCTGTATTTTTAGCTAAAGCCAAAGAATTCAGTTCAGAACTCTTTTTTGCTGCTGATTTGATATTTGAAAACTATACTTCTGATTTAATTGGAGATTATCAAATACACAATAAAAAAACCGTTTTACAAACCATCGCAATTTTAAATACCCAAACAGACTTTAAAATTACTCCCGACGATACCAAATCTGGTTTATTAAACGTAGTCAAAAATACAGGTCTTCAAGGGAGATGGCAACAATTAAGTCAATTTCCCAAGGTCATTTGTGATACAGCACATAACAAGAATGGGCTAGAAATTGTATTGAATCAAGTAAAAAAAGAACGTTTTGACAGTTTACATATCGTTTTAGGAGTTGTAAATGACAAAGATTTAGAGGAATTTTTACCTTTATTCCCTAAAAAGGCAAATTATTATTTCTGCAAACCCAATATTCCTCGAGGATTAGATCCTCAAATTTTAAAACAAAAAGCAACTCATTTTGACTTAAAAGGTGAAGTATACATTTCTGTTTCAGAAGCTTATCAAAAAGCGATTGAAAACGCAACAAAATCTGATTTTATATATATTGGTGGAAGCACATTTGTGGTAGCAGAAATTTTATAATTTTTTTATTTTCTACTTGCATATCTAGAAAAGTGATGTATATTTGCACACGCAAGAACGGTAACGAAAGAAACCACATTGTTTAGGGCGATTAGCTCAGCTGGTTCAGAGCACCTCGTTTACACCGAGGGGGTCGGGGGTTCGAACCCCTCATCGCCCACAAGACAGACTCCATTAGAAATAATGGAGTTTTTTTATGCTGTTTTTTAAATAGAATTGCTCAAATCGCAACATCAAGAATAAAACGGATCTAGTAATAGCAATAAGAGCCATACAATAACTGCGGTAAATTCCGAGCCCACATAATATTTATTGGAATTCTAATCTCAACGTTTGCTACTTAAGCCTGTCAACTTGAATATCAGAAATAAGGAAAATACCTCAAGCTTCATTATTCCTCACAAACAAATTGAATTGAATTGCTTTTTAAGATTACCAACCTTGCGTTAATCCGTTCTTCACAACTTCTTCATATTTTTCTTTATCAAAACTATATAAGTTAGGCGCTTTGTGGGCTACATTACTTTTCTTTTCGTTCAGTTTTGTTAAAATCCCAATTGCTGTAATTTTACGTAAAAAATTTCTACGGTCCAGCTTTCTGCCCAATATGGTTTCATATAACTTTTGTAATTCGGGGATTGTAAATTTCTCTGGCAGTAGATTATAACCTACCGGCATCAAATTCAACTCCATCCGCAAGGTCTTTAAAGCCGTATTTAAAATTTCTCTGTGGTCTAGAATTAGTTCTGGCACATCATTATGATCAATCCATTCTATAATGTCATTTTTACCCTCCTGCGGTGGAATTGCTTGTAAAAAATCGACCAATGCGTAATACCCAACGGTGACAAAACGGCTTGCAAACCACGTGCCTTCCGCTAAAGGTATCCCGTAGAAATCTAAAATACTATTGCTAAAATCAACATTACACCTACTCGCACTACCAAATGTAGAAAACTGCCTTAGAAAGATCCCTTTCAATCCTGTTCTACCATACAAAACGGTGACTGCAGCCTGATCAATATCTTCAGCAATTGATACAAAACCTCCTGGTAAAGCCCATTGATCACCATACCTAGTTTTTATCAATAGCACTTTAAGCTGATTGTTATGAAATCCAAAAATCACACAATCTATCGACAAACCTGGCTGGTAAAACTCCTTGTTAGCTAAAACATCTTTTAACATCTATTTTATCCTTGTAATTAGTACGCTCTTTAAAAGATGCAATTTAGCTTATTTTTGATAAGAAAATAAAGGAACATCCAATTTTGAAAACTCAGCAAATTTGCTTTCGGTTTATATTAAAAAAATCATTTGGGCAAACTAAAAAATCCCTTCCAAAAGAAACAGCATTTAAACAAAAAAAACAGCTACAGAAAACCAAGGAAAAAAAATGAACTTACAAAACAACTGCCCTTTGAATTCATATTCATAATTATTTGAAGATAACAGTTCTTCATAGCAACACCTTAACTTCAAGAAAGTTAAACTACCAGAATAAACCTACTCCAATTGTGATTTTAATCATTCGAATACCTGCTAAAAATTCTATGACAGCAGAAATGATCATCATTTCATAACGAAACAGTATTAACCTAAAAATGCCATCCTGTTTATGTGATGGCATTAAAATTAATTAATAATCATGTACGTTATAGTAGTTCCAGAGTCCGCTCTAATGCCATTCCTCTTGAGCCCTTTATTAAAATTGTGCTATTAACAAATCCGGCGAGCGGCAAATCATTCGAAAATTTTTCAAATGATTCATAGAAATAAAAATTACTCTGTTGTGTTCTATTTTCATAAAAAGCCGAACCAATAAAATAGCATTTCACTTTTTTTTCATTTTCCAATAGCATCACAATCCCTTTATGTTCTTGTGCACTTTCCTGTCCCAACTCAAACATATCGCCTAAAACCATAATTTTATTTGGATTTTCTAATTGCAAAAAGTTCTCTATTGCGACCGTCATGCTACTTGGGTTTGCATTATAAGCATCAAGAATAATTTGATTCGTCCCTTTTGAGACTAATTGAGATCTATTATTTTCAGGAATGTAACCCTCCAAGGCCTCCTTAATATCGCTGTCAGGAACTCCAAAATAGTTGCCAATAGCCAAAGCTGCATTGATGTTATTTGCATTGTACAAACCTATTAAATGAGATTTTATTACTAGATCAGAATAACTAATTTCAACAAAAGGACTGGCTTTTACATTTGTTATATTTACAGCTGCCTCTACTTTATTAATCCCAAACGTATACGTGTTTAAACTTTTTGACTTTTCAACTTGAATAGCGTCTTCCAAGTTTATAAAAACAGTCTTGTCTCTACTTGAAAGATAATGATACATTTCACTTTTTCCTTGAATAACGCCTTCCACACCTCCAAATCCCTCTAAATGCGCTTTGCCAAAATTAGTAATATAACCATAATCGGGCTTTGCTAATTCGCATAGAAATTCAATTTCTTTTTTGTGATTTGCGCCCATTTCGACAATCCCTATTTCCGTTTCTGAAGTAAACGAAAGCAATGTCAAAGGAACTCCAATGTGATTATTTAGATTTCCTTCAGTTGCTTTTGCTTTCATCTTTTTTGAAAGAACAACAAGAATGAGTTCTTTGGTGGTTGTTTTTCCATTGCTTCCTGTAAGCGCAATTATAGGTAGTTTTAGATACTCCCGATGAAATTTTGCTAATTCCTGCAGCGCAACTAAACAGTCTTCCACTAAGATGGTCCTCTGATCGATAAAATAAGACTCGTCATCAATTACTACATAAGATGCTCCTTTTTCCAATGCTGACTCGGCAAATGTATTAGCATCAAAGCGATCCCCTTTTATGGCAATAAACAAGGAATTTGGCTTAATATTTCGTGTATCTATTGAAACTGAGTTGCATTTTAAAAACAAACTATGAATGTACTTAATATCCATTTGAAACGATTTAAAAAAAGAAAAGCCCTAATCAAAGGGCTTTTCTTTTTATTTTATTTAATTATAAATTTAATTTCTTGCTGATCTCTTCTTATCTGCTTTTGGCCCTACTCTAGACATTGCGCATCTAAAACCAATGTAGTCTGTTGCCATATCTTGTGGAAAATACCTTCTTTGTGCGGGATCTAACCAGTAGGCTCTATCTCTCCAAGATCCACCTTTATAAACTCTGGATTCATCATTGATTAAGGTCGTTCTTGTACTAGATTTGTCATATTTTCTAACCATTTTTCCTAAACTGTCCGTTGTAACATTATGTCTAGGAGAGTTGTACATCACTTTATCTGATTTTGATTTTTCGTCATCAGACTCTGAATTGCCAAAATTATAATAGCGGGTTGATTGTTTATCCCCATCTCTATAGTTAGTATTATCGCTTTTGTCAAAGTTCTGTCTCAAATAAGTTTCTTGTTCGTCAACTGGTACTTGAGCAATCTGACCTGGAAAGTTTCTGGCTATTATTCTACCATTACTTAAGGTATCATACTTCATATTGTCTTTGGTAACAATCTCCACTTTACCGTCAGCACCAATTTTATTCTTAGTATATTGATTTCCTCTAAAGTAGTTAAAATCATTTGCTTCGTTATCAATAATAGGTCTATATACATCTTGTACCCACTCCGCTACATTTCCGGCCATATCATATAGTCCAAAATCATTAGCAGGATATTTTTTTACTTCATTTGTGATGTCAGCTCCATCATCAGACCAACCTGCAATCCCTCCATAATCTCCATTTCCTTGCTTGAAGTTGGCTAATTGATCGCCTTTACTTTGTCGCTTTCCTGAGCGAGTGTACCCACCTGACCAAGGATATTTTTTCTGACCTTTATAAATATTGTATTCTCTTTGACCTACATCTGCAGCAGCTGCATACTCCCATTCCGCCTCAGTAGGCAAACGGTATTCCGGCAAAAGTATTCCTGAAGAACGTTGAGCATAAACATTTTTTGGTTCAACCACTGCTCCATTTTTCCCTGCTTTGGGTGTTTTTCTTGCTCCCTTTCCTCCTTTTAAAACAATTTCTTCATTTCCTCCATAAGCTGAAGTAGGGGAATTTAAATACGTTTCTGTATCAAAATTACTTTCCGCTGTCACATCTAGCGTTTTTGCATTCTTTTTAAGATATCCACTTTTTTCGAGAAGAGCTTCGTTTACACGTTGCGTTCTCCAATTACTGAATTCAGTTGCTTGAATCCAATTTACTCCAACAACGGGATAATCGGCATAAGAAGGATGTCTTAAATAATTATTAGTCATCGTTTCATTATAACCCAATCTATTTCTCCAAACCAAAGTATCTGGCGAAGCTCCTTCGTATATGTTTTTGTATATTTCTTCCGTTGGCGGATACACATTTTTTAACCAATCTAAGTAGTCCAAATACATGGAATTTGTCACTTCAGTTTCATCCATATAAAAGGACTGCACGTGCTGTTGTGTTGGTGAATTATTCCAATCGTGCATCACATCATCCTGCACTTTACCCATCGTAAAGGTACCGCCTTCAACAAAGACCAAACCAGGCCCTGCCTCTTGTTTTTTCTTACTAGAACCTTTTCTACTATCCATATTCCAACCCGTAGCTCTCGAAGTGTTCTTTGAATTGGATTTTTTACTGCAACTGGAGAAACCAACAATCAAAACGATTGATAGCAACAACTGTAAGCCCATAATTCTGTTTGCTTTCATACTCTTTAGTAGGTAATAATTTTAGTGACGCAATATAATAATTAACAATTAACAAGCATCTAACTTTTTTAATAAATCTGGAAATCTAAGTTTTACGTTAAATTATCTAGTATAACGCAAATTTATAATATTTATTATTTACAATAACATGAAATGATTTATTTTTACTAATTAATAATAACCCGCTATTAATCCCGTTAAAAAAGCAATGAGAAAAATACTTTTGGCCATAATAGTCTTGCTTCCGTTTGTTTCTTTTGCTCAAATTAAAGGTGCCATTACCATCGAATGGCTAGAAAAAAAAGAAATGTCCTATGGGGATTCTAAAGTTGTTATTCCTCATTTTACGGGCAATAGCTTTCATTACGATGCTTCCAATAAAACTTTACTTTTTACTCTAAAAATAAAAGATCCCGTCTCTTTTGAAGAAGTAAAAGTACAAATCACTACTATAAATTACGAATCAATTTCAGTGGATCAGCTTGGCGACTTAGCCTCTGAAAACATTCCCATAACAACCAACGCATCACTAGTTGTCTCGAATTCAAGAGATTTCAAAGAAGCATTTATTAATATTTCGCCCATCATAAAGGATGATTTTGGATTCAAGCGAATCAAATCCTTTTCTTATGAAATAGAAAACAACAATGCTAAAACAACGCAATCCACAAAAAGAGTGAACACAATTTCTAATGCTGTTTTAGCAAGTGGCAACTGGTTTCAATTTTATGTAGAAAAATCGGGCGTATATAAGCTATCTAAAAACTTTCTACAGCAACTGGGACTTGATATTACTGCAATTAACCCTCGAAAAATAAAAATTTACGGTAATGGCGGCCGCATGCTACCGCTGTCAAACAGTATTTATTATCCTAATGATTTAATAGAAAATGCAATTCAGATTAACGGCGAAAGTGACGGCGTTTTTAACAACGAGGATTATATCCTTTTTTATGCCGAAGGAGTAGACACTTGGAATCAGGAAAGTAGAACGCACCTTAATTTATATGATAACAAATCCTATTACTATATTACCGTCCATGGCGCTGACGGAAAGAGAATTTCTCCTATGGAGCAACCTACAGGAAGTAGCACGATGAATTTAACGTCTTTTGATGATCATCAATACCACGAACAAGATCTTGTGAACATTGCCCGTTTGGGTCGACAATGGTTTGGCGAGTCATTTGACGTAAAAAATGAACAGGAATTTGACTTTATTTTTCCAAATATTGACTCCTCCGTTCCTGTAAAAATAATGCTAACAGCAGCCTCTGCAGCTTTTACACCCACCTCCTTTAGCGTAACTGCAAACGGCAATGCAGCGGGTACCATTTCCTTTCCTGCACTTAGCAGCAATTCTGGAACCGAATTTATCTTAGGTTCGCTTCCCAGTAACTCCAATTTTAATGGCGCAGAAAACACAAAAATAAAATTAAAATACAACAATAACGGCATACCCGGCTCCAAAGGCTTCCTAGATAACATTAGGCTGATCGCCAAAAGAAATCTTCAAGGCTACGGAAAACAATTTCATTTTCAGTACGATCAGTCCGGCTCCAATTTAGGCATTGTAAATTATGAACTTTCAAATGCCACTGGAATTAATCAGATTTGGGACGTTACTGATCCTTACACCGTTTCCAAAATCGAAAACACAAATCAGCCTACATTCAGTTTCAAAGCCAATTTAGGCGAACTACGAAAGTACATAGCAGTAGATGCCACCGATTATTACACTCCTTTAAGAGATAGTAAATCAAAAGTTGCCAATCAAAATCTAAAAGGAACTTTATTTAAAAATAGTCAAGGTCAATTTCAGGATATAGATTACGTCATTATTTCGCCCTCTTCTTTAATTTCACAAGCAGAGAAATTAGCTAATTTCCATCGCAACTATTCTAATTTAAATGTCAAAGTAATTCCTTTAGAATTAATATATCAAGAATTTTCTTCGGGAAAACAGGATATTGCTGCGATAAGAAACTGTATAAAATACATTTATGAAAATGCTTCAACGAGCACTAAAAGAGTAAAATATATTAATCTTTTTGGTGATGCATCTTATGATTTCAAAAATAGGATCGTAAACAATACGAATGTCGTGCCTATTTATCATTCTTTAAATAGTAGCACAACAGGAGAATCCTCTTTTGCCTCGGATGATTTTTTTGGATTAATGGATCCCTCCGAAGGAAATATTGTCTCCTTCTTTGGAGGAATCGACATTGCAGTGGGCAGAATGTTGGTAAATGACACAAAACAGGCTGATGAGATGGTGAATAAAGTAGTTGAATACCATGATGTAAAATCGTACGGAAGCTGGAGAAACAACTTTGTTTTGGTTTCTGATGACTCCGATATACCGTCAGATGCCAGTTTACAAAACAGACAAAATGGGCTTGCAAATACGATTTCTTTGGAAAAGCCATTTTTGAATGTAACTAAAATTTTATTAGATTCCTATGCGCAAGAAGCCTCTGCTGGTGGTTCCAGATATCCAAAAGCAAGAACTGATTTTTTTAATGCTTTCGAAAAAGGAGCTTTGGTGTTCAATTACTTAGGCCATGGTGGTGAAGATGGTTTGTCAGCAGAACGCATTTGGGAAAAATCAGACGGGCAGAACTTAAGTAATCAATACAAATATCCATTGTTCATAACGATTACTTGTGAATTTTCTCGTTTTGACAATCCGTTTAGACCAACGGCTGGAGAATACACGTACTGGAACCCAAAAGGAGGAGCAATTGCAATGATTACTACCATACGCTCTATTGGTCAATTTAGTGCCGAAAACTTTAATGATGGACTAACCAAAAACCTATTATCCTATGGATCAAATCAGTACCAATCTATAGCAGAAGCATTGCGGATCTCTAAAAATAGTAACCCAAATTCAGCTACCAATGTTGTTTTTTATATTGGCGATCCTGCCATCATGCTGGCGGTGGCCAGACCAAAAATCAGGTTGACAAAAGTGAATGACATTCCGGTAACTCAAAGTATCGACGACTTCAAGTCATTATCAAAAATAAAACTAACAGGAGAAGTTACCGATGAAAACAACAATCCGTTGACCACATATAATGGTGAAGTCGCTACCACTATTTTTGACAAGGCGGTCAGCAGAACAACCTATAACAATGACGGAAATAGCCCTCCAATTAACTTTACTGTATTAGGAGAAACAATATTTAGGGGAAATGCAACGGTTACTAATGGTCAATTTGAATTTAGTTTTGTCGTGCCTCGAGACATCAGAGTCCCACTAGCCAATGGAAGGATTAGCTTTTATTCCAAAAAAAACCAGCTTCTACAAAACGAAACTGGGTACGATTCCACTATCAAAATAGGTGGGATAAACCAAAATGCTATTGCAGACAATATTAGCCCAAGAGTGAGGTTATATATGAATGATGAAACATTTGTTTCTGGAGGCACAACAAACGAATCTCCTTTTCTTGTTGCGAATCTTGAAGACGAAAATGGGATAAATACAGCAAGTGGAATAGGACATGACATTGTTGCCGTATTAGATGGAGATGTCAGCAATGCTTTTGTTTTAAACGATTATTATCAAACTACACTAGACGATTTTACTAGTGGAACACTTCGGTTTCCATTACGGAATTTAGCTCCAGGATTACACACCATTACATTCAAAGCCTGGGATGTATACAACAACCCAATCACCGCTGAGATTCAATTTATTGTAGTAGGCGATGAAACAATAACATTGACGCATGTATTAAATTATCCGAACCCATTTATCAGTTACACAGAGTTTTGGTTTACACACAATAGACCTTATGAACCATTAGAAGTTCAGGTCCAAGTAATGACAATAACAGGGAAAATAGTTTGGACAAAAAATCAAATTATTACAACAGAAGGTTTTTTATCAAAAGAAGTAACTTGGGACGGTAAAGATGATTTTGGCGACCGATTAGGAAAAGGGGTTTACGTATACAAGCTAACCGTAAAATCAACCTTGACCAATATGAAAAGTGAAAAATTTGAAAAACTTGTAATACTTTAATAATATACTATATTTGTTTAATAAATAGTACCACTAGAATGAAAAAAACCGTATTCCTTTTAATTTGTCTCTTACTTGTATCCTTTGCAAAAGCACAGGAACGCGTTATAGTACCCGGCGTTCAATTTTTACTTGTAGCTGCTGATGCAAGAGCAGCGGGTATGGGTGACATAGGAGTTGCGACCTCTGCCGATGCTTTTTCGCAGCAATGGAACCCAGCTAAATATGCGTTTTCAACAGACGCACAAGGATTTTCGCTCAGTTATACACCGTATCTCACTGATTTAGTAAATGATATTTCATTAGGACAGTTGACCTACTATCAAAAATTGAATGAACGTAGCGCATTTGCTGGAAGCATTCGCTATTTTGGTCTAGGAGACATTGAACTAAGACAAACCGGAGAACAAAACGAAGATTTCCCCATAGTCTCTCCAAACGAATTTGCAATTGATGGATCTTATTCCTTAAAACTAAGTGAAAAATTCTCAATGGCTATTGCTGGACGATTTATTAATTCGAATTTAAAAGTAGCTTCAGACAGTAATGATGCCTCCTCCGCTAGTTCTTTTGCAGTTGATGTTGCTGGTTTTTATCAATCTGAAGAAATAGCTTACAGTGAATTCAACGGAAGATGGAGGGCTGGTTTTAATATTCAAAATTTAGGTCCAAAAATCAGTTATGACAATGATGAATTCAACAACAACTTCTTGCCTGCTAATTTAAAAATCGGAACTGGTTTTGATTTTATATTAGACGAGTATAATAAAGTTGCAGTAAATGTTGAACTAAATAAGTTACTTGTTCCAACACCTCAGAATCCTGATTTAAATGGAGACGGCACGGTAACACCTGAAGAAAGAAATCAAAATAATGATAATTACCGATCGATAGGATGGACCTCTGGCGTTTTTAAATCTTTTGGAGATGCTCCTGATGGTCTTAGTGAAGAAATCAAAGAATTTACTTATGCGCTTGGCGCGGAATATTTATACCAAGATTCTTTTGCGATGCGTTTGGGTTACTTTCACGAAAGTCCGTTAAAAGGTGCTAGACAATTTTTCTCTCTTGGAGCAGGTTTCAAATACAATGTCGTTAAGGTGGATGTCTCCTATTTATTTTCATCATCAAAAGTTAAAAACCCACTAGAGAACACACTTCGTTTTTCACTCACCTTCAATTTTGGGGATAAATACGACGAATATTAAACTAAAATAAAACAATAATTAACAATCCAAATTTCAACTCAAAACATCGAGATGAAATTTGGATTTTTTTTCCCTAAAAAAGCATGAAAGAAATAACAATTACAACACAATTTAAAGTATTTGATTCAACTACTGATTTACCATTTGATGTTCAGAACTTAATGGACCAAGCAGCGGCAGTAAGAAAAACTGCTTATGCACCTTACTCAAAATTCAGAGTTGGAGTCGCCCTAATTTTAGATAATGGCCAGGTCATTTTGGGTTCAAATCAAGAAAACGCAGCTTATCCCTCTGGACTTTGTGCAGAACGCGTCGCTATATTTTACGCAGGAGCAAAATATCCTGAAGCTAAAGTTTTAAAAATGGCCATTACCGCTGCATCGGACACAAACGAAACTACAACACCAATTCCACCTTGCGGATCCTGTAGACAAGCAATAGCAGAATACGAAATCAAGCAGGATACACCAATAGAAATCTATTTCATGGGAGAAATTGGCACAATTTACAAATCTGAATCCCTAAAAAATTTACTCCCATTTATGTTCGTTAAAAAGTTCTTGTAAAAACTCTAAAAATTGTCTATTAAATTTTAGTTCTTAGATGGAATGTCTTATTTTTGCATCCCGACGCTTCGGGGCGCAAATTTGTGGGAGGAAACTGTTTTGCGTTATAGGTACAAATTGATAATACAATAACACTTTAGCAAAAGAAAAGATCAGATGAAAGAAGTAACAAAAGAAGTATATTTAAAGTGGTATGAGGACATGCTGCTTTGGAGAAAGTTTGAGGACAAACTTGCCGCATTATACATCCAACAAAAAGTTAGAGGTTTTCTACATTTATACAACGGTCAAGAAGCAGTTTTAGCTGGTGCATTACACGCTATGGACTTGACTAAAGACAAAATGATTACTGCATACAGAAATCACGTTCAACCAATAGGGATGGGAGTTGATCCTAGACGCGTAATGGCAGAACTTTTAGGAAAAGTAACTGGAACTTCAAAAGGTATGGGAGGTTCTATGCATATTTTTTCGAAAGAACACCGTTTTTATGGTGGCCACGGAATTGTAGGAGGACAAATTCCAGTAGGTGCAGGATTAGCTTTTGCAGATAAATATTTTGAGACTGGTGGTGTAACTATGACCTATTTTGGTGATGGAGCAGCACGTCAAGGATCTTTGCACGAAGCTTTTAACATGGCTATGCTATGGAAACTTCCGGTGGTATTTATCGTTGAAAATAATGGGTATGCCATGGGAACTTCTGTAGAAAGAACAGCCAATCATACTGATATTTGGAAATTAGGTTTAGGCTACGAGATGCCTTGCGGACCTGTAGACGGAATGAATCCTGTAAAAGTGGCTGAAGCGATGACGGAAGCAATTGACAGAGCACGTCGCGGAGACGGACCCACTTTCCTAGAAATGAAAACATACCGTTATAGAGGCCACTCTATGTCGGATGCTCAACTTTACCGTTCAAAAGACGAAGTAGAGGAATACAAGAAAATCGATCCAATTACACAAGTTTTAGATGTAATTAAAGATCAAAAGTATGCTACAGAAGAAGAAATCAAAGTAATTGACCAAAGAGTAAAAGATCTGGTGGAAGAATGTGTAACATTTGCCGAAGAATCTGAATACCCACCAATTCAACAACTTTACGACGTAGTATACGAACAAGAAAACTATCCATTTATTCCTCATAAACTATAAATCAATTATGGCAACAATAATTACAATGCCTCGTTTGAGCGATACGATGACGGAAGGAACGGTAGCGACTTGGCTAAAAAAAGTAGGTGACAAAATCAACGAAGGGGATATCCTTGCAGAAATCGAAACTGACAAAGCAACAATGGAATTTGAGTCTTTCAACGAAGGCACTCTTTTACATATAGGAATACCCGCAGGTGAAACTGCACCGGTAGATTCTTTATTAGCAATTATAGGAAAAGAAGGCGAAGATATTTCAGCATTACTAGCAGAAAAACCAGCTGATGCAGCTCCAGCTAATGAGGAAACAAAAACTGCTGAAGAAATAAAAGGTACTGAAGAAACAGCAGCTCAAGCTGAAACTACTAAAACGACAGCAACTTCAACCGCCTCTCTGCCAAAAGGAGTTGTGGTTATCACAATGCCTCGTTTAAGCGATACCATGACAGAAGGAACAGTAGCAACATGGTTAAAAAAAGTAGGAGACGCTGTGGCTGAAGGAGATATTCTTGCTGAAATCGAAACCGACAAAGCAACAATGGAATTCGAGTCTTTCAACGAAGGAACTTTGTTGTACATAGGAATCGAAGAAGGAAACACTGCTCCTGTTGATAGTCTTTTGGCAATTATAGGACCAGCTGGCACCGATATTAGCGGAATAGCTAATAATTATAAAACTGGTGGAACTTCAAAAGATGCTCCTGCTGCAGCAGAAGAAAAAGAAACCGCTGCAACAGAAAAAGAGAAAGAACCAATTGTACAAGAAGCTTCCACAGACGGACAACGCATTTTAGCGTCACCATTAGCAAAGAAAATTGCAAGTGACAAAGGAATCCAACTAACACAAGTAAAAGGGTCAGGTGAAAACGGTCGTATCGTAAAAAGCGATATTGAAAACTTTACACCAGCTGTTGTAGCACCACAAACCGCTGCTGCACCTGCTGCAAAAGCAGAAACTGCCGCTGCACCTGTCGCTCCAAAAGTTTTTGTTCCAGCCGGAGAAGTGTTTACGGAGGAAATTAAGAACTCGCAAATGCGCAAAATTATTGCGAAACGCTTGGCTGAATCGCTATTTACAGCGCCACATTATAACTTAGTTATCGAAGTGGCGATGGATGATGCAATGGCTTCCAGAGTAGTAATTAATAGCGTTCCAGATACCAAAGTTTCGTTTAACGATATGATTATTAAAGCTTGCGCGATGGCTTTAAAGAAACATCCAAAAATCAATTCTCAGTGGAAAGAAGATGCCATTACAATAAATCACCATGTGAATATTGGAGTAGCTGTAGCTGTTGAAGATGGATTAGTGGTTCCTGTATTGAAATTTACTGATGCCATGAGTTTATCTCAAATAGGCGGAAGCGTAAGAGATCTTGCTGGAAGAGCTAAAAACAAAAAATTACTGCCTACAGAAATGGAAGGAAGTACGTTTACGGTTTCTAACTTAGGAATGTTTGGTATCGTTGAATTCAATTCAATTATCAACCAACCTAATTCTGCCATCCTATCCGTAGGAGCAATTGTAGAGAAACCAGTAGTTAAAAATGGCCAAATCCTAGTAGGAAACACCATGATGCTATCTCTTGCTTGCGACCACCGCACAATCGACGGAGCAACTGGAGCACAGTTCTTACAAACCTTAAAACAATACATTGAAAACCCAGTGACCATGCTTGCATAACCACTGCTTCAATATAAATTTAAACCCGTCTCTTTTTAATAAGGAGACGGGTTTTTTGTTTTGGGCATGTCCTCACTTCCACTAGCGTTGCAGTGAGGTCGGGCTATTCGCTGTATCTTTTATCCCTCTCGTTAAAAAACGAGAGAGATAAAAGGATGCCGCTACTATCCCTCATGCGAAAACGACCAAATGACCTATAAAACAAGCCAATTTAATCGCAGAAATACCCGATAATGACATAAATTATATTTTCACATGACTAGATCATGTAGTCTTTCACATTGAAATCGTCCCAAGATATACGAACTACTCCGTTGACACACTCGCAGCATAACAAAGAGCACGAAGGAACTGGCAACTAAAAATAATCGAAATACAAACTAAGACAAATTGCCTTTAATTTTTAAACTTCTTTTCAATCCGCTCGGTTTTATAAGTGGTTTTAAAATTGCAACTATGCTATAATTGATTTGCTGTTTCCGATGCAGAATGGAATTTTAGATTATAATAAAATAGTTAGATATGTTTAATGTCATCAAAATACTATTACTTAAGAGTTAGTTTAAAATCATTTTCAGCAAATAACTATTAATTTTACGAGATATTTAATTTATTTCAAAATGATCGAAAAACACTATATCGAACCAAATGAAGGCTTTTCTCAAGCGGTTATTGTACAAACTGGAAATTTTAAAACCATTTATATTTCAGGACAAATTGGAATAGGTGCTAATTTAGAGTCACAAACAATTACAACTTTTGAGAATTTAGAAAAACAACTACTAAATTGCAACGCTACTTTTAAAGATGTGGTAAAAATGAACACCTACATTGTAAATTTTAATCCAGAGTTTGATTTGCCTATTTTTAGAAAAATTAGAAATAAATTTCTAGGAAATGCTGGCTTTCCAGCAAGCACCTTGGTAGGAGTTCCCGTTTTAGGAAATAAAAACTGGCTCATCGAAATCGAAGCGATTGCTATTGTTGAATAAAGTAATGCGTTGAATGTAGTTTTCCAATTTGAATAACTTTCCATGCTTCAAAAGTTTATCACTACTAACTTTTATTCTTCTCTTCAATCCATTTCGACATGTACTTCGTGCTTTTTAGAGTATGATGTTGTAGTAATGCACCCATAAAATTATTCAAACGATGTTGTGGCAGATTGCCTTGCAAAGTTTGTATTTGCGCTTTAAACTCGGTTTCAAATAACGTTGTCATATACCGTTGCTTGATGATATCGAATCCGTTTTGTTGGGCTTCAAGCCAAATTTTTTCATCTTGATATAATGTGACGGCTTTACTGGCAAAAAGTTCAGGATTGTCCTCGACAAAACCATTCCAAGGTAACTGGCCTTGCATCGATTCGGCGCCAATGGCAGTGGTAACGCTTGGTGTTCCGCATTGCATGGCTTCGAGTAATTTGCCTTTTATGCCGGCGCCAAAACGCAAAGGTGCCAGAACAACTCGGGACTGCTTAACTACTTCCTGCGCATCAACTGCGCGGCCACGTATCAAAAAACCATCTTTTACATTATTTAACTGCAATACTTTTTGCGAAGGGTAGGCGCCGTAAACATTTAAAACAGCTTCAGGTACTTGTTTTTTAATCAGTGGCCAAATCGTTTCTTTGAGATATTGCACCGCATTCCAGTTGGGTTCATGAAGAAAATTACCAATAAAAATAAAATCCTTTCTATTGTCAAATAATGGTGCAGTATCTAAATTTAAAAAGGCATGCGGTTCTAATAAAAGTGGCAAATACAACAATAGCGAGGTATCGATTTTGAATGTGGTGGTTAGCAAATCTATTTCAACCTCGGAAATCATCAACGATACATCACAACGTAAAATACTAGCTATTTCTCGTTTGGCAACCTCTTCAATAAGCAAGTCTGTTGTTTTAAAGTCACGCTTTTCCTTGAATGCTTTTTGTCTGGCAAGACGTAAAGAATGTAAATCTTCGGTATCTAAAATTCGAAGTGCGTTTGGACATTTTTCAGCCACGCGCCAACCAAACTGTTCTTCCATCATAAAGCGATCAAAGAGAACTACTGATGGATTAAGTTCTTGCACAAACGTGTCAAAACTTTGTGAGTTGAGCAAAATTCCTTTTTTGTCAGCTTGAAACGCTTGCAAGTCAATCATAAAGTCAGTGTCCTGAGCCGGAGAAGCAAAGGTAATTGTGAATCCTTGTTTTTGAAACAACGAAATCAATTGCATCATTCGTCCACCTGCAGCAGAAGAGTTGGGCTCAGGCCAAACAAAACCAATAATTAAGAGTGATTGCACTTTTTGTGTATTGTAAATTAGTACTGCAAAATACTACTTTAAAGTCGGAATGTAACTTTACAGGAATGTAAATTCTATTGAAAATGGCTAACTATACTTTGCATTAGACCGCGTGAGGGATAATAGTGAAAAGCCCGGAATTGTGTTGCAGCGCAGCGAAAGCACAATGAGGACTTGCAGCGGATAGCCCGACAGCAAAAAAATGGCTAGGCGGAATGTAGCTTTTGCCATTTTTTTTGGTGGCACGCCCCACTTATTTTGACAGCGAAACCACAAAGCATTTTGGTTATCGCGGTATAAATCAGGAAGAAAACACTAATTTTGTACCCACATAAATTCCATTGAAATGTTAGGATTAAAATTAGTTACAGACCCAAGATGGGTTAATATAGTAGAATCAAATATTGAAGAAATTTTGACAGACCACGCCTGGTGTGAGCAAAAAGCAGCTTCGAATGCCATCAGTTTGATCACGCAGAACTCAGAAAAGGAAGAATTAGTGACAGAATTAATGATTATTGCGAGAGAAGAATTAGAACATTTGCAAATGGTACACGACTTAATAAAAAGTAAAGGCTTGACGCTGGGACGCGAGCGCAAGGATCATTATGTGAATGAATTATTCAAGTTTATGAAAAAAGACGGGAGTCGCAATGATGCTTTGTGTGAGCGATTGTTGTTTTCGGCGATGATTGAAGCAAGAAGTTGTGAGCGTTTTAAAGTACTTTCTGAAAACATTGCAGATGCGGCATTAGCTACCTTTTATCGTGATTTAATGATAAGTGAAGCGGGACACTATACCACATTTTTAGGTTTTGCACGGAAATATGCAGACCACGTTAATGTGGACAAACGCTGGAAGGAGTGGATTGATTTTGAAACATCCATCATCAGTAATTATGGCAAACAAGAAACGATTCATGGTTAATAATTGAATAACAAAGCTTACTTTTAATAAATAAATTGTACAAAAAAAGGATACTTTATAGTATCCTCTTCTTGTATTTTAAAACTAATTCATTTATTTTCTTATCATAAATTCCGAACGTCTATTTAGTGCAAATTCTAGTTCCGTACAGTTATTTTGGCAATCAATTTTAGGTATAGATTCCCCAAATCCTTTCCCAGAAATTCTTTCTGAACTGATTCCTTTTGATATAATATACGCAACAGTTGATTGTGCTCTTCTTTCAGATAAATCTAAATTATAAGAGTCAGAGCCTCTAGAATCCGTGTGAGACTTAACATCGATTTGTAAATTACTGTTTTGTGCCAGTACATAAACCAATTTATCAAGCTCTACTGCACCACGCTCCGTTATATCACTCTTATTAGAATAAAAGTAAATGGGATTCAAAAGGATTTCTGTTTCTGTTACAACAACATCAATCGGTTCTAGTGCAACTTCCATAGTAATTACCCCTTGTTTACCGCTTGCTGGAAAAGATTTTGTAACATAACCATCTTTGAAAACTTGTATCGTGTATGACTTTAGGCAGGATAGATCATAGAGCACTTCGCCATCCTTACTAGACAGCTGAGTATCTACAATAGCAGTGACAGCATCCAAAATTACCACTCTAGAATTAGCCAAAAGCACTCCTGTTTTTGCATTTTTAACCACAATAAAAATCTGGGCTTTACAAATTGGAATCGCACTGTAAATATGATCTTTACCAAAACGGTTACTGGACACATATCCTATATTTTTATCTTTGTTGAAGCTAAAAGCAAAATCATCTTTCTCCGTATTTATAGGTTTACCCATATTTTGCGGTTCTCCATCAGTATTTAAATCAACTGAGAAAACGTCTAAACTTCCAAAACCAGTCAGACCATTTGATGAAAAATACAAAATGGAATCATCCCCCATAAACGGAAAATTCTCATCACTAACGGTATTGATCTTTGTTCCTAAATTTTCTGGAGCACCAAAAGATCCATCGCTATTCACCTTTACTTTCCAAATATCAGTTCCTCCAACGGAACCAGGCATATTAGAGGCAAAATATAGCGTTTTCCCATCTTTATCTAAAGACGGATTGCCCGCAGAATAACTCTTACTATTAAATGGCAACGCAGTTATGTTGCTCCATTTTCCATTTTCTTTAGTCGCTTTATAAAGATTTACTTGACCAAATTTGAATTTGTGTGTTTTATCCTTATCAAATAATTTATCTTTAAAACTCTCGCTGGAAAAATAAACAACAGAGCCCTCCTTATTCATTGTAACAGGTCCTTCATGAAACCTACTATTTAATTCATTAACAGCAATTGGTTCAGAATACTTCCCATCAGCAGTGTAAGTAGACTGAAAAACATCTAAATAGGGTTCATCATTCCACCCATAAGTTTTGTTACTTTCATTTCTTGCACTAGCAAAATAAAGGATATCTCCATAAAGAATAGCACCAAAATCAGAGCGTTCTGAATTTACTGGAATTGCGTTTACCTCAAAATGATTTTCTAAGGCATTTAATTTTGTCAAATAATTAGGATCAGTATTGAAAATAATGGCTCGTTGATCATTGGGCATGCGATCAGCAAATAGTGCCATTTGAATATTTGATTCTGCATATTTGCCATTTGACTTTAGCATTTGTGCATATCTAAAATAGGTTTCCGCATCTTGATGAGATTGCGTTGCTTTAGCATACCATTTTTCAGATTCTATTGTATTAAACATATAGTAATAGCAGTCACCGAGTTGTTTACTTACATAGGGATCCGTATTGCCTTTAGCAACCAAATTTAAATATCCTTGAACGGCTTTAACATAATCATAGCTTTCAACCAATATATCAGCACTTTTAGTCTCTTTATTTTGTGCCGTAAGCGAAAGACTTGCAAGCACAAAAAATAATAAAATTGTATTTTTTTTCATTACGTGGAGTAATTAAATATTAGAAAAATCTTGGGGAGCGGGATACTTTTTTAGATTCAAATAGATCATATAACAATATGAACTCATGTGAAGAAGGAGCGGTTACTCTTAAGTCGGAAACGATGTGATCATAAGCATATCCTATTCGTAACTCAGGTGTAACAGCAAAGTTAATCATTCCCCCAAAACTATCTTGTAACCTGTAAGTTGCTCCAATTTCGAATTTTTCCTGATATAAAAAATTAGCAGACAGGTCTAAAGATGGAGTTACATTAAAAGCTGATTTCAACATGAATGAAGGCTTGAATTTTAATTCGTAATTAACGTCAAAAACATAACCAGCGGTTAAAAAATAGTGTGATACATCTGAGCCATATTGACGCCCATTATAATCTAAGTGTGCGGCTTTAACCATATTGGGAAGAGAGAGTGCAACATAGTATTTATCGGTATAATAAAACAAACCGGTACCTAAATTCAATGATGTGTCGTTAATATCCTCTCCAAAAATACCCTCTGAAGGATCTGGCAAACTAGATTGAATATCTCTAAGACCTACTTTATGGAATGAAACCCCCGCTTTTACACCAAATGCCAATCGTTGAGTATCCCCTAATTTCAATGTGTATGAGAAATCTCCAAACACATTTTGCTCTGTTACGGGACCAATTTTATCTGACACAAAAGAGATACCTACTCCAACATTCCTGCCTGCCGGGGCATGACCTGAGAAAGAAAAAGAAGCAGGAGAATCTTCAATATTAACCCACTGTTTTCTGTATAAAAGACCTAAAGAAAGACTTTCTTTAGAGCCGGCATAGGCTGGATTGATAACATTCATATTATACATATACTGTGTATAATGTGGATCTTGTTGCGCTTTTGCATCTAAACATGCGTAGAGCACTACAAGAGACATCAATATAATTTTGTTCATATCTATATATTTTTCGTTTTAGAAGTCAGTTAAAAATAGCTGTGACTAATAAATTATTATTTATTGTTTTTCTCTGATTAGATAAATCCATCCTGTTTTAGGCTGACCGGTATTGAATTCAATTACGTAATAATAAGTAGCACTTGGAAGATCTTCTCCTTTATTTGATTGGCCATTCCATTGATCAGTATAATTCATCTGACTGTAAACTTTAATACCATATCTATTAAATATTTCCAATTTTTTGACATCCATCAAACTTAAATCGAAGAAATCATTTGAACCATTTCCATCAGGAGAAATTCCTTTTTGGATGTTGCAATAAATTGATTTTACTGTTACATTAGAGGTTGTCTCACATCCTGTACTCATGGAGGTAACAGTAAGAGAATATACCGTCGGAAATACTATCGGCACACCCGGAGTTGAAGAAATTACATCAGTAAGATTTAATACATTAGAATTGGTTCCTACAAGATTCCCCTCCTTATCTTTCCATTGATACGAAACCTCATTTGGATTATAAGAGCCAGCTAGCGGATTTGCGGTTAATGTATACTCTCTGTTTTCACAATCTCCGATGGTTTCAAATTGAATTTGTGAAGGAATACCATTTATCGTAATTTCAGAACCTAAAGTTACACATGCAATACTGTTTGCGAAGCGCACACTAATTATGTACTTTCCAGGAGTCAAATTATTAAAGATAGGGCTATTTTGATACCCATTACCTACACTATACTGGACGTCCACTTGTGTGTTAATTGCAATACTTCCAGCTGGCATCAAACATGTAGGTTGTACGACTTGCATTAGGGTTGGAATTGCCGGTAATAAAGGAAGTGGACTAATAGTTATACTTGTAAGGCTTTGATTGGAACAAGTAGTATCAGCATTATTTCTCACGTAAACTATATAATTATTTGGAGCTAATCCTGTAAAAATATTTGACGTTTGATACGATGTACCATTCAAACTATATGATACTCCTGCTTGCGGCGCCACCGTAATTGTTCCCGATGGTGTCGAACAAGTTGGCTGAACCACAGCTGAGACAACAGGAACAGCTGGAGCAATTGGAATTGCATTTATAGTAATCGCAGATAAAGATGACTGCGAACAAGTGTTATCTGTTGCACTTCTTACGTATAACGTATAAGTATTTGGAAGTAATCCTGAAAATGAATTAGATGATTGATATGTCGCTCCATTTAAGCTATATTCCACTCCTACTTGTGCTGTGATTGCAATACTTCCTGACGGAGCTCCACAAGTTGGTTGTACTACACTTGATGTGGTAGGGACTTGAATTACTTGTATCGCATTTACCGTTATAACAGACAATGACGGAGTTACACAAGTATTATCCGACGCATTTCGTACGTATAAAGTATAAGTATTTGGAGCCAATGCTGTAAATACATTCGAGGATTGATACATTATTCCATCCAAACTGTAGGCTATTCCTGCTTGTGTTGTGATTGCAATACTTCCGGATGGAGTTCCACAAGTAGGTTGCACCACACTAGCAGTGGTTGGTTCAGTTGGCGGTATTGGAATAGCATTGATCGTTATAGCAGACGATGACGGAGTTACACATGTGTTATCCGCTGTATTTCGTACATATAAAGTGTAAGTATTTGGAGCCAATGCTGTAAATACATTCGAGCTCTGATACGTTATTCCATCCAAACTGTAGGCTACTCCTGCTTGTGTTGTGATTGCAATACTTCCGGATCGAGTTCCACAAGTAGGTTGCACCACACTAACCGTGGTTGGTTCAGTTGGCGGTGTTGGAATAGCATTGATCGTTATAGCAGATGATGACGGAGTTACACAAGTATTATCCGCTGTATTTCGAACGTATAAAGTATAAGTATTTGGAGCCAATGCTGTAAATACATTCGAGCTCTGATACGTTATTCCATCCAAACTGTAGGCTACTCCTGCTTGTGTTGTGATTGTAATACTTCCGGATGGAGTTCCACAAGTAGGTTGCACCACACTAACCGTGGTTGGTTCAGTTGGCGGTGTTGGAATAGCATTTATCGTTATAGCAGACAATGACGGAGTTACACAAGTATTATCCAATGTATTTCGTACGTATAAAGTATAAGTATTTGGAGCCAATGCTGTAAATACATTCGAGCTCTGATAC
>NZ_FRDK01000017.1 GCF_900143245.1 Flavobacterium fryxellicola
CTCTTCTTGTTCTTGACATAATTCTGCTAATTTAAGGTTTTTAATCCTATCTTAATTTAAAGCAAAAAATTGTACGTTTTTTGGGGAGCAGCATATTCTTTCCCACGAAAAGCATTTGATATGTTATAATTATTTTGCCGATTTTAAAAAACATTTTGAACTCAATCAGTTCTCGTGGTAAATTGATATTTATAATAAATTTGGAATATATTACTTTTAAAAACTAGGCCTGTACTAAAAATAATAAAATGTAACATTAAAATAATTTATAGACTCCGTCAAGAAGGATTTAATGGGTTTCTCAAGATTAGCTGGTAAAATTACAAAAGTTTTCTAAAAACCACATTTTAGGCAATATTTCTACAAAAGCTGATTTTTTAAAATAATTTAGTCAAACAAATTGTATTGCGTAGCTGGTTTTAATTCATGCAATTTAATCGTCCTTTTACCATATTTCCAAGAATCTCTGGTGGTGTTCCTCTTAATGTTTCACCAGATATTTCACCAAAATAGTTTATAAAACTTTCTTTTTTAGTGACGGTAAATAACTCGTCACTACTGTGCACAATCTCTGTTCTAACTTTTTTAATGTAGCAATACCAGGCGCCAATTAAACACAAGTTGTAAAGCTATTATCTTTTAGTTGAAATTGAAGATAGAACTTAGGAATATTTTCACTAGAATTACGTTCGATAAAAGAAAATATGTTGATGCGATAGAGAGTTTTATCAGCGGTAAACCTAATATCTCTATTAATTCGGCTTGTATATTTTTTTGGTTCTTCGATTACAATAGTATCTACTTTTTTAATTTTTTCTTGTAATTCACCCATAAACAAGCTGTAGTTTTCTTTTACAGCTTCCCGTTGTTTATTTTTCATTAAACTAAGGTTTGTTATTGTTGGTTCCAATTTGTTTTAAAAAAGCAAGTATTTCGATACTAATTGTTGGTTTAAATGATTTTCATCCATTTTTAATTTGAGGTTCTGAGTCTTGTGTACTTTGAATCAAGAACTTTTCTTGCAATTATTAAAAATCTAAGATAATGCCTAGAGATGGAATAACGGTTCCTTCTGCAGCATCGATACCTAGCAAACTTCTAGGGTTAATAATTTGTCCATTTTGGTCTCTGTTTAAACCGAATTCTATTGGCTGAGGAATTATTTGTCCTAATGCATTTTGAACATCTAAAAACAAATTAAAGGCAAACTTTTTAAAATTCCATTTTTTATCTATTCGTAGATCCAATTGGTTGAAGGCATTTAATTTTTGTTCTCCCAAATTAGTAAAATCTAAAACTACCTGAGGATAATTTTCTAATGTTTCGGCTTCGTTCACTTTTGCGAATGGTGTTTTTCCTCCATATCTGTAACGCATTCCTGCTTCCCAATTGCGTTTGAATTTATATCCAGCAGTGACAGAAACAAGATTTCTGCTGTCCCAAACCGATGGTCTGTATTGATTGTCTAATCCAGTAAATTCACTTTTAAATAAAGTATAGGCAAAAATTCCAAAGAAGTTTTTAGTTAATTTTTGTTGGTATAAAAACTCTAAACCATACGATCTGCCAAGTCCGTTTGTAATTACATCTTCGTTACCCAAAACCTCAAAATCACCACCTTTATTGGCTAATGAAACTCCATCATCTATTGAAACAGCATAATTTTTATAATCTTTAAAAAATCCTTCAATAGTAATTTGAGTTGTTGGATTTAAAATTTTACTCAAACCAATAACATAATGTATGTTACTTGTGTAGTCGGCATCTTTGTTGGCAAAATTGCCCAAGTTGTCTTTATAGCCTAAAATAGTATAGGGTTGAATTTTAAAATATTTACCTACAGCTGCATTTAATTTCCAATCTTTTTCTGCGGTTAATGCATACGAAAGTGCTAATCTTGGCGAAAAAGTTCGTAACAATTGATTTTTTTGAGTGGTGAAACTATTAGCATCGACTCTAAAACCAAACGAAACATCTAAATTATCATTCAAAATTGTAGTACTTGATTGCGCAAAAAATCCAGACTTAACAAAATTAATGTCTGTACTGTAATTCTCATTATTAATAATGTTTTGCGTATCGTTTGTATACAGCGCGTTTTCTACATTAAAACCAGCTACAATTTTCCAGTCACCTATATTTTTAGTTACTTCATTTCTAAATTTTACTTCGGTTTCACGAGAATTATTAGAAAAAAATAAACCTTGCTCATTTTCATTATCAGTAAATCGTTGGAAATTATTATTTAAAATATTGGTGCTTATGGAGTTGATCATAAATCCTGACTCGTCTTTAAAACGTCTTCTCCAACTCAAACCACTCGTTGTACTCCATTGTTTTATAACTGGAACTTGGTCTAACGTAATTTGTTGTTGGATATCAAAATCATCTGGTGCTTTAACCGAAAAGTCATCAATTGCACCAACTCCCAAGAAGTTAATTTCGTTGTAAGCATCTAATTTAGAATTTATTTTATATTGATAATCCCAAAAATCAGGACGAATAGGTAAACCAATCAATGTAAATAAAAATTGCAAATAGCTGCGACGAACTGACAATAAATACGTCGTGTTACTAGTTTCATTTTTTCCTTTAAATAAAGGTCCTTCGGCGGTAATTGCCGCTTCACTGGCTCCTATCCGCAAATTACCCTGAAATTTTTTATTATTACCGTTTCTCTGGTTGAATTGCAATACGCCCGAAAGTGGATTATTGTATTTGCTTTCAAATGCAGAACTCGAAAGCGTAACACCTTCAATAAAAGAAACATTAAGTAATCCAACAGGACCGCCTGCGCTTCCTTGTGTACTAAAATGATTAATGTTTGGAATTTCGATCGCATCAAGATAATACACGTTTTCATTGGGCGCGCCACCCCGAATAATAATGTCGTTTCGAAAACCGCCAACAGAACCTGAAACTCCAGGTAATGTTTGCACCACTTTGGCAATATCATTATTTCCGCCTGGATAGCTTGCAATTTCTACTGGTGACAAACTCTGAATGGAAAGAGGCGATTCTTTTTTGCGTTTAAACGGATTTGACACTATTTTTACTTCATCTAGTAAATTAGAAACGGCTTTCAGATTAAAAATTATGTCACTGTTTCCTGCTGATTTTATAATAACATTAAATTTGGTTTCGGTTTCATAACCAATAGCACTTGCACTAATATTATAGGTTTTTGGGGCGATGTTCTCCAACTTAAAAAAGCCATTCTCATCGGATAATTCTTCGAGGGATAATTCATTAATTGTGATTGTTGCCCCCGAAATCGATTTTCCGTTATCATCTAAAACTTTACCTAGAATTTCAGTATAGTTTTGAGCTTGCATAAAAGAAGTGAAAAGTAATGTCGCAATTAGTATTATTTTCATAAGAATATGTAATTTATAATGTGTGTTTAACGAATTAGCAACTTGTTTTAATAAGTAAATTGAACTTAAAACAAAATTTATTTAAAATTTTGAAAGGCAAAAAAAGGTATTTATTGTGCTATTCAAATTACTGTTTTAAAGTAATTTTTAACTCTTGTTTAGTTTATCCTTATAGTCAAACTTGAAACCTAAAATTAGAATATTACTAATTTCATTTCATCCTCCCCAAGTAAATAAATACTGTTATAATCTATCACTGCTCCGTCTAGAGCCACTTTCATGCGATTAAATGTTAAAACTTTTCCTCTATATTTTATGTCAACATCTAGAATGCAGCTTATTAAATCTTCAAATAAATCACCTGACCAACGAATAGTTTCTAATGCTGTCCGGTCAATTATAGTTCCTAACCGTTCATCAATTTCTTTTAGAAATGGTATTTCTTTAGTCATAGGTCACTTATGATTTAACAAATAGTTTTTATACCCCTGGAATCTTTTTATTTTCTGCAGCTAAAGTTGCAACTTGTAAAATTCTTTTTTGCCGCGTTTGTTCAGTTTTGGCTAATTTGATGTAACGTAAAATAAAACGTTTGTTTGAAGACGAAAATGCCTCAAAATAGTGACTTGCCAATTTATGTTCCTTCAAAGCATGATGTAAATCTTCCGGGATTACTAAATTATCAACATCATCCATAAAATTCCATAGTCCACTTTCTTTTGATGCAATAACTGAATTTATACCCGATTGATGCAGCAATCCTTCTTGTTGCAATTTGGCAAATCTTACTTTATAGGTTTGTGCCCAATGTTCTACTTTTCTTGGCGAAATGAGTTGCATTGTTTTCTTATCGTCTAATTTTCTTCTTATACCATCAATCCATCCAAAACAAAGTAATTGATCTAAAACCTCCTGAATGGATACGTATTTTTCTATGGTTTCTTTTTTATAAGTAACCAACCAAATACTTTCTTTTTGTGCATGATTTTTTAATAACCATTCACGGAGTTCTGCAGAAGAAGTAACTTCGATTTGATCAAAATTTTCGGTTTTAGTCATTTGTTTTATATTATTTTTTAATTAACTCACTTATTCCAAAACCACTCCTTTTAAACTATTCAAGCGTATCGTGCTTTGTATTATTTTTAGTTTAATATCATTTATAGCAATTTTAGCATATAATAAAGCCGTTTGGGTGTCTCGCAAATCAAGATTTGTTGCTTGACCATTGTAATAACGATCTTGAGTGCGGTTGAAGGTTTCTTGGAAAGTAGCAAGATTTGTAGTTTCCCGCACCAATTGTTTTTCTAATATATTCAAGCTATTTAATTCTTGATAAGCTGCGGTTACGATCTGTTCTTCAGTGTCATTTACAGTAAGTTCTTGTTTTTCTAAATTTATTTTTGCGTTAAATACGTCTTTTCGATTTTTGCCACCGTTAAATACATTCAATCGCAGTGATCCTCCTAGTACAAAGCCCAGATTTTGGATTTCGGCTAATTGTTGAATGTCGTTTCTTTGATTGAAATACCCGTAATTGGCAAAAAGTTTCATGTTTGGGAGGTACTCCGATCGCGCCAATCCTATTTGATTATTTGCAAGAACAAGACCTTGTTTTGCGAGTTGAATTGCTGGATTGTTACTTTTTACTTGCTCTATAACGTTTGTTGCTTCCATGTTTTTTGATAACGTATAATTTACATTTATTCGATAAGATGCAGCAGATTCAATACTAGTAGTGCGATTCAACTCTATTGTTAAATTGCTTTTTACTAAACTAATATCGTCTAAAGAAGAAGTTTCTTGATCTGCATCTTTTTCACTCGAAATTCTAAAATGGTATACTATCTTATTAGCATACTTACTTTGTGCTTTAATACGTTCACTATCGATAAATGTATCGTTGTAAATTTTTAAATCTAAAGCTGTTTTCATTGGTTTAACGACCAACCACGTTTTGGCATTCGTAAAAACTATTGTATATACAAAAGCATTGTAAACATTGGGTTGCCACTTTTTTAATGTAGTAATTAAGGTGTCAAACAGTAAAACAAGCTCGTCAGGTTTGTCCACAAACAAATTACCAATATCTTTTTTTATGCAAATATAACATTGATTGCTAGATGTAAAGATTCTATCACAGTTTTCGCAAGTCCACATATTTAATTATTCGATTGACTGCTCTAAAAATTCAAGAAATGGCAAAACCTCTTTGTATGCTTTGACTAATTCATCGTTTAAACTGTCTAATAGTATTTCTTTATCAGTGAAAGTTTTCTTTACGATATATTGTTTCAATTTTAATAACTCTAGATTAGGGCTATCTGCATCAAAACCTTGTGGTGGTCTGCTTAAAGTTTCACCTGAAATTGTTCCAAAATAGTTTATAAAACTCTCTTTTTTAATAATGGTAAATAGCTCATCACTACTATGCATAATCTCAGTTCGAACTTTTTTTAATGTCGCACTATCTGGCGACCATAAACCACAAGCTATAAAACTATTGTTTCCTGGTTGAATTTGAAGGTAGAATTTAGGGCTGTTTTCGCTTGAACCACGCTCGATTAAAGAAAATATGTTGTTGCGGTACGGACTTTTGTCAACCGAAAATCGTATATCTCTATTAATTCGGCTCATATATTTTTTTGGTTCTTTGAATACGATAGCATCTATTTCCTTAATTTTTTCTTGTAATTCGCCCATAAACAAGCTGTAGTTTTCTTTTACAGCTTCCCACTGTTTCTTGTTTTCATCAAACCAAGGTTTGTTGTTATTATTTTCAATTTGCTTTAAAAAAGCTAGTGTTTCTGTACTAATTGTTGTTTGATTGTTCATATTTTTTTTATAAAAAGATTAATGGGTTCCGCTGACATCTACAATTTCTCCTTTTTTGATTTTTGCAAAAAATACAAGTGGTAAAACTGCTAGACAAATAATTCCAATTAATAAAAATCCTTCGGCATAACTTATTATTGCGGCTTGAGTTGAAACCGCTCCTTCCATTGCGCCTGCCGCCATTTGCTGTGCTTCTTGTAATGATTTACCTTGGCTTTGAAAGGCGCGTACTAAACCATAAAACCGCTCGTTAGATTCTGGATTATACATTGAAATGTTTCCAATTAAATCGGCGCGATGTACAGCAAAACGTCTTGTAACATAAGTATTTGTAATGGCTATACCAATTGCGCCACCCAATAATCGGAGCATATTTGATAAACCTGAAGCTTGGGCTAAATTATCGCCTTTTAAACCGGAAAGCATTAAGCCGGCAACAGGAACAAAAATAAATCCGAAACCAAATCCTCTTATCATTTGTGGCCAAAACCAATCCCATTCGCCTGATGTTGGTGTTGCTAGAAAATAGGTTATGAATTCATAGCCAATAACTGCTGTGAAACCAATGATAACAAGTGTTTTTGGACTAACACCTTTCTGCAAAAGCGTTGCATTTACGCCCATTAAAATGCCGGTTAGAAAAGAACTTGGTAAAATTAATAATCCGGTTCTTGTTGCATTCCAACCCAAAAAAGCTTGTACAAATACTGGATATAAGAATACTGAAACATAAATTGCCATTCCAAATGCAAGACTTAACGCCGCACCAACAAGAACATTTCTGTTTTTTAAAACTCGCAAATCAACTACTGGATTTTTAACTTTTAGTTCTCGAATTATAAACGCTGCAATACCTAAAACAGCAATTATTGAGCTAATTAAAATAAAATTACTATTAAACCAATCTTTACGTTCGCCTTCTTCTAAAACCAATTGTAAGCTACCAATTCCTAATATTAAAAACAGAATTCCGAGATAATCTACCTTTCCGACAACGGGAAGTTTTGTTCCCTTTATGTATTTCCAAGACAGAAATGTTGCGATAATTCCAATGGGAATATTGACATAAAAAATCCAACCCCAAGAAAAATTATCAACTAAATAACCGCCTATAACTGGACCTAATGTTGGACCCATTACGATTCCAGCTCCAAATATTCCGTTGGCTTTATCAATTTCTTCGGGAGGAAATGTTTCTACTAATATTGTTTGTGCAGTTGCTAATAAAGCACCGCCGCCAATACCTTGAACAAATCGCCAAAAAATAAGCATTTCGATAGAATGAGAAGCGCCACACAAAAAAGATGCAATTGTAAAAAGAACAACCGAGGCTGTGAAATATACTTTTCTACCGAAAATATTACTTAAAAATCCTGTTAACGGAATTATTATAATATTTGAAATGGCATAAGCAGAAATTACGTAAGCGGTTTCTTCGATTGTGGCACCAAGATTTCCGGCAATTTCTCGTGTGGCAACATTTACGATAGAAGTATCAATTAACTCCATAATGGCACAAGTAATAACGGTAATGGTGATAAGCCATTTTCTTGCGCCAACTTCGTAAGTCGGTTTTTGTAATGCTGTGGTTTCCATAAATAACTTTTTTATTTTGTTTTGACAGCAACTGTAACGCTCATTCCTGCACGCAAAGGAAAATCATTGTTACTTTTTTCGGTGAATACAATTTTAACCGGAATTCGTTGTGTTACTTTTACAAAATTTCCTGTTGCATTGTCAGCAGGTAAAAGAGAAAACTTTGAACCTGTCGCTTGCGAAAAGGATTGCACTTTTCCTGAAAATTCTTTGTCATCGTAAGCATCAATTTCAATAGTTACGTCTTGACCAACTTTCATTTCGGCTACTTGAGTTTCTTTGAAATTGGCAACCACCCAAATTTTATTATTATTTGTTATTGCCATTAAAGGCTGACCAATGGAAACTACTTGACCTTTTTGTGCTACTTTTTTAGAAACAATTCCGTCACAAGGTGCAGTAATCATGCAGTACGACAATTGTAATTTGGCAGCTTCTAAATTATTTTCGGCTTGTTTGATTGCCAATTCAGCGATACTTATGCCATTATCTGAACTTGTTACCGCCGATTGCGAAGTTGCAACTTGATATTTAGATGCTTGTGCTTGTCCTAAAGCAATTTTTAGTTGTGCTTCTGTAGCTTCTTTTTCTGCTTTGACACCATCAAATTGCTGCTGGGTTACTGAATTTTGTTCTAATAAATTTTTGAATCGGATGTAATTTTTTGTTATAACATCTACACGAACTCTTGCTGCTTCAACACCTGCGTTTGCTGATGATGTAGCTGCTTGAACAGAAGAAACACTTGATGCTGCTGTATTTTTATTACTTTTTGATAATGTAACGTTTTGTTTTGCAAGTGCTAAGGCAACTTCTGCTTGTTGCACCGCGATTTTGTAATTGGCATTGTCTAATTGAATTAGTATATCGCCTTCTTTCACCGCTTGATTGTCTTCGACTAAAACACTAATAATCGTGCTGTTGATTTTAGGAATTACAGGACTTATGTTGGTTTCTAATTGTGCATTATCTGTTTTTTGTTTTCCACCGCACCCTATAGCGAATGTTGCGATAAAAAGTAGCACTAATGTTTTTATATTTTTCATTTTGATTTTTTTTTAGTTGGTTGATTTTAATAATTTTTTAAAGGCTAATTCAGCATTTGCTTTTGCTGTTGTTAGGTTTAATTGTGCTTGCAATAACAACGTATTTGCAGTTAGAAATTCGGTAGCTGTGGTTGTATTTGTCTTGAATTTATTTTGTTCTACCCTGAAATTTTCGGTTGCTTGATCTACATATTTCGTAGCTAATGCAATTTTTTCTTTCGATTGGATAAAGTCGTTATAATCTTTATTAACTTCCATTGAAATGCCTTCTGAGGCTTGTTCTGTGGCACTTTTTAATTTTGCTAAACCAAATTTGCTTTCTTTTACTTTGTTTTTGGTGCTGTATAAATCGGTTAAATTCCACGTTAAAAATGCGCCAACATTCCAAGTTCCCGTAAATTCCGGTTGATTGGGAAATACTCTTTGTTCAGGTTGGTTGTAATTAAGGCTTGCTCCTAAACTTAAAAGAGGCAAATAATTACTTTTGGCAAGCTTTTCATTTGCTTTGGCTTGCTTTTCCCTAACCTGAATTAATTTTAATTCTGCGCGATTGTTTATTGCTTTTTGAATATAAGTCTCAACTGAAACCGCATCATTTTCAAATTGATTGATAGTTTCGTTAATTATTATTTTGGTTGATGTATCTAAACCTGTTAGCACACGTAAATTGTAACGTAAGGAGTTTTGATCGGCAACGATCTCGGATAAATTTGATTGTAAATTGGTTATTGCAAGTTCAACTTTTAATAAATCATTCGACAATAAAACGCCTTGTTTCACCAAATTTTCAGCATCTTTTTTTTGATTTGTAAGTAAAACGATGTTGGCTTCAATAATTTTTTCGGATTGGTTTAATGAAAATAGCGAATACCAAAGTGATGTTATAGAATAGCTCAGCTCTAATTTGTTTTTTGCCATTTCAAAATTGATTGCTTCTTGATCCAATTTTAAAATTTTGTTCAAATTATTTACTTTTCCGCCTGAATATAGTAGTTGACGAACTTGTAACGAATTGAAGGACTGATTAAGAATTTGAGGATTCAACACCACATTGCCTTCTGGAAGTGCAACTTGAAAAGGTGTAATGTTATCGCTAATGCGAAGGTAACTGAGATTGGCGCTGACTTGCGGTAACAAACTATTTTTACTTTGAATCAATTTAGAGTTTGCAATTTTTAAGCTTAAGCTATCTTGCTGCAATTGCTTACTATGAGCAACTGCTAAATTAATCGCTTCTTCTAAACTTAGCTTTTTTTCGGTTTGTGCATGCAACGAATTTGTTGCAATACATAGAATAAATGCTACTAATAAGAAGGATTTACTAATAGGTTTTTCGTGAGTCATTTAGTTTTGTTTATCGTTTATTAAAAATTATTAGACAAATATAATACATTTTATGACTTACGTTCATTTTTTATAAAAAATTTTTTATTTTTTATTTTTGGATTCCTTGAAACATCATTTGTATAAAGGTATCTAATATTTCTTCTTCTGATATATTCATTTTTTCTTTCATTATCGGACCTCTAACTTTCATTAATTGTAAAATACCTACTGTTGAACCCCAAAGGCAAAGTGTAAAAATGGCTACGTTAATATTTTCTTGAACTTGGTCTGCTTCCTTAGCCTTTTGAATAATGTTTATTACCAAATCATTTATTGCTAAGCTTGATTCGTACATTTCTTCGGTTTCAGTAACCTGATGATTGGCTTCATACAATGATACTAAATCATAATAAAGTGGGTGTTTTTTATAAAAATTGTAGTTTATTTTTACAATTGACTTTAACTTTTCTATATCAAGTTGATTATTTACCGCAATTTTTTTGAATTCTTCTAGCAATAACTCTCTTGCCTTAATAGTTAGAATACTTAAAATTTCTTCTTTACTTTTAAAATATAAATAGAGTGTACCTTTGGCTAAATTTGTTTCTTGAGCTATTAAATCAAGGTTAAGTCCGTGTAATCCGTTTTTTACCATAATGGATTCGGCTGCAGCAAGAATTACATTTCTACGGTTTTCTTTCTCAATTTTTTTGCGTTCTTGCGTACTCATTAGTAGATATTTTTGGCAAAGTTAAACAAAGAATGATAAACACACTCTACTTTAATTTTAGATTACCATTTTAACGCTAGGTAAATTATTTTGATGTTTTTGTAGAGAGGGGAATTGTTCTGTTTTACTTACTTTAACGGTTGGATTTATTATAAAAAATTTGTGCTTGCTTTAGTTTTAAGGTTAATTATTACTAACAGTCGTTGGCGGAATCAATTTGTACTTTACAGCAGTTCCAATTCTTGAAAGTACTGTTGAACTTATTAAGCCACCAATTAAGACTAATGCAAGTGGAGAAATTTGAGGATTTGGATTTAAGGCTAAAGGAATTAATCCACCAATGGCAGTTAACGAAGTTAAAACCACTCGTAAAAATCGTATCTCGCTCCCTTTTTCGATAGCTTCCTCTTGCGGCATTCCTTCTAATCGCAACTGATCGGTAAAGAAAATTGCAATAAGTTTGACGATACAAATATATAGTTTTCAAAACCCCTGACTAATTTCTCTACCATTTCAGTAAATGTCGAGGATTCATTGTTAGTTAACATATACTTCGATAGCGTTTCGAGATTCAGTAACCATGTTCTTGTAACTTAATTTGTTTATTTCAAATAATGATAATCGGAGTCGTTTTAATTTCCAGTTCAGCTATTATCTTCCTACGTTAACCATTAAATATAAGAATAGCATACGCTATTCATTCATTCACTTCTTGTCAAAACCATCCTTTGCACATTTGCAAAAGAATAACTTTTAACACCTTGAATTTCTTTAAGTTCCTTTCCAGATGTGACTTCAATAATAAGCTGTTTATTGACGAGTTCAGTGCTAGATGTTAAGTAAATATCATCTACTTTAAACAGGCTGTACATTTTGTTATTCACAACATATTCTACTATTTTTGAACCATCTCCTTCGTCTAAAATATACCGTCCTTCCTTTATATTGTCTATAACGAGTTTATAATCTTTTACCATCGGAGTTGTCTTTGAAAGATATTCTGTTTTCCAAATGTAAGTTCCTGAAGTATCTGTTTTGGCGGCAGTAAATTTCACTTTTACGCTATCACGTTTAATTCCTTGGCTATAGATATGCATAATTCCCTCCCAAACACCCAAGCATTTTTCGGGAAATATAGAATCTTTGGCTGTTGCAACTTTAATTTCAAGATTTATTTTTGTGTCAATTTTAATGGCGTCAATTTCACCAGCTACGCATGGTAAAAAGCACAGAAATAAAAGGATAATTAGTAAATTCTTCATAATGTGTATATTTCTTTAAATCCAGTAAATAAATTTGAAAATTGGTCTTCATCAACATAAATTTGTTACAGCAATTCTTTCCTATTTGAACCAACAAATTCATCAAAAGTTTTAGGCTCGTTTCCAGTAATTACTTTTACCCACTCTGTAGTCTTTGGCGTAGTTTGAAATCTGGGAAAGTAATGCAACATAATCATTACCAAAATCAACATCGTAGGCATCTTTTCTTTTCGTTTGGTAAAATAAAATTGCAGTATGTTGGGCGATACAAATGTAATGGTTTTGCCAATTCCGTTGCTTATTTTTTCTGCCATTTCAGTAAATGTCAAAGTTTCGTTGTTAGTTAATTCATAACTTTTATTGATATGATTTTGCGGTTCGATTAGCACTTTTACTGCAACAGCACCAATATCAGTGACGTCAATTACAGTAAATTTGGCATCACCAGCGGGCAAATATATGCTATGATTATTTATCAAATCATAGTGTAAGGTTGTTGTAAAATTCTGCATAAAGTAAGCAGGTCGTAAAAAGGTGTATGGAATTTTACTCTCAACTATTAATTTTTCAATTTTATGATGCGGTATGATTTTGCTTTTTTCAACTCCTTGAACCGAAAGAAATACGATGTGTTTTATTGAAGATTGTTTTGCCGCTTTTATTAGTGGAGCAAAATATTTATTCACATCCGAAATTTGCGGTGGTCGGAGTAAAAACAATATATCAATGTTCTGAAAGGCATAATTGAAAGTTGCACTATTTGTAAAATCAAATGAAATTATATTCGCTTTAAAATTTGCTAATCTTTCATTACCCGATTTTGTGTCTCGCACGCCAGCAAATATTTCAACTGGATAATTGAGTTTTTTTAAAGCCGCTATTACTTCAATCCCCACATTTCCCGTTGCACCAGTAATTAAAATATTTGTCATGATTGTAATATTTGCTGTTCGCGTATAATAATTTTTTTTTCGTGATTTCACTAAAAGTGTTGAGCTTCATTCCAGTAAAAAAAGCGATGTTTTGTATAAGATTTAATTTTTGGAAATATAAATAGTAATCGTTTTACCTTTTTGTTTGTGAACCTAAAATAAATTTCTCTATTCACACCGTTCGCATTTATGTCAAAAGTTAATGTAAGAAATAATTTTTTTATTATTTGAATTTCTTTCCAATTATTTTTAAACTTCACTAAAATTGGCCTTTTAACGATCAAAATCTTTTAGTACTTGCACTTGAAAATTTTATAAAATCTTCTTAAGCTATATTAAATCGGCATACGCAAATGATCGAACAAAAATTAACAACGTAAATACTTCTCCGTATTTTAAGACAGATATTCTAAAAACAACATTTTTTTACAAAAATAGAGATAGCTGTACAGTATTGATGTTATTAACGTGCTTGTCTCAAATTTTCACCTCGAAAGTGCAGATAAATTTATTTCTATGATGCAAATTTTGAATCTTTAATCCGATTAGCAGTTGCTATTCAAATTAAATAATCTTTATCATTATTAAGAATAAATAAAAATAGTTTGTTTAGAATTGTTCTTAATAGTATATTTGTCCAAAATCTAATTAAAATCAAAATGATCAAATATTTTTCAATTATTGCGGCAGCATTAATTAGTTTAAACTCTTTCGCTCAAACTGGAACAATAAAAGGAACTATCAAAACTTCGGACGGTTCTCCTGCAGAACTTGTAACAGTAGCACTTAAAGGAACTACTAAAGGAACCACCGCCAACAGCAAAGGTGCGTATGAATTAAGAAAAGTAAGTCCGGGCAACTACACGATTATTGCCTTACTTGTGGGGTTGGAAACTAGAGAGATAAATGTTGAAGTAAAAGCAAATGAAACCACCATCGCACCTGTGATTATTTTAAATCAAAATTCGCAGCAATTGAAAGAGGTAGTTGTGAGTAGTAACGGAATCAAGTTCACAACAAAGAAAAGTGATTATGTTGCACGAATGCCTCTAGAAAATATAGAAAATCCGCAGGTTTATAATGTAATTACTTCTGATTTGTTAGAGATTCAAGGAACCGTAGATTATAAAACAGCATTAACAAATGCGGCAGGAGTGTGAGTTTCGGGGCAAAATGCTGCGGGTAGAAATTTCACTTGGATTCGTGGTTTTAACACTGGAAATAATGTACGGAATGGCGTTACAAGCTACCAACCTACTGACGATGATATTGCCAATATTGAACAGATTGAAATTATAAAAGGTCCAACTGGAACCTTGTTTGGAGGAATCGAAAATTCTTATGGTGCAGTTATTAATCGTATAACTAAAAAACCATTTGATACTGCTAAAACCGCAATTTCTTATACGACGGGTAGTTATGGTTTTAATAGAATTACAGCCGACGTAAATACTCCTTTAAAGGAGGATAAAAGTGTATTATTGCGGACAAACGTTGCGCTTCAAACACAAGATTCTTGGCAAGATGCTGGCTTTTCAACTACAAATTTTATAGCTCCAAGTTTATTTTATAAAGTAGATGATAGACTTTCATTAAGTTTTGATGCCGACATTTATCAATATAAAGGAACGCCATCTAATCTTATTTTTGTTGGTGAAATAGCAGGTGTAGATAGTTTTGATGATTTGAATTTTGATAACAACCGTTCCTTCAATAATAATCAACTTTTCAATAATAATTTTGTTACTAACGCTTTCGCTAAAGCAGAATACAAGCTTTCGTCCAATTGGAAATCAACCACATTGGTCAATTATGGTAAAACCAATCAGGAAAGTATTTTTCCAATTGCAAGTATTATTTCCACAACCGAAGTAGAAGTTGAACTAGGGAAGTTTGATTTCAACGTTACTACGCAACAAATCCAACAAAATTTTAATGGCTCTTTTAAACTTGGCTCAATCAATAATAGGCTGCTTCTCGGTTTAGACTATTTAAGATATAATACTTTTCTAACGCAGGCTTATCCTGGAGTGTTTGAAACCGTTTCCTTGCAAGGTCCAAGGCTTTCATTGACACAACAAAGTGCAGCCGATTTTTTTGATGGTGCAACAGTTCAAAATTTAAAGGGAAAACTACAAACTTACAGTGCTTATGCATCAAATGTTGTAGATTTTAATGATAAACTTCATTTATTGTTAAGTCTTCGACTTGATCATTTTGATAATGATGGAGAAATTAATTACACCACTAATGAGAATTCTCAAGGATTTAAACAAACGTCGTTAGCACCAAGATTAGGATTGAGCTATGAAATTATAGATAATGAGCTCTCATTATTCGGAAATTACAATAGCGGATTTGTGAACCAACAAGGTGTTGACGTGAATGGAAATACATTCGACCCTGAAAAAGCAAGTCAAATTGAAGGAGGTATTAAATGGGAAGCTAAAAGTAATATTGTTAATGCTACCTTAAGCTATTATGATATTAATGTTAACAATATTGTGAGAGGGGACATTAATAATCCAGCATTTAATATTCAAAACGGAAATGTAGTCAGTCGCGGATTGGAACTTGACTTAGCAGTCAATCCTTTTATGGGTTTTAATATTATTATGGGTTATGCTTATAACGATTCCGAAATTACAAAAGGCGAACTGGAAGTAGAAGGAAATAGACTATCAAGAAATCCAGAGCATCAAGCCAATTTATATGCAAATTATGAGTTTCAGAATACTTTGAAAGGATTTAGTTTGGGATTAGGAGGAAATTATGGTTCAGAAACGTTTACAGCGGATAATAACCAATTCAAACTGAATTCTTACAAAATTCTAAATGCAAATGCAAACTACCGCACAGGTAAATTCAGCCTAGGGATCAGGGCAGAAAATTTAGGTAATGAGGAATATTTTTCATGGAACGGCCAAGCATATACTCAATTAAGAATATTGGGTAATTTAACCTTAAATTTTTAATAATGTTTAAAAAAGTCGTACGTTTTTTCCATTTATGGCTCGGGCTTTTCTACGGAATAGTGGTTTTTATAATGGGTACGACTGGTTGTATACTTGTTTTTGAGAAAGAATTAAAACAAGTGCTGTATAAAGATAGGAATGAAGTCAAAGTTCTTAAAGAAAAACTTGCCGTTTCTGAACTTAAAAAAATTGCCGCAATAGAATTTCCATCGAAATATCCAATAAACAGTGTCATCATATCGCAATCTGCTGATAGGAGTTATATTTTTAGAAGCCGTTACAAAAATGAAGACGCGTGGACTTATTTTGGGCACATGGAGTATTACCATCAAATTTATATTGACCCCTACACTGGAACGATTTTGAAAAATGAAAATGGTGTTTATGAGTTTTTTCATTTCGTAACTTGGTTGCACATTGGCTTACTTTTAAGTTACGAATTGGGTAAAATTATAACTTCGATTGCGGTTTTGATATTTGTTATTTTGTTGATTACGGGTATATTTCTTTGGTGGCCAAAAAATAAAGGAGCCAGAAAAAAGCGTTTCCTATTTAAATGGAAAGCAACAACAGGAAAAAAGCGTAAAAATTATGATCTTCATAGTATTTTAGGAATCTATGCTTCCTCAATTTTGCTAATCATAGCTGTCACAGGATTGGTCTGGTCTTTTAATTGGGTAGATTCGTCTTTGCAATGGGTCGCAAATGGAGGCGAAGTAATCCTACCACTGCTAAAAATAGGACGTTAAATGTTGTACGATCATTTAAAGATTTTTTGGATAAAGTACACTACCAACTGAAAAAATTATATCCGGATTCACACGAATTTTATATTACAATTCCTACTGAAGAGAATTCAAATTTTGAAAGCTACACACAATTGACAGAAGGTACAAGTTATAATTCTGCTACCACTGTATTTGACGAGAAAACAGCACTTGTCAAATCTGAAATAGCATATCAAGATTTGAGCACTGGGGAAAAATTAAATGCTTTAAACTTTGATATTCACACGTGTTCAATATTAGGTGTTTTTGGCAAAATTCTTGCTTTTTTGGCATCACTTGTCGCTGGCTCATTACCAGTAACAGGTTTCTTAATTTGGTGGGGGAGAAAAAACAAGAAGTAGGTAAAATTTAATTCGTATTATTTTGCAGGTATTAGTAATAAGCGGATATACCTTGGAAACTACACCACACCGTTCCAAATTACAGAAGTCGATACACTTTTAAAATTTACAAAAAGACATACAGTTGAGTTAGATATAGTTGATTTTACTTTCCGTAGTGTTGAAATAAGGGTGCTAGATACTGCTTTCTATTTATTTGATGGAGTAGTTCCTTGCCTGTATATTGGAAACATATCAAATTGGCAAGCCAAACTACAAGCGCCTCTTGGAATTCGATTTACACAAGCAGAGCCGATAAACACCAAATCAGTTGTATTTCGTGCTTTTGCACCTCAAACAGGAGAGAATATTTTAGGACTGTTTGAACTCGAAAAAAAGAACAAAATCCATCTCAAACCTGATCTCCTACAAAAACAAATCGATGGAGTATTTGATACTGATGGAATGCTTAAATACGATCCTGTGACGAAAAAAGTCGTGTACTTGTACAAGTACCGCAACCAATTTATGGTAGTGAACGAATCATTAAATGAAGTACGTCGTGGTAAAACAATAGATACATTCAGTAGGGCTAAGATTCAAGTAAAGTACTTGGCTAAGTCAAAAGAACGTAAAATGACAGCTCCTCCTTTTATTGTCAACAAAACAATGACTGTTTATGATAATTTGCTACTTGTAGCTTCTGCATTACCAGGGAAATATGAAGCAATGGAAATTTGGCAAACCGCCACAATTATTGACGTGTATGACCTAGCCAACAATAGCTATCTTTTTAGTTTTCCAATCTACAACATTGGCAAAGAAAAAATGAAAAGCTTTAGTATTCAGGATAAAAATCTCTATGCGATTCTAGGGACACATTTAGTTGTATATCAATTGAATCACCTATTCAAAAGCAGTTTTAAGAAATAAAGAGTACTATGATTTATGTACGACAATATAACCGGCCGGCTATCAGGGATAAGATCGAAA
This sequence comes from Flavobacterium fryxellicola, assembly GCF_900143245.1. Lineage (GTDB taxonomy): Bacteria > Bacteroidota > Bacteroidia > Flavobacteriales > Flavobacteriaceae > Flavobacterium > Flavobacterium fryxellicola. The sequence goes on from NZ_FRDK01000017.1 coordinate 18,181, forward strand.
ACCTGTTAAAAGAGTAGATCCTAATTTTTAATTTTATTACTATGAAAACAGAAATTTTAAAAATGATTATGCCAATGGCAGTCATTGCAGTAGCCGTAACTGGCGCTTTCAGTTCAAATGCAATGAATAAAAATTCAAAAGCATTTGCATTGAAACAAGGATATACACATACAAGCCCTTCATCGGCTTGTAATATATCAAACATGTGTTCTGATATTGGTTCAGATTTTTGTACCGTTGGTGCAGAAGAGGTAAGATTATGGGGTAAAACTAGCCCCAATGCTACAACTTGTAATGTACCGCTTTACAAAAATAATTAAAATGTAGCATTAGCTGCCGGTGACAGCAGTAATAAATGACAATGCAGTTTCTAAAGAAAGAAACTGCATTGTTTTTTTAGTTTTAGAATTTGCTGTCTTTTACAACGAATCCTCTTTTCTTAAATAATGAGCAAGCCATTTTTCAATTTGCAGTGTCAAATGTCGCTGGTTCATTCGCTCCTCTAATCCGTGTTCTTCATTGGGGTATACTAACAAGGTATGCGTTTTTTCGAGTCTTCGTAAAGCCATAAAAAACTGCATGCTTTGAGAAGAATGTATTTGTGTATCAGACTCTCCAGTCCAGGACAAAAGAGGAGTATTCATGTTTTCAGCATTAAACAATGGGGAATTATTTAGATACCCCCATTTATTGTCAAAGAAAGAAGTTCCCATTCGGAACTGTTGTGATTCAAATCGAAAGTAGTTCGGGTTGCCTGTAATTCCATTAGTTCGCAAATACAGGCTGTAAAAGTCTGAAATTCCTGCACCGGAAACAGCTGCTGAAAAACGATTGCTGTGAGTTACAATAAAGTTAGTTTCGTATCCGCCAAAAGAATGACCAATAAGGCCAATATGTGTCGGTGAGATCGATGCTGTTGAAAGGGCTTCATCTACAGCCGCTAGAACACAATCCAAAGCGGATTGTCCAGGCTGCCCTTCTTGATATACAATATCTGGATAAAGTACGAAAAAGCCCTGAGAAGTTAGGTTACTCACATTAAATCCAGCTGAATTGTAAAGCGATGGATTGACATATTTGTGCAAGTTGTGTGCCTGATTCTCATAGATACGAACGATCATGGGATACTTTTTTAATGGGTCATAACCGGCGGGATAATTGAGAACTCCTTTCAGTTGATTTCCAGAAATATCTTTATATGTTATTGCTTTTGACTTTCCCCAAAGAAAATGTTGCTGTTGTAAGTTACTTTGATAAACGACAGTTGGCGCTGCAGATATCTCAGTTTTAAAAACCAAAGTTGGTGATTGCTCAAATGTTTGTTCTAAATACATAAAAGAAGAACCTTTTTTGGCAGTAGTCAAATAATCAACTTTTTTAGACTGAAAAACAAGGGATTGGATGCCTCTATTGCGATTCCATACCGAATAACCGCTATCACTAAAGTCTGTACGCTCCGCACTCAGATAAAGGTTATAGTCTAAGTTGAAATAACCACTCGTAAAACCACTGAAGTTACTCGTTTTTTGTTGTGAAGGTTGCTGCGAAACTATTCTATAAACGATATTATCTTCTCTACCATTGGTTAATCGCTTGGCAATACTTCCATCTGGTGTAATTTCCCAAACATCAAAGGCGTCATAAAGCAACAAACAACGGTTATCTTCACTCCAACCAGCGAGTCCAAATGGATAGGTTTTATCATGCGCAACATACTTTTTCTCATAGAAGTCTACCTTTAGATATTTTGTAATATTTGTGTGAGTAGCTTTGCTAATGCTGTAAACCCACCAATCTCCATCTTTTAAATAACAAAAATAATCTCCGTCTGGTAATGCAAACAGAGTACCATCATTAGCGTATTTTTCTAAAAAAAGTTTCTTTTTACCAGTCTCAAGATCAATCAACCAGTAATCCAAATCTCTATACTCATTGAACTGCGCTTCATTAATTCTGGAGTCGAATAGTAATGCTACATTTTGCAAACCATTCAGCATCATCCCAGAAATCGCATGATCGGTAATTTGTAAAAAACGATTGTTTTTTGGGAACCAAACACCATTGTAGGTATGATTTTCCATTAGAGGTCGTTGCATGTACAACCATTGATCTTTAGTATTCCAAACCATAGCTGTATCTTTAATAATGACTGTCTTTTTATAGGTTTGAATAAAGACTTTGTTACCATCGTCAGATAAAGTGAGGGCTTCGGAATCAGTCGATAGTAGCATGTCTTTGGGGAACTCTTGATGGGTATTGGAATCAAAAAAGTGCAATTTACTCTCGCTAACGGAATAGTAATACAGTTTAGGATTTAAGTGGGGACTTGTTGATGAACTACCGTAAAAACTCAATGCAGTACCACCTTTATTCCACTTCATTTTACCAAAGTTTTCCTTTGAGCTATTTGCAATTTTTAGAGTTCTAAAATTCTCCTTCAAGATTATCAATTGAGCGATTGACTCTGTACTATTTTTAGAAGTGATGGCAAGAATATTACTATCAGGATTAAAAGAATAATTATTTATCGAATCGATTGTTTTTAGTATGTGTCCATTTGGCAAACAAATAAGTATTTTTTGATACTTTTTAGAGTTAGAAACAACGATAAGGTATTGATCATCTGTCGTAAAAAAGTATTCGTTGACACTTTTCAAAGTTTTAGTTTGAGCCGTTTGTAAATTGAACACCGCTAAAGTATTCGGAGCTGAATAATACGCAAAAACAGCTTCTTTGCTAAACTTGCCTTGTTGTCCTTTCGGAAAAAGATGGGTTTGCAAGGTCGCTGTATTCTTTACAAACAAAGTGTCTTGATGCGAGGAATAGCTAGTGCTATAGCTAATCCAAGTACCATTGTCAGAGAGTAGTTGGGGTGTCAGTTTTCCCCAAAGCGAATAATCAGCTGCTGTTACTACTTTTTTAGGATTTAGCTGAGCTATACAAAGGCTAGAGCTAGATAAAAGTAACAAGCGTATCAGTCTTACAAGATAAGACGAGCGGCCTAGAGTTCGATATTTTTTTCTAGTTGTCATAAAAGATGAATTAGTATCCTAAGTTCTGAGGGGATAAATTGGGATTCAATAGAAGTTCTGTTTCGGGTATTGGAAATAAGGCATCAGTGGTATTCCAACCGATCTTGTTACTCAAAGCGCTATCTAGCTTTCCGTATCGTTTGAGGTCAAAAAAACGATGTCCGTGTTCGGTAAATAATTCTACCCGTCGTTCTTTTAATACAGCATTTAGGAGTTCATCTTGCGAAATGGCTGTCGTATTTGGTAATCCCGCTCGATTCCGAATGATATTTAGATCTTCTTTTGCACCAATCAAGTCTCCTGCACGGGTTCTCGCTTCTGCGCGAATGAGATATTGCTCTTCTAATCGAAAAACAACTGAATATTCAGAAGAAAATGAAACAGATGAATTATCCTTATATTTACTTGCGTAGTACCAAGTCATGTTCCCGTCGCTCACCGCAGTTGTCCAACTAATTTTGCGTTGATCCATCGGCTCAAAAGAGTTTAAAAGAGCATCGCTTAAAGCCGTGAAGGGGGGAGGACCTGCTGTAAAAATAAAGAGATTACCTTCTTCTGTTGCACTACCATAAAAAAATGGGGAAAATTGCCAAATGGTACTGCTACTGGTGTTCAAGAAAACGGTATTGAGATCATCCTGCAATGCATAAGTTGCCGTATTGTTTAGTAGTGCAGAAGCCGCATTGGAAGCTTCGTCCCATTTTTCATCAAATAAGTAAACTCTAGCAAGTAGCGCTTGAGCAGTATATTGGTTCGGTCGCACCCGCTCTCCGCTTTCCTCATTTTCAGGAAGCAAGCTGTAAGCCTTATTCAAATCAGCAATAATTAGTTCATACACCTTAGCCACTGGCAGACGAGAAGCTACTCTATTTTGTCTGTAATCAGTAGTAGTGATATACGGAATTTCACCATAAAGATTCACCAAATAAAAATGAACTAATGCTCGCACAAATAGTGCCTCTCCAGTCAGCTGATTTGCTTTGTCCAGAGATAAACTACTAGAGGCTGCAATACCTTCAAGCATCGCATTGGTATTGTAAACAACCCGATAGCTACTTGTCCATAAAGTTGCAACGGCTTCATTGGAGGCCAGCACACTATTAGTATAAAATCCAGACGTGGAATTTTCGGAATCACCGTAAAAAGTTAGTTCATCGGCATAATGACCCATTTGATTCGAAAGTCCAAGAGGGGAACCGGTCAATAAAGTAGAACTTCGTAATTGGGCATAAATAGCGACCATAGCTGCAGTTGCGGTAGTAGGACTTTCAAAAACTACAGGAGTAGAAAGTTGTGAGGATGGCTGATCCGTTTCTACAAAATTATCACAAGCACTTAGCAACGTTATACAAGCTAGGCAATAACCCATAAAAATAACAGGGATACACTTTTTTTGAATTTTAAATAAAATACTTTTTGGATTAAATATAGGTTTCATAACAGTTAGTTTTTAGATTAATAAGTTAATTGAACGCCAGTGGTAATAATTCTCAAAGGAGGCAATACTCCTCTAGTTCTAAACTCTGGATCTGCGCCTTTGTAGGACGTAAAAGTGAGTAAATTTTGCGCTTGTAAATTAATTTGACAAGTAACTCCTTTTAGCCAATAAGAAGGCAGAGTATAGCTCAAGGATACATTCTTCAAACGGACATAAGAGGCATCACTTATGGTAGCATTGCTGCCACGGTATCGGATAAAAGCGCTGCTAACGGCCGTATTCACTCCAGTACTGTATTGCTGAAAAGGTCCTAAATCTCCTTGGTTTTGCCAGCGATCCAATACATCTGTTGTTTGATTGTTCCTGCTACCAGGTAAGCCAAGTGACGAAGCCGAATTGTAGTTGAGTTGCTTGACAAACTGGAAAAGGAAATCGAGTTGAATGCCCTTATAGTTCAGTTGGTTTTGCAAACCACCATAAAATTCAGGATTTAAATCTACCAAATATTGCCTGTCGTCTTTAGCAGAAAAAAGACCATCGCCATTAAAATCCTCAAACTCATACAATCCAGTTACTGAATTTAGACCTGTATAGTTATAAACTTTTACAATATTCAACGGTTCACCAATAACGTACTGATTGGCATAAGTAGAACTGGCTAAATCAGGAAAACGAAGTAATTTATTTTTTAAAACACTAATATTGAAATTGCTACTCCATCCAAAATTTTTCTTTTGAAAATTCACAGTTCGCAAGGTTAATTCTATACCACTGTTTTGTACACTAGCATCAAGATTAGCCTGAATACTGCTAAAACCCGTGGTCCCTGGCAAGGGAATACCAACCAACTGACTAGAAGAAGTATTACGAAACCATCCAGAAGTCAAAAAAATTCGATCTTTAAAAAAACCGAGTTCAGCAGCGATCTCAAACTTTTTGTTGCTTTCCCATCCAAAGTCGGGATTAAAGAGTCGTGTGGTTTCAATCCCTATCGTTCCTTGGTAGGGATTCCCATTGGAACTATACGTATCTAAATATTGGTAATCCCCAATTTGATCATTTCCAGTAGTTCCATAACTGGCACGAAGTTTTCCAAAACTCAAAAAGGATCCGTTACCGTCTTTTATAAAAGTTGCTTTCGAAAACAACCAAGCGGCACCTATAGCCCCAAAAGTAGCGAACTTGTTCCCTGGTCCAAAACGACTCGATCCATCTCGTCGACCTGTAACATTCAAGAAATACTGGTCAGACCAACTAAAATTAGCACGTCCAAAAAAGGCTTGGTATTTATACTCCGTATCACCACTACTCATGATGGTAACAGTTGAGGCGGAAGCCAAATCATAAATCAAACTATTGCTAGTAAATCCTTCACCTGCCAACACCAGTTGCTGCCCGTTGAGTTGATTGAAAGTACTACCTACCAATATGGAAATTTTACCTTTACCAAATTCAGTATGCCAATTGAGTTGTGGTTCTACAATCCAAGACTGGCGAGTTGTAGTATTTGTAAATAATGAAGAAAATTCACTGCCCAAACCATAGGCAGGATCATAAATAGTAGAGGGGAAAGTGCTACTCTCTTTGTGTTTCAAATCCGTATAGCCAAAACTAGATTTTAATTCTAATTGAAATGGAAGTTGATAAGATAAGACAGCATTGGCAACTAAATCAGTGGTGTTGCTTAAGGATTTTCCGTTTAAATGGCTCAACGGATTTTCCCAAGTGCTGTTCTCCCAGTTGAGATTTCCCGATGCATCATACAAAGCAGGTGCATTGGGTGCCAGTCTTCGCGAAATAGTGGTCAAGTCTGTCGAGGGTTGATTATTATCTTGCACCGTATAACCAGCTGAAAAGTTGATTCCAAACTTTTTATTTTCGGACGAGTGATTCAAATTAACTCGTGCATTTCCTTTTTTATAACCAAAATTAGCAGGAAAAACGGTTGTTTCAGTGCCATAGTTTCCATTGAAGATAAACTGAGTCTGCTCATTACCTCCTGAAACAGAGGATTGCAAATTCATGATGTTGGCTGTCCCACCAGTGAGTACTTTTTGCCAATTGGTATTTCGAGTTTGATCCCATGTACCATTAACCTCATAAGCACTTGCTGGATAAGTCGTGTACCCATCATTGGCAAAAGCCTCTCGACGCATTTCTAAATATTGATTAGTATTCATCAAATTCATGAAACGGGTCACTTTTCCAATTCCGTTAGAATAGTTGGTTGTAAAAGTAGTTTTGCCTTTCTTTCCTCTTTTAGTTGTAATAAGTATGACACCATTGGCACCACGTGAACCATATATTGCTGTGGCATCAGCATCTTTTAAGACTTCGATGCTTTCAATATCGCCAGGATTCAAATTGTTGAGCGGACTCGTTAAGGTGGGCATTACGGTAGCGGTAGCACCAAACCCCACAGGATCGCTTGAATAAGGAACGCCATTAATAATATAAAGCGGTCTATTGCCGTCGGATCTCAAGCTGTTTTGTCCCCGAATCTGTAGGTCAAAACCCCCGCCGGAAACACCAGTTGTTTGCGTAATATTAACTCCCGCCATACGTCCTTGCATCGCAGCTAAGACGTTTGTAACGGGCTGCTTTTCAATATCCTTTGCTGAGATTTTGGCAATGCTTCCCGTACGTTCACTTTCTTTAACACTATAATAACCGGTATTAACCTTTACTTCTTGTAAGGTGGTAGCATCTTCCGTGAGTTGTACGTTTACTGTGGTTTGTGAGCTACTAATTATCTCTACTGTTTTAAATCCTATGAAGGAAAATAAAAGAATATCTGCAGGAGTGGCAGCAATTGTATACTGACCGTCGTAGTCTGAGATCGAAGTGGTGGTTTTTCCTTTAATGGAAATGGTAACCCCCGGTAAGGGGCCATTGCCATCAGTGATAATACCACTAATTTGGTGTGTTTGTTGTTGAAATGTTGAATAGTGTTTGCGGTTTGTAGCAACGGCGGTGGAGGAGAATAGGTAGATACCTAGAATAAAGGAATACACTATCGTCCTACTCCCGTTGATTAATGAACTATTTTTCATAATTTTGGTTATTGGTTAGATGAAACATGCGTTTTGTTTTACTGTGACTCTCTATTTTGTTTGACGACAGGGGTAGAGGGTCTTTTTTTTATGTGATGAGCCACAAAGGCGGTAAGGTTAATTTATTTAGTCATAGGCTTTAAAAGTTGATGATTGTGCGTTAAAGGTTATTAGTTACTGTAGCTTCTCAATAAGCTGCACCGTTTATTAATTGAATTCAATATCTTTAAAAACGGCCTTTTAGATCCGTTTTAGATTTGGACGACTCGTTTAGGTAAAACTGCTGCAACCATAAAGCCAAAAGCATATAAGTGCTATTAAAACCACTATTAAAGCATCTTGTATTAGTTTGTAGTATTTCATAATATTGGTTGTTGGTTAGATTAAACAAATGTTTTGTTATGACTCTCTAATCTGTTTGACGACAGGGGACAGGTTCTCTTTGATCTCTTTGACTCATTATTACCATTCTTTCATTAGCAAGCTATTTTTTTTGGTTTTATAGGATTACTAAATAACCTGCACCTTGTGATAACTAACTCAAATTAAATTATGTCCATTTTATTCAAAAGGTTTTTTGGTGCAGGTATTTAGGTTTAATAGATTATAAAGCCATAAATGGTTTTATTAATTTTACAGTTGACTTTAAGTATAATAGCATGAATTCCACCAATATTTTTTTGATGAATATCCATTTTTTATTTCGGTTCAAAAAACTCCTTTTGCTCCCCCTCGCAAAACATATTCTAAAAACTTAAGCATACCATTTGGAAAATAGAAATAAAGACAATACTTTTAAAGTGCGAGTTTAAAATAGAAAGGCTTAAATCTAAGTGCCAAAAGCAGCTTAGGTTTGCGGTGGGATATAACTATACAAATGTTGTTTGTAATAAATCTCATTTTATATATCAGGATAGGGTTTCACACATCAGTATATAATTATACTGATGGTAGAAGTTGCTCTTGTAAGAGTGCTTCTCTGCGTTTCCTAGCCTAACCCATTGTTTGTTTCAGTTGAGGGCGACAAAAGGAACCTTTAATTAGTAGTTAATTAAGGTGGTTTGCTCCGAGTAATACATAAAAAATTCGTTCTCATAATTTATAGGTTTATGGTTATGGAACGATGTATTTCGGGTATGAAGAGTGCTTGCAGAAAAAGCAAGGAGCGGCCTCACACTTTAGACTCAAGGGCGACCAAACCCATCTTTAAAATCTTTCGATTATAAAGTTACCACCTAAAGCTTACGTGAGAACCGCTCGCATGCCTTTGCAAAAGTAAGAAACTTTATGACATGGAGCGACTTCACGATACTCTCGAAGGTAAACTTGGTCGTTTTGAGTCGAGATAACATCGTTTTAATTATGCCAAAAAGGCTAATTGTCAATTCGCTAGAACAAATATAATAAAATTAATAAAATACCCAACATATAGGGTAAATATTTTGTCATTTATGGAAAAATTAATTTGCTTTGAGACAACACAATATGATTTAGACTTTATAAATCATATAAAAGCAATACGTAAGGAGAAGGCTTTTACTAAAGATGAGCTAAGTCTAAAGATGGGAGTAGCTAGAAGTTTTGTAAGTAATGTAGAATCATTTACTCAACGTCACAAATATTCTACACGTCATATTACATTATTAGCAAAGGCTTTTGGTTATAAAAATATTTCAGATCTGATGAAGTTCCCTACTCCTCAATATGATAAAATTAAAGTTACCGTAAAACAAACTATGAATGAAAGCGGTACTAAGGCTTTGAGGTCAGAGGTGATACTGATTGAGCCTTTAAAATAATTTACAATAAATAAATAATTATACTTTATTAGCTAAATGTAAACATTATAAAGAATATCACTATTAAGTACCTCAAAAGTTTAGCTGCTTGTCCAGTTATTTTTTTTCTTCTATTAATTGGATTTTAAATGGCTTAGAGAATCTTTTTTTATGCGATTTATGTTTGGCGATAATTTAGAAAACTGTAAAAAATATAATTCATTACTTTTAATCGTTGATAAATTTTTCAATATATCACTAAAAGTGGGTATTGCATTAATAATCTAAAAAGCTTTTATTTACGTCCCAAGATACATAGCATGAGTTGTGGTGAAACTTTAATTTAAATGTTACTTGTTGAATTTAGCAGCAATACTAAAAAAAACCAAATGAAGTAAAAATTTCCGAAAGTCACAATTAATAAAGAGGGTAATTTTGGGCCAACTGAAAATAAGAATTTTTATCATCCCGTCTTTTATCACAATAAGACAGCAAAAAAAAATCCTGATAAAACAAAATGGATTCTTAAAAAGAATGAACAGTATGAGGTTTTTAAGCTTTCTGACGAAGGGGAATGGGGTTGTAATGAGAATTGCGGGTTATTTGGAATTTTAGAAAATGGAGAAATTATTCTCGGAGATGGAGAAGAAAGACTATCTTTTTTTCCAAATCCAGCAAATATTGAAGACCCTTGGCACGGTTTCCCTGTTCATAGTGGAGAGTTTGAACCAAGTACAAAAACTGTAGACAAATGGTTAAAAGATAAAGTTATTGATAAAAGAATGCATATTAAAATTTTAAAAGGATCGATATGAAAACTCTCAGATTCACATTAAAAGTAGATGCAATTGAGAGCTACATTTACAGTGGTCATTTATTTCTTATTCTATCAAATGGTCAAATAGTTTATTCACCTTTATCTCGTGTTATATCTAAGCTCGTAAACGAGTATCCTGATTTTGAAAATTTAATAAGGGTTTCATTTCAGCGAAATGATTATCTAAATAATAGGCAGGCAGAAGTGTTTTTTGGTATTGGAGAAATGAAAAAAAGTTTTATTCATCTATGGGAAGAAGCTTCTGAAGAGATGGAATTTACAATAATTCTTGATGGGAACGATTATACTGTAATTGATGAAGTTCCTTCAATGCCAGTTCTTGACCTCAAAATGTACGCAATGCGTTTATATGTTGGTAGTAAAGAGGGACTATATGAAATTAATTTAAATTCCGATGACAGATATAATTTAGAACCAACTAAACCTCAAAAACGTTTTGACGGCAAAGTAACCTGCCTGAATGCTAAATCAGGAGAAATAATTATCTCTTCAAATAGCAACGGATTATTTCACGGAACTTTTTTAAACAGTTCTAACAATCTTAAAGTTAACGAGAAGCCTGTTGCTGAAAAATCAATTAGAACTGCTTGGTCTGGTTACGATGTTATAAATTATGACAAGCAAAATGATTTTGAGTATTACGTAAATGAAACTGAAAAAATTGAAAATAAATTAAATTATTCAAAGTTTGATGAAGACAGCGAAAGAAGAAGAATAACGGATTTTGGTTCATCAAAGTATGACATTTCAACTTTATTGAATTATTCAAGAATAGAAAAAAAAGAAATCAATTATTGTTTTAATAGCTCAACTTCTGGATTCTTTTTTATGAAAGATGGAAGTTTTTTGAATATAAATTTAAACAAACCAAAGGACAAACAATTATATTTTGTATCAAAAAATAAGGCTTTACCAACATTAAAAAATGGTAGCGCAAATTTTTTTAAACCATTATCTACCTCAATAGTACCAGAAGGTTGTGTGGTTGAATATTTTGATAAGGTTGTACTTTATCAAAATTCGAAAGCAAAAATAATTGAAAACACTCCTGCTATTAATGTCAGAACATATCCTTCATCAAAAAGATACAGAAATTTGATTTCAGTGACTAAAGAAAAAGAAATAACAATTCACTCAATTTTTCCTTTTAAAGAAGATAGTTTTGCTTTAACAATAGAAGATTTTGAAAATAATTCAGTTTTTGAATTTTTATAAAGCATTGAGCTAGTGGAATTGTCGTTTCGTAATAAAATTATGCAAAGCAGAAAGGTTACAAATTCCCCACCATCTCAAAATAGCAACACGTTGTATGATATTTAGCCTCAGAATCGTAAAAATAGATGAATCAATTTAGAAAATCATATTACAACAATAAGTGGCATGAATTCTCTAAAGCGATAAAACTTAGAGATAATAATAGATGCTTAAAATGTGATAGACAAGAGTCTGAAGTCATTCTTCAAGCACATCATAAAGTATACAGACCAAACCTTGAACCATGGGACTATCCATACAGTGATTGTATTACACTTTGTAAGGGCTGTCATGCAAGAGAGCATAATTTGATAGAACCCGAATATGGATGGGTTCTTATATCTGTTGAAGATTTAGGCAACAAAGACGGGATTTGTGAACGCAAAGGATGTGGAACTGAAATCAGATATGAACATTTAACGTATCATCCAAATTGGGGCTATAAAATTGTTGGTAGTACCTGTATTGAATATTTAACAATAGAAGACCAATATTTGAGTACAGTAACATTAAAATTATTTAGAAATATTAGCACTTTTATAAATAGCTCAACGTGGGAAAAAAGATTTACCAAAAAATTAAAAAGTTATATTGCCACAACTTATTCGCATCATGAAATTAGAATATATGGAAAAGAAAATTATTATTCTTTTCAAATAGCTTTAAAAATAAAAGGTGAAAGGTGGTTTGATTTTAAAGATTTTATAAGTACAAAGAACAAAAATTTAAGTCAAGTTAAAGAATTAGGTTTTATAGTTTTAAAAGGTCTTACTACAGAAAGTGAAATAGAAAAAAAAATACTTAGAAACATATATACAAGAATAAAATAAACAGCATACAACCGCTTTGAGCTAGTGTTTGATTTAGTGGAATTATCGTTTTTAATCTTAATTCGTAAAACAGAAAATATTATTCTACAATGTCTCCAACCTCGCCAAGCGCCTGGACATTAGCTAAAATGTTAAAAAAATGAAGAAAACAGAACTTAAATTTTTTGAAAATCGTTATTTAGCAGGATATGATTATTATCCTTTTGAAGAAATTTTCGCTTCAATAAAACACTTAAAAAAAATAAATAGTAACGAAAAATAATTACGTGGAATTTTATTTACTATTATAATTCAATGTACAACATATATAGAAGGAATGTGTGGACAAATTTTATTTTCAACAATTGAATATAAAATTAACGAATTTGAAAGAGAATTTGGAAAGTTTGATGAAGACGAAGGAACTTTTGAAGTTGATGAAGATAAAGAATTCTATATTAGAATATTTGAAAATTTAGAAAAAAAAATCGATGAATCTTATTTTAAAGACTTGGAAACTAATTGGAAATTAGTTTATAATCAAAATATTGTGGAAGAAATAGGAAAGAAAGATAGAGAATTATGGAAAAGCATAAATAATTTATTTTCATTAAGAAATGCAATTACACATGGACACGTTCTAACAATAGAATACAAACCTAACAGAAAAGATGAATCATATGAAATTAGTGTATTGGGGAAGTACAAAAAAGTTTATGATTTTTTAACTGAAAAAAAATTAATTGAAGCAAATTCAATTGGAATGGTAAATTTAATAAATCAAAAAGTAGTTGAATTTTATATAGACGAAACTAAAAAATTTATTAATGCACTTATATTATCGATACCAAAAAATGTTGAAAAATATTTTGCGATAAACAAGATAAAAATGATTAGAGAAAAAACCATTTAGCTACAGTTGCTACAATTGATTTGGGTAATTGGCTTAATGGAAAATAGTTTTATATTTGAAAATTTAGTGATAACCGAAAGATAAATCTTAACTTATCCAAAACCACTTGTAGGATCAGAACGTTAAGCATAATATAGCCTACTTTGTCATAATAAAATAGGCTGAAAAGAGAATTAATGAGATAAGTAATCAAAATAATAAAAGAAACAATGAATACTCATAGCGCAATTGGGCCGGCTTTAGGATATTATTACCAAGCCATTTTTGCATTGATAAGTCTTTTGGATTCCCAAAATGACAATGCATATGTAAGCATTGAAACATTTGATGATGTATTTCATGAAGATGGAACGACAAAAAATTTACACCAATTAAAACATAAAACAACTTCTAATCCTAAGATATCAATTAAAGATGGAGATTTATGGAAAACATTGAAAGTTTGGTGTGATTTCATAATAACTAATGATCCGAATGAAGGAATTTTTACTTTGTCAACAGTTGCTACAATTGATATTTCTAGTCCACTAAACGTTTTAAAAACACATAATGAAGATAGGTCAACATTAAATTCTTTATTATTAGAGGAAGCAAAAAGAGTCATTGATGAGCGTGAAAAAGTTAGACAAGAGAATATTCAATTAATTAAAAACGGACAAAAAGAAAAAAGGATTCCATATGAATCGAGGTATAAAGGATGTGATGCATTTTTAGCACTTAGCCCTTCAGATAGACAGGCACTCTTAAATAATACTCGAATAAACACATCAATTTTTCAAATATCAACTGCACAGAGTGAAGTTGTGAATAGAATTAAGAGAAGTACTCAACCTAAAAATTATATTTCACTTGCAGAAAGCATTATTGCTTGGTGGGACAGAGAAGCTGTAAGATCATTGACGAGAGAAAGAAAAGAATGTATCTATCTTAGTGAGTTACAAGAATTCATATCTAAAAAGAATTCAGAACTTTATAATGATGGTTTTACTGATGACATTGATGATTTGGAATTACCAACTCCTGATATATCTCACACTACACATGTGGAGCAACTTGAAATAATTGATGCATCCTCCACACAAAAAAAGCGTTCATTCAATACTGAGTTAAAGGCTAGAATTCAAAGAGGTATTTGGATAAAAAACAATTTATCTTCCGCATCAAAATTGAATAAATATGATGAAAATTTAATTGAAGAATGGTCGTATAAATTCGATGAAATCAAGGAAACATCTAACACAATTTCAGAAGAAGAAAAAAAAGAAAAAGGAAGAAATTTGCTAGACTGGACTCATAATGAAGCTAATAGTCAAGTAAAAAATATATCTCAACACTATAACAACCCTGATTTGATAAGAGGTAGTTATCAGATGTTATCAAAAGATAAAAGTGTTGGCTGGCATTGTGATTATAATTTATTAATAAAAGAAGATGATGAAGATTAATAGGATTAGTATAGATGTTTTTGCTGAAACAAACCCAGCATTTTGCTCATTAATTATATTTAGTTTTTGCAAAGGATATTATAATGAGACTAAAGAAGGTGTTCCATTTCCTTTAGTTATTTTGCTCTTACCAATAATTTTATCAAATGATCTATCAAAAAGCTTTGAAGGTACTAATGTTAAAACTGGATTTTTTAGATGGATTGAAAATAATCCAGTTATTTTACTTGAGTTTTCAGACAGAGTAAATGAATCAACCGAATTTTTGAAACCAGCAATTGAATATGGCCTTTATAAGAAAATATATCAGATCAATGAACTAGGATATTTGACACCAATACAAAATAGCATTAAAAATAATAAAAAGTTTGAATTTGACCATCTATTTAAATATGCTGAAAGGCTAGGTAGTTGGATTGGACAAGTTAACTCAACAAAAACTATTTATAACCACTTAGGAATACAGATATGAGTAGATGGAATATAAGCCATATTGTTTATTACAGTCAACATGGACAAAATAGAATTTTAGAATTTGATCCCGGTAATGTTACCATTATAACGGGTGCATCCAGAACAGGTAAAACATACATAATCGAGACCATCGATTATTGCCTTTGTTCTTCAAGTATTGACCTTTCTAATCTTATCAAAAAAAAGGTTTCATTTGTTGGTATTAAATTGGTTAAAGATAATACTGAATTATTAATAGCAAGAGAAGTATCTCAGAAATCATCTTCTTCAAGTAAAATGTTTATTGAAATTGGGAACAGCGTTAATATTCCCGATAGTGTTGACGGTTTAAAAGGTAGTATTAATGAAAGCCAAGCGAGAACATTGTTAGCAGAGCGTTTTGGATTAATTAATTTTAAAGATTACGAAGAGTATGCTGCGACCTATTCACGATGCAACTTTTTCAAAAACTTAAGATAGTTTTTAAGTTTTAATTTTCTGTTGCGCGGCTGAAATCGGAAATAACT
>NZ_FRDK01000004.1 GCF_900143245.1 Flavobacterium fryxellicola
CTCTTCCCATCCCGAACAGAGTAGTTAAGCCCGCCTGCGCAGATGGTACTGCAGTTATGTGGGAGAGTATGTCGTCGCCTTTCTTTAAAAACCCTTCATTTAGCGATGAAGGGTTTTTTGTTTTGTAGCTATGCCACGTGAATCGGATCAAGAACAAAACGGATCAAAAACAAAACGGATCAAGAACAAAAGGGGGATCAAGAACAAAACGGATCAAGAACAAAACGGATCAAGAACAAAACGGATCAATAACAAAACGGATCAAGAACAAAACGGATCAAGAACAAAACTTGTGGAGTAGACAAATAACTTAATTAATCTAAACATAGTTTCTTTAAGCAGGTTTGATGGGATTAAGAATTTATTAAGTTGGTTATCCTTAACGACGCCAGCGTAGTTTGTTCAATTTATATGTCGTATTTTTGTATAAATTTAAAAATATAATATGAGAAAGATAGTTTTGTTTTTTGCCCTTTTATTGGTATCCAATTTACAAGCGCAACAGCGGCCTAAATTAGTCGTGGGTATTGTGGTAGACCAAATGAAAATGGAGTATTTATATCGTTTTTCAAATGATTTTTCGGAAAATGGCTTTAAAAGGATAATGAAAGATGGATATACTTTTCACAATATGCATTATAATTATGTTCCAACGTATACTGCTCCTGGACATGCAAGTATTTATACTGGTACCACACCATCGACACACGGTATAGTAGGAAATGATTGGTTCAATAAAGCTACAGGTAAAAACATGTATTGTACTGATGATGCTTCTGTGAAGATCCTAGGTGATGGTACAGAAAACGAAGGGGCAATGTCGCCTAGAAACTTATTAAGCACGACTATTACTGATGAGTTGCGAATGGCAACTAATTTTAAAGGGAAGGTTATAGGCCTGAGCATCAAAGATCGTGGAGCAATACTGCCTGCAGGTCATTTTGCCAATTGGGCATTTTGGTATAGCAAAACTGGTTCTTTTATTTCAAGTACTTTTTACGGTTCAACATTGCCGAACTGGGTTGCTGATTTCAACCAGGAAAAAAGATACATGAATTATATTAACAAAGGTTGGAGCTTGTTAAAACCTGTAGCCACTTACAATGAAAGTCTCCGCGATGATAATCCTTATGAAGGGAAATTAGATAAAGCTAGTGCTCCCGTCTTTCCTTACGATTTAAGTAAAATGTATAAAGAAAAAGGTGCTGACATTTTGCGAACTACTCCTTTTGGTAATGATATTCTAGCAGAATTAGCTATGAAAGCTATAGAAAAAGAAGCGCTAGGAAAAGATGATAACACTGATTTTTTAGCGGTTAGTTTTTCTTCGACAGATTATATAGGGCATACTTTTGGGCCTCGTTCGATGGAATTACAGGACACTTATTTGCGTTTAGATCAAACTTTAGAGCAGTTTTTAAATTATTTAGACAAAACGGTGGGAAAGGATAATTACTTGCTGTTTCTTACGGCTGACCACGCTGGTGCTGAAAATCCTAATTACTTAAGGGACAACAAATATAATGTCAAAAATATCCCGTCTAAAGATATTGTTGAATCCTTAAAGAAATTTTCAAACGAAGCTTTTGGGATAGATGTTTTATTGAATTATTCTAATTTTAATCTTTTTTTTAATAAAAGTATTTTAAAACAAAAAGGACTAGAATTAGCAAAAGTGAAACAGAGTTTCAAAGACTTTTTAATGACGCAGGAACAAGTTAAAAGAGTATATAGTGAGGAAGATATTTTAGCTTCTTCAGGAGATGATTATTTTTTAAGTTTTATATCAAAAGGATATGATCCGAAACAAAATGGTGATTTAGTTATACTCGATAAGGCGGGTTACATGGAATATCAGGCTACTGGAACTACACATGGGTCTCCAAATAGTTATGATACTCATGTTCCATTACTTTTTTATGGTTGGCATGTGCCAAATGGAGAATTGCACTCGAAAAAATATATTACTCAAATTGCGCCTACACTTTCTCAAATGTTAAAAATTCCGTTTTCGAATGGAACCGAATCTGAAGTTTTAGAAACTCTATTAGATAAGAAGTAAATTTTAAGATAGATTTTTATTAAAGTAAAACAGAAAACTCCTATCTAGCATAAGACAGGAGTTTTTAAGTATATTAGTTTGATTTTGGAATTTATTTTCCAAGTCAGTGGGTTCTAACATAGGGTAATGCAGTTCACTATTTTTTATAAAGGTTTTAATAATTCGCTTCCAGGGCCAAACATGCCTAATATGCTGTAATTAGCGGAATGATCCATGCTAATCCATGTACTGTTATTGTATTTCTTTTGTTTGTGAGCCAGTACTTCAAAAGGCAAATGTTTCGCATTGTAAAGGCCTTCCTCTAGCTTAATATTTGATTAAAAAATCTAAATTTCCTTAGCCTCATCTTCTTTTAGAGCCATTTTATTGGCATATTCATTCGTTCAATTACTTCTGATCCTGAGGTTTCTTAGCCAATTGCATTTTAAATCTACTCATTTGTTTATTTGAAATTTTGACTGCTATCAAAATTATCATTAGCCTTTTTTCCATAGATTTTTCCCGGATTGACGTTGCCATGAACCGAAGTGCTAATAACCATGGTATTTGATCTTATTCAGCAAAATCAATTGTAATTTTTACCTCTTTGTCACGAGCAAGTTGATCATATAGTAGGCCTGTAATATCATTTACATGGGCGACATAATGTACTTTACTACTTTTGACCTGAAGTACAAAAATATTTGGCTTATCTTTCATTTTATCAATGAAACGTATAGTTATCTCTGCTAAATTGGGAATTGATCCAGTCAATTCTTTACTGTTTTCTCTGTCTTTTGAATAGGGAAGGCCATCATTATAAAACACGCCAAGTATCGGTTTGCTATTATCACAGGCTAGCATGTCACTTCTATTTTTAACAACAGAAAATCCTTTTTTAGAAAATTCTTGATACATAGCGCGTTTATCCTCCGATTTTCAACTGGAAATTAGTTAGTTCCGTCGCCCATCATGGTATAAATTTTAAATCTAGATGCATTATAGGAATAGTGTCTCGACTATTTTTATTTTTGTAAAAAATGAAAAATATAGCTGGCGTGGGATGTTTGATAAGAACAGTAGTGATACAGCCTGTTATTTTTCCAGTTTTTTTGAAATTCTTGCTAAATTGGTAGGTATTTTTCCACGCTTTCGCCAACATTTAAGGACTCATTTTTTACACGAAAACTACTTCCTCAAGATGAACTTGCTGCTGCAGAATCTGTGACAATTGACGAAGAAGAATCCATGTCCATCCAGTAACGAGTTACTCCTTTTTTTATATAATTGAATCTAATTGCTGCCTTTCCCCGTTTTTTTATTCAGAGAGATATAAGCCATATCTAGCGTTCTAGTACTCATTCCATTACTTAGTACTAAAATGATATTCTTTGCTTTTTTAGTCTTTTTTAAAGTATCAAAATCAAGTTATTTTGCATCTCCTTCAAAAGGATTTACTAGTGTTGCATCGATTGTAAATAGGGCACCGCTTTTAATAAATCTGTGGCTGTTCATTGTTTATAAATTTTTTATGCGGATTATAAATGTAAGTAAAATACTTCATTACAATTAGTAAGAAATGCTTATTTTTTGCTTAATTATATATTTAGATTCTTTCCATTTTTTTTCATAAAAAATGCCCCAAATAGTGTCTAACTTTTTGGGGCATATTCAGTGCGAATGGGATTTTATGTTTTTATACTGTTGTTGCTGCTATTGGTAACGGAATTTGATTTTTAAGTATATCTTCAAAGGTTTCATGAGCTCGGATTAAATGTCCTTTTCCGTTCATCCATAAGACTTCGGCTGGTTTGTATCTGGAGTTGTAATTCGATGCCATAGAGAAGCAATAGGCTCCTGCATTCCTAAAAGATAAAATATCGCCTTCTTTTATTTCAGTTATTCTTCTATTATTTGCAAAAGTATCTGTCTCGCATATATACCCCACTACGGAGTAAAAACGTTCTTTTCCTTTTGGATGTGAAATGTTTTCAATATGATGTTGAGATCCGTAAAACATGGGTCTAATCAAATGATTGAAACCACTGTCTATGCCAGCAAAAACAGTTGATGTAGTTTGTTTAACCACATTAACTTTTGCTAAAAAGTAACCTGCTTCACTTACTAAAAATTTCCCTGGTTCGAATATTAAAGTTAATTCTTTTCCGTATTCTGTACAAAAGGCATTGAACCTTTTGGATAGTTTTTTGCCTAATTCTTCAATATTCGTTTCGATGTCGTCCTTTTTGTATGGTACTTTAAATCCACTTCCAAAGTCTAAGAATTCTAGATTTTTAAAGTTTTTAGCAGCGTCAAATAAAATTTCAGCAGCATATAAAAATACTTCGATATCTAAAATATCAGAACCCGTGTGCATGTGGATTCCCACAATATTCATCTTCGTGTTTTCTACAATACGAACTAAATGGGGCAATTGGTGCACTGAAATACCAAATTTACTATCGATATGACCGACAGATATATTTGCGTTTCCTCCAGCCATTACATGAGGGTTTATTCGAATACAAACTGGAACGTTTGGATATTTTGTTCCAAATTGTTCTAATATAGACAAGTTGTCAATATTGATTTGAACTCCCATCGCATTTACTTCTTCGATTTCTTCTAAAGAAACTCCGTTTGGGGTATAAAATATTTTATCTGGTTCATACCCTGCGTGAAGCCCTAACAGTACTTCCTGGATGGATACGGTATCCAGTCCTGAGCCCATTTCTTTAAGTAATTGTAGTATGGCAACATTTGACAATGCTTTCATAGCATAATTAATACGCAACTTATTTACTTTAGAAAAAGCTTTTGATAATCTATTGTATTGAGATTGTATTTTTTCGGCATCGTAAACGTATAATGGACTGCCAAATTGTTCTGCTAATTGTAATAAGTCTTTTGATTGCATGATTAGTAATTTTGTGCAAATTTATTATTCTTTATTTAGTTCTACAAGTTAAAGAATGAATTCTAACAAATTCTAACAAAAAGTTATAAATTAAACATTTATTTAGATTAAAAAATAAATAACCCTTGGTAAATATTTATTTTAGCAAGGGTTATAAAATGGTATTCAGAACTATAGGTTGGGTAGGTCACCATTTCCCTTTGTTGGCAAATTGGTATAACCCATTAAATATTTGTCTACTTCTCTGGCAGCCTCACGACCTTCTGATATAGCCCATACGATTAGAGATTGTCCTCTTCTCATATCTCCTGCAGTAAAAATATGAGGAACATTTGTTTGATAATTAGTAGCTTTATAATTGCTTCTGAGGTCTATTTCTAATCCTAATTGATCGCTCAATGTTTTCTCTGGACCTGTAAATCCAAGGGCCAATAAAGCTAAATCGCACGGCCATATTTTTTCAGAACCTTCTTTTTCTACTAATTCTGGTCTATGTCCTTGCGTCATTTTCCAAGCAACTTCAACGGTTTTCAATCCTATAAGTTCTCCTTTTTCATTTGAAATGAATTCTTTGGTATTGATTAACCAGTTTCTATTGCAACCTTCTTCATGTGATGAAGATGTTTTTAGTTGTAAAGGCCAAAATGGCCAAGGAGTAGTTTCACTTCTTCCAACTGGTGGCTTTGGTAAAATCTCAAAATTAGTTACTGATTTGGCTCCATGTCTGTTGGACGTACCTACACAATCAGATCCCGTATCTCCGCCACCTATAACAATCACATCTTTTCCAGTAGCCATTATTTGATTCGGAATCGCCTCTCCATACAAAGACTTGGTTTGTTGCGTTAAGAAAGTCATCGCTTGAACTACTCCTTTACTTTCAATCCCATTAGTAGGTAAACTTCTTCTTTCTGTTGAGCCACCGCATAATACAATAGAATCAAAAGTGTTTAATTCTTCAATATTATAGTTTACGCCTACATTTACACTAGTTTTAAAAGTGATTCCTTCCGCTTTTAAAACAGCAACACGTCTGTCGATAATCCCTTTTTCTAATTTGAAATTTGGAATTCCATAACGTAATAATCCACCAATGGCATTGTCTCTTTCAAAAACGGTTACGGTGTGTCCAGCACGATTTAATTGTTGTGCAGCCGCTAAGCCAGCAGGTCCGGATCCTATTACGGCAACTGTTTTTCCTGTTCTAACTTCAGGTGGTTGTGGTTTTATCCAACCTTCGGAAAAGCCTCTTTCGATAATATTTTTTTCAATATTTTCAATGGCTACCGGCTCGCTTATAATTCCTAAAACACATGATTTCTCGCATGGTGCAGGGCATAAACGACCTGTAAATTCAGGGAAATTGTTTGTTGATTGCAAAATTTCTAATGCACTTTGCCATTCTTCCTGATGCACCATGTCATTAAAATCAGGAATTAAATTTCCTAATGGACAGGCGCTATGGCAAAACGGAATTCCGCAATCCATGCATCTGGAGCCTTGTTCTTTAATTTTATCTTTGGTCAATGCAACAGTGAATTCGCTGTAATTAGATACTCTTTCTTCTACAACTATATTACTTTCGTCCGTTCTATTGTATTCTTTAAATCCTCCTATCTTTCCCATAACTATAATGCTAGTAGTTCTTCAATTTGTTTTTCTTCTGCCAATCTTTGTAATGCTTTTTTGTAATCGGTAGGCATGACTTTGACAAAATTCCTGTGTTGGTTTTCCCAATCCTCTAAAATTCTTTTCGCCAAAGGACTGTTTGTGTACATGGAATGATTTTTTATGAGACGTCTAACGTTTTTAAAGTCATCCTCTTCCAATGGTTCAAGTGCCACCATTTCCATATTACATAAAGTGGCATCGAATTTTTTATTTGGATCAAAAACATACGCAATACCACCGCTCATTCCTGCCGCAAAATTCCTGCCTGTTTTTCCTAAAACGACAACAGTTCCTCCAGTCATGTATTCGCATCCGTGGTCTCCAATTCCTTCTACAACGGCTATTGCTCCAGAATTTCTTACGCAAAAGCGTTCTCCGGCCATACCGTTTATATAAGCTTCACCAGTAATGGCGCCATAAAGAGCAACATTACCGATAATGATATTTTCTTCTGGTTTGAAAGTAGCAGCAGGTGGGACTTTGATAATTAATTTAGCTCCGGAAAGTCCTTTTCCTAAATAATCATTGCAGTTTCCATTGATTTTGAAAGACAGGCCATTCGTTGCAAAAGCACCAAAGCTTTGTCCTGCAGAACCTTCAAAATCGACTAAAATAGTATCCTCAGGTAAGCCTTGTGCGCCATATATTTTTGAAATCTCATTACTCAATATCGCACCAACGGAACGATCTGTATTTTTGATGTTAAAACTTACCCTAGTTTTTTCTTTTCTATAAATAGAAGGAATTGCTGCTTTTATGATATCAAAATCAAGTACATGTTCTAAGGCATGGTCTTGCGTTCTTGTGTTGTGATTGGGAACTTCTTTCGCTTTTTCGGGCTTGTATAAAATGGTGGATAAATCCAATCCACTTGCTTTATAATGCTTGATGGCTTTATTGACATTTAATTTTTGAGATTGTCCTACCATTTCTTTTAGTGTTCTGAATCCTAACTGTGCCATGATTTCTCTTAGTTCCTCTGCGATAAAATACATGAAGTTTATGATGTGCTCTGGCGTCCCTTTGAAATTTTTTCTCAATTCAGGATCTTGCGTAGCAATACCTACAGGACACGTATTCAAGTGACATGCTCTCATCATGATACAACCTGATGCAACTAGCGGTGCTGTTGCAAAACCAAATTCTTCAGCTCCAAGTAAAGCTGCGATAGCAACATCACGACCTGTTTTCAATTGCCCATCACATTCTAATACAACACGACTTCGTAAATCATTTAGGATTAATGTTTGTTGTGCTTCGGCTAAACCAAGTTCCCAAGGAATTCCGGTATGCTGAAGAGAAGTTAAAGGTGCGGCTCCAGTTCCCCCATCGTATCCAGAGATCAAAATCACATCAGCTTTTGCTTTAGCAACACCAGCTGCAATTGTTCCAACACCTACTTCAGAAACCAATTTGACATTTATTCTGGCTTCACGATTCGCATTTTTTAGATCAAAAATTAATTGAGACAAATCCTCAATAGAGTAAATATCGTGGTGCGGTGGTGGTGAAATTAATCCCACATAAGGTGTTGAATTTCGCACTTCAGCTATCCAAGGCACTACTTTTTCGCCTGGCAGTTGTCCACCTTCTCCTGGTTTTGCACCTTGAGCCATTTTTATTTGAATCTCTTTAGCATTAGTCAAATAGTTGATGGAAACTCCAAATCTTCCTGAAGCGACTTGCTTAATGGCACTATTTCTAGAATCTCCATTTAAGTCTTTTTGGAAACGTTTTGGATCTTCTCCACCTTCACCAGAGTTGCTTTTTCCACCAATTCGGTTCATGGCAATCGCCAGATTTTCGTGCGCCTCCTGGCTGATTGACCCATATGACATGGCGCCAGTTTTAAATTTTTTTACAATTTCAGTCCAAGGTTCTACTTCCTCAATTGAAATGGGATCTAAGTTGTTGAATTCAAATAAACCTCTAATAGTCATTAAGTTTTCACTTTGATCATTGACCATTTGAGCATATTCCTTATAACTTTCAGGGCTGTTTAAACGCACGGCTTGTTGTAACTTTGCGATCGTGGTTGGGTTAAACATGTGTTTTTCACCAGATCTTCTCCATCTGTAAATTCCTCCGATTTCTAATGGTAGTAAACTGCTAACTTTTGAATTTGGAAAAGCCTTTTGGTACCTTTTTTTGACTTCCTTTTCAATCTCCATAAGTCCAATGCCTTCAATTCTGGACGGAGTATAAGGGAAATATTTAGAAGTGAATGTTTTGTTTAAACCTAAAATTTCAAAAATTTGTGCCGCTCGATACGAATGTAAAGTAGAGATGCCAATTTTATTCATGATTTTCAGAATCCCTTTTGCAATTGCTTTGTTATAGTTTTTAATTGCATAGTCCGCTTTTATTCCTGTTATAAAACCTTCGTTTACTTGGTTGTGAATAATTTCGTTTACCATGTAGGGATTGATAGCACTAGCGCCATATCCAAATAATAAGGCGAAATGATGTGGTTCACGAGGCTCAGCGGATTCTATAATGATTCCGAATTTAGAACGAGATTTTAAAATATTCATAGAGTGATGAATATAAGAACAGGCCAAAAGCATTGGTATTGGAGCCATTTTTTCACTTACTCCTCTATCAGAAATGATAACAATATTACATCCTTCTGAAACTGCCTTAAAAGTGGCTTGAACTGCTCTCTCCAAAGCACGTTCTAATCCGTTTACTCCTTTTTCGATATCATATAAAGTAGAGATTGTTACTGACTTGAAGTCAACATGGTCAATGTTTTTGACTTTATCTAAATCCTCATTTGAAATCACTGGATTTTGGATTTTTAATTTTTTACAATGTTTAGGAACAATATCAAAAATATTATAATCGCCACCAATTGCCAGACTAATATCTGTAATAATTTCTTCACGTATACCGTCTAATGGCGGATTGGTTACTTGGGCAAATAATTGCTTAAAGTAATTGTATAAAAGTTGGGGTTGATCAGATAAAACGGCAAGAGGTGTGTCATTACCCATAGAACTTAATGCTTCTGCACCTTTCGTCCCCATTGGGTTTATGATTGTTTTTAAATCTTCCAATGTGTATCCAAAAAGTCTCTGTCTTGTTTGAAAATCAATGTTTTCTACAGGAATTGGATTGTCAGTGTAAGCTATTTGAGCTAATTGTACTAAATTTTCATCCAGCCACTGTTTGTAAGGACGTTTAGTTACAATCGCGTTTTTGATCTCCTCATCCTCAATTATCCTTCCTTCGTTCATATCAACCAAAAACATTTTTCCGGGCTCTAAACGACCGTGTTGTATCACATCCTCTGGCTTGATGTCCAGTACACCAATCTCAGAGGACATAATTACAAAACCACTTTTAGTCAATGTGTAACGGGAGGGACGCAAACCATTTCTATCTAATAAAGCACCAATAACATTACCATCTGTAAAAGGAATAGAAGCAGGGCCATCCCAAGGTTCCATGATGCAAGCATTGTATTCGTAAAATGCTTTTTTATCATCAGACATCGTTTGGTGTTTCTCCCAAGCTTCAGGAACGACCATCATCATGGCTTCAGGCAAGGAACGCCCTGTCATCAATAATAGTTCAATAACCATATCCATAGAAGCGGAATCTGATTTTCCTTTTAAAATTATTGGGAATAATTTTTTGATATCGTCACCAAATACATCACTTTTCATCAATTCTTCACGAGCACGCATGCGGCTAATATTACCACGAAGGGTATTTATTTCGCCGTTGTGACACATGTAACGAAAAGGTTGCGCTAATTCCCAAGACGGAAATGTGTTAGTAGAAAAGCGCTGGTGAACCAAGGCTAATCTGGTTACCAAGTCATCATCTAATAAATCAATATAATACCTGCTAATGTCTTCCGGCATCAAAAGCCCTTTGTATATGATGGTCGTAGTCGAAAAGCTTGAAAAATAGAACATGTGACTTTCTGATATTCTTGAACTTATAATCGCGTGTTCTGCAATCTTCCTTGCCGCAAACATTTTAGCGTTAAATTGTTGCTCGGTAAGATCTGTTCCATTTTTACCTACAAATACTTGTTTCACAGTTGGTTCTTTCTCCCCTGCAATACGTCCTAAATTGGAGGCATCAACAGGAACGTCTCTCCATCCTATAATTTCTAGGTTTTGATCGCGTACTGCGGTTTCAAAAGAGGTTTTACAAAAAACGACTTGGTTCTTGCTTTTTGGCATAAAAACCATTCCTACTGCATATTCTTTAGCTTCAGGTATTTTAAAATCACAAACTTTTTTAAAAAAATCATGAGGAATATCAAATAATATTCCAGCGCCATCTCCAGTCCTTCCATCCGAACTTACAGCGCCACGGTGTTCTAGTTTTATTAAAATATCGAGTGCTTTGTGTATAATGTCATTCGACTTAATTCCATTTAAATTACAAATGAATCCTGCTCCGCAATTGTCGTGTTCAAATTCGGGCAAATAAAGGCCTTGTTCTTTAACTTTCATGCTTACTATTTTTTTTATACAAAAATAAAGATTTCATTGAATATAATTCAGTGTTTACCCGTTAACGATTCTATTTTTATAATAAAATTAGAAAAACGTTTCGTAAATGATAATAAAGTAATTTAAACAGATTGTAAACGACAAATCAATAATTACCATTTTTTTTAATGTAAGAAATAGTGTTGTTACTTTGAAATTAAAGGGCTAAGCAAGAATAATTCAATCGATATAGTGTCTTTTTATTTTTAAAACGAAAATTATTTTCCTAATTAAAAATGGTTTAAAACCTAAAATTCAAATTTGAATTGCAAATTGGTTTTTATTATCAGTTTTAAATATAAAAAGATTTCTCTATTAAGATGAATTTTGCTATTTTTGTGCCACTTTTATTCTGAAATACATTCAGAAGCCAGACAAATTCTATATTATGAACATACACGAATATCAAGGAAAAGAGATTTTAGCCAGCTACGGAGTTCGCATTCAACGCGGAATCGTTGCTAATAGCCCAGTTGAAGCGGTTGCTGCAGCAAAACAATTAACTACCGAAACGGGTACAAGTTGGTATGTAGTAAAAGCACAAGTTCACGCAGGTGGACGTGGAAAAGGCGGAGGAGTAAAGCTTGCCAAAAATTTACAACAAGTGGAAGAAATTGCAACACAAATTATCGGAATGCAATTGATTACGCCTCAAACATCTGCTGAAGGTAAAAAAGTGCACAAAGTTTTAATCGCAGAAGATGTTTATTATCCTGGCGAAAGTGAAACTTCTGAGTTTTATGTTTCTGTTTTATTAAATAGAGCGACAGGTCGCAACATGATTATGTATTCTACTGAAGGTGGAATGGATATTGAAGAAGTTGCGGAACACACACCACATTTAATTTTTACCGAAGAAATTGATCCTTCTGTTGGATTACAAGGTTTTCAAGCAAGAAGAATTGCTTTTAACTTAGGTCTTTCTGGAAATGCTTTCAAAGAAATGGTAAAATTTATCGATTCTTTATACAATGCTTATATTGGATCTGATGCTTCGATGTTTGAAATCAACCCGGTTTTGAAAACATCTGATAATAAAATTATGGCTGTAGATGCTAAAGTAAATATCGATGATAATGCTTTATACAGACAAAAGAAATATGCTGATATGCGTGACATTCGTGAGGAAAACCCAATCGAAGTGGAAGCAAAAGAAGTAGGGTTAAACTATGTAGATCTTGACGGTACTGTAGGATGTATGGTGAATGGAGCTGGTTTAGCAATGGCAACTATGGATTTAATCAAGTATGCAGGTTTTGAGCCTGCTAACTTCCTTGACGTAGGTGGAACAGCTGATGCAAAACGTGTTGAAACTGCTTTCCGTATTATCTTAAAAGATCCAAACGTAAAAGCAATTTTGATCAATATTTTTGGAGGAATCGTTCGTTGTGACCGTGTGGCACAAGGAGTTGTTGATGCTTACAAAAATATGGGTGATGCAATTAAAGTACCAATTATTGTTCGTTTACAAGGTACAAATGCAGCTATCGCAAAAGAATTAATTGATAATTCAGGAATGCCAATTTTATCTGCTGTTGAATTTCAGGAAGCAGCTGATCAAGTAAAAGCAGCACTTTCTTAATTAGAAAAAAGTTATATATTGAAAAACCTGTTCGCTTCGCTGAACAGGTTTTTTTTTGCATAGCACTTTTTTACAATTGAAAAAGAATTTTCTGATTTATAAGTAAAAGGGTTTTAGTTATAAAATAAAGTTATCGTAAAAAAATGATTATCGGCGTGGTATCGAATACCTTTGTAAAAAGCTAGACTTTATTATCTCTAGTATAAATAAATCAAATGCGATATGAAACTTCAGATACAAAATAAATTCACTACTGAATTACCTGCTGATCCTAGTGAAATCAATGAGCCTAGACAGGTCAAGCAAGCTTGCTACTCGTATGTATTGCCCAAAAAACCGTCAAATCCTTCTCTAATTCATGCCTCAGTTGATGTGGCAAATGCTATTGGTCTGTCTGATGAAGCGCTACTTTCAAGGGATTTTTTAAATGTTTTTTCAGGAAATTCAATTTATCCTGAAACGAAGCCATACGCGCTTTGTTATGCTGGACATCAATTTGGTAACTGGGCTGGTCAATTGGGAGATGGTCGTGCGATCAATCTTACTGAAGTAATTCATGAAAATAAGGAATACACATTACAATTAAAAGGTGCGGGGCCTACACCGTATTCCCGAACAGCAGATGGGTTTGCCGTTTTACGTTCTTCCGTTCGAGAATATTTATGTGCTGAAGCGATGCATTATTTAGGTGTTCCTACGACACGCTCGCTGTCGCTCATGCTTTCTGGCGACCAAGTGTTGCGCGATGTTTTGTACAATGGAAACCCAGCGTATGAAAAAGGCGCTATTGTCTGTAGAGTAGCACCATCCTTTATTCGTTTTGGAAGTTTTGAATTATTCGCTTCTCAAAAAGACTATGTAAATCTCAAATTGTTAGCTGATTTTACCATCAAAAATCATTTCCCTCATATAAAAGAAGAAGGAGTTGAAAAGTATTTGGCATTTTTTAAAGAAGTTACTCAAACTACATTAAAAATGATTGTTGAGTGGCAACGCGTTGGTTTTGTTCATGGCGTTATGAATACGGATAATATGTCCATCCACGGAATCACCATTGATTATGGGCCTTATGGTTGGTTGGAAGATTATAATCCCAGCTGGACGCCCAATACAACAGACAATCAGCATAAAAGATACCGTTTTGGTAACCAACCTGAAATTGCACTGTGGAATTTGTATCAATTAGCGAATGCTTTGTATCCTTTGATAAACGATGCAAAACCACTCGAAGCTATTTTAGAGGCTTATAGTACAAATTATGAAAAGGAATATTTGACTATGATGCAAAACAAACTCGGTTTCCAAATCAAAAAAGAACAAGATATAGTTGTGATTCAGAGTTTGACCCTATTGTTGGAAAGAGTAGAAACAGACATGACAATTTTCTTCAGAAACCTGAGTAATGTTACCAAAGCAGATTCAGCAGCAACAGCTTTCGATTTGATAAAAGACGCTTTCTACAACGAAAAGGACTTGGATGAAACTATCCTAGCAGATTGGTACACTTGGTTTGAAAATTATAGTATTCGAATAAATGAAGAAATAGTTTCGGATTCCGAACGAAATGAACAAATGAATACAGTAAACCCCAAATATGTCTTGCGAAATTACATGGCGCAATTGTGTATCGATGAGGCAGATAAAGGAGATTATTCTTTGTTAAAAGAATTGTATGAAATGCTTAAAAATCCGTATGACGAGCAACCCAATGTTCAAAAATGGTTCGCCAAAAGACCGGATTGGGCCAGAGACAAGGTCGGGTGTTCGATGTTAAGTTGTAGTTCTTAAAATTGTATTTGGAACCGGAACAGATAAATTTTGACTACAACTAGCTTACAATTAGTTGTAGTTGATTTTCAGTGATTGCTACTTGATGCCAATTGATTCGTAGCCTCTTAATAAAATCTTGTTTTTATTGTCTAAATTTTCTTTGGTTTTTCCCAAGATGTTTATAATATCAAATTTAGTGTCGCTTTTTCTGAAATTATAAAGTTCACTTGAATTGGTAACTTCAACCGTTAAAATATAGTGGCGGTCTAATTTGAAAGTAGCACTATTCTCCTTCATAAATTCTCCATTTATCATATAGATGACATCGCTTTTTTTTATGTCGGTATATTCAGATTTGATTTGATCTAAACTTATAAAGTCATATTTGGTTGGATTCTTGGAAGTGATATGAATTTGTCCAGCATAGCTTTTGCCATTTATTCTAACGTTTTTCTTGTCAACATGTACAGATTCAATTTCTTCCGCTGGTATGTATTTAATTGTATTTTTTGGTACTAAGTTTGAATCTAGAAACATGACTGCTTCCTCTTTTTCACTATTCTGACCAAAAATCAAAGTAGTGATGAGTAGTAGTGCTGCAGTTAGGAGTTTTTTCATTACGGATTCAGTTTATTATGCTATCGTAAAGCTAAGATACAAAAAAATCCTGTTCATGGTGAACAGGATTTATGATGTCAATTTAATTTGCAATTTCTTGAATCGCATCCGATTCATATATTTTAAAACCTTTAGTATTTGTTTGGGCAATTTTTAAAAGTGCTTTGGCTACGGTTTTACTTTCAATGGGTTTGTATTTTTTTATGTTTCCAAGGAATAAAAAAGAAAATGTTTTCATGAAAAATGCACCGAGTTTTTCTCCTAATCTAAATTCGGTTCGATTTCCTAAAAGAAGGGATGGTTGCAAGATTGAAACACTTTCGAAATCACAATTTTTAAGAAAATTTTCAATTTCGCCTTTAGTTTTTAAATAAAAATTACTCGAATTTTCATCAGCTCCTAGGGATGAAATAAGCAGGAATTGATTGACCTTGTGTTGCAATGCAAATGCGGCGAACTGTTTTGGATATTCAAAGTCTACTTTTCTGAAAGCATTTTTACTTCCCGCACTTTTGATAGTTGTGCCAATAGTACAAAAGAAATCATCGCCAACGACTACTTCTTTATACGTTTCTGGCTTATCGAAATCAATAATGTGCTGTGTTAATTTTTTATGCTTTATTCCAGTGTCTCTTTTTACGAAAGAGATCACTTTTATATAGTCATTACTGTCTAAAAGTAAATTCAATAGTTGTGACCCTATTAAACCGGTGCTTCCTATAATCAATGCCGTTTTCACGTTTATGATTTTTTATTTTTACCGAAGTTAAATTTTACTTTCTCCACTATCTGAACTTTTGAATTTCCTTTTGGATATTGTTTTTTAGAAGTGTTTTTTGCAGCGGGTCTCGATTTTGAAGGGGCTTCATCACCTCTTGACTTTTCTTCGTCTCTTGGTTTTGCTTTAAATTCAGGTCGGTCTTTAGATCCTTCTTTAGCCGGGATTTGCGCTTTGTGCTTGGCTAAAACATCATTTGGGTTTTTTGGATTTTCTTTCGTTCCACGCAAGTGAATTACTAATGCATTTAGGAAATTACGCAACACTTGGTCACCACATTCCATATAATTTTCATGTTTTTCATCACGAAAAAAAGCACCCAATTCTGATTTAGTGATTCTAAAATCTACCAATTCTAATATTTCAACTATTTGATCGTCGCGAAGCATTAAAGCCACACGAAGTTTTTTAAAGATATCGTTGTTAGTCATCATTTTTATTTTTTACAAAGGTACGGTTAAAAAGCAATTACCCTACAATTTTAATTTAGAATTGGTTTTGGTTCAGAATAGAAATTATGGCATCCAAATCTTCTTTTTTATGGTTGGCAGTAATCACAATTCTATTCAATTCCTTCTCGCCTGCAGTGTATTTAAAAGTAGTGATAATGATTTTATTCGAATGTAAAACGGCATTAATTCCCTTCATTCTAGGGTAAATTAGCGGATAGTCTGGAGCAAAATGGATGGTTTTATTTTTAATCAAGTGCGTATTAATATAGTCTAAATTGTCCTTTAATTTTTGATGCTGTTGTAAATAGATTCCTGCTGCATCAGTCATGGTTTGGCTGAACGCGGCATTCATTCCAGCACTAGATACAAAAGTATCCTGAGTTTTTATTTGATTGATAAAATTAGAATCACTGGCAATAACGCCTCCTGTTAAACCAAAAGCTTTACCCAAAGAGGCGATCATAACTTTCCTTTTAATAGTAGGAAGGTTAATAGTGGAGAAAATTCCGCAACCGTTTGTTCCCAAAATCCCGAGTGAATGTGATTCATCAACAACCAAAGTGATTTCTTTAGTGTTTGAGATCAAATTTAGAGTGGAAAGATCGATTGGTTTAACTTGAAAAGAGGGTACCGAATCAGTTAGAATCGTGATTTTTTCCTTTACATGATCCAGCAAGCGAGGATTTAATTTTTCTCCAATGTAAAAAGGAAGACTATTATTTGTCTTTAAAGCAGTATGTGTATCTGGAAAATGAAAAAAACAATTGGTTTCAGATGTTACTGCTTCAACAACTAATTTTCCCGCAAGCATGCCTGAAGAAACCGTTAGCGCAGCGTCTGCTTTAATGAAATCTGCTAAAAAACGTTCTCCCTCTTCGTACGCCGTAAGTTGGATATTGGCACTTCTCGAACTTCCATACGCTGTTCCCCATCGCAGAATGTTTTTGATGAGCAGTTTTTGAAATGCGGAATGCGTTGGTAAACCCAAATAAGCCGTTCCGCCAAAATAGAGGTATTCTTCGTTATTAATCTCAATGGTACGATCCGGAAATTGGTTGACTTCCATTTTTAAATTAAATTAAAGTTACACCGGTTCCGTTGCGATCAGAATAGGTTATTTTACCAAAATCTAGTGTTATGCCGGTAGCAATATCTTCTGCCAAAAGGAGTGCGCCGTCCATGTCTACAAAGTCTAATTGTGGCAATAAATGGGCAATTGCGGATATCCCTACCGTAGATTCTGCCATGCAACCTACCATAGTTTTCAAACCTAATTTTTTAGCTTCTTCAATCATTCGTCTTCCAGGGGTTAGTCCACCACATTTTACTAATTTGACATTTACACCATGGAAGTGATATTGACACTTTGCAACATCTTCTTCTATAATGCAACTTTCATCAGCTATTATTGGTAAGACCGAATGTTTGAAAACTTCCTTGTGTCCTTCCCAATTGTCAGCTTTTAGAGGTTGTTCCAAAAATTCCACACCCAATTTTTTTAATTCAATAGCATTATTTATGGTTTCTTCTACAGTCCAACCACAATTAGCATCAATTCTAAAAACCGCATTGGTGTGCTTTCGAAGTGCTGCGACAATGGCAAGATCTTCTTTGGTGCCCAATTTTATTTTATAAATCGGCCAAGGAAGTTCCTTCATTTTAGCGACCATTTTTTCGATAGAAGCAATTCCGATCGTGTAATCTGTCAATGGATTTTTATCAATGGAATAATCCCATAATTCATATAACTTTTTTCCTTTTTTACGTGCATACAAATCATTATAAGCCATGTCCAAAGCGCATAATGCAAACATATCGTGCTGTAAATAGGGATGAATCATTGCCCAAAATTCTTCTGGAGTTTCATTTTTGGTAGCTTCAATTAGAGTACGAATTTTTTCTAAATGTATCATCATCATTGGAACTGTCGTCTTGTAATACGGATTAGAAGTTGCCTCGCCAAAACCGGAAAACCCATCGCTCTTTAATTCCACAATCAAAGAGGGTTGAAAGTCTATTGACTCTCTCGAAATCGTGAAGGTGTGCTTTAATTTGAGGTTATATTCTCTTAGGATTAATTCCATTTTGCAAATGATTTTAGTAATTAATGTATCAATATTATTTAGAAGCCGAGCCATAAAAGGGCCTTTACAAAACCATCGCGCCACAGTTTTTCGTTGTGCTGTCCGCCTTTTACAATTTTTTTCTCATTCAAATTTAGGCAGTAGCATCTGTTTGAATTTAATAAATTTTCCATTTTGTTTACATCAGAAACCATATCGTCACTTTCATTATCTCCAAATAGAAAATAGATTTTTGCCTTTATCTTTTTCGATTCCTCGGTTAGTTTGTAGATGTCTTTAGTGAACCAAAAAGAAGGCGAGAAAACTCCTGCTTTGCCGAATACTTTTGGGTATTTTAAAATTGCATAAAAAGAATTCAAACCTCCTAAGGAACTTCCCATTATTATAGTATGTTTTTTGTCCGCTTTGGTCCTATACTTTTGGTCAATTAGTGGTTTTAATGTATTAACTATGAATGCTAAATAATCATCCGCTTTTCCTCCACCATATTTTTCATTTTTGAAAGGCGTTAATTCATCCATTCGTTTGTCGTTTCCATGCTCAATTCCTATCACAATTACGGGAGCACTTAGACTATCGAGTTTTTCGTCTATATTCCATTCTCCACTATATGATGTTTTAGTGTCAAATAAATTTTGCGCATCATGCATATAAAGTACAGAATAGTTCTTTTTAGAATTCACATAATTTTTTGGTAAATACACCCAAATTTTTCTTGCTGTTTGAAATAGTGGTGCTTCAATTGTAAAAGTAGAAACTTGTTTTGAAGCGGTGCTGAGCAGAGGTAGTTTAGCTTCCTGCGCAGTAATTTTTGCTATCGTGAAAAATAAAAGTAGGAGCAGGAACAGTGGTCGAATCATTATTATGTTTTGTGTTTTGATTTAAAAACAATATTTTAGCTAAAAATAATAATTTGATGAATACATTTGAAGAAAAGAGGAGTTTACTTTTAGAAATGATTGCTTTTTCTACAGTTGACGGACATTTGCATAAAAGAGAATATGAATTTTTAGAAATTGTCGCCAAAGAATTGAGTTTAGATAGTACTGTTTTTAAAGATTTTTTTCATCAAGAATTACCTTTAATACCTATAAAAACTGAATTTCAACGGATACAACAATTTTATAGATTGGCTCTATTGATGTATTGTGATGGAATTTTACATAAAAAAGAAGCGATCGCAATTCAGCAAATTGCAATTGAGATGGGACTTAATCCACTAGCGACAAAGCGCATTCTTAAGTTGATGAATGAAGCGCCAAATGCAATTATTGATGCCGAAGTTTTATTGAATGTTTTTCAGGAGCAGCATAATTAGGCCAATTGGCCTTGTAATCTCTTGATGTCATCCCGCAATTTTGCTGCTTGCATAAAGTCTAAATCTTTTGCGGCTTTCTCCATTGATTTGCGTTTCTCTCTGATGATTTTCTCGATTTCCGGTTTGGACATATAGGTTGTTTCCGGTTCGGCAGCCGAGTTCAAAGTAAGTCCTAATTCATAATCTGCCAATGGATTTTTAGTAAAGGCGCTCTCGATTTTTTTGTTTAAAGCCATCGGAACCAAGTTGTTTTCTGTGTTGTGATTTATCTGTTTGGTTCTGCGATAATTGGTTTCATCAATAGTTTTTTGCATGCTATTGGTGATTTTATCCGCATACATAATTGCTTTTCCATTCAAATTTCTTGCGGCACGACCAATGGTTTGTGTAAGCGAACGGTGGCTGCGTAAAAAACCTTCTTTATCTGCATCTAATATGGCTACCAAAGAAACTTCTGGTAAATCCAATCCTTCACGAAGTAAATTAACACCTATTAAGACATCAAAAATTCCTTTTCGCAAATCTTGCATGATTTCTATTCGTTCCAATGTATCCACTTCCGAGTGAATGTAACGACACCGAATATTGACTTTTGTTAAATATTTAGCTAATTCTTCGGCCATTCTTTTGGTTAAAGTGGTCACTAAAACGCGTTCGTCTAGTTCTGCTCGAACTTGAATTTCTTCAATTAAATCATCAATTTGGTTTAAACTTGGTCGGATTTCAATAATTGGATCTAACAGGCCGGTTGGGCGAATTACCTGCTCTACAACTACACCTTCCGTTTTTTGCAACTCATAATCGGCTGGTGTTGCTGAAACGTAAATTACCTGATTTTGCATCGCCTCAAATTCCTCAAATTTCAACGGTCGATTGTCCATTGCAGCGGGTAGCCGGAAACCGTATTCAACCAAATTTTCTTTTCGGCTTCTATCTCCGCCATACATAGCGCTTACTTGCGATAGCGTTACGTGACTTTCATCCACCACCATTAAATAATCTTTAGGGAAATAATCTAATAAACAAAAAGGTCTAGTTCCTGGCAAACGTCCATCAAGATAACGGGAATAATTTTCGATACCGGAGCAATAACCCAATTCCCGAATCATTTCCAAATCAAAATTGGTGCGTTCTTCCAATCGTTTTGCTTCTAAAGGTTTTCCAATTTCCTTGAAATAATCAACTTGTTTTACTAAATCTTGTTGGATTTCCCAAATGGCGCCTTGCAGTACATCTGGTGATGTTACAAACATATTGGCGGGATAAATGGTTAGTTTATCAAATTTTTCAAGAACTTGAGAATTCTTTGTATCGAAACTTTCAATTTCCTCTATTTCATCACCAAAGAAATGAATTCGATACGCTTCATCAGCATAACTAGGATAAACATCTACCGTGTCGCCTTTTATCCTGAAACTTCCAGGATTGAAATCGGCTTCCGTTCGGGAATACAAACTTTGAACTAACTGATGCAGTAATTTGGTTCTCGAAATGATTTGTCCTTTTTCAATTGGTATTAAATTTTTCTGAAATTCTATAGGGTTTCCAATACCATACAAACAGGAAACCGATGCCACTACCAAAATGTCTCTACGTCCGGAGAGTAACGAAGCAGTGGTTGACATTCTCATTTTTTCCAGTTCTTCATTGATAGACAAATCCTTTTCAATAAAAACACCGGTTACAGGCATAAAAGCTTCGGGCTGGTAATAATCGTAATAGGAAACGAAATATTCCACGGCATTATTCGGAAAAAACTGTTTGAATTCGGAATACAGTTGTGCCGCCAAAGTTTTGTTGTGTGCTAAAACCAAAGTAGGTCTTTGCACTTCTTGAATGACATTAGCCACTGTAAATGTTTTCCCAGATCCAGTAACACCTAAAAGTGTTTGGAATTTATCGCCCTCAGTAATTCCCTGAACTAATTTTTCAATCGCTTGGGGTTGGTCGCCTTTGGGTTGGTAATCGGATACTACTTGGAAATTCATCTGTATTAAGGGGCAAAGTTTTACAGCAGCAAAGGTACAAAGTTTGGCTTCTTTTTTTCCAAAGTTTAAGCCAAAAAAAAACCATTCGCGCAGGCGAATGGTTTTTAGTTAAAAATGGCAAACTCTAGAAACTCAAGCTTAATCTAGCGAAAAGAAATCTTCCGTTCATGCCAAATTGAGAGGTGTTTCTTGAATATACAAATTGATTTGCATTTGATAAGTCAATTGTGGATGGTGCAGCTGTGTAATCAATAGCTCCGGATACTAATCTAGGTCTGATTGCAGTTTGTGAACCAAGATTTGCATCTGGATATATGTCAAAAACATTGTTAGCTCCAATTACAACTTTTGCAGCTCCAGTAATTTTGAAACCAATAGATAAATCAGTGATTATTTTTGCGCCCCATGTTGGATGCTCAATTTCGACTGCTTGACCATTTATTATTGCTCCTTCAACTCTTCCATCTCCATTTACATCAGCCGTATTAGGATCTGTAACCTGTCCAAAATAAACATTTCTTAAAAAGAAATCGAATTTTTTATAAGTAAAAGAGTTGGTTAAATTTCCTTTAACTCTAGGTATTGCTTCTTCTAAATAGATTCTGCTCATTTCAGAAAAATAACGGTTTATTTGACCATTGGCAATCAAAGTAGGTGATCCTTGTATAGCACCCACTTGTCTTGTTTGAGAAAAAGTAGTAGCTAAATCAGATTTGATTACTACAGCTCCTAAATTTAGTTTATGTGTTATAATGATATCAATTCCTTTAGACTCTGTACTAATAGCATTGGCAAAAAAAGTAGCCGCATTTGCTCCAGCTTGATCAAATTGTAATTGA
Organism: Flavobacterium fryxellicola; assembly: GCF_900143245.1. GTDB lineage: Bacteria > Bacteroidota > Bacteroidia > Flavobacteriales > Flavobacteriaceae > Flavobacterium > Flavobacterium fryxellicola. Next base: position 22,573 of record NZ_FRDK01000004.1, read on the forward strand.
AGCTCTCTTTGTGGTGTTCCCGTTGCAAACGTTCCCGATGGACGAGAAAATTGATCCGTCAAAGTCACTCTGTCATCTATTCTTACAATGTAAGCATCGGCAGTTAGAGTAATGTTTCCTTCTGGAATTTTAGCGGTAAAACCAATACTGGCACTTTTAGATTCTTCTTGTTTCAATTGTGGAATTCCAAGGGCTTTAGCTGCCGGGGAATCATTACTAAATGTACTAACTTCAAAAGGTACGCCACCAACAAATTGCGTAGCTGTAGCGTTAAAATTGATTTGGTGTAACGATGGGGCACGGAAACCTGTTGAAACGGCACCACGCAAATTAATGTTGTCTGTTAGTTTATAACGACTGGCAACTTTAAAATTAGTAGTGTTTCCAAAATCTGAATAGTTTTCAAAACGAACAGCTCCGTTCAATAACCATTTTTCTGTAACATCATATTCAAGATCTCCATAAATAGCGGCACTGTTCCGTCCTTTATCAACTGCGTTTGCAGGTCTGAAACCTGGAAATACTTGCGAACCATTTCCTCTAATAGATCCAAAGAAATCGGTAACGATAAGATTAGCGGGTGTAACTCCTGGTAAAGCAACATTACCGTTTATATCATATAAATTATATGATTCTGGCTGTCCAGCATTAATGCTATATTTTTCATTTCTGTATTCAGCTCCGAAAGCAACATTTAAAGCACCAAATTTTTGATTCATGTCAAAATTGGTTGTGTTTTGGCTAAATGCTAATCCACCTGCATCAAAAGTAGTTGGGGAATTTTCTCTCATGGAAGAATTGACGGTGTTCTCAACACCATAATCAAAACTGTTTCTACCAAAAGTATTACTTAAGTCAAAATTCCAATTACCAAAAATGGTACCTCGCAATCCTGCTGCTGCTGAAATATCGTTAATTGTCGAATGAATTTCAGGTAAAAAACCATTTGGATACAAGCCGGTGTAAGATCTAGATTGATTTGGTCTTCTGTAAAATCCAGCAGCTTCACCAGTTCTATGGCTATTCCCTCCAAAAGCATACAATTCTAATTTATCAGTTAAGGGATAGGCAGCATTTACAAAGAATTGCGAACTTTGAAGTGATGATTGACCTACTCTCATATTAAAATCATTTCTTACTAAGCTTCTTGCAGCTAATTCGTTAGCAGTTACGTCAGCTCCTAACAAAGTTCTCATTCCCGCTAAATTTCCTGAAGACGCGGCGGTTTGAATAGCTGCTTTTGTAGTCGCATCAAAATAATTTACTTGTTGCGCATACGTATTAATTGTATTCAGTAAACCGTTATAAAAACCAGGAGTAGTGTTTAACGTATTCGCATATAAACTATTGATATTGATACCTGCTATTCTAGCTCTTTCTTCAACAGCATTATATCGGTTGAATAAATTTCCAGTTACTTCTCTGGCGCGACTTGTTTGACCTCTCAATTGAGCGCTTGCAGTAACATTGATAAAGCTTTTTTCTTTCCCTAGGTTTGTGCCATAGTTTAAGTCAATTTGAATGTTGTTTCCATCATTTCCACCGGTATGGTCGTTTGCATTTTTAGAAAAATGACTTCCTCCAAAAAGGTTTATTTCCAATTTTTTAGTATCTTTTTTCATGTTGATGTTGATCACACCAGCAATAGCATCTGAGCCATATTGAGCTGAAGCTCCATCTCTTAATACTTCAATTTTTTCGATAGCAAAAGCAGGAATGGAATTCAAGTCGGTACCCACAGCTCCTCTACCAGGTGATCCATTGATGTTTACCAAAGAGGATGTATGACGTCGTTTTCCATTTAATAAAACTAAAACTTGGTCTGGTCCTAAACCTCTTAATTGCGCTGGGTCAATGTGATCGGTTCCATCAGCTACAGTAGTTGTATTCGATGTAAATGATGGCGCAACCATATTTAAAATTTGATTCAAATTCGTTTGAGCACCTTGTGAGGCAATCTCTTTCATAGAAATCACATCAATAGGTACTGCAGATTCAGTAACTGTTCTAGTTGGATTTCGGGATCCAATTACGACAACATCTTGCAGTGTTTCGCCGCTTCTCATTAAAGTAACATTCAATTTAGTGCCAGTTACCGTAACCGATTTAGTTTCTAATCCCACATAAGAAAATTGTAAGATATCTCCAATTTCAGCACTGATACTATAGGTTCCATCAATATCTGTTGTAGTTCCTTTTGTAGTTCCTTTAACAATAATTGTAACGCCAGGTAACGATTCTCCTTTTTCATCAACAACGCGGCCTTTGATAATTTCGGCTATTGCATTTTGATTTAAATCAGAGAAAAATTCTCCGGTACTTCCTGCGTTGGCAATTCCTTCTTTTTGTAGAATAATCTGATTGCTGACTTCAATATAATTCATTTTAAGCGGTTTCAAAATACGGGTTAGTACACTTGATAATGCTTCATTAGTAGCATAAACACTCACTTTTTGATTTAATTGTGTCATTCTTGAATTGTACGAAAACTTGACATGGGCTAGTTTTTCAAGTTTCGTTAATGCAGTGTCTAAGTTTAAATCAGTTACAGTTATGGTAACCTTTGTGTCCAGTTTTTTTTGACCTCTGATATTATTCGCTATCGTAACACTTGAAAAGACAAATGCTAAAACAAATTGAAATAGGGTTATTTTCATGATTCGAATAAATAGTCGTTGTTTGAAGACAGTTTTTTTCATAATTTTGGTTTGTTGTTTTAATATTCGTTAGTTTGGTTATTGGGAGAACATACCAATTGCTCTTTACAGAGAGTGAATTGATTTTATTCAAAGCGTCGAGAATGTTACAGCATTTTCGGCGCTATTTTCTAATGCATAATTTACTTCATAGGCAAGATATTATTAGTTACATCCGTCTGATATAATGATGATTTGGTTTCCATTCATTTCATAGCTGGTATTATTTCCAAGGCTTTTGCATATAATTTTTAGTTTCTCTGGTAATGGTTGATCGCCTAAAGAGGTGGTGAGATAGCAGTCCTTTAATTTTGTTTGAGGGAAATCAATTTTTACTAAATAGGCCTGTTCAATAGTTTTGAAAATTTGTGCTACCGGAATATCGGTGAATTCAAATCCCAATTGCTCTATATTGCTGGCAGATTGACTTAAAGATTGATCCAGTGTGATATCGGTAATTTTATTAAAAACGAAGTTTTTTCGAACGAATCGTAAAGCTTGATTGGGCAACAAAACAATTAGTTGGTCTTTTGAATTGGCGATTAATGCATTAGATCTTACTTTTACTTTTCCCGTTCGAACTACAACTTCGACATTGGGTTGATTGTCGTATGCCTTTATTTTAAAGCTCGTTCCTACTACTTTAGTAACGATTTCGTTCGCAAATACAAAAAATGGTTTTTGAGGATTTTTACTAATTTCGAAAAAGCCTTCACCAGAGAGGTACACTTTTCTTTCATCACCAACAAATATTTTAGGGTAACTTAACTTGCTGTTGGGTTGCAATAATACCGAACTGCCATCAGATAGGGTGATTATTTGAGGTTTGTCTGAGTTGTTGGTTTGTTCCACTAAACCCTCATCATTTGTATTGATCAGTTCACTATAAGTTAGTTTTGAGTTTTGAGAAGGCCTGTTTTGATTGTACAACCACCCGGATAACAGACTTAAAAGCAAAACAGCAGCTACACCAGCAAACCATCTTTTTTTCAAGAGTTTTAAAACTGGTTTTTCGATATCCTTTTTATTCTTCTCAGTTCTTTCAATTTTATTCCAAGTAGCTTGCAACGCATCTTGAACCGCATCCGAAGATAATTGATCATTCGGCACTTACATCGCTAACAACCATAATCTGGCTTCTTCTACTAATTTAGCTCGACTAGAATGTTCTAGGGTCCACTCTTCCCAATTATTTAGGTCATTTTTGAAACACACCCAGAGACGGAATGATTCGTCAGCTAAAAAATGTTCTATCTCGGTATAATTAGTACGTTGTTGCATCAATAAAGGAGGTTACAAGTGTAGAAAGGACCTTTTTTTTAATTGATACTCACTAAAAGTGATGTTTTTTTATATTATTTTTTGAATGTTAAATTGCCAATTAAAATAGCACTAAGAAAAGGATTTCTTTTCTTTCCATTCTTTGCGCAAGCTTAACAATGCTCGGTGCAAAAGATTATTTGCTGATTGATAATTAATGTCTAGTGTAATGGCAATTTGGTCTACGTTAAGTTCTTGATGGTATCGAAGGTACAAGGCTTCCTTTTGTCGAGAAGGCAAATCATTAATTAAATGATTGAGATGTGAAACTTTAAAAGCTGTCGTTTCATCTGAAATAAGGTCGTGTTCAATAGAAAAGTCAAACAGAAAATCTACGGTTTCTATAGCGCTACTAAAACGAAAAATACGATCACGTTGTTGTGCTCTTGTAAGTCGTTTGCGTACACAAGAAAGTAAATAAGCTTTTACTATTACTGAATCATTAAGTTTATGTTTGTAAATCCAGATGTCTGTGAAAACATCCTGAACGCAATCCTGAACTTTTTCAGGAAACGGAATAAAGGAATTTCCATAACGTATTAAATGAGCGTAATGCTTTTTAAAAAGCATTGAAAAAGCATTTTCATCCCCTTTTTTAAGATTGTTCCAAAGCGTGGAGTCGTCTATAAGGTCGGTGTGCAGTATTTGCCTTTTCACAATTTAATTTGGATTAGTTCATTTGTTTAATACAAAATTTGGTTAAGCTTGTTTTTATGTTTTAATAGCAAAAAAAGGACAACAGGAATGCGATTACTACATTATTTTTAAGGCAGTGTAATTGTTATTCTTTCTACAATATTAATTGGTTGGAAGTAATTATCTCAAGGAGATTTCAAAGATTTCACTATCAAACTTATGTAATTTTAAGTTAAAATTAACTTTTTATTCTTAAAAACGTAGAGAAATACAACTATTTACAAATAGATGTATGTTTTTTTTGGTAAAGTAATTTTTTCAGGATTATAATTGCTGATTTAATAATGAACTATTTTTTAGTATTTCATTTTAAATAAACAAATGGTGTATCACGAGCGAGAAAGAAGACGTCTATCTGAATTGTTCCTACAATCATAAATGATGATTGGAAGTGACTGTAGCATTTAAATACCGACTGTTTCTTCTAGAACTTCCAAGCTTTTTGTTGTGCATCACTCAAAAAAGTCCATGCGACAATTCGACTTGTTTTTTGGCCTTGAGCCATATCAATTGTTTTAATTTCGACTGCACTTACCTTATTTAATGTTTTGTAAAGACTAGAAAGATTTTCTTTTTTGGATATTAAAGTAGTAAACCACAAACATTGCATTGGATATTTGGCACTTTCATAAATCATTTGGGTAACGAAACCTAGCTCACCACCTTCACACCATAATTCAGCATTATGACCCCCAAAATTTAAAACAGGTTTCGTAGTTTTGGTACTGACGCTTTGAGATTCTAAATTATTTAATTTTCGTACCGTACTTTTAGTAGCCTCATCTTGGGAAGCATGAAAAGGTGGATTACAAATGGTAAACGTAAATTTGTCTTCTGGAGTAATAATATTTTTAAAAATAAATCGCGACTGTGTTTGTTGTTGTAAACTGATAGCATCAATCAACTTTGGATTGTCTTCAATGATGGCGCTGCAGTTTTCAATAGCTTTTAAATCAATATCTGTTCCTACAAAACTCCAACCGTAAGCAGAATTCCCTATAATTGGATAAATGCAGTTGGCACCTACACCAATATCTAAGCCTTGGACTGTTTCCCCCTCAGGAATGATTCCGTTGTTGCTTGAAGCTAATAAATCAGCTATATAATGAACGTAGTCTGCTCTTCCAGGGATTGGAGGGCAAAGGTAGTTTTTAGGAATATCCCAGTTTTGAATGTCATAATGCGATAACAATAACGCTTTGTTTAGGGATTTTACAGCATCTGGATTACTAAAATCGATGGTTTCAATTTGGTGCTCATTAATAGAAACAAAGGACTTCAATTCCGGAGATTTTTCTATTAATTCTTCAAAATTATAGCCAAATCTGTCTCGATTTCTAGGATGTAAATTCGTCTTTTCGGTAATCTTTTTCGCTTTCATTTTCTATATTTCGATGCAAATATAAGCATAAGTATTTTGTAAAAAGGGCATAGGTTATTTAGATCCCTCAAACAGTGGATATGCAATGGAAATGAAAGAATGATGGTTTTTTTAAAGCATAAAACGGTTACTTTTATAAAAAATACAAATAGAATGACCATTATGCCCTTCTCATCTCATTTCAAAAAAAGGTACATCGTTTATAGTTTAGTGGTTTTTTATGTTGTTATGTGTCAGTCGTGTGTGACGATGCGATATTCCAATAAGGAAACCAGAAAATTCTTCGCAACCTCAAAAACAGCTTTTAAGGATTCCACGATCCTTTTTGACGGCTATAAGATTCATTATGTAACCACAGGCAGTGATCAAAATCCAACTTTATTTTTTGTTCATGGTTCCCCTGGAAGCTGGAATGCTTTCAAAGAATATCTTCTAGATACTTTATTGCTGAAGAAATATCGGATGATTGCAATTGATCGACCGGGTTTTGGATACAGCGATTTTGGCAATGCTCAAAGTTTAAAGGAGCAATCACAACGAATAGCTGCATTTATTAAAAAAATAGATAATAAAAAACCGCTAATTTTGGTGGGTCATTCTGTTGGCGGACCAGTTGTGTCTCAGTTAGCGGTGGATCATCCCTCTTGGTATTCCCGATTGGTGATACTTGCTGGGTCCTTAGATCCTAAGGCCGAAAATCCAGAGAAATGGAGAGCAGTTATTAAAGCATCGCCATTGCGGTATTTAATTCCAGGAGCATTACGGCCTTCTAATGATGAACTTTGGTGGCTGAAAAAGGATTTGGTACTATTACAGCCAGAGCTAAAAAAGATCACTTGCGATGTTACGATTATTCACGGAACAAAAGATGTTTTGGTACCGTATAGTAATGTTGCTTTTATGAAAATAATGTTGGTTAATGCGAAATCAATCGATACGTTGACGATCGAAAAAGCGAATCATTTTATTCCGTGGAGCCATTATGTGATTGTAAGGGATGCCTTGTTGAAGATTCAATAAATACTAATCCAAGCACTCCATCATCAATAAATCGCCTTCATCGTGTGTTATTGTTACGATGCCATCTTTGATAACATGATTGCTGCTCCCAGTACGATAACCAATAGTTAGACTATCATCTTTTAACGGATAGCATAAATTATCAGAGTGAATTCCAGTAACATGACCGATGGGGATTAAGGAAATAGGAGTGTTTGCCGTATACCATTTTTCGAATTTCTTAGGCAATAAAAACACTTTTGAATGATCGTCCAGAATGACAATTTTTAGTAGATTTCTGTATCGCGTGATGTTAGTCAGATTCGTAATCGTATGATCGGCTCTTCTTCCAGTTGCCCAAACGACATTTACGGCCGGTATTTTTCTTTCGATTAAATAGTCAAAAGCCTTTTCTAAATCAGTTTTATTCTGATCCGGTGTATGAATGATTTCGATTGGATATTGAGTTGTTTTGTAAATTTCAGGATCAAATCCTCTGTCGAAATCACCTAGCAGTATATCGACTTTAATGTCTAACTCCATTACACGAACCATGGCAGAGTCTAACACCACAACCAGAGGAGACCATTCCAGCAATTGGCCTAGTAGTTCTGGTTTGCAGGAAGCGCCGTTAGCGATGATTAAAGCAGGTTCTTGGTCATCGCGAACGATATGGTGTGAAGACATGTTTATTTATGAATTATACATTATGCCGTAAAAGTAAATAAAAGTTCTCGTTTTATTGCTTCCATCACTACTTTGGATTACTCTGCGCTGCTTTTATTTTCATAGCGTTCAGCAAATTTCATTTGAACTAAAAACTAAAACAGTTGCTGAGCTTTATTTTTCTACCATTTGGAAGAGGAATCAAAGCGCTTTTTATCGGAACTGGAAAGTTGTTAAGAAGCTGTTTTGTCAGGAATAGCAGGATTTGCTACTACTTATTCGACAGTGTATTTTTTGATATCCACTTCACTAAGAGAGAAATAGCCCAATGGATAATTAGCAGTATCAGTTGTGTTCATAACATTTCCCCTTACGGTTGCAGGTGGTGATTGAAATGGTCCTCCGCCATTATTTCCAGCAATACTCACTAAGATACTCATGTAATTATAATAGGCTTTAGAAATTCCGAAGTGACTTACTTCAATTGTATCGTCTTTTTTAAGATTGTCGTTTTGTGAGATGCTAAAGAATTCGTTGCCGTTAAAAAATTCATCCTGATCTACATAAAAGTTTGATTTTACTTGGTTGGAATACATATATTTGTACAAGTAATAATTGGTTTCAGTCGGTGGATCTTGATAAAATGTTTTGATTTCTACATCGGTTCCTGTGAACCCGCCTTTGTTGTTTTGAACAATTTTTGTTATCGAAGTAACCGCTTTTAATGTTTCGGTGGCGGTGTAGGTATTGCCATTGCTGATAATAGTCAACGTATAGGTTTCATTAATTATTGGAACAAAAGTAGTACAATTATATTCACCCGTATTTGCCATTTCTGAAAATGTAAAAACGACATTAGCGCTGTTTTTTATGGATACTGTCGCTCCTGAAACTATTGGAATCGCATTACTGTAAAATCCAGTTGTGGTAGTTAGTTTTATTTTTTGCTGATTTCCTACAGTTCCTTTTTTCCAATTGATTGCTGCTTCAACGACCAATTTTGGGGGCGCATTGTCTAAATCAACGTCGATTACATCTTCGCAACTACTTGCCAAAACAGCCATTAGGAGTACTAAAAAGAGTGTTATTTTTTTCATTTTTTTTGTTTTTGATTGCCTTACTTTTTTATGGTTGAGGGACTTAAAATTTAAAGTTGTAACTCACAGCTGGTACAATACCAAAGATTGACGTTTTTATGGCTTCGTTACTTCCAGTATCTGCGTTTTGTCTGAAATTGATAGAAGCAGCATTTTTTCTGTTGTACAAATTGTAAATGCTAAAAACCCATTCTCCTTTCCACTGGCGGTCCTTATTGTTTTTTGGAGTCAGCGTTGCGGCAATATCTAAATGATGGTATGCTGGGAGTCGATTTTCATTTCTCAGTCCATAACTGGGTACATTGATGCCTAAGTATTCATATTGACCAACAGGATAGGTAACTGGTTGTCCAGTTTGGAGGGCAAAATTAGCTCCAAATGACCATTTTTCATTTAAATTATACGAAGTGGTAATCGCGATATTGTGCAGTTTATCATATACTGAATTGTACCATTGCCCGTTATTGATTCCAGTTTCGATTGATGTTCTTCCCGGAGTCTGTTGCTCTGATTTAGATAATGTATACGAAATCCAACCATTAAATTTTCCTTCATTTTTGCGGAACATGATTTCTAAACCATACGATCTTAATTGACCATTGAGGATTATTTGTTCAATGGCTTTATTAGCAATCAAATTAGCGCCATCAATATAGTCCAATCGGTTTTGAACTTCTTTGTAATACGTTTCTATTTCAAGGGAATACATGTCCTTTTGGAAGTTTTTAAAATATCCCAAGGCTACTTGATCAGCAATTTGAGGTTTGATAAAATTATCACTTGGTGTCCATACATCCAGTGGAGTAGGGGATGCGGTGTTTGAAATCAATTGTAGATACTGCACCATTCTATTGTAGCTTGCTTTTATCGATTGGTCGTCGTTAATTTGGTAGGCCAATGAAAAACGGGGTTCCAGATAATTATAGCTTTGAATCACTTTGTTGCGGTCATAAAATTTGGTGCCGATAGGAGTTGCTTTTTCATAAATCTGTAATTCCGAATTGAATAGCACTGGATTGTCATTTTCATAAATATTCACTGTAGATTGTCCTAAACGATAAAACATACTGTATCGAAGACCGTAGGAAAGGGCAATTTTATTGGATATTTCGTGGTCTGCGTTAATGTACAGTGCAGGTTCAAAAGCGTATTTTTTATCTAATTGATCAAAATTAATTCCAGATTCCGAACTTGAAGGTTTGATAGTTCCAGGATTGAACTCGTAATAAATTCCATTTACACCGTAATTCAATTTGAATTTATCCGAAATATAATTCTTAAAATCGTATTTGATATTATAATTCTTGATGCCAGAATCCCATTTGAAACCTACAAAATCCAAATCTAAACCATAATAGTAATCGCTGTAAATGAGTGACAAATTCGAAAATAACTTTTCGGAAAATAAGTGGTTCCAGCGCAGGTTAACCGTGGCATTCCCATAAATATTGGTAAAGCTTTTATTTAAGCTAAAAACATCCCTACCAAAGTAACCAGATAAGTATAAGCTGTTGTTGCTGTCTACTTTATAGCTCAATTTAGTATTCAAATCATAAAAATAAACAGAGTTGTTTTTTTGTTCTTCGGAAAGCTTAAGGAATAAATGTCCATACGAACTTCTGCCGCCAATAAGGAACGAACCTTTGTCTTTTACCAATGGTCCTTCGGCCAAAATCCTACTGGAAATTAATCCAATTCCGCCATTTACATGAAAACTTTTACTGTTACCATCTTTTTGATAAATATCCAAAACAGATGATGCTCTTCCTCCAAAACGTGCAGGAATTCCACCTTTGTATAATTTTAAATCCTTGATGGCATCCGGATTAAAAACGGAGAAAAAACCAAAAACATGGGAGGAGTTAAAAATGGTTGCTTCGTCCAGTAAAATCAAATTTTGATCTGCTCCACCACCGCGAACGTTAAAGCCAGATGCACCTTCACCTGCATTAGTAACTCCGGGAAGTAATAAAATGGATTTTAAAACATCGACTTCACCCAAAACAACAGGCATTTTTTTAATGGCAGAAATCGAGAGTTTGTTGACACTCATTTCCGGTTTCTTGATGTCAATTTTTGTTTTAGTATCGGTTATGATTACTTCTTGTAAAGCAGTTTCATTACTGTATAAATTAAAATTGTTTTTTATATTTTGACTCAAACTAATTAATTCCTCTACCGTTTGATATCCCAAATAGCTTATTTGCACTGTATATATTCCTTTTGGAACAGTAATGGAATAAAAGCCATATTCATTAGTGGTGACTCCGGTTTTTAATTCGGGCAGCACTACATTAACGCCTATTAAAGTTTCATTGCTGTTTGCGTCAATAATAGTACCGCTTAGCGTAAATTTCTCCTGAGCAAAAGTGGAGGATATGGAAAATAATACAACTAAAAAGGTAATAATTTTCTGTGGAGTCATTGTTTAAAGATTTTCAAAATGAAGAATGCAAATTACATTAAATAGAACGTCAATTAGTGTATAACAATTGTTAAGGTTTGCTAAGGTAAAAAAAAAGACAACCTTTTCGGGTTGTCTTTAAAATATATATAGCAGAAAATAATTACGCTAGTTTAGCATCTAAATTTTCTTGTATAGCTGCTAAAAAAGCCTCTGTAGTCAAATAGTCTGCTGCGGTCAAACCTTCTGGTTTTACTAACATGGCTAAGTCTTTAGTCATTTTTCCGCTTTCAACAGTATCGATACAAACTTGTTCTAATGCATGGCAAAAATCAATTAATGCTTGGTTTTCGTCTAATTTACCTCTGTGTTCTAATCCTCTAGTCCAGGCAAAAATAGATGCAATTGGATTAGTAGAAGTAGCTTTCCCTTGTTGGTGTTGTCTAAAGTGACGCGTTACTGTTCCGTGAGCCGCTTCTGCTTCTAATGTTTTTCCATCAGGAGTCACTAAAACGGAAGTCATTAGTCCTAAAGAACCAAAACCTTGCGCAACAGTATCGGATTGTACATCACCATCGTAGTTTTTACAAGCCCAAACAAATCCACCGCTCCATTTCATTGCAGACGCAACCATGTCGTCAATCAATCTGTGTTCGTAAGTAATACCTGCTTCAACAAATTGTATTTTGTAGCTCGATTGGTACACTTCTTCAAAAATATCTTTGAAACGACCATCATAGGCTTTCAAAATTGTGTTTTTTGTAGAAAGATACAAAGGCCATTTTTTTGTCAAAGCCATTTGAAATGAAGAATGTGCAAAACCGTAAATACTTTCATCAGTATTGTACATTGCCATTGCTACCCCATCTCCTTTATAATCGTATACTTCCCAAGTTTGTGTTTCTCCTTCTTCAGGCACAAAAGTCATGGTTAGTTTTCCTTTTCCTTTAATAACAGTATCAGTAGCTTTGTATTGATCTCCAAAAGCATGACGGCCAATAACGATAGGTTGTGTCCAACCAGGTACTAGACGAGGAACATTTTTCATGATAATTGGTTCGCGGAAAACAGTACCACCTACAATATTACGGATGGTTCCGTTTGGAGATTTCCACATTTTTTTCAAACCAAATTCTTTAACTCGGTCTTCATCTGGAGTAATGGTGGCGCATTTAATACCAACATTGTATTTTTTTATTGCTTCCGCAGAATCAATTGTGATTTGGTCATTGGTAGCGTCTCTGCTCTCCATTCCTAAATCATAATATTTAATATCTAAGTCTAAATAAGGAAGAATTAATTTTTCTTTAATAAAAGACCAAATAATTCGTGTCATTTCATCTCCATCCAATTCTACAATTGGATTGGCTACTTTAATTTTTGTCATAATGTATTGCTATGTATAATTCTTATTTTTAAACGTGGCCACAAAGGTAATAAAACGATATCGTAAAAGAAAATGCGTTTTTGTTAAGTTTTTAGTAGTATAAATTGAATTATGAAATTAGTATTATTGTGTATCTAAATTGCGAATATGAAAATGAATTTCCTTATAAATTATCAAATAAGAGCTATTGAAATTCTTTTGTTTTAGTTAAAATCTAAGGAATAATGATTGTTACTTTGGGTTTAAATCAAAAAAAAGTCCCAACAGTGTTGGGACTTTTATAGTAAAGAGATAGTGACTATCTTCTTTTGTCTTTAATCTTAGCTTTTTTACCAGTAAGTTCTCTAAAGTAGAAAATTCTAGCTCTACGAACTGCACCTTTTTTGTTGATTTCAATTTTTTGCAAAGCTGGTAAGTTTACTGGAAAGATACGCTCTACTCCAATAGCACCAGACATTTTGCGAATTGTGAAAGTTTCTGTGTTAGCAGAACCTCTTCTTTGAATAACAACTCCTTTAAAAAACTGTGTTCTAGTTTTTTCACCCTCTCTAATTTCGTAGAAAACAGTGATAGTGTCTCCAGCTGCAAAAACTGGGAATTCTTTTCTTGCTACAAATTCGTCTTGAACGAATTTCATTAAATCTGCCATGATATTTTTTAATTATGGTTTTTTATTAAATCAACATTCGCGGATCTCGCCAGAGGTTAATCTAAATTAAGCGGCAAAGGTAATTAAAAAGTTTAAAGTTTAAAGTTTTTCTTGTTCAAAGTTTAGAAGTTCTTGAATACCAACTTTAAACCTTAAACAAATTTTTAATCCTCCAGCAAATCTGGCCGTCTATTCTTTGTATGTTCGTAGGCCATATCTTCACGCCATTTGTCTATTTTAGCAAAATTCCCTGAGGTTAAAACCTCTGGAACTTTCCAGCCGTTATAATCTGCGGGACGCGTGTAAATAGGTCCTGACAATAGCCCATCCTGAAAACTATCTGTCAGTGCTGAGGTTTCGTCACTTAAAACACCAGGGATCAATCGGATTAAAGCGTCCGATAAAACCAAAGCTCCTAATTCTCCACCTGACAATACGTAATCACCAATAGAGATTTCTTTTGTGATAAAATGATCGCGCACTCTTTGATCCACACCCTTGTAATGTCCGCAAAGAATAATAATGTTTTCATACATCGACATGGTGTTGGCCATTTTTTGATTCAAAGTAGCTCCGTCTGGCGACATATAGATGATTTCATCGTAGACTCTTTCGCTTTTTAAATGTGTAATACAAGCATCAATGGGTTGCACTGTCATCACCATTCCTGCACCACCACCATAGGGATAATCATCTACACTTTTTTGTCTGTTCGTGGTATAATCTCGTAAATTATGAAAATGAACTTCTACTAAACCTTTATCAATAGCACGTTTCATAATGGAAGCCTCAAATGGACTTCGCAACAATTCCGGCAAAACGGTAACAATATCAATGCGCATAATTTTATATATAAGTTCGAAAGGTGCAAAGGTACAAAGTTGAAGAGGTATTTAGCGAATCAAACAACCAAATAAACCAGCACAGTATTATTTAGGAGCTATTTCCAGCTATACGTTACAATCTTTTTATCAGCCTTGAAGGGCTAATAAAAAGGATTTCCACTCCTATCTGGGCTAGGGTTTAGTGAATTAATGACGGTTTAGTAATTGAAATGCTATCTATCCCTATGGATTAACACAACTTTCTAATTCTCAAATTTTCACATTCTCTAATTTAATTTGTAAATTTGCCATTCAACAAAAATTATACAAAAATGGAAAATGGAATATATGCTAAATTCAACACCACAAAAGGGGCTATTTTAGTAAAACTAACACACGATTTGACTCCAGGTACGGTTGGAAACTTCGTAGGATTGGCTGAAGGAAACGTAGAAAATAAAGTAAAACCACAAGGGGTTAAATTTTATGATGGATTAAAATTCCACCGCGTTATTCCCAACTTTATGATCCAAGGGGGTTGTCCTCAAGGAACAGGAACTGGAGATCCAGGGTATAAATTTGATGATGAATTTCACCCAAGTTTAAAACACAACCGTCCAGGTGTTTTAGCAATGGCTAACTCAGGACCTGGAACAAACGGTTCACAATTCTATATTACTCACATTCCAACAGATTGGTTAGACAACAAACATACTGTTTTTGGTCATGTGGTAGAAGGTCAAGATATTGTTGACGCTGTTGAGCAAGGAGATGTTTTAGAATCTTTAGAAATTATCAGAGAAGGTGAAGAAGCTAAAAATTGGAATGCAATTGAAGCATTTATCACATTCAAAGGATCTCGTAACAAACGTGATGCTGCTGTAAAAGCAGAAGTGGAAGCAGCGATGGAAAAATTAGCAGCTGGTTTTGAAAAAACAGAAAGCGGTTTGCGTTACCAGTTCATCCAAAGGGGTGAAGGTAAAAAAGCAGAAAGCGGAAAAACAGTGGCTGTTCACTATGAAGGTTCTCTAGAAAATGGTAAAGTTTTTGACTCTTCTTATCCAAGAAAAAAACCAATTGAATTTAAATTGGGTCAAGGTCAGGTTATTGAAGGTTGGGATGAAGGAATCGCTCTATTGCGTGTAGGCGATAAAGCCCGTTTTGTGATCCCATCGGATTTAGGATATGGATCTCGTGGTGCTGGAGGAGCAATTCCTCCAAATGCTACTTTGATTTTTGACGTAGAATTAATGGAAGTTAAATAGATAAACTATTTCTAAAATTACAAAATCCCATTTGCTGCGGCGAATGGGATTTTTTTTTACAATTTATAAATTGTGGTTTATCAAATCGGTTGGGGTGTACGCTATGAATTTAAAAATTCAATTAAATCACTATTTAATTTGTCTTTTTCAATGTAAAACAACCCATGAGGTGCTCCTTCATAAATGATAAATTTATTGTCTGGAATCAGTTTTGTCGCTACTTCGGAACTGATTTCAATAGGGACTGTTTTGTCCTCATCCCCATGAATAATTAAGGTAGGGACATTTACGGATGCCATTTCTCCTCGAAAATCAGTAGAGGAAAATGACTTGGCACATTCTAAAGTCGCACGAGGTGAAGCAAAAGAACACAGCATTCTATAATAATCCAATAAAGGAGTGCTAATCGGTTTGCTGATAAAACTTACTCCAAAAAATGTTTTTCCAAAACTATCCAGAAAACCAATGCGATCGGCCTTGATTTGCTCTGCCATTCCATCATACTTTTCTTGTGGAACACCGTTAGGATTGGAGTCCGTTTGCAATTGAAACGGGGTCACTGACGATATAAGTACCGCTTTTGAAACGCCTTTCCCACCATGACGACTGAAATAGCGTACCACTTCGCCACCGCCCATTGAAAAGCCAACAAGTGCGGCTTGTTCCAAATTCAACTGTTCGATAATGGCTCCTAAATCATCCGCCAAAGTATCATAATCATAACCATCCCAGGGATGAGAAGATTTACCAAAGCCACGACGGTCATACGCAATAACTCGAAAGTTATTTTGAACTAAAGTGTCAATTTGGTATTCCCACATTTCATTAGAAAGTGGCCATCCATGAATAAGGATAACGGGTTTACCTTGTCCATAATCTTTCACATACAATTTTACATTTGGTGCTGTCTCAACATACATATCTATTCCAGTCCTTGTATTATCCTGAATATTTCCATTGTGCAATTCACTGTTTTTCATTTCATTCATTTCCATAAGAGTCGTTTTTTACATGCGGAATTACTATTAGTTTTGTAAAATTAAACGGATATATAGAAAATACTTTTATAGAATTAGTGTAAATAGTTGTAAAATTTATAGGTTTGGTATCTTATGCTATTTTAAATAAAATTAATTATGGAAAACATTAGCTGGCTGGAATTTGAGAAAGTAGAAATGCGTGTGGGGACTATACTGGAAGTGCATGATTTTCCAGAGGCCAGAAAACCAGCGTATCAGCTTACAATCGATTTTGGTTCTGTACTTGGAATTAGAAAAACATCCGCGCAAATTACGACAAGGTATCAAAAAGAAGATTTACTGAACCGTCAAATCGTAGCCGTGGTTAATTTTCCTAAAAAACAAATCGGGAAATTCATGAGCGAATGCTTGGTTTTAGGCGCGGTAGGAGAGCTGGGAGATGTAATTTTATTGGCTCCTGATTTTAAGATTGATAATGGTTTGCGAATAGGGTAATTTAAGTTTCAAAAGTACTTGTTTTATTGGCTTCCAAAGTTTCGTATTTATTGTGGATGGCTAATATTATTACGCCGAACAAAACAGCTGTGACAATCAGAATTGTATTCAGAATTCCTTCTGTACCAAAAGAAAGTTTTATTAATATTGTCGAAATTATAAAGCCCGAATTTCTGATGACTCTATTGAATTTATCTGATAGAAAAAAGGAGAACAATAGTAAAAGTACCTCTACCAATATTAGAACTGTAAAAAATTTATCAAAGAATATTTTATTAATGTCTTTTATCTTATCTACTATTTGCGTTAGTGAAAAGAAACTTTCATAAATCCAATGTCCTAGACTATAAAGAGATAGTATAACAAAAATAGGAATGAGCACAATCGCAAAAATGTTTTTCAGTTTTATAAATTTATTTACATCTATCGTTTTTTGGATTTTAGATTGGTTGATCTCATTTTTTCTGTTGAGGTTGTAAAAAACAAAAATTAAGAAAAATAAAAGTATTGTTGCTATAATGTCCAGCGTAAAATTCACATTTGTTTTTACGGCAAACCAATTGGAGTTAAATTCTACCTTAGTTAAATCTTTGAAGATTCGCCTGATAATTATTAGCGTGATGATTTCATACTGTTTGCCTATGTAAATTGTTGTTGATTTAGGCAAATAATAGACCAAAAGATACACTTCGTATATCAAAATAAAGGAAAAAGGAGTATAGATAGCGGAGATTGGATTACTCAATAATTTCGAATAATCATTTACCAAAATAATTTCAAGATCTACCAATGCTATAATTAACAAATGCAGTAAAAAGCTTATTATAGCTACAGATATAAAAAATTTTTCGGTTCTCTTCTTTGTCTTTTCAGATAAAAGTGCGGTATATAGAAAGCTAAACAATGATTTGGTTTCTGTCATTTGAGTTATATAGACTGTAAACGTAATAAAAAAAGCCTGAAACTCATTTGAATTTCAGGCTTTTAACTTTTGTTTAAGCGTCTTTTAGCTATTAAATATCATCAAAATCGATGTCCGTAAAATTAGATGTTTGCGGTAGAATTTCATCATCTGATTTTTCAGATGTGTATTCTTTTTTGAAATCTTTTTGATGTCTTTCTGAAATTACTTCTTCGCCTTTATGGTTCAAAACGTAAGAAGTCATATCTCCTAAAATCTCAGCAAAAGCAGCAAAATCTTCCTTATATAAATAGATTTTATGTTTTTTGAAGTGGAATGACCCATCTTCCTCGGTAAATTTCTTGCTTTCGGTAATGGTAATGTAATAATCATCAGCTTTAGTAGCTCTCACATCAAAGAAATAGGTTCTTCGTCCGGCTCGTAAAACTTTGGAAAATATCTCTTCTTTTTCTAACATGTCATGTTCTCTCATAATCCTTTCTGTCAATTTATGGTTGTTAACTAATACCCAAAAATCTATAAAAAATATGTATTACACAACAATTAAAGCATTTCTTTTTCCGAAAGTTGTTTCAAGTACAAAGCGGCGTAATAGCCTTCCTGATTTATCAATTGATTATGAGAACCTTGTTGTATAATTTGCCCTTTGTCAATGATAATAATTCGGTCTGCATTTTTAGCCGAGGAAACACGATGACTTACAATAATAGTTGTTTTGTCTTTACAAATTTCATGCAAGTTGTTTAATATCTCTTCTTCGGTTTGAGTGTCTACAGCGGATAAGCAATCGTCAAATAGTAAAATAGGAGGATTCTTAATAATAGCTCTCGCAATAGAAACCCTTTGTTTTTGACCGCCTGAAAGGGTAATTCCTCTTTCACCCAAAACTGTTTCATATTGTTTGCTGAAGCCCATAATATTATCATGTACAACGGCACTTTTGGCAGCCGATTTCACTTCTTCTTCCGTTGCATTATCTTTGCCAAACATTATATTGTTCTTAATGCTATCTGAAAATAAAAAAGCATCTTGCGGTACAATCCCAATGCTGTTGCGTAAATCAAAAAGATTGATGCTGCTTATTTCATTTTTGTCAATATTTATTTTTCCTTCTGAAACATCATACATTCTTGAAATTAATGATAAGATTGTTGATTTTCCAGATCCTGTTTTGCCTAGGATAGCTAAAGTTTCTCCCTTTTGTACGGTGAAAGATATGTTTTGAAGCGCTTTGATATTGGTGTCCTCATAAATATAACTTACATTTTCAAATGAAATAGTTCCTTCAATTAGCGATTTGTTTTCGTTTTTATTTTTTATTTCTGGTTCGATTTTTAGAAATTCGTTAAGTCTTTTCTGAGATGCTTCTGCTTCTTGTACCATTGAGGAAACCCATCCTAAGGACGCTACGGGCCAAGTGAGCATGTTGACATACAAGATAAATTCAGCGATGGTTCCAATGCTTTTTATGGTGCCATCGATGTACATTAAACCACCAAAATAAATTACCACTAAGTTGCTGATTCCTATTAATGCCAGCATTAATGGACCAAATAATGATTGTACTTTGGCCAAATTCAAACTTTTACTTTTGCTTTCATTCGCTAAATTAACCATGTTGTTTTGATGTTGATTTTCCAATGAATACGCTTTTATCACGCGGATCCCAGAGAATATTTCTTGTGAAAAACTGGAAACTTTGGATAAATATTGTTGAAAAATGGTGCTTCTTACATTGATTTCTGAACTTAATTTGAAAATAGCATAGGATAAAAGGGGTAAGGGTAAGAGCGTATACAATGTTAATGTTGGCGATACATTATACATGTAAACAATAACAATAGCAAAACGGATAACCGTGTTTATGGTATACATTACCGCTGGGCCAACATACATTCTCACTTTTGAAACGTCTTCGCTGATTCGGTTCATTAAATCTCCTGTACGACTTTGCTTGTAAAAATTTTGAGATAAATTTTCATATTGACGGAATACTTCATTTTTTAGATCAAATTCAATATGGCGCGACATTACAATTAGGGTTTGTCGCATTAAAAAGGTCAGGAAACCCGCAATGATTGTTGTGGCTATAATCAGTAAAATATTCGAAATTAATTCTTGATGAATAACTGATTTAGCAACGCTTTTATCTTTGGCGAAAGCCTCAATAACCTTAAAAGATTTGCTGATCAATTTAGGCGTAAACAACATAAAGATCTGAGCAATGATCGTAAAAACGATTCCGAGTAGAAAACTGTATTTGTATTTGACGAAGTATTTGTTTAAATAACGTAATTCTTTCATTTTTTTAATATATTCTGTGTTGAAATGATTTTATTTTTAGAATAAAACTCTGTTTTTGATAATTTAAAGGCTTGATTTTTTATTAAAAATTTTGCTGATTTGGTGATTTTTTGACAAAGCATTCGTATATGTTTGTATTTTGTGTAAATTTGGATTGTCTTTTTGACAAATTCATAATTTATCACTATAAAAACTTACACTATGAATGCAGCTTTCACAACTGGCAAGGAACTTCAAAAAATGGATCCCGTTTTTGGCCAATTATCATTTGATGATCACGAACAAATTGTATTTTGCAACGACAAAGATACAGGTTTAAAAGCAATTATTGGTATTCATAATTCGGTAATGGGACCCGCTTTAGGTGGTACGCGAATGTATAATTACGCGAATGAGTGGGAAGCATTAAATGATGTTTTGCGTTTGTCACGGGGAATGACTTTTAAGGCCGCGATTACAGGACTCAATATTGGTGGAGGTAAAGCAGTTATTATTGGTGATGCCAAAACACAAAAAACACCAGAGCTAATGCGTAAATTTGGTGAATTTGTGCATTCTCTAAGTGGTCGATACATCACGGCTGAGGATGTGGGAATGGAAACAAAAGATATGGATATTGTGCGAGATGTCACTCCTTATGTGACTGGAATTTCAGAAGAAAGAGGTGGTTCTGGAAATCCGTCGCCAGTTACTGCTTACGGTGTCTATTTAGGAATGAAAGCGGCAGCCAAACAACAATTTGGTTCTGATGTTTTAAGCGGTAAAAAGATATTGGTACAAGGAATTGGACATGTTGGTGAAACTTTAGTTGACTATTTGACTAAAGAAGGAGCGCTAGTTACTATCGCTGATATCAATGAGGAAAAATTGAATGAAGTAGGAGCAAAGTATCAGGCACAAATTTTTAGAGGAGACGATTTGTATAGTGCGGACGTTGATATTTATGCGCCTTGTGCTATGGGAGCCACGTTAAATGACACTACTGTTTATAAAATTAAAGCAAAAGTTATTGCTGGTGCAGCTAACAATCAGTTGGCAGATGAAAATGTACATGGTGCAATCCTACAAGAAAGAGGGATTCTATATGCTCCTGATTTCTTGATTAATGCGGGCGGAATTATTAATGTTTATGCGGAATTAGCACATTATGACAAAGCTGAAATTATGCGTAAGACTGAAAATATTTATAACACAACTTTAGAGATATTTGATTTTGCTCTTGCTAACAAGATCACACCGCACCACGCCGCTTTGACGATTGCTCAAAATCGAATCAATCAAAGAAAATTGGAGAATAGCAAAAAGTAATTTGAACTGTTCCGTAATCCGTATTCAGTGTTCATCTCGTCTTGATCGATGTATATGGATTATGGAATACTTTTAAAATAAGCGATTATATATTTTATTTTAAAAAAGTAAAGACTTATTTTTGCAGGCTAATTAATAAAAGTTCTTACAAGGTGGTAAATAGAAGACACATTCGCGTTAAAGTCATGCAGTCCATTTATGCGATGCATCAAAGCGGTTCAGATAATTTAGAGAAAGAAGAGAAATTTCTTTTTTACAGTATCGACAATATTCAAGATTTATACCTAATCATGCTTTCTTCGCTGATTGAGATTTGTAAAACAGAAACAATTTTTTTGCATAAATCAAGTCTAAAGCATCTTGCAACTGCTGAGGAACGCAAGCCCAATGAAAAATTCGTAAAAAACAGGATTTTTCAAATTCTTTCCGAAAACAACTCACTAAGTATTGCGCTGGAAAATCGTAAAATCAATAATTGGACCTTAAACGACGATTATATTTTATTGCTTTTGAATGCTATAAAAGCAAGTAGTTTGTATGCCGATTACATGAGTAATTCAGTAAATACCTTTGAAGAAGACCGACAATTTATAGTTGATTTATTTATGGAGGTTATTGTTCCTAATGAGAAATTGTATGACTATTTAGAAGACGATAAGTTGACTTGGGTTGATGATATTCCATTAGTGAACACGCATATCATTAAGCAATTGAAAGCGATCAAGCCAGGTGAAGACGACAATTTCAGAGTTCCAAAATTGTATAAAGACAATGAAGACAAGGATTTTGTAAAAGACCTGTTTCGAAAAACGGTTTTAAATGAAACTGAATTGGCAAAGGAATATCTGGATAAAACCCCCAACTGGGACAGCGATAGAATTGCTGAAATTGACACGATTATCCTTAAAATGGCAATTTGTGAATTCTTGAAATTTCCGTCTATTCCGGTAAAAGTTACTCTGAACGAATATTTAGAAGTCGCCAAGGAATATTCTACGCCAAAAAGCAGTATTTTTATCAATGGAATTTTAGATAATTTAGTAAAAGAGCTGCAAACCAATAAAAGAATCATCAAAGCTGGTCGTGGTTTAATGTAATAATTAACAAATAAAAAGAGAATTAAAATTATGGAACAATTAACTCAGTTTGCACCGTTTATATTAATGTTTGTGGTGATCTATTTCTTTATGATCAGACCGCAACAAAAAAGAGCTAAAAACGAAAAAGAATTTGAAAGCACATTAAAGGTTGGTGACAAAATCATCACAAAAAGCGGTCTTCACGGAAAAGTTTCGGAATTAGCGGATACAACTGTTGTGGTAGAAACGATGTCAGGAAAATTAAAAATGGAGCGTTCTGCTATTTCTATGGAAATGAGTGCTGCATTGAACAAAAAATAATTCACTCTTTCATATCAGTATAAAAGTCCCAACCAGATCTCTGGTTTGGGACTTTTTTTATAAAAAACAAGCTTATTATTTTTTATTCTTTTTATTCTTCTTTGCTTTTTTAGATTTTGCCTTGGCCTTTTTTGCTTTTATCTTGGCTTTAACTTTTGCTTTCTTCGCTTTGTCTTTTTTAGTTTTTTTTGCCTTTTTAGCTTTTGCTTTCGCTTTTTCTTTTGCATCGGCTTTTTTAGCCTTTTTCTTGTCTTTGTCTTTCATTTTCACTGTATTTTTAGTGGTTTTTTTCTTCTCTTTTTTGTCTGCTACAACAGGAGTACTATCGTCGCTTTCAATCGCTATAGTTATCGTTTCTTCAATGATTTCTGTTGTAATGGTCTCGTCTAGAGGTTCTGTAATCTCCACAGGCTCTTCTTTAACTTTGATTAAGGGTGTTCTTTTTGCTCTAACCGGCTTTTTAATCTCAGGTTTTGATCCAGACGGCTTTGTTGCTTCCTCTTCGTTTTGTTGTATCATATTTTATATTATTAGTTTGCTACTTGTTTTATTCACATCCGATATTCTCCCTAATGTTACTAAATTGTTGTGTTATTGTAAGTAAATGTAGTGATTTAAAATACAATGCAATGTTAAGCTTTTCATAGAGTTGTTTTTTTTTATTACAGTAAATCAACTATTTTTGAAACGATGGTGTCCTGTTTGAAATTGAGAAACAAGATTTTAATTTGATTTTTGAATAAAAATCGATCAAACGCATGGCTTTACGTTGGCTTATTAAAATAAAAAAGCCCCAACTCTGAATTTCAGAAATGGAGCTTTATTTTTACAGTAACACTCTTTTAAACCCATGTTTTAAAGTAACACCGGTACATAATCAAGTAGTAGTTTTATCTTATCGATAGTTTGACTATGAGGAGTATTTCAAAATATTATTTTCTAGCAGTACCTTCTGTAGCGGTCAATTCAGCTATTTTAACGATTACTTCGACTGCTTTTTGCATGCTTTCTGCAGGAACATATTCGTATTTTCCGTGAAAATTATGTCCACCTGCAAAAATATTAGGGCATGGCAATCCTTTATATGATAATTGAGAACCATCTGTTCCACCACGAATAGGTTTAATTAATGGTTTTATTCCAATTTCTTTCATTGCTTGTTCAGCAATATCCACAATATGCTTCACCGGTAAAACCTTTTCTTTCATGTTGTAATACTGATCTTTTATTTCGGCTGTAACGATATCTTCACCAAACTGTTTGGCAAATTTCTTATTGATTTTTTTAGTTATTTTTTCGATTAGCTCTTTACGCTTTTCAAATTTTTTCTTGTTGTGATCGCGAATGATTAATTCCAGAACTGTTTCTTCGATACTTCCTGTTAAATGATGAACGTGAAAAAAACCCTCATATCCTTTTGTTTCTTGTGGAGTCTCTCCTTGAGGAAGTTCATTGATGAAATCATTAGCAATGAGCATGGAATTGATCATTTTACCTTTGGCATAACCAGGATGCACGCTTTTACCTTTGAAAATGATTTTGGCACCTGCTGCATTAAAATTTTCGTATTCTAGTTCTCCCACTTGGCTTCCATCCATAGTATAGGCCCAATCAGCTCCAAATTTATCGACATCAAAATGATGGGCACCACGGCCAATTTCTTCATCTGGTGTAAAACCAACTCTGATTTTTCCGTGTTTGATTTCTGGATTATTGATAAGAAATTCCATTGCCGTTACAATCTCTGTTAAACCAGCTTTGTCATCGGCACCTAATAATGTGGTTCCATCAGTGGTAATCAACGTTTGTCCTTTGTAAAGCAATAAATCTTTGAAATAACTAGGCGATAAAACAATATTTTTATCGGCATTTAATAAGATGTCTTTACCATCGTAATTTGGTACAATTTGTGGTTTTATATTGGCTCCACAAAAATCAGGAGAAGTATCAAAGTGAGAAATAAATCCAATGGTTGGTACTTCGTGCTGCACGTTACTTGGTAGTGTCGCCATGATATAAGATTTATCATCTATTGAAACGTCCTGCATTCCAATATTTTTCAAATCGGCAACCAGTTTATGAGCTAGATCCCATTGTTTTTTTGTGCTTGGAGTAGTTTCTGAATTCGCATCGGATTCCGTATCTATAATAACGTAACTGATGAAACGATCAATGATATGTTGCATGGATTTTATATGTGTTTAATTAGAACAAATATATAAAATTGAAAAGGATAAGAATGTGTAAAAAAGTATAATTTATTAATTGTTTCCAAACATATTATAGGGATCGTATGGAGATGCGCTCACCTCTACAGTATCTATCGTACCATTTTGATCGATGTCATTTTCAAATGAAAAAGTAAAATTAGTAGCTGTTAATGCGATTACTTTGTAAGTCAAAACAACTTGATTTCCGATATAGAAATAGAGTGTGTCCTTTTTTATTTTCCAGTCTAAAGTCGCACTGTTGTTCGTACAATAATCATTTGTAAAAGTGGTTTCAATAAATTGATAGGATTGCCCAGGTCTATTAAGAAAACCAAAAAAATCATTGTTACAATTTGGATTATGCTCGTAATTATAAAAGGTTCCGTTTATTTTCAAAACGTCATAACGCCACCCTTTTAATAATAAATTGACATTGAATGTAGGTTGGTCAATTGAGCTTACTTCTTCATCGTCATTTGAGCAAGAGATAGTTAACAGAATTAGCGTAATCAAAATTATTTTTTTCAAGTGGTTTTTTTTCATGTTAATTGTACAAAAATAGCTTTTATTGCAAGTAATTGTTCAAATGTATGTAGCAAAACAGCAACTATTTTCTATTTTTGCACCACACAACTACAAACCCATGTATAAATTACTGATTCGCCCCATACTTTTTAGCTTTGATCCTGAAAAAGTGCACTATTTTACTTTTTCATTGATTCGCTTTGTATCTAAAATACCAGGTTTTCAAGCACTTTTTAAATCTTTGTATGAAGTCCAGGATTCTAGATTAGAGACGGAAGTTTTTGGATTAAAATTTAAAAACCCGGTAGGATTAGCAGCGGGTTTTGATAAAGATGCAAAATTGTATAAAGAACTATCGAATTTTGGTTTTGGTTTTATCGAAATAGGAACACTCACGCCAAAAGGACAAGAGGGAAACCCTAAGAAACGCTTGTTCCGTCTAAGAGAAGATAATGCAATCATCAATAGAATGGGGTTTAATAATGGAGGTGTTCATGACGCGGTGGCACTTTTAAAGAAAAATAAAGGCGTTTTAATAGGCGGGAATATTGGAAAAAACAAACTGACGCCAAATGAGGAAGCCACGTCAGATTACGAAATTTGTTTTGAGGCGTTGTATGATTATGTGGATTATTTTGTAGTAAATGTAAGTTCGCCTAATACACCAAATCTGCGTGCTTTGCAGGATAAAGAACCGCTGACACAGTTGTTGCAAACACTACAAAATAAGAATTTGGCAAAGCCAAAACAAAAGCCAATACTGCTGAAAATCGCACCTGATTTAACCGATGACCAGTTATTAGATATTATTGATATCGTAAATGAAACTAAAATAGCAGGCGTTATCGCTACCAACACAACTATTTCCAGAGAAGGTCTACAGTCTGAAAATAAAGTAGAAATGGGCGGATTGTCAGGGAAGCCGTTAGCAAAACGTTCGACTGAAGTGATTCGGTTTTTGTCCGAAAAAAGTAATAAATCTTTTCCAATAATTGGAGTAGGAGGCGTTCATTCTGCGGCTGATGCCTTAGAGAAATTAGATGCTGGAGCAAGTTTAGTACAATTGTATACTGGTTTTATTTATGAAGGACCCGCTTTGGTGAAAGCCATAAATAAAGAAATTTTAAAAAGACTGTAGTTTTTAAAATGTAGAAAAATACAGCTAAATATTAATTTGCTAATATTTAAAAACCTTAATTTTAAATTCCTAATTGTTTTTCTATCTTTGGCTGTCTATGGAAGCAATAAAAATTATAGAATGTCCACGTGATGCCATGCAAGGCATTAAACCATTTATTCCTACGAAAAAAAAAGTGGCTTATATTCAGTCTTTGTTGCGTGTAGGTTTTGACAGTATTGATTTTGGGAGTTTTGTTTCTCCTAAAGCGATTCCGCAAATGCTAGATACAGCCGAAGTTTTGGCACAACTTGATTTGTCTCAAACCCAAAGCAAATTACTAGCCATTATTGCTAATACTCAAGGTGCAACACTAGCCTCTGTTCATCCCGAAATACAATATCTAGGTTTTCCATTTTCGATTTCTGAAAATTTCCAAATGCGGAATACGCACAAAACTATAGCCGAATCATTAATCACTCTTCAGCAGATCCTTGAAATTGCTAATAAAAGTAATAAAGAAGTAGTGGCTTATTTATCGATGGGTTTTGGTAATCCGTATGGAGATCCATGGAACATGGAAATTGTTGGGGAGTGGACCCGGAAATTAGCAGCCATGGGTGTTAAGATACTGTCACTCTCGGATACAGTGGGAAGTTCCACTCCTGAGGTAATCTCGTACTTGTTTTCCAATTTAATTCCGAAGTATCCCGAAATAGAATTTGGAGCTCATTTACACACAACACCAGATAAATGGTTTGAGAAAATTGATGCAGCTTATAAAGCGGGATGCCGTCGTTTTGATGGCGCGATCCAGGGTTTTGGTGGTTGTCCAATGGCGACTGATGATCTCACGGGTAATATGCCGACGGAGAAATTGTTGTCCTATTTTACTGCACAAAAGGAATGTACTAATTTGAGTCCAATGAGTTTTGAAAGTGCTTATAATGAGGCCTCTAAATTATTTGGAGAATATCATTAAAAATAACATCCTGTTATTTACTAACATCAATTACTTCAGAAATAATAAATTTACTATTGGTTCGTTAGTTATACTGTTCTCTAAATTTTACCATTAAATTACATTATTATGAAATTTCGGGCTTTCAATAGATTTTTAGGAATACTACTGTCGTTTTTTTTATTTTCCTGCGCAAGTGATTTGGATTTCAATCAGGTGAATGATGTAAAAATAGAACCGGTAATCGTTACTAATTTAGCCTATTTTGATGTTCTTGCAAATCAATTTGTCACCAATGGAGCGGAACAAAATGTGATTTTTGATGCGCCAACGGTTGATGTATTCAACGGCTCTTTTTTTAGACAGCGATTAAAAAAAGTGGAACTTTTCTTTGAAATGGAAAATACAATAAGTAGAGGGTATTCAGTAGATTTAGTATTTTTAGATAGAAACAATCAACCTGTTCACGCTGTTAATCTGGCTATTCCACCGTACTCAGGTATAGAAAATAAAGTAACTAAAACGGAAGTATTTGAAAATACCCAACTTGATGTGTTAAAAAGAACTACAAGAATTGCTTTTACGATGACTATGCTACCGGGTGCGGCATTAAGCGAAAGTAGTACAGGCAGTTTGAAATTGCGTTCAGGTGTGACCGCTTATCTAGTAGTAGAATGAAAAAAACAGTGTGGGTTTTAGTTCTAATGCTAGCGATAAATTGCTTTTCGCAAAATAAACAAATATTATATAATTTTACCTCGGTTCCGCAGTCCTTGCTGACTAATCCTGGTGCTGATTTCAAATACAATTTTTATTTTGGGATTCCTCTCTTGTCTGGAATTTCTGCAAATGTAGGTTCTAGCGGATTTTCAGCTTATGATTTATTTGCGGCTAATGGTGTCGATTTTAATGTAAAACTGCGGAATGTTGTTTTTTCCACCACAAGAAAAGACAGGCTCGCAATAAACGAACAAATAGAAGTTTTTAACGGTGGCTTTAAAATTTCTGGAGAACAAAGTAATTCCTATATTTCGTTTGGTATGTATCAGGAATTTGATGCAATGAGTTATGTTCCCACAGATTTAGCCATTTTAGCTTTAGACGGAAACAGAGACTATTTGGGTAAAGTTTTTAATTTAGGGGATTTAAATGTAAAAGCTGAAATGCTATCCGTTTTTCATCTTGGATTCCATAAGAATATTAATAAAAACTTTATTCTAGGTGTACGTGGAAAGATTTATTCTAGTATTTATAATGTTAGTTCTACAAATAACTCGGGTTATATTTACACTAATCCATCTTCAGCCGGAGTCTACGAACAAATGATTTATTCTCAACTGCAACTTAATACATCAGGCATCGCAAAATATGATGACGAGAATTATGAACCTAATGTAGTAAAAGATATCACCAAAAGGGCTTTTTTAGGTGGTAATTTAGGGTTGGGATTTGATGCTGGTTTTACCTATTATCCAAAGAAAAATGTACAGCTAACTGCAAGTATGATAGATGTTGGTTTTATTAAGCACAATAAAGAAGTGGAAAGTTTAACTTATAAAGGAACCTATGAATACAAGGGAGTAATTCCAAAATTCAGTTCTGGAGAATCGGTTGAAAATGGATTTCAAGATTTTAAGGACGCTATTCCTTTGGACACTTTATACGCAGCTTATACAACTTGGCGCCCAGCTAAATTCAATTCTTCCGTTCAGTTTTCATTTGATGAAGAAAGACCAGAAGAGTGTAATTGTTTAGATTATAATCCGGAAACTATTTATAAAAGCGCGGTAGGTGCTCAGCTCTTTGTGATGACTACTCCAAGAACGCCATTGGTTGCCTTTACCACTTTTTACAGAAGAAAAATTTTCAAGTCATTGCAAATGAAAGCAACATATACTTTGGATTCGTATTCATACAATAACATAGGTTTGGGATTATCTAGTACTTTTGGCCCTGTAAATTTCTATGTTCTTGCTGACAATCTTTTGGAATACAGAGATATTACCAAAGCAAACAGTCTTTCTTTTCAACTGGGACTAAATGTTATCTTTAAGAATAGAAAAAAATAAACGTTATTCTAAATCGGAGGCTTTCCGTCGTTTAAATCCTTTGTAAATTTCTATCCAAATTACGGATACAATCCCTACTAAAATACTCAATCCCATTTGGAATCCAGAAACCCTTTCAAACTGGAAAAAAGAGGCAAATAATGGGATAAACAACAAGGAAACCGTTACTAAAATGGTGGCGCTGATGATCAATAAGACCAAATTATTTTTGTACTGTAATGTTGTTAGAATGGAGTAATAAAAGGAACGATTGGCAAGTGTTAGAAAAATATTAGACGAAATTAAGGTTAGGAATACCACGGTCCTTGTGGTACTCTCAGAACAATGTGTAGCTACGCAATACTGGTACATAAATAACAGCCCAATTGTGATGACAAGACCTTGAATGATACTGATTGTAATTTCTTTAAGTTTAAAAAATGTACTAGTAAAAGGTCTGGGTTGTAACAGCATTAAGTTGCGTTCCATAGGTTCGTTCTCGTATATTATAGAGCAAGTAGGTCCCATGATTATTTCCAAAAATATGACGTGAACTGGGGAGAAAATATTAGGATAAACCCATCCTAATGCCAAAGGAATAAAGACGATTAAGATGATAGGGATGTGTATTGAAATGATATATTGTATGGCTTTTTTTAGATTGTTGTATATTTTCCTACCCATGGCAACCGCATCAATCATTTTGGAGAAATCATCCTCAATCAGGATTAGATTGGCAGCTTGTTTAGCAATTTCTGTTCCCTTTTTTCCCATAGCAATTCCTATATGGGCTGATTTTAAAGCAGGTCCATCGTTTACGCCATCACCAGTCATGGCTACAATTTGATTGTTGTCTTTTAGTGCTTTTATAATCTTGAGTTTAGCTTCAGGAAACATTCTTGTAAAAATGGCAGTTTCCATAACCTTTTCTCTAAGTGTTGCGTCGTCCATTGCCATTAATTCATCTCCATTTATTGTTTTATCGGCATTTCTAAAACCAATTTGTTTGGCGATTGTTGCTGTTGTTTCCGCATTGTCGCCAGTAACTATTTTTACTTGGATCCCAGCGTTGTATAATGTTTCGAATACTGCTTTTATATTTGCTTTTGGAGGATCGTAAAAAGCAACTAATCCTTTAAATTTAAAAGAAAAATCTTGTTGTTTTTCAGGATAATCAGAGCCTGAAAATGCTGCGACTCCAACACCTAAAACCCGATAACCTTCTAAAGCCATTTTGCTCATTGCGGCTATAATTTTTTGTTTTTCATTTTCAGATAAATTTGAAGTTGCGATTAATGCTTCAGTAGCACCTTTGGCAGCAATAATTCTGTTCCCATTTTGATTCTCGAAAACATGGGTCATCATAGGCGGTTTCCCATCTAGTGGATATTCATGTACGAGTTTAAAATTGGGCCTTTCGTCTGCTGTTTTTAATTTGGAATAGGCATCATGCAAGGCGATTTCCATTGGGTCAAAGGGAATGGGTTCGCTGGCCCACATCGCTATAGTTAATAATTCAGTATTATTGTCCGAGGATTTTTCATTTATAGCATCATTCGATAGCGTATAGCATTGCGCCAGACTCATCTTGTTTTCTGTAATCGTTCCTGTTTTGTCCGTGCAAATTACGTTTGCACTTCCTAGAGTTTCGACGGTTTTTGTTTGTTTAACGATAATCCCCATTTTCATCAAGCGCCAAGAGCCAAGGGCCATAAAGGTGGCGAAAGCAACAGGAATCTCTTCTGGGATAATACTCATTGCTAAAGTAAGCGCTTTCAATAGGCTGTCTAGAACCTCCTTTGAATTGTAGTAATTTATAAACCAGACAAAGCCAAAAATCACTAAACCAACAAGAGACATTTTTTTGACAAAGTTTCCGATCTGAATTTGCAAAGGTGTTTTTTCTTCAACAATAGATTCTAGACTTTTGCCTATTATTCCCAATTGAGTTTTGTTGCCTATAGCGGTTACTTCACAAATCGCCAAACCACCTGTAACAATTGTTCCGAGAAATACGGTATTGTTTTTTGTCGTTTCATTTTTAAAAACAGCCAGCGATTCTCCAGTAAGAATGGATTCATTAACAGAGAAATCATTGGATTGAAGGATGATGCCGTCTGCAGGGATAAAAGTGCCTTCTTCCGCTTGGAGAAGATCACCTATGACAATTTCCTCGCTTGGAATTTCTATTATTTCATTGTTGCGAATGACTTTGCTTTTGGGCTGGGACAATTTTTTTAAAGCTTCAATTGCTGTTCTGCTTTTTGATTCCTGATAAAGTGAAATAGTAGAAACTAATAGTATTGCTACGGTCATGAAAATTCCATTTCCAAAATCCCCTGTAATGAAATATATGCTGGTTGCGGTAAGTAAAAGCAGGAACATGGGTTCTTTTACCATTTCAAATACCGAATTCAGAAAAAGATTTTTTTTCTGTTGAACTATAGCGTTTGATCCAAACTTTGTTCTCGAAAGTACTACGTCTTCATTTGAAAGTCCTTTCAGCGGTTGTTGGGTTTCTGTCATAATAAAATAAATTAATCGGATTTAATAGATTGGAAACCATAGCGTAAATGAGAAACAAAGAATTGACTTCGAAATGCAATTTAATTATTTATTGTGTAAACAAGCTGTTTTTTTGCTTAAAATTGTCTATATTTGCACGCAATTAAACTCCAACTACAATTGCAATGATCGCACACAACTCTAAGATTATCGGTGAAGGATTAACTTACGATGATGTTCTATTAGTACCCAACTACTCAAATGTGCTTCCGCGCGAAGTGAGTATTAAATCAAAATTTTCAAGAAACATAACACTAAATGTTCCAATTGTATCCGCTGCAATGGATACGGTAACCGAAAGTGCAATGGCAATTGCTATGGCACAGGAGGGTGGAATAGGTGTTTTACATAAAAATATGACAATCGAGCAGCAAGCTGCTAAAGTACGAAAAGTAAAGCGTGCTGAGTCTGGAATGATTATAGATCCAGTTACTTTGCCGTTGACTTCTACTGTGGCTGATGCTAAAAATGCGATGAAAGAATATGGAATTGGAGGAATTCCCATTGTAGATGATAATCAAATTTTAAAAGGAATCGTCACGAATAGAGATTTGCGTTTTGAAAAAAACAGTGCCAGACCTATTATTGAGGTAATGACCAGTAAAAATTTGGTTACTGTTGCTGAAGGTACTTCACTAGAACAAGCAGAAGTAGTTTTACAGGGACACAAAATCGAAAAATTACCAGTTGTTAACAAAGACTACAAATTAGTAGGCTTAATAACATTTAGAGATATCACTAAATTAACTCAAAAACCGATTGCAAATAAAGATGTTTATGGTCGTTTGCGTGTCGCAGCAGCCATCGGTGTAACTGGAGATGCGGTGCAAAGAGCTGAGGCATTAGTTAATGCAGGTGTTGATGCAATCATTATTGATACGGCACATGGTCATACCCAAGGTGTGGTTAATGTACTGAAAGAAGTAAAGAGTAAATTTCCTCAAATTGATGTTATTGTAGGTAATATTGCTACACCTGAAGCAGCTAAGTTCTTAGTGGAAAATGGAGCTGATGGTGTAAAAGTAGGAATTGGACCTGGTTCAATTTGTACCACGCGCATTGTTGCGGGTGTTGGTTTTCCTCAGTTTTCTGCTGTTCTTGAAGTGGCTGCGGCTATTAAAGGAAGTGGAGTTCCTGTAATTGCAGATGGTGGAATTAGGTACACAGGTGATATTCCCAAAGCTATTGCTGCTGGGGCTGACTGTGTCATGTTAGGTTCATTATTGGCCGGTACCATGGAATCTCCTGGAGAGACTATTATTTTTGAAGGAAGAAAATTCAAATCGTACCGCGGAATGGGTTCTGTTGAAGCAATGCAGGAAGGTTCAAAAGACCGTTATTTTCAAGATGTTGAAGATGATGTAAAGAAATTAGTTCCAGAAGGAATTGTGGGTCGTGTACCTTATAAAGGGGAATTGAATGAAAGTATGCAGCAATTCATTGGAGGCCTTCGGGCTGGAATGGGTTATTGTGGTTCGAAAGATGTTCCTACCTTACAAGAAACAGGTCGTTTTGTTCGTATAACCGCTAGTGGAATCAATGAGAGTCATCCTCATAATGTCACTATTACAAAAGAAGCTCCAAATTATTCAAGATAAATTTTAAGCTAAAAGCATAAAAAAGGCTGCCTAGAGTATTGAAAACTTTAGGCAGCCTTTTTAATAGTAGTTAATCTCTTTTTGGAGTGT
The DNA here is from genome assembly GCF_900143245.1 of Flavobacterium fryxellicola. Lineage (GTDB taxonomy): Bacteria > Bacteroidota > Bacteroidia > Flavobacteriales > Flavobacteriaceae > Flavobacterium > Flavobacterium fryxellicola. The sequence continues at coordinate 56,480 of NZ_FRDK01000004.1, forward strand.
TTTTCTTGTCCCTCTTTTCTTCTTTTTTTTCTTTAGCCGTTTTCAGAGGCTCTTTTTTAGCTGTTTTCTTTGCGTCTTGACTTTTTGCCATGATATAAATTTTTAAAATTAGTTTTTTATGATGTAAGTAAATGTATATAATTTTTTTGATTTGGAACCAAAAATTATTTTAAAAACGCTCCTTCGATAATTAATTATTATACTCCCTTGGCATATAAAGCGTGAGATGAACTTGCCATATTAAAAACTAAGGAGTCTCTCGTGGTACATAAGAAGTTATGTTCTAGATTTCAATTACGTATAAAAAGGTCAAAGAAAAGATAATTATTTTTGAAACTAACCAACGGTGATACAGAACCTGATAAAATTTTGTTACCAAATTTAAAGTTTAGGGCATTGGCACCTGTAAATTCCTTTAATTTTGTCCGATTATTTAAATGGCTAAAACAATACTTTAAAATGCAATCCTATTAATCGATTAAATTTTATAAGTATTTTAATTCTAACTTAAGTCTATTTATTTTAAGTATAAATTTCTAATCGCTATTGCATTCGAGGAATTCTATAATTAGAAATCAAAATAAGTGGATTTTCATTGTATTTATTTCTTCTTCAAAACCTTATATTCTTCATAACAACCACTTATGGCGTCCATGATTTGTAGGTCGTTTGCGGATTGTATAAAAGATTCGGAATAGTTGCAACGCTGAAGAATTTCGGCTATTTGATTTTTTTCAACGCCTAAAAGAACAGAAATCATTTCTCTGTCAAATTTTGATTCTAATAGATTTCGAACCGTATCATCTTTTTTCATTTCTTTTAGTTTCTTGAGCTCTTTTGGGTTTTTACCAAAAAAATTATAGAGTACATCTGCTGGATTAAAGATGGATCCAAGTACTCTGCCAAAGGCATTTGGAGAATAAGCGCCCGCTTCGTATCCTTGAGTTAACCCTGATATGCTGTACCTGTAATTTTCTTTAACGGGTATAATTTTAGTGTCGACTTCCAGATATCCTGTTAAATTAAAGGGACGTATGACCACTTCTTCAAGCGCGATGGCTTTTTCAGTAAGTTGTATTTTTGTACTTTTATTTTTGATCCAGTCATTGGTAACTCGCACGCGGAGCGATTGAAAACCTAGACTAGTAATATGGAGTGTATCGTTTAGCTGTACATCTATTTCAAAATATCCTCTTGAATCAGTAGTTGCACCTCTTACTTTATTAATATTTATGATATTCACATTAGGTAAAGACTGTCTAGTTGTGTTACTGATGATGATGCCATCAACTTTTTGGGAAGGTTCTTTAACTTGTGCAACAGCAATCGCAGACAGGATTGTAAACAAAAAAACTACAAAATATTTCATACACTGATTTAAGACTTTAAAAGTAATAAATCAGGATTAAATATTTTGTAGTTCCAGTATATAATTACAAGAAAATTAACAATGAATGTTAGTCTCTTCTTGGTCTTCTTGGTCTTGGTGCGTCACCAAAGCTTTCAGAGCGTCTAGGTGCTCTATCTGATGAACCTTCAGTTCTAGGTCTGTCAGATGAGAAACCACCTTCTCTTCTTGGAGCCGCACTTCTAGAATCACTTCTTCCGCCAAATCCACCTTCTCTTGGAGCTGAATTTCTATCGCTTCTAAAGCCACCGCCAGAACCTTCTCTTCGTGGAGCAAAACTACCTTCTCTTCTTGGAGCTGAACTTCTTTCGCCACCAGAGCGACCTCCGCTAAAACCACCACCAGAGCTTCTTCCATTATGGTCACGTCTTCCGCCACCATCATTTTTAGAAATTTCAACATTGATTCTACGTCCTTCTAATTGTACGTTGTTCAATACTTCCATTACTTTATCAGTATGTTCCGGATCAGTGTTAAAGAAAGAAAAACCTTCTTTTACATCAACTTTGAAAACGTCATCACGACCTAAATCTAATGTTTCTTTCAAGTAATCTTTCAATGACATCCAATCAAAATTGTCTCTAGAACCTATGTTCACGAAATATCTTGTTGCACCGCCATTGTTATTTTCTCTTGGAGCACCATCTCTGTCATCACGGTCCCTTCTTTCAGATCCAGAAGCTTGATTAGAAAGGTCCCTTGTTTTCTTGTAGTAATTGATAAAACGATTAAATTCAACCGATACCATTTTCTTAATTAATTCTTCTTTTGAAAGATCTTCAAGAACGCTGTTTATTGCAGGTAAATAGTTGTCAATTTCGTGATCAACCTCTACATCTTTAATTTTATTAGCTAAGTGTAATAATTGGATTTCGCAGATTTCAATTCCAGATGGAATAGTTTTTTCTTCGAATTTTTGTTTGATGATTCTTTCGATAGAAGAAATCTTACGCAACTCACTTTTAGTAACAATCACGATAGAAGTTCCTAATTTTCCCGCACGACCTGTACGACCTGAACGGTGATTGTAGGTTTCAATTTCGTCAGGAAGTTGGTAATTTACTACGTGAGTAATATTATCAACGTCAATTCCACGAGCAGCAACATCTGTAGCAACAAGCATTTGGATTTGGCGACCTCTAAAAGATTTCATTACACCATCACGTTGCGCTTGAGATAAATCTCCGTGCAATGCAGCAGCGCTGTATCCATCTTCTACTAATTTTTCAGCAACAGCTTGTGTATCTCTTTTGGTACGACAAAATACTACTGAGAAGATGTCTGGATTAGCATCAGCCAATCGCTTCAAAGCTTCGTAACGGTCACGTGCATTTACAAGGTAAAATTCGTGAGAAACTGTGGCAGAACCTGAGTTTTTAGCTCCAACCGTAATTTCGATTGGATCTTTCATGAATTGTTTTCCAATACGTGCTACTTCAGCAGGCATTGTTGCAGAGAATAACCATGTGTTTTTTTCGTCTGGCGTAGTAGAAAGGATGTTTACGATATCTTCGTAGAAACCCATGTTTAACATTTCGTCAGCTTCGTCAAGAATACAGTAGTTGATTTGAGAAATGTTTACCAATCCTCTATTAATCATGTCTTGCATTCTTCCTGGAGTTGCTACAATAATTTGTGCCCCTCTCTTTATGTCTCTCGCTTGTTCTGTAATGCTAGCTCCACCGTAAACTGCTACCACATTAATACCTTTTTCGTATTTAGAGTAGTTTTTAATTTCGTTGGTAATCTGCAAACAAAGTTCACGTGTTGGAGATAAAATTAATGCTTGTGTGTTTCTGTTGTCGGCATCAATTTTCTGAATAACTGGAAATCCAAATGCTGCCGTTTTCCCTGTCCCTGTCTGAGCCAACGCAACCATATCTGTGTCTTTTTCCAATAATAGGGGAATCGCTTTCTCCTGTACTTCGGTCGGATTTTCAAATCCTAGATCTAAAATCGCCTTCAGTAACGATTCACTCAATCCTAATTGTTCAAATTTATTCATATGTATTTTTAAAATAGGGTGCAAAATTACTGTTTATAATCCATATAAACTAATGCTATTTTAAGAATTAATGATTTATTACAATTTGATTATCAGATTGTTATATTTTTAATTATAAATTATACTATGGCGACGCAGCTATTTTAGTGTGATATTGCCCTTTAGAATTTAATAATTTGCTCTAAATAATGAATTTACTCTACTTTATTCCAATGTTTTCAAAAAATCAATTAGTTTTTTTGTTGCCTTTCCTCTATGACTGATTTTGTTTTTTATCTCCAATGACAATTGGGCGAATGTTTCTTCATAACCGTCTGGCTGAAAAATAGGATCGTATCCAAAACCCTGATCTCCAATTTTTTTTGAAGTAATCAATCCTTTTGCTATTCCAGTAAAAAGATGCTGCTTGCCATTTAAATTTAATGCCATAACAGTTTTAAACTGTGCAGCTCTATTATTTTTGCTAGCAAGCGCATCCAATAATTTGTTCATATTATCATCTGCGTTGCGCTGTTCCCCAGCATAGCGAGCTGAGTAAACGCCAGGATCACCATTCAAAGAGTCTACTTCTAGTCCAGTATCATCCGCAAAGCAATTGTAACCAAATTTTTCAGTAACATAATTGGCTTTTTGAATTGCATTCCCTTCAATAGTGCCGGCTGTTTCTGGAATGTCTTCAAAACATCCAATACTTTCAAGACTCAATACACGTATTGTATCAGGAAGCATGCTTTGTAATTCTAGGATTTTGTTTTTATTATTGGAAGCGAAAACGAGTTGCATTTTTTTAGGTTTAATTTCCAAATATACGCTTTATCGGCAGGACAGCTCTCTTTTGAAGTGTTTTATTGCTTATTTTATATAGGGACCTGTATTTGTAATAAATGCATTTAAGCTGTTATATTAAATTAGTTTTAAAAATGTGATATTCAATTAATTATATAAATTGTTCTATCTTTTAATGTCGTTTTGATTGATCATTTGAATAATTTGGCACTACATGGTGATACTATTTAAAAAGCTAATTTTACTAAACGGTAAAGTTTGTTTTGGTAAATCGAAATTAACAATCGGAGGCCCTTTAAAAAGGCCTCCTTTTTTTTTGTGCTGGTATTCCTAAATAAGGAGTAGTGCTATCCTTTTTTGAAAGGTAATTTTCTCTACCACTTTTCTTCAACTGTAATTATTTAGTAATCTTGCCTATTTAATGTCTAATAATCAATACGTTAATAATTAGTTAAAGTGAAGTATGTTGGTTTTGTATGTCCTAATTAGTTGTATATTTGATTATGGTTTTGGTTTATTGTTGAATATATCCATCTGCAAGGAGAAGAGTATTTAGTAGTTAGTTGTATCGAAAGATAGTAACTGATAGCAACAAACCAAAGTGCATAATCAGGAGGCCCTTTAAAAAGGCCTCCTTTTTTTTGTGCCGGTATCTCCAAATAATAATTAGTCCTATCCTTTTTTGAAAGTTAATTTGCTATACTACTCTTCTTCGACTGTAGTTCTGTAGCTACTTATTATTTGTGCCTTTTTAATGTCTGATAATCAACACGTTAATTATTAGTTAAAGTGATGTATGTTGGTTTTGTATGTCCTAATTAGTTGTATATTTGATTATGGTTTTGGTTTATTGTTGAATATATCCATCTGCAAGGAGAAGAGTATTTAATAGTTAGTTGTATCGAAAGATATAAACTGATAGCAACACACCAAAGTACATAATTAGGAGGCCCTTTAAAAAGGCCTCCTTTTTTTGTGCCGGTATCTCCAAATAAAAATTAGTCCTATCCTTTTTTGAACGCTAATTTGCTACACTACTCTTCTTTGACTGTAATTCTGTAGCTACTTACTATTTGTGCCTTTTTAATGTCTGATAATCAATACGTTAATAATTAGTTAAAGTGATGTATGTTGGTTTTGTATGTCCTAATTAGTTGTATATTTGATTATGGTTTTGGTTTATTGTTGAATATATCCATCTGCAAGGAGAAGAGTATTTAATAGTTAGTTGTATCGAAAGATATAAACTGATAGCAACACACCAAAGTACATAATCAGGAGGCCCTTTAAAAAGGCCTCCTTTTTTTTGTGCCGGTATCTCCAAATAAGAACTAGCTCTGTCTTTTTTTGAAAGGTAATTTTCTTTACCACTTTTCTTCAACTGTGGAACTGTAATTACTTAGTATTATTACCTATGTAATGCCTGATAATCAATACGTTAATAATTAGTTAAAGTGATGTATGTTGGTTATGTATGTCCTAATTAGTTGTATATTTGATTATGGTTTTGGTTTATTGTTGAATATATCCATCTGCAAGGAGAAGAGTATTTAGTGGTTAGTTGTATCGAAAGATAGTAACTGATAGCAACACACCAAAGTACATAATTAGGAGGCCCTTTAATAAGGCCTCCTTTTTTTTGTGCTGCTCCTTGAAATAATCCTTTTTCAGATTATTTTTCAAAATAGTTTTTTAAAGCTTATTTTAAAATTTAGTTGCCAAATCACAGTAATCGAGTGAAAAAAGCCCTTTATGCATCTATAATAAAAATAAATTAAATGACTGATTATCAATTTAATTTATTGCTAAAAATTGTAGCTATAAATGTGGTTTTGATTAAGTACTAGAGATGGCAATCTCACAATGAAATAGATATCTCATATTCGACTCTACGTGTAATAGTAGCAGTTAATATTACTATTTAACATGGACTATTTTAAAAAATAGATAAGTTTTTTGTGTTTTTCTGTAACGGCTATTTTACTAGGAATTCAAAAGAGTTTCAGTTGCCATATTTAACACGTTAATTTTTGGTTAAAGAACTATTTTTCAATACTTTTTCATTTAATTAATGCTAATTTTAAGTATGTTTTTGATTAATTACTTGAATATGTCTTTCTTACAATAGGAATGATAATTCAATAATCAGCTATACTATTGACTGTATGAGTTGATAATGGTAAATCAGAATCAGCAACAGGAGGGCAGTAATGGCTCTCCTGTTTATTTAGTAAAGGTTCTTTTTAAAGCTTCGATACGCTTTTTAAATTGTCAGGAAATTACAAATCGGCTAAATGAGCAAATTCATCACCACGCATGAAAATGTTTATATCTACCTCTTTAAAGCTTTTTTTTCCTGCGGCAGCGAGTAGTTCATTTGCCGAATGTTATGTGTTTTTATGAAAATGAAAAACACGTTCTGATTTATCTGTTACAACCAATCCTTTCATTAGCGTTTTTTTCTTGCGTAGCCACTCCTGTAGGGCATGTATTGGTATTTCAATGTAACGTTTGAATACAACCTAGAGAAAATACAAAGCCACGAGCGCTGTTGCAAATATATTCATCAAGAGCAACTGCTCTCAGAATTGAATAGCCAGATATCTTTTTGCCCTTGAAAATAATACGCATGCTGTCTCTAATTCCAAAACGAACTAAAGTTTTAGTAACAAATATAAGTACAGGTTCAAATGGCATCCCCACACCATCTGCAAATTCTAGTGGTGCAGCTCCCGTTCCACCTTCAGCACCATCAAGAGTAATGAAATCGGGGAAGCAGTTTTGAGTACTCATTTCTTGGCAAATCATTTCAAATTCTTTAGTGTCCCCGATGCAAAGTTTGAATCCTATTGGTTTTTACATTGGAAAGTGCTCGTGATTTTGATATAAAAGCAATCGAACCTTTATTATCTTCAAATGCAGAATGATTGGGTGGTGAAAAAATCGCCGTGTTTGGTAAGACCCCTCTTAGTTTAGCATTTTGTACCGTGTTTTCTGCTGCTGCTAAAACTCCTCCACGGCCTAGTTTAGCTCCTTGTGATAACTTAATCTCAATCAGCTTTACTTCTGGTAAATTTGCTTTTTCAGTAAATCTACCGCCGTCAAAACCACTTCTATCATCGCGACAACCAAAATAACCTGTTCCTGCTTTGCCATTTGATTTCATTTCCCTACTTCTGGAATTCAGTTAATTCGCCTTCATCTTTATTGTGATAAAAGTTTCCTTTTAGCGCTCCTCATTTTTAGAACTGTGATAGCGTTCTCACTTAAAGAACCAAAACTCATTTCAGAAATATTCAATACAGCAACTAAATAAGGCTGTAGACAATTTTTTTCTCCAATTGATATTCGAGGAAGTTCTTCATTAACAACTGCAGGAAAAATGGAAAGTTTAATGCCTTCACAATGAGGTTCGTTTAAATTAAGTTGCGTTCCAAAAGAGGTATTAGAATCGATATTTTTGGTTCTTTGATAAGCGATGAAACGCTCACTTCTTGAAAAAGGTTTTCCATCAGTGGAACGTTCTATAAAATATTGCTGTAGTTCTGGATCTATCATTTCGAATAAATATATGAACTAACCCAAAACCGGAAAATTTCTTAAAATAGCATGTTTGTGTTGGATGCTGTTAGCCAAACCAATTAGAAATAAAATAGCCAAAAGCACTATAAATAGGAGCCCGATTTTGAAGTAAAAATAAATAATAGAGTTGCAAATTAATGCGGATAGTGCTAAAACGAAAAACTTCTGTCTCATTTTCAAAGTTGTTTAAGCTCCTAAAACATTAAGAATAGTAAATAATTCTTACTTTTAACGCTTTTTATTGAAAAGGATTTTTTTAATTCACATTCGCTGTCCTCATTTAAGACGTAGTTTGAAAACCACACGATCCTTTTTAACGTAACTATTTTTAATTAATAATAATTCACAAACTATGAGTCTAAAAATAGGTAAACCGATTCTTGCAGTTTCAAAATTTTTATTTTTTGTCTTGTTTTTTTCCAATACATATGCACAGTATGTCTTCCCAAGTGATTCAATTCCTCAAAAAATTTCTTTACACAAATATACCACGATTGCTAATGTAGGTCAAAGAAATTTAGAGGTCAAATTTGTTATGGCTAATTTTACTACTTTGGATCCGGTACAACTTCAAACTGAAAATGATGATTTAGGTTTTACGCAAAATAATTTCTGGTCAAAAACAGTACTAAAAAACCCGACCAATGCTACTCTGATTTACTATTTAGAGACTGCCAGACCTATTACTGATTTAGTCGAATTGTATACAATTGAAGGTGCTAGTGGGAAAATTACAAAAAAAATAAGTGGTGATGCCATTCCGTATTCAAAACGCAGTTTTGACAATCGTAAAACTATTTTCAAAATTGAAATTGGTCCAAAATCGACTCAGCAGCTGTATTTACATTTAACGAGTGATGGTGAAGCTATTAAAATTCCGATTATTCTATATTCAGCAGAAAATTTTATGACCTTGATATCAAATGAACAATTGTTTTTTGGTATGTTTTATGGAATTTTAGTCATTGCTGCAATAATCTATTTCTTCTTCTTTTTTGCTTTAAGCGATAAGATTTTTTTGTACTACAGTTTGTATGTTTTTTTTGTGGGTTTGTTACAATTTGCTTTAGATGGATTTTTCTTTAAGTTTATTACGCCAAATGCAGGTTGGTTTTCTAATCATGCCGTACTGTTTATAGCTATTATTGCTGTTTTTTTATCGGGCAAATACAGTGAGTTATTTTTGAAAATTAAAAACAATAGTCGAAAAATCTACATTCTGTTTAATGTTGCCTATGGCTTATTGATTGCTTTATTGCTCTGCGTTATTTTCATCCCATCTATTTTGTTGTTTTCTTACATTTTAGTAAATGTACTTACACTCGTGTTTTTAATCTTAATAGTTTATTCTATAGCCTATCTCTATTATAAAAGAAAGCCCGTAGATTCTTTTTTTACTGCTGGAATTTTATTTTTAATAACAGGTTTTGGAATTTTTATTTTCTACAATTTTGGTTTATTACCCAATACCTTCTTTACTCAAAACAGTTCTAAATTAGGAACTGGATTGGAGGTCATTTTCCTATCCCTTTCGATGTCCAAGTTAATTAGAAATTTGAAAAACGAAAAAAACGAACTCGATCGAATAGCTTTGGTTCGTTCCGAAGAAATGAACGATTTGAAATCCTATTTTTTATCAAATATTAGTCATGAATTGCGGACGCCATTAAATGCTATTGTAAACTTAATTGATTCAATTTCCAGTGAAGTTCAGGACGATAAAATTAGACAAAACTGTCAGATTATAAAATATTCAGCTCATAGTTTATTGAGTTCTGTTAATGATATTTTAGATTTTTCTAAAATTGAAAAAGGAGAATTGAAGTTGGAAATGAATCAATTTGATCCCTTGCAGGTTTTGCAGCATTTAAAAGATAATGCCAATCGAATTGCCACAGAAAAAGGACTGCGGTTTGAATTTTCTACCTCCAGAATTATTCCTGATTTATATGGGGATGTAACGCGTTTACAGCAGATTGTTAATAATGTCCTGAATAATGCAATAAAATTTACAGCCACAGGTTTTATTAAATTTACTATTGATAGTGAACTGAAAGCGAACAATAGAGCCCGTTTGATTTTGACCATTTCTGATTCGGGTGTAGGATTTCAAAAAGAAAAAATAGATCGTATTTTTGATTCCTTTTCTCAAAATAATAGTAATAATAAGCGCAAATTTGGCGGGCTTGGATTGGGACTTTATATCGTGAAAACATTGGTCAATATGCAAAATGGAACTATTGAAATGAGTAGTACAGTCAACGAAGGAACCACGTGCAAAATAGAATTAGATTTTGATATAGTGATACAGGAAAAAAAAGAAGTAGTTGGAATTGAGCCTGTGGTTTGCGATTTAGGAGGAAAAACTATTTTGGTAGTGGAAGACAACCCCATTAATCAAATGGTTATTAAAATGATTACTAAAAAATGGTTGAACACCACCGTTATTTATGCCAATAATGGACAAGAAGCACTAGAGGCATTCAAAATAAATCAATTTGATATTGTCTTAATGGATCTTCAAATGCCAGTCATGGATGGATACGAGGCAACAATTGCGATTAGAAATGGGGAAGTAGGAGTAGAGAATGCAAATATACCCATTGTTGCTGTAACCGCTGATGTGATGGAAACCACAAAACAGCGGGTTAAGGACATCGGAATGAATCATTATTTATCCAAACCTATACAGAAAGAAACCTTATATGAAACAGTAAAAAAATTAGTTTAGCTGAAACGCAATCGTACATAAACATGTTTAATTCCTTTTTTTTCAGATTCTCGTTCGTCTATTTCCAAGATATCAGTTAATGATTTTAGCATTGGAGTTAATTTTACAAAACCATAATTTCTAGGATCAAATTCTGGTTTTCTCTTTACGATTAGGTTTCCCACATCACCAAGAAATGCCCATCCATCATCATCGCAAATATCTTCTATGGTGGTTTCAATCAATTCAATGGTTTCTGTGTCGATTTTGCTTAATGATTTCTCTATCGGTTTTTCAACTGTTTTTCCAGCAGGTTTTCCAGCAGGTTTTATAGTATCTGCAGAACGTTTTTTTGCTTTTTTCTGAATAGCGCCATCTAAAACTTCGATATAAATAAATCGGTCGCAAGCAACTATAAAAGAATTGGGCGTTTTTTTCTCTCCAAGTCCAATAACTTTCATTCCAGATTCTCTCAAACGAATTGCAAGTCGTGTAAAATCAGAATCACTAGAAACAATACAAAAACCGTCTACTTTATCCGAATATAACAAGTCCATGGCGTCAATAATCATCGCTGAATCCGACGAGTTTTTACCCACTGTGTAGCTGTATTGTTGAATAGGTGTAATGGCGTGTTCTAATAAAACACTTTTCCACCCACCAGCATTTGGCTTGGTCCAATCGGCATAAATGCGCTTGGTGGTTGGTGTTCCAAATTTGGCTATTTCTTCCATCATTCCTTTTACATTGCTGTATGGAACATTATCAGCATCAATGAGAACGGCCAATTTTAATTCTTTTGTATCTTGTGACATTTTTTGATTTTGTTGCGTTTTTCTACTTTAAAGGTAGGAATAATTCTTTTAATTGATATTTCTTTACTTTTTGTTAGCTAAATCTTTGATGGAAACCTCGTTGATTCTAACATCTTTTATAACGGCTTCGCCATTTTTTATCGCAACTAAAGCATAAGTTTGATCCTTCTTATTTAGGGATAAATCCCGATAAATTTTTTCGGCGTCAGAGGCACTATTTTCATTCATATAAAACCGATTAAAAGGAAGGTCCAAAGCTATTTTATTCTGGTCAATAGTAAAGGCGATTTTTGATTTAACATAACAATTTTCAGCAGTGGGCTTATTTCTCGAAATTGAAATTATCTGTGCAAAACCATCTTTATTCGTTTTTATAGTGGCATAAACGGTCTCTCCTATCATCCATTTAGAGGCATTTTTAACGGTTATTTCTCGTTCTTTAAAAAAAAGAGTAATGTACTTTCCTCTAAAAGCATCATAAGGATCTACTGGAGCAGTTTGAAACTTGAACTCAGTTCCAGTTTTCACTACGTCTTCCTGTTTCAATATCATTTGCAACGGAACATACAATTGTACTACAATGAGTAAAATAAATAATAGCACTTGTACTTTCTTATTTTTCATTTCTATTTCTATTTTTTAGCATGATATAATTAGTCGCGAAAAATCCAAAACCAATGGCAATAAATACGATTCCTCGGATCACAAAACTCAAATTGGTATCAAAAAAACGACAAGTAATAAGAATGGTAATTATTACTAAACCAAAATTTAGTATTCCCAAATGTTTTTGGGTATTCCCGCGTTTAATCTCCGCAATCCCTATTGCTAATACGATTCCATTGGCGACAAGAGAAAATTCGTATCCCGAAATGAAAGGAAGGATATTGGTCAGAAAGACGAAGTCAAAAATGGTGATTTCTTTGAATTTCGTTTTGGAGTTTTTTGCATAAAATAAGACAGCAGCAAAAAGTGTAAGAAGAAAAGCAGTTAAAAATTCGGTTGAAAAAAAAGTATCTTTCGCAGAAATAGTATTATAAATAGACTTATCCCAAAACCACTTAAAGCTATAAAGCAACAGCAGGTAGAGTATTCCTAATTTTCCAATAATCAGATAGCTATTATTTTTTAATTTTAAATTTTTAAAAAAGGAGGATTCACCAATAAAATAAAAAATCGTAAACAAACTCATGTAGCTCAAGTACAGCAAATTCTCATTTCGATGAGCGATAGTGCCCAAACATATTAAAAGAGATAGCGAAACAAACCAGTTATGAAATAGAGTGAAATTGCTTTGTGAATTAGTTCTAAGTAGTTGTATATAGTGTGGAACTATTCCTAGAATTAGTAACCAATAATAATAAGAATGGGCATTTGGATAACTAAAGTAATTCGTATTACAAGCATAGTAGGTAATTCCAATAAGATATAATAGTGCAACTATTGAGGATCGAATAAGATAAACTAATGGCAAGCACAAAAGCATCCAAGTGATTAAAAATGAACTTAAATCTCCTGGAATATTATAAACCTGAGCAATCAATGAAATTGTGGTTCCAACGGCAAAGAAAAGAAAAACGGCAGAACTTTCTCGCCAAGCATTGTTTTCGGACTTTCTTAAAAGGGAATAACCACTTGCGAATTGACCAATCAAAAGAGGCAGAAACGATAGGATTATTTTTGAAAGTCGGGATAAATTATCCCAGTTATGCGCAAAAACTAGTACGACTCCAAGTCCAATAAGAATAGCTCCTAAAACGCCAAAAATTAAATACAGCTTATGCTCACTTCCACTTTCTTTTTGGCTGTAATATGCCTTAATTTTTTCGGCTGTTTCGGCTGTAATTATGTTGTCTTTCAGCAGATCGTGTAGATCGTTTGTGATTTTGGGAGACATAAATTATATTTTGTATGTCCCAAATATACAAAGATTATTGTTGAAATCATTTTTAAGTCCTAATTCATCCTGATGGTGAGAGGCGTCCTTTTGTACCGTTTTGGCGAGAGATAAAGCTCTTTTTCTGGACATCATAAATGGTATTATCTGGGAGTGGTATTAGTTTCAAAAAAGTATAAAGTTAAAGCTTGAAAAATAAATTTACTTTCAAGTCCTTTATAAAATTTAAATAATTATTTTTGCAACTTCTTAAAATTAAAATTATTACTTGATATATTATGGTAAAAGATTTATTCGAAAGGATTCAAAACAATAAAGGACCGCTAGGGAAATGGGCTTCACAAGCAGAAGGTTATTTTGTTTTTCCAAAATTAGAAGGGGAGCTTGGTCCAAGAATGCAGTTTGGTGGAAAAGATATTTTAAATTGGAGTTTGAATGATTATTTAGGGCTAGCCAATCACCCTGAAGTACGTAAGGCTGATACAGAAGCGGCTGCACAATATGGCGCAGCATACCCAATGGGAGCGCGCATGATGAGTGGACATACCAAATATCACGAGCAATTAGAAAATGAATTAGCGGCTTTTGTTATGAAAGAATCCGCTTATTTATTGAATTTTGGATACCAAGGAATTATGTCTACAATTGATGCTCTAGCTACAAAAAATGATGTAATTGTATATGATGTTGATGCTCATGCTTGTATTATTGATGGAGTTCGTTTGCACATGGGGAAACGTTTTACATACCGACACAATGACCTAGCAAGTATGGAAAAAAACTTGCAACGTGCTACAAAATTAGCGGAAGTAACAGGAGGAGGAATTCTTTTTATTACCGAAGGTGTTTTTGGAATGCGTGGACAACAAGGGAAATTGAAGGAAATTGTTGCCATGAAGGAAAAATATAATTTCCGTTTGTTGGTTGATGATGCGCACGGTTTTGGTACACTTGGAAAAACAGGAGCTGGAGCAGGTGAGGAGCAAGGTTGCCAAGATGGTATAGATGTTTATTTCTCTACTTTTGCAAAATCGATGGCTAATATTGGTGCTTTCATAGCCGCTGATAAAGATATTATTGACTATTTGAAGTATAATTTGCGTTCGCAAATGTTTGCTAAGGCATTACCAATGATACAAACAATTGGTTCGTTGAAGCGATTAGAATTGTTGCGTAATCACCCAGAATTAAAAGATAAATTGTGGGAAAATGTAAATGCATTACAAAACGGATTGAGAGAACGTAACTTTAATATTGGAGATACGAATACTTGTGTGACTCCTGTATATCTTGAAGGAAGTGTGCCCGAAGCAATGATTATGGTAAACGATTTAAGAGAGAATTACGGTATTTTCTTATCTATTGTAATCTATCCAGTGATACCAAAAGGAATTATCTTGTTGAGAATGATTCCTACCACGTCTCATACGTTATCAGATGTAGAGGAAACTCTTACTGCCTTTGAAGCGATTCGTGAAAAATTAGAAAATGGAACTTACAAAGAAATTGCATCTCGAACTAAAGTCGATCTAGACGCATAGTCCACCAATCATTCCTTCGTTCCAAATATCTTTGACGAGAAGAATGAAAATTAAAATAAAAAAAATCTCATTCGTCACGGCGACTGAGATTTTTTTGGTTCTAATACAATGGAACTAACTTATATTTATTAAAATTAAAAAAAAGGAGTATGAAAAAAGTAATTGCATTAGGTCTGGCTATAGTGAGTGTTCTTGTTTCTTGTAAAAAAGAATAAGAAACCGATGTAACTCCAGAAAAAATAGATATTGAAGAAACTGTTTCTCAAGAATGTTACAGCGGAAATATAAAAAAAGACACCATTTTGATGCAACTGATGGTCAAAGGAAATCAGGTTACCTCAGGAAAATTAAGCTATAATTTTTACGAAAAAGATAAAAATGAAGGAACACTTATTGGAGTATTAAAAGGCGATACGCTTGTTGCTGACTATACTTTTATGTCTAAAGGTATTTCATCCGTTCGTCAAGTCGTTTTCTTGAGAAAAGGAAACATATATGTAGAAGGTTATGGAGATGTTGTCGAAGTGGCCTCCGGAAAAGTAATTTTCAAAGATATAAAACAATTAAAATTCGATGGAAAAAGCGTTTTGTCAAAAGTGGATTGTAAATCCTAACCCCAATCCTCTACGAAGGAGAGGGAGCCAAAACCGAGAATAAAGTAGAATAAGAAAATCCCATTGGTAAATGGGATTTTATCTCTAGGATCTACGATAATTCTTTCCGAAAAGTACATCTTCGTTTGTGAATCACGGGATAAAAATGCTTCCATAAGTTGATACTAGCTGCATTATCAGCTAGCTCAGGAGTTCTGAAGCAGTTTATAATTCCCTTTTCAGTGAAGGTCTCGTAGTATTCATTGAAAATTATTGCGGTTACCGCCTTGTTTTGATAGTCAGGATGAACACCTATTAAATAAAAAATGACACTTTTGCTTTGCTTTTTAGCCTTTAGCAAATGCAAAAATCCAAAAGGAAATAATTTTCCTTTCGATTTTTTCAAAGCTTCAGCAAAATCAGGCATCACGATACTAAAAGCTACAATATTATGATCTTTGTCTTCCACGAATTTGACATATTCGGGATTGATAAAGCTGATATAGTTTTTCTTGAAATATTCTTTTTGGGTATCTGAAATTGCCACAAAAGAGGATAACGAGGCATAAGATTCATTGAATAAATCAAACATTTTATCCACATGCGGCATTATTTCTTTGGTAGTTTTAAAATTTAATGGAGCTAATTGATATCTTTTCTTCACTAAATCGTTGGCCTTTTTGAAAAATTCAGGTTTTACATTGGCGAAGGGAAATTTACTTTCAATATATTCTTTCTCTTTGATGTAACCCAGCTTTTCAAAATGTTCCGCATAATACGGATGATTGTACCACGTGATCATGGTTCCAATTTCGTCAAAACCTTCAGTTAGCACACCAACTTTGTCCAAGTTTGAAAACCCCATTGGACCTTCAACATACTCTAAGTTGTTTTTTCGCCCCAATTCGTATACTTTTTCAAGTAATGCTTTTGTTACCTCAATATCGTCAATGGTATCAAACCAACCAAAACGGACTTTCATTTTTTGTTGATCTTTTACTTCTTTCCAATTTATTATTGCAGCAATACGCCCTACAATTGAATTGTCTTTGTAGGCTAAGAAAAAATAGGCCTCAGCATCTTCGAAAGCAGGGTTTTTTGTTTTATCAAAGGTCTCTAATTCGTCTGCAATGATTGGTGATACCCAATATTTGTTGTCTTTGTATAAAGAAAAAGGAAATTTTATATACGCTGTTAATTCACTTTTAGTAGTCGCTTCTTTTATTGTAATCATGCTATTTTTTGAAATTCTATATTATCCTTTTTTTGTCTTTTTGGCTCTTTTCTCTGCTTTTTTACCAGAATCATTATTGTCAATATTTATGCGTATTTCTTTATAATTAGCATCATAGCGCCAAGAAAAACCAATTCCTCCATAAACGATAGATGGTGTGTCCTTAAGGCTTGTGCTTATGGACGCATCAATTTGCAGGTCTTTGTTTATTAAATAAGCCGCACCTCCACGAACGATGGCATCGCTGTAAAAATCACTCTTAAACCCTTGGTTTTCTACAAATCCAGACCATTTGTCATTAAACCCTCGCGTTAACGTTACTACATAGCCATAACTTGGAAAATCGGTCGTTACATAGTCTGCAATGATGTTAGTCACAAAAACCCATTTGCCATCACCTAAGTGATTTTGGGTGATCAACATGATTTTTGGCGATATGCTGGCTTCTGGAGAAAAAGCGTACGGATTATCGGCCATCGTAAAATTGGCTCCAGCAAATAAGGAAACGGCAGGGAGTAATTGGCGCCAATTAAATTTTCTATTGGCTTTCCAGCTGTAAATATTTACTTTTTTCTCATAGTTTTTAAAAGGGTCGTAAATTAAAAACTTAGCTCCTAAAACCGTTTGTTTGAAGTCAGCTATGTTGGAGTTGTTAAATAATGCGTTGTATTTCTCGTTTTGGTATTGTATGTCTGCTATCAATTCGAGCCTTTCCATGAATAGTCCCCAGCGTAGTGTAGCATCAATTCCAAAACCATTGGCATCATAATTTAGTAGACTGTGTTTTTGTTTGATTGCATATAAGCCTGTTTCTATTTGAATCACTGATTTCCCAACGGAGTAAGCAGACATAGTTTCACCTGGTCTATTAGAGTTAATTTGATCGGTATGTTGTCCATAAAGAATGCTTGGAATCGCTAAAAGGACGGTTGCAAGTAAGATTTTTATTTTTTGCATAGTGGTATTTTAATTAAAAAGAGACAACGCTTTTCAAATGTACTATATTTTATTATTTATTTAAGAATGAAATTTTAATTTTGAGTGTTGGATTTATTAATTTTGAAAAAAATTATACATTTATGCAAACAGCTTCCTTTACTGGTTTTATAAAAGCACTTTTTTATATGATCGCTTTCTACTATATTTTTAGGTTTTTGGCAAAATTGTTTTTGCCATTAATTGTAAAAAAAGTTGTAGAAAAAGCAGGGCAAAATATGCAACAGCAACAACAGAATACGTGGAATACTAAGCAAAGTAAAGATGAAATAATATACAATTCGGAGAATGTCAAAAAACCACGTGAAACCAAAAAAGTGGGGGATTATGTTGATTACGAAGAAATAGATTAAATTTGCCGTTATTAACACCCTTTTTACTGTAATCCTAACTTTTTTAAATTGAAAATAATAAATAAGTTCTATCCGCACGCCCTTGCCATCCTTGGTTTTATTATCGTTTCTGTTCTTTACTTTTATCCTGTGTTGCAGGGCAAACAAATATTTCAATCGGATATTGTTCAATATACCGGAATGGCTAAAGAGCAAAATGACTTTAGAGCCACAAATAACATAGAGCCGTATTGGACTAATTCAGCCTTTGGGGGCATGCCAACCTATCAGTTAGGCGCAAAATATCCACACGATTATATTGGAGCAATTGATGATGCGTTGCGTTTTTTACCGCGTCCTGCTGACTATTTATTTTTATATTTTCTTGGGTTTTACGGCCTGATGCTAGTTTTAAAAGTTGATCCTTTGAAAGCTTTTTTTGGTGCATTAGCCTTTGGACTATCGACCTATTTAATTATTATTCTTGGCGTTGGCCATAATGCAAAAGCTCATGCGATTGCTTATATGCCGCTAGTTATTGCAGGATTCATTCTAGTTTTTCAAAAAAAATATATTTTAGGAGGATTGCTTACTATGTTTGCTACTGCATTAGAAGTCAATGCAAATCACTTCCAGATGACCTATTATCTGCTAATTTTCTTGTTGATTCTTTCGGGATATTTTATCTATCGATTAGTGAAAGCGAAGGAATATAAAGCGTTGTGGTACTCTTTAGGAATACTCGCAATAGCTGGAACTTTAGCGCTTGGGGCAAATGCTACTAATTTATTGGCTACTGCTGAATATGCAGATTTCAGTACTCGTGGAAAAAGTGAATTGACATACAATCCAGATGGTTCTAAAAACACAAGCAATAGTGCATTAAGTCACGATTACATTACGGAATATAGCTATGGAGTTACTGAAAGCTTCAATTTGATAGCTCCCCGACTTTTTGGTGGTTCAAACAATGAGGCAGTTGGGAAAGACAGTCACATGTTTGAATTCATGATTGGTCAAGGTGTGCCGGAAGATCAGGCAACTGATTTTGTTTCTGGAATGCCAACCTATTGGGGAGATCAGCCTATTGTTGCGGCTCCGGCTTACATTGGCGTGGTCGTTTTCTTCTTGGGAATTTTAGCTCTATTCATTGATAAACGTAAAATAAAATATGTTTTTCTCTCCGGAGCTGTTGTGGCATTACTACTTTCATGGGGTAAGAATTTCCCGGTTTTGACTGACTTTTTTATCGATTTTGTGCCAATGTATAATAAATTTAGAGCAGTTTCATCTATCCAAGTTATTCTTGAATTGTGTTTCCCTGTTTTGGCGATTATGGGGTTGCAGTCCTTCTTTACATTAGATAAAAAACTACAATGGAAGGCTTTGTACGAAACGGTAATTATAGGTTTGGGAATTATTGTAATTTTATTTTTAAGTAAAAGTCTGTTCAGTTTTTCAGGAGGTAACGACGCCTATTTCCTAGAAAGCTATGGTCCTCCGTTTGTCGAGGCATTAAAGCAGGACCGCATGAGTTTGTATAGTGCCGATTTATTGCGTTCTGGTTTTTTTATTTTGGTCACTGCAGGTATCTTGTGGCTTGCTATTAAAGACCGACTTGCCCAAAAAACAGCAATCATTATAATAGGAATCGTGATGGTTTCTGATTTGTTTTTTGTTGATAAAAATTACGTTTCAGGAAAAGATTTTGTTAGCGGTAGTCAAGTTGAAGTTCCTTTTCAGGAATCTCCTTCGGATGTTGAGATTCTAAAAGACACTTCCCATTACCGCGTTTTTGAGGTTTCGGGGAATTTATCCAGCGCCAGAGCCTCTTATTTTCATAAATCAATTGGGGGATACAGTGCTGTGAAACCCAGAAGAATGCAACAGTTATTCGATTATCAAATTGCTAATAACAATATGGAAATCTTGAATATGCTTGATGTAAAATATGTGATTCAAACCGATAAAACAGGAAAAGAATTCCCAACATCAAACCCAAATGCTAACGGAAATGCTTGGTTTGTTAGCCAAGTAAAATTAGTGAATTCTGCTGACCAAGAAATGAAGGCATTAGCAAGTTTGGATTCTAAAAACGTTGCTGTTGTAAATAATAAAGAGTTTGAACTTAAAAATACGGCTTTCGCCAAAGATACTCTGGCAACAATTGAACTAGAATCCTATAAACCTAATCATTTAGAATATACTTCGAATAACACGAATGCAGGTTTGGGCGTTTTCTCCGAAATGTATTATGAAAAAGGCTGGAATTCTTACATTGATGGAAAAAGTGTAGATCATATTAGAGTGAATTATGTTTTAAGAGGATTGCAAATTCCTGCAGGAAAACACAAGATAGAATTTAAGTTTGAGCCTCAAGTAGTAAAAACAGGAAGTACAATTACCTTGATTAGTTCGGTTGGCATGTTATTGCTTTTGATTGGAGGAATTTATTTTGAAAGGAAGAATAGATTTAAGAATATTGATTAATGATTTTTGATGTAAGAACTTTAGAAGTAGTCGTCATGATTTATTCATCTTATTAATTCAATATTCATTTAGTATCTTTGTTGTAATCTAAAAAAAAGCAATGATGAAAAAGGTATTTCTTAATTGTGGAGCTCCAGAGGAGTTAGAAGTTAAAAGAATTGTCGAAATCAAATCGCTTTCTTATCTAGAAAGATTAGAAAGATTAATGGCGATTTTAGAGGTTTCGTATATGATTAAAACAGCCAAAAAAATACAATCTAAAAAATAATGAATGAGCAAATAGTTGCCATTTGGAATAGTTTTTTTCAAAACAAAGTTAGATATATAACTATTGGTGGTTTTGCCGTAAATATTTATGGTTATAATCGTAATACAGGAGATATTGACATTTATTTAGAAGACACTCTTGAGAATCGAATTAATTTAAGAAAGGCATTAAAGTCTATTGATTTAGGAGATTTTGAAACCATTGAAACAATGCAATTTATTCCTGGTTGGACAGATTTCACATTGAGTTATGGTTTGCGATTGGATATTATGACCGCCGTTAAAGGTTTGGAAAATAAATCATTTGATTCGCTTTTAAATGACGCTACTGTTTTAATGATTAAAGAAACTCCTGTTTATTTTATTGATTATGATAATTTGATTATTGCCAAAAAAGCGACAAACAGACCAAAAGACATTCTAGATATCGAGGAATTGGAAAAATTAAATGGAAACTAAACGTTTAATTTGTAGAGATCTTAAATCACTAATTTCATTCAAAAATCAATCAATATCAATTGAATATTAAATCATAAATTGGAAAACAAAAAAATCTTAATCATAACTTATTATTGGCCGCCAGCTGGAGGTCCAGGCGTGCAACGATGGCTTAAGTTTGTAAAGTACTTGCCAGACTTTGGTGTCCAGCCAATTGTGTATATTCCAGAAAATCCTACGTATCCCATTGTTGATAAAAATTTGGTAAATGAAGTTTCAGAAAAAGCGATTATTCTGAAACAGAAGATTTTTGAACCGTATCAACTGGCATCTTTTCTTTCGAAGAATAAAACTAAAAAGATGAATTCTGGAATTATTCCCAACCAGAAAAAGCAATCTTTTTTAGATAAAACGTTTCTTTGGATTCGCGGGAATCTTTTTATTCCAGATGCGCGTGTTTTTTGGGTGAAATCCTCGGTTGCTTTTTTGGAACACTATATTGTCGCAAATAATATTGACACCATAATAACATCTGGACCGCCGCACAGTTTACATCTTATTGGATTAGAATTAAAACAAAAATTAGATCTAAAATGGTTTGCTGATTTTCGGGATCCTTGGACTACTATTGGCTATCACAAGTCCTTGCGTTTGTCGAATTATGCTGCTAGAAAACATAAAAAACTGGAGAGTCAGGTTTTAAATGCAGCCGATACTGTTATTGTCACTAGTAAAACCACTAAAACGGAATTTGAAGCGATTACGCGCCAGCCTATTGCAGTGATAACAAATGGATATGATACGGAAGAAGTTGAAAAACAGGTTTTGGACGCTAAGTTTACTATGGCGCATATCGGTTCCTTTCTTTCAGAAAGAAATCCTCTTATTTTATGGGAAAGTTTGGTTGAATTAATACAAGAACTTCCTGGTTTCAAAGCGCATTTAGAAATAAAATTGATAGGAGCAGTGAGTCAAGAAGTGTTAGAAACGATGCTGCATTTTGGATTGAATCCGTATTTGAATAATTTAGGATATCTTTCGCATGCAGAAGCAATTGCACACCAAAGGAAATCGCAAGTTTTATTGCTTATCGAAATTGATTCAGAAGACACAAAGAGTATTATTCCAGGAAAATTATTTGAATATATGGTTTCGAACAGACCTATAATTGCCATTGGCCCAAAGGATTCTGATTTTGCCGAAATCATCACCACCACTAACACCGGCGTCTTCCTTAAGTATTCCGAAAAAATGAAATTAAAAAGTGTAATTTTGGAATTTTATAATCAATTTTTAGAGGGGAAGTTACAATCAAATGGAGTGGGATTACAGCACTATTCGCGAAAGAACTTAACCAAACAATTGGTTTCGTTGCTTAACAAAATGTAAATTAGAAGTGAGGTTGATTATAACTTCACAAAAAGATAATAATGGGAATAGTACTAAATCAATCTTTAAAGAATACAATAATTACCTACTTGGGTTTTGGAATTGGGGCAATAAATACACTTTATTTATATCCAATATTTTTAGGTGCTACGTATTATGCTTTAACTAATTATATACTTTCTGTAGCTAATGTAATCATGCCTTTGTTTGCAATAGGAATGCAAAATACATTAGTTAAATTCTATTCTCAGTACAACACGGATGAAGAACGGTCTCAGTTTTTGTCGTTTACCGTTTTGTTTCCGTTACTGCTATCCATTCCATTAATTTTTATAGGATTTATTTTTTTTGATGATATTTTAATTTTTGTATCAAAGAAAAATCCCGTCGTTAAGGATTTTATTTGGCTTATTCCATTTATCGGACTCTGCATGGCCTATTTCGAAATTTTTTACGCTTGGGCCAGGGTGCACATGCATTCGGTTTTTGGTAATTTTATCAAAGAAGTAGGTTTGAGATTGTTTTCCTTAGTTGCCCTAATTGGGGTGTACTATAATTGGATTACTGTAGTAGATTTTGTCTACATAACCGCTGGAATTTATTTTTTGGCGCTGCTCATTACGATGGCTTACGCATTTTATATTAAAAGACCCAGTTTTCAAATTGCTGTTCCAAAAAATGCGAAAGGTTTATTGGAATATACTTTCTATATTATTTTATCAGGAAGTGTGGCTAATTTGCTTTTGGATGGTGACAAAATTATGCTGAACCAATATATGGTTATTGAAAATATTGCCTATTATTCGATAGCAACCTTTATTGCTTTAGTGATATCAGTTCCAAGCCGCGCAATGCACCAAATTGTATATCCAATTACCGCTAAACTGATGCACGATAATAAATTTAGCGAATTGAATGTGTTATATAAAAAGACATCAATCAATTTACAAGTAGTAGGTGGTTTTGTAATGTTAGGAATTTTTGTAAATATTAACCAGCTTTATGAAATTGTACCAAAAGAATACAGCGGTGGAATATTAGTTGTTTTTATGATTGGATTATCAAAATATTTTGATTTGATATTAGGAAATAACAATGCAATCATTTTTAATACAAAGTATTACCGTGCTGTTCTATTTTTAGGCGTTTTTCTAGTGGTTGTAGCGATTAGTTTGAATGCAATATTTATTCCTTTATACGGTATTATGGGATCAGCATTTGCTACTTTGGTGTCGATTACGTTGTACAGTATCGCTAAATTACTTTTTGTCGTCAAGAGATTGCATTTGTATCCATTTACAAAGCAAACCCTATATTCGCTCGGAATCACATTCGTATTATTCCTTTTATTCTATTTTTGGGAATTTCCCTTTAATCCAATAGTAGCTATAGGTTTAAAATCGGTTTTAGTTACCGTCACTTACATTTATATTAATTACAAATTTGTAATTTCAGTTGAAATCAATGAAGCTATTGATGTAGTTATAAAAAAACTAAAATAGCGGATTTGTAATTCTGCAATTAATATGGAATAAAACAAACGCTTCATTCTCCTCTATTTATAATTTAATTTTAGTTGCTGTTGTTTGATAATAATTGAAATATCACTAAAAGTGGGTATTGTAAGATTCTAAATTTGCTATTATTTTTGTCCTTGTTGTTTGCAGAAGCAACAATATACAAATGCGGATTAATTATCTTAAGTAACATGGAAACCAACAGCACTATCATGGAAGAGAATTTAATGAAATTTTCGTCGATTCTCGCCAGTAAAACTAGTAACGGATTTGTAGTTGTGGAACGAAATGACAAGTTGCCTTATGCCGTTTTATTAAAAAAGAAAAAAAAAGTAGACCATTTTTTTAATTTTGTAATTTTTTGTGCGACTCTTGGACTTTGGTCAATTGCTTGGATTTACATCACACAAGTTTCATCAAAAGCTAAAAAAATCCTAATAGCAATTGATGAAGACGGCAATCCTTTTGAAGAAAAATGTTATATGGGTTAATACTCTTATAATTTATCTTTCAAATAGTGTCCCGTAACAGATTTTTTTATTTTTGCTACCTGCTCTGGAGTTCCCACTGCCAATAATTTTCCACCATTTTCTCCACCTTCCGGGCCTAAATCAATAATCCAATCCGCACATTTTATCAGATCCAAGTTGTGTTCGATCACAATTATCGAATGTCCTTTTTCGATTAAGGCATCAAAGGAAGTTAATAGTTTTTTGATATCGTGAAAATGCAATCCTGTTGTAGGTTCGTCAAAAACGAAAAGTGCTTTGTCTTTTGTAGCTCCTTTTACCAAGAAGGAGGCCAGTTTGATCCGTTGCGCCTCGCCACCTGAAAGTGTAGAGGAGGATTGTCCTAATTGTACATATCCTAATCCAACATCTTGTAGAGGTTGCAATTTTTGAATGATTTTAGCCTGTTTATTTGCTGTAAAGAACGCAATTGCATCATCTACAGTCATGGTGAGAATATCATGGATGTTTTTGCCTTCAAAGGCTACTTCTAGAACTTCTTTTTTAAATCTTTTTCCGTTGCAGCTTTCACAAGGTAATTGTACATCGGCCATGAAGACCATTTCCACATTAATGGAACCTTCTCCTTTGCAGGTTTCGCATCTTCCACCATCAACATTAAAAGAAAAATGTTTGGCCTGATACCCTCTTATTTTTGATAATTTTTCTTTGGCGTATAATTCTCTAATGTCATCATACGCTTTAATATAAGTAACTGGATTAGAACGAGAACTTCGGCCTATGGGATTTTGATCGACATATTCAATGTGTTTTATTTGTGAAAATGATCCTGACATCTCACTAAATTGTCCCGCTTTTTCACCTACATTTTCCAGTTTTTTCTGCATGGCTGGGAACAATATTTTCTTGACAAGCGTACTTTTTCCGCTTCCTGAAACTCCTGTGATGACCGTCAAAACATCCAGTGGAAAGGTGACATCAATATTTTGAAGATTATTTTCTCTGGCACCTTTTATTTCGATGTAATTCTTAAATGGTCTTCGTTTCTTAGGAACTGAAATCTCTAAATCTCCGTTCAAATATTTCGCGGTAAGCGATGTTGATTTAAGGATTTCATCAAATGTTCCTTGTGCAACTAAATGGCCACCTAAAGTACCAGCTTCGGGACCAATATCGATGATCATATCCGCTGCCTTCATGATATCCTCATCATGTTCTACAACAATAACAGTGTTCCCTAAATCGCGAAGTGATAGCAATACTTTTATTAAACGTTCCGTGTCTTTTGGGTGCAAACCGATACTCGGTTCATCAAGAATATACATCGATCCTACTAAGCTGCTTCCTAACGAAGTCGCTAAATTGATGCGTTGTGATTCTCCACCTGAAAGCGTTGATGAATTTCTGTTTAACGTAAGATAATCCAAACCAACTTCAGTTAAAAAAGCCAGTCGATTGTTGATCTCAAGTAATAAACGTTTTGCGATTTGCTTTTCGTAAACATCTAAATCAATGCTATCAAAGAAACGAACCAAATGCTTAATAGGTAAATCAACTAAATCAGAGACTGTCTTAGAATTAATTTTCACATAGGATGCCTCGATTCGCAGGCGTTTTCCTTTGCAGGAATAACATTTGGTTTTCCCGCGATACCGAGACAGCATTACACGATTTTGTATTTTATAATTTTTCTCTTCTAATTCTTTGAAAAAAGTATTCAGACCTTGAAAATATTCATTTCCGTTCCATATCAATTCTTTTTGTCCTTCAGATAATTGAAAGAACGGTTTGTGAATGGGGAAATCAAACTTGTATGCCTTGTTAACTAATTCATCTCTATAATAACTCATACTTTCTCCACGCCAAGGGAAAATAGCGTTTTCAAAAACAGATAAAGTAGTATTGGGGACCACTAATTCAGCATCAATTCCTATAATATTACCGTATCCTTCACACACTGGACAAGCCCCATAAGGATTATTGAAACTAAACAAATGAACGTTCGGTTCCAAGAACGTAATGCCGTCTAATTCAAAATTATTAGAATAAGAAAATCTTTCATCCGAGCCTATCGCTTGAAGGTAACAAATTCCTTTTCCTTCAAAAAAAGCCGTTTGCACTGCGTCAGCTAATCGATTGTAGAACTCTTCTTCCTCTTTGACTACAATTCGGTCGATAATTAGAAATAAATCTTTTTTACTGAGTGAATCTGGTAAATCGTCCAAACGAACCATTTCATTATTAACTAAAATTCGAGCAAAACCTTGTTGCAAAAGAACTTTTAATTTGTCTTCCAGTTTTCTTCCTTCTTCCAAATGAATGGGAGCGAGGAGGAGCCATTTACTTTCTAAATCAAAAGTTTTCACATCAGTAACCACATCAGTTACTGTATTTTTTTTGACTTCTCGCCCGGAAACTGGTGAATACGTTCGTCCTATTCTGGCAAATAATAATTTTATATAATCGTAGATTTCTGTTGAAGTACCTACAGTCGATCTGGCATTAGTTGTGTTTACCTTTTGCTCGATAGCAATTGCAGGGGCGATACCCTTGATGTATTCTACTTTTGGTTTGTCTAATCTTCCAAGAAATTGTCGGGCGTAAGAAGACAAACTTTCTACATAACGTCTTTGTCCTTCGGCGTACAGCGTATCAAATGCCAAACTTGATTTTCCAGAACCCGAAAGTCCCGTAATAACCACTAATTTATTTCGGGGAATGGCCACATCTACATTCTTTAGGTTATGTACTTGTGCTCCTTTTATGATGATATTTTTCTTTGGATCTAATTTTGAAAGGTCAACTTGCATAAAAATGATAATTTTTACAAAAGTAATCAATTTTGAACGGACTAAAAGAATTGAACAACTCACAAATAATGATTAAAAAAGAGGCAGCAATAAACTTTTTCTCTGTTGTATCGTTTTATGTTATCTATCCAATAAATAAATACTATTTTTAATTTTATCTTTGGAATAATTAACATCGCCATAACATTGAAAACAAAACTACACATTTTTATTTTTTTAATGTCCTTTACCGCTTTTTGTCAAGAATTGCCACCAATTGTAAAAATACCGGAAGACCAGTCATGAATGAGCCTGAAAGTGTATTTTGGTCTCATTATATTGATGAAAAGAATACGCCTTTATATCCCTTTGGTCATGGACTTAGCTACTCTAAATTTGATTATTCTGATTTGCAAGTATCATCTAGTTCTTTTGCTAAAAACGGTAAAATCGAAGTTTCTGTAAACCTGAAAAATTCTGGAAAAGTTGCGGGAAAAGAGGTCGTTCAATTGTACATTAGGGATTTGATAGGAAGTGTCACGCGTCCCGTTAAAGAGTTAAAAGGTTTTGAAATGATTGAATTACAGCCCAACGAAACTAAGAAAGTGGTGTTTACAATCGATGAAAAAACAATTGAGTATTTCACGGCCAATAGAAAATGGGAAGCAGAAGCGGGTGACTTTAAAGTATTTATCGGCGGAAGTTCCGTTACAAAATTGGAAACCGATTTTAATTATTCTAATTAAACTGAAATGAAAAAAATAGTAATACTAGTACTTGTGATCAATTTTTCTTATGCTCAGCAAACCAAACGAAAACTGGTTTGGGAGGAAAATTTTGAAGGAAAAGAATTAAACGAAAAGAATTGGAATTTTGAACTTGGCGCTGGTTGTCCTAACTGTGGTTGGGGAAATAACGAGCGACAATTGTACACCAATCAAAACCACAAGCTTGCTAAAAATCAGTTAGTAATTACTGCCAAAATAGAAGGAGAGAAATACACTTCGACACGAATCACTACCAAAGGTAAAAAAGAGTTTAAATATGGCCGTTTCGAAGCGAGAGCAAAGTTGCCTGTTGGTCAGGGAGTTTGGCCTGCTTTCTGGATGTTGGGTTCCAATATTAGTGAAGTGGGATGGCCTAAATGTGGCGAAATCGATATTTTAGAATATATTGGAAAAGAACCCAATATGGTCTTTACTTCTTTACATACGCAAGATAGCCACGGAAATACTATAAATACTAAAAAAACAAGATTTGATTCAATCGAGGAAGGTTTTCATATCTATGCGATGGAATGGACCAAAGACAAGATTGATTTTTTTGTTGATGATTCTTTAGTCTACACGTTTGAGCCTGAAAATAAAACAGAAGCAGTGTGGCCTTTCAATCAGCCGTTTTATATTATTGTGAATATGGCAATAGGAGGTAATTTTGGAGGTCCTGAAGTGGACGATACAATTCTTCCGCAAGATTTTACCGTGGATTATATTAAAGTCTATCAATAACTCTTAAAAATCATCTAAAAGAATTGCAACTAAATTAGGTTTGATTGTAATCAGTTAACAATCAAGCTTTATTTTGGTTCTTTCATTTTTAAGAATTCCTTGACATAAAATTTACTGTATTAATTAAAGGCATACTATTTGTACTGTTAATGTGAAAAAAAGAAGAAAAATTTTAACAAATTTTATTTCTGATATGTTAATTTTTATTAATTTTACTTGCATGTTAAAATAATAATTGGTTAAATTTGAAAACTTAACAACCTAAACACTCTTTAGCCTATACTAGAAAACTACTTTTTAGAGATAAATCTCCAATTTAAATTAACAACTAAAAAGTATTATTATGGTTAATATACAACTTCCAGACGCGTCATTAGTTAAGGAATATGTCGCAGGTAATGAGGATGCCTTAGCTAAACTAATAAAAAGGCACGAATCAAAAATCTACGGATTTATTTATTCTAAAATCCCAGACAGAGATATAACCAATGATATTTTTCAAGATACCTTTATCAAAGTGATTAAGACTTTGAAATCAAACTCTTATAATGAAGAAGGTAAATTCTTACCGTGGGTAATGCGTATTTCTCATAATCTGGTAGTTGATCATTATCGAAAAACAAAAAAAATGCCTATGTTCAGAGAAACAGAGGAATTTTCTATTTTTTCAATCATGTCCGATGATTCGTTGACTATAGAAAATAAAATTATAGCGGATCAGGTCCAAATGGATTTACAAAAATTAATAGAAGAACTTCCACCGGATCAAAAAGAAGTGTTGATCATGCGGATGTATCAAGATATGAGTTTTAAGGAAATATCCGAATCTACTGGAGTGAGCATAAATACCGCCTTAGGAAGAATGCGGTACGCTTTGATGAATTTGAGAAAAGTAATTGATAAACATCAAATTGTTTTAACCAATTAACAATATCTTGAAAGTTGCTGCGTTGTAATAGAAAACAAATAGGTATTACTTTATGGCAAAAACTTACTCAAAAAAATCATTAGTTTCCCAAACGATGAAACCAAGTAAAGAAACAATTTCTTTTTTATTAGGCTATTCCAAAGCATTAAGCATAATAAAAATAGACAATAAAAGTTTCGAAATTATATCGAATTAGGACTCACCTAATTGAAAAATAAATCATTTTTCAATTGTAAACAACTTAAAAATCCCACCGTATTCTAAATGGAACCCGTGGGATTTTTTATTTTTTGCTACTTTGCTTTTTGAGATAAGTATCAAGTACGGTTTTGCGACCAATGGTTTTGGTAATAATATCTTTGTCCATGTCCCAGCCACGAGCTGGAGAATATTCCCTTCCGTACCAAATAATCTGTAGGTGTAAATCATTCCAAATTTCTTCAGGAAAAATACGTTTCGCATCTTTCTCCGTTTGCACTACGTTTTTACCATTGGTCAAATTCCAGCGGTACATTAATCTATGAATGTGAGTATCAACAGGAAATGCAGGAACTCCAAACGCCTGAGACATTACCACACTCGCTGTTTTATGTCCCACAGCCGGCAGTTCTTCTAAAAACCCAAAACTTTGAGGCACTTCTCCACCATGTTTGTCAATTAATATGTGAGATAATCCATGAATTCCTTTTGATTTCATTGGTGATAAACCACAAGGCCGAATGATTGCTTTAATTTCCTCCACTGACATTTTAATCATGTCGTATGGATTATCTGCCTTGGCAAAAAGTAAAGGCGTAACTTGATTTACCCGCACATCCGTGCACTGTGCCGATAGCAAAACGGCAATTAATAAGGTGTAAGGATCTTTGTGATCCAGCGGAATAGGGATCGTTGGATATAATTCTTTTAACGTATTTATAACAAAAGTTACACGTTCTTGCTTATTCATTTTTGTATTTTTATCCGTGTAAAAATAGTGTAATTTTTAGTATGTGCCTAATCCAGCTGTACATTGCAAGTCCTCCTTCAAAAAACTTTTTTTCTAAGGTCATAAAGGAGCTTCCTGCCGGTCGCTCTTTAGAACCAAGAAAAAATAGTTTTTTGCAGTCCGGGCTTTTCACTACCATCTGGGGCAGTAAATAGTGTATAGCGGTAAAATGCGATACATTTGAGAGTAGTGCTTTTCATGAAAATTAATAAAAACATCAGTAGTAAAAATAGCAGCCACCGTATCGTTTAAAAAAGCACTAGCAACGTTGCGAACTTTACGGATAACAAACAAACAAAATTATGACAACATTAAAAAAAGGCGATAAAGCCCCTGATTTCTCTGCCTTAGATCAGGACGGACAAGCACATCAATTAGCCGATTACGCTGGAAAAAAACTCGTAGTTTTCTTTTACCCGAAAGCAAGTACACCTGGATGTACCGCAGAAGCTTGTGATTTACGAGATAATTTTGAGCGTTTCCAAGCTAATAATTATGCAGTGTTGGGCGTAAGCGCTGATTCAGCCAAAGCACAGGCCAAGTTTAAGGACAAGTACGAATTCCCTTTTCCTTTATTAGCCGATGAAGATAAAACAGTTATTCAAGCTTTTGGAGTTTGGGGTCCCAAAAAATTCATGGGCAAAGAATACGATGGCATTCACAGAACTACTTTCGTAATAGATGAAAACGGAATTATTGATGAGGTTATCGAAAAAGTAAAAACCAAAGAACACGCTGCACAAATATTGAAATAGATTGTTACTTTAAAACCTAAAAAAGCCTCGTTTAAAAAAGTTTTAAACGAGGCTTTTTTAGGTTTTTAGTGTGGCGTAAATCCAAGGAATTTTTACCGCAATTTGATATAATTATCTAGCTTATGCATATCTATCATCCATAGGTTATCATCATTCAACTGGAATAGTTTTAAAATATATTTTATATAGTAGTGCTGATCAGTAAACAATCGAATTGCGAAGTATCCCATTGCACAGCAGATTCAAAATTTTCTAAATTCGAATTCCTTGGTTTTCAATTGTTCTTTTTTTAAGTCCATTAGTTATAAAAAGTATTTAAACTTTAGGAGTTTGTAATAAATAACAACCAACGTATTTAATCTATTTAACAAAGGTGCAACAGTTGTAAATGAAAGCCATGTGAAGTCATTTTCCAATCAAGTTTTACTATCAGTGTAGTAATCGCACCTGATAATTTTATAGGTAAATATGGAAGTGTTTTGAACCCAATGCGCACGAGACTATTTTTTAAAATTGAGCTGATGATAAAACTGCTATAAATTTCCTCTTTTTGAATTATTTAAAAAAAGTAAAATGATTCTGTTGAGAGTACTCTTTTTGGAGTGAAAATAATTTTTAACAATTTGGTTTTTACCTATTTTAAGTTTGTTTTGATCGTGTTGTTCACAAAATCTAAGTATAAAAAAATCCTTGACTGTTTTTTACAATCAAGGATTTTATATTCAAATTTTTAACTACTCTTTTAATTACTTTCTTTCAAAACTTTATTAGGATCATAGCCAAAGAGTTGGTGTTCTTTTATTATTTCGGCAATACCAGAAGGAAGCATGGTTTCCCAGCCCATTTTCCCCTGATTTATCATGTTTAAAACTTCACGGGAGAACACTTCTAAAATAGAAGGATCATAATCATTAATATCAACTACTTTCCCATTGAACTTAAAGAATTTATACAGTTCTTTCATTCTAGGATGTACCTTCAAGTTTTCTGATGTAATTATTTCACCGTTTTCACCAATCATTGGATACAAGAACACCTTCATATCGCGATAAAATAATTTACCAAAAGCTTCTAGTATTCCACCACTTAGATGACGGTAATATTTCTCGTCAAAAATATCCACTAAATTATTCACGCCCATGGCTAATCCCATTCTGGCCTTGGTATAATTAGCAAAATATTCTACTACTTTATAGTATTCTTGAAAGTTCGAAATCATCACTGTTTGTCCAAGTGAACAGAGTAACTCCGCTCGATCCATAAAATCTCTTTCATCGATTTCTCCATCGGAACGCAGATTTGATAGTGTAATTTCAAAAATTACAAGTGTATTTTCTTTATTTACCTTGTTTTCATTCAGAAACATTTTCAATGATTTCTCATACATATCCATGTTGACCTTTGTCACTGGGCGAAAACTTCCTCTGAAAGCAAGAATATTTTTTTTGTACAAGATGGCTGCTGGAAGAATGTTCTTACCGTCAGGATTAAACATTACCGCATCAGTCATTCCATTTTTAACAAGTTGCAGACTCATCAAACGATTATCAACATCGGCAAAACGAGGGCCTGAGAAGTTGATTGTATCTATTTCTAATTGATCTTTGTCTAAATGATCATACAAATAGCGCAATAAGCGTTTTGGATCGTTGTACTTGTAATACGCTCCATAAATTAAGTTTACTCCAAGAATTCCAAGCGTTTCTTGTTGTAAACGAACATCCGTCTCTTTAAAGCGAATGTGAAGTATAATTTCGTTATAATCCTCGTCAGGCTCAATTTGATAACTAATACCTACCCAACCATGTCCTTTAAATTGTTTGGCAAAGTCGATTGTGGCAACGGTATTGGCATAACTAAAAAACATTTTATTAGGATGTTTTTCTCGGCTCAAACGTTTTTCTATTAAATTGACCTCATGAGAAAGCATTTTTTTGAGTCGGCTTTCAGTAACATATCGGCCGTCTTCCTCAATGCCATAAACGGCATCACTAAAGTCTTTGTCATAAGCTGACATCGCTTTTGCAATTGTTCCAGAAGATCCACCAGATCTAAAAAAATGTCTTACAGTTTCCTGTCCAGCTCCAATCTCTGCAAAAGTACCGTAGATATTTTCATTCAAATTGATACGGAGTGCTTTATCTTTTACTGAAGGGATTTGTTCGATGATGCGATCACCTTTTAATTTTATTTCTGTATCCATTTTCTTTTAATATGGCTAATATTTTGCAAAGTTAATGAAATAGGTTTCTAATGAAAGATAATTAACCCTATTTTTGTAAATAAAATCAAGAAAGTTGAAGGTATATTTTTTAGGAACTGGTACGTCACAAGGGATTCCTGTTATTGGGAGCAATCATCCTGTATGTAAAAGCACTGATAGTAAAGACAAAAGACTCCGTGTTTCTGTTTGGATTTCGTGGGGTAATTATTCTTATGTAATCGATTGCGGACCTGATTTTAGACAACAAATGCTTTCTTCACATTGCCAGAAGGTTGATGGGATTTTATTCACCCATGAACATTCAGATCACACGGCAGGAATTGATGATATACGGCCTTTTAACTTTAAACAAGGGGAAATACCAATTTATGCGCATCAAAGAGTCATTGATAATCTAAAAAGACGCTTTGAGTATGTTTTTGAAACCGTGAATAAGTATCCTGGAGCACCGTCGATAGAAACCATTGAAGTGATCAACAATAAGCCCTTCTCCATTGGAAACAAAACAGCAATTCCCGTGAATGTAATGCATGGAAACCTTCAAGTTTTTGGTTACAGAATAGACGATTTTGCCTATTTAACAGATGTCAAAACGATTGAAGAGAGCGAAATTTTGAAGCTTAAAAATTTAAAAGTATTGGTTATAAATGCTTTACGCGAGGAACCACACGATATGCATTTCAATTTGAAAGAAGCATTAGATTTTATAACTTTGGTACAGCCAGAAAAGGCTTATCTCACGCATATTAGTCATATTATGGGATTTCATGAAGAGGTGCAAAAAAATCTTCCAAAAAATGTTTTCCTAGCGTATGATAATTTAGAAATTACACTATAATACAAGTCCAAATGAAAAAATCATTATTTCTCTATTTATCTATTCTTGCCGTACTTTTTGCTGTGTTTACTTATTCTTTCTTGGGTAGCGAGGTCAAATTTGAACAAGAAAGGTACAAAAAAACGACTACTAAGTTACGGGACAGTATTAATTTACTAACCACTAAATTGGCAGATGCTAACTATTTTTCTTTGGAAAAAAATGAAAATGCTCAAAATTATTTTGATTCGGGAAGCTCAGAAAAGGTGATTCAATACGAGAAATTAATTCCTGCTGTTACTGAAAAATTATTGGATTTAAACGCTAATCCAAAAGGAAATCCTTTTACAGGACAAGATCAAATAGGTGCGAATAAATTTATCATCAATAAAGTAAAAGTGTTGAATCACAGATGGATTATCGCAGATTTTAGTGATGGGGATATTTGGGGGGAAGTTTTATTGAAATACTTTGTCAATGATGATGAAAGTTTTTCTTTTGAAGTAAATCAGTCTTTGTTATATCAGAAACAAAACTAGCCATTAGATTAAACGAGAAGAAATCCTTTACGTCAGGCTCTTCAGGATGCGATTTTCTGCTTTCTGAGGTTTTGTACCAGGTTTTACTTGGCTATTTTAATTTTCAATCACAGGTAGGTCACTTAGTGAAACTGCGATTGAAAATTATTTATGTATGATCGACAAGCCAATTTTTGAAATCATAAAAATTTTGCGGAGCCACTCCATGGCCTATTGGATACTCCTTGTACGTTATGTCAATTCCTAAATTCTCTAATATTGCGGGTGTTTTCCTGGCCCAAGCTACAGGGATAACTTGGTCTGAAGTACCGTGTGAAGCAAATATTTTTAAATTGTTAAAAGTGTTTTTAAGGTAATCATCGCTAACGATTTCTAAATTCAAATAGCCACTCATAGCCACTACTTTTTGGACCTTTTCTGGATAGGAGAGCGCCACAGCATAACTTAAAATCGATCCTTGACTAAAGCCAATTAAAGTTACTTTTTCAGGATCAATTGGATAGGTTTGAATCAATTCATCAATAAATCCGGCAATTAAATCTCTGGAAACTTTAGCTTGATCGTGGTCGGAAAACTTGTTTTGGTCTGCATCAAAATTGATTGCGTACCAAGCGTAGCTGCCGTATTGCATGTCGTACGGTGCGCGGGCTGAAATAACATAATATTCATCAGGAAGCTCAGCTGCAAATGAAAATAAATCAGCTTCGTTGCTGCCGTATCCATGAAGTAAAAGCAAAAGTGGATTTTTATCTAATTTTACTTTGGGTTCACGTATTTTATATTCTAAAGATAAATTCATTTTTATTTATTGTTTTAGGAGTCCTTATCAAAGTTTGAAAATAGTGATGAGGGTAAAGCTCTTTGAAATTAAAATTTAGGATATGTTGGATAACCATTTTTGAAAATAAGCGCCCAATAAGGGAATAGGTTTTGTTTCGCCTTTTATGGCGCTGGTAATGCCATAAGACCATAAAACCAGTACAAAAATCCACATGGGTGCCGAAATCAGTAAACTATCAAAATTACTGATGATGAGTCCTAAGGATATAAATGTTAAGGTCAGTCCGAGTCCTTGTCTAATGTGGAAGGACGCAAATGCATTTTTATCTTCTGAATTCATGGACATGGCTATAAAAACACCAATTCCTAAAATATAACTTGTTATAGCAGCAGTTTTTCCTGATTCAGTTGAATTATTATTATTATTATTCATTTTTCTATACTAAAATTAATTTTGCTTGATTTACAATCCCATATACTTTTCCTTTTACTTCTGTTCCTAAAAATGCAGAATTTTTAGATTTAGAAAGAATTGCTTTTTTTGTAAAAATACTTTTTGGTTCTGGATTAAATAAGGTCATATTTGCTTTTGAACCTTCCTCTATAATTGGCATTTCAATGCCAAATGTTGTTTTTCCGGTGGTCAATTTATCAATTATAATTTCTAATGGCAAGACGGTCATTAAAGCACCAAATGCACTTTCTAGTCCTAATGTTCCATTTTTGGCTCCATCAAATTCCATTTTTTTATGCTCAATGTCCATTGGATTATGATCGGAGGTAATCATGTCAATCGTTCCATCTTTTATCGCTTCCAGTAATGCTTTTCTATCCGTTTCCGTTCGAAGTGGCGGTGAAACTTTGTATCTGGTGTCAAAACCTTCTAATTTTTCATCTGTCAAGACTAAATGATGCACGGCGACGCTACACGTTACCTGTAGACCATTGGCTTTTGCTTCTTTGATTAATTGAACGGATTTTTTAGTGGAAATTGTAGGTATATGTAATTTCCCACCAGTGTATTCTAAGAGGAATAAATTTCTTGCGATTTGTAATTCTTCGGCAAGGTTGGGAATTCCTTTTAATCCTAATCGAGTAGAAACAATACCTTCATTTGCCACTCCATTTCCTTTTATATTTTCGTCTTGGGAAAAAGCCACGATTAATCCATCAAAATCCTGAACGTATTGTAATGCAATTTTTAGTAAATTAGCATTGTCGAGACTTTTATTATAATCTCCAAAAGCGATGGCACCTGATTTTTTCATATCGTATAATTCGGCCATGTCTTTTCCAGCACTTTCTTTGCTTAAAGCGCCAATGGGATAGAGCTGCGTTGCAAATCCTAATGCTTTATTTAATACAAAATTTACTTGAGACTGATTGTCAATAATGGGGAAGGAGTTGGGTTGTAAAGCTATTGCTGTAAAACCACTTTTAGCTGCCACGGTAAGTCCATTTGCTATCGTTTCTCGGTCCTCAAAACCCGGTTCTCCCAGGCAAACACTAGAGTCAAACCAACCTTGGGAGACATGTAAATTATCAAGTTTTATCTCTTCGGCATTGTCAGAATTTGAAAGGGCGGTTCCTATTTTCGTTATTAAACCATCAACAATTAAAATATCTACAGTCTTATTGTGAAAAGGACTTTTAGAATCGATAATTTTGGCGCTTCTGATGATAAATTTCATAGGTTTATTTTAATTATTTGAACTTCGTTAACTATTTTACGAATCTTATAATTGCCATTTCTGTAATGAGAAATAACAGTGCAAAGATAACAAACCATTTCCAGATTTGATTATCTGTTCGATCAGATTGTAGTGTATCAAAAAACGATTGTATGGATTCTGTTGTTTTAAAGTCTGAAAAAATGCTTTGATTGGCTGTAGCCAAATCACTTTCGGTTCTACCATAATTAAAACTTATGTTTTCAATCCATTCTTTTTTACGGAGGATTTTAAAATTTCCCGCCTGTTCCGGGAAATCATTGAAAGTCATTTTGACTTTGTTAGTCAGGATTTGTTGCAGCGGAATAAATTCTTCGTCGGAACCTTGTACCGTCAAAATAGCGTCTTTATCCAAGGATACTTCAGTCCAATGGGGGGTATTATTCCCTATATTCAAAGCATCAATACCATTGTTTTGATTGTACATTGCCATTTTATAAAAAGTAGGGACAATAAGCGGGGATTGTTGAAAATTTGAGTTTTCAAGAGAAATCGGAGCTGCAAAGACGGCTACTTTACCGATTGGGTTGTTGGTTGAAGTCAAAAAAATGCTTTGGTCTTCATAGGATAAAACAGCTGGATTTGAACTCGTTAAAGAAAACGATTTTTTTGTTTTTGGGTATTGAAAATTAACTACTTTTTTCTCAAAAACACTATTGTAAATGGGATGATTAAAGTTGATTTTTGTAATTTGTTTTTCGGTATTCTCTACGGAATTAAATTTCAGGTTCCCAAAATTGGATACAAAAGTATTCAAATTTGAGAGGGAGCCTAATGCCGAAGGAATCAGAATTAAATTCCCGCCTTTTTCTACAAAAGATTTTAAAGTGGTTGTTAAAGCTTGCGGGATTTCATCTAATTCATTCAATACAATAGCATCTTGATCCTCTATCTTGTTATAATCCAGGGCACTTAAAGTATAGGTATTGAAATTGAATTCTTCAGCAGTATAAATTCGAGAAAGGAAATTGTTTTTTGCCGGTTCACCTATGCTGATAACGTTTGTTTTTTTTATTTTTGAAATACTAAAATAATACGTATTGTCATAAGTCAAGCCGTTGTCAATAATCGAAACATAGCCATGAAAAGCTTGTTTTGGAATGGTGAAATTAATATGTTTTTTGGATGTGTCTAATGGTACCGTCGTTTTTGCAACAAGCGTATTGTTGTTGTATAACGAAACTGGAATGGGATCGAAATCTGCGCCATATCCACTTAGTTGAATACTAATCTCATAAAAATCATCAAGTGTTTTAGCGATGAAAACGCTGTCAATGGAAACGTTATTTTTTTGTTCTGCCTTTGGGATTATAAAAATAGGGACCTCTTTTAACGCTACATTTTTCAATTGTTCTTGATCAAGTCCAATTCCGTCAGTAATGATTATAATATCCTTTTTATAAGGGCTTTTATGGGCTTTTAATTTTGCTATTATATTGTCCAATTGAAAAGTAGAGGCGCTGTGTTTTAGATTTTGTAAAGTAGCTCGAATCGATTTAATATCCGTATTCCAATAATTTTCTGAATTGGTAAGCAAAGAGAAATTTATGTTTTCAGGGGTTTCTTCCAGCAATTCTTGGACCGCTCGTTTTAGTAGCTCCCCCTTTTTTCCTTTGGCTTGCATGCTAAAAGAATTATCCAGAATAATATACAATTCATTATTGGCATTTTTATTGTCTTTGGATGGAAAAAAAGGTTGTGCAAAAGCATTGATAATACAAAAAAGCAATAATAAACGGCACGTTAGAAGCAACCATTTCTTAATTTTAGAGCTTTTTCTAGTTTGAATAGAAAGTGCTTTTAAGAAGCGAACATTGGTAAAATTTTCTTTTTTGAAACGACGTAATTGAAACAAATGAACCACTATTGGTACGATCAACGCGAACAGAAAGTATAGAATTTCGGGATGTTTAAAATGCATTCTGTGATTAAGTTTACTTCACTAGATTTTTTTTTCAACGATGTTCATTGAATTTTCTGAGTCAAAAATACAAATTTGTAGACAGTTTTTAGTGAAGTTGTTATAATTTTTCTGAGCAAGAAACAAATGACATTCATTATGAATATAATATGTATTTTAGCTTTTAAATAAAATTTACAAACATGAAAAATCCGTTTGCGATAGTTCTTTTATTTTTTATTTTTTCGAATGTTCAAGCACAAAAAAATAAATTGAATTTACTGATAGGAACCTATACCCAAAGTTGTGACAGTAAAGGAATTTATGTGTATGAATTTGATTCAACAACCGGTGATTTCAGTTTTAAAAATGCTACTGAAAACGTGATAAATCCAAGTTATTTATCGGTTTCAAAAGATAATAATTTTGTGTATTCCGTAAATGAATTTGGAGCTGAAAGTACAGTAAGTTCGTTTAGTTACAATCCAGCAAGCGGAAAATTAGAATTAATCAACAAGCAAAGTTCAAAGGGAGCTGATCCTTGTTACATTATCAATGATGACAAAAATGTGATCCTTGCTAATTATTCTGGAGGGACTATTTCCGTTTTTGGTAAAAATAATGATGGTAGTCTTGCAGAAGCAAAGCAAGTAGTTTCCCATTACGGAAAAGGAATTAACGCACAAAGGGAAGAGAGTGCGCATGCACACATGGTCCATTTTTCTCCAGATTATAAATTTGTGCTTGCTACTGATTTGGGTACTGACAAAGTGTATTCTTATGCCTATAATCCTAATGCTGAACAAACTGTTCTTGAACTGAAAGATAGTGTTTCAGTACAATCCGGCAGTGGTCCAAGACACTTAACCTTCAGCAAAGATGGAAAATTCGTTTATTTATTGCGCGAATTAGATGGAGCTTTAACGATTTTTAGTTACGCAAACGGACACCTAAAAAAGATTGATGAAACGACCATTTTAGCACAAAACTTCAAAGGAGAATTCAGCGCGGCAGATATTCATATTTCGCCTGATGGGAAGTTTTTATATGCTTCTAATCGTGGTGAAGCCAATAACATTACAATTTTTAAAATTCTAAAAAGCGGAAAATTACTATTGAAAGGCCAAACCAGCACTCTAGGAAAAGGACCAAGAAATTTTGCAATTGATCCAACTGGGAATTTTCTTTTGGTAGCACATCAATATACAAATGATATCGTAATTTTTAAAAGAAATAAAACTACAGGAGTTCTTATAGATAGTGGAAAAAAGATTGCTTTGTGTTCTCCGGTTTGCTTGGTTTTTACAAAGAATTAAAAACGTATCAATTCAAGAAAAAAGGGATGAAAAATGATTTCCATTTTTCATCCCTTTTCTAATATGTATTCTTGTTTTTATTTTGTATCCCCGATAGTCAGAAAGAAATCAGGATTAAGAAACGTAACACTGATATCTATTTATTCTTGTCTTTTCTCTTTTTATCTCTTGTTTTTAGCATGTTTCTATTTACAGAACCATGTGTTTTTTTCTTAGTTACCCCAGGTCCACCTAAGTTGACTTTCTTATTCTTTTTACTTTTCTCCTGAAAAGCACCATCTCCGTCTAGTTTCTGTTTTTTCATCATAAACTTAATCGGCTGTCTGTCTTTTTCAGGTTCGATTAATTTTGAGGAAATTTCAACTGTTTCTGGAAAGGATTCGATGGCTAATTCCATATTCATCAACACTTCAATTTCTACTTTATATTCCTCTTCACGAGGGGCAATCATGCTTACTGCGGTTCCTTTGGCATCGGCACGACCTGTTCTACCTATTCGGTGCATATACAATTCAGGTAATTCGGGCATTTCGAAGTTAACAACATGGGTAATATTCGAAATATCCAGACCTCTTGCCATAATGTCCGTCGTAATTAGACCTCGTAAGTTTCCTTCTTGGAACGAAGCCATCGTGCTCAAACGATAATTTTGAGATTTATTTGAGTGGATTACTCCAAATTGACCCTCAAAATCTTCCTCGATGCGTTCATGAACCATATCTGAAATCTTCTTATTATTCACAAATACCAAAACACGACTCATGTCTTCGTTGTTTTGCAGCAGGTGTTTTAGAAGATTTATTTTGGTATTAAAATTGGGAACCTGATAGGCTGTTTGCTTGATGTTCTCTAATGGTGTTCCCGAGGCAGAAAGTGTCACTTCTTGAGGATAATCAAAATAGTCATTCAAAATAGCATCTACTTCATCCGTCATCGTTGCCGAGAAAAGAATGTTTTGACGTTTTTTAGGCATCATAGCCAAAATTGATGTAAGCTGAGTACGGAAACCTAAATTTAGCATTTCGTCAAACTCGTCAATTACTAGCTTTTGCATTTCTTCAAAACGAATCACATTATCCAATGTTAAATCCATGATTCTTCCTGGAGTACCTACAAGAATGTCGCAGCCTTTGTAAACGGCTGTCTTTTGGGTATTGATATTAACACCTCCAAAAATTCCAATTGTTCGCACCGACATGTATTTTGTCAATTTCTCTACTTCTTCCACGACTTGAACTACGAGCTCCCGTGTAGGAACCAGAATCACTATTTTGGGAGTATGTCCCGGAGTAAATTTGTATAACTTTAGCAATGGCAATAGGTAAGCAAATGTTTTACCCGTACCCGTTTGAGCGATTCCCATCATATCTCTTCCTGACATAATCACAGAAAAAGTTTTTTCCTGAATAGGAGTAGGTGTTGTGAATCCTAGATCGTCTATCGCTTTTTGTACGGATTTAGGAAGATTGAATTGCTCAAAAGTAGTCATTTGCTTAAATTTTTTGCAAAGATAGTCTTTTTGAAAGTAATGCGGAAAACCAAGTGGATTCAAACCATTTTTGATTCTATTTTCAACTTTTTTAGGAAGCTAATTATTTAATAATCGCTTTACTCGCAACACTAACTCATTTGGATTAAACGGTTTTGCAATAAAATCATCAGCACCTAGTTTAAATGCTTCACTAACAGAATTTTTTTCTTCGCCTAAACTGGATAACGC
Organism: Flavobacterium fryxellicola; assembly: GCF_900143245.1. Taxonomy (GTDB): domain Bacteria; phylum Bacteroidota; class Bacteroidia; order Flavobacteriales; family Flavobacteriaceae; genus Flavobacterium; species Flavobacterium fryxellicola. The sequence continues at coordinate 98,944 of NZ_FRDK01000004.1, forward strand.
AATTATAGCTTTTTTATCAAAATGACTTCTGACAAAACGGATTACCTCCAAGCCAGATTTATAAGGCAATAGCAAATCAGTGATCACCATGTCTGGATTTATGGCATGCAATTGCTCAATAGCGCTCAGTCCGTCTTTTAAGATGGTCAGCTGATACCCTTCCTTACTTAAAATGAACAGAAGTATTTTGATCATTAGTTCATCATCTTCAATGATCAGTATTTTTTTGTCGCTATTCATCTTGAGATATTTCATTTGTTATAAAGCTCAATTTCGTCAATCATTACCATTGGTTTTTTATTTTTTCGCTTTCGCCAAACAGGTAAATCATCTTGGTTGTGTATGACTAATTTAATTTTGTCAAAAGAATGGAAGCTTGTATCTGTTAGCTCTATTTCGCTAGTTTTTACTTCATAAGTTTCTACTAAATTTACGATTTTTTTTTCAGTTATCAGATTCCATTTTTTGTTTTTGTATCCAAATAGGGTGATTTTTTTTGGAAGAAAAATCCAATTCCGTTGGTTATCCAAAAAGTGAAGCTGAATGCGATTAAAATCTAATCTGTTGGTTATCAATTCTATTTCAGGATTGTTTCCATACCATCCAGTCCAATTGATATTGTAGTCCGTATGCCCTTTAATTCCATCTACTAGTGAGGAGCTTCCTTTTGCAGAATATTCAATTGCTGGCGGTGTTATAAAATTAACTTCTAGTTTTTCTCCAAGGTGTGTGGCTGTATTTTTAGTAATTTCCAGCCAGTTTTCATAATATTTATTGGGCGATAATCCCTCCTCGCTCAGTTCATAAATTCCCAATGCGTTGCAGGCTTCTGCAAATTGGAGTACTCTTTCAGTAAGTCCTGCTTTAACTTCTTTTTTTCCTTCAGTGGTGATCACGAACATTCCGTGTTTATCAGTGCCATAAAACTTAGACTGTTCAAAAAACACATATTCTAGCGTGAGTCTTAATTTATTTATTCTGGAGTGTAGAACAGGATCTTCACGTACTGACATCGCCGCTTCATTCAGTAATTGGTCATATTGGTCGATCGCTTTTGGTGATAAAAATGTATTTCTGTTTTGAATTGGACCAGAGTAAATGTCTAAAGGGCGATTTGAATTTTCTTGATTTTTAGTTAGCAAATTGAGATATTCTTTGACCGCAGAGGAGGCATTACCATAGAATCCTCTTAAGAAATCATCTGTAGTGTCTTCCAAATCTATTTCGGTGTTCCACAATAATTTAGCTAAAAGATACTGTCTCAATTCCGAAAAATCTCCGGGAACATCTGCATAACCTTGGACAAATAGTCCTTTCACATTATTTTGTTTGAAAAGTTTATAGTTATCCGAAAAAGTATGAATGTTTGGAAATGGAGATAAGTAGTTTGAAAACTGAACCGTATAATCCCATAGGTACAAATTAGAAGTAGTTTTTCCCCACGTGTGCAATATGTTGATAAAAGGTTTGTTCTCAAGATCGGCTGCTATTGATTTTCCTCTATTCAATTCAATTGGACAAAATAAGGTATGAATATTAGGTCGAATTTTTAAATTTATTGGGGCTTTATAAGTATGTTGGTATGCCAGAGTGGCTATTTTTGTTTTAGGAAAATGTTTGGCAATTTTGTTGAGAAAAAAGTATAGAGAACCTTGTGGTCCGCCGTGTTTTTCATTTAATGATTTGCATTGTTCGCACTCACAGTAAACGGCATCGTCATTTTGACTTACCGATATAAATGATGCATTGGGATTTTCAGCACTAATTTGAGAAATTTTTTTTATGACCTTTTCAACTACAAGTTCACTGGTCATACAAAGCGATTCTGGTCTTCGCTTTCCTTCGTAAAAGGCAAAAAATTCAGGATTTGTTTTAAAAAATTCTTTTGCAGGTAACAAGGTCTGAAATGAATGTCCCCAGATACTAAAATCATTTAGATGCCAGTCTAATTTATGCCAATCCCTGAAATCTTCATCAAAGGCATCTGGATAAAATAGGACTCGGTATTCAAAAGAAGGATGGTGTGTTTTATCTGTATTTTTCGGAAAAACAACTTTTTTTAATTTTGGGAAATATAGGTCTTGTGCAGTGAATTTTCTAAATCCCCAATTTTCAAGTAAAGTATAAATGGCATAACGAAGAAGTTTTTCGTTGGGTGCAATCAAATAAATATCCTTTTCATCACTTTTGATGCGGAAACTATTTTGGTCTTTTTTATTTTTTAACTTTGAAATAACAAGGTAAATGGAGGAGGCCATTTTTTTAGGTTCATCATTTGTTTGTACTAAAAATGGATTTGTAAAACTTTTATCTAAGTAAGTTTTTAAAATTTCCGCAGCAGGTTTGGCAATTTCGTCGTGAATGATAATCGTATTTTCATTCCCTGTTTCATTCTCAATTATGATATTAGATTGAGCCATAGCTTGCGAGTTAAAAAGAACTATAAAAAATAGCGTATAAATTAAGTTCAGACGTATGATAAACATATTTTTAGAATTTATATTGCAACATTAGCGATAATTCCAATTCATTTTGGGTTAAGTTTCGAACATATTCCTGCTTGTTGTAAGTAGCTTGAAGGCCCGCTATGTAGTGTTTGTAGAACATTTTGTAATATCCTGCACCCATTCGATATGAATCAAGCGAGATTCTTTCTTTGAAAAGTCCCAGAGTGGTTCTCTCTTCTGGAGAGGAACCATAACCAGAAGTCAAAGTTACATAATCAAACCGAGTTTCAAAGTAATACCTAATGTTTAGACTGACTGTGGGATAGAAATTATTGTTCTCGCTTTGAATAAAAGTTCTCAGATTAATCCAATACGAGCCAATGTATTTTCCCGCCCCAAGAACAACCGTTGTGAAGTCATTATCTTGGGTTTTTAAATAGCGAATGCCCAAATCGCCTTCCCAACCTTTTTTAAAATTCTGATAAAAGGAATATCCAAGTCTAAATTTGGGAAAAACAAGATCGTTGCTGTAAGCTGCACCCAAATAGGAGTAGTTGTTTTTGCCAGTAAAAAGATAAGATTCTAATTCATATTGAATGCCATTTGCAATACTTTGTCCAGAGGATAAGCGATCTGCATAATTGATATGACCGGTCAATGATCCCCACTGACGCTCTCTTATATATTGAAAACCTAATAAATGCCATGGGCCATATCCTTTCCTGTCAAAAGTGGTGTAGCTGTAAGTTGAGCCCATTCGGTCTGATTTTAACTTTGACTCCATTTGAAAAATAAGTTGCCTTACAGCATCGTCATTTGGGTTTTTTAATTGTAATTTTTTTAAATATTCATACTCTCTTTTTTGCTCTTTTTGCAATTGTAAGACCGTTAATTTTTTTTGTTCAAAATTTTTACTTTCTGGATGTAATTCGATTGCTTTGTCAATGATACTTTCAGCTTCTTTGTAATTTTTAGTTTCCAATTCAAGGTTTATTAAATAATTTAAGGCGTCATCATTGGCTGGACTTTTGCCAATGTAATATTTATAATAAAACCGCGCGCTGTCATTCTTTTTTACTAAATCATAATTACGTCCCAGAAGCAAATAATAATCTACATAAGTAGGAGCAATTTTTATTCCTAACAATGCTCTTTGGATGTTTTTTTCATAATTCTTAGTTGTTTGCATGTCCTTTACAATGACCGTGAGCAAACTATCCGAATCAATTTTTTGTGCGGATAAATTTTGGTGGGACATAAATACTAAAATTAGTATGAAGCTGGCGGTTCTTAGAATTTTGTTTGGGATCATGATGTTACTTTTTGGGTGGTTACAAATCCTTTTCGAACCATGACGCCCCACTTTTGTTCTGTTTGTCTGATAAACAACCAATATCCCTTCAATGAGGCATATACATTTAATGGATGGTAAACAAAGGGCTCTATTATAGCCATAAAAATGAAGATTGCTAATTCTTTATAATTGGCATAACTTTTATACAATAAGTCGTCTATAAAAATAGAAATCAGCGTAATCAATAAATAAAAAAGATAGACAAACAACGCTACTGAAACAAGATATTCAACATTTACTGAATTGTTTAAAAAACCAATAAGTAGCGCAATAATTCCCAGAAATTCTATGATAGGAACTAAGAGTTCGAACACAAAAAAGAAGGGCAAAATTAAAAAAGCTGTTTTTCCATATTTGGGATTTAAAAACATTTTTCGGTGCAAGTACAGGGTTTGTATCAGTCCTCTTGCCCAGCGAGTCCGTTGTCTGAGTAGTACTTTTCTAGTCTCAGGAACTTCGGTCCAACACAAGGATTCTGGAATGTATTTGATTAAAAAAGGTTCTTTTTTTTCATGCATGTGTTTTCGCATCCGGGTGATAAGTTCCATATCTTCTCCTAATGATTTATGCCAGTAACCGCCAACTTTTATCGCTATTTCTTTATCGAACATTCCCAGACCACCTGAGACTAATAACAATCCATTGATTTGACTCCAAGCCATCCTCCCAAAAAGGAAGGATCGTACATACTCTAATTCCTGAAATCTAGGATACCAGTCCTTAGGAAAATGTACCTGATGCAAAAAGCCTTCTTTCACCTCGCAAGAATTTGAAATTCTAATTCCAGCACCTGTTGCGATTACCCGTGTTTCATTTTCCATAAAAGGCTTCGCTAATTTTAAGAGGGTATCAGTTTTCAAAATGCAATCTACATCCGTGCATAAAAATAAGGGATATTGCGATGAATTGATTCCTGCATTAGAACCGTCTGCTTTACTTTTTCCGTTCACTTTATCCATCACCATCAACTTTGAATATATGGGGTTGGTCGATTTATAATGTCCTCGAACTGGCATAGTCACGATTCTTTCTTGGTAATAAAAATCAACTTTAACAAGTTCAAATTCGGTTATCAATTTGGTTAAAGTATCATCTGTACTACCATCATTGACAATAATAATTTCGTACTTAGGATAGGTTAATGACAACAAAGACTTTACATTATAGACAATACTGACACCTTCATTAAAAGCAGGTGCTACAACTGAAACTCCCAGTAGGTGATTTGATCGTATTAATATATTTTCCGAAATGTATTTTTGATATCTGAGATGTTTCAGTATCGCAAAATAGGAGAGAATTGATAAGACGATGTAAATTAAAATATAAGTTAGCGAAAAAAGCGAAATGAAAATTTCGTAGTAGTAAATAATTTGATGGGTAAAGTTATTTATCATTAGATATAGATTGCTCTTACATGTTTTGTCATTTTTGAGGTGTCATAATCTTGAGTAGCTAGAACATCTAGCCCTGTTTTATCTATTTCGTTTAAACAGTCAACTGCTTTTAATTTTAGGTCTTTATTGGTTTCATAGCATATTATATTTTCTAGAAAAGAGAGTATACTTTCATCGCCGATTACCTTTAATGTTTCTATTATTTCTATTTTGAGCTCAGGTGTTACTTGGTCAAAAATCCGTACTAAATCCTCTTTGGCTTCAATCAAAAAGAGTTCTCGTATGGCAATAATAGCTTCTTTTTTTATGCTATTGTCCTCTATTTGAATCAATTCAATAATTTCTTTGGCGCTGCTTCTATAATTGTAAAAAACCATTATTTTAAGTCCTAAATTTATAACTGAAGCGTTAGTTGTCTTAAGCCACTGGTCAATGTTTTTAGGAATTGGAATTTTTTTTTCATGCAATATGTCCATAATTTTTATCATATTCAATTGCGAAATTCCTGCTGATAATTCCAGAAAACTTTCCATGTGATTTTCAGACAAGGAGATATAAGCCATGTTAGCATTTGATTGAATTACAATATTGGGGTGTTTCAAATACGTTTTGATTAACGAACGCCCTTTTTTATATTCTAAAGCTTGGTAGTGAAAAAATCCTTCACATTTATAAAAACTTCTAAAATCGCGAATTAATCCTTCAGAATATTTATCAAGATGTAAACCTTGGTAAAAAATTGTGATTTGCTTGGATACCTTTCCCTTCAAACTTCTCTTAAAACGAATCATGTCGTTAATGATCATTTCCTTACACCAGGATTTATGAAGTGGAATCTCTTTTTTAAAAAGAGATAATTTTGTTCTGAATTTTTCACTATTCGGTTTGGAGAGAATCATCTCCGTCAAAAACGTCTCCGCCTTATTGCTTATTGATTCTTTAAGGGGTTTATTGCGCTCATAGCGTATTCTTTTCAACAACAAAATAAGCGCTAGAAATACGGTCAATAGCACCATAAATGGGATTATGTAATTTTCTAGGTATTTGATGAATAAGGCCATGATTAGCAGTGTTTTATAAGTTAATATTACATATAAAATAAAGCTAAAAAAAATATTTTCGACGTATAACATTTAAATCCTTCAAAAGACATGTTCTAAAAAAAGACCGGAATAGATTAAATAAGATGTAGTTTTTTGGAATTCATTTTAACAAATCCCGATACTTTTGAAAGGAACTAAGTAGTTTAGTTTTTTTGTAGTTAAGTGGGAAACGGTACATTTTTTTTAAACATTAACTCCAAATTATGTTTTAATAAGCAACAAAAATTCTTCTTTCATGGAGTGAAAGAAGAATTTTACAAGATTAAAATTGTACTGAAAAAGCGTTGTCTCTTTTATTTGAACTTTAAATTCCATGAAACGGTTAGCGAATAAATCCAAAAATAATTGCCAGGGTCAAAAGCTATTTCTTGATGTGCTATGTCAAATTGTGCACCCCAAGCTTCTTTGTTTTTATCAGTGGTAAAAAAGTAGCCCGCATTAAAGCGCTGTGTTTTTAGGTTAATAATGGCGGCATCGTTAGCATCAAATATAAATTGATTGGCTTCAGGAGACACTCCCATACTGAATAAAAAACTCAAATAGTTTTCGGCATTGCTGCGGTATTTTCTATAATTCAAAGCTGCTGATGTACTGGTCCCTCCATCACCTGGAGTAAAATTAGGGCGCAAAGACCAAAAACTGTTTCCCGTGTACCAGCCAATAGAACCGGTGTAAATTGTAGTTGTTGCACTGTATTTTAAAGTTCTAAAACCAGCCGAAACTTCTAAACTATGGGGCAGGGATTTGTATAGTTCCCCACCATATCTTAAATCGGGAAAAAGGAAGGTATTGGCAAAACCTACATTTACGTATGCATATAGGCCTTTTGCAATTTTAGGATATAAATCAAATTCTATTTGAGAACCATTCTCATTAAAACGGCGGTTGAAATTATATTTTCCAATAATGCTGCCATATTTTGTTTGCTTAGCATAACTCAATGTATAATATTGCATTGGGTCAAAGGTTTTTGAGTAAAGATCTACCGCAGCTCGCAAGCCTATATCGTTAGTTCGCAGGGTGCTGTTTAAATCGCTCAGAAACTCTTTTGATTTTTTATCATCCGGATTTTGCGCAATATACGTTTTAACAGTATTTCGAGCCTCTACCGCGTTGTTTGTATTAGTAAGAGCAGTTGCCTTCAATAAAACAATTTCTAAATCATTTGGAAATATTTTTAGCGCCTTATTAGCCATTTCTAGCGCTTCATAGTATGAATCACTCCATGATTCGTTTTTAATTGCTGCAATCCAAGTGTCTTTGTGCTGTAAATCTTTCTCTAAAATACTCGCAAATACTTTTCTTGCTTTTTTATAGTCTCCATCCCAAGAATAAGTTGTTCCCAAAAATAAACGAATATCATGATAATCAGGATATTTAGTCAAGATATGTAGTAAGGTATCTTGCGCTTGTTTTCGTTGCTGGTTGAACGCTAAGTTGCGCGCTGTTTCAAAGGAAGTATCGGGGTTTCCATTATAGGCTTTTTGTTGTCCTTGCATTTGTAAGAAGCCCAACAACGCCATTAAAAAAGTCAGTTTTATAATTATTTTTGGAATCATTTTTTTAGGGATTTTTTAAAATTGGAGTATTCTTTATTTTCAGGACTTCTTGCGGTAAGACTGTCAATAGTCTTGTTTGATTCTTTAAAATTATTCATTCTTTTATAAGCTTGTGCCAATTTATAGCCTAATTCGGGATCGTTTATTTGATTGCCTAATGCTTTTTTACCAATGTCAATTGCTTTTTTATCTTGTCCAGACCACCAGTAGACATCCATTAGTGCTAAGTAGGAATCACCATAATAAGGCGTTCTGCGTATAACTTCTTGTAATTCTATTTCAGCATTTTTATAATCGCCATCCCAAGCTAAGGTTCGGCCTTTTAGCGTTCGCACGTCTCCATAATTGGGAAGTTCATTCAAAATATAATTGCATAATAGTCGTGCTTTTTCACGTTCTTTTTTGAAAGCTAAATCTCGAGCCAAAAAGAATATATGGTCAGGATCCAATCCTTTAGTTAGTTTTTTAATGATCGATAGCTCCTCTGTTGTAAATTCATACGTTGGTTTCTTAAAGCTGGAAGCAATTTTGGTAATTTTGTTCTTTTTTGTTAAGTATGAATTTAGTTTTTTAAAATCATTAAATGAACTGCTTACTTTTTCGGTCATATCGTTATCTGTTTCGCTAACATTGAAATTTTCATCAATTTTAAACAACGCTCCATCAGAATAAAAATAGTCTTTATAAATATAATCACTAATACTTCCTTTGTATCGCATCAACGCAATGTTGTGGATATTTCTAAATTCTCTTACAGTGTCTAGTCCTGTACTGATCCAAGTCGTTTTTTCCGGTTTATTGAATTTGTAATTGTTCGTTAGAAAAGAGACTAAACTTGGTGTAACATCAGAATGAGAAGAAATGGATTTAAATTTTGCTGTTTTCTTCAGCATGGGACTGTACATGTAAAACGGAACGTGAAAACGAGATAAATTATCTTTTTGAGGAACGGGAATTAAGCGGTGATCTCCAGTTATTATGAAAATGGTATTTGCATAATCCGGTCTTTTAGCATACGTTTCCATGAAGGTTTTGATGGAACTATCCGTGTAAAGAAGACATGCAAAAATGTCTTTGTATTCCTTTAGTTTATTTTTTTCAAAATAGGATTTGGTTTTTAGAATGCGTTCGACTTTTTCCAAATATACTTTTTTTGATGGGAAATCAAAAGGTTCGTGATTGGTTAGCGTCATTATAATATCCAATCTAGGTTGTTTGTTGTCTTTTAATTCGGATAGTGTTTTGCGGTATATTTCAGCATCTGGATATCCCCAAGAAAAGCCACCCGAATTTGCTTTAGTCTTAATATATCCTGGGCCAAATTTATTGATGTCTATAATTTTATCGATACCATTGTATTCTAAAAAAGCACTTTTTCTATCAAATGTAGATTCATCGCCACAATAATAACTAGTAGCATATCCATTTGATTTTAGAAAACTGATTAGCGAATTGTGTTTCGGTAACGGATTTAATTCCATGAAACCATTTTCTCCAAACGGCAAGGAGCCCATCAATGAAGGTAGCGCGCCAAAGGTACGTCCTGCATTACTTACAAAATTTTCCCAATAAAGTGATTTCTCTGTCAAAGAATCGAGGTAAGGCGTGAAGCCTTTATAATCGCCCTCATCAGTAAAATCGCTGCCGAGTCCTTCCACAATGATGAATACAATATTCGGATTGTCCTTACTAATAGTAAAAAAGGGAGCCAATACATCTTTAGTGTTTTCTGAGGCTTGTTCTAATGGAAATTCTTTATTAAAAGTCATGCTTCCTTCATTTGCAAAAGCTTGATCATTTTTAGCTCTTATAATGTCACTCAATAAGAAATTTAGTTTATTCTTGGTAACAGGTTTCTGGTTGCTAGCGACTAAAAAATTCAAACTGCCAAATAATAAAACGACTACAAGTATAATTTTTGCGTTGGCTTTAGGCCCCTGTTGTTGTAACAATCGGTTTAATCCTAAATAAACAACAGGAAGAATAATAAACGGCAAAAATAGCAGAAAAGATAGCGATAAAGAGGCAGTAACAGTGGTGTACATATCACTCCAAGAATATCCTAGAAGATCAGCTCCAAGATTGATATGCGTTGTAAGACTATATCCTATTAATCCAAGTTGGATTAAGGCAATGATGGAAAATAGAATTCGGATAACAATTATTCCTAAAGAATTTTTCACATATTTTAATACTGCATAAAGCGGGAAAAATAATAAACCAATAAGTATTCCTGTAAAAAAATCATCCAATAATTTGTACAGGAATAACTGTATTTCGAAATTTTTGAAAATTTCAATCAAGCTTAATAGACAAAATATAAGGATTAATGAAACGGTAGAATAAAGGTATTCCAAACTGTTTTTATAATTAAATTTCATTTTCATTGCGCTATAATTTATGCTTTGGTCATTCCTTTTCGGGTCATCTCTCCCCATTTCTTTTTTTTGTTAAAATAATAATCAAAATTTCCTCGTATTGCGGCATATAAAATGAAAGGATGATTAACAAAAGGTTCTAAAAAAGCAATTTGTAATAAACGAATACCAGTTCCTTTCTTTTTATACTGATGATAAGTTAACTCTTCTGTAATCAATGCTATTAAAGAAAAGAAAACTGTAAATAAATAGGCTAAAATAATCAAAGCAAATGCATAATCCCACCTAATCTTATTAAATACAATGAGAATTCCAAAGTACAGTATGCCAATAAATTCAATCACAGGAGCCATTCTTTCGAAAAAGAACCAATAGGGATAACTCACCAATCCCAGTACCCTGTATTTAGGATTAAATCCAATTTTACGATGTTTTCTTAAGGTCTCGATCGTTCCTCGAGTCCATCTGTTTCTTTGAGAAATAAATATTTTATAGTTGTCAGGAGCTTCTGTCCAACAAAGTGGATCTGGAATATAGGCTACTTTATATATTTTGTTCTGTTCTTCCATGTAAGCTCTCATCCGCACCACAAGTTCCATATCTTCACCAACCGTATTTCGATCATAGCCGCCCACCTTAATCGCAATTTTTTTATCAAATAAACCAAAAGCACCTGAAATAACTAACAAACCATTCAGTCTACTCCATGCCATGCGACCTAACAAAAAAGCGCGAATGTATTCTAAAATTTGCCCTTGTTCGATTAGTTTTTTGGGGAAGTTTACATCGTGTAATTTACCTCCTTTGACCACACATGAATTCGCAATTCTAATTACTCCTCCAGCAGCGATAACTTTTCTATCCGTTGTTTCTAGAAATGGTTTGATCATTATTTGGAGGGAGTCTTCTAATAGGAGACAGTCTACATCTATACAAGCCACATATTCACTGTTACTAATGTTAAGTCCCATGTTTAAAGCATCGGCTTTTCCTCCATTTTCTTTATCAACTATAATTAGTTTTTCAAATGCAGGATTCGTTGATTTGTAAATTCCGTTTCTAAGGGGTTGGGTTGGGATTTGTTCGTTGATGAGGTAATCTACTTGGACTAAATTATATACTTCAATTAATTTCTCTAAGCTATCGTCTTTACTGCCGTCATTTATTATAATTACGTCGTAGTTTACATAGTGATTAGACAATAAAGAACGTACATTTTCAACAATATTTAAACTTTCATTATATGCTGGTGCTATAATTGAAATGGAAGGAGCGCTATCTGAAGACATTATTTCTTTGTAGTTAACATAACTGTTTTTACGCTTGTACTCGACAGTCTCTATTACAGAAATAAACGCAAGAACAAGGTAAGACGCTATAGCACTGCCACTAAAAATAAAAAACAAATAGTGAAATAATTCAATTATATTTTGGATTATAGGGTCTCCCATACTTAATTGTTTTCTATAAAATTAACGATTCTCAAAAAAGAATCGTCAGAGGATTCCCTTTTTAAAGAACAGAATTTTTCTCGATTGATTCTTTTTAAAATTTTCAAGGCTATAATTTTTATTTCAAAAAGGTCATCATAGATATATTTCATTATAAAGGATTCGTCGTCATTTTCGTATAAATTTTCAATCATTTTAAAAACAGCGATCTGCTCTTCTTGACTGCGTTTTTGTAAATCCGTTTTTAAAATTTCTTTAGCTTCCAATACATTTAAATAGCTTAGTACATCAATTGCTTCTAGCCTTACTTTTTTATTAATATGATGTAATAACTGTATGATCTCATTTTTTGCTTCCAATTGATTATAGATCTTGGCTAATTTTAGCGCAAAAATAATCACGGAGTCATTCGAAGATTGCAACCAAGATGTAATATTAGAAATGTTTTGATTTTCTAATTTTTGCAAAATTTCCAGTAGTTGAATTTGATCCCATTCTGAAAGGGGTGTTTCTAATAAATCTAAAAAAGTAAGTCCTTCAAAATAAAATAAATTGACCATATACAATTGCATTTCCTTTCGAACTTCTGGTCTAGGATGATTTAGGTGGATTATTACCGGATTATAAGCTTCCTTTATCTGAAATTGTTTTAATTCTCGAATTCCTTTGGCAATCACATACCATTTTTTATGACTTAATCGAGACAAAGCATAATCGACAAGTTCCGTTTGATAATAAAGATTTTGGATAGACTCGGCAACTTCACCAGAAATTTCATTTTTTAACTTGAGCAAAACTGCAATTAAAATTTTTCTTTTAAAAGGTTCTTTTGCACCGTTTTTTAATAAATCAATAATCGCTTGCTGTTCTGAGCTGATTTCTTCTTCATCATTTCCGGCATACAAATAAGTGATAAGAGCAGCTTCATATTCTTGCTCATAAGCAACAGTGATGCTTTCTTTTTTTCTTAAATGGCCTCTTAAATATTTCAAATAAAGAATGAGTCCAAGAATCAATATTGAAAACAAACCAATTACAATCCAAGTGGCTTGAATGATAGTTGGAGAATCATTAAAATAATCGATTAAAAAGCGGTAGGTATTCATATCGAAACTTACGGGTAATTCATTAGGACTTTTAACTCAATAAGCGTTTTACTCTAAGTACTAGCTCGTTTGGACTCAAAGGTTTACTCATGAAATCAGTAGCGCCTAGATCAAATGCTTTGAGAACAATTTGCTCTTGTCCTGCTGCTGAAAAAACGACTATAGGAGTTAGGAGATTTAATTTATTTCTTACATGGCTGATTACTTCTAATCCGCTTACAAAAGGCATCATAATGTCTGTTAATATTAACTCTGGATTATGTTCTTCTATTAATTCAATTGTTTTCTTACCATTGTCTGCGATAAAAAGAGAATATCCCTCTTTTTCTAATTTGAATTTAAGTAACTTCGAAAGCATCGAATTATCTTCAGCGAGAACAATTTTTTTAGCACCATTCATAGTAGATTAGCTTTGTTTTTTGCGAAAGCAAAAATATTAATTTTCGTTGGATGTTGGTAAAAGCTTGTGGCTTTCTACCATTTGTATTTTGATTTTTATCAAAGTAAATGTTTACCATAGCTTTGACTACTGCCATTTTTGTATTTTATTACCGAGCACTGCAATTAAATTAAAGGAAACACTCTATTTACGTGAAATTATCTATGTTGGTTTTAACGATTTGATTTCTGTAATTTAACACCAAACTTTATAGTAAGCGAATTTGGGTTTTAGTACGAACTGTTTCTTCATTTTATAAATAGTTATACGCTATCCATCATACTGTTATTGTTCGTTTTGTGCATTTTTTAAAGGGCTTCACACAAAATAAATAATATTCAATATAGTGAGATGGCTATTTATTTTCACCAACAGGATTCATAAATAATGGTAGATTATTAAAATGTACTAGAGAAAAAAGGAAAAGAAGTTTTATGCATTTCGTCCTTAGATTATCGGGAAGATCGAACCGATAAATTGCATCTTTCAATCCCATTTGAAAGTGATTTGATTGGGGTTGAAAATGACTATTAAACGCAATACTATTTAGCAGCAAAAGACAAAAGTAGGTTTTCATGTTTTTGTTAAATTTAAGTTGAAATTTGTAAGTACATATATCACAATTACAGTAGTGGGGACTATTGTATCGCAACTATATGGAATAAAGATAGATATAATAGTAATATAAAAACTAAAATATCCCTGTAGAGTACTAAAAACCCTCAAAAACACCCAAACCAAACAAAGCAAAGTCGTATTTAACAGGATCTATACTATCTAATTTTCGAAGTTGCACGTCTAATTCTTTGACAGCTTTTCCATCGTTCTGCTTCCGAGTCAGTATCCCTAATTTTCGTGCCACTTTTCCAGAATGTACATCTAATGGGCAGGACAAGGAAGCCGGTGAAATGCTTCCCCATATCCCTAAATCGACCCCTTTATTATCTTGTCGAATCATCCATCTCAGGTACATGTTAATTCGTTTTGCCGCCGAATTATTAAGTGGATCTGATAGGTGTTTTTGAGTTCGGTATGGATGTGGAATTTCGAAAAATATTTTCTTGAATTCATGGATGCTTTTTTGCATAGAGTGGGCTTCCTGATACTTACTAAAGACTGCCTCTAAGCCACCATGATTTGTATAAATATGTTTTAAACTTCTAATAAAACTGGATAAATCAACTCCATTAAAAGTCCTATGTACAAAAGATTCCAGTTGCGCCAAATCATTTTCGCTGTGTGACAGGACAAAATCATACGGAGCGTTTCCCATTAAATCCATCATGCGATGCGAATTTTTTATGATCATTTTGCGATTTCCCCAAGCAATAGTCGCACTTAAAAAACCAGCAATTTCAATATCTTCTTTTTGTGAAAATAAATGCGGGATTTGTACCGGATCACTTTCTATGAAATCGAGTGTATTGTATTGAAGCACTTTTTCGTCAAGAAAATCTTTAAGTTCTGAGTTTGTCATCATTGGAGCGTCCTTGGTGGCGAAGTAGAAAATTTAATAAGAATGATAGTACCATCAACAAGAGGAAGCGGAAAGAATTAAAAATCTGCTTTAAGGGATACCAAAAGTACCTCTCGTAAATTTTAATTAATGTTCAATAAACTTCATGTTTAAATGAGAGTTGGTGCTGCTAATAAATAGAATATACCTAGTTGCTAATTTGTCCATCTACCATCACTAATTTCCTATCTGCCATATTGGCTAACTCTTCATTGTGAGTAACAATGACAAAAGTTTGTCCTAGTTCATCTCGTAATTTAAAGAACAATTGATGTAAATTTTCCGCAGAAGCGGTATCTAGATTTCCTGAAGGCTCATCAGCAAAAATGATTGCTGGTTTGTTGATTAATGCTCTAGCAACGGCTACGCGCTGCTGTTCTCCTCCAGAAAGCTCATTGGGTTTATGGTTAATTCGATGCGAGAGTCCCAGATAGGCCAGTAATTTTTTGGCTTCGGTTTCGGTTTCCTGTTTGGATTTATTGGCAATAAATGCAGGAATACAAACATTTTCTAGCGCTGTGAATTCCGGTAATAACTGGTGAAATTGGAATATAAAACCTAAATTCAAATTTCTAAACTTGGATAAGGTTTTGTCATTCATGTTGAGGATGTCTTCATTGTTGATGCGCAATTCAATTCCATTTTCAGCTGTTGGTTGGTCCAAAGTACCAAGAATTTGCAAAAGCGTAGTTTTTCCAGCACCAGAAGCGCCAACTATGGAGACTATTTCTCCCTGTTTAATGTGTAAATCTACTCCTTTTAAAACATGAAGTTGATCGTAATATTTATGTAAATTTTTGGCTTGTATCATTTTGAAACTATTTTCACAAAGAAACAAAGATTTTAATGATTATTAAATGCAACGCCTATTATTTTTGGCTTGACAAAGTATAAACTTTAGTTAATAGGCTCTATTTGTTGCTATTTTTTAAATAAATTTGATTTTAATTGACATATTATGAAAAAAGTAATTGGGTTTTTTTTGGCACTATTGCCTTTTTCATTTTATGCAAAAGAAAAGGATATAATGGTGCCAAAAAGTATAGAGACAAAAAATATGGAAATACAAAACGGAAAAGAAGTAGCTACTTTCGCAGGAGGCTGTTTCTGGTGTACAGAAGCAGTTTTTTTAGAATTAGATGGGGTAAGTAAGGTGGTTTCGGGGTATATTGGTGGGCATACGGTGAACCCTAAGTATAGCGCAGTTTGTGATGGGGTTACAGGCCATGCAGAAGCGATAGAAATTACATTTGACCCATCCAAAATAGGATTTGGTGAATTAGTAGAAATATTCTTTGCTACACATGATCCTACAACATTAAACCGTCAAGGAAATGATGTTGGAACACAATATAGAAGTGAGATATTTTACCACAATCCAACTCAGAAACAAGTATCCGAGGATTATATTACTTTGATGATAACTGAGAAAACGTTTGAAAAACCAATTGTGACTAAAATTTCGGAAGCAACAATCTTTTATGTCGCTGAGGATTACCATCAAAATTATTACAATTTGAATAAAACACAAGGATATTGCAGTTTCGTGATTACGCCTAAAGTTGATAAATTGAAAAAAATATACCAAGATAAACTTAAAAATTAATTGGCATTAGATTTGTACGTGTTTTGGAAATGATAATCTTAATACTATGACAGAACAAGTTTCTATTACCACAACTGCTAACAAAACTAGAAACCTCATTTTAGGAATTGTATTTGATGGCATTGGAATGCTCTCGTTTACTGTTCCTCTAATTGGTGAGTTTTCAGATGTAATATGGGCTCCATTAGCAGGTTTTTTAATGACTTGGATGTATAAAGGAACGATTGGGAAGGTAGGAGGAGTGGTTACTTTTTTAGAAGAAATTTTACCGTTCTCGGATTTTATTCCAACATTTACCTTAACCTGGATTTATAATTATGTAATTAAAAACAAAGATGCCTCGTAATTCGAGGCATCTTTTGTTAGTCGTTAAAAAGAAATCCTAGTCCCAAGCGTTTAAGCATTTTTTTTTCGAAAGCCCAAAAGAATTTAAACTGGCCAAACAAAAAGCCAATTAGCACTAAAAGCACTTGGTAGATTGGAAATATTAAAAGTAGTCTTACTGGTGTAAACCAATAGCCTAAATCTTCTTTCGTAATTCCAAGCCAAAAGCAAAAAGGTGTTGAGAGCCATGCCGAGGCAGATCCAGTTATCGCAAAAACAATAAATATAATAGTAAGTTGGAAATTAGTTTCAATGCCCCAACGTTTTTTTAGTTTGTTCATTTTTATTTATAATCAGTACAAAGGTAGTGATACTGTTTGTTATTAGGTACTAGCGCATTAAAAATTGGACGATAGAAGTTCTGAAATGGCCTTTGACCAGAAAATGAAAGAATAAATTTCAAAAACAAAAAATCTCAATCTTATCTGATGGGTACAAAACCAAAAAGTATTTGATTGTACGTATTCTGAAAATAAATCATATAATTATAAATCAAGTAATTCACTTCGTATCCGTAATTAATTGTTGGATCATAATTAATAGTCATTTCATATAAATTAGGATCATACCGTTGCGGTTGCAAAACACGGCTGTTCCATTCCATAACATAAAGCTGATTTTTAGCCGCAAGAAAGGCTTGAGAATGATAACCCCGTTGAAATGCTCTTGAATTGAGCCACATATTAAATCCTGGATCAATTATAATTACTTCATATTCAAGTTCGTCATTGGCAATACGGACCGTGTCACCTTGAGCCGCAACCGATTTTTCAGTAGTGGGAAAATTAGACTTCGATGTGTTACAGCTAATAATGAACACTAGAATAATTGCTAAGAAATAAACACTATTTTTCATAATCAAAAATTGAATACTAAAATTACAATATTAAATCATTTGTTAGTAGCGTTTTAACAAAAAAGAGAGGTTGTCTTTTAGGGACAACCTCTCTCGAATATTTAAATAGTGTAGGACTAGCTTAATAAATTAATTATCTGTGATGCTAATTCAGTACCAATTCTATCTTGTGCTTCTCCTGTTGCAGCCCCAATATGTGGAGTCAAAGAGATTTTATGATTCATCAAAATAGCCATTTCTGGAGTGGGTTCGTTTTCAAAAACGTCTAATCCTGCAAATAATACTTTGCCGCTTTCTAATGCCTTTACAAGTGCCACTTCATCAATAACACCACCACGAGCGCAGTTTACAATACCTACACCGTCTTTCATGATTGCTAATGCTGCCTCATTGATAATGTAGCCGTCTTGAGCAGGAACATGTAACGTAATGAAGTCAGCTTCTTTGAATACCGATTCCAATGATTGTGAAACGATGGTAGTTGTGATAGCTTGTCCATCAAAAAATACAACTTTGATGTCAACTTGAGGGATAAAACTATCGGCAGCGATCACCTTCATTCCTAAACCCAATGCCATTTTAGCAGTAGCCTGACCAATGCGGCCAATTCCTACTACTCCAAGAGTTTTTCCTCTTAATTCAACTCCATTTGCATACGCTTTCTTCAAACCTTCAAAGTTTGTATCTCCTTCTAGAGGCATATTTCTATTGGAGTCATGTAAAAAACGAACTCCAGAAAATAAATGTGCAAAAACTAATTCTGCCACTGATTCTGAAGATGAAGCCGGAGTATTGATTACGTGAATTCCTTTACTTTTAGCATAATCCACATCGATATTGTCCATTCCTACACCACCACGTCCTATAATTTTCAATCCTGGGCAAGCGTCAATAATGTCTTTGCGAACTTTGGTAGCGCTACGAACTAAAACGACACTTACATTATTTTCATTAACAAAGTTAGCGACTTGCTCCTGCGCCACTTTTGTTGTTATTACTTCAAATCCACCTTTTTCTAAAGCTAAAATTCCACTTTTAGAAATTCCGTCATTGGCTAATACTTTCATTTATTTTTTATTTAAAAATTGAATCATTTAAAAATTAAAAGATTCAATATGGATTATTATACTGTATAAATTAAATGTTTAAAAATTGCTTTTTCAAATCTTTAAATCTTTAAATCATTTGATTTTTAAATCTTTGTTTCCAATTCTTTCATAACATCAACCAATACTTGAACGCTTTCTAAAGGAAGCGCATTGTACATAGAAGCTCTGTAACCACCTACGGAACGGTGACCTGGTAAACCTGAAATTCCCGCTGCTTTCCACATTGCATCAAATGTTGCCGCATGCGCTTCATCATGCAATAAGAAAGTAGCATTCATATTCGAACGATCTTCCACTGCAGCTGCTCCTTTAAATAATGGATTTCTGTCTATTTCGGTATAAAGTAATGTTGCTTTAGCATTGTTTATTTTCTCAATAGCAGCAATTCCTCCAAGATTTTTTAACCATTGTAAGGTCAATAAAGAGGCATATATAGGGAAAACAGGAGGCGTATTGTACATGCTTTCTGCTTTAATATGTTTGGCATAATCCAACATGCTTGGGATAACGCGACCGTTTTTACCTAGAATTTCTTCTTTAATAACAACTAAGGTCGTTCCTGCTGGACCCATATTTTTTTGTGCTCCAGCATAAATAATATCAAACTTAGAAAAGTCTAATTCTCTAGAAAATATATCAGAACTCATGTCGCACACTAATGGCATATCAACTGAAGGAAATTCCTTCATTTGTGTTCCAAAAATAGTGTTATTACTCGTGCAGTGAAAATAATCAGCATCTGCTGGTACCGTGTATCCTTTTGGAATATGATTGTAGTTTTGCTCTTTCGAAGAAGCTACGGTAACAGTTTCTCCAAAAAGTTGTGCTTCTTTTATTGCTCCTGCAGCCCATGTTCCGGTATCCAGATAAGCCGCTTTTCCGCCTTCTTTCATTAAATTGTAAGGAACCATTAAGAATTCTAAACTTGCTCCGCCAGCAAGAAATAAGGCGCTGTATCCTTTTCCCTCTAGACCCAAAAGTTCAAGTGAAAGTGCTCTAGCCTCATCCATAACGGCTACAAAGTCTTTACTTCTGTGCGAAATTTCTAAAAGCGATAATCCCGAATCATTAAAATTTAATAGTGCTTGTGCTGATTTTTCAAAAACTTCTTGCGGTAAAATACAAGGTCCTGCGCTGTAGTTGTGTTTTTTCATGGTGTAGTTTAAGTCCAAAAAATTAAAGAGCAAATTTCGGGAATAGGAATTTAAAAGGCGTTAATTATTTCGGAATTATTAAACTTATTTTGACTATGTTGTTAACAAAAACGAAATTGTATCGATGTTATCTGCGTAATTCCACAATTTAGGTTTTTGGGTTTGCCCAAAACCAATGCTATTTTCGATGCTGCTGTCACTCACTATACACTGAATATGCTCACTTTCTGATTGCAATCTGGTTTTTAAAGCATCTATGTTATCGTAGGTTTCATAAAATACACTCGAAATAGGGGAGGCGTGGCTTTTATCTTCTTTTAACGTTAAAAAACCATTGTCTAATAATTTAAAATTACTCATTAAAAAGACGGCTTTATTGTAGTCATAATTATTAGCATATTTTTCATAATGAATTACATCCTGATATTCAAAAATAGCTTCAAAAAAAGCAACAAACGAATAGCCCACTGGAACAAATAGTTTAGAAACGTTGCGACATCCTAATCCAAAATACCGAAAGATATCTTCGCCTAGAGCGCTAAGTTCTTCTCCAGTTTCATCACCCGTCAAAACGGCAACAGAGTTTCTGCTTTTGCGAATTATAGAAGGTTTATCTTTAAAGTAATATTCAAAATAGCGGGCTGTATTATTGCTGCCAGTTGCGATAACTGCATCAAAATTTTCAAGTTTTCCCGTTACAAAATTTATACTATTCCCAAGTTCTGGGTCAGCAGCAATCATATATTTTGCTAAAAACGGTAATAAATGTTGGTCATTCGATGACGTTTTCACTACTACATTATTTCCTGTGATTAAAACGGATAAGAAATCGTGAAAACCAACTAGCGGAATGTTTCCAGCCAGAATTAGGGCGATGTTTTTAGATTTTTTATTCTGTAAATCATAATCAGAAAGCCATTGAGTCAAATTTTCTTCCGTTAGGGCTTCTGCCCAAGAGTGTATGGAGAAATAGACGTTGTCCGCAGTGTACCAACCGTTGTGTGACTGGGATAGATTTATCAAGGCGATAAAAGCGTCAAAAAATGTTTCGTTATGCAAAACAGCTGGATTTTTTACCGTGTTATCCTTGGAAAACTGACCTAGAAATTTCCCTAATTCAACAAAAACACTTTTTTTTGTTTCTAATGTCATTATGTTTGCTTATGAATAGTTTAGATTGTAATTTTGCACAAAAATAAGGATAAAGTATTTAGGCATTGTTAAAAAAACTGAAGTTTTAAAAACAAACTACATTCCTAAAAACCGATCCTTTTAAACATAGAACAATGGCAATTATTATAACAGACGAATGTATCAATTGCGGCGCTTGCGAACCCGAGTGCCCAAATACAGCAATATATGAAGGAGCAGACGATTGGAGATATAAGGACGGAACTAAACTTAAAGGAAAAGTCATTTTACCTGATGGTACTGAAATTGACTCTGATGAGGCTCAAACTCCAATTTCTGATGAAGTATACTACATTGTACCTGGAAAATGTACAGAGTGTAAAGGTTTTCATGATGAACCACAATGTGCAGCTGTATGTCCTGTAGATTGTTGTATTCCAGATGACAATCATGTAGAAAGTGAAGAAACGTTATTGAATAGACAATCTTTTTTGCATAATGAATAGCAATATGCTGACAGCATTAAAAAAGGAATCCTGAGTTTTTGCTCAGGATTTTTTGTTTATTTTTTTCTTGCGATAATTACAAACGTGTCAAAGGCATAGGTTTTTCGATCGATTGTTTGTATGATTTCAAATTTATTTAGATACAAAAATAATTGTATTTCATTTAGAGTAAAAACGCGAACGGTAGAAAAATCATCTGCAATTATTTCCTTTTTATTATTTTGAAAAGTATAGTACTGCGCGCTCCATTCCAGTAAAAAAGTTTCTGACGTAGTTGTTCTCCAGTTGCTAGATCGATAGTAGATTAAATCTTCAAATGGGGCCTCATGGAGAATAGCACTATTATCTTTAGTAAATGGAATAAACCTATTGGCATCTATAAAATCAAAAATAAGAATTCCTTCTTTGTTTAGGTTTTTATATATGGATTGAAATGTGTTATGTAGATCTTCATTTGTAATTAAATAGCTGGTTGAGCGTCCTGTAATTAAAATAGTATCTACTGGTTGTTCTAACTTAAAATCCCGCATGTCTCCATGCAAGAAAATCCCTTTTTTGTTTTGCTCTTGCGCAATAGCAAGCATGCTTTCGCTATAATCTAGACCAAAGTAAGTAGTATTAGTAGCTAAAAATCGTTGCGAAAGGTTGCCTGTTCCGCTACCAATTTCTAAAACTGTTTTACATTGATACCCCTGAATCAAATTGTTGTAGAAGTTAAACTCCTTCTCGTAATCTATAAAAGTTTGGTACATGGCATCATAAATTGCCGCCATTTTTCCGTTGTAAAGATTTGCCATGCTGCTTCTTGTTTAACGTAAAATTTTAAAGAAAATATACGAAATAAAAAAGGACTGTCGAATGAGACAGCCCTTTTTTAGTGATTCGATAACCAAATTAGAATTTATAGTTTAAAGATAAATTAAACATAGTTCCCAATTGGCTAAAGTGATATCCATCATAAGTCATTTGAGAATAACGACCATTGAAAGTAACTAAATTAAATTGAGCTCTAGTTTGAGCTGGATCGTTTAAAATAGCTGTACCGGCTGCGTTTTCAGCTTTAAATTTCCATTCAGGTAATACATTTAATAAGTTATTTACATTTAAGGCTAGTGTTAGTTTGTCACTAGCAGCGTAATTAACACCTAAATCAGTAACCATTTTTGTTAAAAATTCTACTTTTAAATCATTTGACATACCAGCATTCTTAAATTTTGTAGGTCCGAATACAGTATTGTTCAAAGTGAATCCAAATTTTCCAAGTTCATATTCTGCACCACCAATAATTTTAAATTGTGGTCTTGAAGTAAACAATAGTGCTTCTTGTGTTTGATCAATTACTGATTGGTTAACTGCTGCTACACTTGCTGGGTTTTTTACAGGTCCATCAATTTCATTTTTTAAAGTATAGTTACCAGATATATTAAAGCCCATTTTTCCAGACCCTACGATTAGATTTTTGTATCCTGTAACAAGATCAATACCCGATGTTCTAGAATCAATACCGTTCACAAAAAATGCTGATGTGTTAGTAGGAGAAAATGTAATAGGGTTTCCTAAAACAATTCTATCTTCAACCTTTATATCGTAATAATCTATTGTAAGATTAAAATTCTTATTTGGTTTCAAACCTATTCCAGCGGTAAAATTAGTAGACTTTTCTGAGTCTAATTTTGGAACACCACTTGCTCTAGCAGCTGATGATACATTATTTATTAAACCTTGCACAACAATACCTTGTCCTGGAACAAATGATGATTGTGATTTTTGAGTATAAATCTGGTGTAAAGATGGAGCTCTAAAACCTGTTGATAAAGAAGCTCTTAATGTAATTTTATCGTCAGAAAATTTATATCTTGTGCTTGCTTTCCATACAGTTGCACTACCGAAATCACTGTAGTCTTCATATCTAACAGTACCATTAACTAAGAAATCTTCTGTTATATCTAATGCAACATCTAAATAAAGACCTAGGTTATATCTGTTAAATTTTCCAGAATTTTCTGGAGTATTACCTTGAAATGAATCGGCTCCACTTCTGTTTCCAATATATGAAGCTAGATCTCCTTCGAAAATTTCAAAATTTTCAGTTCTAAATTCAGATCCAAAACCTAAGCTTAATTGATCACTTAAATTTTTGGAAATATCGATATTCCCTACATAATGATTGAATGAAGTTCCACCTGGTTTGAAAGTAATTGGAGTTGATATACCATATAAAAAGTCCTCTCCTGGATCTTTACTATCATTACCATTAGCATCATTAAATGATCTGTTCTGAGAATTTGAAACTGTATATATTTGAGTATTTCCTCCAGTAGTTAAACTTACATCTGTATTCCAACCATTTTTTGTTGATTTGTAACCGATTGTCGCATTGTAATCATTTAGATCACCTTCGAATGTTGGCACATAACCTTGGTATGATGCAGGAGTCCCATCGCCAAATAATGTTGCTAAATAAGGCATATCAGCTACTGATCTCCAGTATGGAGTTCTGTAATTAGCAAACGAATTTACTTTCTTGTAAACGTATGCTGCATTATAATACATTTGATTGTTTTCATTGTAATCAACCCCACCATTTACTAAAAATTTAGCTGCTGCCGTTTCTGGAGATCCATTTACGTTCCCAGCATCAGGTTTTAAAGCTAAGAAAGCATTCACATCTGCAGGATTAGCACCAAAATCAGCGATTTCGCCATCTGCATTTACTCTTCCAGGTCTATTTGCTAATGCTACTTTTGAAAAGTCAACAGTATAATTGATAAATCCTTTTTCACCAATAGTAGAACCATTATTTAAACTTACACCATACATTTCTCCATCGCCTTCACTAGTTATCCCTGTTCTCAACGTTAAAGATCCTAGAGAAGCGTTCTTTTTTAAAATGATGTTCATTACACCAGCAATGGCATCAGATCCATATTGAGCAGATGCACCATCACGAAGAATTTCAACTCTTTCAATAGCATCAGTAGGAATCGCTGAGATATCCGAACCTGTTTCTCCACGTCCTGGAGAAGTTTGCGTATACACAAGTGAACTCATGTTTTTTCTCTTTCCATTGATAAGGATTAACGTTCTACTTGGTCCCATATTTCTTATTTCATAAGGGTCTAATAATGAAGTTGCATCATTTACTGGAGTTTGAACCGTGTTGAAAGATGGAATTTTGTATTGTAGTGCTTTGTCAAATGAAGCTTGTCCTGTTGATGTCAAGTCTTTTGAAGATAAAACATCTATTGGTAGTGCTGATGTCGTATTACTTCTTGGCGCCGTTCTTGTTCCAGTAACTACAACTTCATCTAAGTTTTGTCCTCCTTCTTCTGACAAAACCACGTTCAGGGTTGCACCAGTGACTGCTTTTTCTAATTTAGAAAAGCCTACATAACTAAAAACCAAAGTAGCTCCTTCTTTTACCTTAATCTTGTAAGCTCCATCCATGTCAGTAGAAACTCCGTTTTGCGTTCCTTTTTCTACAATGTTGACTCCTGGCAATGCATTGCCTGTGTTGTCTTTTACTACCCCCGAGACTTGTTGTTGCGCAAAAACAAACGACACGTTTAACAGGATTAATAATAATGCAAATTTTTTCATAATAAGTTGTATTAAATTTTTTGGTTTGGTTTAAAATCAGTTGCAATATAATTTTTTTTAACATAATTGTAACACATTTTTAAAATTTTTGTAAAAAACATTTCAGACTTTTTTAATGACTAATTTTTAATTATTTAAAATATTTTTAAAATGGTATATTTGCAAACTTTTAGCGCCCATACCTTATCTTAATTTTAATATCGTAGCAGTTATAAAAGCAGCATGTATTCGTACTGAATTCTATCTTTAAAATAGAAAAGGGACGATGCAATATTCCATTAAAAAACAAAATAGTATCTACCGATGAAAGCAGGAATTGTAGGATTACCAAATGTTGGAAAATCAACATTGTTTAATTGTTTGTCAAATGCAAAAGCGCAAAGTGCCAACTTTCCTTTTTGTACAATCGAACCTAATATAGGTGTAGTAAATGTTCCTGATTCCAGAATTGAAAAACTGGAAGAATTGGTTAAACCAGAACGCGTACAAATGGCAACAGTAGATATTGTTGATATTGCAGGTTTAGTTAAAGGAGCCAGCAAAGGCGAAGGCTTAGGAAATCAGTTTCTTGGTAATATTAGAGAATGTAATGCGATTATTCACGTATTGCGTTGTTTTGATAATGATAACATTGTTCACGTTGATGGAAATGTAAATCCCATTCGTGACAAAGAAACTATCGATATTGAGTTGCAATTGAAAGATTTAGAGAATGTTGAAAAACGTTTGGAAAAAGTAAATCGTGCCGCCAAAACAGGAAACAAAGAAGCGCAAACCGAAAAAGCACTTTTAGACCGAATTAGAGAAACGTTGCTGCAAGCAAAATCTGCAAGAACGGTAGCTCCGCAAAACAATGATGAGGAAGTTTTAATGGAATCTTTTCAACTGATTACTGCAAAACCAGTTCTGTACGTTTGTAATGTAGATGAGAATTCAGCAGTAAACGGAAATGCATACGTAGATCAGATTCGAGAACTAGTAAAAGATGAAGATGCCGAAGTGATCATTCTTTCCGTAGGAGCTGAGGCTGATATTACCGAATTAGAAAGTTATGAAGAGCGTCAAGTTTTTCTTGAAGATATGGGATTAACGGAGCCTGGAGCATCCGTTTTGATTCGTGCAGCTTACAAATTATTAAAACAGCAAACCTATTTTACGGCTGGTGTCAAAGAAGTTCGCGCCTGGACGATCAATATTGGAGCAACTGCACCACAAGCAGCTGGGGTTATCCACACGGATTTTGAAAAAGGTTTCATCCGCGCCGAAGTTATTGCTTATGAAGATTTTGTGCATTACGGTTCTGAAGCCAAATGCAAAGAGGCTGGAAAATTCAAAGTAGAAGGAAAAGAATATGTGGTTAAAGATGGTGATGTGATGCATTTCCGTTTTAACGTCTAAGTTATTGCGAGGAACGAAGCAACCTTATTAAATAAATTTGAAAGCCTGCAGAAGAAATTTTGCAGGTTTTTTTTGTACCTAATCCAGCTTTACACTTCAAGATTTTCCCATCAATCTCTTTTTTCTAAGTCATAAAAGGAGCTTCCGTTGGTCGCTCTTTTATGACAAGAAAAAATAAGATTGATTTGAAAAATGCTTTCCGTTTCAATCTGGGGTAAAAGTGATGCAGATAAAAATAAAGACTCGTTTTTACTTATTTATTTTGTAATCTGTGAATCAGTGGCTAATTATTTTATTACTGTTTTATTTTTACTACTTTTAACAAAAACGAACTATCATGAAAATAATCGCCTTTGGCGCAAGCCCTAGTAAGAATTCTATCAATAAGAAATTAGCGACCTACGCGGCTCATTTATTTGAAAATGGGGAAGTTGAAGTTTTGGATTTAAATGATTTCCAAATGCCAATTTATAGCGTGGATATCGAAGAAGAAATAGGACAGCATGCATTGGCGCAAGCGTTTTTAGATAAAATTGCTACTGCTGATATTGTAGTGGTTTCCATGGCAGAGAACAACGGAAATTATTCCGTGGCATTCAAAAATATTTTCGATTGGTGTACTAGAATAAATGCAAAAGTTTTTCAGGAAAAACCCATGCTGCTGATGGCAACATCTCCCGGAGCAAAAGGAGGAGCAAGCGTATTGGGAATCGCTAAAAATGCGTTTCCATTTTATGGTGGAAATATAAAAGAAACATTTTCTTT
Source organism: Flavobacterium fryxellicola (assembly GCF_900143245.1). Taxonomy (GTDB): domain Bacteria; phylum Bacteroidota; class Bacteroidia; order Flavobacteriales; family Flavobacteriaceae; genus Flavobacterium; species Flavobacterium fryxellicola. The sequence continues at coordinate 126,203 of NZ_FRDK01000004.1, forward strand.
ACCTAGTTTCGATGCTAACTTTGATAGTGTAAACGGCAAGATTTCCAACGCTGAATTGGATAATCAGTTGAAAAAGCTCGTTGACAATTTTTAATTTTTATAATGAAATCCTATAATCCTAAATCAAAAATCTCAGATCCTTTGTCAATATCATTCTTGATAACTTTGGGGTCATAGTCTTTTAAAGTATATTGAGATATCCTATATTAGCACCAAATCCACAAAATCTACAATGTCCGATCAAAATCAATATACCGAAGATAATATTCGGTCACTCGACTGGAAAGAGCATATTCGCATGCGTCCCGGAATGTACATCGGGAAATTGGGAGATGGTTCCTCGCCAGATGATGGTATTTATATCCTTTTAAAAGAAGTTCTCGACAACTGTATCGATGAATTTGTCATGGGTGCGGGAAAAACTATTGAGGTAACCATTAAGGATAAAACCGTTACCGTTAGAGATTACGGTCGTGGAATTCCGTTGGGAAAAGTGATTGATGTGGTTTCCAAGATGAATACTGGAGGGAAATACGATTCTTTGGCATTTAAAAAATCCGTTGGTTTGAATGGAGTTGGGACAAAAGCAGTAAATGCTTTGTCTAATTATTTCCGTGTAGAATCCGTTCGGGATGAGAAACAAAAAGCAGCGGAATTTTCAGCAGGGAATTTAGTTCTCGAAGAAGCTATTATTGAAACTACGAAGCGTAAAGGAACTAAAGTTACTTTTATTCCAGATGAAGCGATTTTCAAAAATTACAAATTCCGTTTCGAATATATAATCAAAATGCTTAAAAACTATTGTTATCTAAACAATGGTTTAACTATTTTATTCAATGGCGAAAAATATTTTTCTGAAAATGGTCTGAAAGACTTATTGGAAGAAACCATCCATGCGGATGATTTGGAATACCCAATCATTCACTTGAAAGGAGAAGATATAGAAATCGCCCTAACACATAGTAAATCGCAGTACAGCGAAGAATACCATTCCTTTGTAAACGGACAAAACACAACGCAAGGAGGAACACATCTCGCCGCCTATCGTGAAGCAATTGTAAAAACCATCCGGGAGTTTTATAATAAAAATTTTGAAGCGTCAGATGTTCGAAAATCTATTGTTACGGCGGTAAGTATTAAAGTAATGGAGCCGGTTTTTGAGTCACAAACCAAAACCAAATTAGGTTCTACGGATATGGGTTCTGAGCCAGGAATGCCTTCGGTGCGTACTTTTGTAAATGATTTTGTGAAAACAAAATTAGACAATTACTTACACAAGAATCCTCCAACAGCAGACGCGCTCTTGCGAAAAATTCTTCAAGCCGAAAGAGAGCGTAAAGAATTGTCTGGTATTCGAAAATTAGCTACAGATCGTGCCAAAAAAGCGAATTTACACAACAAGAAATTAAGAGATTGCCGCGCCCACCTTCCTGATACGAAACATCCTAAAAATCTGGAAAGTACCCTTTTTATCACGGAGGGAGATTCGGCTTCTGGATCCATTACAAAATCACGTGATGTCAATACACAAGCTGTTTTTAGCTTGCGTGGAAAGCCTTTGAATTCGTACGGAATGAGCAAGAAAATTGTGTATGAAAATGAAGAATTCAATTTATTGCAAGCAGCGCTAGACATTGAAGATGGATTAGAAAAATTACGGTACAACAACATTGTAATCGCTACGGATGCCGATGTCGATGGAATGCACATTCGCTTGTTGTTGATTACGTTCTTTCTACAATTTTTCCCGGAATTAATTAAAGAAGGACATTTGTATATTTTGCAAACCCCACTTTTTAGAGTTCGAAACAAGAAAGAGACGATTTATTGCTATTCGGATGAAGAACGAAAAGTAGCTATCGAAAAATTAAAACCAAAACCGGAAATCACACGATTTAAAGGATTGGGAGAGATTTCCCCAGATGAGTTTAAAAATTTCATTGGAGAAACCATTCGTTTAGATCCTATTATGATGGATAAAAACACCTCGATTGAGCAATTGTTATCTTTCTATATGGGTAAAAATACGCCAGACCGACAGGAATTTATTATTAAGAATCTGAAGGTAGATTTAGATGTGATGGAGAAGAATTAACAGATAATAATTGTATTATTATTAGCAAAAAAAATCTAATTTATGCTGTAATAGCTTTTGTTGCTGGTTTTATCGCGACATTTTTTATTATAAATAGTTTGAAATGATAAAGACGGCCCTTATTTAAAAAGTAAATTAAGAATAAAAAAACAGACCCGTAAAGAAGAATATTCTTTTCATAATAAAATTAAAGTTGAATGACTATTCAATAGGAGATATTAAATGAAAGACGAAGACGAAGATAACATCATCCCAAACGAAGACGAATCGCAAGACGAAATCAATGATTCAAATGAATCAAACGAGCAAGGTTTTGACGACATTGTAACTTCAGGAGGACAGCATTTTTACGATAATCAAGAAGACGGTAACGATACCATTACCAAAGTTACCGGAATGTATAAAGACTGGTTTCTAGATTATGCTTCCTATGTAATTCTGGAGCGTGCAGTTCCTGCGATTGAGGATGGCTTTAAACCGGTACAACGCCGCATCATGCACTCGTTGAAAGAGTTAGATGACGGTCGCTACAATAAAGTGGCCAATGTTGTTGGGCACACCATGCAATACCATCCGCACGGAGATCAAAGTATTGGTGATGCGATGGTACAAATAGGTCAGAAAGAATTACTAATTGACTGTCAAGGAAACTGGGGAAATATACTAACAGGTGACGGTGCAGCAGCTTCTCGTTACATCGAAGCGCGTTTATCCAAATTTGCTTTGGAAGTTTTGTATTCTCCAAAAATTACTGATTGGGGGGTTTCCTATGATGGACGACGTGCGGAGCCGAACAATCTTCCAGTAAAGTTTCCTTTATTACTAGCTTCCGGTGCCGAAGGAATTGCTGTTGGTCTTTCGACAAAAGTGTTACCTCATAATTTTAACGAATTAATAGATTCATCGATTAAAATATTAAAGGGAAAACCGTTTACGATTTATCCCGATTTTATGACACAAGGGATTGCTGACGTGTCGAATTATAATGACGGTTTGCGTGGCGGTCGTGTGCGGGTACGCGCTAAAATTGCGCAACTTGATAAAAATACATTGGTAATAACCCAAATACCATTTTCTACCAATACGACGACTTTGATTGACAGTATTTTGAAAGCCAATGACAAAGGTAAAATCAAAATCAAGAAAATAGAGGACAATACCGCGGCTGATGTCGAGATATTAATCCATCTTTTTCCAGGTGTTTCTCCTGATAAAACCATTGATGCCTTGTTTGCTTTTACGGCTTGCGAAACTTCTGTAGCGCCATTAGGTTGTGTAATTGAAGATAATAAACCATTGTTTATTGGCGTTTCTGAAATGTTGAAAATTTCAACGCACAGAACCGTGCAATTGCTAAAAAGTGAATTGGAAATTCAGTTGGGTGAATTGGAGGAGCAATGGCATTTTCTTTCTTTAGAGCGTATTTTTATTGAGAATAAAATCTACCGTGACATTGAAGAGATGACAACCCGAGAAACGGTAATTAAAGCCGTTGATGATGGATTGAAACCACACACGCAACATTTAAAACGTGCGGTTACCGAAGAGGATATCTTGCGTTTATTGGATATCCGAATTATGCGTATTTCTAAATTTGATAGTAATAAAGCACAAGATAAAATCGAATCATTGGAAGGTGATATCGAACAAGTCAAACACAATTTAGAGCATCTGATCGACTTTGCAATTGCTTATTTCGCCAAGTTGAAAGAGAAGTACGGGAAAGGTCGGGAGCGCCAAACAGAGCTCCGTATTTTTGATGATATCGAAGCTACAAAAGTAGTGCTGCGAAATACTAAATTATATGTAAATAAGGAGGAAGGTTTCGTAGGTACGAGTTTGAAAAAAGACCAATATGTGACGGATTGTTCGGATATTGATGATGTTATTGTTTTTCTTCGTGATGGAAAAATGATGATTACTAAAGTGGATGCTAAAACCTTTGTGGGTAAGGATATTATTCACATTGCTATTTTTGATAAAAGCGACAAGCGTACGATTTATAATATGATTTATCGTGACGGAAAATCTGGTCCTTCTTACATAAAGCGTTTTAATGTTTCGGGAGTTACGCGTGACAAAGCGTATGATTTAACGAATGAAACCGCTGGCTCACAAGTGCTTTATTTTTCTTGCAATCCAAATGGGGAAGCAGAAGTAATTACTATTTTACTTCGCCAAATAGGAACGGTCAAGAAACTGAAATTCGATATTGATTTTGCCAGTTTAGCCATTAAAGGCAGAGCTTCCAAAGGGAATTTGGTTACCAAATATCCGATCAAAAAAATCGAATTAAAAGAGAAAGGGATTTCGACTTTATTACCCAGAAAAGTTTGGTTTGACGATACTGTTCAACGCTTAAATGTAGATGGAAGAGGAGAGTTGCTTGGCGAATTCAGACCCAGTGACAAAATTTTAATTGTTTCGCAAAACGGAAAAATTAAAGTACTTACTCCCGAGTTGTCCACTCATTTTGACGAGGATATGATTGTTCTTGAAAAATGGGTTCCTAAAAAACCAATTTCAGCCATTTATTACGATGGAGAAAAAGAGCGCTATTACGTCAAACGCTTTTTGGTAGAAACTGAAAATAAAGAAGAAAGTTTTATTACAGAACATCCTAGCTCCCGTCTTGAAATCGTTTCTACCGATTATCGTCCGGTAGCCGAATTGATTTTTACGAAAGTAAAAGGGGTACAAAAAGAAAACATGACCGTAGACATAGAATCCTATATTGCCATAAAAGGATTTAAAGCTTTAGGGAATCAATTGACAACAGATAAATTAAAGCAAGTAAATCTTCTGGAGTCGTTGCCTTATGACATTCCAGTTGCCGTAATTCCAGAAGAGTTGGAAGTTTTAGGAAATACTAGTCCCGATGATTCCGATATTCAATTAGACGAAGATGGTCAAATAACCTTAAGTTTAGAATAAAATAAAGCGCTCAGTGAGCGCTTTATTTTTGAATATTATTTCTTTTTCTTTCGCATCTTCATATTGAGGAATTCTACAGCCAAGGAGAAAGCAATTGCAAAATACAAATATGCTTTTGGTACAGCACCCACCGTTTGTCCCACTAATACCGCTTCAGATAAGTGCATGCTTTCTGTGATTAGCATGAAACCAATCAAAATCAAAAAGGCCAAACCCAAAATCTGAATGGATGGATTATTGTTAACAAATGTCCCAACAGGGACGGCAAACACAAGCATCACACCAACAGAAATGACTACTGCTGTAACCATGATATACAAAGCACCTTCCAATCCATTAGTCATCCCAACGGCAGTAAGAATACTGTCTACAGAGAAAATAAGGTCAATCAATAAAATCTGAAAAATTACATTTCCAAATGATTTAGCGGCTGACGTTCTTAAACCTTTCTCTTCTTCGCCTTTGTGATCTACTTTTTCATGGATTTCATTGGTGCTTTTGTAAATAAGGAAAATACCACCACTTAATAGTATCAATGCTTGACCATTAAAATGACCGCTGAACCAGCCCCAGTCAAAACTAAAAAGAGGTTCCTTCATTTTAATCAGCAGCGTAATTCCAAAAAGTAATGCAATACGCATGAACATTGCTAAAAATAAACCAATTTGCGTCGCCTTTTTACGTTTCTCAGGGGGTAATTTTCCGGTAACTATCGATATGAATATAATATTATCAATTCCTAAAATAATTTCAAGAAAAGTCAATGTCAACAGCGCAACCCATGCGTCGGGGTTTAAAAATACTTCCATTATATTTTATTTATAAAGTGTAAAACTTAATCGGCTATTTTCGTAACCGTTCCTCTTTGTTTCCCATCAGAACCTACCATACCAAATTCAAAGGTATATGTTTTTTTTGTGGTTGTCAAGATTTTCATTCCAATAGCTTTTTCTTCAGCCATGTTTTTTGGATGTAATTTGAGCAACACATATTCACAATCGTTTACCCATCGGATTGATGCTGTATCCGTTTTACCTTCAAAAGTTTCAATTTCGATACTATCATTGCGTTCAAAAATTGCAGTTTTCTTTATGCCATCAACTTCATATTCAAATTTGAATTTTCCGGTTTTGAAGTCTTTGCAGTTGCGCTCTGCGTCATAGCAAGACAGTAGTGATAGTAGCGGAAGTAATAGTACTATTTTTTTCATTTAAAATTATTTTTTATTTTTATTAGGGCCTAATCGAGTTGTATGTTGCAATCCCGAAACTTCGGGGCTCGCTCTAAAATGGTTATTTCTAATGACAAAAAAGGGGTTTCCTTGGCCGCTCTTTTCTGTTAAGAAAAAATTGATTTAATCCCTACGGGGTTTTCACTTCCAACTGGGCAATGTTTATTATGATTGTCCGCTTTGAGGACTAACTTTATTTTTTTTTCACAGATTTAAAGTGTTTTCAAGAATCTCTCCCGTAAATCTAATTCACTTTTTCTTTAATCTGTGTGAATTTGCGAAATCTGTGAAATCTGTGGCAAAAAATAGTATTGGTACTAGTTACGGATCGTCTTACTCTTTATTGTATTTTAATATCATATTTGTCTAAAAGACCACTAATTCCTTGACTTGAAAATTTAGCTTTTTTCATGGGATTGAACTCGGGATCAATTTTATAATTGTAGGCTCCTGTAAAATCAACTCCTGCCAATTGTGTGTCATTGAAGACCGCGTTATCTAAATTACAATTTTCAAAAACTGAATTCGTTAGATTGGTTCCAACAAAATTGACCTCTTTCATCGAGCAAGTGTTGAATTGTGTCTTTGGCATTTTTTTATTAGCAAAGGAGGAATAATCCAAAACGCAGTCCTGAAAATTGACATTAAACAAGAAATCAGTACACCTGCTGAAATGAATTCCTAGTAGTTTACAATCTTTGAAATTAACGGTTTTTAAACTCGTTCCTGTTAAATCGATCATGGCTAAATTGCACTCGATAAACTCGCAATCCATAAAAGTATTGTTTGAGAAATTACTATTGGAGAAATCGCAATTCTGGAACACACAATCTTCAAATTCTCGATTGTTAATTCTTTTGCCGCTCCAGATGACTTTGTCAAATGTTTTTTGAATGTGAATTAGGTCTTCCATTAGTCGTCAGATAAGCTTCTTACAATAGTTTTTAATCCCAAATACATCAGGAACATAGCGGCAAGACACACAATTATTCCAATGGCTAAAACCAAATAATGCCAGACATTCCCTTTGTTCATAAAGGCGTTATAAATCACTGCCGGACCTAAAAAGAGAAGCGGTACGGAACCTGATAAATATTTAACTCCTTTGGATAATAATTCTTTGTTCGTTGCCATTTATTTTAGTTTAGAATAATTTAAGGTAACAGGTTTAAGGTAAATTACAATGCTATTTTTTGTTAAAACTAGCCACTGCTTTTCTCACGCTGCCGTATTTTTTCAATAGTGCGCCAGCTTCTTCATAGGAAGTTGGAATTTCCCCCATAATCATTTTTACACCACGATCTACTAGTTTGCTGTTGCTTAGTTGCATGTCAACCATTTTGTTGCCTTTTACTTTGCCTAATTGAATCATTGTCGCTGTGGAAATCATGTTGAGCACCAGTTTTTGCGCTGTTCCTGCTTTCATGCGGGAACTTCCCGTTACAAATTCAGGTCCTACAACAACATCAATCGGGAATTTTGCCGTTTGCGAAATCGGACTTTCAGCATTGCAAGATATACTTCCTGTAGAAATATTATTTTCATTGCAAGCTTGCAATCCACCGATAACATAAGGTGTTGTTCCTGAAGCGGCAATCCCAACCACTACATCATTTTCATTTATGTTAAATGCCTTCAAATCAATCCAAGCTTGCGTTGCGTTGTCTTCGGCATTTTCTACCGCTCTGCGAATGGCAGTATCGCCACCGGCAATAATCCCAATTACCAAATCGAAAGGAACGCCAAAAGTAGGCGGACATTCTGATGCGTCAAGGATTCCAATACGGCCCGAAGTTCCAGCACCAATATAGAATAATCGACCGCCCAATTTCATTTTGGAAACGATTTCAGTGACTAAACTTTCTATTTGTGGCAATGCTTTTTCTACCGCAAGCGGAACGGTTTTGTCTTCCTGATTGATATTAGAAAGCAAGTCAGCAACCGGCATATTTTCTAAATGTTCGTATTTTGAGGATTGCTCGGTGGTTTTAGTGTAGGTCATTTTCGTATTATTGGACAACTCCAAAATTAACCTTTTTTATCACAATCTCGAAATTTTCTATTTATAGTTTCAGGTTTTTCATCCGCGATTTTCTTTATATTCGATATATACTGAATTACTTTTTTTAATTATTAATTTCCGAAATGGAGAAAGGTTGTTGAATCTTTTTTAGATGAACTAAAATACTATATTTGTTATATATTAAAATATAAATGGATAGATTAAGCTTACTGCAGGGAATTGGCAGCATCTCAGTTTTTGTTTCTTTATTGCTTGCGTTTTTTTTATTAACGGTTAAAACCGAAAATAAATTAGCAAATCGTTTATTTTCCTGTTTTTTTATTTTTTCTGCTATCGATCTTAGTGGATTTTTTATTGATGCTGCAACCCGAACCCAACTGAATTTCGAGATTTTTAGATCTACAGCCTGTTTGTGTGGAATGCCTTTATTTTATCTTTTTGTACTGGCAGTCTGTTATTCTGATTTTAGATTAAAGTGGAAGCACGTATTGCATTTGCTTCCTTTTTTATTGGTTAATTTGGTTTTTATTCCAAGGATTTATCTTAGCACAAACATGGATAGAGATAGTTTTGCTGCAACGCTCAATCAAATGCCAGAGATATACCTGATTCAGATTTTGATTGAATTTCAATATGTATTTTATATCGTCAGCGTATTTTTGATTTTGAAAAAATATAGAGAAATCTATTTAGAAAATTACGCTGATTCGAGTACTGAGACTTATAAATGGCTTTTTCAGATAACTACTGTTTTTCTTATCGCACATTCTATTGTGGCATTAAAAAATGTATTGCGTTATAGCGGTTTCAGAGAGATATTCCTTTGGACAAATGTACTTGTAGGGGCTATTGCTTTGCTTATAACATGCTGGTTTATCATGAAAGCGCTCAATCATCCCGAACTTTTTAGAGGCGTTAATTCTAAATTGAAATTAGCAAAAGATATTCTACCAAAAGTCGAAGAAAAAACGGAATTTAAAGATGTTCAAAACAATGCGATTTCCAGTCAAATTTCGATATTGAAACAATATATGGTAGAGAGAGAGCCTTTTCTTGATCCATCACTTACCATTCAGGAGCTTGCCAATCAAATTGATTTTCCGGCTCGGGATTTATCTGTTTTAATTAATCATCATATGGATCAGCACTTTTTTGATTTAGTCAATGAATATCGTATTCAAAAAGCGATGGGTATTTTGAAAGATCAGTCTAGAAGTCAGCTTACCGTTTTGGAAATTTTATACGAAGTTGGTTTTAATTCTAAATCTTCTTTTAATACCTCTTTTAAAAAATATACAAATTTAACGCCTACAGCTTACAGAAACGCCTTGTAATAAGGAGTTTGTAAAAAGTCGTACTTCATACCTGATAAAGTCGAACTGATTTTCTGATTAGAAATTGGTTCGACTTTTTTTTGTCGGTCGAATTCTGAAAATTTCTAAGGCAACTTTGCTTCAAATTAATCGAAACAAGTTTTAAAATTAGAAATCATGAAAAAAGCAACCCTCCTTATTTTTTTAGTATTGCCTTTATTTTGTTTAGCACAAACATCATTTAAAATAAAAGGAAAAATAACAAATGAAACAATTCCATTAGAATGGGCGGATGTTTCTATATCTATTTCAGAAGGAAAAATTATTGATGGAACAACATCTAAACAAGATGGTTCTTTTGAAATTAACCTTAAAAAAGGAACCTATAAAATAGAAATCAGTCTTTTGGGATTTACAGATTTTGAAAAAGAGATTACAATAGAAAATGATACTGATTTAGGAACAATTATTCTGAAGGAAAATACAACCAATTTGGGTGAAGTTATCATTGAATCTCAAAAGAAAACAATCGAACAGAAAACGGATCGTTTGGTTTATAATCTTGAAAACAATGTTACGACTGTTGGTGGAGATGCTTTGAGTGCAATAAATACAGCACCGGGAGTTGTGGTACAAAATAACACAATCAATATTTTAGGAAAAGGAGCGTCACGCGTTATGATAGATGGAAGAATGATCGAATTGACAGGAGAAGAATTAAATAATTTTTTAAAATCAATCTCCGCGAGTGATATTAAAAATATTGAAATTATCAGCAATCCGCCGGCGAAATATGATGCTGAAGGATTGGGAGGAATTATTAATGTTATCATGAAAAAAGGAGTTCGTGATTCCTGGAAAAACACTTCTACTGTTTCTTACGATCAAAATAAATATAGTATTTATACTTTAAGAGATAACTTTTTTTACAATAAAAACAAGTTCCGATTTTCTGCCAGCATTAATGCAAAAACAGGATATTTGAATGCTACTGAAGAATTAAAAATGTATTTTCCTGATGGACTTTCGCACATGAAAAGCGTAACAAAGGTAAAAACCGAAAATCTTTCCGGTAAATTGGCTTTAGATTATGATCTTTCAGAAGGTACTACTGTTGGATTTCAATATTTAAACGATAGAAATAACCCTGATTTTAAATCGGATATTAGCATTGAGAATTACAACACGCAAAATGAATTGGATAATGTTACGCTGAATAATAGCTTCACTGATAAAGGATCAAAAAATCAAACCTATAATGCACATTTGATTACCAAACTAGATTCCTTGAAAAGAAAGTTATCTTTTGATGTAGACTATTTTAATTACAGTTCAAAATTCGATAGAAATTTTGTCGCTAATAATTACACGCCATTCATGACTTTTGTTGATATAAATCAGTCGGGAAGAAACATTTCGAATCAGGATATCGACAATTGGAGTTTTAAGGCAGATATGGAACATCCTCTTCAAGCGTTGAATTTGTCTTATGGTGCAAAAATGAGTTTTACAAATAGTGTGAGTAATGTACTTTATTACAATACAATTACAGGAACTCCGGAATTAGATTTGAACCAATCCAACCGATTTAAATACACTGAAAACAATCAGGTGGTTTATGTAAATGCGGATAAAAAACTCAATGAAAAATGGAATTTCCAAATGGGATTAAGATTGGAGAACACTCAATCAAATGGATTTTCTGAAACAATGAATCAGGAAACTGAAAATAATTATTTGAAATTATTTCCAACGTTTTATGCTTCATACAAGAAAAACGAAAACAATACTTTTAGTTTGAATTATGGAAAAAGAATCAACAGACCACGTTTTGACTTATTGAATCCGTTCAGAATTTACATCAATAGCAATAGTTATTCTGAAGGAAATCCGTTTTTAAGTCCATCATTTAGTGATAATTTTGAGTTGGTACATTCGTATAAAGAAATTTTGAGAACAAGTGTTTTTGTTAATGCAATTAAAAACGGTTATGGAGTTTTGTTTACTTCAAACCCGGAGACCAATACCCAGATTGTAACCCGTGAGAATTATTTTAAAAACTTAAATTATGGAATAGGGGAAAGTTACTCGGCAAGTTTTGCAGATTGGTGGTCTAGTGAAAATTCATTGTACCTTTTAGGTGCAAAAACAGCATTTATTAAAGCTATCAATGCTACACCATCAAACAGTTTACAAATTGATTTTTCGACAAATAATACGTTTATATTAGGTAAAATGGCAAAATTACAGATCGATTTTACGTATACCACACCTTTTAAAGGAGGTTTATATGAAGTAGGATATACCTCAAGTTTAGATATTGGTTTCAAACAGGATTTCTTTAATAAAACCTTGCAGATTGCATTTTTGGCAAATGATATTTTTAATACCTCTTATTTAAAAAAATTTACTTCAGTTATAAACGGTGTAAAACAGGTATATGATCAGAAAGAAAGTAATCGATTTGTACGTGTATCAATGGTTTATAATTTTGGAAACAAAAAAATCAATGTAAAACAGCGTGATTTTGGAAATATGGAGGAGAATAAAAGGACTGGAGGAAATTAGAAAATTGAAAGCTGGGAAACAGAAATCTCTTTATTTCTGTTTCTTAACTTTATAAAATCATAAAAAATACGCCAACGCAATTCCTATCACAATCATCGAAACTTTCGCGATATTGAATTTGTGTCCTTCGCTGCTTTCAAAAATTATGGTGGACGAAATATGAAATAATATTCCAATGACAACGGCCGTTATTTCAGTATAATAAACGTTTAAAATGGGTAAATAATCTGATAACATAGTTCCTAGCGGGGTCATTATGGCAAACGTAACCATGAAGAAAAAGATTGCTTTTTTATTGAGGCTTGAGTTGATAAAAAAAGTAGTCAGAATTATGGCTATTGGTAAATGATGGATTGCTATTCCTATGGCTAAATCATTGTGGTGACTGAGTGGAAATCCTTCTAAGAAGGCGTGAATACAAAGGCTGATGAATAGCAGCCACGGGATTTGAGTCATTATTGCATGCCCGTGAACGTGTCCATGCTCTGCTCCTTTGGAAAAAAATTCTAATATGATTTGGAATAAGATGCCCAACATAATAAAGAGGCCGATGGAGGGCGTAGCGCTTTCATAAATTTCCGGCAATAAGTGCATTACGGTTAAGGAAAGTAAAAACGAACCGCTAAAGGCTAATAGTAGTTTTAGGTTGGTCTTGTTTTTTGGCTTTAAAACCAATGCAATACTGTATCCTATAAGCACGGAAAGTAAGGGTAAAAGGTAATTCATATTTTTTGCTTAACCATTGATGTGTATTGTTGTTTAATCGTTTAGCTATTCAACTGTTAAAGTGTTTAGTTGTGTAATTGATTACTTCTTTAACTTTTTAACCTTTTTCTCGATTAGCCTTGTAAATAAGTAACCCTTTTCTCGATTATCCTGCTACCTATTTGAAAATCATAATCAGTCGTTCACTTTCTGTTTTATGGAATTTCTTCAATTTATAATCACCAAAAATATCCAATAAATAAATTCCGGCTTCCTCCATTAATTCCTCAAAATCTTTAAGTGTTAAGGCTTTTACTTTCTCGGTAAAGTGGAATTGTTCGCCTTTGTCTTCAAAATTAATGTCTTTGTAAATGTGGCCGTCTTTTAGATAGCGCGTCATGTGAAATTCGATTCCATCAACAGTTTTCGTTTCTTCAGGAACTAGAGTTTCCAGTACTTGAGCGACATTCATAAAATCAATCACCGCAAATCCATATTCCGAAAGGCTTTCCTTGATGGCTTTGAGGGTGATGAGATTGTCTTCATCATTTTCGAAATAACCAAAACTCGTAAATAAATTAAATATGGCATCGTATTTCTCTTCAAAAGTTTCTCGCATATCATGCACTTTGAAATGTAGTGTTTCATTCGTGTTTATGCTAGCTTCGGCAATACTGTTCTCCGATAAATCAGCACCAAGAACGTCAAAGCCCAGCTGGTTCAAATAAATAGAATGACGGCCTTTGCCACAGGCTAAATCCAGTACTTTTGCTTTTTCAGGAAGGTTTAGATAATGCGTGAGATTATCCATAAAAATTTGAGCTTCTCTGTAATTGCGGTCTTTGTATAAAATATGATAATAAGGAGTGTCAAACCAAGAAGAGTACCACTTTTCGGTTGAATTTAGTTCGTTTTTGGTAGACGGTTTTTCAGCTTCAGACATTTATTCTTTTTCAATTAATTCGATTCAGGCAAATTTAGTGTATTTTTGCAGAAAATAACTATTTCACAGCGATTCAAATGTTGTGACGGTAGGATATATTTTTTACCACATAGAAACATAGAAAATCGTAATAGAAGAGGATTTTTTAGATTTTTTTTTCGCTTACCGATGTTTTCTCCTAAAAATAAAATAATTTTTTGTTTAAAGGTACGGTATCTCTGGTGCGAATTGGGGAAAATTTGATTGCAAGAATATAAAAAAGAGGCACAATATTGTTGCGTTAGAATGGGGGTTTAATTGGAATTTACTTTTTGGAATTTATAAAGAAAAATGGAAAATAATTATAAGATGGTTGCCAAAACCTTTTTTGGTTTTGAGGAGATATTAGCAAAAGAGTTACAGATGCTGGGCGCACAAAACGTGGAGCAAGGGGTGAGAATGGTAAGTTTTAAAGGAGACAAAGGTTTTATGTACAAAGCGAATTTAGCGCTGCGTACGGCTTTGAAAATCTTAAAGCCTATTTATTTTTTTAAGGCTAACAATGAGCAGGCATTATACAAGGGCATTTCAGGAGTGAACTGGTCCAAATTGATTGGTGCTAATCAGACTTTTGTGATTGATACCACAGTGCACTCCGAATATTTTAATCACTCGGAATTTGTTTCCCAGAAATGTAAAGATGCCATTGTCGATCAGTTTCGAGAAAGAACGGGTCAACGTCCAAGCATTGATAAAGTACACCCTGATTTGAGAATCAATATTCATATCGATAAAGATCAAGTTTCTGTTGCATTGGACACCTCTGGAAATGCGTTGAACCAACGTGGGTACAGAACGGCTACCAATATTGCACCAATAAACGAAGTTTTGGCTGCGGGAATTCTTTTACTTTCAGGTTGGGATGGTCAAGGCGATTTCTTAGATCCAATGTGCGGTTCGGGAACTTTTCTAGCTGAAGCAGCAATGATTGCCTGCAATATTCCGGCAAACATCAACCGTAAGGAATTTGCTTTCGAAAAATGGAATGATTGGGACAATGACTTATTTGACAGTATTTCTGATAGTTTATTGAAACGGGTTCGTGAATTTCATTATACCATAAAAGGATACGATAAAGCGCCAAGTGCGGTTCAAAAAGCGAAAGACAATATCAAAAACGCCAATCTTGACGACTATATTTCAATCGAAGAAAAAAACTTTTTCGATACTGAAAAATCCTCTGAAGGGAAATTACATGTTGTTTTTAACCCACCTTATGATGAGCGATTGGATATTCACATGGAAGAATTTTATAAAAATATTGGTGATACCTTGAAGAAAAATTATCCAGGAACTAATGCCTGGATGATTACAGCAAACCTAGAAGCGCTGAAATATGTAGGGCTTAAACCTTCAAGAAAAATTAAACTTTTCAATGCTGGTTTAGAGGCTAGATTAGTGAAATACGAAATGTACGCAGGAAGTAAGAGGACAAAGTTTGCTTCGCCTGTTCGCCCTGAGGGCTCGAGTGAAGTAACAAATGATAGTGCTGAATAAGCAGGATTCAATTTTTTACTTTCGCCCTTTGATTTTATAACTTTAAGATTTAATTAAATGACCAAATTACAAATACGAGCCTTCATCTATCAATTAGGATGTTTTGCGATATTATTTATCTCCGCTAGATTTGCAGTGGAGCAATACACTAATTTAATTGGATTTTGGATTCCGTTAACTGCTTTTGTTATTGGCACACTATTGTCACCAAAATTCCAAGCAGTAAAAACCAAAGAGGGAGAGAAATTATACATGAAATGGATTTTCATGAAAGGAATTAAAGAAGTAGGATAAGGCAGGAGCCACAAAGCTGAAAGGTATTATTTTAAAATATTGACCGCTAATTCACTAATTTTTACAAAAATAAGTAGCGAATTAGCGGTTATTTTTTGTCGTTTTGTTTTGGAACAGCGATTGGTTTTACTTTCTTCTTATAAATAGGGACGAAATAAGTAACGGTGTAATTGAATCCTACTCCAAAGCTTCCATCATAGGTTCTATTAAATCCAGGAATGTATAAGTTAGAAAAATTATCTGGTTCTTTATTGGTTACCAATCGGTTCAATCGAAGGCTGAAACCCACAAATACATTGTCAAATACTTTGGCTTTTATTCCAGCCACCACTTCAAGCCAACTCGCGGATAATCCATCAAACTTTTTACCAGATGGAATTATTGGAGTTTCTGCAAAATAAGGGTTTGCATTATAAATTCTGTAACTGTTTAATTGCTGATTAAAAGTACTGAAACCGTATCGCATCCCAATAGAAATAATGTTTTCCATATCGAGCCAGTTTTCATAGGCATTGTAATCAAAACCAACTTTTAAATACGAACCTTTGGTAGTGAAATTAACGCGATCATCGTCTGTCGTTTTGTTTTCGTTACCTAGCTCGGCGGCCAAAAAGTATTTTTTTGTCAATCTATAGTCCCCTACGAATTCAATTCCTTTGTAATTCCTGTCATATAAACCGCGGGTTACTTTATAGAGATCCACGCCCACACGCAGGCCATAGCGATCTGTTTTTAACGGAATCGAATCGCTCTTTTTTAGTGTAGGGTCAATTGCTACTAATGGAAGTGGCGCATCAGGAATTTTCTGATCTGTTTTAGGAGTCACTGCAACTCTTTTAACAACTGTAGTCTGTTTCACCGATTCGCCTTTTGGCGTCGTTTCTTGCGCTTGCACCCAAGTAAAGCAGAGGAAGAGAAAAAAACTAAAAAAAGATCTTAATGTGTGTTTCATTTTCGTTTTCTATGTTATTTTTTTCTACCGATATAAATTTAATCCACTTTTGATTCGCAGCCGTTGCATCTGTATGCGTGTATGGATTTGTTGGGTCGAATGTGAAAATAGTTTTGTAGCCACAAGCTCTAGAAACAAAGAGTTCCTGAGTACTGTAGTCAAATCGAATAATATCCTGATCAACTAAAGCTGGATTTGTATTGCCAGAATTTAGCGTGAAACTATAAGTAGTAGTCGTTCCTACTGTTTTTAACGGAATCGAAATAGTAGTTCCACTAGTTGTCTCTGCTCCATTAAAAAGAATTCCAGTAGTCATCCCTTCGCCTATCACTTTTAGATTGGATACGTTTTTTAAAACCGAAGGATTCAAAAAGTCATAGAAACCAATCACTAACCGAGGGGTTGTGGGCGTATTTGAATCACAAATGTCATCTTTCTCACAACCGGAGAAGGATAGCGCTAATGCCACTACTAATAAAATTATTTTTTTCATAAAATATTTGTTCAGTTGTCAGTGTTCCGTGTTCAGTCCTCAGTTTAATAGCACTGAATACTGCTACTGAACACTGCTAACTATTTTCTTCTTTCCAAAAGGACTACGTTTTCCACATGATGTGTTTGCGGAAACATATCCACAGGACGCACGCGCGTTACTTTGTATTTCTCGTCCATCAAAGCCAAATCGCGGGCTTGTGTAGCCGAGTTGCAACTTACGTAAACCACTTTTTCAGGAGCAATTTTCATAATTTGTTCAATTACATCCTTGTGCATTCCGTCTCTGGGTGGATCGGTGATAATCACATCTGGATGTCCATGTTGCGCAATGAAGCTATCATTAAACACTACTTTCATATCCCCTACAAAGAACTCGCAATTTGTAATTTCGTTGCGTTCCGCGTTTAATTTAGCATCTTTAATGGCTTCAGGAACACTCTCCACGCCAATTACTTTTTTAGCTTTTTTAGAAACAAACTGCGCAATCGTGCCTGTTCCAGTGTACAAATCATAAACAATTTCATTACCCGTCAATCCAGCAAAATCTCTTGTTATTTTGTACAATTCATACGCCTGATCCGAGTTGGTTTGATAAAATGATTTAGCATTAATGCTAAACTTTAGTCCTTCCATTTCTTCTAAGATGTAATCTCTTCCTTTGTACAATTTGATGTCGGTATCATATAAAGTGTCATTTGCTTTACTGTTGATTACATATTGTAAAGAAGTAATTTGTGGAAACTTCTCATACAAATGATCCAAAATTAATTCTCTGTTGGCTTTGTCATTTTCAAAAAACTGAATCAAAACCATAATCTCTCCAGTGGAAGCGGTGCGCAACATCAAGGTTCTCAGCAAACCAGAATGGTCTCTTGGGTTAAAGAAGGTCAGTCCATTTGCATTAGCAAAATCCCGTACTTCATTGCGAATGGCGTTTGATGGATCTTCCTGTAAATGACATTTGTTAATGTCCAAGATTTTATCCCACATTTTTGGAATATGAAATCCTAATGCGTTTCTGTTTCCTAAATCTTCGGTGCTGTCAATTTCTTTTTCGGTCAGCCAACGGCTGTTTGAAAACGAAAACTCCATTTTGTTTCTATAAAAAAATTGTTTCTCCGATCCTAAAATGGGTTCAAATTCAGGAAGTTCTACTTTTCCAATGCGTTGCAAGTGGTTTAGCACTTCGTTTTGTTTGTAATACAGCTGTTGACTGTATTTCATATTCTGCCATTTACAACCACCACAAACACCAAAATGTTCACAGATAGGTTCTATTCTATGTTCCGAATATTCATGAAAATGAACTGCTTTTCCTTCGTAATACGCCTTACGTTTCTTGAACGTTTGCACGTCAACTACATCGCCAGGTACTACATTAGGGATAAAAACTACTTTACCATCGGGAGCTTTTGCTACCGATACGCCTTTTGCACCAGCATCAAGGACTTTTATTTGATGAAAGACAACTTTGTCTGTATTTTTCTTAGCCATAGCGCAAAAATAAGCGTTTGAATGGTTTTATAAATTCAATTTTGTAAATATTTTCAAAAAGTCTCCTTTTATTTTGTCCCTCATCCTGCTTTTCGCTACAATTCCGCTTCCCTTTATCTTAAAAGCGGCAACAAAAGGAGCTTTCTAGCGCTCCCACCTTAGGATAATTTTAATTTTAGGGCCTTATCAACACCTCTTTTTCTATTGCATTAGTAGAAAACACGCCGTTTGTCAGGTTGACTAAGCAATTCAGATAAATCAACGCAAAAATAAAAGGACTGAAGCTGTAGTACGACCTAAGTTTACTCTAGAGTTTTGTTTCTGCATTGAAGCAGTATAGGAGTAGGAATTTAGCAATAGAAAAAGCTAAAAAAGGAGTGCGTATCACTGTATTTCAACAGCCATTAGTATTGCGAATACACGCTAGCAACGCTTGCTTTTTGATTGGGAACACGTCCTATATTTCTAAAATCTCTTCCCGTCGGTTCTTCAAAAACTTCTAGTTGAAATTGAGAGGTTATGGTGAGCAAATGGTCAAAAATATCCGATTTAATGACCTCATGTTTTTCCCATTCTTTTTCATAACTAAAACAATAGATTTCTAAGGGCATCCCTTTTGAAGTTGGATCTAATTGCCGAACCATAGTCGTCATCTCCGTATTGATTTTCGGGTTCGAAAGAAGATAATTTTCGGCGTAAACTCTAAAAACACCAATATTAGTAAGGCTTATCATGTTTACCGGATTAGATTCATTATCAATTAACGATGAATTGGATTTCTTGATTTCTATTTCTTTTTGAAGGATGTAGTCTCTTATAAGCGTATATTTTTTAAATTGTTCTAGCATTTGATTATCACAAAAACAAAAGCTACTTACCTTAAGATAGATGGCTCTTTTGATTCTTCGTCCTCCTGAATTACTCATTCCGCGCCAGTTTTTAAAAGAGTCAGTGATGAAAGCATAGGTTGGAATTGTAGTAATTGTTTTGTCCCAGTTTTGAACCTTAACCGTACTTAAGTTGATGGACATGACGTCTCCATCAGCATCATATTTTGGCATCGCAATCCAATCGCCCACGCGTACCATATCATAAACAGACATTTGAATACTCGCTACAAAACCTAAAATAGTGTCTTTGAAAATTAATAACAATATAGCGGTCATGGCTCCCATAGCACCCAAAAAGTAAAATGGACTCTTTCCTAAAAGTAACGACAAAATAAGAATTCCACCTACGAAATAAACGACGATATTTAGCACTTGTATGTAACTCGTAATAGGTTTGTCTTTAAAAATAAGAGATTTGGACAGGATGACATCAAATACAGCCAGTAAGGCAATGATGGTCCAAATAATGACCAACAGAATTACGATCATCGACAAAGTAACAATATAACTCGAAATTTTTGGATATTCGACCAAAATGGAAGGCACGGTGAAAATGACAAGAACTGCTGGAATAATATATGCGAGTTTGTCAAATATTTTTTTCTCAATTAAGAGGTCGTCCCACGTCATCTTAGTTTTTAAAAATAGCTTATGTATTGCGTTAACAATTAATTTTTTGGTAATCAGCCAAGACACAATACCAATAAGGAACAAGCAAAAAAGCAGTATCGGGAGATTGATGTAATAGGCTATTCGAGGATCTATGTTAAAAAAATCAGTCAACCAGGTAGGATCTAGATTTATGGTAGGGTATTTTTCGGCTAGTACAATCATTATTTTACTTTGTTTCCTACAAAGGTAACATTCGCAAGTGAAGACAAGGCCAGATCCTTAGGATTGGCTTTTTCTTAACAGTACACAATGTGTTAATCGTATATGGAAATTTTTACAAACGTGTTTTCTTAACTAAGTATAGTATTATTTACGGTTAGGACAATTCAAATTTAGGTTATTTCGATTCCTACTATCGTTCTTATTATTTTGAAGTTGGGAAATAGGTTGTGATTCCAATTATAAAAAGGAAGGGTTTAGTAAGTTTACAAATAGCAGTCGATTATGAAAAGACAAAGAAGCTTCAACAGGAATTCGATTCTATTTTTGAAAAAAAAAGGGACAGAACTACAATGAAAATCTATTGTTAAAAAGTAAGGATTTCAACTAGGGCGCTAAAGTTTCTGTGTTTTTAAATATAAATAGTAGAAAGGCCAAGCGAAAGAAATAGCATGCTGAATCTCACCATTGTAATTTTTTATTCTTTACGGAAACAAATATAAAGTCGGTTTTGATTTATTCTTTTTTTTGAAATAGAATTGTGGTCTGTTCTAATTCCATTCTTCGTTTGATTAACGAAAGGCCATATTTTTCTTGTAATTGTTTGCTTATACTTTCAAAATTGGTCGTTTGAAGTGTGAAATTATAAGTGTCTTTGAGGTTAGTTTTGTCGAAAGTCATTCGCTTGTTCTCTTTGCTTAAAGCATTAACCAGCGCTATAATAGTGGATTTTTTGATAATAATTTCCTCTGGGTTTATAGTCACCATGTTGCCATACGAGTTATTGGTGGATTTGTATTTCGATAATAGGGTTTGGTTTATAACTTTTAAATCCCAAACTTCCATTTGTTGACGGGTCTTTTTAATTTTGAAATCATAGGTTTTTGCTAGTTGATTTAATGCAATACTTTTTGTTTGAGAGCTGTCTTCCGATTTGTTTTTGAAATATACGTTCAAAGTTTGTTCAAGCTGATCTTCATTATTGGTTTGTAACAAAATTTCATTTGTAGTCAATAATTGGGACAGAATTGTTTTTAGACTAACGTTTCTGTAAACTAGGCTATCCGGATAATTTTGTTGCGTACTTTGAAGGCGTATATCGTCAGTTTCTTCGATCTTGATGTAATACGCAGGGGTTTCAAAGTTTAGTTTTTCGGAATGGTTTGATATGGATAGTATTCCTATACCAACAAATAAAGCATTGTGAAGCCCGTGCATTAAAAAACCTGTAATAAATCCATCACGAACCCGCAGGTAGCCAATAATGAGACCCAATATTATTTGAGGCGCTACTAAAAGTGGCGATAGAAGTAAAATGGTGTAGGAGAATTCAAAATTTGTAAGGTGAACCATTCCAAAGACCACAGCAGAAAAATAAAATATGAATTTGTATCTTTTAGTCCAGACTGAACTTAGGAATGTTGCTACTTTTTGTTGATTTCGTTTTCCTGTAAGTGAAGCTACTGAAACGATAAAATGCAATGCGTAATTGTCTTTGTAACGTAAATACAGGCGAAAGAGTAGCTCTTCGAAAAAAGGTATTACGATAACTAGTAAAAGAAAGAGTACCGGAATTGATACTGACTTGATCAAATTTTCCAATGCGTGGTTTTCAGTATCCACTAATCCCAGTTCTTCAAGACCACTAATCAAAAGAATCAAAACTGCCATAATAGGAATTTCAATTAGCAGAAAGGAAAGAAGCGTTTTAACTTTTTGAACTATGGTACGTTTTGGTCCTGCCTCGTCTTTAGGATTTTTTAAAAAGGCCATTAAATCGAAGTAGTTTTCTTTGATTGTTTCCAGCATAGGAATAGCGGTGTAATTTAATTTTTAATGTTGTAGAAAAAAATTTACTGTGATGTATTGGGAAGTGGTTTCATTTAACCAATGTTTATTTCTCGTGCCACAAACATAATCAAATCAATACGAAAAATAGCACATATAGAATTATTTTTCGTTAGAATTATAAGTAGGTATCAAAGAAGTTTTCTTGATTGACAAAGCAGTTTGGGTACACTTTTGGTTTAATGTGAATTTTAAACTTTCGTTAAAAAATGATGTAGTTTAGACTATTTTTTAAGAAATGAACTAAATTTGAGAAAACAGAAAATTTAAAAGTATGAAAAGAAATGCAACCGCAGTCTGGAATGGTTCACTCAAAGAAGGAGCCGGAAAATTGACGACACAAAGTACGACATTAAGCGATACGCAATATTCATTCAAGTCCCGTTTTGAAGAAGGAGTAGGGACAAACCCTGAAGAACTTATTGCGGCGGCACATTCAGGTTGCTTTACGATGCAACTTTCAGCTTATATTACAGAAGCTGGTTTTGAAATTGAAAGTATCGAAACCAAATGCGACATTGATTTGGTGGATGGAACCATTTTGACATCACAACTAACGGTTACAGCAAAGGTAAACGGAATAGAAGAAGATGCTTTTCAACAATTAGTGACTAAGGCAGAAAAAAATTGTCCTATTTCTAAGGTATTGAATGCCGCAATTTCTAGTACGGCTACTTTAGCATAAACAAATAAAAAATTCTAAAAACAAAAGGCTCGAAATTAAATCGAGCCTTTTGTTTTTGCAGGTATTAACCGTTTTTATGCGATTCTTTGTGCTGCTTATTCTATTGCTACTACTTGAGAAATCGCTTTATCCGCGAGTGGCGCCATAATTTGATACCCCAATTTGTTAGGGTGTACACCATCGGCTGAATAAGCACTTTTTAGTCCATCGCGTTCATCTCTCATGGCCGAAAAGTAATCAAGATACAAAATGCCTTTGGCGTCAGCATAATTTTTTATCATTTTATTGAGATCCACCACTTTTTGAGCTGGATTTTGATTGGGTTTCCAAGGGAAGTCATAAGCAGGTAGAACGGAGCATAAAATCACTTTAATGTGGTTTGCATGTGCCAAGTCAACCATTGAGAAAATATTATTTGCTATCATTTGTAATGTTGCTGGACCCGTATTGCCAGCAATGTCATTTATTCCTGCTAAAATAACTACCGCGCTGGGTTTTAAATCAATCACATCTGCTCTAAAACGGAGTAGCATTTGTGGAGTAGTTTGACCACTAATACCGCGATTAAGGTACGGTTTTCCTATAAAATATTCAGAATCCGTTGTGCTCCAAAACTCTGTTATGGAATCGCCCATCAGCACAATTCTCTTTTCTCCGGGCACTACTGGTTTCAATTGCGCATTCTCAACTTGATATTTGTTTAAATTCGGCCAGTCCTGCGCCTGTGCTTTTCCTCCCATAATGATAGATAAAAATAAGATGCTGTAGAGGAATTGAATTTTCTTCATCTGTCCTTAGATTTAAAATTTTAAAATAAAAATAGGATACGCCAAATACAGCAGAATCAAACTTCTTTCGCTTCTTTGAATGGTACAGAAAAGAAGGTTGATTTTAAAAAGTAAAATTAATCAAACAGATCAGATGATAAATAGCGATCGCCACGATCACAAATTATAGCTACAATCACGCCAGATTCTAAAGTGTTGGCTATTTTTACTGCTGCAGCAACAGAACCGCCACTGCTCATCCCTGCAAAAATGCCTTCTTCAAGTGCCAAACGTTTGGTCATTGCCCGAGCTTCTTTTTCTGAAACTTCAATTATGACATCGACTTTTGAGGAATCAAATATTTTTGGCAAATATTCTTGTGGCCATTTTCTAATTCCTGGAATTTGCGAGCCATCGCTAGGTTGTGCTCCTACAATTTGAATAGCTGGATTTTTTTCTTTCAAATAGGTAGATGTTCCTATAATGGTTCCTGTAGTTCCCATTGCGGAGACAAAATGGGTTACGGTTCCTTCTGTATCGTTCCATATTTCTGGACCTGTTGTTTTGTAATGTGCTTTCCAGTTGTCATCGTTAGCAAACTGATTGAGCATGATATAGCCGCCTTCGGCTACTTTTTTATCGGCATAATCTCTTGAACCAATAATTCCTGTCGCAGCGGGCGTTAAAATCACTGTAGCGCCATACGCTCGCATGGTTTGGGTGCGTTCTTTGGTGGAGTCTTCTGGAAGTACTAATTCGATTTCGATATTGAATAATTTGGCTATCATCGCCAATGCAATCCCCGTGTTGCCACTTGTAGCCTCAATCAGCTTATCTCCTTTTTTTATATCTCCTCTTTCCAGTGCCGATTTGATCATATTGTAAGCCGCGCGGTCTTTTAGACTGCCTCCCGGATTATTTCCTTCCAGTTTTAGTAAAAGTTTTACGTTTTTATTTTGTACCAAATTAGTAGATTCTACCAAAGGCGTATTTCCAATAAGGTCTAATATTTTGAATGATTTCATGCTATTTTGTATCTTAAATTTTAATTAGAATGCGTATTTGGTACTACTGAAGGTTTTTAAAGCGCTCGTTTTTAAAAACAGCAACAAGAACAGTAGAAAGGAATATAGTTGTAATACGATGACATTCGGATTTGTTTTGCAGTTAAATACAAAGATATTGAACTATTTTGAATTATTTCCTTCTAAAACAGAAAGCGATCTTGTTTATGGAGGTACTTTTGTTAAATAAAATAATCAAAGTTGTTCGAATAGGAAAGTGAATCGTATGTGTATTAAGTTATAATCTACCACAGCAGATTAGTAGCTTTAATGAAAGTATTTTTTTTAAATTAGCTAATAAATACCAATCCATGAAAAGTAATTTGACTTTCGTAAGTGATATTTCTAAGAAAGAATTCCCACTTGCTGATAAAGTTTCGGCAAAAAAAATCCGAAATCCGATATTGGCACTTATAGAAAATGATTTTCCTGATTTTGATAAAACTAAATTTTTAGCAATTGAGGAGCTGAATATGTACCGGGAGAAATATATTTCAAATTATTTGCTGGTTGAAATAGGAGAGTTGTCCAATCTTGAAGCTAAGGTTATTGATTCTTTGAGCGAAGACAAATTATTGGTAAGTGGCGTTGAAGATGAATTGGGTGCTCGAACAGTGGGTCAAAAAGTGGCAGATCAAGTGGCAGGTTTTGGCGGAAGCTGGAAATTTATTATTCTTTTTGGAGTATTTATCATGCTTTGGATTTTAGCAAATATTTATATTTTGCTGAATAAAGGGTTTGATCCCTATCCCTTTATTTTATTGAATTTAATTTTATCTTGTTTGGCTGCACTTCAAGCTCCCGTAATTATGATGAGCCAGAATCGTCAGGAAGAAAAGGACCGGGAAAGAGCCAAAAAAGATTATATGATTAATCTCAAATCAGAACTTGAAATCCGAATGCTTCATGAAAAACTAGATCATTTGATAATGCATCAGCAAGAAGAATTGATAGAAATTCAGAAAGTCCAAATCGAAATGATGAATGATATACTGTCAAGAATTAAATAATTTTTTGAAAGGGGATAGTCAGAATTAAAGCGAATAATAGTGTTTGAAAAAATAACCAGCAATCATAAAAACACCATTTAAGATAGCGGAGGTAATAATCCATTTTCTGTAATTTCTATTTTTGTCAATCAAATTTAAACCAACAATTCCCAGAAATAATAAGGTCGTGAAAAGGGCTGGATACATCTTGAAAGCGCCGTAAAAATCACCTTCTACAAACAGTAAAAAACCCCGCTGAAAACCACAGCCCAAACACTCAATCCCAAAGAGGGTTTTGCTTAAACACGGGAGCATATATTTTTCTAAATCCAAAGGTTTTATTTTTTACAATTTTACAAAAAAATAACTAACGTTTGAAAAAATAAGTAGGTAATTTTAAATTCATTACTTTTGGAATCTGATATTCTAAAAGATGAAGAAGTTTATAATTCCCATAATGATTGTTGCCATCATTGTTGCTTTGTACGAGCAAGTCAGTGCAGAAAAAAATGTGTACATCATGGTTGTTGCTATTGTGATTTTCATGATGGGAATGATGCAATTGAGTGCCAAAACACCTAGTAAAAATCAAGATAAAGAAGATGAAAATGTTTAACAAAGGAGATAAAGTTTCAGTACTTGATGAAGCTATTGATGGCGTCGTATTGTCCATGAATGGAGACCAAGTTACCATCGAAACAGCAGATGGATTTATGATGACATTTTTTGTCAAGGAACTACTTAAAGTACAAGATAACAGTAATTTAATGGATTCAATTAGAAGAGTAAATGTAAGTGAAGTTTCCAAAGAAAAAGAGATCCCAAAAGCGCGAAGTTTTGTAAAAGAAAAAAAATCCAAGCATGAAATTCCGGCACCAGAGTTTGATTTACACATCGAAAAACTAGTGCCTAATAAACGGGGAATGTCAAACTATGATATTCTAACGTTGCAGACAGAAACGGCAAAACGGCACATAGAATTTGCTATTAGGAATCGGATTCCTAAGATTGTTTTTATACATGGTGTTGGTGAAGGAGTCTTAAAAGCAGAACTGGATTTCTTACTCGGTCGTTATGATAATATTGCTTTTGCGGAAGGTAATTATCAAAAATATGGACAAGGAGCTACAGAAGTTTTTATAAAACAAAGTGCGATGTAATTCCTTTTTTGGGTACTGCAAATCGAAAAAAAATCCCGATTTCAAGTCTGTTTTCTAATGGAAAGTGACTTTAAATCGGGATTTTTGTTGGTCAAAAAAACGATAGATTTGGACGTTTAATTTATATATAATGCAACATTAATTGGTAGTCAATAATTCACCGTAAACATAATTGTCACCCAAAAGAAAATCGCTGTTTCCTTTCTTCATTTTTACATTTTTAAGGATTACAGTATGTTTAAAACCGTTTCCAAAACTGGTAGTTGTCACTTCAATCCTCCCACTGCTATTTGCAACTCCAGCCACTGCAGTCCATTCTTCAAGAACTACAGGAGTCGCTGGATAAGTGGTATTGCAAAAGTAATCATCCGTCAACAAACCGGAGAATAATCTATAGGTAAGTTTGTTTTTAGTGTCACTAATTAAGCCACTTCTTGGCGTATTTATTGGAGTGGCTACATTGACAATCAAAGTGGGATCAATATCTAGAATCAGCGCTTCGCTACTATTTTTATCATAAAGTTGTTTAGAATTGGGACATTGCTTTAACACTTTGGTAAAAGCAAAAGGCAATACAGTCGTGCTCAGGATGTAGTCACCAAAGGCAAAAGTTTCATAAACTTGGATACCGTTTCCTTTATCAAAAGTGATGTTTTTAAAGGTAATATTGTGATTATAACCCGTAATTTTAGAACTGTTCTCCGTTTCATTTCTAGTTTTAATGGCAGTAGTATTTATGACTATTTTTCCGCCTGTAGCCGTCCATTGATCTGTTACTACTGGAGTTGCTGGAGGGATTGTTTCGCATAATGTAGCAGCAGTTACAGTACCATTATAAAAGCGATAAATTACTCGATTCGTGCTATTAATCTCTAATTCTTGGATGGAAGTTTCAGCGGGAAACTTGATTCCTGTAGCATCAAAAAGAAGAGCTTCACTGTCTTTTACTTTATAAATGATGGTATTTGAGGCGCATTTTTGTGCGGCAACATCTTCAAAATTGATGTCTTCTTGAATTAAATTTCCATCGTCGCAACTATTTAAAAATAGGGCAAAAACCAATACACTTAGAACTCTTTTCATTTTTATAAAATTTCTAACAAAAATAGAATTTTTAATTTATACCAAATACAATACCACTTAAAAATAGCATATTTAACAACATATTGTGTTTTTTGATTTCCAGAGATAGGGAATAAATTCACTATTTTCTTTTCAATTTTGGATTGAATTGTACTCTTCTAAAGCGGATAGAAATCAGTATATTTGTACCCATATAAGATGGTTCATGAGACTTAATAAATATTATTCGGCGGCGTTTTTAGCTTTTTTTGTTTGGGGTTTTTTTAGTTTTGCTTTAAAGCCTTTACATCACTATCCCTCTTTGGATATTTTGTTTTACCGCGTTTTTTTTAGTGCGATTACAATGGTTCTAATAAATGTAGTTTTTCGAA
The DNA here is from genome assembly GCF_900143245.1 of Flavobacterium fryxellicola. Taxonomy (GTDB): domain Bacteria; phylum Bacteroidota; class Bacteroidia; order Flavobacteriales; family Flavobacteriaceae; genus Flavobacterium; species Flavobacterium fryxellicola. The sequence continues at coordinate 154,474 of NZ_FRDK01000004.1, forward strand.
GAAGAGTAGTACGAGAAAATTGGAATCATTTTAAAAGTTGTGCACCCAAACAACAAAAAAGTATTGCTTTGCTAACACTTGGTGGTGGTGTTTTCCTCTCTTCAAACTGGTTTGTGTACATCTATGTGATGAACCATGTTAGTGTAGGTGCTGCCTCGCTAGCCTATTTGATTTGTCCTATTGTGACGACAGTTTTTGCCTTTCTTATGTTGAAAGAAACATTGAGTAAATGGCAATGGATTGCTGTAGCTATCAGTTTTTTTAGTTGTATTTTGCTTTCCTTTAATCATTTTCAAGACTTGTTTTACAGCTTAATCACTGCAGCAACTTATGCTTTGTATTTAGTGAGTCAGCGAAAAAATAGCGGTATAGATAAATTCCTAAGTCTTACGATTCAGTTGATTTTTACGGCACTTGTACTCTTGCCTTTTTATCCTAAGTACAGCGGAGCAGTTCCTACTGAAACGCTGTTTTACAGTTGTATGTTTATGATTGTAGTGTTTTTTACGATTATACCGTTGTTTTTAAATCTTTATGCACTTCAAGGAATTAACTCTTCCTCAGTAGGGATTATGATTTATATTAATCCAATTATTAATTTTTTACTCGCCCTATTTTACTACAATGAGCACATTAGTTCCCTTCAATTATTGTCTTATTTTCTGATTTTGGTTTCGATCGTGGTATTTAATGAAAAAATACTATTTTCCAAGAAACCGACAGCTATGGCAACAGAGGTGGAAGGTTACAAATAATTTTACAATTTTATATAAAATGAAAAAAGTATATCTCGATAACGCTTCTACAACAGCACTTCGTCCAGAAGTAATACAAGAAATGACCAAGGTGTTAACAGAGGATTATGGAAATCCATCTTCAACACATAGTTTGGGACGTGCTGCAAAAAATATCTTGGAGCTTTCTAGAAAAGCAATAGCTAAAAATTTAGGTGCTACGGCTCAGGAAATTATCTTTACCTCCTGTGGTACTGAAGCTAATAATTGGATTCTTCGTTCCGCAGTAAAAGATTTGAAAGTAAAGCGTATCATTACAAGTAAAATAGAGCATCATGCAGTATTGCATACCGCTTTAGTCTTAGAAAAAGAGTTCGGAATTCAGATTGATTATGTGGCGATAAAGCCAAACGGTGAGATTGACATCACTAATTTGGCAGAATTGCTTTCACACGAAACTAAAACATTGGTGAGTTTAATGCACGTAAATAACGAAACAGGAACTATTTTAGACTTAGAACGTGTTGGACGTATTTGCAAGGAGCACAGTGCGTTATTTCATTCGGATATGGTGCAGTCAGTTGGTAAAACAGCCATTGATTTGCAAAAACTATCGGTTGATTTTATCGTGGCTAGCGCACATAAATTTCATGGACCAAAAGGAGTTGGGTTTGCTTTTATTCGAAAAAATTCAGGATTACAACCCTTATTCTTTGGCGGGGAACAGGAAAAAGGACTGCGTGCTGGAACGGAGGCCTTACATCAAATCGCTGGAATGGCCAAAGCCTTAGAATTGTCCTACACTAAGTTAGAAATGGAACGAAGCCATATTTTGCAATTAAAAAACTATCTGATTTTAGAACTTGAAATTGAATTTCCTTCTTTTTCAATTAATGGAGGTGCCGATGGATTTTATACTGTTTTGAATATTTTATTGCCTTTTGCGGCGGATAAAACAGCAATGATTCTATTTCACTTGGATATGAAAGGAATTGCAGTTTCTAGAGGAAGCGCCTGCCAATCTGGAAGTGTAAAACCTTCTCACGTTTTAGCTGAAATCCTCTCTGATGAGGATTTAAAGAAACCAAGCCTGCGTATTTCTTTTAGTCATTATAATACACGCGAAGATATTAATTTGCTTATTGATGCTCTGAAAACCATATAGAACTAACTATAAAAATATAAGTTGTAGTACTTTTAATTACCAACTGTATAATTTTATGATTTAATAAAAATGGGAAAATTACCATTTTATATTTCCAAAGCAATTGTTCTACAAGAGTTTAATAGGGCTAATTCAATTGTAAGTAGAGTACTGTTCTTTGCTCATTTGTTCATCTGATTCCATTCAAGCGTATTTTTCCATTATTAAGCGTGCTTTAAAGAAGCATAAGGTGGATTCAGCACCTTGATTTATATTGATGTGTGTGTCTTCTAAGCCATCATAAGAAGCGCCATTTTCTGGATTATACATGATTTGTTTCAGATGATTGTTTCCTAGAAACCATATAAAGGCGAGTTTTAATTGATCTTTATATTTTGTATTTTGTGTCAGTTCATAAAAAAAGTCCAAGGCAATAATTGTTGTAGCCACTTCGATCGGCTGCTCGCCATAAAATTTTCGTTCATTTTGTTTCTTGAACCAACCTCTGTTTGATATTACTTTCAATTGTCCTTTCATAAAATAATGGGAGAGTAAAAAATCGAAGGTGATAATTGCAATTTTTTTATACTTCGATTTTTTTGTGACTAAATAGCTGTACATCATGGCTTCAGGTAGTATATTATTAGCATAGGTCATATAATCTTCGTACCAGCACCAGTCCTCTGCAGAGTTGATATTGTAATGGCGCAAAAGTTCATCGGCCAGTTTCTCAATGTGATTTTTGATTTCTTCGTCTTTGTATGTTTCATAGTAGAGGTACAATCCTTTTAGTGCGTAGGCAATAGCTCTTGGAGACTTGAAATTATCAATCTTTTTAATGGCTTTGTCCCAACATTTTACTGCCCTACAAATCATCTCCAGCGGCAGGCATTGTCTGTGAGAGATAACGGTTCCTAAGCTCCATAAGGCCCTGCCGTTAGCATCTTCAAGATTTACTTCTCCGTTTTGTTTGGTTAGTTTACCATTGTAATCTTTGTAATTGTCGAACCAGCCATCATTTCGTTGTATTCCTTCTATAAAATTCAAATACGTAAAGGCTAATTTTAAATTTTCATCAGCTGGAAAAGCTTTGTCGTACATGACAATATTAATTAAAGCTCTGGCATTGTCATCTAACGTATATCCAGATTCAGGGTCGGGCTGGCTAAATTTTGAAAACTGGAGAATTCCAAAATCGGTGGTCAGTTTTTTGATATGATCTAATCTTATTGGTGGGAAATTAAATCGTAAATCATCTTCTCGATTTGTTAATAAATCAAATAAAAGTCGGTATTGTATGGCTATATTTTCCCAATTTGTAGCACGAGCCATTGAAAAAGCGTTTTTGCCCATGGTTATTCTTTGTTCTTCATTTTCAATTAGATAACGTATTGCTTTTTGAAATTCTTCTGGATTATCAAAATTTTTCAACAAAATACCATTGCCGTTTCCCAAGGACTCAACAGCATGTGGTATAGGAGTTGAAATGACGGCACATCCGCTACTCATGGCATAGGCAAAAGTCCCGCTGACGGTTTGATTTGGATCTTTGGAACTGAATAAATAAATTTCGGATAGCGTTAAAAATTCGAGTAACTGTTGTAATTTAAGATACTCATTGATGAAAATCACATTGTTATCTAAATGTTTATCTTTTACAATAGATTGCAGGGTATGACGGTACTTCTCGCCCTCTCTTTTTAAAATTTCTGGATGCGTTTTTCCTATGATTAAATAGATAACTTCGGGATGATGCGCCACAATTTCTGGCAATGCATGCAATACGGTTTCTATTCCTTTATTTTCGCTTATTAACCCAAAGGTTGACAAAACAATTTTATCCTTGAACCCGTATTTATTTTTAAGTATTTTTTTTTGTTCCCAAAGTACAGTGTGATTGCCATGAGGAATAACCATAATTTTAGAGGATTGACAGTTGTAATATGCGGCTAAGACTTCTTTCGAATTTTTGGTTAGCACCACGACTTTATCTGATAAATCAGTAATGGCATACACGACTTTTTTTCTTTTCTCATTCGGAGTAGGCAGAACGGTATGAAAAACGGTTACAATTGGTTTGTTAAGGGCTAATATAAAGGAGAGGATATGATCACCATACTCTCCTTTAAAAAGGCCAAATTCATGCTGAATACAAACAAGTCCAATGTCATTGCGTTCATTTATTTTTTCGGCAACCAACCTGTAATGAACTAAGGAGTCAACCGGCAGGACGTAACTAACTTCGTCAGGATACTGAAATTCTTGTTCTCTGTTTTGCAAAGCACATACTTCAACTGGAAGCGTATCTCCAAAGACGATATTGACAGCATTAGCAATATCATTGGTAAAAGTAGCTATTCCACATTCTCTAGGCGGATAGGAGCTTACAATTAACATTTTTATTCCTGTCTCGAATTTCATAGCAGTTTATTTTTAAGGTTGTTTTCTCAATTCGAGAAGTAATTCATTGATATCTAATTTGGCTACAGCAATATGTTTATCTCCTACACCATAATAAATGTAAAGATCGTTCCCAAATAAAGCATGTCCGGTGGGGAAGACAACATTGCTGACTTTACCTTCCATTTCCCATTTTTTAGTTGGTGAAAATAGCGGGAAGGGCAGTCTTGAAAGCTCAATTTTAGGATTGTCCAATTGTAATAAAGCGGCTTTAGCATGGTATGTTTTTCCTTTAGTAGTTTCTTGTACACCATGGTAAATAAGCAACCATCCGTATTCCGTTTCAATAGGCGGGCCACCTGCTCCGATATAATTAACTTCAAAAATATCTTTTGGATCTAATACAATATAATCAACTAAATTAATAATGTATTCTCTCCAAAATGATTCGGTTAAGTCCTTCCAATGCTCAAATTCTACGATTTGAATTCCTGGCCAAATGCGGTGTAACAGGACAAACTTTCCATTTATTTTCCTTGGAAATAGGACGACATCTTTATCCCTGAGCAACCTGAATTCATCTGACACTAATCCTATTTGTGCAAAAAGATTGTAATATTGGTGGTATTTTGGATTGAGTTTGCTATGATCACAACAATTCACATAACTTTCATATTCATTGTAATTGACATGCGGTGTAATAATGCCGTGTTTTTCGAAATGAATCAAATCTTTAGAAGTAGCTAGTGCTCCCATGGCATTAACGCCGTCATAAGCCGTATACGTAATGTAATAAGTATCTTCAATTTTCACAATGCGGGGATCTTCTACACCGTGTTTTTCATATTCAAAATCGCGGGTAATTAATGGCTGTTCGTGGCGTTCAACAAGCTTAGTTGGTCCATCTAACTTAGCATAACCTATAGTTGAATAATTGCCATGTTCTGCTGCTCGGTATAAAACGTGAATTGTATTTCCTTCTTGATAAATGCCAGGATTAAAAACACCGTTATTTTCAAATGGCTTGTCAGTGGGACCCATAATTATGCCTAATTTTTCTATCGTAACCATGCTTCAATCGTCTTTTATAGCGTTTAAAAATTAAATTCTTATGTAAAATCTATTTTTGCTTCTCTTCCGTTTTTTGTTCCTTTAATTTTGCTTTTTCCTGTTTTCTAAAATACCCGCGAAATAAAAAATTATGTTTTAAGGCTTCTAAATTTTCATTTAAGCGGAAACTAGATTCCTTAATATTATCCATTGTGGAATCTATTTTTCTTACTAATTGTGGATCGTTTGAAAGGTAATTAATCGCCCCTTTCCCGCCTTTGATGTTGACTACTGTTGTGTCGAGGTTACCTATTACATTATTGATTTGACTACTTGATTGCTTTAAATTTTGGACTACTGACTTAATACTATTGGCCACTGCCGTATCTTTTAAAACACCAATCACATTATTTTTATTTTCAAGTGATGAAATAATTCGGTTTAATTTAAGGATCGATTCTGAACTACCTTTTCCTGTAATTTTCAAATAATGCATCGTTTGTCTCAAATCTCCTGCCAGTGTACTATCTTTAATCAATAAGCCTACAGTTCCCGTTCCTTGATTGATTTCCTTCGTTATTTTGAGTAAATCTGTTGTAAGGAGTGCTGCATTTTTGTTGGTCTTGTCCAATGTAATGAGCATGTCTTCTGTTCGTATGCGATTTATTGAGGCAATTTGATCTCCAGGTAGAATGGAGGCCGCTGATACTTTTCCTGGAAGGATATTAATAATCATGTTTCCCACTAAACCATCGGAACCTATTGTAGCAACAGCATTTTTCCGAATAAGCGGAAAAATAGTTTTGTCAATCAGCATATCGACTCTAATAGCTGTATCATTAACCATTTCTATTCCGCGTACCGTTCCCACATTGATTCCAGAAAAACGCACATTATTGCCAAGTTGCAGGCCATTGACATTATTAAAAACTGCGGACAGGTGATTGGTTTTTCCAAACATTTGTTTCTTATCGCCAATGAAATAAACAGCGAGTATAAACAATAATAAACCGATTATGACAAAAATTCCAAGTTGCAGTTTTTGTGAGGTTGTTTTTTTCATTTTTATTATTATTTAAAGAAAGCTTGTACTTTTGGATCTGTTGAAATGGATAGTTCCTCAAAAGTGCCTTCGCTATAATTAATGCCATCAACTAACAAAATCATGCGGTTAGAAATCATTCGAGCACAATCCACATCATGCGTGATAATTATAGCTGAGGTGTTGTATTTTTGTTGGATAGACATCATTAGCAGCAAAATTTCTTTGGCAGTTATGGGGTCTAAGCCTGTAGTAGGTTCATCATATAGAATTATTTTGGGTTGTAGAATTAAAGTTCGGGCTAACGCAATTCGTCGTTTCATTCCTCCTGATAGTTCTTCAGGCATTAAATTGATTGTGTTTGCTAGCCCAACGTTCTCTAATGCTTCCATTACCATTGGAGTGGTGTCCTTGATAACACCAAACTTCTTTTTGTGGCGTCGCAATGGAAATTCTAAATTCTCCCGGACCGTCATTGAATCGTAAAGTGCACTTCCTTGGAAAAGAAATCCAACTTCCGTTCGAAGGTCGTCCAGTTCTTCTCGATCGAGTTTACTTATATCATTTTCCATTACAATAATAGAACCGCCGTCAGGCTGCTCTAGTCCTATCAAGCACTTTATCATCACAGATTTTCCAGAACCTGATTTCCCCATTATCACGAGATTTTCACCTTCACGGAGCACCATATTAAATCCAGCCAAAACAGTATTAGTACCATAGCTTTTTCGGAGGTCTTTGATCTCTATGATTGGTTTTTGATTTTGTAATAATGTATCCATAATCAGTTATAAGTCATAAAATATATCAGTAATAAAAACAGCAATAAAATCAATAATAAAGAGCAACATCGAGGTGAAAACGACAGCAGAATTAGCCGCCAAACCTACGCCTGCAGTCCCTTTTTTGCAATAATATCCTTTGTAGCAACCTACTAATCCAATGGCAAAACCAAAAAAGAATGTTTTTATAGTTGCTGGAATTAAATCACCATATTCCAAAGCATTAAAAACCTGATTGTAATACAATAAGAAAGAAACTTTCCCTTTGATATTTTCCACCAGAAAAGAACCAAAAATGGCGATTGCGTTTCCAAAAAAAACTAAAATAGGAAGCATAAAAGTAGTTGCCAATACTCGGGTAACTACTAAATATTTAAAAGGATTAGTACCTGAAACTTCCATGGCATCTATTTGTTCCGTAACCCGCATTGAACCTAATTCAGCGCCAATTCCAGAACCGATACGTCCCGCACAAATCAATGCTGTAATTATAGGACCAATTTCTCGAATCAGCGAGATACTAACCATCGAAGGCATCCAAGATACTGCGCCAAATTCTTGCAATGTAGGACGAGACTGCAATGTAAATACCAATCCAATTATAAATCCCGTAACAGCTACGAGTAGCAAGGAACGATTTCCCATATTGTAACACTGCCGTAAAAACTCTTTAAATTCAAAAGGACGTTTAAAGGTCTCCTGAAAAAACCGACTAGCGAAGTAGGAGAGTTCGCCAATTTCAAGTAAAAAAGCTTTGAATAATTCAGTTATTTTAGAAAATGTATTCATAAGCAAATGAATTGGTTTTTAACAGAAATCAGCTACTCAAATATACATAATTATTTGTCTGATTATCATTTATTAAAAGTGTTGTTCGTCTGTTATTTAAAGGATTTTGTCGAGAAAAATTTAATTTAAAAAAATGAATACGATTTAGAAACGATTCTTTTTATTTCGCAACAAAAAGAATTCCTTGCTTTATAATTGTAAATAGTGGTTAAGGAATCTTAAAAAGTAAGAACTGAATTTTTTTTTGTTTAAAAAGTATAAATTGCAACTTTTTAAAGGAGAAATAACAACAAAAACACTTAAAGTTTATTTATTTCTGTTTTTTAGCCATTTCTCTATTTCTACTGACCAAAATACAATACTTGATACCGCTAATGTCACTAGCAGTTCTCGTAAAGTTAGCGGTTGTGTTTTAAAAATTCCATTAAATAAAGGAGAATAAATTATCATTAATTGAAGTGAAACCGTTATCGCTAAAGCGATAATCATGGGCTTATTAGAGAAAAAACCAATTTTAAAAATAGAATCGTTGTTGGAGCGAATGACCATTACGTGACCCAATTGGCTGAAACAAAGAACGGTAAATGCCATCGTTTGCCAATGTGAGTTCGCCACATGTATGGCATAAGCCTGCATTCCAATGGTAACCACTCCCATTAAAAATCCTACCCATAAAATATGCACTACCATTCCATTTGAGAAAATATTTTCCTTCGGGTTTCTAGGCGGTCGTTTCATAATATTTGCTTCTGCTGATTCAGAGGCTAAAGCCAACCCAGGCAAGCCATCCGTGATGAGATTAATCCAGAGAATGTGAATAGCCAGTAATGGTATAGGCAAACCAAAGAACGGTGCCAAAAATATAGCCCATATTTCTCCCGAATTTCCAGTCATAATATACTTTATAAATTTCAGAATATTATCGAATATTTTCCTGCCGTGCTTGACCGCAATTACGATGGTGGCAAAATTATCATCCAGCAAAATCATGTGCGACGCTTCTTTGGAAACTTCCGTACCGTTGATCCCCATCGCAATGCCAATATCAGCATTTTTAAGCGCTGGAGCATCGTTGACCCCGTCGCCAGTCATCGCTACAAAGTGATTTTTAGATTGTAAGGCAGTGATGATTCTTAATTTTTGTTCGGGATTAACACGTGCATAAACGCGAACCTTCGCCACGATTTCTTCAAACTCATGTTGGTTCAACACTGCTAATTCGGAACCAGTAAGAGCAAGGTCTTCCTCGGAAGAAATGATACCCAGTTTTGCAGCAATTGCTTTCGCAGTAAGTTTGTGGTCGCCGGTAATCATCACTGGAATGATGCCTGCTTCTTTACACTCGGATACGGCTTGCCTGGCTTCCTCCCGCGGTGGATCTATCATTCCAACAAAACCAATAAGCGTTAGTTCTGTTTCGATTTCTTCTGGATCCAAATGCTGCGGAAGAGATGACACTGTTTTCATTGCATATCCCAAAACGCGATAGCCTTTTGCAGCCATCTCATTTACTTTACGTTCCAATTCTGGAATATGTGATTTTTGATCGGCATTCAGCTTGTCAAATAAGACATCAACGGCTCCCTTTGTTAAAACAATCATTGTAGCGCTTTGATTGTCCTCAGGAGTACTAATTTGATGGATTGTCGTCATGCATTTTCTTTTGGAATCAAAAGGTAATTCTGCAATTCGCGGATAAATTTTTTCTAAATCACCTCGATTAAAATTCTTATCGAAAGCATATTCTACCAACGCTACCTCAGTCGAATCTCCTAACCATTTTCCATTTTCTTCTTTTGATACATCATTATTCAAAGCTATTGCCTGAAGCAGTCTGTTTTTATCTTTAAAAACCGTGTGATAATTTGTTGTTGAAGTTTCATAAAATTCCTGCACGGTCATTTTATTCAGGGTCAAAGTACCTGTTTTATCAGAACAGATATAGGTCACGGAGCCAAGTGTTTCCACAGCGGGTAACTTACGGATAAGAGCCTTGTGTTTCGCTAATTTCTTAGCTCCAAAAGCTAATGCTATCGTAACTAATGCGGGTAGGGCTTCTGGAATAGCAGCGACCGCGAGTGAAATAGAAGTGATTAGCATAGTCAAAATAGCTTCTCCACGCAGCCACCCAATAATAAAAATGACAGTGCAGATCAATAGTATGCCTACGGACAATCGTTTACCAAAAGCCGCTAATCGTTTCTGCAATGGCGTGGTGGTTTCATCGGTCTGGATCATTTTTGCGATGCGGCCCAATTCGGTCTGCATTCCCGTTGCCACAACATAAGCAAGACCTCTCCCATTGGTAACTGAAGTTCCTTTAAATCCCATGTTGGTCTGGTCGCCAAGGGCATAATTTCCTTCGGGCAATTCTTCGGTATTTTTTTCTAAATTATTTGATTCGCCCGTTAGCGTTGATTCATCCACTTTTGTCTGATGAGTTTCAAAAAATCGGACATCGGCTGGAATAATATTCCCTGCTTCTAACAGTACGACGTCGCCCGCAACGAGATCTGTTGCGGGAATACTCATCATTTTTCCTTCACGTAAAATATGAGCATGGTTTGCTGCCATATTTTTTAAGGCTTCCATCGCTTTTTCTGCTCGATATTCTTGAATAAATCCTACAGCTGCATTAATAATAACGATAGCTAGAATAATAATTGTATCCGTAACATCGCCTATAATACCTGAAATAATTGCTGCTGCTACAAGAATAAGAATCATGAAATCAGAAAACTGAGACAAAATCATTTTAAAAATACTCTTCTTTTTTGTGTCTTCAATTTGATTTTTTCCTTGTTCGCGCAACCGCTCAGCGGCTACTACTGGAGTAATACCGCTTGGATTTGTATTTAGCAATTGAGTTATTTTTGATATCGGGAGTACATGCCAGTTCATAATTTTAATCTTTTATGTGGTACAATAAAATCATCATTAAAACGTACACTAATGCTATTAAAGCAGTGTCAATAGCGAGTTTCCATTTTTTTTCTTCCTTAAATACGATACCGATAATGCCAATGGCAGTTATGATTATCGTTCCTAGAACTGGTATAATATGGTTGGGACTTGTAAATTGAAGGATAGGACCTTTAGTATACAGAATATCATCAATGGCCAAAATGGCAATATTAAAAATATTACTGCCAAAAACATTGCCAATCGCCAGATCAATTGTTCCCATTCGAATGGCCGCTATGGATACTACTACTTCTGGAAGTGAAGTTGAAGCAGCAATAAATAATGTGCCAAAAAAACTTTGTCCCATACCGCTGGCTTCGGCCAAGTTTTCCCCAAAATAAGGCAACAGCATTGCAGCTGCCATGAGTACAATTGCATTCATTGTAAACCTACCCACAACCTGTTTTAGTGTTAGGGTGCAGGTGTTTTTTCTTTCTTCCGGATGATGACTTTCTTTTTTATCATAAGAGAATATCACGCGAATGGCTATGATGTAAAATAAAAGAAAGAGTAGACTGAATTCTCCAATCCATAAAATGGTTCCAAAAATATCGGGCATTAAAATTGCAAAAGCGACCAAGCTCAATAACATTATGCCAAAGGATGCTGCAATTACGTGACCTGTTTGGGCAACTGATGTTAGCGGCTTTTTATGGTCATAAAATAAATCCATTATGGAAATAATAAGGATATTGAAAGCACAGCTTCCTACGATATCTCCAACGGCAAGATCTGGAGCATCAAGAAAAACCACTGCGCTAATTCCGTTCATCAGTTCGGGCATAGATGTTACCGATGCCAAAAGAATAATGCCCATAAACATTTTTCCCCAACCCAACATATCAGCCATCATATCACCATACTTAGAAAGCCGCGAGCCCGTCGCTACTATTACCGCTGTGGCTAAGATAAACCCGAGAATGTCCAGATAGATCGCATTCATGTGGAAATAATTATTTTGTTAGTGTCTTTAATTTTCTTGCTTATTGCTATAGGAAGTAGGAATATGATGGACTACTAGCCACTTTTATTAAATTTTAATTGTATTATTTATCTTAAAATGGGGAAGGGATCACGATAATTATTGAACTGGAATACTGAGTAATGGCTTGGTAATTAAATAGGCTGTTTTTTTGGTTATGCTAGCGTAAAAAATACGATTCCAAAAACCTTTTCTTTTGAAGGGATTAATTACAATCAGATCCGTTTTATCCGCTACTGTTTCTTCTAAGATGATTTTTGCTACGTTCTCTCCCGTAATATGTTTGAATGAGAATTCAAAATCTTTAAAATGATTTTCGATTGTATTTTTATACTTGTCAAAGTCTTCATCTGCGGTAAACGCCATAATTCCCTTATCGACGTGAAGAATGCTGATGGTAGCATTGAAAAGCTTGTTTATTTCCAGTAAATAAGAGAGAACCTTCTTGTCTTTTTTATGGTAATTAGAGGCATAAGTTATTTTTTTAGGTATCTTGAATTTATATTTTTCAGGAATGGCTAATACTGGGCAGGAAGCTTTGGTCATTACCTCGGCAGTAAAACTTCCAATTATTTTCTCTTTCAATCCGCTAGCTCCTTTTGTGCCCATTACTATTAGATCTATTTTCTTTTTTTTACAAAATTCCGTAATCTTAATTCCTTCAGGACCCTGATCCACGTGAATGGTTATTGAAAGACTTGGATTTTTATCAACTATTGAATTCATGATAGCAGTAAGGTGGTTGGTTAAAATTGTTTTAGTATCTAGATTTTCTTGAGTGGTCGAATTAAGCGGATAAAAAGCGCTTTCAAAAGGAATAAAACAATGGTATAAAATTAATGAAGCATCGAAAACTGTGGCCATTTTTACCGCATAATGTATAGCAGAATCTGCGAGTATAGAAAAGTCAGTTGGGCAAAGTATTGTTTTCATATTTTCAATTTTTAGTTTGTTATATCTTTAAGTTATCCAATAAGTTTTTTTCAAATTTCTATCCTCGACTGTTTTTTTTTAAATGCTACTGTATTGTTTGAAATTGAAACAGTTCTTCCCTTTTTTTCAATTGTAATTTAAATTTTTAACTTTCATACAAGCTCAGCCTATTTTTAACAGAAATCAATTCATTTTGCAAAAGTTCTATTTTTTCCAATAAATTTAAAATGACATCTATTCCATGAATGTTTACCTCTAGTTCCTCGTGTATTCGTATCATTTTTTCAATTTCATGAACAGATTCAGGACGGACATATTTAGTTTCATCGACGGTAAGGATCTCCAGCAACCCCATTTCATGTAACTTAAAAAAGAAAGACATTTCTAGATTATATTGTATGTAAAGTAGGGATAGAGGGATTAAGTTTTTGGTATTCATGATGTTTTTAATTTTGAAAGTTCCATAAATAAATCTTTTTCTTTTTGGGAAAGATCAGTTGGGATTTTAACTTGGTAGGTAATATATAAATCGCCAAATTCTCCTTCCTTTTTATAAATGGGAAAACCTTTTCCTTTCAATTTGACATTAGTTCCGTTTTGGGTTCCTGGTTTGACAGTCAGTTTTACTTTGCCGTCAAAAGTAGCAACGGTAATCTCACCGCCTAGTAGTGCAGCATATAAATCGAGCGCTACACTTGCATAAAGATTATTTTTGTCTCGTTTAAATTCCGTGTGATTGGCTACGGTAAATGTGATGTATAAATCGCCTTTTGGACCGCCACTGGCGCCTTCGCCTCCCATACCACTAATTTTTATTTGCTGTCCATTTTCGACTCCTGCAGGAATGGTAATTCGGATATTTTTACTGTTGATTGTCAGCGTTCTCTTGTGCGTGCTATAGACGTCTTTTAGGTCAAGATGCAATTCGGTACTGAAATCCTGCCCTTTAAACTGAGCTTCTCTTCGACTACCACCAGCGGTGGAACGACCACCAAACATGGATTCGAAAAAATTAGAAAAGTCACCACTACCACTAAATCCTCCTTCTTCATATCCTCCTTTTTGTCCATTTCCTTGATACTGTCGATGCTGTTTGGATTTTTCAAATTCCTCTGCATGTTGCCAGTTTTCGCCGTAATCATCGTATTTTTTACGGTTCTCAGAATGGCTTAATACTTCGTTTGCTTCATTGATTTCCTTGAATTTTCTTTCGGCTTCTTTATCATTGGGATTTAAATCAGGATGGTATTTGCGGGCGAGTTTGCGGTACGCCTTTTTAATCTCAGCTTCGGTTGCTTTTTTATCCACTTCAAGAATTTTGTAATAGTCTATAAATGCCATTGAGATTGTTTTTTATGTTGGGGTTATTTCGTTTTTTTTAACTTCCTGCGGCTGAAAAAATCGTACGAATTGCACTTTTATAGTATCAAATTTAAACAATTTTAAAAGAAGAAAAGCGAAATAAAGTGTTTTAATACAATTAGATAGGAAAAAAAAGCTCCTACAATGGAGCGTGTGATATTAATTTTTTCTCTTTATAAAGGAAACAACTCCTTTTCAATGGCTTTCACAACTTATAGGTATTTCAATTCAAAAAGTAGTGCCTCGTACTTTATAACTTCTATATGTTTTACCTTGATTTGTAGAACGAAATTTATTTTTCCTAACAAATGCTCTAGGTAATTCTGGCGGTTTATTATTTTGTATTTGTAATGTTCGTCCAACCCAAATTGCTGGATGTAATCAAGAGCTGGCCTCCATTACTTGCGCTTATCAAAAATCACCTTCGGTTTTTTATTTACAACAGCGCCAGTAAAAATTTGGCACATATAAGGGGTCATCAGTTTAGTTTTTTTGGCACGAATTCGTATTTGGAGTTTCCCCACCGTTTCTGTAACTATTTGCAGTACTTTTTTTGAATAAAAATCCCCTGCAAAGTAAATGTCGTCCGCATAAGGCGTATACTAGTTTAGCTTCTTATAAGTTCGGAGTTCTGCGGAGAATCTTTTAAACCTAGTACTTGAAAGAACATTCTTTTAAAGAATAGTGACTTACTGCTCCATTATTAACCTGAACTAACAATTTTTTTAAAAAATGAATTAATAAAATAATTCATCCTAATTCGGGATATTTATCTTTTTACAGTCCAATTTAGGGATTTTTGTTTTAATATCCTTTTGGATCCATTCCTCTTTCTTTTTTGACATTAATTCGGTATGTTTCCATTTTTTTAAATTGTAAATCAATACTATATAATTCATAACAAAATAATTGTCAAATAGTTAATTAAGATAAATATACAAAAAATTTAAAATAATAAATTTTAGCTTTTTCTAGAATATTTTTTGTTGCACCAATTTTAAATTTTTAATGGGATAGTGATGGCTAAAATTATTTTGGTAATTTTTTAATTATAGAAGCGTTTGTGAGGCGTATAAGTGACTAATAATTCTATGATTCTCGTGATACCGTACGAAATCAAATTAATGCATTTAGTGATAATATTGGTTTTAGTATTTAGAGATTCCCGCGTGATGCATTGGCATTGTGCAATGATTTCGTAGAGATGGGTCCGAAACATAGCTGCAAATAATTCTGAGTTTATTTCAATATTAGTTTCAATACTTCCGTACGAACTTAAATTATTCAGGTTAAAAGAGCCAATTGTGGACCAATTCCCATCAATAACTGCTGCTTTTCCATGCAAAACCGATTTGTCCCATTCATACAATTCAATGTTATACTTGAGCAGTTTATCATATAAAAAGCAAGTTGCCCGCCTAGTCATTGGAAGATCTGATTTTCCGGAAAGAATCAGTTTAATGGTCACTTTGTTTTTTGACGCTTTTTTCAATGCTCTAATGATTCGAATCCCAGGAAGAAAGTAGCTTCCTACTATAATTATTTCTTTTTTGGCCTGCCGAATGGATTTAATATATCCATCACAAATTTCATTTTTCCCCTTTAGCCAGTCGTTCTGGAGTATGCGAACGGAAGCATCTCCCTGAATAGCAAAGACCGCTTTTATTTTTTTATTTTGGAATCGCCTTTTCTTAGAATAAATATCGATGCAAAGTTGCTGCAGCGGTTTAGCAATTTCCCCTTTTAATTGAACGGCGTAATCCAGCCAAGGTTCTTCGGTTGCTGAGCCATGATATTTAGCAGCGATGTTTATGCCACCAACCAGCGCAACTTTTGCATCAGCAACAACAATTTTACAATGGAGCCTCCTGCCAATAAAAAAGGTGTATGTTGAAAATAAAGGGGCAAAAAAACGAATGTTAATACCAGTATTTTTCAGTTCTTTAACCAGCTCAGAAGGAAAGGATAAAGAGCCTAGACCATCCAGAAGCATATAAATTTTAACTTTCCTAGAAGCTGCTTCTTTTAAGGCGGTACTAATTCTTGTTCCTGTGGTGTCGTCTTCAAAAAGATACATTTGGATATAGATTTGAAATTGCGCCTGTTGTATAATAGTTTCTAAACGAGCAAAGTAATCTTCGCCACTGTGAACCAACTCTAGATTTTTAGGATCAGTAAAGCTATCGTTACTTTTTATCATGCGTCATCTTTTTTTTAACTTTATTGCGTAAAATAAATTCCATAAGATTATCATAGTCCAAAACGCCTGCTACTTCATTGTTCTCCAAGACTAGCTTTAATCTTGATTTATTACATGCAGCATCTAAAAACTATTTTCCAGCGGTGAATTACCATCAGGAAAAACCAAATTCTGATCCATGAAATTATAGACAAATTTATTTTCTCCATTTTTAGTGAACGCCATTATAATTGGATCTCGGTTCAGTGTTCCAGCAGGAATACCTGCTTTCGTAATTATAAAATTCTTGCTTTGGCTGCCTAAAACCACTGCGACGGCCGTTTTTATGGTTTCATTAGCATCCATCTTTGGAAATTGTTTCATCAAAATGTCATGAACTTTAAAATCTCTTAACATAAATTTAGTTTCGGTAGAATCCGCTTTTACTGGAGCTCCAATACTAACAAAAATACCAATAAAAACTAAAATGGGTGGCGAAAAAAAAAGAAAATTATAAATCCTAAGCAAGATATTGACCCATTCGTGCTGCAATTCGTTTCGCTACATGCCGTTGCATTTTATAGGACAACACAGCGTGTATAATTTGAACTGCATCCATTGGAAACGCAGGAATCAAGTTGAAAAGCGCCAGTTAAAGGTTGACTAGAAAGAAATTCAAAAAGAAATTATTCGAATTGATGCCAGTAGATAATTGCCATATTAATTCGTCTGTCGTTTCGGGATGGCTATCCCGTAATTACGACCAAGGTAATGTTTACTATAGGTCCTGCAATAGCCACTGTCAATTTCTCAAGTGGTTTTTTAGGAATATTTTCGAGCCGTGCTAAACCTCCAATAGGCAAAAGAGTGCTGTCTTTGGTCTTTATGTCGTACCTTTTCGCTGCCAAAGCATGGCCTAATGCATGTAGGATTATGGTAATAAATAAGCTCGAAATAAACAGCACGGACAAAAATATTTGAGTTGCGCTTTGGCCTGCTCGGTACTTAATAAAAATGATAAACAGAATCAATAATGTGAATGTCCAGTGAACAAAAATTCCAATGTCAGCGATTTTTCTGAGTTTAAAGGAACCTTTCATTTGTGGCGATTTAACAGTACGGATCCCAATATAAGTAGGAAAATGATCCAGTTGAAAATAGGCTTATTCTATTTTTATTTTCGAAATAAAGGACGCTATTTTTCATTTATTTCATTTTCAGAAATACCATTGTAGGTCCAAGCATTTAAATTGGCAATTGTTGTATTTGCTATTCCGGCTAACGTTTCCTTTGTCAAAAACCCTTGATGGCCGGTAATCAATACATTAGGATAAGAACGCAGTTTGAGAAACAACGGGTCTGTTACAGGAGATTCAGTATGATCCTGATAAAATAGCGCATGTTCTTTTTCATAGACGTCTAAACCAATAGCTGCAATAGTTTTATTCTCGATTGCTTCGATTAAATCTAAGGTGTTTACGAATGCTCCATGAGCGGTGTTGATAAATATCACACCTTTTTTTAAGGTTGAAAAAGTGGCTTTATCAAACATTTGCTTGGAGGAATCATTCCATTGCGCATGAACTGAGACTACATCTGAAAGTGCACAAACATCTTCAAATGAGGCGTAGAATAAAGGGATTTCAGCCATTAGTGCTTTATTTTCAACAGCATCGAAAGCTAAAATTTTACAACCAAAACCATGCATAATCCTTGCAAAAGCAGCACCTATTATGCCAGTTCCAATGATACCAACTGTTTTACCATGCAAATCAAAACCTACCAGATGATCCATGCGATAATCACCAATGTGCATCAACCGCTGACCCAAAACCAGTTTTCTGTTTAAGGCTAACAATAAACCTACTGCGTGTTCTGCAACGGACTAAGGGGAATAGGTAGGTGCATTTGGGACTTTTAAAGCCAAGGATTTGGCTCTTGGAAGATCAATAAGATCTGAAAGTACCGCCCGCAACGCAATATGTTTTGCGCCATAAGTATATAATTTTTGCAACACTGCTTCGGCTGCAACATCTGCTAAGGAAAGCGAAATTGCATCAAATCCCTTGGCTAGGTCTGCTGTGTTTTCATTCAAATGCTCTTCCGAGAAAACTAATTCGTGATTGCCATGAGCTGCTTTTTCCATAAATGGCTTATCAAAACCTAAGATGCTGTAGACTAATACTTTTATTTTAATAGTTTTTACGATATTAAAAATGTTTTCCCTGCTCGTAATGTGACTATTTTATTAAATTGCACTTCCAGTTTAATGCTACCTGATTATTGATTTTTAGCATCGATGCATGGAGAGCTGCTTTATGAATCAGAAGCAGGTGTCTTGTTTATACTTACAATTTCTCACTATTTTGGCTGCTATATCTGAGATATTATTTTTGAAAATCGAAAAAAAATTGTTTGCTTTTTTAATTATTAATCACTTGCATGGTGTGTTGCTCAAATAAATAAATGGTTTTTTTTCCAACGAGTCAAGGCAGGCAAAATGTTTATGGCTTTTTGAACCATGTAATCAGGATGGTTCTTTTTCTCCATGTGAACTTTTACCATGTTTTTCATTTCTTCTAAGTTCATATCGGGTTGTTTAAATTGGCTGTCTTCATAACAATATTTACAGTAATCACTTGTTTTATGACCCGTATTTTCTGTTCCTTTGACTTCTTCTGTAGCCATAGGCATTCCACAACTTTGACAAAAAGGGATGATTTCCATGTCGATTGATTTAAGTGGTTAGCTTCGTTTATTTTGTTTAGATTTTTATTTTATGTCAATTTTTTAGTAATGGATCGCACAAGATTCAGATTATTAATTTCAT
Source organism: Flavobacterium fryxellicola (assembly GCF_900143245.1). Taxonomy (GTDB): domain Bacteria; phylum Bacteroidota; class Bacteroidia; order Flavobacteriales; family Flavobacteriaceae; genus Flavobacterium; species Flavobacterium fryxellicola. The sequence goes on from NZ_FRDK01000004.1 coordinate 173,665, forward strand.
ATAAGACACTGTTGTACAATTTTTTAAAAGTAAACAGGGATTCAAACTACTACTTTATATTTGGTATTAACTGCTTTTCCAACGTATCAGTGTCGGTAAAATGTTTACCGTTTTCTGAATGGAATCTTCATTGATTGCTAATTTTTTTAATTTATTTTTCACGTTGATTTTCATCTCTTCTAAATTCATCTCTGGATTTTTGAAAGCACCATCGTTAAAACAATACTTACAATAGTCCTTACTTTTTAGACCGTTTTTTTCAGTTCCTTGCAATGCGATGGCATCAAGTGGCATGCTACAACTTTGACAGCTAATTCTATTTTCCATAATTTTTAAATCTACTATTCCTGTTTCTTATTAAACATTTATTTTTTAGTTGCGGTGAAGGCTGTCAAGTTCCAGCTTGTTCAAAATGATGCTGGAATTTTGGAATTAAAAGTAGTTCAACCTATGAGTTCGCTCAACCCCAATGTTAAACTAGTATTGAAAAAGTTTTAGTTTGATGTGATTTTCTGGTCTTATTTCTATTATTGTGCTACAAAACCGCCATCTACGACCATCGCATGTCCAGTTACAAAAGAGGCTTCATCTGAGCACATCCATACCACCGAATTCGCTATTTCTTCCGGAAGACCAAAGCGACCCAAAGGTTCTAAACCCGTAAATTGTTCTATTGCTTCTTTATTTTTTCCAGTCAGACGATCAATCATTGGGGTTTGGATTACACCAGGACAAATCACATTTATTCGGATTCCTAATAGGGCACATTCCAAAGCTGCAGTTTTAGTAAGTCCCACGACGCCGTGCTTAGACGCCACGTAAGCTGGTAATCCTGGAAAACCAACTAATCCAGCGACCGAAGAGCAATTGATAATGACGCCTTTCCCTTGTTTGCGTATTTCTGGAATTTCATATTTCATACAAAGCCAGATTCCTTTTAGGTTTATCCCAATGGTTTTATCCCAATTTTCTTCCGAGCACGCATAAGTTGGAGCAGATGTTCCCTCGATCCCGGCATTATTGAAAGCATAATCCAACCGGCCAAATGTGGCAATCGTTTTGGCGACCATTGCTTTTACATCCTCCGTTTTGGAGACATCACATTTGATAAAAAGTGCATCACCACCTAATTCTTTGATTAGGGCTATCACTTCTTTATTTTCCTTCCAGTCTACAACAGCTATTTTAGCTCCCTTTTTTGCAAAAGCAAGTGCCGACGCCTTGCCAATTCCAGAGGAGCCACCGGTTACAATGACTACTTTATTTTTAAATGGTGTTTCCATTTAGAGCTATTTTAATTAGTTTGTAATTGTTCTTTTGGTTTTATGTTCGGCCTCTAAAATATTTTCGATTCCTTTTATCAAAGCATCTGGATTAAAGGAGATGCTGTCGATTCCTTCCTGGACTAAAAAAGCAGCAAACTCAGGAATGTCGCTTGGAGCTTGACCACAGAGTCCCACTTTTATTTCATAACGTTTGGCAACTTTAATGGTTTCTTTTATTAAATATTTGACAGCTGGATTTTCTTCATTAAACAAATAACTGACTAAAGCTGAATCACGATCTAAACCTAAGGTGAGTTGTGTCAAGTCATTGGATCCTATAGAAAATCCGTCAAATAATTTTGCAAATTCAGCAGCCATCAATACATTGCTTGGAATTTCAATCATCACATATACTTGTAACCCGTTGATGCCTTGTACTAAACCATTATGTGTCATTTCAGCTAAGACATTTTCACCTTCTTCTATTGTTCTACAAAATGGAATCATCAATTTCACGTTGAGCAGTCCCATTTCGTTTCGTACTTTTTTCATAGCTTCACATTCTAAAGCAAACCCTTTTCTATAAAAGTCACTGTAATACCGGGAAGCGCCACGAAAACCAATCATCGGGTTTTCCTCTTTTGGTTCGTAAAATTGTCCTCCGATCAGGTTGGCGTATTCATTGCTTTTAAAATCACTCATCCGTACAATGACTTCCTTTGGGTAAAAGGCGGCAGCCACAATAGCCACTGCTTCGGCCAGTTTATCTATGAAATATTTTTTTGGATCTTCGTAGCCTTCTGTTAAAGCTGCAATTTCGGATTTGATATTTTTGTCGGTTATTTTTTCCGGTTCGCATAATGCCAAAGGATGGATTTTGATTGTATTTGAAATAGCAAATTCCATTCGCATTAAACCCACGCCCTGATTTGGATATTGGCTTAACTCAAAAGCTCTTTCGGGATCAGACAGAATGAGCATGGGATGCGTCTCTGGCATTTTGAGGGCACTAAAATCCTGTTCTGTAATGTCCCATTTCAAGAGTCCATCATAAATGTTTCCTGCTGTACCTTCGGCGCAGGAAACGGTGATTTCCTGACCATTTTTTATTGCTGAAGTGGCATCTCCACAACCCACAACAGCAACGGTTCCTAATTCTCGAGCCACAATGGCGGCATGACTAGTGCGGCCTCCTTTATTAGTGATAATCGCTGCGGCTCGTTTCATGATAGGATCCCAATCTGGATTTGTTACATCCGTTACGATGATTTCGCCATTTTGTAGTAAATCGCCTTCTTGTGGATTGTTTAGAATTCGGGCTTTACCGGAAGCAATTTTGTCACCTAATGCGATTCCTTTAGCTAAGAGGGTGCTTTTTTCTTTTAACTTATAAATTTCTCGCAGTTGCTTATTTGCTTTTCCGTGAACGGTTTCTGGACGTGCCTGAACAATGTACAATTGATTGTTTAGACCGTCTTTGGCCCACTCAATGTCCATTGCTTTTTTATAATGTTTTTCAATTTTTGAACACCATTGTGCCAGTTGAATGACTTCTTTGTCGTTTAGCGAAAATTGTTTTTGTTTTTCCAATGAAGTATCGGTATTAACAATGGTGTTTTCAGCAGCTGAACCTGCCACTGCATTTTTATAGATCATCGTAAATTCTTTTTGGCCGCACTGTCTTTTTAAAATGGGATTCACGTTCGGATTTGTCAATGTAGGTTTGAATACAATCCATTCGTCTGGCGTAACCGTACCTTGAACAATATTTTCTCCCAGTCCCCAAATACTATTTATGATGATGGTATTTTCGAATCCGCTATCGGGATCAATTGTAAAAGCCACTCCGGAAGCCGCTATGTCACTTCGGACCATTTGTTGGACACCCACGGAAATAGCAATGTCTAATTTAGTAAAATCCATGTCGTGACGGTATTTTATAGCACGATCTGTAAACAAAGAAGCGTAACAACGGTGTATAGTTGATAGTAATTCTTGTTCTCCATTAATATGAAGAAAAGATTCCATTCGTCCTGCAAAACTTGCTGTGGGTAAATCTTCAGAAGTTGCACTGCTTCGAACTGCCACATCAAGATTAGACGTGCCACATTGCTCGCTGAGCGATTGGTAAGCGACTTTTATTTCATCCCGTATTTCGTCTGGAATCGCTGCGGATAAAATGAGATTTCTGGCTTTTTCTCCAATAAGGGAGAGATTTGAATATTCCTTGGTATCTAAAGACAACAATAAATCTTGCAATAGTTGTTCTAAACGGTTGGTTTTTCGGAATAGCCGATACCCTTCTGCAGTAACGGCAAATCCGTTTGGAATAATGATGCCAATTGGGTTGAGCTGATTGTACATTTCGCCAAGAGATGCATTTTTACCGCCTACTTTGTCAATTGCATCTATATTTATTTCGTTGAAAAACAGGATGTATTTGTATGTTCTCATTGCGCCTTTTTTTTAGATAGGAAAGAGTATTAAATTCGTATGTCAAATAGTAATAGTCGAAAAAAACAGGTCTTGTTTTTTTTACCACACGTGTAAATTTTTTAATTAAAAGCTAGGTTTGGAATTTACGAACCGCTTTTTTTGAGCTTGTGTAGGTGAGCAGTAGGAGCTTCACCTAGTTAAACTAATAGCGTAAATTTAGATAAATATTTTTTCTAATTTTAATATAAACACTATTTTTATTTTACAAGTTGTTGTTTATCAGGGTAATGTGTATTTTGTCGAATGATTTTTTTTATTTTTTTATTTTCAAGGCCTAATAAGCGGTATTGCATGTCTTTGTTTCAAGAGGCAAGCATCAAAAAAGAAACAAAACGCAAAATAAGTAAATGAAATTACTACCCGCAATTCCTTAATTTCGACTTTAATGAATCGTTTTTGATAAGAGAAAAAAGGGCTCTTTTGCAGATGCGTTTGTTTTTCCTAATTTTGATTTTTTGATAGTGATAAAGAAGTAAAATGGAGCAATACTTTTTTATAAATTGCAGTAAATTTAAGTAGCTACAATGCTGTTTATTCGAAATTAATTTTATTTTTGTAGCTAAACCAATTGTTTTTTCGACTGGAATTAGTGCGTAGGAATGATAAGCATAAAATAATTAAGCATTAATTATTGCTCAACAATAGTAAAGAAAATCCTTATTTTAATGAAAATAAATCTTAAACCGGAAAATGAAATTGAAAGACTCCAAGTACTGAAAGACTATGCTATTCTGGACTCCTTGTCTGAACAAGAATATGATTCTATTGCACAGCTAGCTTCTTTTATTTGCGGAACCCCTATTGCTTTAGTTAATTTAATAGATGAAGACCGACAATGGTTTAAATCAAAAGTAGGAATAAATGTATCAGAAACATCGAGAGAGCTGTCTTTTTGTCAATACACCATTTTAGGTGATGATGTTTTTGAAGTTCAGAATGCTACTGAAAACAAGCTGTTTTCGGAGAATCCATTGGTTACTGGTAGTCCTAATATTCGATTTTATGCAGGAGCTCCACTTCGAACTAGAAACGGGTTTAATATGGGGTCGCTTTGTGTGATTGATACGGAACCTCGAGCTCTTAATGTAGAACAAAAAAACGCCCTAAAATTACTTGCTGATCAAGTTGTTGCATTATTGGATTCACGCAAAAAACATTTAGATTTCCTTGAATCTCAAAAGGAAATACAAAATTTCATCGAACTGTCTAAAGATTTGGTTTGTATTGCTAATGTGAATGGATTATTCTATAAAGTTAATCCCGCTTTTACAAAGGTTTTAGGTTATTCTAAAGAAGAATTGGAAGGAACTCCTTTTATTGATTTGGTGCATCCTGATGATTTGGCTCAAACCTACAAGGAAGTAGAGAAATTATCAAAGGGGGAATTAACGATAAGTTTTGAGAACCGTTACCGTTGTAAAAGTGGAGATTATATTATACTGAGCTGGAATACCTCTCCAGAGCCTAATACTGGGAATTTATACTGCATTGCTCGAAATGTAACAAAGGAAAAAGAAGCCGAGCAACATCTAATCGATGGGAATAATCTATTAGAGGAGTCGCAGCATATTGCTAAAATTGGGAGTTGGAAATTTAATTTAGTTACTAATGATCTTGTTTGGTCAGAGGGTCATTATCGTATTTTTGAATTAGATCAACTGCCTTCAGATCAGTTGTATAAAGAATATAGAAGCAGAATTCACACGGATGATTTAGTAAAGCTGGATCAAGTCAGTGAGGATGTTATACAAACAGGAAAAGACTTTAAAATCAAATATAGAATCGTATTTCCAGATCAAAGAGTCAAGCATATTCTAGAAATTGGACAACCTTTTAAAAATGAAAAAGGGGAAGTGATTGAGTTAAAAGGAATTATTCAGGATGTTACCGAGATCACATTAGCAGAGCAAAAAATCATTCAAAAATCAAAAGAAATAAGAGACATACGATCCGCTTTAGATGAATCAGCAATTGTATCTATTTCAGATCAACAGGGATTGCTAACTTATGTGAACGATAACTTCTGTAGTATTTCTAAATATACCAAAGACGAGTTGATAGGCAAAGATCAACGCACTATTACAGGGCATTTTCCTAAAGCGTTTGCGAAACAAATTTTGAAAACAATTGTCAACGGGAATGTTTGGAAAGGCGAAATGAGGAATTTAGCTAAAGATGGTTCCTATTATTGGGAAAAGGCGACTATCGTGCCGTTTTTGGACGAAAAAAATAAGCCGTATCAATACATTTCAATAAGCACCGATATTACCGATCAAAAAAATGCAGAAGCAAACTTACAAAGTGCATTATTGAATTTGGGTAAAAAAAACAACGAACTCGATCAGTTTGCTTATGTAGTTTCTCATGATTTAAAGGCGCCACTTAGAGCGATTAATAATTTGTCAGAATGGATTGTTGAAGATATGCCAGATATGCCTGAGGCCGTTAGCGCTAATTTTGACTTACTGCGCGGAAGAGTGTTGCGAATGGAAAACTTAATCAATGGAGTTTTAGAATACTCGCGTATTGGTCGTACCGAAATCGAAAAAGAAAAGATTGATTTAAAATTGATGTTAAATCAAATTATAGATTCAATCGTTCCCAAGCAAGGCTTTGAAATCACAATTGGCGAAAACTTTCCCGTGATTGAATCGGAACGAATACTTTTGCAACAAGTATTTAGTAACTTGATTAGTAATGCAGTTAAGTACAGTGATAAACCAGTAGGAAAAATAGATTGCCAGTATAAAGCACTGCCCAGTTTTCATCAGTTTAGTATAAAAGATAATGGTCCTGGGATTGCAATAGAATACCATAAAAAAGTGTTCAAAGTTTTTCAAACTATTGAGGCACGTGATGTAAAAGAGAGTACAGGTATAGGTTTGTCAATTGTAAAAAAAATTATTGAAGAAAAAGGAGGAAGTATCCATATTGAATCCGAAGAAAATAAAGGGTGTAGTTTCATTTTTACATTCCCTAAATAAACAACAATGGAGGAAGCAGAAGATAAATGTCAACAGGAATTAGCAGCCCTTAAAAAAGAGTTTGAAGAATTTGTTTATATAGTCTCACATGATATAAAATCGCCTATGCGGGCAATTTCAAATATAACAACGTGGATTGAAGAGGATCTGGGAACCGTTGAAAATCAAGAAGTGCTTGCAAACTTAAGCTTGCTGAAAAACAGGGTCAATCGAATGGAAAACATGATGAATGGACTGTTGGAACTTTCTCGCGTAGATAGGGTAGAATTGGAATTTTATGAAGTTAATATTTCTAAAATGATGGCAAACAGCATTGCATTATTTGAAACTAATTCCAACGTTGAATTTACTTTAAACACGACTCTTATTAATGAAAATTGTGTAACTTTAGGAGCGAAATTGCAAAAAGTGATATTGAGTGTACTCGACAATGCCGTCCGATTTCACGATAAAGAAAATAGAAAAGTAGGTGTTGAGGTTGTAGAAACCCAAAGCGACTATGAAATAAAAGTTAGCGATAATGGGCCCGGAATACCCGAACAAATAGCATCTAAAATTTTCTCTATTTTTTACACTGTTAATTCTAAAGATGTTGTGGATACAACCGGAGCAGGATTAGCCATCAGTTGTAAAATCATGAAATTGGTGGGAGGAAAAATTAAATATTCTGCTGGTATAAACAATGGCTCAATTTTTACGTTAATTTGGCCAAAAATAATAATATTAAAAAATTAAAATTATGAACCAAAAATTGGTAAATATTTTATTGGTCGAAGACGATGAAGTAGATGTAATGAATGTAAAAAGAGCCTTCTCCAAAAATAATATCATGAACCCGCTTTTTGTAGCCGGAAATGGAGTGGAAGCACTTGAAATGCTGGAAAACCATATTATTCCGCTGCCTAAAATTATTATTTTGGATATAAATATGCCAAAAATGAATGGGATTGAGTTTCTTAAAATAATGAGGGAAAACGAGATACTTAAAAACATATCTGTTTTTGTTATGACCACTTCAAACGAGGATAGTGACAAGATAAATGCTTACAATTTGAATGTTGCGGGATATATCCTTAAGCCACTTTCTTTTGAAAAGTTTTTGACTTCAGTGGCTACTCTCAAGAACTTCTGGCAATTATGTGAACTGTAATATATCCAATTCATTTTTGTTATGGGAAATGCAAGTATCTTATTGGTCGACAATAGAAAGGCTATCATCGAAAGCTTCAGAAAATCTTTTTCAGAAATAGAGGTGAAACATACTTTATTTTCAGCTGCCAATGAAAATGAGGCATGGTCGATGCTAGATGGCTCTCAAAAATTAAGCCCTGTACCTAAAATAATTCTAATCGATGTCAACAGGACGAAGAATAAAGGAATACAATTTTTAAATGCAATACGAAATCATACGGATTTAAAATCAATTTTAGTTTTTGTAATCACAGATTCAGAAAATGAAATAAATAAAGCAGCAGCTTTGAATTTGAATATTGCAGGATATATTCCCATGTCATTTGAAAGTCAAACTCTTAACTCATTCGTTTCAGTCCTCAATGAATATTGGAATATTATTGAATTTTCTAGTCAAAAATAAAAGCATACTATGGCCCAAGTTTTAAGAATATTAATAATTGACGATGATAAAATCGATGCTATCACTATCACTCGTTCCATTTCGCAATCTGGCATAATTGCTGAGGTCGATAGCGTTTTTTCAGCAAAAGATGGAATTGAAAAAATCACAACATTGGAGTATGACTTAATTTTTTTAGATTATATGATGCCCGAAACCGATGGAATTTCTTTTTTGAAGAAAATTAGAGATTTGGATATTGAGACGCCTGTGATTTTTGTAACCTCACAAGGAGATGAAAAAATCGCTAGTCAAGCAATATTAAGTGGCGCCTCAGATTATATTCCAAAAACGTTACTGACTCCAGATGGGGTATCTCAAAGTATCAGGAATGCCATTAAGTCGCATGAAAGTTTAAAACTTAGAAAAGTTACCGAACTAGCTTTGAAAGTCAATTCAAATCGTCTTCTTGAAGCGCAAAAATTAGCTAAAATAGGAAGTTGGGAAATTAATTTAAGCAATAATGAGGTGTATTTTTCAGATGAATTTTTTACTATTTTTGAAGTTGAAAACCAGAAGATTGCTTCAGTTGATTTTTTTAAATCATGTTTTACAGATGACGAAGATTTAGCCCTTTTTGAAACTAATCTAAAACACGTTAAAACCACAAAAACGGAAGTACAATTTCATCATAGTATAACTAGTAAAAAAGGAACTGTAAAATACATCAAGCAATTTATTAAATGTTTGAATGATGATAGAGACAAACCTTGTAAAATACTTGGAACCATTCAAGATATTAGCGAGCAGAAACGAACAGAGGCTGAGCTTATAAAGGCTAAGGAATTAGCTGAAAAAGCAGTAGTTGTAAAAGAACAGTTTTTAACGAATATGAGCCACGAGATTCGGACTCCTATGAATGGTATTATTGGATTTGCCAAAATTCTCGAAGGTACTAAATTAGATAATAGCCAGAAGCAAAGTGTAGAGGCTATTAAAAAAGCCAGTCAAAACTTGATGTTTATTATTAATGATATTCTTGACTTCTCAAAAATTGAAGCAGATAAAATGACTTTTGAAGAGGTGAAATTTTCGCTATCAAAAACAGTTTATTCTGTAATTGAGTTATTGGCTCAAAATGCAAAAGAGAAGAAAATAAAATTGTTATACGATATTGATTCTAAAATAACTGATAATCTAATTGGTGATCCTACGAAGTTATCTCAAATATTAGTAAACTTACTGGGGAATGCACTTAAATTTACCGAAAAAGGTTTTGTAGAATTAGTAGTTACTGAAGTGCAGCAAACAGCATCAGAATGCAAATTGAAATTTTCAATTATCGATACCGGCATTGGTATCCCAAGCGATAAAGTAAATTCCATATTTGAAAGTTTCAATCAGGCATCAAATGAAACAACAAGAAAATATGGTGGAACAGGACTTGGACTTACAATTACACGTAATCTTGTTGAGTTGCAGGGAGGCAAAATTAGTGTTGAAAGTGCAGTTTCTAAAGGAAGTGAATTCTCCTTTTCTTTAGTGTATAAAAAAGCGGAAAAGGGAATTACGATGTCGCCTCAGTTGACAAACAAAACCATTGCTCCAGATTTTTTAAAGGAGGTCAAAATACTCTTAGTGGAGGACAACGAGCTCAATCAACTTCTGGCAATCAAAGTGTTTGAAAAATGGGGAAAAGAAATTGATGTTGCTGAAAACGGAAAAAAAGCAATTGAAAAGATAGAAAAAACGGCTTATGATATTATCTTGTTAGACATACAAATGCCTGAAATGGATGGGATTGAACTCGCTAATTATATTAGGTCTAACATGGGAGAAAAAGCGGGGATTCCTATTATTGCATTAACAGCGCATGCCACTGTTGAGGAAGAACGAAAATGCCTTGAAAATGGAATGAATGATTATTTATCTAAGCCCTATGATTTTGATGTGTTATTGAATAAATTGTATTTAAATTTAAAGGTAAATAAAGTAAACATGACACACTCTTCAGTTGTGCAAAAGGAAGAATTAACAGCAGAAAAACTAGTTGATCTTAAATATTTGAAAGAGTTTTCGGAAGGTGATGAGACTTTTATTAAAGAGATGATCACGCTTTTTTTAGAAAACACACCAGAAACAATGGAAATAATTCTGAAATCTAATGAGAATAATGATCTCATAATTTTGAAAGAAGAAATCCATAAGCTTAAGTCCTCTCTAAGTTTGTTAGGGATGGTCAAAGCATCTCAATGTGTTGACATTATTGAAAAAGAAATTGAAATAAACCCTCTAGGACAAAAAAGAATAGAGGAAGTTATTAAGTTAAATGCTATTTGCCAGTTGGCTATCAAGGAATTACAGGTAGCGATCGAGCTTTATTCGTAAATAGGAGCTTTAATTGTTGTTGTCCTATGAATTTGCGATTAAGGCAGTGTAAAAAATCTTATTTTTAGAAATTAATTCTCCTGAAAAATCAAATGACGGGGGAATAAAATTGTGCTGCTTTTAGTATGAATCTATAAAACCAGTTAATATGAAAACAATTTTAGTTGCTGAGGATGACGAAATGATGTCAAAAGCTATGGAATTTAAATTGGTTAGAGAAGGATATAAAGTCCTCTTATGTCCAAATGGTCAGATTGCACTAGAAAAAATTGTTTCTGAAAATCCAGATTTAATAATTTCAGATATTATGATGCCATTTGTAACCGGTTTAGATATTGTCAAAAAAGTAAAAATCGAGTTGAAATTGAACATCCCAATAATCATGCTGTCTGCAGTGGGATTGGAGAAAACAGTTTTGGAAGCTTTTGAGCTTGGAGCAGATGACTTTATAACAAAACCATTCAGTCCGAATGAATTATCTGTTAGAGTAAAACGCCTGCTGCTCAAGAAATAAAAAGCAGGTACAAGTTGTTCTAATGGGTGGTAAAGTAAAAACAATTGAAGAACTTCAGAAGTGCCTTTTGCGATTGATTACTAATAAATAATATCAAAAACGGAATGGATTTTTTGCGGTAGAAACTTCGTCATGACTCACCCAAGCATTATTTTCGTTAATACTCATTTTGTAATTTGTATTGATTGCATAGCCGCCATTCCCCATAGATTTTGGATCTGTATTGGTCATTGCAATTGCAGGAATATCTAAAGTGTGTCCATCTATCGTTTAAACTTATATTCTGCTATAGGGTTGGATATGCAAGCATTCGCCATGTCCTTTTCCATCTCCGGCTCTCCATGTTGCTGATTCTTTCTCTAGCAGTTTTTTGATATTTTTTGATTCGTCACTCTTTTGATTACAAGCAATTAGTGTTACTGCTGCAAGCGAGTAAAGTAATAATTTAGAATTCATTATGTCGTGCTTTTTAAGTGTTATTAAAAAATCTGTTTCAACGCTTCATACTAAAATGATAGTACCTTCTATAAAACAGTCAGTAAAATAGGAGTAACTATCGATGTAGTGTTCTGAAACTTAAATTTTCTCTTTATTGTGGACAGATTGAAGTAAAAACACACTATTATGTCATTTCCTAGTCTTCTGTAGTGCGTTGTAAAAAAAAACGGTTATTTTTTAAAACTAATTTCATCCAATCCAATCGTGTATTCTACGCGCTGATTGTCGGCACTATCCCAAATTTCCATTTTTATTTTTGGAATTTTGTTTTTCCAATCGATTGTAATTAAGCCAAAATGATTTTCCATAATGGGACCTTCAATTCTATTTTTATTCGGTGTCGCAAAATGCCATGTGGAGGAAAGACCGCTGGAAGTTACATCATAAATAGGGTAGAGACCCGGTTCAGTAAGTTTCGAAATTTCAGCATAATGTACGTCTCCGGTTAAAAATAAAATGCCGTTAGCTTTTGTTTTTTTGATGAGATTTAAGAATTTTTTTTGCTCTAGCGGAAAATTAGCCCAACCTTCATACCCATTGTATTCAATTCCAAACTGAGATCCGGAACCAATCAATCTAATGGAGGCGGGTTTCTTTAATTCCTCTTCCAACCATTTCCATTGCGCAGCTCCTAAATAGGTAGAGTCAGGTTCCTGTTGTGGAGTATAATCTAGACTGTAGAAAAACCTTTTGTCCTTAGCAACTTCCCCGTTGTATTTCTTGTAATTATCTCTAAAAGTACGGTTGTCTAACAAGATAATCTGTACTTTTTTCCCTTTGTTTTCATACATATAGGAGGTATAAATACCTTTGTGTTTTCTTCTTTCAGAATCTTTAGGTTCATCAAAAAAATTCAGGAAAAGTTCCTTGGATTCTTCTTTTTTTGGATAATGTCTGCCCGCATCATTTTGTCCATAATCATGATCATCCCAAGTTGCAATAATAGGAATGTGTTTTTTTAGATTTTGGAAAGAGGGCTTGGCGGCTAATTGTTCGTATTTAGATTGAAGGGTACTCATATTATCAGTATCTCCATAAATGTTGTCTCCAAGAAAGACAAATAAATCAGGTTTGTGTTGAACTACAACATCAAAAATGGGCAACGGATTACTTTGATGTGAACAGGAACCAAAAGCTATTTTTGAAATATTCTTTTGGCAATACCCATTATACGACAGCAGTAAAAGCAGTACTGCATGCAAGTAGATTTTACGAGAACTGTTTTGAATCATCTTTTATTTTTTGTGGGTTGTAAATTTTTTACAAAAATTAGAATAGCTCCAAACGAAGTACTGCATCGCTTGTAATTACTAGAAAATAAATTGATAATTACCAAATGTAATAAAAAAGAACGGCAAACAAAAGGTTGGGATGCGCCAAGAAAAATAAAATATTCGACTCAAAACGGTTGTTAATTAAAAGTTAAAACATTGGTTAATATGCAATTTTAAGACACTAAAAATTATTTTTGATATTAATTAACCATTAAATAACCACTAAATGAAGAAATTTTTCATTTTAACTGCAATCGCAGCCACATTATTAATACCCACCACCCAGTTTGCCCAATCCAAAAGAAAAAAAGATAAAAATGCTGTGACGCTTCCCGCTCCGGATAAAAAGCCAGAACCTACCATCAAGGAATACAGTAAGGTAATTACTAAAGAGGCTATTTCAGACGAAGGCTTGTTTACGGTTCATAAAGTAGATAAAAAATATTTTTTTGAAATCCCGAATAAATACTTAGATAAAGATATGTTGTTGGTTAGTAGGTTGTCTAAACTACCTTCTAATTTAGGAGGTGGATATGTAAACGCAGGATCCGAAACGAACGAGCAACTCATTGTTTGGCAACGTTTTCAGGATAAGATTCTCATTAAATTGAAATCTTACAATGCGGTTGCCAATGACAGTTTGCCGATCAGCATATCGGTTAAATCCAATAATTATGAACCCACTTTATTTGCTTTTGATATTGTAGCATTCAGCAAAGATTCAGCAAATACGGTGATTGATGTGACTAAATTTTATGGTACAGATGTAAAATCAATTAGCGGATTATCAGCTGAAATGAGAGAAACTTACAAAGTAAAAGGATTGGATGAATCCCGAAGTTTTATCAATACGATGAAAAGTTTTCCATTGAATATTGAAGTGATTCAAGATTTTAGTTACAACGCTACTAAACCACCCAGTCAAGAAGATGCAGAGACAATCAGCATACAAATGAATCAATCGATGATTCTGTTGCCTGAAAAATTGATGCAACCGCGCCTTGCTGATCCACGCGTAGGATGGTTTACGATGAGCCAAATCGATTATGGAAGTAACGAACTAAAATCAGACAGTAAAACGTACATTCGTCGTTGGAAATTGGAGCCAAAAGATCCTGTCGCTTACGCAAAAGGGGAGTTGGTGGAACCCATTAAGCCCATCGTTTATTATCTTGATCCTGCCACTCCTGAAAAACTGCGCAAGTACATCAAGCAAGGTATTGAAGATTGGCAAAAGCCTTTTGAAACAGCTGGTTTTAAAAATGCCATTATTGCCAAAGATGCACCAACAAAGGAACAAGACCCTGATTTCAGCCCAGAAGACATTCGGTATTCCGTGATTCGGTATGTGGCGAGTACCACGCGTAATGCGGTTGGACCAAGTGTGTCTGATCCAAGAACAGGAGAAATTATCGAGAGCGACGTAATTTGGTACCACAACCATTTGCGCTCCTACAGAAACCGCTATTTATTAGAAACGGGAGCTGCAAATCCAACTGCACGAACATTAAACACAAGTGATGAAGAAATGGGTGAAATGATGCGTATGGTTATCGCTCACGAAGTGGGACATGCGCTTGGATTTCCCCATAACATGGGGGCAAGTTGTGCTTATGATACCGAAAGTTACAGAGATGGCGACTTTACACAAAAAAACGGAATCGCGGCCAGCTTGATGGATTATGCCCGTTTTAATTATATTGCGCAGCCTGGAGATAAAAACATTCGTTTTATCCGTAAAATGGGGCCTTATGATCATTATGCTACGAATTGGGGATACAGAGCGATTCCTAATATGACTTCACCTGAGGCTGAAGTTCCTACTTTAGACCAGTGGATTATGGAAAAATCTGCAAATATTATTTATAAATACGGGAAACAAAGCAGTAGTTTTGATCCTACGTCACAAACAGAAGATATTGGGAATGATGCGATGAAAGCGAGTACTTATGGACTCAAAAACTTGCAGTATGTAGCCTCACATTTATCAGAATGGACCAGTGATGTGACTAATAATTATGAAGATTTAGATGAATTATACAAAGAAATGTTGGATGTCTGGAGCAGGTATGTAGGGCATGTCGTTACAAATGTTGGAGGAGTTTATGAAACTACCAAAAAACCAAATCAATCTGGAAGTATTTATGATGTTGTTTCAAAATCCAAACAACAAGAAGCCATGCAGTGGTTGCAAACGAATGCTTTTGCTTCTCCAACTTGGTTGGTCAATGTAAATACCTTGAAAAATATTGATTACGCAGGATACACAGAGCGATATCGCAACTTGCAAGCCCGACATGTAAATAATGTGCTGAGTTTTGAGCGTATTGGGCGATTAATGGATGCAGAAATATTGGGAGCAGCTCATTATAAAGCGCTTGATTTATTAGGTGATATGCGCAAAGGAATCTGGAAAGAAGCTAATCTTCCATTAAATGTTACCATTTATAGACGAAATTTACAACGCGCTTACATCGAAAGAATGGCGTATTTGATGAAAGAGGAAATCAAAGCAGGTCGCTCTTCTGATTTTTATAATGTGGCACAATCTGATGTGAGAGGATTAGTGAGAGGGGAATTGAATGCTTTAAAAAGCACTTTATCAGTTGCTAGAACAAGAGCCATAAATGCAGAAACAAAATACCATTATGAAGATGCCATCAAAAGAATTGAATTGATCTTAAATCCAAAATAATCGCAATTTACGTGCTTGTTTTATACAAAAAAATCCGCTTTCGAGCGGATTTTTTGGTTTGATGCAATGGACTTTACAATTAAAAACAGATTTATTTCATTGGAAAATTTGCTTCGAAAGTCTTAAATCTAAGATCTAAATCCTTAAGAAGTTGTTTTTTTACACCCTCATCCTTTATAAAACTGTAATTGATGCTGTTGTACACATATTGCTTGATATCGCTGTAAGAAACGCCTTTGTATCTTTTGGCTAACAATACATATTGCTCAGTCATATTAGTGCGTAAAATTCCTGCATCGTCCGTGCTGATAACGATAGGAACACCAAATTCTTTATATAAAGTTAATGGATGACGACCGTCTTTTACTTTCAAAATAAATTCGTTACTCACTAAATTGATTTCGATTGGGATTGATTTCTTGGCCATATAACGCAATAAATCGTATGAATCTTTTTCGTACGCTAAGTCTACTCCGTGACCAATTCTGTTGGCTCCTGCAGTATAAACCGCAGCGCTGATGTGCCACGTAAGTTCTTCGGGTTGTACTAATCCCAAGGTAAGTTCGCCAGCATGCATCGCGTATTTTACATCTGGATAACGGGAATGACAATATTTAAACATTAGCATGTGCAACCAATAATCCTTCATCGACGTTGTTCCATCTTCTGGAGAAACAATGTTGACTCCGGCAATCAGCGGACTTTCATCTGCCGAAATAAAAGCGATAACCAGATTCTTGAATAAATCGACAGGTTCCATGAAACGCAATACAAAATTTTGGTACCGCATTGTAAATTGTTTGTCATCAATTTTAAGGTCTTTGTGAAGTTTTGCCACAAAATTGCTATTGAAATCTTTGGCATAAGATTCAGCCTCTTTTTTTACTAATGAATTGTAAACAGAATCTAGTGTTTTTAAAATTGTTTTTTCGTCTTTCGCCAAAGCTAATTTTCGCAATCTTGAATTGAACTTTGTTAAATCATCCGTATTAAGGTCCGTTGGAATCGTCGATAATTGGGTTTCAATATAACTGACGTTTTCTGAAATGGCTCTGTTTTTGAGTTCTAATAATCCTTTCCCGAAATTTCCCTTTATAGCTGGTTCAAACTTCATAAACGATTCAAAAAATAACTTATCCGAAGGGTAATCTACATAATTATAGTCCTTTACAGACCATTTTTGCATGATTTGTTGTTTGTAATAATCTAAAGTTCCATTTGTTTTTAAGGTAGAAAATAAATTCCAATTTCCAGTCGCTGGCTTTTCTTTTCGAACATCCATCGTTTCAGTATTCAAATAAAAATCGTCTGTTATGGCACGTTGTAATAAAGGCTCAGCATAAATAGAACCGGAAAAATGGTGGTGTAAATCGCCGCCTTTTGGCATGTGGGAAAAGAAAGCAGTCAACGCGACTTCATTATCCCTACTATTTTCAAAATAGTCATTCGTTGCTTGAGAATAGCTACCAGTTAAACAAAAAGCAAAAAATAAAGTATATAGTAATTTCATAACATAATTTTTTTAAAAACTGATTTTTTTTTATTAGTCGAAATTAGTTCGTTGTAGTTCTACATAATTTTTACGAATAAAAAACTTTTAATAAGTCAAAGATGAATATTTTTGATGGATTTTAAAAATTTGGAGCTAAAAGTCTTATTTTTTTAATGCAAGATATAAGTGTGGTCCAATTGCCGTTATTCTAAAATTTTCGTTATAAAAGTCAAAAGTGTTGCGTCGTAGTTCCAATTTCTGGTTGTAAAAGCAATTAAAAAATTCTATTTTTGCAATTCCAATGAAAAAACAAACAATAGCATCTTCTCAAAGTATTCCGCACTGATTTACAGTTTTTAAATCTAGGAATTTCTTCCAAGAACAATTTATCGATGATTTTATTCGATGTAATTTCTAACTATGAAATTGCGTCGTCCACTTATATTTATGAAATGAAAAAAGTATTTAATTTATTTGATTTTTCTCAAAAAGTCAATTTTAGAATAGAAATTTTAGCAGGTTTAACCGTAGCCATGACGATGATTCCAGAATCGCTCTCTTTTGCAATAGTTGCCGGTTTTCCACCTTTAATGGGCTTGTATGCTGCATTTATTGCGGGTTTAATCACAGCTATTTTTGGTGGAAGACCAGGAATGATATCGGGAGGAGCTGGAGCTACAGTGATTGTTTTAATTGCTCTAATGAAGTCCAATGGCTTAGAATATGTTTTTGCAGCAGTAGCTTTGGCAGGTATTTTACAAATTTTAGTGGGTATCTTTAAACTCGGAAAATTTATTCGATTGGTGCCGCAACCTGTGATGTTTGGGTTCGTCAATGGTTTAGCGGTTATTATTTTCATGTCGCAATTGGATCAATTCAAAGCAATAGTCAATAGGCAAATCCAATTTCTTTCAGGAAGTCCCTTACTAATTATGACAAGTTTAGTTGCGCTTACCATTGCGATTATAGTGTTGTTGCCAAAAGTATCAAAAGCGATACCGGCTTCATTGGCCGCTATTATCGTTGTCTTTGCATTGGTTTTTTTCTTTGGAATCGAAACAAAAACGGTCCAAGATATTGCTTCAATCAGCGGTGGTTTTCCTCCATTTCATATTCCAAATGTTCCAATTACTTTCGAAATGTTGGAAATTATATTTCCGTATGCCTTAATCATGGCTGCTGTAGGATTGACTGAAGGATTATTAACACTGACCTTGGTAGATGAAATTACAGGAACTAAGGGCAATGGAAATCGAGAATGTATTGCACAAGGAAGTTCAAATATTTTAAATGGTTTTTTCTTCGGGATGGGCGGATGTCCCATGATTGCACAAACGTTGGTAAATCTATCTGCAGGTTCTAGAGCACGTTTGTCTGGAATTGTTGCTGCCTTGACAATACTCGTTATTATTTTGTTTGGAGCTCCAATAATTGAACAATTACCCATGGCAGCTTTGGTTGGTGTCATGATTATGGTAGCCATTGGAACATTTGAGTGGGCGAGTTTCCGAATAATAAATAAAATGCCAAAACATGATATTTTTGTTGGAATAGTAGTAGCAGTTATAACCATTCTATTGCACAATTTAGCGCTAGCAGTTTTAATAGGAGTGATTATTTCCGCTCTAGTTTTTGCATGGGAAAGTGCTAAAAGAATTCGGGCCAAAAAGTACATTGATGCAAATGGAGTGAAACATTATGAAATATATGGTCCTTTATTTTTTGCGTCCACAACAGCTTTCTCTGAAAAATTTGATGTTTTTAATGATCCAAAAGAGGTTATTATTGATTTTAAGGAAAGTAAAATTACGGATATGAGTGCGATTGATGCCGTTAACAAAATTACGGAACGGTACGCCAAGCTTAATAAAACGGTTCATTTACAACATTTAAGCGCTGATTGTAAAACCCTACTAAAAAATGCAGATCAGATTATAGACGTAAATATTTTAGAAGATCCTACCTACAAAGTAATAATTGATTAAATCAAGTGCTAATTATAAAGATTAGATCGTTTTTTTTTTGAACCAATAAGAAAATCAAGGATAGTTGCACTTGATTTTCTTAATGGTTTTATAAAAGACAATTGCTGAATTAGATAGCTAGACTTTTTTGTAAAAATAAAGGACTAAAATTTTAAATGTAAAAATTATTTTTTGACAATACTTTTCTTTTATGCAGAATCCTAAATTTGCATTGCTTCCGCCGCTAACCTACCTGTTTTCATTGCTGCATTTATGGAACCATTCAGTAAGTTATCTCCACAAATGTACAGTACATTTGATATTTTTATTTCAGAAGCAGCGATGTCATTTCGCACACTTTCTTGTGTTGGCAAAGCATACTCAATGCGATAACCCTTTAACATTTTCCATGAAGATACTTTATGACCGTACCACTGTTTTAACTCGTCTTTCATGCTTTCAGCCAAAGTTGCGTCGTCAATAGTTGGGATTCCATTGTAGGAAACAGAAATAAGTACTTTGCCTTTTGGCGCATAAGCTTCAGAAACATTAGAAAGGACCGTCAAATTATTGACCCACTTTTTCTGTGTTGAGGCATTCAATACAACGACGGCCTTTTTTGTAGGCGCTTCTTGGGCTTCAAAATAGAGGTTAGTCACTTGATGAGAAGTCATTTTTTGGTTTGGAAAAAATTCTTGCGTAAGATTATTTGCGGTCGTTGCCAAAAGGATTTGGTTGGCTTCTAAAATTGTTCCATCTGCAGTAGTTACTTTATTGCCATCAACAGCAGTTACCTTCGTATTGCATTCTATAGTTCCTGCTGGAAGCATGGCGACTAGTTGTTTTGGGATTTCTTCCATTCCTAAAGCAGGAACTGCCACGTCACCATCAGAAAACATTTTCATCACAAAATCAAACATTCGTCGGGAAGTTTGTAAATCATTTTCTAAAAAAATTCCAGAAAGGAAAGGGGCATAAAAACGCTGAATCATCTTTGGACTAAAACCATATTCGGCTAGTTGCTTTTGGGTCGTTTGTTCTGGCTGTTCGAAAATGGCTTCGATGGTTAACTTTTGTAATTTATTTTTTAACCATAGGGTATTCATTTTATCTTTTAAAGTACCAACGGGAGCAAAAAGGGTTGCCAATGCAGCCGAAGGTCTTCGCAAGGGATCTGCAATTTCAAAAATGCCTCCGTCATAGAGTACGGTTGCTCCAGGTAGCATTTTTTTTAGTTGTAAGTCTTTGTAATTGAGTAAGGCTTGCGTTTCTGGGTAAGCAGTCAAAAGTACTTGGAAACCTCGGTCTAAGAGAAATCCTTCATGGGAATCGGTTTTTATTCTTCCTCCCGCTCGGTCGCTGGCCTCTAGAATAAGTACTTTTCGCCCTTGGCGGTGCAAATGAACAGCCGCAGTCAATCCTGACAATCCCGCTCCAATAATAATTACATCGTGTTTCATAGCTTTTAGTCCTCTTTGTTACAAAAATAAGCCAAATAACGTTTCCGACCGGCGTAAATAAGGGGGAATTTAAGTTTTAAAATTGAAAAATACTTGGTACAACGGGCAACCAAGTGTTACTTTTATGGAAGTCTAAGTTGCATTAATAAATCAGTTTGTTTATCATTTCCCAATGTGAAAACATGTTTATCAAAAACGACAAATCCATTTTTAGCATAAAATCGAAGCGCCCTGTAATTTTCTTCCCAGACACCAAGCCAAACAGACGCAACACCATTATTTTCCGCCACCTTTTTAGCCTGGTTTAGCAACAATTGTCCAATGTTTTTACCGTGAAAAGTTTGCAAAACATAAATCCGATGCACCTCCAAAGCATTTTTGTCATGGGTTTCGGTTTGGGCATCTCCAAAGTTTATTTTTAGGTAACCAACGGCTACTGCATTGGAATAGGCTAAATAAAACGTAGAATTAGTATTGTTCAATTCCGTTGTTACTTGCTGTGTGTTGAAACTATCCTTGATATAGTCGGCAATATTTTCAGGGGTATTTACGGCAGCAAACGTTTCCGTAAATGTTTGGATACTTAGTTCTTGCAGTATTTCTAGATCATTTAGGGTTGCTTGTTGGATTTCAATTGGATTCATTTTGAGGTCCGCTTTTGAGTTATTTTGAACTCAAAATTACGCAAATATAATGGGTTGTGAATTTAATTCTTTATGACAGTAGTAAACAAATCAGTGCAAATAGTTGTCGTTTCCGGTTTTCAATTTGTACTTTTGAGTTTATTAATTGAAAGAGCTCGAAAGAGTATTATTTATGAAAATTGTTATATCGCCAGCCAAATCCTTAAATTTCGAGAAAGAATTACCTACCAAATTACATACAGAACCTTTGTTTTTAAAAGAATCAAAACAGATTCAAAAAGTACTTAAAGAGAAAAAGCCCGCTGATTTATCAGATTTAATGAGTATTTCTGATAAATTGGCTGATTTAAATTGGAAACGAAATCAAGAATGGAAAACGCCTTTTACAACATCAAATGCACGTCCTGCCGTTTATACTTTTGACGGCGATGTGTACACGGGATTAGACGCTTATTCGTTACCTATAAATAAAATTCAAGCTTTGCAAGATAATTTGCGCATCCTTTCTGGTTTGTACGGATTGCTAAAACCTTTAGACTTAATGCAGGCCTACCGCTTGGAAATGGGAACTAATCTACCCATTGGCGAAAGCAAAAATTTATATGAATACTGGAAATCTACAATTACAGAAGCATTGAATAAAGAAGTAAATGAAGGAGAATTATTTGTGAATTTAGCCAGTAATGAATATTTTTCAGCAATTGATGTCAAAGCGTTAAAGGTTCCCGTAATTACACCAGAATTTAAGGATTATAAAAACGGAAAACTTAAAATAATCAGTTTTTTTGCTAAAAAAGCGAGGGGAATGATGGTGCGCTATATCATCGAAACCAATGCTCAAACAGTAGATGATTTAAAAGGTTTCAATTACGATGGCTATCAATTTGATGCTAATTTATCAGAAGGAAGTCATTTGGTTTTTACCCGATAATCTTACAGGTGCGATACATTGCGTCATTAAATAAGACGCTGTTTTCGGTTTATAAAAAAACACGATTTATAGCGTAATACATTAAGACGCTATAAATCGGATCTCTATTAATGCATTGCATCGGCGGGATTGATTTTATTTTTACCTTTTTTTATCAAAAGTATAAAAGGAATGCATAACAAAAACAAGGCGCCTAAATACAGGAAAATATCCATGTATGATAGTACAGAACTTTGTACCATTACTTTGTATTCTATCGCTTTATAAGCTTTTGCCAAAGCTTCATTTTCAGAAAATCCTTTGGACATGAATCCCATTTTGAGCTCTTGCACCGTTTTCTGTACTTCAAAAGAAGTAGCATTTAGATGTGATATCAGATTTACACGGTGTTCCTGATTGAATCTAGCAATGAAAGTGGTGATAATGGCAATACCAAAAGAACCACCTAATTGTCTCATCATTCCTGTAAAAGCAGCACCTTCGCCAATACTTTTCCCTTTTAAAGTAGACAATGAAAGGGTAGAAATAGGAACAAATAATAAACCCAAGCCAACACCTCTTAATATCAAAGGCCAAAATAAATGTTCTTCACCAGAATCTGGCGTAATTACTTGTTGCATCCAATAGGTAAAAAAGAAAAAGGTTAGAAAACCTGCAGCAACCATATAGGCCTGCGGTACCCCACGCTGGATCATTTTGCCTATAAAAGGCATCATAATTCCAGTAGTTATGGAGCTAGGAATCAATAATAAACCAGCATCCAACGCACTCCAGCCTAAAACGGATTGCGTGTAAATGGGGATAATAAAAGTAGAACCATACAACCCGAAACCAAGTATAAAGCACATAATAGTTCCCACTCTTAAGTTGGTATCCTTAAGAACTCTTAAATTCACGATGGGATGTTTATACGTTAGTTCTCTCCAAATAAACAGTAGTAAACCAAAAATGGAAATCACAGATAAAAGGACAATGGTAGTATTATTAAACCAATCATCTTGCTGACCATGTTCTAAAACATATTGTAAAGAACCAATAAAAGCAGTTAAAAGAAAGATTCCCCACCAATCGACTTGGCTCGCCTTTAGCTTGTCACCATACTTTGGACTTTTCACGAAGGATAAGGTTAATAATGTAGCGATAATTCCAAGTGGAATATTGATATAAAAGATATAAGGCCAAGAAAAATGATCTACAATATACCCTCCTAATGGCGGTCCAAGTGTAGGTCCTACAATCACTCCCATTCCATAAATGGCTTGTGCCATACCTCTTTTGGCGACCGGATAACTCTCTGTAATGATGGTTTGTGCTGTTACTAATAAAGCGCCTCCACCTAGTCCTTGTATAAATCTAAAGGCGACTAATTCCCATATATTATTGGCATTTCCACATAAAAAAGAAGCAACTGTAAAGATGATAATGGAAACTGCAAAATAATTTCTGCGCCCAAACTGTTGCGACAACCAACTCGTCATGGGAATCACAATCACATTGGCAATAGCATAAGCAGTTATTACCCAAGCCACATCAGTCAGAGAAGCACCAAGGCTGCCTCGCATATTGTTTAATGCTACATTTACAATTGTAGTATCTACAATTTCGAGCATTGCACAAAGAACGGCTGTAATGGTTATGATGACTCTTCTAAAGCCATATTCTACTAAATCATCTTCTCCGGTGTGTACCATTTTATACTAAATTGTAAACTATCATTCTCTTAAAAGTTGTGTCTCTTTTTGACATTTTAAAAGCTGCCAAAATTTTTATTTAATCTAAGTGTACGTCTACATCGACATTCATTCCTGGACGAAGTAATTTGATTTTTTCTGGATCATTTGTCGTGTTCAAACTGATCTTAACTGGAAGTCTCTGGATTGTTTTTACAAAATTTCCCGTGGCATTATCAGGAGGTAATAAGGAGAATCGGGAACCTGTAGCCGGAGAGAAAGAGGTAATGGATCCCTGAAAATTATAACCTGGGTACGCATCTACTTTTACGGTTACTTTTTGACCAATAACCATTTTGTTCAATTGCGTTTCTTTGAAATTAGCAATTACCCATGCTTCTTTGTTGTTGATGATATAAAATAACGATTGTCCTGGTTGCACTAATTGTCCGGGTTGAATATCAATTTTTGAAACTTGACCATCAATTGCAGCAGTTATTGCCGTGTATGTTAAATTTAATTTGGCAGCATCTAATACGGCTTTGGCTCTTTTAATATTGGCGGCAGCTACTTCTGTTTGCTTGTTTGAAACCTTTGACTTAGCCACGATTACTGATTTTTGAAAGGCACTTGCTCTTTCTTGCTGTTGCAACACACGAACTTGACTTTCTGCTTCCAATTTAGCCGCTAAGGCTTGCTCGTATTGTTGTTTTGTAATCGAATGGCTTTTGTATAGATTTTCATATCGTTGGTAATCACTGGTAATACGTCCTAATCTAATTTTTGCCGATTCAATATTTCCACCTGCTGACAATACATTAGCATCAGATACAGAGATGCTGGCCAATGCACTTCCAATATCTGCTTTAGAAACTTCAAAATTACCTTCCGCTCCAACCATCGCAGCATTTGCTTCTTCAATTTTTAATTGATAATCTCTTTTGTCAATTGTAAAAAGCGTATCGCCTTTAGTAACAAAATCATTGTCTTTGATATACACTTTGTCCACATATCCTGAAACTCTTGGGATAATTGGATTCATATTTTTTTCAATTTGGGCATCATCTGTTTCCTCATGCGATTGTGAATGCATGTATTTATAAATCCCGTAAGTTGCGCTTAAAACTACCAAAGCCACAAGGATAATAATAAATTTTTTATTTGTTTTTTTCTTTTCCATGGGGTGCGATTATTTTTGAGCAATAGTGAAGGTTTGTGATAGTTGGCCAGTTACGGAAAGTAACTCGTAGTATTTTTGAATGGTATTGGCTCTGGCCAAAGCTTTATTGATTTTAGAACTAAGTTGCTCTACATCCGCTTCCAATAAATCATTGGTATCGGATAGCCCGTTATCATATTTATCTTTTACAATGCGGTAATTTTCAGTAGATTGTTCTTCGGCTTCTACATAAACAACACTTTGTTTCAAGGCTAAATCGTAGTCTTCAATAGCCTTTTTTACTTGAATTTTAATATAATCAGTTAATATCGATTCCGAATTTTGCACTTCAAGATATTTGCTTTCGGCTAGTTTAACCAGCGTACCATTTTTGAGAATCGCACTTAAATCATAAGAAATTCCAACACCAATATTCATCGCATTTTGAACGGTGATTACATTGCTCAAATCTAATGCAGTGTATCCACCAACTAGAGCAATCGCTGGATAGTAAGACCCTTTGGCTATTTTGATATTAGCTTCACTTGCTTTTCCCTGAAAGCGTATGGCTTCTAAATCTTTGCGATATTCTAAAGCTGGTAAATCATTTGTTGGAACATTCGTCATTTGGAAATCAGCAAAATCTTCTTCCCGAATTTCTAGTTTTGTACTGGGATTTAATTTTAAAAGTGTTACCAAATAAAAGTTGATAATTTTTAAATTATTGTTCGTTTCGTCCAGCGATAGTTGAATTTTCGAAGTTTGTAATTTAGATTTCAGAAGATCATTTCTGGGAATAATTCCGTTTTTTTCTAATTCGATAAAATCTTTTACACGTTGTTGTGCACTTTTTTGATTTTCTTTTAAAAGTTCAATTGTTTTTTGAGCTTTGTACAAGCTAGCATAGTAATCGATAACCCGCAACGCTATTTCTTCTTTTGTTTGCGAAGCCGTTGCCATTTCTGCCTGATATAAATTCTCATAGACCGTAATGCTATTTCGAATTTTGAAGCCAGAAAAAACAGGGACACTGGCGTTCAGTTGTCCAATCATCAACTGATTGACAAGTGGCAGTGGTTGCGCGTTGTTATTTTGATTGAGTTTAAAATTGACCGATGCATTGGCCAATCTTTGATATTGACCCGATAGTTTTAAATCTGGATATTGATTGTTTTTTGTGGATTGTAATTCGTATTTTTTGGTTTTTACTTTTGTATTTGCCAACGTAACCTCATTGCTTTTGGTCCAAGCCAAATTAATGGCTTCGTTCAATGTTAAACTTGTTTTTTCTTGTGCTTCTACAGCGGAAATTCCAATGAAGAAAATCCCAAAGAGCATGAATTGACTAACTTTCATAAATCAGAAGTGCTTTAATAGTTTGTTGAATGTGCTTTGTCAAATTGGTTTTTATGTAGTTATTGTACAAATCTTCGGTTTTCAAGTTTAATAAATTTTCGAAGAAAGGTTTATTCATGTGAAAATGAAAGAAAGTACCCAAAATGGTGGGCGTAATAAGTGGAATAATAACGTCTTTTCTGAAAATCCCTTTTTTCTGACCTTCTTCAATAATGGTTTCAAGGGATTTTAGATTTCCCTTTTTTAATTCCGAAAAAGCCTGAAGATTTTGTTCTCTCTTTTTTGTGGTGAATTCAAAGTGTAGAATTCTATAAATTCCTCGATTGCTATTAATTCTATTGATGTATAATTCAATCAGTTTATTGATTTTATCAATTGGTTCAAGATCTTCCTGCAGTAACTTGTCTAATTGATGTTTAAGATCGGAGGTTCGATATACTATCAGGGATTCCAATAGACGCTCCTTGGAACCAAAGTAATAAGAAACCATGGCAACATTAATTTTTGCCACTTTTGCTATGTTGCGAATAGAAGTACCATCAAATCCTTTTTCGGCAAAAAGAACTTCAGCCACTTCGAGGATTTGAATTTGTTTGTCGTTAAAATTACTTTTCAATTGGATCTAATTTATTCAAAACAAATTTAAACAAGCGTTTAATTTAAACAACTGTTTGGTATTTATTTAACATTATATTAACACAAAATAAGCCCTTTTTTTATGTTAAAATTATCGTTTTTTAGTAGAATCTAATTCCTCTGGTAATCACTTTAATTTCACCAATTTCATTTTTAATACAGGCTGGAAAAAGGCGCTTTCAATACGTACCAATTTTATAGTTTGTTACGTTTTAGTGTGTCTGGTCACAGTGCTGCATCCAAAAAAAATACAGCCATTCTCTAAAATTGTGAATATCTATTTTGTGAAAAGTGTTTTTTTTTTTCCTTTAAAATCTATCTTTGACCTCCTTAAAAAAACATATAGATGAGCACAATTTGGTATGAATGCAAAGTAAAGTATAGAAAAACAGATGAAACCGGCGGGCAAAAGATTACAACGGAACCGTATTTGGTAGATGCTTTGTCGTATACCGAAGCAGAAAGTAGAATTACAGAAGAAATGTCGGCTTATATTAGTGAAGAGTTTAAAATCACCAATATAAAAATGGCGAATTACGCGGAGATCCATCCTTTTGAAAATGCAGACCGTTGGTTTAAATCGAAAGTTTCTTTACTGGCTTATGACGAAGAAAGCGGCAAAGAGCGCAAGACAAGCATGTATTTATTAGTGCAAGCGAATGATGTAAAAGAAGCTTTTGACAATACGACAGGTATCATGAAAGGAACGATGGGTGACTACACTATTCCCGCTATCATGGAATCTCCTATCATGGATGTTTTTCCCTACTTCAGCGGTGAAGAAGGAGAATTAGAACAATTAGAAAAGTTCAATGCGCTCAAAGCTTCGAGACCTGAAGTAGCTGCGGAAGTAGGAGACCACATGGAATTTGAGACGGCTCTTGAAGAAGAAACGACAGTTTAAGATTTTTTTTTTTATAAAACTAACCGCAAATTCCAAAAGTATAGAAACAGTTACTAACTATTTTTATCTGCGAATTTGCGGTTTTTTAATTTTAACTCTTAATTCTTTAGAGTTGTAATCAATCCTGTTTAGTTAACACTTTCTCGTATGCTTTTCTGGCACTTCCTCTAAAATAGACTTCGCCACAATAAGAGTATCCTAAACTTTCAAAAATTTTTAGCATGGCGCTATTGTCAAAATTGGTATCTGCTTTTATGCTGTATATCCCGTTGCTTAAGGCAAAATTTTCTATGTTTTTGATCATCAGTTTAGCCAAACCTTTACCCAAATGTTCTTCAGAAATGGCTACTCGGTGCATGACAACAAAATCTGCATTCGTTAACCAGTTTCCTTCAATTTGGTCATAGGCAGGCTCATTGTTGATTACTACAGCACTATATCCAATAATTGTTTCTCCTTGAAGCAAAACAAATCCTTCTCCTTTTTCTATATCTTTTTGTACAACTGGGGGATTGGGATAACCGTCTTGCCATTGGTTGCTACCATCTTCTTTTCGTCGTTGTATGGCTCGTTGTAAAATATTCCATATCGGAGCCATTTCAGATAATGTTGCTTTTCTAAAGTGATATTTTATCATTGTAATTTAAGTGTTCAGTAAATGAGTATGTTTTAAAAGTACAAACCAAACTTTAAATTTTGTATTAATCTGTATTATTGACTTTATTTATTATTTAAAAGAAGATTTTGCGGAGCTGTGCGAGCGTAAATAACCCAAATACAACCCCATTTTCAAATAGCGCTAATTGTCTATTAATTTTAACAAATGTTGGATAATCGGCTTTGCTATTAATTTATATTTATAAGGAAATCCCTCATTCAGGTGGGATTTAGTTTTTATCGATCCAATCATATAATTGTTGGAGTGTCATATTCATTGTTGCTAAATTCGTTTTAGCATGCAGTGCGGGAATATCTTTATCTTTTTCTCTGTGTGTAATTGTTCTGAAACATCCGGGACATTTATAATGATCGTGAGAAGCTTTTGTTCTTTGGTATTTGCATCCATGAGCTTCTAAAAAAGCAATCCAATCTTTAGTTTTTACTGGTCTATTATTTCCCATATTAAAAATTAAACAGTCGCTTCAAGCATTGATGTTTTTAGGGTAGACGGTTCTAATCCTTGTAGTACTCCATTTTCATCTACATAAACTTTAGAGAAGTTTTTAGTGAAATATTTTTCTTGGGAAAAGCCTAATTTTTTTAATTCAGTAATTTTTTGTTCAGGTGATAATTTGCTTAGATCATCACAAAAAGTTTCAATATTTTCTTGAAAAGATAGTTTAGCATCTTCCTCTGTCGGTCCATATCCGCTAACTAATAGCGCTGGAGAAACAACTACAAAGTGTTCACCATCTTTACCTGAGGATATTAAAATTTTAATTTTAATATTATTTCCTTTAATTCGGATAAATTCTTTGATATCCTTAAAGTTAAAACTCATTTTTTAAGTTTGTTGATTTTATATAACAAATATAGATATAAAAAGTGTCAATAATAATAAGCTTAAGACAAAAATAACTACTTATGACCACTGCACTTAAAACCACTTTTCTTTTTTCTAAATTTATAATTTTTAAGTTATCAATGAATTGAGATGAATGTACTCTAATTTCGACCACATAAATTTATTGGTATGACAAAATCCGCATTCGTTAACCAGTTTCCTTCAATTTGGTCATAGGCAGGTTCATAGTTGATTACTACAGCGCTATATCCACTAATTGTTTCTCCTTCAACCAAAACAAATCCTTCTCCTTTTCCAATATCTTTTTGTACAGCTGCTGGATCGGGATAACCGTCTTGCCATTGGTTGCTGCCATCTTCTTTTCGTCGTCGTATGGCTCGTTGTAAAATTTCCCATATTGGAGCAATTTCAGGTAGAGTTGCTTTTCTAAAGTGATAATTTATCATTGTAATTTAAGTTTTCGTTTAGTTGGTTATCGTATTTGCACTAATTCGCTGAACTTTATGTGTTGCAAATGTATCTGACTTAACAGCAGTGTTTGCCAGAAATTTATTTAAAGTAAACGTTGCGGCGCGGGATAAATGGCTCCTTACTTACCACTTCGATCAGGAGCAAATACAGACAATCTATTTCATTTGAGAGAGTGGTCTTTTATTCCTATTCTATTGAAAAATTAATCTATTTCTTTTCCTGAGAGTTGCATCAATTGATAGCATCTAGTTTAGTAAAGTCTGCTCGTTTTTTTCTAATTAGAACAACAGTATAACTTTTTCAATTGCTTTTTCAAGATATTGTAAAAGTAGTTTGAATAGTCCTCTAATTTACAAATTTAGTATCTTACCAACTTTAAATAAAATAATGCTAAAAACCATTCAGATAATCGCTCTAATACAAGGACTTTTTGTCCTTTTTATTCTGTTATTTAATCGTAAAGTTTATAAAAAAACAACTTTCTGGTTGTTGTTTGGAAGTTTACTTTCTGTTTTACTTTACCTTATTGGCGATGATAAAAATAATCTATTTATTCAAAATACAGATTGGTTTTTTTTCGACAATACGCTCTTCATAACCTTCCTTTTTCTGTTTTTTAGATATTATAAAAGTGGAGAAGAAAAATTCACAAAAATCGATTGTCTGTTTTTCCTTCCCAATGTGCTGTATTTTATTTTGGAAATAATTGAAATACAATTGCTCGCGGAAAATCTGATTGTCGAAATTTTTGAAATAATCACAGAATTATCTTTTATAGTTTACCTGTCTACTATTTTATATTCAATTCTTTCTGGTAAAAAGAAACTTTGGGTTATTTATTTTGTTGTTCCAATCGCTATTTTATTCATATTTTCATTTATAAATGATATACTTACAATAGTAGGATTGTCAGAATTACCATTGTTCACGGACCAAAATTTTAAAACCTACCTTTTATTAATTGTTGCGTTTTTATTCTATTTTATTGCTTTTAAATTGTTAAATAATGATTCAGAAATAGTACCTAAAATCGAAATTAGTAAATACAAGAATTCCAACTTAAATTCAGAATTAATAAATAAGTACAAAGCAGATTTAATTAATGCAATGGAAATTGATAAATTATATTTAAATGGAAAATTG
The DNA here is from genome assembly GCF_900143245.1 of Flavobacterium fryxellicola. Classification (GTDB taxonomy): domain Bacteria; phylum Bacteroidota; class Bacteroidia; order Flavobacteriales; family Flavobacteriaceae; genus Flavobacterium; species Flavobacterium fryxellicola. Next base: position 204,707 of record NZ_FRDK01000004.1, read on the forward strand.
TCAATCCAAGATGTTTCGGATAAACTTACTATTCCACGTCAATACATTTCGGAAGTTTTAAATGAGCATATGAACACCAGTTTTCAAGATTTTATAAATGAGTATCGAGTTGAAGAATTTATAAATAGGTTAAAAAGTGATCAAAACAATCATTTTACACTTTTAGGAATTGCCACAGAGGTTGGTTTTAATTCTAAATCTTCTTTTAACGCTATATTCAAGAAATTCAAAGGTTTAACGCCTACTCAATTCAAGAAAAATCTCTTGAAAATTGGCTAATGAGTGCAAATAAATTATTCTGTACTTGCATTTCTTTTCACATTATTAATTGCTTACGATATTTGATGGATAATTAATAAGTTTATTAAAAATGTCAATACGAGAAATGTCAAAAAAAATAGTGCTTTGTTTCCTTTTAACTAGTTGCACTTATTCTATTAATGCGCAAGTAAAGGATTCACTTTCTTTTATAAAATCAAAAAAAATGTCTGATGATGACCTTTTGAAAAAACGTGAAGGAACATTCGCAACAGGTTTACCTGATTTTTCATCTGATCCAGTTACTGGTTTTGGTTTTGGAATTAGAAGTAATTTCTACTGGAATGGAGAACGCACAAACCCTCTTTTTGCTTATACACCCTATTTAGCAAAATTAAAAGCCAATGTGGCTTATTATACTTCAAACGCAAGAGAATTAATTTTGTCGTTGGATGTTCCTTATTATAAAGGCACGCGTTGGAGATTTAAGATTGATTTTAAAGCACAGCAAAACCCAGCAAATTTGTACTTTGGTTCAACGGAATCAACGGTAGGAAATCTTCGATTACCTTCAGATGAAAACACTACTTTTTCAACCTATGCAGCATTTGACAAGGCTCGAAAAACGTTACGACCAGGCGGAGTGGGGGAAGCAGCCTTTGTAACAGATGCATTGTCTAACCGATTTAGGGAAACCGAATATATGCTTAATCTAAAAGCAGATTATGCTCTAGGCAATGGGAAATGGCGCATAATGAGCGGTTATGAAATTCAACATTTAAGTTATAAAACGTTTGAAGGCGAAGAAGCAGATGCAATAAATCCAATTACAGGAGAAGAAACTTCCGCTCCCAATGGATTCTCACTTTTGCAAAGAGATTATGACCAAGGCAAAATTTCTGGATTAGAAGGGGGTTGGATTTCAATATTGCAAACCGCTTTAATATTTGATACAAGAGATTTTGAACCGGACCCAACTAAAGGTTATTATTTTGAAATAGCTAATGAATATTCTAGTAAATACATTGGTTCGCAATTTGATTTTAACAAACTTTTTATTCAAGCAAGAGCATACCAAAAATTACCTTTTGGAAAAAGAACGGTGATAGCTGGACGATTAGGAATAGGAAATATTTTTGGAAAAAACGCACCGTTTTTTGAATTTCAAGACCAATGGAGTCCAGAAGGAAGTATTAATTCACTTGGTGGAAAACAATCTTTACGAGGTTATAGAGCAAATAGATTTTTAGCACGTTCCTTGTGGTTTACAAATGTCGAGCTCCGATACCGCATTGCAGAAACAAAATTGGGTAAACAAAGATTTGCTTTTGGTGTCGCACCATTTTTTGATGCAGGAACGGTAAGAGATGAATGGCAAAATTTAAATTTTAAAAATATTAAATATTCTTATGGTTTGGGTGCAAGAGTTGCTTGGAATCAGTCAACAATAATATCATTCGATTATGGAATATCAAAAGAAGATAAACTATTTTATGTAGGTATTGGGCAAGCATTCTAATTGTATATTTTACTGCTAATTATTTCTTATTTATGCGGTTTTCTGATATCGCGTACAACTTGTATATAGGTCTGACATAATCTAACTCATCTACCTTAATTTAGGTATGTAATTCTGATACATGGTGGACTTATTTTTCATAGAAAAAAATATTTACAAACGAATGTCTATTTTAGTGTAAAAAAGAAGCGTTTAATCTCTTTTTGTACTGAGATTAAACGCCGTTGACTACTTATGAAAAAGAATTTCATCGAATTGCTTCTACAAATTCTCTAATTTTTCCACTGCCGTTTTTTGTTAAATCCTGAATAAAAGCACTTCCAATAATCGCTCCTTTAGCAAATTGAGTCGCTTGCTCGAAGGTTTCTTTGTTGTTGATTCCAAAACCAATAACTTGTGGATTTTTCAGATTCATATCAGCAATGCGTTTGAAATAGTCTTCTTGTGCGTTGCCAAAACCAGTTTGTGATCCTGTCACGCTCGCTGAACTCACCATATAAATAAATCCATCAGAAACACTGTCAATAAAATGGATGCGTTCTACAGAAGTTTGTGGTGTAATCAAGAATATATTTTTTAATCCATATTTTTCGAAAGTGCTTTTGTATTCGTCCGCATACACATTTACGGGAAGGTCGGGTATGATTAGTCCGTCAATACCAATGGCAGCGCACTGCTTGCAGAAATTCTCAATTCCGAACTGCAACATTGGGTTGAAATAGCCCATAATAATTAGCGGAATAGAAACGGTTTTTCGGATGTCTTTTAATTGATCAAACAAGACTTGACTTGTCATTCCATTGTGCAACGCTTGCGTAGAACTTTCTTGAATAGTAGGTCCATCGGCCAAAGGGTCGCTAAAAGGCAACCCGATTTCGATCATGTCTACGCCATTTTTCTCTAGGTCTTGAATGATTTGTACGGTATCTTTTAAGTTGGGATATCCTGCCGAAAAATAGATAGAAAGTACTTTCTTGTTTTCCTGTAATTTTTGGTTTATTCTGTTCATTATTGTATTTATTATCAAATTTTAAAGGGTATAGAAACCCTAATTTTTTCGTAATTAACTGATCTAAATAGCTGCGCTGTACGCCCAAGCTTTTTGTTTCGACTGCAGCTGTACTTCAACACGCTTGTAATGCAATCCTTCGTAAAGATCCGATTGATGCAGTTCCTTTGTGGTTATGGCATAAACTATTCCGTTGATTGTATCTTCAGGCTTGTTCGTTTCTGTAATTATAGGATAGTAGACCAACCCAAATTCTTCTTCAATTTGAATTTTTTTTACAATATAACCAATTAGTTTTTCAGGAGTTCCCTCAAGAATTCGTCCAAAAAGATCTTTTTGTATGTCCTCATTTTGAAGGCTACCGTACGCGAATAATTTTTCCATAGTTTCTATTTTCAAAATCTGAATTGAACTGCTTTGTGTACTCGTTTTTTTGCGTTAAGGGGTGGAGTGAAAATCCTTTTTTAGCTCGCTTTTTTGCGAGGTGAAAAAGATTGCAACGAAAAACCTGACCTTGCTGCAACGCTAGTGAAAGCGAGGGAACGCCCTAAAATTAAGTAGTGCGAACGCCTTTATAATTTGAAATAATCAATATAGGTATTCAAATCTTTGTCGCCACGACCGGAGAGGTTGATGACTACAATATCTTCTGGTTTAAATTTCATCTCGTCAAGAACGGCAAAAGCATGCGCGCTTTCGATGGCCGGAATTAACCCTTCCATTTGGGACAATTTGATGCCCCAATCCATAGCTTGCGCATCGGTTATTGAAATGAATTGTGCTCTTCCAGTTACAAATAAATTAGCGTGCATAGGTCCTACACCCGGATAATCCAGACCTGCAGAAATGGAGTATGGTTCTGTGATTTGGCCATCAGTAGTTTGCATCAATAGTGTTTTGCTACCGTGAATAACTCCCACTTTTCCTAAAGCAGAGGTAGCTGCACTTTCTCCAGAATCAACTCCTAAACCAGCTGCTTCAACAGCAATAATTGTCACGTCTTCGTTGTCTAGAAAGTGATAATAAGTTCCTGCGGCATTGCTACCGCCACCAACGCAAGCGATTAAGTAATCCGGATTTTCACGTCCTTCTTTTTCCAATAGTTGTTCTTTTATTTCCTTTGAGATAACACTTTGAAAACGCGCTACCATATCTGGATACGGATGTGGTCCTACAACAGACCCTATAATATAATAGGTGTCAACAGGATTATTGATCCAATCTCTGATGGCCTCATTGGTAGCATCTTTCAAGGTTTTTGAGCCTGATTTGGCAGGACGAACTTCAGCTCCTAACATTTTCATGCGCGCCACATTTGGTGCTTGACGCTTAATGTCGACTTCGCCCATATACACGATGCATTCTAATCCCATCAATGCACACACGGTCGCAGTGGCTACACCATGCTGACCTGCACCGGTTTCGGCAATTATTCTGGTTTTGCCCAAACGTTTTGCAAGAATAATTTGTCCAATTGTGTTGTTGATTTTATGCGCACCTGTATGGCATAAATCTTCTCTTTTGAGGTAGATTTTAGTGTTGTAGTGCTCTGACAAGCGTTTTGCAAAATACAGCGGCGTAGGGCGACCTACATACTCTTTTAGCAAGTCATCAAATTCTGCTTGAAAAGAGGGTTCTGCTGTGATTTTTAAATAATTCTGACGTAATTCTTCGACATTTGGATATAACATTTCAGGAATGAAAGCACCTCCAAAATCACCGTAGTAACCTTTTTCGTTGACGTTGTAACTCATTTTTTTTAAGTTTAAAAGTTTAATGTTTCAATTTATGCTGAAACTTGCTTAATAAAATTTTGTCTTTTAATCCAGGCCCCGTTTCAAATTTACTATTTAAATCCAAAGCATGAATGGGTAAATGTGTTGTTAAAATTGCATTTGTCACATCGATTTCTTCCAATCCGAGACCACCGCTCAGAAAAAAAGGTTTGGTCGATGGATATTTTTCTAGGACTGTCCAATCGAATGTTGTTCCATTGCCGCCTGGTAATTTTCCCTTGGTATCAAAAAGGAAATAGTCACAAACAGCTTCAAAAGGCTGCGTTAACTCAAATTCAAAATCAGCAGCAACCGAAAATACTTTTATTATTTCAATATCATTACCAATTGCGAGCCTTAGTTCAGTACAAAATGCAACCGATTCATGACCGTGCAATTGAATGGCTTGTAAATCGTAAGTTTGCGCTTTCGCCAAAATAACAGCGATACTTTCGTTAACAAAAACACCCACTTTTTTAATCGATTTGGGTAAAGGTGGAATCACGCCATCAAAATACCGAGTGGATTTATCCCAGAATATAAATCCCATATAATCAGGTAGGAGCGAGGCTACTTCGAGTATATTGTTAGGGTATTTCATTCCGCAGATCTTAATTCCCACTCCTCCCGAAGCGTCGGGACCACCCGAAGGTGAGAGAGCCGAAATACCTTGATGGTTTGTATTTTTTTTCATTTTAAGCTTTTATCGCAGATTTTTCGAACTTCCAACGATGAAATTGGTGTAAATTCTTGAAATTTATGTTTTATATTTTGTTTAATCGTGAGATAAATTCGGTTGCTGCTTGACCAGCATTATCCGTCTTCATGAAGTTTTCACCAATTAAGAATCCTCTGTATCCAAAAGGTTTTAATTCATTAATGGCTTCGGTGGATGAAATTCCACTTTCTGAAATTTTCACAAAATCATCTGGAATTTGGTTTGCCAACTGCTTGCTGAAATCCAAGCTCACTTCGAATGTTTTTAGGTTTCTATTGTTTACCCCAATCATGTCTAATGTGGGCATAATCGATTTTTCTAGTTCTTCCTGATTGTGCACTTCAAGCAAGACTTCGAGTCCTAAACTTTTTGCAAATTCCGACAGGGATTTAATTTCGTCTCGGGTTAAAACCGCTGCAATTAGCAAAATTAAATCAGCGCCATGCGCTTTGGCTTCCAGGATTTGGTATTCATCTACAATAAATTCTTTTCGCAATAACGGAATGTTGACCGTGGCTCTTGCCAAAAGTAAATCGTCTAACGAACCTCCAAAATATTTTCCATCCGTCAAAACCGAGATGCCACGAGCACCAGCATTTTCGTAGCCTTTTGTTACTTCTTCAACAGTAAAACTATAATTTATTTCTGCTTTAGAAGGGGAACGACGTTTGTGTTCTGCAATAATACCGGAGGTGCTATTTAATAAATTAGCACGCAATGAAAGTGTCTTTTTTTCGAAGAAAACAGACGCTTCTAGTTGTGAAACTGGAATGATTGATTTCTTGAGAATGACTTCTCGTTTTTTGTCAACTATTATTTTATCGAGTATGTTCATTTTCTATTTTGCCGTAAAGGCCCTAAATAATTACTTGTAAAATTTTATTTATCTACTCAATTCTTGTAGCGTTTGCAAAGATAAAAGTCCTTTTCCGGATAATAAACTTTCTTTCGCTATTTGAAATCCTTCTAAAGGAGTACATTTTGTCACGGTCGCAATGGCCATTCCAGCGTTGGCACAAACCACATTGTTCTGTGCCTCGGTACCTTTTCCTGAAATAATAGTGGTAAAAAGCTGCGCCGAATCCTCAATTGTGGTTCCGCCTTCGATTTCGCTTTGCAGCAAAAGTCGAACGCCAAAATCTTCTGGATGCAGCATTCCTTCCATCGAACTAGTGATTGTTTTTGTAGGACCTGTCAAAGAAACTTCATCATAGCCGTCAAGCGAATGCAAAATAGTGAAATTCACATCGGTATTTTGATATAAATAAGCATACATTCTGGCTAATTCTAAATTGAAAACCCCAACCAATTGGTTTTTTGGAAAGGACGGATTTACCATTGGTCCCAACATATTAAAAAATGTTTTCACGGCTAATTCTTTTCGTATAGGACCCACATTTTTCATGGCTGGGTGAAATAAAGGTGCATGTAAAATAGCAATTCCTGCTTTGTCGATACATTTTTCTAAGAAATCAGCATTACTACTGAACTTGATACCCATTTGTTCCATGACATTACTGGATCCTGAAACAGAGGAAACACCGTAATTTCCATGTTTTGCTACTTTTATTCCCGCTCCTGCAGCAACAAATGAAGCCAAAGTAGAAATATTGAATGTGTCTTTACCGTCGCCACCAGTTCCACACAAATCAATCGTGTTGTAGGCAGACAAATCAACTCGAATGCATAATTCAAGTAATGCCTCCCTAAAGCCAGCAAGTTCATCAATACTGATGCTACGCATCATGTACACAGTAAGGAACGACGCAATTTGGCTTGTGTTGTAACTTCCTTTAGAGATGTTAATCAATACCTCTTTGGCTTCTGCAATAGAAAGCATTTCGTGATTGATTAATCTGTTTAATATGTTTTTCATTTTTTTAAATATGTCTTAAAGTTGAAAGTCGATGGCCTTAAAGTCTTACGACATTATGACATTTGACGTTATGTCTAGCTATTTACCCAATTTTCTAATATTTTTTTTCCATTTGGTGTCAAGACGCTTTCTGGATGAAACTGAACACCGCGCACATCGTAGGTTTTATGTCGCAAGGACATTACTTGACCATTTTCGTCAAATGAGGTGGCTTCAAGTACATCAGGTAAGTTAGTGTCAACTACCCAAGAATGGTACCGCCCTACTTCAAATTCATTTCCTAATCCTTCAAATAAAAGTTCATCATCGACCACTGTTTTTACCATTGTGGCTACACCATGGTATACTTTGTCAAGATTTGAAAGTGTTCCTCCAAAAACTTCTCCAATGGCCTGCTGTCCGAGACACACTCCAAAAATGCTTTTGGTAGGTGCATATTTCCGAATGACATCTTTCAATAAACCAGCTTCATCAGGAATTCCAGGACCTGGCGAAAGAAGTATTTTATCAAAAATGGCAATCTCTTCAATATCAAATTCGTCGTTTCTATAAACAGTAACTTCACAATTCAAATCTTCTAGATAGTGCACTAAATTGTAGGTGAAACTATCGTAATTATCTATGACTAGTATTTTTTTCATTTTTATTATTGAAAAATTGAAAGATTTAAAGATTGAAAAATTTGAGTGTTTCAGCAATCTTTAAATTCTTAAATTATTGAATCTCTAAATTATTTTATATTGTTTCCGCTAAATCTAAAGCAGCATTCAGCGCTCTTAGTTTGTTGTAAACTTCTTGCATTTCGCTTTCTTCGTCAGAGCTGGCCACTATTCCAGCACCCGCTTGAGAGTGCAATTGATGATTTTTGCTCAAGAAAGTTCGGATCATTATGGCATGGTTAAAATTACCTTCAAAGTCCATAAAACCAATTGCTCCACCATAGAAATTTCTATTGGTTTTTTCATACCCTTCAATCAACTGCATTGCTCGGTGTTTGGGAGCGCCACTTAATGTTCCTGCCGGAAAAGTATCCGCTACGACTTGCATTGTCGTTGCATTTTGATGCAAATGCCCCGTTACTTTTGAAACCAAGTGAATCACATGAGAAAAAAATTGTACTTCTCTATATTTTTCGACATTGACATCGTGTCCGTTTCTACTCAAATCATTTCTGGCTAAGTCAACCAGCATTACGTGCTCGCTATTTTCTTTTCTATCTTCTGATAATTGTTTGGCTAATACGGCGTCTTTTTCATCATCACCTGTTCGTTTGAAAGTGCCTGCAATAGGATGAATTTCGGCTTTACGATCTTTTACAATGATTTGTGCTTCGGGTGAAGAGCCAAATATTTTGAAATCACCATAATCAAAAAAGAATAAATAAGGAGATGGATTAATACTTCGCAGCGCTCTGTACACATTGAATTCGTCACCTTTGAAACCTTGAGTAAATCTTCTTGACAAAACTAATTGAAACACATCGCCACGGAAGCAGTGCTTTTTGGCCAAAGCCACATTGTGCTTGAATTCGGCATCTGTTAAATTAGAAAATCCTTCTCCTTCTTTAGAAAATTTGTAGGAAGCGATATTTCTAGATTGCAGCAATTGCTCGATTTCTGAAATGTTATTTTTACCATCCAAACTGTGACAGAAAATATACGCTTCATTTTTGAAATGGTTGATGGCAATGATGTTTTGGTACACTGCATAGTACACATCCGGTATGGTGTTGCTATTTTCTTTTTTGGCAATAGTTACTTTCTCAAAATAGCGCACGGCATCATAAGAAATGTAGCCAAACAATCCGTTGTTGATGAACTTAAAATTATTTTTCTCGGATTTGAATTGCCCTGCAAACTCCTGAATGACTTGTGGAATATCAGTAGTAGCATCAATAGTTGTTTTATGCGAACTTTCATCAGGAAAAGTCGTATGAATAATTTCATTTTCTATTTTTATAGTAGCAATTGGGTTACAACAGATATACGAAAAACTGTTGTCATTCCCATGATAATCACTGCTTTCCAGTAATAGACTATTTGGAAATTTATCTCTAATTTTAAGATACACACTCACAGGAGTAATCGTGTCAGCGAGAATTTGTTTGTAATGGGTATTTAGTAAAAAAGGTTTCATTTTGTTTTTGTTTGGTAGTGAAAAGTAGCAACTTGTCAGAACTAATTAATTAAAAATTGGAACAAAAAAAAGGCCTGTCGTGATGACAAGCCTTTTATATTTATAGTTTTAATAATACTATAGGAGCTTAGTTCACGACGATTGACGTAAATTGTTCCACCACCAAGTATTGTTTAAAATTGTTTTCATGTTTTATTTTGTTGTAGCAAATATATAAATGAAATTTGACTATTCAAAAATATTAAGCGTTAAAAAAATTAAAAATTCGACTTTTATTGTTAAATAAATTTTAATCACGGATTTTTATCCAAAACAAAACCCCAACAAGAATTGTTAGGGTTTGAAAAATAATTGTACTGAAATTTAAAACTTCAAAATAATAGCTAAGTCGAAATTATCGTTGATTGCTTTGTCTCCTAAGCTGTCGAAGAAACTTCCAGAACCGTATTTAATATCGTATTTAGTTCTGTCAATTTTTACGTTAGTTGTCGCTGTATTTGCAGTTGTCGTAAGATCAAAAGTAACTGGTTTAGTAATTCCTTTAATGGTTAAATCTCCTGTTACTACATATATATTTGGAGCTTTTGCAACTATTTTTTTGAAAACTAAATTTGCTGTAGCAAATTTATCAGTTCCAAAAAAGTCATCCGCTTTCAAGTGACCTTCTAATTTCTCTTTTCCTTGACCAGCTTTTAAGTCAGTAGCAATAATGGATGTCATATCAACATTGAATGTTCCTCCCACTAGTGTTTTTCCCTTAAAAACTAATGCACCATCTTTTAGGTTGATGGTTCCCTCATGTTCACCCGTTACTTTTTTTCCGGTCCAGTTGATTGAACTTTTTGAAGCATCTACTTTTTTAGTTTGTGCTGTTACAGATAAAGTAGTTAGAACGACTACTAATGCTAATGCGATTGATTTGAAATTCTTCATTTTTTTTCGTGTTTAAAATGGGATTAATAATTATAATGTAATAAACAATTCGTCGTTTGATTTTCTAACTTTTTTGTAATACTGTGTTGCGTCCTGATCGTGTCTGTAACCAAGAGTTGCCAGTAAAGTTGCATTTAGTCCTAATTGGTCCAAACCTAATATTTCATTTACTTCAGTATCAACAAAACCTTCCATAGGGGTTACGTCTATTTTAAGCTCTGCAGCAGCATTTAACAAATTACCTAAGGCTAAATACGTCTGTTTTGAAGTCCAGGTATTTCTGGCCTCTTCTGGAAGAGTTAATATATTTGATTTAATAAAAGAAGCATACCCTTGTAAACTTTCAACAGGAACCGCTCTTGTTTCACTCGTGTTTTTGATATAATTGTCTATTCCAACATCACCAAAGTTAGTTTCATTGGCAAAAACAATTAAATGCGAAGCTTCAACTATTTGTGATTGTCCCCAAGCTGAAGGTTGGATTTTGGCTCTTAATTCTGGATTTTCTACGATGATTACTTTATACGGTTGTAAGCCATACGAAGAAGAACTCAAGCGAATTGCTTCTTTTAATATCATTAAGTCTTGCGTTGTTATTATTTTTGTAGCATCAAATTTTTTCGTTGCGTATCTCCAATTTTGATTTTCTAAAAAAGTATTCATAGTGTATTTATTATTTTTTATTGGTTTCTGTATTTTTCTAATAAGTGATTTAGTTGAACGATTTCTTCAGGCGATAAATTTCGCGAAAAAAATTCTTCATGTGCTATTACTATTGGATCTAAAGCTGTCAGAACAGCAAGTCCTTTTTGTGTAATCACCACTTCTATTTTACGTCGGTTTTCAGGACATACTTTTCTCGTGACAAGATCTTTTAATAATAATTTATCAACTAATCGAGTCGTATTACTGGTCTTCGCAAGCATTCGTTCCTGAATCATGGACATATTTGCCGGATTTCCTTTTTGCCCTCTTAAGATGCGAAGGACATTATATTGTTCTCCTGATATGTCATGAGGTTTTAATATTTCATTAAAATTTTCCACAATAACATTTTGTGTGTACATAACGTTCAGAATAATTTTTTTGGAATTATCCATCGGTACAGTGGATTTTAAGATTTCTTCAATTTTCATTTCTATTGCCATGTCATTTGTTGGTACAAATATAACGTATTTTATAATTGTATATACAAATGTTTGTTATTTTTCTTAAAAATCATTTTTTGCTTACCCAAAAGCGCTTTTTTGTAAGTTTTTTACTTTTATATAGTCATTTACATTGTACTATTGTTGTATTATTTTTTGAATCCACATAAATGCATTTCGATTTCTATAATCCTACTGTATATAAAAATTTATGATTACTACTCCAGTTTTAGATTCAAAACGCGTACCAGAATTATTCTAGGCTTAAAATGAAATATCTTGCAAGGAGATAAAAAGTAATTTTTGTTCCCATTTCAGTATAATTTTAACTCCTCCCATTTGCAATAAACTTTAATTTAACTAGGTTTATTTTGATGATGATTTATTTCCTCAAAGTGTTTTTTTAATTATAAAAAATTGTAAATCAATTATTTATAATTTTTTATAAAATAATATTGTAAAATTTTATTAGAATTATATAAACAGATAATTTTTTAAAAGTGTAAATTTATAATAATTACAAACGCTAAAAAATTGGCAAAATGAAAAACACCAAAAAAGACCTAGACGATGCTGAAAACAGGAAGCAACAGGATTTAAATTTAAATAAATCGGATGGTACTGAACATTTTATGACTACGGATCAGGGTTTAAAAATCAATGATGACACGAATTCCTTAAAAGCTGGTGAACGTGGCCCTTCACTGTTGGAAGATTTTATTTTAAGAGAAAAAATCACCCATTTTGACCATGAAAGAATCCCTGAAAGAATTGTACACGCCCGAGGTTCAGCAGCACACGGTTATTTTCAGGTTTATGAATCTATGGAGAAATACACCAAGGCAGGATTTCTTCAAGATCCAAGCATTAAAACTCCTGTTTTTACTCGGTTTTCAACAGTAGCAGGATCTAGAGGTTCTACAGATTTAGCACGCGATATTAGAGGATTTTCGGTAAAATTTTACACGGAACAAGGCAACTATGATTTAGTTGGAAATAATGTCCCCGTGTTTTTTATTCAAGATGCTATAAAGTTTCCTGATTTAATTCATGCCGTCAAGCCGGAACCGAATAACGAAATGCCGCAAGCTGCCTCAGCACATGATACTTTTTGGGATTTTATTTCCTTAATGCCAGAGACGATGCATACCATTATGTGGGTGATGTCTGATAGAGCAATACCCAGAAGCTTAAGAATGATGGAGGGTTTTGGTGTTCACACCTTCCGCTTTGTAAATAAAGAAAACGAATCTCATTTTGTTAAGTTCCATTGGAAACCAAAATTGGGAACACATGCAGTCGCTTGGGATGAAGCCCAAAAAATATCAGGGAAAAATTCAGACTTTCATCGTCAGGATTTATGGGAGGCTATCGAGAACGGACAGTTTCCTGAATGGGAATTAGGAGTTCAAATTATACCAGATGCCGATGAACACAAATTTGATTTTGATTTATTAGATCCCACTAAGTTAGTACCCGAAGAATTAGTTCCAGTTACCATAATTGGAAAAATGGTTCTCAACCGAAATCCAGATAATTTCTTTGCTGAGACAGAGCAAGTGGCTTTTCACCCTGGTCATATTGTTCCAGGAATCGATTTTACAAACGACCCTTTACTGCAAGGACGTTTATTTTCTTATACAGATACGCAATTATCGCGCTTAGGGAGTCCAAATTTTCATGAAATTCCAATTAATAGAACCATTGCCCCGATGCACAATAACCAGCGTGACGGACACATGCGTCAGGAAATCAATGTAGGCAGAGTGAGTTATCACCCGAATTCTTTAGGTGGTGGCTGTCCTTTTCAGGCAAAAATTGAAGAGGGAGGTTTTGCCAGTTTTAATGAAAGAATTGATGCCCAAAAAGTGCGTGACCGCAGCGAAAGTTTTTCGGATCATTTCAGTCAAGCAACATTATTCTATAACAGTCAGACTCAAATAGAAAAAAATCATATCATAAATGCGTTGCGCTTTGAACTAGGTAAATTAGAGACTACGGCAATTCAAACCCGCATGCTTGGACTATTATCTCAAATAGATACCACTCTGACAGACAAAGTAGCCAAAGGTCTAGGGCTTAAGGTGCCAAAGAGTCCTGAAAAACCGATGAATCATGGTGTTGGCGCGAATGCAGACAAACAAAAATACGAACCTAAAAAAGTTCCACAAAGCGTGAAATCCTCCGATGCATTGAGTATGCTTAAAAGCAAAACCCTGTCCAAAACAATTGCGAGTAGACAAGTTGCATTTTTATGCTCAGAGGGCGCTGATAGGGCTTCAATTAATGCTATGAAAACCGCATTAGAAAAAGAAGGAGCGAGTATAAAAATTATAGCACCACATTTAGGCAGCATAAAAACGGACGATGGAAGTGAAGTCAAAGTAGATCAAAGTTTTCTAATTGCTTCCTCAGTTTTATTTGATGCAGTATATATTCCAGGGGGGAAAAATGCTAAATTCATGAATTCCAATGACGCAGTAATCGAATTTATAAATGAGGCCTATAAACATTGTAAAGTTATTGGTGCTGACGAATCAGATATATTTAGCAACACAAAACGTACAGACAAATTGGATTCTACAGAGGGTGAAAATGGAATAATTATTAATTCAAAAAATCCAGATAAAACCTTTACAACTTCTTTTATAGAAGCCATGGGCAAACATCGTTTTTGGGATCGTGAAGAAGAGCTATAGTGGAATTTTTTTTATTTTATAACCGAAGCATACAGTCAAGAAAAAACCGAAATGAAAATTTCGGTTTTTGTATTTTATAAAGAATTAGAATACTCGCAACTAAATAGATTCTATAAAAAGAGAAATTGTAAGTTATGCTTTATAACGTAATTAAGTAAGTAGAGAAGTCGTTGCATTTTTCATTGCTTATTGCTTCAGCAGAAGTGAAGCGTAAGTTTTAAATTTTTTTTATAAAAGCGAACCTAATTTTATATGTTGTTTTTATTTTATTACATTTAGCCTTTACAATAAATTTATTGCTAATTATTTCAATTTTGTGGGTATGAATGAGGCCAAACCAACGTACGATGAATTGCTCAAAAAAATACAGGAACAAGAATTAGAGATAATTCGGTTAAAGAATGGAGAACATAAAAAATCCAATTTTGAATTCTTGGCAAAAGAATCGGAAGATATGCTCTGTGTATTAGGTTCTGGTGGCTACTTTAAAGAAATAAATCCAGATTTTGTCCTTAAATTTGGGTATACAGAGCAGGAGTTCCTTAACAATCCATTTGCTACATTCGTTCATCCCGAAGATCAAAAAAATACAGCTGCGGAAGTCGAAAGATTATCCAAAAATCAAACTTCATTAAATTTCGAAAATAGGTGTATTAAAAAAAATGGAGAAACTGTTGTTATTCATTGGATTTTCAGCGTAAATCTGCCGATGCAAATTATTTATGGAATTGGAAGAGATATTACCGAAAAGAGAAAAGCTCAAGAAAATTTAATTTTCAGTGAAAATCTACTAAACATTGCCCAAAAAATTGCCAAGATAGGAACATGGGAATTAGATTTAATTGATAACAAAATGGTTTGGTCTAAGGAATTGTATTCTATTTACGAAATTGATGGAAAATTAGAGCAAAATTTATTCGAGGGATATTTAAGTCGTTTTGCGAAGGAGGATCTTGTTATTTTTCAGAATAAAATCGAACAATCTAGGCTTGATAAAAAATCGTTTGAATCAGAGCAGTGCGCGATTTTTTCGAAAAAAAGAATAAAATGGCTCACGATTATTGTAACACCGGTACTAGATAACAAGGGAAATGTTGTTAAACTTAGAGGCAATACTCAGGACATCACAGAGAAAAAACTAATCGAGCAGTCAACAAAAGAGCAAGAAGTGGCAGTGATAGACTATAAACTTAAACTAATTGAGCAAGAAAGCGATGCTAAGTTTAAGTATTACCTTGAAAATGCTCCAGATGGGATTTTTGTCATCGATCAAAATAGAAACTATATTGAAGTAAACCAAGCTGCTTCTACATTAACGGGATATTCTGAGCAAGAACTTTTACTGATGAAATTTGGCGATCTATCATCAGTGGACCAAGCTGATGCTACCTTGCAAAAATTTCAATTTTTACAAGAAACAGGCGCGATAAAGGGGGAGATTAAAATTGTTCGTAAAAATGGATCCGAAATATTTTGCTTCATTGATGCAGTAAAGCTCTCGGAGGACCGATTTTTAGGTTTTGTTAAAGACGTTACTGAAAATAAAAAAGTCGAAGAGAAAATAAAAGAAAGCGAAAAACGCTTTCGAGCATTGGTGGAAAACAATGACAGTATTATAACGGTCATCGATGAAAATTTAAATACTCTATTTCGCAACCCTTCGTCAGTTCGTGTTAACGGATACTCACACGAAGAATATGAAAGTTTACCGGAGCAAGAATATTTTCATCCTGATTATTTAGTATATGTTCATGAAATGTTACAGAAAGCTTTGGATAATCCAGGAAATCCACATCCCGTTTTATTTCAGGTTAGGCACAAAAATGGAAATTATATTTGGTTACAAGGAGTCCTCAATAATATGATGGAGTACAGTGGTGTGAATGGTATCGTTGCCAATTTAAGAGATGTCACTGAAAGTGTAGTGGCCAATGAGACCTTAGTAAAAGAAAAAGAAAAATTCGCTAAGATTGCGGCTACCGCACCAGGATTGATCTATTCGATGCGGCAAAATAGAGACGGTACATTATGTTATCCGTATGCTAGCCATGCTATTGGAGAAATATATGGGTATACACACGAAGAGATTGAGTTTGATGCAACAAAAATTTTCGGATTAATTCATCCAGATGATTTGGAGAGCGTGATGTGGAGCATAAATGAAACTAAATCCAAGTTAATTCCCCTCAAAGGAGAGTACCGTTATTTGCACCCTAAAAAAGGAATGGTATGGCATGAAGTAAACTCATTACCCCTAGTTGAGCCTGAAGGAACAGTGATTTGCCATGGAATTGTTACGGATGTTACTGAAAGAATTTTAGCAAAGCAAAAAATCATTAAAGCCAATCGGCTTTATTTGTTTATCAGTCAGATTAACCAGATGATTGTGAGAACTACTGATCAAGAAACTTTGTTTACGGAAGCATGTACTATCGCAGTTGATTTAGGAAAATTTAAAATGGCATGGGTTGGAATTGTAGATGAGGTTACTAAAGAAGTGATACCTGCAAAGATTGTAGGAGATGATCATGGTTATTTCTCTAAAATTAAAACGATAACAATAAATGATAAGCCACTAGGAAGGGGGCCAGCAGGTTGTGCCATTAGACTAGGCAAATCGGTAGTTTGTAATGATATTGAAAACGATTTAATGATGCTGCCTTGGAAAGAAGAAGCATTGGAGAGAGGATATTTATCTGTAATGTCAGTTCCAATAAAAAAATTTGGAAAAGCAATTGGTGCTTTTTCTTTCTATGCAGAGGAGAAAAACTTTTTTGATAAAGAGGAAATCGCATTACTAGAGGAAGCGACAGGCGATGTGGCTTTTGCATTAGAAATTTTTGAAAAAGAAGCACTACGCAAAAAAGCGGAAGAAGATATATTTGATAGTGAGCAAAGATATCACACCTTAACGGAAGTTTCTACAGTTGGAATTTTCCGCACAGATACAAAAGGAGATACTACGTATGTTAATCCCTATTGGTGTCAAATTTCTGGATTGTCTTTTAAAGAAGCTATGGGTAAGGGCTGGTTAAAGGCTGTTCATGAGGAGGATAAAAAAATAGTAGCGCAAGGATGGGAGGAAGCAACAAATGATCTTGAAACGTCATTGTCAGAGTATCGTTTTGTGCGTCCAGATGGATCAATAGCTTGGGTTATGGGCCAGGCGATTCCGGAAAAAAATGTCAGAAATGAGATCGTAGGATATATTGGTACTATTACTGATATTTCAGAGCGCAAGATTGCTGAAGATGCCATTTTGAAGGAAAAACAACTTTCGGAACTGATAATCAATAACCTTCCTGGTGTTTTTTATCTTTATGACGAATCAGGAAATTTTGTCAAGTGGAATAAAAATTTTGAGACAGTTACGGGTTATAGTGCAGCTGAAATTGGTCAAATGGAAGCGATAGATTTTTATGATGAAGACTATAAAGAAATAATAAAAACAAGATTAAAGACGGTCTTTAAAATTAAATCACCTGGATTAGAAGTCAAATTATTAACAAAAAATAAAGATAAAATTCCGTATTACATTAATTCTCATGCTTTTGAGTATAAAGGAAAGAGGTGTCTCTTAGGAATGGGATTGGATCTTTCTGAAGTCAAGAAAGCAGAGGGAAAAATAAAAATTGCAAACGAAAGATTTGAAATGATCTCTGCAGCAACTAATGATGCAGTATTTGAATACAATATACTAACAGGAGAAAGTTGGAACAATCAAACTTTCATTGCTCTTTTAGGCTTTGGGAGTAGTTTACCAAACGGACAGAACAACAGCGTTATATGGCGATCCAAGGTTCATCCAGATGACCGCGAAAGAGTGGTGAAAAAACTAGAGGATTCTTATGTAGGTTCGACAAATTTGTGGTCAGATGAATTCCGTTTTCAAAAGGCAGATGGCAGTTATGGAATTTTCTATGATAGAGGAATTATCTCCAGAGATGAATCTGGAAAAGCCATTCGTTTAAATGGAGCCATGATCGAAATCACCGAATTAAAAAATATTAAGGAGCAGTTATTACAAAGTGAAGAGAAATATAGAAGTCTTATTGATCAAGCTTCAGACTCTATTTTTATTAATGATGCCGCTGGACATTTACTAGAGGTAAATGAAAGTGCCTGTGTTATGTTAGGGTATAGTAAAGAGGAACTTTGTACAAAAAACATAGTAGATTTATACACTAATGCCGAACTTGTAAGAAGGCCAATTATGTACAAAGAATTATTAAACGGCGAACAAACCTTGATTGAACGTACTATGCTTCACAAAACAGGATCTTTTATTGCAGTAGAAATTACGGCAAAGATGATTCTTGATGGTCGAATTGTTGCCATTGTGAGGGATATAAGCGAGCGTAAAAAAAAGGACGACGAATTTAGGAAAATGCATAAAAAAATTGAAGCTATTCTTGGCGCCATTCCTGACCTGTTATTTGAAGTAGACATAAACGGTAAAATTTTTAATTATCATTCTCGCCGCGATGATTTATTAGCGCTGCCTCAAGAAGTTTTTTTAGGAAAAACATTTTCTGACGTTTTAAATAAAGATGTAGCTAATTTAATTTTGTCTGCTATAAAAGAAGCTTCGCTAGAAGGATATTCTAACGGAAAACAATATTCCTTAAAGCTAAATGAGGAATTGCATTGGTTTGAACTTTCAATTGCGCCTATGATGGAAAGTGATGCACAAGAAATTCACTTTATTTGTCTGTCACGTGATATTACTGCGGCAAAAAATTCCGATTTTGCACTTTTAAAAAGCGAGGAGCGATACCGTGGTTTACTAAACAATCTTGATGCAGGGATTCTAGTTCATGCTGCTGATACTTCCATCATTGTCAATAATCAAAAAGCAGCTGAATTATTGGGATTGGCTAATAATGAAATGAAAGGGATGAAAGCTTCTGATCTTGCTTGGAATTTCTTAGATGAGGAAAATGAAGTGTTGTCTTTGAACAACTATCCTGTAAACCAAATTATTGCTACAAAGAAATCTTTGAAAAATTTTGTTTTAGGAGTACATCGTTCCGTAAAAAACGATGTGGTGTGGCTATTAGTAAACGGTTATCCAGATCGTAACGAAGAGGGTGAAATCTATGAAATAGTAGTAAGTTTTATAGATATAACAGAACAAAAAGTAATGGAAATGGAACTGCTAAAAGCAAAGGATTTAGCAGAATCCGCAAACAAAGCAAAGACTGATTTTCTAGCTAATATGAGTCATGAAATCAGAACGCCATTAAACGGGATAATTGGATTCACTCATTTATTAATGAAGTCAAATTTGAAAAAAAATCAAGCAGAATATATGACTACAGTCAATGAATCTGCGACATCATTAATGGAAATTGTCAATGATGTACTGGATTTCTCCAAAATTGAATCTGGAAAATTAGAGCTTAATATTGAGGAGGTGAATCTTTTTAAATTGACAAATCAAGTCATAGATTTATTCAAATTCCAAGCAAACCAAAAGAAGATAGATTTAATACTTGACATAAATAATAACGTTCCGCAATACATTCTGGCTGATTCTGTGCGATTGAAACAAATATTGGTGAATCTCTTGAGTAACGCGATTAAATTTACCAATTTTGGAGAAATAAGATTAGATATTAACGAAATCGACTTGTCAAATACAAAAGGGTCAACGATTCAGTTTTCTGTAAAAGATACAGGAGTGGGAATTAAAACTCAAAATAACGAAAAAATATTCAATTCGTTTGTACAAGAAGATAATTCCACCAATAGAAAATTTGGAGGAACAGGATTAGGGTTGGCTATTTCAAATCAATTATTAGCTTTAATGGATAGCAAGCTACAACTGATCAGTAAATATGGCGATGGAAGCGATTTCTTTTTTGTCATTAAATTCAAAAAGGCAAAACATAAAAAAAATGCGGCTGCGTTATTTGTCAAAAGCATAAAAAAGGACGGTACTACACCGTTGAAAACGTTAAGTGATCTTACAGTTTTAATAGTGGAAGACAATAAAATTAATATGCTGCTAGCTAAAACATTAGTCAAAAGAATCATTTCTAATTGTACTATTCTTGAAGCTAAGGATGGTAATGAGGCTGTCGATATGTATAAAAAAGAAAAACCTGACGTGATTTTAATGGACATTCAGATGCCAAATAAAAATGGATATGAAGCAACAGATGAAATTAGACAACTAAAAGGGGCTAAAAATATTCCTATAATTGCTATCACTGCAGGCATAATGGTAGGCGATAAAGAAAAATGCCTTCAAGCCGGTATGAATGATTACTTGCCAAAACCCATTATTCAATTGGATTTAGAAAAAGTATTGCAAAAATGGTTGAATAAGAATTGATTCTATTTCAACAAAGTTTAAAAAGAGCGTTTAATTATTGACGCCTAGTGAGAAATTAGGTAAAAAACTGAAAAAGAAAAGAGAAAAAAGGAGTGAAAATAAAATTATTTTCGCTCCTTTTTTTTCATTCTTTTAGGCCAGGTAACTGCAATTTAAGCCGGTTGTAAAAAAAAATTATTAGGTAAGATTTGATGAAGATAAGCGAAAGCTGCTCAACGATAAGCTCCACATCAAAATAAATGAGGTACTTCGATTTACTTTCACCTTCAATAAATGATTTAAAAGCAAGGTTAAAAAAACGTGTTCACTACTTTTTTGAGAGTGCAAATGCCTGTATGATTGAGCATACAGGCTTTAAACTGGCTTATTACAAGCAGGATTGTTTCAAGATATTTAAATATTCAATTCCATCATACACGCTTTCATCATTTGATAGGTTCTTTCAATATCATTGTCTAATCCTATAGAGAAGCGGATTAAACCATCAGTCAATCCCATTTCTATTTGTTCATCTAAAGGGATTTCACTTGATGTCGAAGTTCCAGGGGCGCTGAATAACGTTTTATAAAATCCTAAACTTACTGCCAGATATCCAAGATTTTTTGCTTGCATTAATTCCATTAATTCATTGGCTTTTGCCAAAGTTCCCACATCCAATGTCATCATTCCTCCAAAACCATATTCTGGATTGATCATCGTTTTATAAATTTCGTGACTTGGATGACTTTCTAAACCGGGATAAACTGTTTTAATACCATCGTTTTCGAAGCGCTGCGCCAGATACAGCGCATTATGGCTGTGTTGTTTCATTCTAATATGCAAGGTGCGCAAGTTTTTCATCACACTCGCTGAACGCAAACTATCCATCGTAGGTCCCAGTAACATGCTGGCTCCGCTATTGACGTTTTTTAAACTATCAATAAATTCTCTCGAGGCACACGTTACTCCGCCCACAGTATCACTGCTTCCGTTGATATATTTAGTCAAACTGTGAATCACAATATCAGCACCCAATCGTGCAGGAGAAACGGACAATGGTGAAAATGTATTATCAACCACAAGCGTTAAATTATGGCGCTTTGCAATTTTAGATAAACCTTCAATATCAGCTACTTCTAGCAACGGATTACTAACTGTTTCACAATATAAAACTTTGGTTTCAGCTGTTATTGCAGCTTCTACAACAGCAAGTTTTGTAATGTCTACAAAAGTAGTTTTAATGCCTAATCGTGGGGTAAAATTCTTCAAGAAAGCATACGTTCCGCCATAAATTGTTCTGCTCGAAACAATGTGATCGCCTGCGCCGCACAACTGCAAAAGAGTAGGGGTAATCGCGCCCATTCCGGAGGCCGAAACATTGGCTGATTCTGTTCCTTCCATCGCTGCCAAAGCTTTGTCTAAATACAAATTACTTGGTGAAGAATGGCGCGAGTACAAGTAGCAGCCTTCCATATTTCCTTCAAAAGTATCAAACATGGTTTTTGCCGATAAAAACGTATATGTGGAGGAATCAGAAATGGATGGGTTTACACCACCAAATTCTCCAAAGTACTGTAAATCCTGAATGTTGTCTGCGGGATTGAAATTTTTCATAGTTGTATGTATTATTATTTGAAGCTATTCCTGCTATTCGTTTCAATCTTTTCTTTTAAAAAAAAGAAAAGGATTTCTACTGCTATCAGGGCTAGGGTATTATGTTAGTAACAAAATCTATTCAAAATAACGCGGTTCTAGATTAATAATCAATACTATTGTTTATTATTAGATTTTAAAACTATAAATAACATGTAATGTGTTTTATTTATCTAAATTAGCTCCTTAAATAGGATGTATATAGATTTTATTTCCATTTCAACTTTAAATAAAGATGACACTAGATTCAACAGATAAAAAACTGCTCTATTTATTACAATCCGATTGTAAGAAAACGACAAAAGAATTTTCAGTAAAGCTCAACCTTTCGGTTACTGCGGTTTATGAGCGCATTAAAAAGCTCGAAAGAGAGGGAATCATCGATAAATATGTAGTGCTAGTCAACCGTTCTAAAGTCGAAAAAGGATTTGTCGTTTTTTGTCATCTTAAACTTATTCAGCATACCAAAGAGTTTCTTACCAAGTTTGAAAGTGAAGTTGTGCAGTTAAAGGAAGTGCTGGAATGCCATCACGTGAGTGGCGATTATGATTATATTTTAAAAATAGTGGTAAAAGATATGGAAGCGTATCGAGAGTTTTTGGTCACTAAATTAACCACTTTGGAACATATTGGAAGCACGCACAGTACCTTCATGATTAGCGAAGTAAAAAGCACAACGGTTGTTGATCTTTAAAGATAATGGAGGTGCAGCGACGAATTTTGTATGATGCAATAGTAATTACTTGAAAATCGCATCAAAAAACCTGACACTTTAAACTTTAAACATAACTTAATTCCTTAATTTTGCAGTACTAAAAATAAAAACACATAAACTATGAGTTCATTTGACGTAGTCATTATAGGTTCTGGCCCAGGCGGATATGTAGCAGCGATTCGTTGTGCGCAATTGGGTTTCAAAACAGCAATTATCGAAAAATATGCCGCTCTTGGTGGAACTTGCCTAAATGTAGGTTGTATTCCTTCTAAAGCGTTGCTGGCTTCTTCCCATCATTACAGTGACATAGCGCATTTTGCTGAGCACGGAATTGAAGTTTCTGGGGAAATAAAAGTGAATCTAGAAAAAATGATCGCACGAAAACAAGCCGTAGTTGACCAAACTGTGGGTGGGGTGAAATTTTTGATGGATAAAAATAAAATTACTGTTTTTGAAGGTTTAGGTTCCTTTATTGACGCCACGCACATTGCGATTGCAAAAGCAGATGGAACTTCGGAAACTGTAGAAGCTAAAAACATAATTATCGCTACAGGTTCTAAACCATCGAACTTACCTTTTATTAAATTAGATAAAGAAAGAATAATCACTTCTACTGAAGCTTTGAAACTTCCTGAAGTTCCAAAACATTTGGTTATTATTGGTGGTGGAGTCATTGGAATTGAACTTGGACAAGTGTATTTGCGTTTAGGAGCTCAGGTTTCTGTCGTGGAATATCTAGACAGAATCATTCCAGGAATGGATGCTTCATTGTCCAAAGAATTGACTAAAGTCTTGAAAAAGCAAGGTATGAAATTCTACGTTTCGCATAAAGTGAAATCAGTAGAAAGAAATGGGGATATTGTTGCTGTTCAAGCAGAGAATACTAAAGGAGAAACGATTACGCTAGAAGGAAATTACGCCTTGGTTTCTGTAGGTCGTCGCCCTTATACCGATGGATTGAATGCTGATAAAGCAGGAGTTAAAATTTCAGATCGAGGAATGGTTGAGGTAAACGATCATTTGCAAACGAATGTTCCAAATATCTATGCCATTGGGGATGTCGTTCGTGGAGCGATGCTTGCTCACAAAGCAGAAGAGGAAGGAACTATGGTCGCGGAAATTTTAGCAGGTCAAAAACCACATATCGATTATAATCTTATTCCAGGAGTTGTATACACGTGGCCCGAAGTGGCTGCTGTAGGACAAACAGAAGAGCAGTTAAAAGCAGCTGGAATCGAATACAAAGCTGGAAGTTTTCCATTTAAAGCATTAGGTCGTGCGAGAGCGGGAGGAGATTTAGACGGATTTGTAAAAATTCTTGCTGATGCAAAAACGGATGAAGTTTTAGGTGTTCACATGATTGGAGCGCGTTGTGCTGATTTAATTGCCGAAGCAGTGACTGCAATGGAATTTAAAGCATCTGCCGAAGATATTTCTAGAATCTCTCATGCGCATCCTACTTTTGCGGAGGCGATGAAGGAGGCTGCGCTTGCCGCTACAGACAATAGAGCGTTACACGTGTAGTTAAAATTCAAATATTTTAAATACCGATTTACAAAATAATAAATCCCAAATTCCACAATGTATCAGTTGGAATTTGGGATTTTTTTATTTTGCGATTGACTAGATTTTATTTCAAACTTCCCACCATATCTTCAGGTTTAACCCAAGCATCAAAATCTTCTGGAGTTACATAACCTAAACGCACCGCCTCTTCTTTTAATGTTGTTCCGTTTTTATGTGCCGTCTGAGCAATTTCAGCCGATTTGTAATATCCGATTTTAGTGTTCAAAGCAGTAACTAACATTAAGGAATTATCTACTAATTCTTTGATTCGTTTGTAGTTGGGTTCAATACCTTGAGCACAATGTTCGTCAAACGAAAGACAAGCATCACCTAATAAACGAGCCGATTGTAAAAAATTTGCTGCCATTAATGGTTTAAAAACATTCAATTCATAATGACCTTGCATTCCTCCCACAGAAATGGCGACATCATTCCCCATAACTTGTGCACAAACCATTGTCAAAGCTTCGCATTGGGTTGGGTTTACTTTTCCTGGCATGATAGAAGAACCTGGTTCGTTTTCTGGAATAAGGATTTCTCCAATTCCGGAGCGTGGTCCTGAAGCTAACATACGTACATCATTAGCAATTTTATTCAATGAAACGGCTAATTGTTTTAAAGCACCGTGTGTTTCTACAATTGCATCATGTGCAGCCAAAGCTTCAAACTTATTTTCGGCTGTTACAAAGGGATGTCCTGTAAACTCCGCTATGTATTCCGCTACTTTTACGTCATATCCTTCTGGAGTATTCAATCCAGTTCCTACTGCTGTACCTCCTAAAGCTACTTCTGATAAGTGAGCTAACGTATTTTTAACTGCTTTTAAACCATAGTTTAATTGTGCTACATATCCTGAAATTTCTTGACCCAATGTAAGCGGAGTAGCATCCATTAAATGCGTACGGCCAATTTTTACCACTGTTTTAAAATCAGTAGCCTTGGCGTGCAAAGTGTCTCTTAATTTTTCAACAGCAGGAATTGTAATCTCCACCACCGCTTTGTATGCGGCAATGTGCATTCCAGTTGGGAACGTATCATTTGAAGATTGTGATTTGTTCACATCATCGTTTGCTTTAATGAATTGTTCGCCTTCGCCAATGTTAAATCCCTTCAATACCTGAGCGCGATTTGCAACTACTTCATTTACGTTCATGTTACTTTGCGTTCCTGAACCGGTTTGCCAGATAACCAATGGAAATTCATTGTCAAGTTTACCGGCTAGGATTTCATCACAAACGGCCGCAATAGCATCTCGTTTTTCGATTGGTAAAACTCCTAAATCACAATTAGCGTATGCAGCTGCTTTTTTTAGATAAGCGAAACCTTCTATAATTTCTTTCGGCATCGAAGCAGATGGGCCAATCTTAAAATTGTTACGAGAACGTTCTGTTTGTGCGCCCCAATACTTGTCAGCGGGAACCTGCACTTCACCCATGGTGTCTTTTTCTATTCTGAATTTCATGTTGATGTTATTTATAAATATGTAGTTTATTCGGTTTTTAGCCCCGATTGTCCCGAAGCTTCGGGAGGAAATCCTTTTCTTTTTTTCTTTAAAAAAGAAAAGATTGGAGTGCACAGCGGGATCAGCTCCAAACTCTGAGTTCAAAAATACGGAAAATTCCTTTTTTATAAAAATTCATAGGTAGTTTTTATCCATTTTTATTGGTATGAAAAGGAATTAAACTTACATTTGTGGCTACATTCAAAAATTCCGGAAAACATGTTTGAATTTTCACAGTATTTAGGCTTTTTACTTTTCTTAACCATTCTTACTATAGGGTTTTGGTTGATGTTCTTTTTAGTTGGTTTTGTATCCTATTGGATAGGTGGAGCATCTTGGGAAGCATACAAAGAGAAAAGAGATAAAAAGAAGCAAGAGTAACAAGCAGTATAATCTGTTTTGTTACAGAAAAAGGACCCGTTTTTACGAGTCCTTTTTTTATACTTCTTAGTTTTTAAAATCGCGTTTTAATGCAAAAAAACAAGGACTCCTTTTCGGGAGTCCTTGTTTTTTATCCTTGATAGTCACCTTCGCCCTCATTTTGATTTTGTCTAGGTCTTTCTCTTTCGTTTTTTGGTTTGTTAAAACGGTACGTAAACGATAAACTAAACTGTCTTTCTCTCCATTGCATTTCACTGTATGAATTTACAATTCCTGGAAGATTGTTTTCCATGATTCTTTTTCTGGAATTGAGCACATCACTAATATTAAATGAAAGTGTTCCTTTGTCCTTCATGATGTCTTTACTAAAGGCCAAGTTTGCACCAAAAACACCTAAACTCCTCCCTTGAGCATTGTTTTGTGGGCCATTATAACTAGCATTAGTTTGCCAATCGATTTTGTATGGCAACGTGATTTTAGAGGTTAATCTTGTAGACCACGAAGTGGCTGTATTGTCAAAATTCTGTGAGATTTTATTATTGTTAAAGTCGGTATACGTGAAATCACCTTGTGTTTCGTTTCTAAAGAAATTAAAATTCCCATTTAATTTCCACCATTTGTATGGAGAAAAGTTCAAAGTAAATTCAAATCCTGTTCTGAATTCCGTTGCTAAATTGATAGGCGTGCTAATAAGTATAGGGGTGCCGTTAACAAAGTTACCAGATTCTCTTCTGGCAAATTGAAACGAATCATTTGTTTTATTGAGGTATAAGGAAGTATTGAATGTTAATTTTTCCCATCTTTTGATATAACCAAAGTCAATGGCATCAGTAAATGCTGGATCTAAATCAGGATTTCCAACAAAAATATTGATATTGCTGGATAAGTTAGTGAATGGATTTAAGAATCGGCCTCTAGGTCTTTGAATTCTGCGACTGTAACTGACTGAAGTGCTACTTTTATCTGAAATTTCATAAGTGAAGAAGGCACTAGGGAAAAAATTATTGTATTTTTTAGTATTGAAATCATTCGTGGCTAATTGGTTGATTTCAATATTTGAATCTTCAAAACGCAACCCAAAAAGGGCTGAGAATTTTTTAATTTTTACGCCATATTGTGTATAAAGAGCATTTACTTTTTCTTTATATTCTAATGTGTTAGTAAAGTCGTTGTTAATCACTCCGTCATTATCCACTTGATAATCCGTTAGTAATTTTGAAAAATCACCGCGATATCCTGCTTCAAACTGACTTCCTTTTCCAAAAGGTAAAACATAATCCATTTGAAGCAAATTTCTACTTTGAGTTTGATCATTTCGAGTATTATCAAATTTAACCAGACTTGTTCTCGTGTCTTTATCTGTAATTATAGCATTATTGACATCATCATTAGTAGAAAAGGATCCGTCAATTGACAATTTGTGTCCGTCTTTTTTGAATTTTTTAATGAAGTTGGTAGCAAATTCTACATTTTCACTGTCGCTATTTTCATTATTTATTCGATTGCGAGTGTAATCAAAATTAAAACCTGAATCATAATAGTTTTGAAAAACGTCATCTTTATTCTTTCCATTGCTTTTACGGTAATTAATGGAATTGGTCCATGATGTTGATTTGTTCAAATACCATTCTACACCAAAATTTCCGTTATAACCTTTGTTGTTTCTTGCGTTTTCTCTAGTTTCATAAATGTAATCTCGAGTTGTATTATCAGCATTTAAATACCTTGAGTTTGTAAATGCATTTCCAGGATTATTACGATCATTATAGGATTGTGTGGTAAAAAGATTAAAATTGTCTGATTTATAATTTAAAGTACCGCTTAAACCGTAAATTTCGGGATACCCCGTTGAGGCTATAAAGGTTCCATTTAAACCTAAGTTTTTACCTTTTTTTAAGATGATATTTAATAGACCCCCACCACCTTCAGCATCATATCGAGCGGATGGGTTGGTAATTACTTCCACTTTTTCAATGGCATCAGCAGGGATTAAACGCAATGCTTCAGCTATGTTTATCGCGTTTGATGGTTTTCCATCTATCAATACTCTAACATTTTCATTTCCGCGCAGGCTTATGTTTCCTTCAACATCTACTGAAACCGAGGGAATATTATCTAAAACATCACTAACCGTTCCACCTTTAACCATAAGGTCACTACCTACATTATATACTTTTTTATCTAATTTGATCTCAACCGTTGTTTTTTCAGAACGAATGACAACCTCATTCAGTTGGTTTGCATCTTCCTCTAAGCTAATTAGGCCTAGACTTGTATTTGATTTAAGGTTTTTCTGTTTGATCTCGTTCACCTTGAAAGATATAAACTCAATTTTTATATCATAAACACCTGGTTTAATATCAATCTCAAATTCTCCTTTTGGATTTGTAATTCCACCTGCAATGGGTTTGGGATTGTTAGGAGCTAAAAAAGTAATCGTAGCATATTCTAGAGGTTGTTTGCTGATTTTTTCTACCACTCTTCCTGTAATTTTAATTTTTGGAACTGTAGGCCCTTGCTGGGCAAAACTAAAAAGGGTATTAAATGAGAGAACAAGAATTAAAACAGATTTTATTTTTTTCATTTCTATAAACATTGGTTAAACAACGTTAGACGTTAAAAGTTGGTTTTTGTTTAATGCCTACTGTCATAAAAAAATGTTAAAATTAAGTACTTGAATTGTTACGAAATGAACATGCTAACTTTTTCTAAATCTCGTCCTATAATTGCCTTACTTCCCTTGACTACAATAGGTCTTTCAATTAGAATTGGATACGATATCATGGCTAGAATAATTTGTTTGTCATCTAATTTTTGGTCTTTATAATTTTCGATCCAAATTTTTTCTTTTTGCCGTACTAACGCCATAGGTTTTATATTTAGTTTTTCAATAATAGTAGACAGCTCTTCAAATGAAGGTGGATGTGTAAGATAGTGGATGACTTCAAACTTTTTGTTTGAACTTTCTAACAATACTAAACAATTTCTGGATTTTCCGCAGCGCGAATTATGGTATATTTGTAGCATGTAAACTTATATTTTGTTTATTATATTTTTTAAAACAAGGAACTTTATAATGTAACAAAAATACGGTTTGTTAAACTAATCAGGGATACAATTAAAGTAAAATTCATGTTTATAGAACAAGGTGTAAAGTCAGAAAATAGGTTTTGGAAGTATATTTGGGGTTCGGTATTACTCGTTTTGGCCTCGCTTGTAGGTCAGCTGGTATTTGTTGCGGCTTTGTTTTATGAAACATTTACAAGTGACCGTTCTTACCCAACTAACAATGAGGCATTGATGAAGTTTTTTGAACCTAATTTAACCTTGTTTTTAATATTGATTTCCTTTGTCTTCATTATGCTTGGTGTTATTTTAGTGGTGCGCTATTTACACAATCAAACGCTACTATCTGTAACTACCGCTAGAAGTAAAGTGGACTGGAATCGAGTCATTTTTTCCTTTGTAGTTTGGTCCGCAATCACAATAGTGTCTACACTGTCATTTTATTTTTATGAACCCAATGACTTTGTACTCAATTTTAAACCAATTCCCTTTGCAATTCTTGCTGTAATTGGAATACTACTTATTCCAATACAAACCAGTTCTGAGGAATATATTTTTAGAGGATATTTGATGCAGGGATTTGCTAATTTGTCTAAAAACAAATGGTTTCCTCTACTCATGACTTCCCTTATTTTTGGGGGAATGCATATTCTTAATCCAGAAGTGGATAAAATTGGATATATTATATTGGTTTACTACATTGGGACAGGTTTGTTTCTTGGGATTATTACTCTTATGGATGAGGGACTGGAACTCGCCTTAGGATTTCACGCTGCTAATAATTTGGTTGGCGCTTTACTAGTGACTTCGGATTGGTCTGCCTTCCAGACACATTCTATTTTCAAAGATGTTTCAGACCCTTCAGCAGGTTTTGATGTTATTCTTCCGGTTATTATTATTTACCCGATACTTTTATTTATCTTTAGTAAAAAATACAAATGGACCAATTGGAAAGAAAAATTAACAGGAAAAATTTAGTATGTTTATCTTTCAATAATTTAAAAAATCACAGAACTATGACCGATGCCATATCCTATAATAATGTCCATAATTTATTTAAATTGAATGGATTTCACTTAAATCGCAATGATTTATGCAGAGTAGCCTACAGCTTTATCAAAGAAGGTGAGGAGTTCGAAAAAGCATTTGGTGATTTTATTCTTGATTGGTTTGATGCTAAGCCCTATCTGGAAATGAATACATCTGGAACAACAGGAACGCCTAAAGTGATCCGAATTGAAAAACAGGCAATGGTCAATTCAGCGATAGCAACAGGAGATTTTTTCGATTTAAAACCAGGAGATAAAGCGTTACACTGTTTACCTACTAAATACATCGCCGGAAAAATGATGTTTGTAAGAAGCTTTATTTTAGGTCTCGATATTGATTTTGTAGCACCAAGTTCACATCCTTTGCTAGATAATAATTGTAAATATGATTTTGTTGCTATGGTGCCTTTACAAGCTCAAAATTCTTTGTCGGAATTAGAAAACGTAAAAAAAGTAATCATTGGCGGTGCTAAAGTGAATAATGTTCTTGAAAAAGCACTATCTAAGCTGAAGACAAAAGTATATGAAACTTATGGTATGACTGAAACGATAACTCATATCGCTGCAAAGCAAGTAGGAGCAGAAGCTTTTTCAGTTTTGCCAAATGTAAAAATTGCTATGGATGACAGAAATTGTCTCGTAATTGATGCTCCTAAAATTTCAAAAGGGTCTATCGTAACCAATGATCTTGTAGCATTAATTGGGGAGAACCAATTTGTGTTTTTGGGACGAATGGATAATATAATCAACAGCGGCGGAATCAAATTGATACCAGAGAAAATTGAAGCTAAATTATCCCATAAGATTCATGCTAGATTTTTTGTAGCGGGACTTCAAGATATTGATTTAGGCGAGAAATTAGCTTTAATAATAGAGGGTGAAGAGCAAGTTCTAGAAGATACTATTTTTGAAGGTTTAGATAAATATGAAAAACCGAAAGAAATTTTTTATGTGGCAAAATTTACAGAAACTGAAAACGGAAAAATTAAACGCAAAGAAATCGTAGAGGGTATTTAAAGAAACTACTTATTTCTTTTTCCGTATTCTGAAAAGCATCTTGTGTGAACAGATGCTTTTTTTATTATGACCTTTTTTGGTTTTAAAAGGCTAGTTTAAAAAGCGGTAATTTAGTTTGAATCCAAGACTATTTTCAGCATGGCCAAGAGCTAAGAATTGAGTTAAATTCATGGATATGCCTATTTTATTTATTTTAGGATTGATAACAAAATACCTCCCCATATACAAGCCGGAACACAGCCCGAATTGCTGATCACTGGCATATTCTGACACATAACCCAGTCCAATCTTGGGATCTTCATCTGAAAGCGCATAACCAATACCCGTTTCTGCACCCCAAAACCAATGTGAATTCATATTAAATTGAATGTTGGGTTTGATGCAAAATAGACTGAAATTATTGTGACTGGCTCTTTCCGCGAGCGTACTTTCAGCAGTTAGTATTCGCGTATTTTTTTTAATGAATCGGTAGTCATAGTCAAAACGAATGCCTAGTTCTACTTTTCGGGAAACTATTTTTCCAACTCTAGCGTTTATGCCAATTCCCATTCTGTGCGTTCGGTACATTTGTATATGTACGGGTAAAGATGCGTTAATTCCGGATTCAAAATAAACGGATTTTTTTTCCAGTGCAGCATTGGAAGGCTCTCCATTAGTTTGGGCAGCGATGAACTGACCTTGGAGTAGTGCAGTAGCAAGTAGTAAAACCGAAATCTTTTTCATTTGTCTCTAATTTTAAATTATTAAAATGAATTAGGTTAAGATTTTTTGGGCTTTGTATAACAAGAAAGGCTGCTTTGCAACTACCTTAAGTAAATTGCAGAACAGCCATAAATGTACAAAATAATTATATAAGTACTTTAAAATCAGCGTTAAACTTGAATGACACCCAGATTAAATTTCTTTTCGATAGGAGCGTGGTTTGCCGCTTCAATACCCATTGAAATCCATGTTCGAGTGTCTAAAGGATCGATTATGGCATCCGTCCATAATCTGGAAGCAGCATAATAAGGGGAAACTTGTTCGTCATATCGAGCTTTTATTTTGTCAAAAAGTGCTTTTTCTTTGGCTTCATCCACTAATTCTCCTTTCGCTTTAAGCGAAGAAGCTTCAATTTGTGCCAATACTTTTGCCGCTTGAGTTCCACCCATAACAGCCAGTTCTGCACTTGGCCAAGCAAAGATTAATCTTGGGTCATACGCTTTTCCGCACATCGCATAATTTCCAGCACCATAAGAATTTCCAACAATTACAGTAAATTTTGGAACAACTGAATTACTAACAGCGTTGACCATCTTTGCGCCATCTTTTATAATTCCGCCATGTTCGGATTTAGATCCTACCATGAAACCGGTAACATCTTGAACAAAAACCAAAGGAATTTTCTTTTGGTTGCAATTCGCAATAAAACGAGTAGCTTTATCTGCTGAATCGGAATAAATTACACCGCCAAACTGCATTTCACCGTTCTTTGTTTTTACCACTTTACGCTGGTTAGCAACAATTCCTACTGCCCAACCATCAATTCTGGCATAACCAGTAATGATTGTTTGTCCGTAACCCTCTTTGTAAGCTTCAAACTCAGAATTGTCCACTAAACGATTGATGATTTCCATCATATCGTATTGTTCATTGCGGGCTTTTGGCAAAACTCCATAGATTTCTTTTTCGTCTAATGCTGGTTTTTCCGCTTTAATTCGGCTGTACCCTGCTTTATCAAAATCACCTATTTTGTCTACTATATTTTTTATTTTATCTAAGGCATCTTTGTCATCTTTGGCTTTATAGTCCGTCACGCCTGAAATTTCACAGTGTGTAGTTGCGCCTCCTAATGTTTCGTTGTCGATGCTTTCGCCAATGGCAGCTTTTACTAAATAGCTTCCTGCTAGAAAAATACTTCCTGTTTTTTCAACAATCAAAGCTTCGTCACTCATAATAGGTAAATACGCACCACCGGCAACACAGCTTCCCATAACGGCTGCAATTTGCGTGATTCCCATACTGCTCATTTGAGCATTGTTTCTGAAGATGCGTCCAAAATGTTCCTTATCTGGAAAAATTTCATCTTGCAAAGGCAAATAAACGCCTGCACTATCCACTAAATAGATAATTGGTAAACGATTTTCCATTGCAATTTCTTGCGCACGTAGATTTTTTTTGGCAGTGATAGGAAACCATGCACCTGCTTTTACAGTAGCATCATTAGCTACTACAATACATTGTTTTCCTCTAATGTATCCAATTTTAA
Source organism: Flavobacterium fryxellicola (assembly GCF_900143245.1). GTDB lineage: Bacteria > Bacteroidota > Bacteroidia > Flavobacteriales > Flavobacteriaceae > Flavobacterium > Flavobacterium fryxellicola. Next base: position 238,293 of record NZ_FRDK01000004.1, read on the forward strand.
CCACAACCCCGCCTGAAGGGCATCCTCCATGTTCAGCGTACATTCCTTCTCCAACAAAGGCTCCGATTTCAATACATTTCGCTTTGGGATCTAATAAGTAATCGATGCGTTCTCGTGCCGTCATCTTGCCTTCGTTATGTAATTTTTGAATGCGTTTTTCACCACCACCCAATTTCACAACACTTAGTTTTTGTCGCAAGGAAGAAAGTAAAAGTTTATTGTGGTCTTCATTTTTGTTGAAGTTCAAATCCATGATGCAATATTGTTAAAAATAATTTGGGCTAAAATACAAAATCCAATGAAATAAATTTTACTATTTTGTGGCTTTAGAAAGGAAATCGAATATTTGTATACTGTTAAAACAAAAAAATAGAAGTTACCTCCTGTTTTTTTATGAATTTAATAAAAAGCGAACTATTTTTTTTTGGATTCATTTACAAGTCTTTTGAGAATCGCCCATTGTTTTAATGCATCTCGAGCCTCTACAGCCGGATAACCTAACATTGTTTTTCCGGCAGGAATATCTCCTGTAACTCCAGAACCAGCGCCTACAATAGCTCCATCGCCAATAGTAGTGTGGTCTTTTATAGAAGCGCTTCCTCCTATAATCACACCGTTTCCGAGTGTTACTGAACCAGCAAGTCCGCTATTACCAGCCATAATACAAAATTTCCCTAATTTACTGTTATGGCCTATTTGGACTAAATTATCAATTTTGCAACCATCTCCTAAAATGGTAGAACTAAATTTCCCTCTGTCGATGCACGAATTGGCTCCAATTTCTACATTGTTGCCAATAATAACATTACCAATTTGTGGAATTTTTACCAAGCCTCGTTGTGGATCCGGTCGAAAACCAAAACCATCGGCACCGATAGTAGCATTAGGATGTATGATACAATCATTCCCAATATGACATCGTTCCCGAATAACAGTTCCTGACCAAATTACAGTGTTTTTTCCCACTGTAGATGCATCAAGAATGGTAACATTGGGATAAATCGTTGTATTGTCGCCCAGAACCACATTTGGTCCTATGTAACAGCCCGCACCAATTCTTGCGCCATTGCAAATAGTGGCTGTGAGATCAATCACAGCGGTTGGATGGATGTCAATAATAAATAAAGGTGCTGGAGGTGCAAAAAGTTCTAAAACTTGTGACATCGCTAAATCAGCATCCTTAACTTTAATAAAAGCCCTATTTTCTCCTGGTTCTATTGCAATATTCTCATTGACAACTGCAACACAAGCTTTAGAAGTTTCCCAAAATTTTTCGTATTTTTTGTTTCCAATAAATGAAATTTCAGTCGCGCCAGCCATTTCTAATTGTTCTGGAGCAGTAATATTTTCAGAGGTATTCCCGACAATAATTCCTTGTAGAATCTCATTTATTTCTTGTACTGTATAGGATTTCATTAGGTGTAAATATGGTTTTGTTATTTAATAATTTTCAAATAAAAGAATTTAGGGTTAATATTCCTAATCCTATCCCTTTCTTTAAAAAAAGAGAAAGTTTGCGCACTAGCAATTATCACCTCAATTCTCTAACGAAAAATAAAGGGCAAAGAGTATATTTGCAAATTATTAATTCTATAACCTTTATGAAATTCTTTCAATTTAAAATAGCATTATTTTTTTCCTTATGTTTTTTCAGTAATGCAAATGCACAAATTCAAGCGCTTTTCAATAGCAAGACGCAATTGAGGGACTTAACGGAACGTTGGGAATTGGATACCACTTCAACGAGAGGAACTTTTTTGGTTACTCCTTATAAACCAATGTACGTACTGCCCGTTCGATGGACAAGTAATCCCAATGAAAAACCAATTTCTGGGAACTTAGATCCTGATTATGTAGCCCCGCCGGGAGTTAATTACAATAATATTGAATCTAAATTTCAATTGAGTTTTAAGACTAAGGTAATGCAGGGGATATTTTGGGGTTATGGTGATTTATGGGTTGCTTACACACAAATATCGCACTGGCAAATCTATAATAATGCTCTTTCTAGACCTTTTAGAGAAGTTAATTATGAGCCAGAACTAATTTTGAATGTACCTATTAAATTTAATTTTTTGGGTTTTAAAACCCGAATGGTAGGAGTCGCTTTCAATCATCAGTCTAATGGTAAAAGTGAGCCCTTTTCAAGAAGTTGGAATAGAGTAATTTTTCACGCTGGACTAGAACGTAAGAACTGGACCATTTATGTCAGACCGTGGCTGCGAGTGCCAGGTGGGAAAGATGATAATCCAGATATTGCTGAGTTTGTGGGCCGAGGCGATGTGAATGTAATTTATACTAAAAACGGAAATATAATTTCTTTCGTTGGTAGTCACAATCTAAATTTCAATTCCAAAGCTAGGGGTAATTCAACATTTTCTTGGTCTTATCCTATTAAAGATAATTTAAAAGGGTATTTATTAATCTCTCATGGATACGGCGAAACATTGATTGATTATAATCATTTGCAAACTACAGTAGGTCTTGGCGTTTCGTTAATTGAATGGCTTTAGATTTATAAATTGCCATTATATTTAATGTATGGGTTACTTTACTATTGAAATTTGGCTCCACTATTTTGATAAACGATGATGGAGCCTGTTTTTATAATTTAGGTCTTATTAAATGGTACTGATTGCATTTTGAGCGATTCCAGCAGATTACTCCTCTTTTTGTCCCATCATCATTAGATAGGCTTTCAAGAATTCATCAATTTCACCATTCATAACACCATCAACATTACTCGTTTCATAGCCCGTGCGGACATCTTTGACTAGCTTATAGGGCTGCATGACATAATTCCTAATTTGAGAACCCCACTCTATTTTCATTTTACCAGCTTCAATATCAGCGCGTTGTGCTTGTTTCTTTTTTAGCTCAATTTCGTACAATTGAGATCGTAACATTTGCATAGCACGTTGTCTGTTATCTTGTTGAGAACGCGTTTCGGAACATTGTATTTGAATTCCGGTTGGTTTATGAAACAATTGCACTTTGGTTTCAACTTTATTTACATTTTGTCCTCCTGCGCCACTTGATCGCGACGTTGTGATTTCAATGTCGGCAGGATTAATGTCAATTTCAATACTGTCATCTACAAGTGGATATACATAAACGGAAGCGAATGAAGTATGACGTTTGGCATTACTGTCAAAAGGTGAGATACGCACCAAGCGATGCACTCCGTTTTCTCCTTTTAAATAGCCAAAAGAATAATCGCCCTCAAATTCGAGTGTTACTGTTTTAATTCCAGCAGCTTCTCCTTTTTGGAAATTCAGTTCTTTTATTTTATAACCGTACTTTTCGCCCCACATCATGTACATTCGCATGAGCATTTCGGCCCAGTCACAACTTTCGGTTCCACCTGCACCAGCTGTTATTTGCACAACTGCACTCAAAGTGTCTCCTTCATCCGAGAGCATGTTCTTGAATTCGATAGCTTCAATATGAGCTTGGGTTTCGTTGTAATGTTCGTCTAATTCTTCACTTGTAAATTCCCCTTCTTTATAAAAATCGTACGCAAGTTGCAATTCGTCCGTCATTTCGATGGCTTTATTGTAATCTTCAATCCATTTTTTTTTATTTCGAAGATTCTTGACAATGATTTCGGCATCTTTTGCGTTATTCCAAAAGTCGGGTGCAAAAGTCTTCTCTTCTTCGTTTGAAATTTCTATTAATTTGGCATCAACGTCAAAGATACCTCCTCAACGCACCAAGGCGCTCTACAATACCTTTAATTTGTTCGGTAGTTGTCATAAATTATGTAATTTTGTGGCGCAAAAATAGATAATTTTTTGCATCGGGACAAGGTAGGTGACAAATAGCAACCCGTTGAACATAAAAAATAATAAAAAAATATGGAAATAAATTTAGTTAGCGATACAATCACGAAGCCATCACGCGAAATGCTAGTATACATGTTAAATGCTGTTGTTGGCGACGACGTGTACAAACAAGATCCTACCGTGATTGAACTTGAAGCCAAAGTTGCTGCAATGTTTGGTATGGAAGCGGGGCTTTTTTTTCCGTCAGGAACGATGGCCAATCAAACGGCTATAAAATTGCATACGCAGCCTGGAGAACAATTAATAGCGGATAAATATGCCCACGTATACCATTATGAAGGAGGTGGTGCTTCTTTTAACAGCGGGGTTTCCTGTTGTTTATTGGATGGAAATCGTGGAATGATTACTGCTGAACAGGTAGCTGGGGCGATTAATGATCCTGAATTCTATCACAGTCCCTTAACCAGTTTAGTTTGTGTCGAAAATACAACCAACAAAGGCGGCGGTGCTTGCTATGAGTTGGAAGATTTGCAAAAAATAAAGCAAGTTTGCGATGCCAATAATTTAAAATTTCACTTGGATGGAGCTCGTATTTGGAATGCCTTGGTTGCCAAAAATCAAGATCCTAAAGCGTTTGGAAAACTTTTTGATACGATTTCAGTTTGTTTGTCTAAAGGTTTGGGAGCACCTATTGGCTCTGTACTATTGGCTGATAAAGCAACGATTCATAGAGCTTTGCGAATTCGTAAGATATTAGGTGGCGGAATGCGTCAAGTAGGTTATTTGGCAGCAGCCGGAATCTATGCTTTGGATCACAATATTGAACGTCTTGCAGAAGATCATCGCAGAGCTAAAGAAATTGCCGAAGTATTAAAAAAGTTGAGTTGGGTAGCCTCAGTAGAACCAGTAGAGACTAATATTTTGATTTTTTCCTTGGTTCCAAATTGCATCGAAAAGAACTTAATCGAATTGTTGAAACAAAAAAATATTTCCATCAGCTCCATGGGGCATGGCAAACTTAGGATTGTGACCCATCTTGATTATAGAGAAGTCATGCACACCTATGTACTAGAAACATTAGAGAAATTAGTTTAGTGTGTGAGTATTTATTTGAAATTGAAGGTTTAAAGTTTTTAACATTATTAAAAACTTTAAACCTTCAACTTTTTTATTTAAACAAATCTTCCATTCCCGGAATCATTGGCATATCCATTTTAGTAACTGCATCCAATTCAATTTGATTGACGTTAGTTGCTTTTTCAATCGCTTTATTCAACACTAAAATCAAATAATCTTCTAATTGATCTTTATCCTCTAGCAAAGTATCGTCAATTGTAATCGATTTTATAGTTCTATTGGCAGTCAAAGTAACTTTTAACAATGAATCAGTACTTTGTTCGTCAATAATAACGGTATCTAAACGTTTTTTTGTGTCTTCTATTTTTTGTTGGGTCTCTTTAAGTTTGCCCATCATTCCCATTAAATCCATTGTTAAATCTTTTAAATTAATTACTGGTACAAAATTACTATATTGCGTAGACATAATCAATAAAAATTCATGAAAAATAAACTCATCTTAAGTTGTCTTTGTGTTATTTTTGCAGCATCAAATACTAAAATTAAAGCACAAAAAATGTCAAAAAGCAATACAGCTCCAACAGCTAAAATTATTCCTAAAACTTTAGAAAAACATGGTGAAAAAAGAGTAGATAATTACTTTTGGTTAAACGACAGAGAGAACCCAGAAGTCATTGATTATTTGAATCAAGAGAACACGTATTATGATGCTATGACTTCGAATACTAAAGGTTTTCAAAAAGAATTGTATGAAGAAATGAAATCGCGAATTAAGGAAGACGATCAATCGGTTCCTTATTTGTACAATGGGTATTATTACATCACGCGTTTTGAAACAGGAAAAGGCTATCCTATTTATTCGCGAAAAAAAGCGAGTCTTTCTGCTGCAGAGGAAATTTTGTTCAATTGCAATGAGCTGGCTGAAGGGCATTCGTATTTTCAATTGGGAGGTTTAAGCATAAGTCCAGATAATAAATTTGTAAGTTTTGGCACGGACATAATGGGAAGACGGATCTATACTATACAAATAAAAAATCTCGAAACAGGTGAACTACTTACTGAAAAGATTGAAAATGCTACCGGAAGTTCTGTATGGGCAAATGACAATAAAACTATTTTTTACACTAGGCAAGATGAAGTTACCTTGCGATCCGATAAAGTTTTCAAACATAAACTAGCAACCGACTCCGCTGCCGATATATTGGTTTTTAATGAAAAAGATGATACGTTCAACGTTTCTGTTGGGAAAGAAAAATCAAAAAAATACATTGTAATTGCATCAGGAAGTACCTTAACGACGGAGTATAGAACATTAAATTCAGATATGCCAGATGGAGAGTTTAAAGTTTTTCAGCCTAGAGTACGTGGATTAGAATATAGTATATCTCATTTTGGAGATTCTTTTTACATCATTACAAATAAGGACAAAGCGACTAATTTTAAGTTGATGAAAACTCCTGAAAATGCTACTGCAAAAGAAAATTGGAAAGATGTTATCTCACATCGTAAAGATGTTTTGCTAGAAGATATTGAAATTTTTAGAAATTATTTGGTGGTTGAAGAACGTTCTAATGGTTTGAATCATATTCGCATCATGCCTTGGAATGGTGAAGGGGAGTACTACTTGCCTTTTGGCAGCGAAACGTACAGCGCAAATACGACAACCAATGTAGATTTTGATACTGATATTTTGCGTTACAGTTATCAATCTTTGGCGACACCTTCTTCGGTTATTGATTTTAACATGAAAACTAAGGAGAAAGAAATCAAGAAAGAACAACAAGTTCTTGGCGGTACATTTGATAAAAATAATTACGTAGAAGAACGGGTTTGGGTTACTGCAACGGATGGAACCAAAGTGCCTGTTTCTATGGTTTACAGAAAAGGATTAAAAAAAGACGGCAATAATCCAACATTACTCTATGCTTATGGCTCCTATGGTGTGACAATGGATGCTTACTTTTCATCTACCAGATTGTCCATATTAGACCGCGGTTTTGTATTTGCAATAGCGCACATTCGTGGTGGTGAGGATTTAGGAAGAGAGTGGTATGAAGATGGTAAATTATTGAAAAAGAAAAATACATTTACTGATTTTGTCGACTGTTCTAAATTTTTAATTAAGGAGAAATATACTTCTCCAAAGCATTTGTATGCTGAGGGCGGTTCAGCAGGTGGATTATTAATGGGAGCAGTAGTCAATATGGCGCCTGAATTGTACAACGGAGTAATTGCGCAGGTGCCTTTTGTGGATGTAATAACTACGATGCTCGATGACACTATTCCGCTTACGACAGGAGAATATGATGAATGGGGAAATCCAAATGATAAAAAATCGTATGATTATATGTTATCGTATTCGCCTTATGACAATGTAAAAGCTCAAAAATATCCAAATATGTTTGTTTCAACCGGACTTCATGATTCTCAAGTGCAATATTGGGAACCTGCAAAGTGGGTTGCAAAGCTACGAACTCAAAAAACAAATGATACCGTATTATATCTTAATACCAATATGGATGCCGGTCATGGTGGTGCTTCTGGACGATTTGAAGCGCTGAAGGAATTAGCCAAAGAATTTAGTTTTTTATTAGATTTAGAAGGAATTAAAAACTAATTAGATTTTTTTTGTTAGATTTGTAACATTCGTGTCTAATGAAAAATTGTCACGACTAACTATTTTTTTATGAAAAAAGAAATAACTGCTTATAATAATGTCTTAGAATTAATAGGGAATACTCCACTTATTAAGCTAAATAAAGTTACTGAAAATTTAGAAGGAAATTTTTACGCTAAAGTAGAAGCTTTTAATCCAGGACATTCCTCAAAAGATAGGATAGCATTATACATAATTGAAGAAGCTGAAAAGAAAGGTATTTTATCTCCGGGTGATACCATAATTGAAACAACTTCCGGTAATACGGGTTTCAGTTTAGCAATGGTCAGTATCATAAAAGGCTACAACTGCATTCTTGCTGTTAGTTCTAAATCATCTAAAGATAAAATAGATATGCTTCGCAGCTTAGGTGCTAAAGTGTATGTTTGTCCGGCACATGTTGCTGCTGATGATGAACGTTCGTATTATAACGTGGCCAAACGGCTGCACGAAGAAACGAAAGGCTCGGTTTATATCAATCAGTATTTCAATGAGTTAAATGTTGATGCACATTATAAGTCTACCGGTCCAGAAATTTGGAAACAAACTAATGGAGCAATTACACACTTGATTGCTTGTAGTGGTACAGGTGGAACTATATCAGGTACGGCAAAATACCTAAAAGAACAAAATCCTAATATTAGAATTCTTGGCGTAGATGCTTTTGGTTCAGTATTGAAAAAATATCATGAAACCAGAGAATTCGATAATGATGAAATTTATCCATATAGAATTGAAGGTCTGGGAAAAAATTTAATACCATCCGCAACAGATTTTGATATTATTGATAAGTTTATGAAAGTAACGGATGAGGAAAGTGCTCATGCTGCCCGAGAAATCACCAGAAAAGAAGGCTTATTTGTTGGATATACTTCAGGAGCAGTAATACAAGCGATAAGACAATATGCAGAAGAAGGAGAATTTGACGAAAACAGTAATGTAATTGCAATTTTCCCGGATCACGGTTCCCGTTATATGAGTAAAGTATTTAGCGATGATTGGATGAATGAACAAGGTTTCTTTGACAGCATCAACGAAGAAGAAGTTCAGAAAATTGAAATGATTAAATAAGCTAAAATTATAATTAAAAAAAGTCCCATCTGCTTTTGCAAAATGGGACTTTTTTTTGAACTTTAAATAAGAACCCTTTTATATTTAATCCAACAGTTCAGGATTATTCAATAGCAATTCAATTTTTTTAATAGTGATTGTGATCTGACTCATTTGTGATTCTATATTTCTAAAAAAGAGACTAATATCTCTATTGACCCAGCTTTCAGAAATAACTCTGGCACCCAAACTAATTCTTAAAATAGCACTTTCAATTTCTGTAGTATATTTTACATTAACTGCTTGACCAATATGACATTTTTGGGCCGCAAGTCGGATGATTTCTAAAGAAGAACCTTCAAACTGATCCGATAAATCAGAATTTAATAAAGTATATAATTTTTTGACTTTATCAACAGACAAGACTTCATTGTTTTTAAAAATAAAGAAAGGAAAAATGGTCCGGATATTTCTTATGCCAAATTCTTTACTACTGTAACTCTTCGTTTTTGTTTCATCACCGTAAATAGGCTGTAAAAAAGTAGCTTCTTTTATGGAGTCATCCACAAAATTGCAAAACATCTCAATACCCATATTTCGATATAAAATAGGTGTTTTGTAATACCTGTCCATTTCAACTACAGCAGCATTCCACCTCATGTAAGAACCGTAGTTATAGCCGTCAGATAGCGCATTGGAACAAAACCAGGAAGTTGGCCAATCAGAACGATTATAATATTGGGTTAAACCTTTGGGTAATGTATTTTTTGCAGAATGAATTAATTTATTGACACTTTTAGGTAAAATTAATGCGCCGCAGTATGGAGGACCGGTGAAGAATTTACTTCCCGTAATGGTGACAATATATCCTTTATTTAAATAATTTTGTATGTCTTTTGGATCTAATCTTAGCTGTGATCCATCGACAATTATTTGAATTGATAAATTTTCAAGAGAGTTTAGTTTTTTAATAAATTCGTCGCTCGGAGATTGGTACCCTAATTTTGATTGGTCCATAGTATGTAATACGATGTGCCTGCCTTGATTTTTGGTACTAATAACGGCATCTAATACCTCCTGATCTAATTGAGCAGAAGTTTTTAATGCACCATTTTGATCTCTGAAAGGAATTTGTATTAAATCAACATCTCTAAAACCTTCAATTTTAGTGTCTTTTTTAATTGGATAATTTAAAGCAGTAGTATTTTCAAAATGACATCCCTTTAATGCCGCTGCCACACCGCTACCAGTTTCATCAGAGGCAACCAGAATATGTGTTATTTCTTTATCGGAAATAATTTGTGTTATGGCTGCTATTTGAAGCGAAGAATCAGTACCTGATGGTGAAAAAATTATTTCACATTCCTCATTTAATTTAAATATATTTCGAAGGTTATTTTTTAACAATTCAGAAAACTCGATAGTAGTATTTTGAAAACCATTTTTAAGGCTATTTCTAATCAATATACTCCTCACTTTATCTGTTTTATCAAAAGCAAAATTAGAAACGCTCGAAGCCGTAGACGAAGCAAAAGTAAATGCTTCTGGTCTTGGAAATGGGCGACATCCGTATTTGTTAAGCAAATGAATCTCATCGATATTCAATCTAAGATCTCCTCCAGACATTAACATGTATTCTGTGGGTTTTGCAAGATTTTCGACAATAGGTTTCCAAGATTCTTTGAGTGCAGTGTTAGCATTTTTTAAACCATGAAAAGATTGAATTTCTTCGTTTATTAAGGAGGATTCAGTATTTAGATCGATATCATTTTTAATTAAATTAATGAGAAGATAATCAAGATTTTCTAATTTTTCTTTATCATCTTTCGGTAGTAAATTATAAAATATTCTGATTACTTCAAGAGCTGCAATATCACATAAAACAACATCTTTTTTCTCGGCGTTCAATGCTTTATACCAGAGCTGCCATTCGATTCCATATCTTAAATAGACTAAAGCTAAAATGGGTTTGTCCAAAAAGGAGGAACCAATTATAATTGATTTGTTGGGTACAATTTTGAAAATAGTTGGTTCACTATTAGACGTAATAATATTGATGTTATTTATCTTTGGAACGGTGTTAAATCTTTTTAAAATGCGAACTAAATAGTTTACATTTTCTTTTTCAAATAAGCTGCTTCTTTTGTATTGATTTTCAATTAGAATATTGTTTGTCATATTTTGTTTTAATTTTAAGCGTTCCTTAGAACGATATTCTGTATTTGGAAATTTAGCTTGCTAAATGAAGTCATTCAATCAGGGACTGTCTTTTGTAAAATATCCTTACAAAAAACGATGCTGCTCCCAATAGTTTTATGTTTCGCTTTTATTAGGGCGTTACATTTCGCAAAAGTCAGCAAATATAAGAAACTTGGTAGCAGTAAAAAACAGTAACAAATACTCATTTGCTAAATTTTCTGTTTTTAATTAAAGTCTTTTATTTAAAAGGTATTGACACCATGATTTTAAAGTAAATACTTATTGAAAAGAGTATGACGCATTACTAATTAGTATTAAAAAATTTCATAAAAGCAAAAAGAAAAAAGGCGATCAAATAATTCCTAGTGATTATCTGGTTTGTGTTCAAATTATGTTTTCGGCCGCTTTAAAATCAGCTCACAGAATACTTTAAAAAAGGATTTACAGAGGCTATCTTCTTAGTACGTAAACGATGAAAAAAAAACTCCAGCCAAAGCTAGAGTTTTAAGTATAATTGTAATTATGTCTAGGCCTCTTCCATAGTATGATACACGTTCATAACGTCATCATCTTCCTCCAGTTTTTCAATTAGCTTTTCGATATCAGCCATTTCAGCTTCCGATAATTTCTTTGTGATCTGCGGAATTCTTTCAAAACCAGAGGAAAGAATTTCTAAGCCTCTATTCTCTAATTCTTTCTGGATGGTTCCAAAACTTCCAAAAGGAGCATAAATCAATATACCGTCTTCATCTTCAAAAACTTCCTCAGCTCCAAAATCGATTAATTCTAACTCTAGTTCTTCAGGATCCATTCCATTGGCTGGAATTCTGAAGTTGCAGGTATGATCAAACATAAATTCTACAGAACCTTGCGTTCCCATAGTTCCGTTGCATTTGTTGAAATAACTTCTAACATTAGCTACCGTTCTGTTGTTATTATCCGTTGCTGTTTCTACCAGAATCGCAATTCCATGCGGTGCATATCCTTCAAATAAAACTTCTTTATAATTGGCTGTGTCTTTATCAGTTGCTTTTTTTATGGCGCGTTCTACATTTTCTTTCGGCATATTTACTGCCTTAGAGTTTTGGATAACGGCTCTTAATCTGGAGTTAGCATCAGGATTAGGTCCGCCTTCTTTTACAGCCATTACAATATCTTTACCAATTCTTGTAAATGCTTTGGCCATTGCTGACCAACGTTTCATTTTTCTTCCTTTTCTAAATTCAAATGCTCTTCCCATTACTAATTTATTATTTTGAACTGCAAAAATACAGCTATTAGTTATTTTTTCAAATGTTTTTATTAATCAATTGGTACGTGTTTTGAAATAAAAGTAGTTCCTGCTGTATTCCAAGAATTGATTGCATTTGACCGCTCTGTATTGAACTTTGTATTGAGTTTGTTATAAGTTCCTACTTCTTTATTCAATTCATTTACTAGCAAATTGAAATTATCAACCTCTGCTTTTGTTCGGCTCTTTGTAGCTTTATCATCCATTGTTTTCTTACTTTCCTGAAATTTTTGGTTCAACATCATAAAACCAATAACTCCTGGAGCGAATTCTATCGCTTCTTTTTTACTAAATTCCAATACTTTTTTGGTTGCATTGACTAATAGTAAATCGTTTTTATACGGTTTGAATGTTTTCAGTTTATCTAATCCTTCGTTCGAATATTGTTCTAGCGCATTGCTGTTTTGTTGTATGGCGTTCAAATTGTTTTCGGCTACTGCTTTCATTAAAACAGATTCTGTAAAATTCACTTTAAAAAAGATTAAGTACAATTGCGTATGATTTTCAAAAACTTCGTTAGAGATTTTCATCTTTTTGCCCAGTTCACTGTTGTCCTCGCCAATTTGGATACCATATTTAGTTGCAAATATTTTTTGGTTGGCATTCAGTTTATCAACTTCTTCATTAATTTTTGCATTAACTAAATCTCTCGCTAAAATAAAAGCTTCCATAAAATCATACGACTGCTCCGCCACTTCTTGCATGTCTATGATTTTTTCATATTCCTGATTAATTTGTTTTTCGGAAATGGATAAGTAGGTTAACAATTGGTTTTTATATTCCACATCTCCTTTGTAACCCTCTTTTAGTGCTTCAATTTTTTTTGCGGCAGTTTGTATACTTCGCACTAATGTTTTTCGAGTAACGTCAATTTTTCTTGCATTTTTACTGTGCGCCACTGCTGATGTGTATTTCCAAGTGGTTCTTGCAATAACATCCGTTTCTTTACCAATATAATTTAGATAGTCCACAGGTGTTTTAAACTCTTGAGCAGTAGTTAAAGTTACAGTAAACAAAAATAGAAGCGAGGTAAAGGTAGATTTCATAGTGTATAGTTTAGTTTATTTGGTTAGTGTAATGTAATCGTTTAGTATGGCTACAGCTTCCTCTAAATAGGGACTGCTGTTAAGATTTTGAATTTTGTACGTATTAATATCTTGCTGAAAAGCATCAAATTTTAATTTTTCTAAATCATAAGAAGTGTTGGAAATAGTGAAGGCACGTGGACTATCGACTATTTTTTTTACCTTTTTCCAGAGCGAATCAATTTGGTGAACATCATTAAATACATCTTTAAAAACCAATCGAGTTGGTTTTTTAGGATTGTTGTAAAGTGCATTTATTTGATCATTGGCAGCACTTATTTCATTAAAAAGAGTCGCAGTTTTTATTCTTGAATTACTCAGTTGAATTAATTCTGAAAAATGGTTTTTTGGCAAAGGATTAAATCGGGCTTTGGTTACAATGACATCATTTTTGAAAGCTGTTTTGTAGCTGATTTCGCGAGGAATAACACTGTCAAATAATACTGGAAGCGAAATGTCAGGAATGATCCCTTTTATCTGATGGCTTTCGCCGGTAATTCTATAGAATTTTTCAATGGTTACTTTAACGAAATCCTGCTGATTTTGCTCGTCTAATGGCAAAATTGACTGCATAGTAGCTTTACCCAATGACGTGCTTCCAATAATAATTCCTCTGTTGTAATCTTGGATTGCTGCTGCAAAAAATTCACTCGCTGAGGCAGAGTTTCCATTGATTAACAGCACTATGGGGCCCGTATATACACTCCCACGGTTGTAATCTTTTAGAATAGTTTGATTGGCTTTGCTGTCCATCAAAACAGATACTGGTCCTATGTCTATGAACATTCCGGCTAATTTTATTGCTTCTTCTATCGAACCACCGCCGTTATTTTGAAGATCAATCACTAGTCCCTTAATGTTGTCTTTTTGAAGTTTTACAATTTCTTTGGCAACATCATCGGCACAACCTTGAACGGTATTGCCTTCAAAATTGGAGTAAAAACTTGGGATATTTATATAGCCAATTTTGGTTTCCTTTTCGGCAATAAAACTGTAAACAGCATTATCATTCGCTTTCATTAATTGTTTTTGGAGAAAAACCTTCATGACTACCCCGTTTTTTTTCTGTATCGTCAATTCAATTTCAGTTTGGGAATCAGAAAAAATCAATTCTCCAATCCTTTCAATCGAAGAACAAGAAACGGTATATTCTATTCCTTTGGTGTTAGAAACTTTCAGAATGACATCTTCTTTATCAAATTTATGGGTCTTTGCGGCGGGTCCACCAGGTACAATTTCAGCTATGATGATTTCCTCTTTTTCATTAAAGCTAACATTCAAACCTAAAGAAAGTGTACTTGTTGATAAACCCGACATGAAACTGGATTTAGCAGCTAATGAAAAATAATTGGAATGAGGATCAAAATAAGTGCAAAAAAGATTTAAAAAAGTATTTTGAAGATCATCATCTATTCGGTTTTTAGTTTCTAAAATGCTATTTACTTGGCACAAATTAGCATCAAATAATCTTGCTTTCGTTGTTTTTTCAAGTGTAGAAAAGTTTAGAGTCAGCGAATCTAAATTGGTGCTCAATTTGGAAATATCCTCTAAAATGTCATATTTAATTCTCTTTTTCCAAATACGTTCTAAGTCAGTTGCAACAAGATCAAACGGAAAATTTTTCTTGGAGAATCTAACGGAGTCCATTGTAGTATAATCAAATGGTTCTTTTTGTATTTTTTCAAGTACTTTCTTCTTTCTGATTAAAGCCAATTTGTAAAGAGAAACAAATTCATTCATAAAAGAACAATTATGCTGTAAAATATAATTGTCCAGTTGAAGCCTGTGTTGACGTAGTTTTTGATATTCAATTTGGGTAAATAAGTTCCTATTGGAGTCTAGAGCATCCATAAAACTATCAAAAACAAAAACCGATAAACTGTCGTCTACCGGTTTTGGTTGGTAATGTTCCCGCTGAAGTAGCGCGTTTATTTTAGAAACTATTTCACAGGTTTTTACATCATTTTGACCAAAAAATGAAAATGTAGTCAATAAAAATACGAGTGAAATCTTTTTCATTTATTTTTATTTCTTGTAAAAAGGCAATTTCACCACTTTGGCAGGAACATCGTTTTTACGAATTCTAATGAAGATACCACTATCTAAAGCGCTGTTTTCAACAGTAACGTAACCTAACCCAATTCCTTTATTCATTGACGGAGACATCGTTCCAGAGGTTACAATTCCAATTACGTTTCCTGCAGCATTCACAATTTCATAGTCATGTCGTGGCACCGCGCGTTCCTGCATTTCAAAGGCAACTAGTTTTTTAGAAACTCCTGCTTCTTTTTGTTGTTGAAGGTTTTCTGAATTCGTGAATTCTTTGTTGAATTTCGTGATCCAACCCAATCCAGCTTCCAGCGGAGAAGTGGTGTCGTTAATGTCATTTCCGTACAAACAGAAACCCATTTCTAAACGCAGCGTATCACGTGCGGCTAGTCCAATTGGTTTAATTCCAAATGCAGCACCCGCTTCAAAAACTTTATTCCATACTTGTTCCACTTCCGAATTCTTGCAATAAATCTCAAATCCTCCAGAACCAGTGTAACCCGTAGCCGAAATAATTACGTTTTCAATTCCAGCAAAATCACCCACTTCAAAATGATAATAAGGAATCGCTGCTAAATCTTTGGATGTCAAGGATTGCATTGCTTCAACGGCTTTGGGTCCTTGAATTGCCAACAAAGAATAATCATCCGATAGATTTTTCATCTCCACATCCAAATCGTTATGACTTGAAATCCAGTTCCAATCTTTTTCAATATTCGACGCATTTACCACCAATAAATACTGTTCCTCTTTCATTTTATAGACAATCAAATCATCTACAATTCCGCCGTCATTGTTTGGTAAACAAGAATATTGCGCTCTTCCAATCGTCAAAGTGGAAGCATCATTCGAAGTCACTTTTTGAATCAAAGCCAATGCATTTGGACCCGTAAGTAGAAATTCTCCCATGTGTGACACGTCAAAAACACCCACAGCATTTCTAACCGTTTCGTGCTCTGCATTGACTCCTTCATATAAAATTGGCATATTGTATCCCGCAAACGGAAGCATTTTCGCTCCCAAACTCTCATGTATGTGCGTAAGCGCAGTATTTTTCATTGTGTTTTTGTATAAAATTTGATGGTGCTAATTTATTGCTTTTATTCCGAGTGACAAAGGCGAGAGCAACCAAAGTTCAAAGTTTCAAACGTTTTCGAAAATCATAAAAAATTTTTCAAGATAATTGTTTTTTGGAGCTAGTTCCAGCTATCCATTTCAAGTCCTCGTCTCGCCAAAAAAAGGCGCGACTGTGGGCTTTACACTGCTATCTGGGCTAGGGCATTTGTCTGTTTAATTTCATCCTTTTTTAAAAAACTTGTTTTCGTTGACTAAACAAAAAAAGACAAGTCAAAATGGGTTTGACGTGTCTTTTTTGTCTAAAACCGGATAATCTTAGTACTTTGCAGATACTCCACTTTTGGGTAATGATTGTTTAATGAATGCTCTAATGTCTTCATTTGCGGTTTCCAAATCTTTTTTTCTTAAATACATCATGTGTCCGCTTCGGTAGCCTTTCCAACTCATTCTGTCTTTTAGCTTTCCGCTGGGATCCATTTGCCATAAATTGTATTTTGCATTAAAATAATCACAAGCACCATCATAATATCCAGATTGAACCAGTACATTTAAATAAGGATTTTGTGTCATGGCCTGACGCAAATTTTCTCCTGTTGCATCATTAGAATTATCCCAAGGATGAACGGAACCAAACATATTATATTTGAAATCGGTTTTATAATTCAAATTGTTACGAATGTACATATTGATAGCAGGTGTAAAGGAATGCAGCCAAGAAGTGAGTTCGGCATTAAAATCTGGACTGTCTCCAGAATCTTTGCGATCAATTCCTTTATAACGAGAATCCAGTCTTCCCACAGTAAATCCCTTATCACGTAACAATTCTTTCCAGAAATAACTATAAGGAACATCCAGATTATTTTGCAGAACCACTTTTTCCGAAATACCGGAATAGCGCGCTATTTTAGCGGCTATCGCTGTCCTTTTTTGCTCGTCAAGTGAGCCACCTTTGCTTAAAGAAGGAAGCAGTTCATTGATGGTAAAATCTTCAACTTCCGGAAGCATATCAGTCAAATCTTTATTCTGTAAATCGGGTGGCAGCATTTTATGATACCAAGCTGTCGCTGCAAAATAGGGTAATTTGAGCGCTGCATCTGCGGCTACTCCGCGCGTTATTCCCAACTCTGTTGGGGAAACTAATATCACTCCATTAAGGTACATCCACTGATTGTTTTGTAATTGTAGCGCTAATCCAGAAACACGAGTGGAACCATAGCTTTCACCAATAAGATATTTTGGCGATGACCAACGGTTCGTGCGAGTGACAAATACGCCAATCCAATCGGCTAAGTATTTGATGTCGGCATTTATTCCAAAAAATTTAGTAGCTGGAATCTCTTTACTTGTTGCTCTGGAATAGGCAGTGTTAACGGGATTTACAAAAACAATATCCGCCACATCTAAAATAGAATAAGGATTTTCTTTGATTCCGTATGGTTGCAAAGGATATCCTTCCTCATCAATATTTAATAAACTAGGACCGGTGTACGCGATTTGCATCCAGACGGAAGCTGATCCTGGGCCGCCGTTAAAAGAAATCACTAGTGGGCGTGAAGCGCGATCTTTAACATCGGAGCGTTCATAATAGGTATAAAATAATCCGGCTATTGCTTTTCCATCTTCATCCCAAACCGGCATGGTGCCTGTGGTTGCTTTATAGGAAATCTTTTGTCCTTTTATAGTTGTGGTGTGTTCTGTAACCACATTTTGATCGGGATTGAACACGAGATTTGCGGGAGAAGGTTTTTCGTCTTTAGCGATGCCTTTTGTTTCTTTCGATTCAGAACCTGTTTGTTGCGCGTACGAATGATTTATAAATGCAGTGAGTACTAATAAAAATAGTGTTTTTTTCATAAGATGATTTAACTGGTTTTAATGGTAGTTTAAGAAAGACTAATGTATCCTTTTTTAAAGTAGGAACAAAAAGCGCTACTATAATATTTTAAGAAATAGTTGTGGATTAAATTTTATCTTTAAATAAACCTGGTGATTCTTAGAAAATGTAGATTCCCAAATTTCATAGTGGGATATAGAATTTTGATTTAAAATGTGTAATTTTAGACAAACAAATCCTATTATGAATACCATTTATATTAACCAAAAAGAAATACTCAAACGCTATAAAGACATTGATAAAAACACGCATAAAGGCATTCAAGGTCATGCTTTATTCATTGGCGGAAGCTATGGAAAGATTGGTTCCGTTTGCCTTTCCTCCAAAGCAGCGCTGAAAACTGGTTGCGGTTTAGTAACTACTTTTGTTCCCAAATGTGGGTATGAAATTGTTCAAATGAGTATTCCCGAAGTGATGGTTTTGACAGATGTTCAAGAAAATTTTATTTCGAAAATTAAGGTTGATATTGTACCTCAAGCCATTGGAATTGGGCCTGGAATGGGTCAGGAACAAAGCACACAAAAGGCGTTTCACGAATTTCTGAAAATCAATAAAACCCCTTTAGTAATCGATGCTGATGCGTTGAATATTTTATCCCAAAACAAATCATGGCTTTCTTTATTGGCTCCAAAAACCATTATAACACCCCATCTTAAAGAATTAGAGCGACTGTTAGGAAAGTGGAGTTCAGAGGAAGAAAAATTCGAGAAAACGAAAGCCTTTTCGAAGCAATATAATTTGATTGTAGTGATGAAAGGCGTACCGACGCATACTATTGATGGCGAAACAATTTATGAAAATACCACTGGAAATGCCGCGCTTGCAACGGCAGGAAGCGGGGATGTTTTAACTGGCATGATTACCAGTTTATTGGCACAATCCTATGAACCGGTGAATGCGGCGATTCTAGGTGTTTATCTTCACGGTTTAACAGCTGATATTGCGTTGCCGGAAACGGGTTATCAGTCTTTTATAGCTTCGGATATTATTGAGAATATTGGTAAAGCGTATTTGACTTTACAAAATGCTCAGAAATAACAATAGCAGCTATTAAATCCATCACAGTTATTTGTAAGTTTGTAGCAACGTAAAAAGCGTAATTAAAATTAGAGTATGGAAAACAACCCCCATCTAAGAACTGTAAATGTTACCCGATATATTACTCCTTTGCGAGAAGGCGGTTCGTTACCCGCTTTGGCGGAAGCCGATGATGATTTTAAATACGTTTTAAAATTCAAAGGTGCCGGACATGGCGTCAAAGCCTTAATCGCCGAATTGATTGGTGGAGAAATTGCACGTGTTTTAAAATTGAAAATTCCAGAATTGGTGTATGCTAATCTGGACGAAGCATTTGGCAGAACAGAAGCTGATGAAGAAATTCAAGATTTATTACAAGGCAGTCAAGGACTTAATTTAGCATTGCATTTTTTATCAGGAGCCATTAATTATGATCCCGTTGTCACTGTTGTCGATTCAAAATTAGCCTCCCAGGTAGTGTGGTTGGATGCATATATTACTAATGTGGATCGTACGTTTAGAAATACTAATATGCTTATGTGGCACAAAGAATTATGGCTAATTGACCATGGTGCATGTTTGTATTTTCATCATTCGTGGACCAATTGGGAAAAACAGGCTCAAAGTCCTTTTGCGCTGATAAAGGATCATGTTTTATTGCCACAAGCTGCGCTGCTAAAAGAAACCGATAGTTTATTCAAAACTATTTTGACACAAGAAGTCTTACGGTCTATTGTTAACCTTATTCCTGAGGAATGGCTCAATTGGGAAGATAGCGATGAAACTCCCGAAGCGCTTCGAGAGGTCTATCTACAGTTTTTATTAATCCGATTGAACCATTCTGAAATTTTTATAAATGAAGCCCAAAATGCAAGAGAAACACTTATATGAATACTCCGTGATACGGGTTGTACCAAGGGTAGAACGCGAAGAATTCCTTAATGTGGGTATTGTTCTTTTTTGTAAAAAAGCAAAATATATAAAGATGATTTATGCTATAGACGAATCAAAACTCAAAGTTTTTGCAAGTGAATTAGACTTAGGACAACTGCAATTAAATTTAGAAGCGTTTCAAAAAATTGGTAATGGAGCTAAAACTGGTGGACCTATTGCGCAATTTGATATTCCATCCCGTTTTCGCTGGTTAACTGCGCTTCGAAGTTCATCTATTCAAACCTCAAGACCACATCCAGGGTTGTGCGCTGATTTAGAACACACAACGCAACGCTTATTTGAAGAAATGGTGTTGTAAATAAAGGAAAATAAATTTTTTAAAAGCCGTTTCGTTTAATAATATAATTTTTCGCAGGCAACAATAGAAAAAAAAATTAATGAAGACTGTTTAAATGCTTTGCAAGATACTTGCCCATGCTAAAGCTAGCTTGAAGAAGGTAGCCTCCCGTAGGGGCATCCCAGTCTAACATTTCCCCAATACAATAATGCCTTTTCATTTTTTTTAATTCAAAATGTTCATCCACAGCAGTAAGGTGGATGCCGCCCGATGTAGATATTGCCTCATTCAAAAGTGATGAACCCATAATTTCGATAGGTAGCTCTTTAATGTGTTGTGCTAATAATTCTGGATTAAGGTAGGTTTCTTTTGAAAGGTAATTTTTCAAAAGCCCAATCTGCACAGAACTTAATTTAACCTCTTTTTGAAGTGTTTCGCTCGTCTTTTTGAAGATTGATTTTTGGATCTTATGAAGTACGTCAGTGTAACTTAAAGAAGGCTTTAGATCTATGCAAACAATGGCTTTTTGGTGTTTTTCAAGTTCTTCACGAATCTGTGGACTCAGGGCATATATGGCATTGCCTTCTAATCCAAAATGCGTAATGACCGCTTCGCCTTTTTGACTTTTATTCAAACAGCTAATGGCAATATTTTTAACGGGACTGCCTTCGTGTTCAATAATAAAATCTTTCGGCCAATTTACGTGGTAGCCGCAATTAGAAGATTGAAACGGTGCTACAGGAATATCTTGCTTTTTAAATGTGGCAAGCCATGTCCCGTCAGAACCGGTTATTTTCCAACTGCCTCCACCCAAAGCAAAAATGGTATAATCAGATTGTATTTCAGTATCAGTATTGAAAACGAGAGCGCCTTTAGAGGTCCAGCCTGTCCAGATATGATTATAACGGATATCAACCGTTTGTTTTTCTAGAACAGTTATGATTGCGTTCAGGACCGTTATAGGTTTGATCCCGATTACAGGATACACGCGTTTGCTGCTGCCTACGTATGTTGGAACGCCAATGGAATCGAGCCAGTTTCGAAAATCGTGATTATCAAATTCATCTAGCGCTTCACGTAAAAAATGCGCGGGAGTATATCGCGCTATAAGTTCCGTGATGGGTTCTGAATGAGTCAGATTAAAACCTCCCTTTCCAGCCACTAGAAATTTTCTTCCTACTGTTTTGTTTTTCTCATATAAAGTGACCTTGAATTTTTTGCAATCGAGCGATGCAGCGAGTATAAGTGCTGCGGGACCTCCTCCAATAATTGAAACTGATTTCTTCACATGGCAAAAATAGGGTTTGTTTTGGCGTTTAACACAGAATCTTTTTTAAATAATTTTACGGTAGTTAAATAATGGATTTAGTTCATGACTTCAAATAGTAGTTATAAAGAGTTAAAAAAGTAGCTTTGATTATAACTTGGGCGTTTCCCATTATAAAAAAGAGGCTATTATCTAATTGTGTAGTAGCCTCTTTTTTAAAATGGGTCGGGCTATTCGCTACAAGTCCTCGTCAAGTTGCGTTACACTTCACTTGGCTGCGGGCTTTGCGCTACTATCCCTAACGCGGGGAGTTGTATAATTGATTTAGAATTCGGTGTACCTTATATATAGGTAGGTATAAAATGTCTTACTATAATAAGTACCGCAATAAACAAACAAGGAACAACTCCCCAGACGATAAAAAGCTTAACCTATCTTAGATGATAGTGCAGGCAAAGGACCTAATTTCAGAATTAATCCTGTCTATGATCCTAACAAAGCGGCTCAGAGAACCAATAAATGTCTAAAAGGGATTGCATTTCCAATCGCTCGTAGAGCGATATAATTATAAAAAAACTAGATTTTGGTTATTTTCGCATGCATTGCTTAGGAAGTGAAGCGAGAGATCAGAAAAAACTTTTTTTTCAAGAAGCGTATTTTCAGCGAGTTAAATGCAGTATAAAGAAAGCGATAAAAAAAAGCGAATAAAAAGCTTGAATAACGGTATAAAGGTGTTAGTTTTGCACCCGCAACAACGGCAAACGTTCCTTTAAATA
>NZ_FRDK01000010.1 GCF_900143245.1 Flavobacterium fryxellicola
TGCGGGTTCTTATACTTTGGTTTACCAAATCTGTGAAATCTTAAATCCAACTAATTGTGATACCGCTACGGTAACTGTTACAGTAAACAGTGCTGCTATTGTCGCTAATGATGATGCCTATTCAATAAACGATTGTTCCTCATTAGGATCCGTGGGTAATGTCTTGACAAATGATCTTCTTAATGGAAGTCAAATTACATCTGCTATGATAAACATCTCATTAGTTTCAGGACAAAACGAAAATATTCAATTAGATACTCTTGGAAACATTACTATCTCCTCTGGAATAACGGCTGGAACTTACTTATTAACATATCAAATATGCGAGAAATTAAATCCAGAAAATTGCGATACCGCAACAATAACTATAACTATTAAGGATAGTACTAAACCAATAATCGCGACATTACCAGTGCCTTCTATTGTATCTTGTAGTGCACCTCTAAATTTTGCACAAGCGGTAGCAACTGATACCTGTAGCTCCGTTACTTTAACATTCATTGACGTAACCGTTCAAGGAAGTTGTATCGGATCCTACACAGTAACAAGAACCTGGACAGCTATAGACTTAACAGGCAATACCGCTACTGCTTCGCAGATTATTAGTGTCCAAGATAACACTGGCCCTACGACAACAACTACATTTGAATCAAACATAAATGTAACTTGTGATGCTATTCCTGTAAAACCAGAACTAGTTTTTGTCGATAATTGTTCAACAGTTTCTCCTGCCGTATTTAAAGAAACAATCACTACTAGCTCTCAAACCTCGTATACAATTACTAGAGAATGGTCTGTTTCTGATTCTTGTGGCAACATTTCTAAATTTATACAAACGGTAAATGTCTCAATAGCGAGTAGCGAATTACCAATTGCAAGCTCTGCTTGTAGTGGAGACTCGTCTACAATTAATATCTTCAACTTATTGCCACAAGGAACGCCAACGAACGGATCTTGGATAGATGTTGATAACACTGGTGCATTACAAGGAAATATCTTATCTCCTTTTGGATTAAGTTTAGGAAACAAAGTCTTTGAGTATCGAATTAATAATGAAACATGTCCAAGAAGCCTAGTTCTGACTATCAATATAAATGATGATTGTATTGTTTTAGGTTGTGGTGACATTAAAGTTCATAATGCATTCTCTCCTAATGGAGATGGTATAAACGAAGTTTTTGTTATTGATAATATTGATGATGTGACTTGCTATCCTGAAAATACAGTTGAAATATATAACCGCTGGGGTGTATTAGTTTTTGAAACTAAAAACTATAATAATCAGACTAACAATTTTGAAGGTATTTCACGTGGAAGAACGACAGTTAATCAGTCTTCTGGTTTGCCTACTGGAACCTATTTCTACATATTGAACTACAGTACTATTGATGGAAATGGTAAAGTAGAAATCAAAAAATTAGACGGGTATTTATATCTTAGCAAATAATTTTAAATTAATTTTAAATCCTGAGGACCTTTAGCTGTCCTTAGGATTCAAAAAAATGAACCAGCCCTATTCTTTAATATAAATAGCATTGAACTTACTCAAAATGGACCTCTTTCGTCTTACAAAAGAAATAGTTCAATCACAATAAAAAAATCTACTATGAGAACAAAAATATTATTAATCTTTTTGATGTTTACAGCTTTTGCGGGTTTTGCACAACAAGATGCTCAATACACACAGTACATGTACAACACCATCAATATCAATCCAGCCTACGCTGGTTCTAGAGGTGCAATGAGTATTTTTGCGATGCACCGAACGCAGTGGGTAGGATTAGACGGTGCTCCAGTAACAAATGTAGCTTCGATTAATACCCCCTTAAATAATAATAACCTAGGACTAGGAATTTCATTTATTAATGATAGGATTGGCCCTACTAATGAAAATACTATTTCTGCTGATTTCTCGTATACAATTCCGATGTCGGAAACCTTAAAACTTTCTTTTGGTATAAAAGCTACAGCTAATTTATTCAATTTAGACATCACAAAACTGAATCCATCTCAAGCGGATCCATCGATACAAAATATAGATAACGAATTTTCTCCTAATATCGGTGCTGGTTTGTACTTGCATTCTGATAAAGGTTACGTTGGGATTTCTATTCCAAATTTTATTGAATCAGATCGTTACGATGACAATGAAGTTGCGATCTTTAAAGAAAAAAT
Organism: Flavobacterium fryxellicola; assembly: GCF_900143245.1. Taxonomy (GTDB): domain Bacteria; phylum Bacteroidota; class Bacteroidia; order Flavobacteriales; family Flavobacteriaceae; genus Flavobacterium; species Flavobacterium fryxellicola. Next base: position 2,176 of record NZ_FRDK01000010.1, read on the forward strand.
AAATTACTACCTAATTGGTGGTTACGTTTTTGATATTAACAGTACCATAAAATTTAAACCTGCTGTATTAACTAAGATGGTTATTGGTGCACCCTTACAAGTTGATGTATCGGGTAACTTCATGTTTAGTGAGAAATTTGTTGTTGGAGTTGCCTATAGATGGAGCGCTGCTCTAAGTGCCATGGTAGGATTCCAAGTATCTGATGGGATGTATATCGGTTATGGTTATGATCGGGAAACAACTAGATTGAACAACTATAATTCTGGTTCACATGAAATATTTTTGCGATATGAAATATTTAAAAATAACGGTAAAATTATAACTCCTCGATTCTTCTAGAAATTAAATTGCATGAAAAAAAATATATTCTTTTGCATCATACTAAGTAGTCTTATTTATTTTAAAGGAAATGCCCAAGAGTCGAAATTATATACAACTGAAAAAGCAAGTGACAAATATGCCTGTGTAGATGTAATCAAAACCTATGAAAGGATTGCTGAAAAAGGATATAAATCAGCTGATCTATTTAAAACAATTGGAGATTCCTATTACTTAAACGCAGATTTTGGCAACGCTGCTAAATGGTATTGTGAATTATTTGCCATGGGTATTAATTTAGAACCTGAATATTATCACCAATATTCTAAATCTCTACTATTTATTGGTCAAAATGATAGTGCCAATGAAATATTGGAAAAATTAAAACAAAAATCACGGCTAATACAAGAGAAATAAAATCGGAAATAACGACAAAATCATAACGCCAAAATTCTTTTAAAAACAATTATTATGAAAAATAATATACTCCTCTATATAACCTTATTTACCGCTTTTTCATTTAGTGCACACTGCCAACAAGGAAAGGTTGCAGCTGCTGATAAAAAGTATGACAACTATGCCTATATAGATGCCATAAAAACTTACGAAAAAGTTGCTGAAAAAGGATACAAATCGGTAGATATGTTTAAAAAATTAGGAAACTCCTATTATTTTAATGCTGAGTTGGAGCAAGCTGCCAAATGGTATGGCGAATTATTTGCCATGAATACAACAGAAGTAGAACCAGAATATTATTTCCGTTATGCGCAGTCTTTGAGATCCATTGGCCAAAATGAAAAAGCGAATGAACTTTTAGAATTATTCAATAAAAAAGCCGGAAACGACAGACGAGGAATACTTTTTATGGAAAATGAAAATTATCTTGATGCCATTAAAGCTAATTCCGGAAGATATAAAATCGAAGATGCTGGAATAAACTCTATCTATTCTGATTATGGTACTGCATTGTATTCCAATGAAATTGTGTTTGCATCAGCAAGGGATACTGGAAGTCTTGGACAAAGAAAACACAAATGGACAAATCAATATTTTACAAATTTATATGCCTCTACTTTAGGAGAAGATATGACTCCCTCTACTCCTCATAAATTTGATTCTAATATCAACTCTAAATTCCATGAGTCTACTCCTACTTTTACAAATGATGGAAAAACAATGTACTTCACGAGAAATAATTTTATAAATGGAAAAAAAGGAAAAGATACTAATCAAATTACTTTAATAAAAATATACAAAGCTACTTTAGAAAATGACAAATGGACTGAAATAACGGAACTTCCTTTTAACAGCGATAATTATAGTACAGCGCATCCAACATTAAGTCCTGACGGTAAAACGCTCTATTTTGCCTCTGACATGCCTGGAACCATAGGCCTATCTGATTTATTTAAAGTTCAAATAAACAATGATGGTAGCTATGGAATGCCCGAAAACTTAGGCATAACTATTAATACGGAAGGAAGAGAAACTTTTCCTTTTGTAAATGATGAAAACGAGCTCTATTTTGCATCAGATGGACATCCTGGCTTAGGAGGTTTAGATGTTTTTGTTTCTACAATTAATCCAAACGGTTCTTTTAGTAAAGTACAAAATGTAGGCTCTGATATTAATTCTCCCAAAGACGATTTTGCTTATCTAATAGATACAAAATCAAGAAGAGGTTTTTTTACCTCAAACAGGGATGGCGGAATGGGATATGATGACATTTATAAATTTTTAGAACTAAAAAAAATTGCATGTAAGCAATTGTTATATGGAGAAATTACCAACAGAGATACTGCAGAGTTGCTTCCGAACACTAAAATAACGTTGCTTGACAATCAATTTAATAGCATCAGCACAACTGTTTCAGATGATAAAGGTACTTATTCATTTCCTGTTGAATGTGGTAAAAAATATTACGTAAGAGCTCAAAAACCAGAATATACCGTAAAAGAAGTACCGATAACGATTGCAGACGAAAATGGAAAAACATATCTACAAATCGCACTAGAGAATGCTGTTTGTAAAGTTACTATTGGTGATGATCTTGGTAAATGTTTTAACATAAAAATGATTTATTTCGATTTAGACAAATCCAATATTCGAAAAGAAGCAGCTTTAGATTTGGAAAAAATACTGGATGTTCTAAACCAAAATCCAACGATGACATTGGATATTCGCTCTCATACTGATAGCCGCGCTTCGTTTAAATACAATGAAGCTTTATCAGATAGAAGAGCTAAGTCAACTATTAAGTGGTTAGTTAAAAATGGAGTAAATGAGAATAGATTGACTGGTAAAGGATTTGGTGAGACTCAACTAGTAAATAAATGTACTGATGGAGTAGCATGTACTGAAGAAGAACATCAGCTTAACCGAAGAAGTGAATTTATTATCACTGCCTTGTAAAAACATCCCTAAGTAAATACGATAGGCTGTCTTTTAGACAGCCTATTTTTATTTTCACTATTTTCCTTATCTACTTCCTTTGCAGAATAAGAATAACTCATTAGGATTTGGATCCTGTACCTTGTGGAATAAAGAGGTGTCAAATTAGAGCGTACCGCGTGTCCATTATTTCATTTTTAGACTAAAAAACAGTGATGCCTAGGTCTCTTACACTTTAAAGATTGTGTAAATAATCCATCAAGAACAGATTATAAGAATATAAAAAGGTAAGAATATGTACTCAAAAAAAAATATGTAAAGAATGAGATACTTTACGTTTTCAAAGGAAAAACAATAATCACTAAAAACACATCTAAAGAAAAAAATTAATAGCTAGTCTGCTGGATTAGTACTGATTTTTCTAAACAGTTTTTAAATATAAATGGCTGTCTCTTGGGGGAAAGACAGCCACTTAAATATAAAAAACTCAACTTAAATTTTTGCAAAGATATTTGTATAATACTTTCTACCATTTACTGGATTTTCTTTGATCGCAATTCCAAAATGGGTAAAGTTACCTTCTATATTTTCTTTATGTCCTGGGCTAGACAACCATGCATTTAAAACTGCCTGAGGCGTATTAAAGTTATAAGCTATATTTTCACTTACCGATTTGGCTCCTAAAGTCTTCATTATATTTTCTGAACGAGCAGCAAAATCATTATGATTAACCACATTATTTGCGATCATGTAATTATCATGCTCTTCAGATTTATAGGACATGTGATTGATTTTTTCCAAGCGATTTAAACCTACACTTACTCTATGAGCGTTTATCAAGTCCATAGTCTCTAACTCAATAGAATTATAAGAATAACTAATCACTTTTTTTACAGATGCATCAGCAGTTTGGTTTTCGGAACTGTCTGAGGAACAAGAATTCATAGTACAGATCACAGTAAGGAGCAATAATGTACGTAGTAATTTTAGCTTCATAATAAAAGTAGATTAAGTTTAAAGTAGATTGTGGGGCAAACAACTTTAATAATTAGATAATATGTTTTTTATTTCTTTCTCAAACATACATCTTTTACCGTTAAAATACCTAAAAAAATCGACGAACTACATCATAAAAATAACTACATAGATATATTTCTTACATTAAGGAGATAATCGTTCTATTTTCCAAGAGTAATCCTGTTGGCTAGTATACCGAATTCTGTCATGCAATCTATTAGGCCTTCCTTGCCAAAACTCTACCTCTAAGGGAGTTACAAGAAATCCTCCCCAATGTTTTGGTCTTGGAATAACCATACTCTCAAAATCTTTTTCTAATTGTTTTAAATTTTCTTCCAAATATTCTCTCGAAGGAACCACTTCACTTTGGTTTGAAACGATTGCTCCTAATTTACTTCCGTCAGGTCGAGATTCAAAATAATGATCTGATATGCCTTCTGCAGTTCGTTTAGCAATCCCTTTTATGATTACTTGACGTTCTAAGGTGTGCCAAAAAAAAGAGAGGCATACGTTTGGATTTTCGGTAATAGCCCTCCCCTTCTCTGAATTGTAATTGGTATAAAAAATAAAACCCTCTTCATTAAACTTTTTTAACAAAACAACTCTAGACTTTGGAAATCCATCTAAGCCTATTGTTGCTACGGTCATTGCATTTACTTCACTATCACCACCAAAGTCCTCTACTTCGTGAAACCATCTGTTAAACAAATTAATTGGGTCTTCGGGTATAGAAGCTTCTAATAGCTCACTCTTATCATACGATTTTCTGTAATTACTTAGGTCGTTCATATATTTTTAATTTAAAAATGTTCGTTTCTAGACTGATTTGGTTAGTGTCATTCAAAATTTTCTGTGCCAATCTAATCATGCAGTTCAATTATTTATTTAAAACTCAAAGCTTTTCCCATCATCGGCTAAAAGCACCTCTGAAAAAACGGTTTCGGCTTCGTCTTTAAACAATTCAATTTTTTCATAACGTGTTGAATAGTGGCCCAAGATTAATTGTCCTACATCAGCCTTCAGAGCAATGGTTGCAGCCTCTTTTGCAGTACAATGAAGTGTCTTTTTAGCCAGATTTTCCTCAGACTGCAGGAAGGTAGATTCATGATACAATACAGTACTATTTGCTATAATGGGAATAATAGCTTCATGATAAACGGTATCAGAACAAAAAGCATAACTCTTAGTTGGAATAGGATCAAAAGTCAATTTGTCATTTTCAATAACTCTCCCATCTTCTAGTGTGATATCTTTACCATTTTTGATTTTTTGATAATAGCAACTATCAATTTCATAATTCTGGACTGCATCTAAATTCAGTTTTCTCTCCCCTATTTTTTCTTGGAACAAAAAACCATTTGTGTACACTCGATGTTTTAATGGGATGGTTTGCACCCTAACCTTATTATCCTCATAAACAATCTCGCTTTCTAGCGATTCCAGTTCATGAAAAAACAAACCATAATTTGTCCAAGAATTAGACAATCGCAATTGCAATTTAATAATTTCTTTGATTCCTTTTGGTCCATAAATATGCAAATCGGTAGTTCTGTTCAACAAAGTAAATGTGGATACTAAACCGACTAATCCAAAAAAATGATCCCCATGCAAATGAGAAATGAAGATATGATTAATCTTAGAAAACCTGATTTTGTTCTTGCGCAATTGCACTTGCGTTCCTTCTCCGCAATCGATTAAAAAAAGTCTGTTTTTTATTTCTAAAATCTGGGAGGTGGGATTGGTAAAAGTTCGTGGTGTAGCTGCATAGCAACCAAGTATTGTTAGTTTCAATTTTTTAATTTCATGTTAGAAGTTACGATAGAATTAAAAATGGACCATTCATAATTCGCTATGTAAAAATTAATTACAAAATACTATCCTTTTTTTCCTTGTTATATTTTTTAATTTGTAGCCCTTGAGAAATTGCTAATAATAAGTTTGCACCTACTCCCCATTTGCTGTATGAATCGTCAGTAGTAAAAACTTTATAGAGATTGAGACCCATTAAAATTATAAAACATGCGAATAGAATAATGCTTAAAAGATGTGCGTCTTTTTTGTTTTTGTAAAAATCCATAAGATATTTGTTAAAACCCTAAATCTCTTTCAATCTCTTCCATTTCTATAATATCGTGCGCCTCTAATAAGGAAGGCACCACGGTTAGTTTAGCAGGCACGGCATTATAATCAAAATCAGAAGTAATTATGACAAAAGATTTTTTTGCTTTTTTATGTTGTTTCGATAAAGGCATAAATTGCTTAATATCATTGGTAGATAAATCTTTATGTAACAAAAGATCAATCATTATGTTGTGTTTTTCGAATGTTTTATACTGGTGCGTAACCTTCATAAGAAAAGACATAAAATCCCCTTGTGTATCTCTAATCGTTACGGTATGTCCTTTTTGATCTACTTTCATTTTTACTATATTTATGAAACTACCCAGCGGTATTTTCGATTACAAGTAGCTAATTTACAAAGTTTCACCTAAAACTACTGAATTTTTGATGCCAAAAGATAAATTACAGCCATTCTAATTGCGACACCATTTTCTACTTGGTTTAAAATCACTGATTGACTTGAATCAGCGACTTCGCTAGTAATCTCCACACCACGATTGATAGGTCCTGGGTGCATGATGACAATTTCTTTATCTAAAGAATCCAAAAGTGTTTTATCTACTCCATATTGTTGTGCATATTCTCTTGTTGATGGAAAAAAATTCACATCCATTCGCTCATTTTGCACGCGCAACATATTTGCCACATCGCACCATTCAAGTGCTTTTCTAAGATTTGGTTCTGCCGTAACTCCAAGCGATTCAATATATCTGGGAATTAGCGTTTTAGGCCCACAAACTTTCACCTCGGCCCCTTGCATTTGCAAAGCATATATATTAGACAATGCAACTCTAGAATGTAAAACGTCCCCTACAATAACCACTTTTTTCCCAGCGACCTCTCCTAGTTTTTCTCTAATCGAATAACTGTCTAATAAAGCTTGCGTAGGATGTTCATGCGCACCGTCTCCAGCATTAACGATGCTTGCTTTTACATTTTTGGATAAAAAATAAGCAGCTCCCGGATTTGCATGTCGCATTACCACCATATCAACTTTCATCGAAAGTATATTATTCACCGTATCAATTAGTGTTTCTCCTTTTTTGACAGAGGATTGTGCAGCTGAAAAACTAATAACATCAGCTGATAAACGTTTTTGAGCAAGTTCAAAAGAAAGTTTTGTCCTCGTACTATTTTCGAAAAAAATGTTGGCAATGGTAATGTCTCTTAAAGAAGGTACTTTTTTTATGGGGCGATTAATGACTTCTTTAAAATGATCGGCTGTTTCAAAAATTAGGTCAATATCATTCTTATTGATGTATTTTATGCCTAACAAATGATTTACGCTTAATTCTTTCATTGCTGTTTACGATTATTAGTTTTTAATAGTTAGCGTTTAAAAACGATCTAACTTGTAATTAGGTAGACGCCATCTTCACCTTCATTTTCTTTCCAGCTCACTTTGACTTTTTCGTTATTGATTGCATCAACCTGTCGTCCTCTATAATCTGGCTGAATAGGTAAATTGCGACTGAAACGTCTGTCGATTAATACCAATAGTTCAATTTCTGAAGGCCTACCAAAAGATTGAATAGCGGTCAAAGCAGATCTGATACTTCGTCCAGTGAACAAAACGTCATCTATAAAAATGACTTTTTTATTTTCAACAATAAAATTAATTTTAGTTTTATTGGCCTCCAATGGTTTGTCGGTTCTTCGAAAATCATCTCTAAAAAAGGTAATATCCAAATAACCTAATTGAATTTCAGGAGTTTGGTATTCATTTTCCAAAATTTCTTTCAAGCGTTCCGCTAAAAAAACACCTCGTGGTTGAATTCCAACTAAAATCGTATCTGAAAAATCTAAGTGTTTTTCAATTAATTGACAGGCCAAACGATGTAATATGATAGTAACTTCTTTTGCAGTAAGTAATACTTTTTGACTCATAGTAGATTATATTGTTTGGTTTGACAAATATACGAATTCCGATTTAGGATTTTATAATTAAAAAGAGAGAAAATAAACATCATTGCTTGTTTACCTGCTAAAAACCAAATTGCTTTTTTACAAAAACACCCTAAAGCATTTTGGCAATGGGTTTTAGAACCCCGGTATAAGGCAAAATTGGATAAAATCCCCTGAGAATCAGATAGAAAGATTAGCCACTATTACTGTAACATTAGAAATTCCTATAAACCAATTTGATACTTGACCGTTTTAGCAGTAATTGTGATGATTTACCTCGTACGACTCCATTTTACAAAACAATGCCGCTTTTTATTCTACTATATTGTGTGAAATAAAAAACTATTGCTGTTTAACTACAAATATTTTTGTTTTACTTTTATACTTAAATATCCATTTTAGTTACCCTTTTACGCTCTTTTTTATATAAATTATATAATAACCCCTCTAAATTATATAACAAACTGCTTACTTGAAAGCAATAAATTTACATTTTTAACCTAAACTAAATAATCATGCAAAAAAAATTAACTCGTTTATTGATGCTTTTTATAGTATTGATATCATTCTCAAGCTGTTCAATAATAGAAGGAATATTCAAAGCTGGAGTAGGTGTTGGAATATTTATAGTTGTTGCAGTACTGGCCGTACTAATTTTTATAATCAGCAAAATTTTCGGAAGAAAATAAGTAACGGTACTTTCGAATGGTAATTTGATCCCAATAAAAAAGAGCCCATTGCTGGGCTCTTTTTTATGGTTTCAATATTGTGGCTTTTTAATTTACTAAAAACAAAGCATTACTGAATAATAAATTTCCATTTTCCCAGAAACCTCTAAATAACGGGTTGTCAACCATATAAATTACGGATCCATCTCCTTTTTTATCTACGGCAAAGCTCACGGTATTGTTGAGTTTCTTTTTTATTTCATTTCCAATAAAACCATAACTCTTATAGTCTTTGGGCACATAAACGACATTGGTTGCTTTTTTCAATAGCGAATAATGCCTGTCGTCCGTCTTTAGACTGAAATACTTATCCCCTAAACCAAAAGACATAGGATGTGTTTTATTCAGTAAATTTTCTATAATAGCACCAGGAATTGATTTAGAAATATACCTGCGCTCCGAGTCTTGAAAATCTAAAAAACGTTCTTTTAAGGCTTCTTCTTCCGCCTCTTTCTCAGAACTCAATTTATCTTCCTCGGATGCAAATGGACTTAATGCATAGCCTTCTTTTCCCTCAAAAAGTGTTAATGCACTATTCATTGCAATCACTTTTCCTCCGTTTTTAATCCATTCTCCAATTTTCTTTTGTTGGTCTTCGGAGAATTCATAATATCCATCTGCTAAGATTAACGTGTTATAATTGAACAAGTTTAATCTGTTGAAATTGTCTACTTCAATCACACTTACTGGATAACCAATTGTTTCTTCCATATAATACCAAGCGGCACCAAACTCAGTGGAACCAACCCCTTTTCCAGATAATAAAACCACTTTTGGCGCTTTCAATAAATTAAAATTTTCTCCTCCTACATCTTTCGAATTCGAGGAAAAACCCGTAGCAATATAATTGTAATCCGTTTTTATTTTCACTAGTCCTGCAATTGTTTTTTCAAAATCAACTATTTTAGGATTATCTGCTTTAGTCACTAACAAACCACCCGGCTCCACAATTACTTCTCCAAAAACAGCTTTCTTCATTGCTGATCGCACTTTAATATTATTTTGATGCAACAGCGACAAAACCTGAGCTGAAATTCTATTATTCCAAGGAATATGAAACGCATACACGTTTTGCGGAATGACTTTTTCCTGCATTTCAATTGCCATTTTTGTTTTAACAGCTACACTATTTTTCAGTGCATACCCTTCTACTCCATAAGCCAGAGGCAACGCCCATGAAGTAATATCATACGATAAACTGTCATTTAATTTTTGGTTTGGTTCAAAAAGCACTTGCGCAAAAACGGCTTTCGGCTGATCTACTTTCACAATTAAATCATTTGGTTCAATTGTAAAACCTTTCTCTGTTTTTGTAGTATAATTAAATCCGGATGCTTTTTGAGTAGCATCAGCATAACTGAATTCTACATTGTTTTTTTTCAACAAATCCGCCATTTGAACCAACTTCGGATTGTTTTTCATCACATACATTTTATAATTTCCCTTGACCGTTTTTCGAGAATTATTCATAAAACCTCTAAAACCTTTCAGCAAAACATCCGCTTGTGCTGCCGCTGATTCTACAACCGTAAGAACTGCCGTTGCATGATGGGTTAAGCGATCTTTTATAGTCAATGTGATTCCGTTACTCATTGTAACTGCTCTCCCAGCTCCTATTCCGCCTTGTTCCATAGTCATCCCTACTGCTCCATTATAAGTAGGATAGGTATCTCCATAACTTGGATAAAACAGATCAAAACGCTCACCAGTATTGTACATCCAGTTTTGAGCATCAAATTTTTTAGATATATTTTTACCTAACGTATAATGAAAATCTTTTTGGTACTTTTCAATATATTCGTGCAAAGGTTCCGCTGACGGTGGGAAAAAATAGGGAGAATCATATCCCATTTCATGTACATCCGTGTGCACCTGAGGCATCCACTGGTTGTACAATGCGATACGCTGTTGGGTTTCCGGCTGGGTTTGCCACGCCCAATCCCTATTCAAATCAAAGATATAATGGTTGTACCTGCCACCTGGCCAAACTTCCATGTGTTCTCTATCTGACAAATCGGGATGTGTTTTTTTACTTGAAATTTCTCTTAACCAATTCCCATATCTGGAATATCCATCAGGATTGATGCATGGATCCAAGATTACAATAGTGTTTTCTAACCACTTTTTAGTTTCGGCGTTTGAGGGATTTACCAGCTCATAGGCTACAGTCATAGCACTTTCAGTTCCAGCAAATTCATTTCCATGAACATTAAAACTCAACCATACAATTAATTTATCACCAATCATTTGGCTTTTGTTAGCGGACAAACCAATAGCGGCTAAATTATTATTTCGAATTTGTTCCAAGTTAGCCAAATTCTCAGGACTAGAAATAAAATATACATTCAAATCTCTTTGCTCGGGAGTTACTCCATATTTTTGATGTTTTATTAAAGGAGATTTTTCCGTAAGATGCCTAAAATAATTTTCGGCTTGATGGTAATACGTTATTTGCTTTCCGTAATTGGGCAAAAATTCTGAAGGACTTTGCACTTGTGAGTGAACACTCAGCACCAAAGTTAGCATTAGATAAAAAGAAAAAACAGTCTTTTTCATATTATTTTGGGTTAGTTATGCCTCAAAAATAGCAATTTACGAAGTCTTGCACAAGCAAAATTTTCGATTAATTAAAAACGGATTGTACCAAAGCTCTCGTCTATTATTAATTCATTTTTATTGAGGAATACTAACATTACAGCACTATTCCTTATTAAATAATTAATAAAATCTCGTATATAATTCGGATCCTAATAACATTCTATTATATTTGTCGATCACAAAATGAACACAAAAGATGGAAGAATGTATCTCAGTTTTTGACATGCTAAAGATTGGTGTAGGCCCTTCGAGTTCACACACACTTGGCCCATGGAGAGCTGCCGAACGATTTTTAGGTGAATTGAGAAACGAGTTGTTGCTTCATGCTGTAATCCGAGTAAAAATAGACCTATACGGTTCTCTTTCCTTGACTGGAAAAGGGCACGCAACGGATTTAGCCGTAATGCTGGGATTGAGCGGACAAGATCCAGAGTACATTCCTATAGAAAATATCGATGCCATTATAAAATCCATCGAATCAAAAAACGAAATTAATTTAGGAAACGAAAAACAAATTCCTTTCTATTTTCTCCAAGATATCGTTTTCAATAAAAACTTCCTTCCTTTTCATGCCAATGGCATGACGTTCACGGCTTTTATGACCGATGATCGTGAATATGCATCCACCTTTTATTCTATTGGTGGTGGATTTGTAGTCAAAGAGGAACGCATCAATGCTAAAAAGAAAATACAAATAAAATGTGCTTTTCCTTACCCTACTAACAAAGCATCAGAATTACTAGAGTACTGTAAAAACGAAAATAAATCCATTTCGGAAATCGTTTTTGAAAACGAAAAATCAATGCGTACTGAAGCCGTAATCGATCACGAATTGATCCGTATTTGGCACACCATGCTGGAATGCATGTACATTGGCTGTCATTCTGAAGGGATTCTTCCTGGAGGATTAAACGTACGCCGAAGAGCATTTGACATGCACCAAAACTTAATTGGTTTAGCCAATTATAATTCTCCACAAAGTTGGCTTGAAGAAATTAGAAAAACAGAGGTTAAATTTCGTCAAATCCTGCAATGGGTGAGCTGTTTTGCACTTGCAGTAAATGAAGTCAATGCGGCGCTAGGACGGGTGGTAACTGCTCCAACTAACGGTAGTGCAGGCGTTATTCCTGCTGTTTTAATGTATTACTTAGTCATTGAAAACCACCAGGCCAGTGAAAAGCAAATTAAACAATTCCTGATGGTTGCTGGTGAAATAGGCAGTATTTTCAAGAAAGGTTCTACTATATCAGCAGCGATGGGCGGTTGTCAGGCAGAGATTGGGGTTTCCTCCTCGATGGCAGCTGCCGCTTTATGCGAACTAATGGGCGGAACACCAGAGCAGGTATTAATGGCAGCCGAAATTGCCATGGAACATCATCTTGGAATGACCTGTGACCCTATTGGCGGATTAGTCCAAATTCCCTGTATTGAACGCAACACCATGGGCGCCATAAAAGCCATTAACGCTGCCGAATTAGCCTTAGCCACCGATCCCGAAAACGCAAAAGTGCCTTTAGACAAAGTGGTGGAAACCATGTGGCAAACTGCCAAAGATATGAACAACAAATACAAAGAAACTTCCGAAGGCGGTCTGGCAATTGCCGTGAATATGGCAGATTGTTAATGCGCATCTTAATGTAACATTTTTTATCTTGTTTCAGCTCAGATAGGCTCTTTTAACAGGGATAAATAAACATTAAAATGCTATATTTCAATGGTTTAAAGCAATTAATAGTCTGAAAATGAAATCAACCAAAACAAAATGTTTTTATCTTTGTACTAATTTGTATTTTTTTTTTACTTTCTGCATTTTTAAGAAAAGCAAGAATGATTATATTATTAAAAACTTGGTCTCTTCCGTTTTATTTTCATTATTGAATTTGTTAATTTGGTGCTAATAGTTCCAAAACACTTTGAAGTATGTGATAAGCAGCTATTTTTGGAGTGCAATTATACTAACAATTGTAAAATTCTCAGTAAACAATGCTTAGATGCAAAGGCGATTTTCGGCAGCACATCAAAGTCAGAACTAAGTTTCAAAATAGAAAACAATAAATATTAAATCAATTATCTGATTACTATCCTTGCTGTTGTTTGCCTGTATCAAAGAGAAAAGCGAGGCTACAAAAAGCATTGATAAATTGGTGACCTGCGATACAGCTCAAGTATCGCAGTCCACTGAGCACCAAAACACTACTGTAAAAGAGTAGGTAAATCTGCGTTTTCGCCACGTTACGCTAGAAGAAGTAGTGGAAAATAAATTCCGAGTGCAAGGACAAGCACAAGTTTTTGAAACAATCTTTAATTGGGTGGTTGGCGATGGATAAAATGAATTAAAAAAAGGCTGTGTAATGGCCGATGCGGGAGCACCTGGATGGGGTAGATTTGATTTTACAATTGGTTTTAATAAAAAGGAGACGTATTCAACTCTGCATCTAATTTTGTTTGCAGTAAGTGCGAAAGATCATAGTCGCCAACATAAACTTATCATACCGCCAAAATAATGTTTTCAAAGGGAAATTGATTGCGGTAATCTAAAAATGTCCTTTAAATAAAAATTAAACTGTTGATGCTTCACCACTTTTGTAGTTTACTGAGAGCGAAATTCTTCACTATCGCGTATTTTAATACTCACAAAAAATTCCCCATTATTTTATGGTAAGCTCTAATTAAAGAGCGCATGCCTAACCCACTTACTATTTCTATTTTATGGTTTTAATGCTCAAAAAATTAACGAATAAAATTTAATAAAAAAAGACAAGTCAGAATTGATAAATAGTAGAAAAGCATTTAACAGCAACTAAGATTGGAATAAACTAAAAAAGTATCAGGTTTTAATAAAAAATACAAATATCAGAAAGCAAATTAATTTGTATCAATAGGGAAAAAGCTGTTTCGAAACTGGTCAAGCAGCACTTAGATCAAAACAGACATTGATAGTAAAATTAGTTTTTCATAACAAACAACAAATAAGTAAAATGTCCTTACTTTTACCTATCTTCTACTATTTGACTGTAGAAAGCTAGAAATAAAAAAAGTGTCACGCGGTTATTAGATACCTGTTTCTTCTCGAAAAATAAGTTCATACTCCAAGAAAATTGAATAAGTCAATTTGTTCTAAGTCTTAGCGGAATATTTATAAAGCAGTACAAACCTATTTAATATATTCAAATCCCTTTGTTGCGAAAAAAAACTAAAAACGAAGTGATTAGCAAGATTTGTGATACTGCGAAATTTATACAAGTTAAAAGTTTTTTTGGCAAGAAGTATTATCTTAGCAGAAAGCAATTAATTTTCAATTTTACAACCTCAAAAAGGCTACAAAGAAGGACTGAAATACTTTAAGAACCACAATGAATTATTATGACAATAACAATTATCATCACAATATGTACGTTACTTTTATTAGCTTATGTTTTTGAGCGAACATCGTCAAAGACAAAAGTGCCTGCGGTAATTTTATTATTGCTGTTGGGATTTTTTGTCCGACAGTTAACCACCTTCTTTGAAATTAGTATTCCCGATCTAACACCTATACTTCCCTTCTTTGGGACTGTAGGACTAATATTGATTGTTCTTGAAGGTTCTCTTGAATTAGAATTTAACAAATCTAAAACCCCTTTAATCAAAAAATCATTTTTAGTGTCTCTTTTTCCACTGCTTGCTTTAGCATTTTTACTTTCATTTTTATTCCATCATTATGGACAGTTCTCCTTTAAAGACAGTTTAACGAATGCTGTACCTCTTTGTATAATAAGCAGTGCCATTGCAATCCCAAGTGTAAAGTCGTTGACCTCTTTTAATAAAGAATTTATCATCTATGAAAGTAGTTTGTCCGATATCATTGGTGTTTTATTTTTTAATTTTATTGCTCTAAATGATAGTTTTGGTTTTTCCTCTTTTGGATATTTTGGATTACAACTTATTGCTATTACTGTTATTTCTTTTGTTGCAACAATTGGACTTGCTTTTATGCTCAATAAAATCGATCACCACATAAAATTTGCTCCCATCATTTTACTAGTTATTTTGATATATGCTGTCTCTAAAGTTTATCATCTTCCTGGACTAATCTTCATTTTTCTTTTTGGTTTATTTATGGGCAATCTTGATGAACTAAAACAATTTAAGTGGATTGAAAAATTAAAACCAGAAGAGCTAAATACAGAGGTAAATAAATTTAAGGAGTTGACAACTGAAGCTGCATTTTTAGTACGATCACTTTTTTTTCTACTTTTTGGGTATCTTATCCAAACTGAAGAAATCTTGAATACGGATACATTGATTTGGGCAGTCGGAATTGTAACTGCAATTTATATTTTCAGAGCAATCCAATTAAAAATTTCCAAACTTTCATTATCCCCTCTATTATTTATCGCTCCAAGAGGCCTCATTACCATTTTACTTTTCCTTACAATTGGACCGGAGCAAAGCATTTCATTGGTAAATAAATCACTTATTATTCAAGTGATAATTTTGACTGCACTGATTATGATGCTTGGTCTTATGACAAACAGAAAGCAACAACAAGAATAAATTAACTACTGTAACTAAAGATTAATGCTGGTTATACTGATTAAAGCGAGCTAAAAAAAGCGGACCAGAATGCTGACTTAAAATTCTAGTGCTAAAATAATTCTGAAAATCAAAATAATTGAGGTATGATAATTAAAAAGACGACAATTACAAAAGGGTTTCTAATTGCTGGATTAATGAACGCAACAGTATTAATTTTTTCGAAATTATTTACAAATTCCATAATTACTGAATTTGATCCACAAGTAATGTCCAATTTTGGATTACTTATGATACTCATTTGGGGATTAACTTACATGTCAGTGGCAAAAAAGTATCATGAGGTGAAATGGCTTGTGGGAATTTTTGTCATTGAAAAATTTATTTATGGTTTTATTTGGACCAATTGGATCATAAATAATAATGTTTACGACGTGTATAAAAAAGATGTATTAGCTGGACTATTTTATTCCATTTACGGGATAAATGATTGGGTGTTTTTTATCTTTTTTTTATCTGTCTTTATTCACCTTTTCAGAACAAAAAATAGTGCATAAAAAAAGAGTACAATAAATATATTAAGTATTTTCGTGGTGTAAATTCTAGATGCATGAGATGATTTCTATAGGTCTGAAGCAGATAAGAATTAAAATACAGAATACAATCTGTTGATTTTAAAAGGAATGTTCGCCTACTAGCTTTTGTAAAATTGAAAGCTATGATACGTCCAACACTATTTCATGGGTCTGTTTATCCTAATTCATCATGAAATACATTACGTTTGCTATCTAATTTAGAAGCACGAGCCTCTCACTTTGTTTAAACACCAATTTTCGTTGCGGTACATTTTAATACCATCTGTCAAAATACTAATTCTATAAACGTAAAAAAAATGAAGATCAACTGGATTATTATTAGTATCGTTATTTTCTGCGCAATTATTTTGATTGTATTCCTTTTTAGAAAAAACCAAAAAGATAAAAAGAAGTACACTCAATTCTTGAATAATGATTACAAAAAATCTGCAGAAGAAGAATCAGATTTGAATGACGACACATATTAATTGCTATCGTTTCCAATTATGAATGTTATCAAAATTCGCCATTTGACTTTTTAAACCTTCTTTTACTGCACTATTTCTGAAATAAATAATAAATTTTCACTAAAAATTAGAGATTTATCTTAAAAGCTGATAGTATCAATAGTGGTGCAAAAGAACAAAAATCAGTTATGGAAAAGTTCAAAAAATTGATTCAAAAAGCAAATGAGTTCCATAAAGCCAATTTATTACCACCACAGCTTATAACTTTAGGTGACGAATTTCATGGAATTGCTAGAGATCTAGATGCAGAAATAGGAATTTTAATTGCATTATGTAATTAATTAATATAAAATATAAATACCTATAAATCAGAATATTAACTACATAATAGTACGAAGTAAAATAGCAGAATCGTGATTGAAACCCAATGATTCCAGGAATAAAACCTTTAGATTTTTTATAAAAGTAAACAATCTAATGCAGTGCGCTATTTTAAATAATGCGTTCAAAATATTCAAAAATAGAACTGACAAATGGTCACTATAAAAGTATTATAAAATTGTTTCTCATTCCATACCGTTTGAAGACTACGAATTCGTGTCTCAAAAGAGGAATCAAACCCGTTCCTTATTATAGAAAAGAGAAAAAAAGCTAAATATGAAATCCTTTAATACGACCAAGAATACTATTAAAACTAGATAAAACGATTTACAAATTATAATGCTGAATTAAAAAACGTTTTCTTTGGATAAGAAACTAAATTTTGAAGCTATTCAGAAATATCTTTTGGAATTTTATTTAATAATTTTGACGCTTTTTCTCTTTTTTTACTCAGTTGCAAGTCTGAATAGCGCTTCGATCCCTCTTTTGGGCTTACCCTTTTTTCAAAAATTAATCTTGCTAATAAATAACTCACTGTTGATTCAGCACCTTGATTTAAATTGAGATGTGTTTCTTCTAAACCGTCATAACATCCTCCTGTACAAGGATTATAAACAATTTGACTTAAATGATTATTGCCTAAAAACCAACTAAAGGCAATTTTCATTTTTTCTAAATAGCCTACTTCTTGAAAGATTTCGTAAAATTGATTCAAAGCTAAAATAGAATAAGCCACATCTATGGGTTGTTCTCCAAATTGATTTGGGCTTTTACCTTTAAGTTTCCAACCTTGATTTGAAATTACTTTAATCTGATTGTTTTTGAATATTATTGACAATAAAAAATCAAATGTTTTTTTGGCTATATCTTTATATAAATAACTACCAGAACTCATGGAAGCATAAAGCATTGCTTCTGGTAAAAGGCTGTTGGCATAAGTTAAATAATCTTCATACCAATCCCATTTTTTTTCTGAAACACCTCTGTATTTTGATACCAAGTTATCCGCAAGCGCAACAATCAAGTTTTCAATCTCTGTGCTTTTCTTCTTTAAATTATAATGGTATAGGCCTTTAATTGCAAAAGAAATTGCTCTTGGTGATTGAAATTTATTTATATAATGGAGCGATTTATCTAAAGCGAGTCTCACTTTTTCTATTCTTCGTTCAGGAAACAAATGTGCATAAGTCATAAATTCACCCAATGCCCAAATTGCTCTACCATTTGAATCTTCAAGATTTTCGTGATGGTTTTTTTCGAAATAATTACACTCAATATCTACATAATTTAGAAAAGATCCATCCGATTCTTGGCAAAATAAAATAAAATTTAAATAGGTATTTATCAGCTCTATATCGTCTAATTCACCAGTAAGGTAGTAATGTTTTGTAACAGCAATTAACGCTCTGGCATTATCATCAAGTGTGTATCCCGTTTCCAAATCAGGAATATCGATTGTAGAAAACTGAATCATCCCATGCTTAGCGGTCAATCGTTTAATGTGCGCCAATGAAATTTCTGGCATTTTAAACTTCAAAGCATTTTGCTTTCCCTTACTAATTTCCTGCGCTAATTTAACGTGAGAAATGGCTATATTTTGCCAAGCCGTTGGATTAATTCGATGCAAAGCATTGGATCGCATTTGTTTTAATAATTTGGGATCCAATAATAATTTTATTGCAGCATTCGCAAGTTGCCCTGAGCTTTTAAAATCAAAATTAATTCCCGCACCTTCTAGAAGTTCTTTTGAATGCGGAATTGGAGTAGAAATTATGGGGCAACCGCACGCCATTGCGTACGCTAAGGTGCCACTTACGGCTTGATTTGGATTTTTAGAAGTAAATAAATAGATGGTGGTCTGTTGCAAGTAATCGATTAAATCTTCAAGTGACAAGTAGCTGTTGATAAACTGGACATTGTTTTGAATGTTCAACTCCATTACCTTGGCACTTAAATATTCTCTGTACTTTTCTCCTTCATTTTTCACAACTTCGGGATGTGTTTTCCCAATAATCAGATAAATAACCGAAGGAAATTTCTTTATAATTTGAGGCAAAGCTTCTAAAGCTGTTTCTATACTTTTATCCTCGCTAATTAATCCAAATGTGGAGAGAACTAATTTATTCTCCAAATGAATTTTAGATTTCACACCTTTTTCCTTTGGAGAAATTAAATGGGTGCCGTGCGGTATAACTTTTATTTTTTCATCCAAAATACCATAATCATTAATCAAAATTGCCGAGGAATTTTTAGTCATTACAACAATTGAATCGGAAAGTTGGGCAATTTTTTGAACAATTAGTTTTAAATCATGATCTGGTTTTGGCAAAATGGTGTGAAAAGTAGTTGCTACCGGTTTTTTTAAATGAGTTAACAATTCAATTATGTAGCTCCCATTTTTACCACTAAATAAGCCAAATTCGTGCTCTAAAAAAACCATAAAGATGCGATCATCATTATTAATTTTTACCGCAAGCTCTTCATAATTGTCTTTTTCCGAAGTGATCAAATGATATTTTACTTCTGTGGGATACGTGGCTGTTGTTTTCTTGTTTTCTAAAGCACAAATTTTGACAGATACAGCACTACCAAATTTTTGAATAATACTATTTTTTAAATCTTGACTATAGGTTGCTATCCCACATTCTCTAGGAGGATATGACGAAATTATCAATATTTCAGGGGATTCACCCTTTGGAATACTGACTAATTGTGTAATTTCATCCGTTTTATTGTTTTCTGATTCAACTGCAGGATCAATCAAATCTTTGAGTTTAAATAGCTGATTGTTGATTTTGGTATACGTAAGTGCTGTTTTCATTTTAGTAAGGATTTAACATTAATTCTTCTATAATTTTTTAAACATAGCGGGGTAAAAGGGATAATTTTGGCTTTACTACTTCTTTTGATTACAGTCAAATTTCCCTCGAATTGACCTTATATCAAAGTTGAAAAATTTAACTCTCAAACCAAAAAATGCAAAACAAAACACTGGATTTTCGACCTAAATATTGCCAGGACTGAGAAAACGTACCTTTTAAAAAGCAAAACCAAATTATAAGAAATAATTGCTTTTTTTTTTAGAATCCCAATTTAATCTTTAAAAGGAATATTTTGAATCAGTAGAGTGCAAAACAAAGTTGCGACTCTTGTCTTCTAATTTGTTACACTATTACAGTTGAATATTACATAACTTACAGATTTTTGATATTTAACACGTCTGTTATCCAAATAAGGCGCATTCGTATTTCAAAAAATTAACAAGAACCAGAAATCACCATAAAAAGTATCTATTTTTAAAAAAGGCAAATCTATTTAGTTGTCACAAAAGAATTAGTTTCACTACTTTTACAATCATAAAAAACATAAAAATGTCTGTCGCTAAAAAAGATTACAAAAGGATTACCACGAAATCACTGATTGAGATGAAGGCTAACGGAGAAAAAATCTCTATGCTAACGGCTTACGATTACACTATGGCAAAAATCGTTGATAGTGCTGGAATCGATGTGATTCTTGTGGGTGATTCCGCTTCAAATGTCATGGCAGGTCATGAAACAACGTTGCCTATAACTTTAGATCAGATGATTTACCATGCGTCCTCAGTAGTTAGAGCTATAGAAAGAGCTTTGGTCGTTGTGGATTTACCTTTTGGAAGCTATCAATCAGACCCGAAAGAAGCCTTGCGGTCTGCTATTAGAATTATGAAAGAAAGCGGCGGACACGCAGTAAAACTTGAAGGTGGTAAAGAAATTAAAGAGTCCATCAAGAAAATATTAAACGCAGGAATTCCTGTTATGGGCCATTTGGGTTTAACCCCACAATCCATTTATAAATTTGGAACGTACACCGTTCGCGCTAAAGAAGAAGAAGAAGCGCATAAGTTAATCGAAGACGCTAAATTACTTGAAAGATTAGGTTGCTTTGCCTTAGTTTTAGAAAAAATACCCGCACATTTAGCCGAGAAAGTAGCCCAAAGCATATCGATTCCAGTTATAGGCATTGGCGCAGGTGGTGGAGTTGACGGACAGGTTCTGGTAATTCATGACATGTTAGGAATGAATAATGAATTTAGCCCACGTTTCTTGAGAAGATATATGAATTTATACGAGGGAATGACATCTGCTATAGGTCAATATGTTGCCGATGTAAAATCGAGTGATTTCCCTAATGCAAATGAGCAATATTAAAATAGACTCTTTAGATCGTTAGTTTTTTAAATTGTCAGACTAAAAAAAAGGAGTGCATATATTTAAGGATTTGGGGATTTGGAAAAAAGTAGCTTTTTTTTTCTTCTGAAATTATAAAGTCACTTTGTCTTTTGCCCAGCGAAAAAAATTTGGAGTAACAAATCAATCAAGCGGGGCTTCTGTTTCTATTCCGTCAAATAGTGCTGAAGGACTGTCAAGACAATCGAATAAGGACTTTGCACAATTTTTAGAAATCGCTATCGGTTCCGCTTATGAAGTCGAAACACAAATTCTTATTTCATCAGATTTGGGTTTTATAACTTCACAAGATTTAAAGCAGTTCGCAAATATGCTAGATGAAATTGTAAAAATGACTTTAAGATTTAAAGCAACTTTATTAGATTCTTTCTTAAATTTTCAAACTGCAAGACTTGTATAAATAGCTAAACATCTAAAAAGTCTAATGATTTAAATTCCAATACTCTAAAAACCCAAATGAAAATAGTTTCAGACAAATCAAATCTCCAAATTCTGCACGAAGACAACCACCTTATTGTGGTCAACAAGCGTGTGGGCGATATTGTACAAGGCGATAAAACAGGCGATAAACCATTGTCTGAAGTAGTCAAAGAATACA
Source organism: Flavobacterium fryxellicola (assembly GCF_900143245.1). GTDB lineage: Bacteria > Bacteroidota > Bacteroidia > Flavobacteriales > Flavobacteriaceae > Flavobacterium > Flavobacterium fryxellicola. The sequence continues at coordinate 24,020 of NZ_FRDK01000010.1, forward strand.
TTAAAGACAAATACAACAAACCCGGAGAAGTATTTCTAGGAGTGGTGCACCGTTTAGACCGACCAACAACTGGAATTGTCGTTTTTGCCCGCACTAGTAAAGCATTGACGAGAATGAATGAGTTGTTTAGTAACCGGGAAACTCAAAAAACCTACTGGTGTATTGTCAAAAATAAACCTTTAAAGTCTGAAGATAAACTCGTTCATTACTTAAAAAGAAACGAAAAAAACAATTCTTCAAAAGCACATTTAAAAGAAGTTCCTGACAGTAAGCTAGCGAGTTTAGATTATAAAATCATTAGGGAACTCAACAATTATTTTGCTCTGGAAATCAATCTTCACACCGGTAGACACCATCAAATCAGAGCTCAACTTTCGGCTATTGGTTCCCCAATAAAAGGCGATTTGAAGTATGGTTTTGACCGAAGTAATCCCGATGGTGGAATTCATTTGCACGCTCGAAAATTAGTTTTTACACATCCTGTAAGCAAAGAAAATATTGAAATAGTTGCAGCAGTACCAAACGACGTGATTTGGAACGCGATTTAATTTTTATTGGAACAGTAACAAAATGAATACCTCAAAGACTTATACACTATAAAACAGGAATAATTTTTCCTGTTTTTTCATTTTTATTTGGAACAGAAAGTTGGAATAAGATAATAATCTGTATTTTTAAAATTAAAATCATCCAATGAATCATAAAACCGACATAAATTACCGAAAAGAATCCCTAAAAAAACTACTTTATGTCATTACAAAGCATGAAGAAGCGATCATTAAGGCTTTGTATGACGATTTCAAAAAACCTGCTTTTGAAGCTGTTTTAACTGAAACCAATTATGTGATTAGTGATCTTAAAGAAACTATAAAAAATATAAATTCTTGGGCTAAGCCAAAGAAAGTTTGGGCTTCGTTGTTGAATTTTCCTTCTTCAGATTATGTTTACAGTGAACCTTATGGCCATGTTTTAATACTTTCACCATGGAATTATCCATTTCAATTAGCCTTGTGTCCCTTGGTGGCCGCAGTAGCCGCTGGAAATAAAGTGACGTTAAAACCGTCCGAACTTACGCCACACACTGCTGCTATTATTTCAAAAATTATAAGTGAAACTTTCCCCATAAAAGAGGTAGTGGTGGTTATGGGTGATGCTACTGTGGCAGCGGATTTGTTGAAAAAACGGTGGGATTATATCTTTTTTACTGGAAGTGTCGCTGTGGGCAAAATAGTAGCGAAAGCCGCCGCCGAGAACCTAACTCCTGTTACTCTAGAGTTGGGAGGAAAAAGCCCTTGTATTGTTGATGAAACTGCTAATTTAGAATTGAGCGCCCGCCGTATTGTATGGGGTAAAATTATAAATGCAGGACAAACATGCGTTGCTCCTGATTATATTTTGGTACACCATAAAATGAAGGACACTTTAGTGAAATTCCTAATTCTGGAAATTGAAAAAGCATTAGGAACAAATCCAGAGGAATCTCCAGATTATGCTAGAATTATCAATTTAAAAAACTGGGAACGTCAATTGAGTTTATTGGAAAATCAAAAAACGCTTTTTGGAGGAAAATCTACCAAAGAAAGCTTATACCTAGCTCCTACTTTACTCGACGAACCTACAATGGACAGTAAGGTGATGCAGGAGGAAATTTTTGGTCCCATACTTCCCATACTTTCTTATAAATCAAAAGCAGATATTGAAAAAATAATTTTGAGCTTCGAAAAACCACTATCATTGTATTTATTTACTCAAAACAAATCCTTTGTTGATGAAGTTTTACAAAAATATTCCTTCGGTGGCGGCTGCATTAATGATACCGTAATTCATTTGGTTAACAATAAGCTTCCTTTTGGCGGTGTTGGAAATTCTGGTATGGGTGCCTATCATGGAAAATTGAGTTTTGATGTTTTTTCCCATAAAAAAGCGATTGTAAAAAGAGGAACTTGGCTGGATTTACCGCTGCGCTACGCTCCATATAAAGATAAATTAAAAACCATTCAAAAAGTATTGAAATGGATTTAAGTACTGAAAAATCAGTGAGCGAAGCTATTAAATACCGACGCTCTGTCCGTGTTTTTAAGAACGAGGCAATTGATGTTCAGAAAGTAAAAGACTGCATTCAGTTAGCGGCTCTGGCACCTACTAGCAGTAATATGCAACTTTGGGAGTTCTACCATGTAGTGTCTCCGGATCGCATCGAGCAGATTGCGAAAGCGAGTTTTGATCAAAATGCAGCTAAAACGGCGCAACAACTAGTTATCGTTGTAACTAGAAAAGACCTTTGGCGCAAAAGAGTTAAATCAAATATTGAGTATCTAAAAACTCAATATGGCAATAAAGCGGAAGCCGATTATTCGAAGAGAGAAAAGTTTGCTTTAAATTATTATCAAAAAATTGTTCCTGCCCTATATTTTGATTTTTTTGGAATCATTGGAATGATCAAATTTCTTGCTTTTCAAATTATTGGAATATTCAAGCCCATTTACAGGCAGGCTCGCCAAAGTGATATGCGGATTGTAGCACATAAAAGTGCTGGACTCGCGGCACAAAATTTTATGATTAGTATGGCAGCCATAAATTATGATACCTGTCCCATGGAAGGTTTTGATTCGCTGATAATTAAAAAAATATTACATTTGCCCGCTTCTGCTGAAATAAATATGATTGTAGGATGTGGTATCAGAGCTACAAATGGTATTTATGGGGAGCGGTTCCGCATCCCTTTTGAAGAAACCTATTTTAAAATATAACCCATTAAATAATACCAAAACCAAATGATGAATACTACTCAAAATCGCATAGAAAGAATTAAAAATAATGGATACGAAGTGGATTTTGGCACTGTTTTCAACCATGCATTCGAAAATTATAAAAAAATTGCGCTTTATGGCGGTTTAGTTCTTTTTGTATTTTTTTTCCTTTTAAGTATAGTAGCATTTGGCGTAATCATTGCCATTTTTGGTAGTGCCGCCACTTTAGAATTTCTAAAGCCAGAAAATTTAAGACCAGAAGCACTTTCCTTAAATATTTTATTAATTATTTCAGCAGTTTCCATTTTAATTGGTTCGTCCTTAAGCCCATTTACTGCTGGATTAATAAAAATGGCCTATTGCGCTGAAAGAGATGAAGAATTTCATGTATCAACTATGTTTGAGTTTTTTAAAGCACCTTATTTCAAGGAACTTTTCATCGCTACATTACTCGTCTCTATAGTGAGCTCCACCCTCTCCGCGATAATTGATTATGCACAAATTCCAATTTTGGGTTTTGTTAATACCTTGACTGTCAATTTATTCACCATCTTAATGATTCCGCTTATTATTTTCGGCAAATTAAAAGCAGTTCAAGCTATAGAAACAAGTCTTATGATTGTATCGAAACAACCACTGATTCTGCTGGGTTTAATTGTAGTTTCAGTTTTGGCAGTAACGGTGGGATTAATAGGATGTTGTATTGGAATTTTCTTTACTATTCCTTTTATGTATTCTTTATACTACGTAATTTATAGTGAAATAATTGGATTTGACACCGAAATTGAACAAGAAGCAACAATTTAATTAAAAATTATTTTTGAATAAAAACAATCACAGAAAGGGCAATCTGTTTTGGTTTTTATTTAAAATAAATTACTAAATTAACCGCCAAAATTGCCCCTTACTAATTTAGTTTATAACCTAAGCCAATACAATCTATGGTATTCTACTATAGCCAATTATATACTTCTCACAAAATACTTATTCTGTTGTGGATACCAAATTCATTGGTCACTCATGTGCTATATGGTTTTGTCATCCTTATTTTAATCTTTTTTCTTATTTATAAAATTTTCAAAATAAGAACAAGATTAAAAAGTAATTTACTGGAAAAAAGTGCCAAAGCCATTACTAAGAAAAAGGAATATCAAATTTATCTTTTCTTTTTGGGAATTATACTACCTATAATAGAAATTACATTCGAATTTCTAAAAATAAGACCTAAAAGTTTGTTAGTAGTGAACTGCAGTATTGGTTTCTTCTTACTGGTCTTGTATTATATCAGCACCATATCTGCACTAATATTCAGAAATATTCAAAAAATTTTTACTTTTTGTTTTTTACTGTACTTTATATCAATTTGTAGGAATTTAATAGTTACTCCTACGGATCTTATTCCTATCGTAGCTTTCGCAGTAACATTATTCTTTTCCTATATCGTTCTCAAATCTTTAAAACTGTACTGGGGTTTTATAACGGCTGTTATCGCCTATTTTGTTGTTGTTTCTGTTTTTGAATTAGTACCCTTTACAACAATTTTAGTATTATTTATCAACTCTTCCATAATTGTAATTATAAATTACATTCGCTTTATACTATGGATAAATCGTAATAATATAAATAAGTTTAACAATCAAATTATCAACAAAGGAAATTCTCTCATTTTAGCAACGAATAAAAAAGGAGAAATAGTTTTTTGTAGTGAAAATGTAGAAACTATTTTAGGGTACACTGTAGCCGAAGTAATGGGATTGGGTTACTGGCAAGTAACCGAAGATACTGAATTCTACGGGGAAGACTATCATACGAAGTTTAAAGTTGATAGAATTTTCACTCGGAAAGTTAAATGTAAAAATGGAGATTATAAACAGATACAATGGAATGACAAGAAGTTTTCTGATGATTTAATTATTGGTATCGGTCAAGATGTAACTAGTGAAATCAATTTACAAAATCAATATAAAAATTTAATTCAAAACGCAACGGATCTTATTTTTGAGGTAAACAACCTTGGCAATTTTATCTTTGTGAATGAATTTACAATTAAAACTTTAGGATACGATCCAAAAGAACTATTATCCCATCATTATTTAGAATTCATACGTGAAGATTACGGTACTAAAATCAGGAGCTTTTATCAGAATTTGTTAGAAAATGAGCAAGACTTTCCTACGATTGAATTTCCATTATTGAAGAAGAACGGTGAAGAATTATGGGTATCCCAAAAAGTAATTATCAATCGAAATGATACTGGAATACTAGTAGGATATTCCGGTATTGCAAGAGATATTACTAAGTTAAAAAATATTGAATTAGAAAATAAAATCCGTCAGAAAAAAATAGAAGATTACAACAGAACTATTAAAAAGCTATCCACAACCAATTTTAGTAATTACAAAAACCTGGATGTTAGTATAATGCAAATCATTGAAGCCGCTGCAAAAGCTACTAAATGCAGTCGCGTTAGTTACTGGAATTATACAGAAGATCTTATTACTTGTGAAAATTTATACGAATTAGAAACCAATACCTACAGCAAAGGATCTGTTATTGAAAAGGAAAATTATCCTATTTACTTTGAATCTATAAAAAGCAAAAAACAAATAAGCGCACCAGATGTATTAAAAAAATGGGAATTATCCGAATTCAAAGAAAATTATTTTCTAAAATATGATATCAAATCACAACTTGACATCCCTGTTTTTATCAGTGGGGAATTAACGGGAACGATCAGCTTTGAAACTTCAAAAAATAAAAGGAAGTGGGATAATGACGATATTATTTTTGCCAGAACGATCTCGGACATTCTTTCATTGACTATAATATCACATAGCAGATATGAGGCCGAGAAAAAATTAGAGTACAAGAGTGACCTTTTATCAGCCATGGCACTTTGCACGGAGAAATTTTTGAACAGCAATGACATCAATGCTATTTTCTCAGATGTTCTAGTGATTATGGGGAAAGCGACTAAATCCCATAGAGCCTATTATTATGAAAATGATAAAAATACGAATTTAATCAGTCAAAAATACCGGTGGATCATACACAACCTAAAACTATCTGAAAATAATGTTAAGCTTCAAAACTTACCACACGAATACTTTGAAGAGCTAATAACGCCCCTTTTAAATAATAAGACATATACAGCCTTAATTCCTAAAATTGAAAATATCTCTTTAAGGAATAAACTAACTAATGTTGATGTTGTGTCTTTGATCCTTTTTCCAATCTTTGTACGAAACAAGTTCCATGGTTTTTTAGGATTTGATGACACCCAAGAAGAACGACTTTGGTCAGAGGATGAAGTCAATATTTTGCAAACATTAGCCAGTAACATTGCATCTTCAATTGAACGTATTGCAAACGAAACCGCAATTAATGAAAGTGAAGAAAAATTCCGGTTGTTAGCTAATAATATTCCTGGAACCGTGTATCTCTCTAATTATGATAAAAATAACACCAAAATATACATTAATGATGAAATTGAAAAACTAACAGGTTATCCAAAATCAAGTTTTATCAATAATGAATTATCTTTTATTGACTTGATTCATCCAGAAGATAAAAAACGGACCATTACAGCACAAAAAAATGCTATAGAAAATAAAAGAGCCATTCACTTAACGTACCGAATCATACATAAAGACAACCATATAGTTTGGGTAGAGGAATTTGGTGATACCATTTATAAAGATGGGAAAATTGCATTTATTGAAGGTATATTCATTGACATTACGGAGAGAAAAAAAACCGAAACCGCTATGCAGCAAAAGGAATTAGCCGAAGCCGCCAACAAGGCTAAATCTGAATTCCTAGCTAACATGAGTCATGAAATTAGAACGCCATTAAATGGAATAATTGGATTTACTGATTTATTAATGAACACAAATCTTGAAATCACACAGGAGAAATACATGACAACTATAAGTCAATCCGCACATTCTTTATTAGACATCATCAATGATATTCTTGATTTTTCAAAAATAGAAGCCGGCAAACTAGATTTATACATTGAAAAATATGACATTCATGAAATGTTGAAACCTGTAATTGATTTAATTTTATACGAATCCAATCAAAAGAAATTAAATTTAGAACTTAGTATTGCATCCGATATTCCTAAATATTGCTGGTTAGACAGCGTGAGATTAAAACAAATATTAATCAATTTATTAGCCAATGCAGTAAAATTCACTCTAAAAGGCGCTATAAAATTAGAACTATCCTTAATCAAGGAATTAGATAATTCTGAAAATATAATTCGATTTGCAGTAATCGATACCGGAATTGGAATATTAGAAGAAAACAAAAAGAAAATATTTCAGGCCTTTTCGCAAGAAGACAGCTCCACCACTAGAAAATTTGGTGGTACGGGATTGGGTTTAACAATTTCGAATCAATTGTTGGGCCTGATGGATAGTCATTTACAATTAGAGAGTACAGTCAATAAAGGAAGTACTTTCTATTTTGACTTAAAATTAAAAACTAGTAATGAAGCACCCGAAAGTATCAGCTTATTCGATACTGATTTTGATGCTATTAAAGACATCGTAGTTAGAACCAACGTCACCACTAAAATAATAACCGTTTTAATAGTAGAGGACAATAAAGTAAACATGTTGTTGCTCAAAACTATTATAAAAAACTTATCGGTGCCTACCGCTATTTTTCAAGTAGTAAACGGTCAAGAAGCTGTGGAGCAATTTGAAAAAATAAATCCAGATATTATTTTTATGGACATCCAAATGCCAATTATGAATGGCTACGAAGCCACAGAAATTATTCGGAATTTAAAATCCGGTCAAAAAGTGCCAATAATAGCCATCACTGCTGGTACAGAAAAAGAGGAAAAAGAAAAGTGTCTGAATGCAGGCATGAATGATTATATTCCAAAACCAATTATCAAAGGAATAATTGAAGATACATTTTTAAAATGGGTTCAATAACCTAATCATAGGATTATTAATTATTGTTTTAAAATTTGTATTTTTATATTTTGATTTAAATAACTAAAATAACAGATTATGAAATGGAGTGGCAGACGAAATAGCGAAAATTTTGAAGACCGTAGAGGAATGTCTTCGGGTGGAAAAACCATTATTGGTGGTGGAATTATTGGAATAGTCATCTTGTTGCTAAATGTTTTTGGTGGAGAAAATGCCCAGATGCTTACGCCAATTTTAGAACAAATGAATCAAGGAAATAGCGCTCCAACGGAACAACGCGCTTTAACCGCAGCCGAAATTGAAGAAGGCAAATTTATAGAAGCCATATTAGTAGATACGGAGGATGTTTGGGGGAAAATATTTCAGGAGAATAATATGCAGTATGAAAGACCAAATTTAGTCTTGTTTACAGATTCTTATGAAACTGGCTGCGGAAGTGCTACATCAGCTTCTGGACCATTTTACTGCCCAGCGGACCAAAAAGTCTACATGGATTTATCCTTTTTTGAAGAGCTAAAAACTAAGTTTGGTGCGCAAGGAGGCGATTTTGCAACAGCATACGTTATTGCACACGAAATTGGTCATCACGTACAAACCTTGTTAGGAACTTCAACTAAAATGAGGCAAATGCAAGAAGGAAAAAGTCAAGCTCAAGCCAATAAATTGTCGGTCGCATTAGAATTACAAGCTGACTTTTACGCAGGTGTTTGGACACATTACAATCAAAAAATGAATAACTTCTTAGAAGAAGGCGATATAGATGAAGCCCTAAGCGCAGCGCACGCTGTAGGAGATGATGCCATTCAAGCAAAAATACAAGGACACATTGTTCCAGAATCCTTTACACACGGAACTTCCGCACAACGCAAAGCGTGGTTTATGAAAGGCTATAAATCCGGAGATATCAATCAAGGCGATACTTTTGCAGAAATAAGATAAAGTACAAATCAATAATAATTTAAAAATCGGGATATATTCTCGATTTTTTTGTGCTTATATTTAAACAAATCGGGATAATCAAAAGCACATCGGAAAAATTAACAGTACCTTTGCGCCCAATTAAAAAGTAACCTAAATAATAGTGTTTACTTTATAAACACTATTTATGTCATTTAACTCATTAGGATTATCTGACGCTTTATTAAAAGCGATCAGCAAAAAAGGATACACAACCCCTTCTCCAATACAACAAAAAGCAATTAAACCTATATTAGAAGGGAAAGATGTTTTAGCATCCGCACAAACTGGAACTGGAAAAACAGCTGCTTTTACGTTACCCATTTTACAAATAATTTCGCAAGGTCAACAATTAAGACAAAGACCTATTCGTGCGCTAATATTAACCCCAACAAGAGAATTAGCTGCTCAAATTTTTGAAAACATTAAAGAATACAGCACATTTTTAGATATTCGAAGTACCGTTATTTTTGGTGGTGTAAATCAAAATCCACAAGCGGCTCAACTTAGAAACGGTGTAGATATTTTAGTAGCAACACCTGGTCGCCTTATTGATTTGCAAAATCAAGGTTTAGTTTCACTCGCTAAAGTAGAGATTTTAGTTTTAGATGAGGCTGATCGCATGCTAGATATGGGATTTTTAAGAGATATAGAACGCATCTTAAAAGTGCTTCCTGCAAAAAGACAGAATTTATTATTTTCAGCAACATTTTCGCAAGACATCAAGAAATTAGCGATGGGAATTTTGCACAATCCTATTCAAGTAGAAGCAACACCTGAAAATACTACAGTAGAAGCAATTGCTCAAAAAATATATCCTGTTGCTAAAGAGAAAAAAACAGAATTAATAATAAAACTTATTACAGAAGGCAACTGGAAACAAATATTAGTATTCACCCGCACTAAACAAGGGGCTAATAAATTATGTGAAAGCATGATCAACTCCGGTATTGTAGCAGCGGCCATTCATGGAAACAAAGGTCAAGGCGCAAGAACAAAAGCGTTAGCTGGTTTTAAAGACGGTAGTGTAACCGCACTTGTTGCGACAGATATTGCAGCACGCGGTCTAGACATTCCTTTATTACCGCACGTTATAAATTTTGAATTGCCTAATATTCCAGAAGATTACGTTCACCGAATAGGCCGAACAGGAAGAGCTGGAGCAAGCGGCGAAGCTATTTCATTATTTAGTCCTGATGAAACTGTTTTTTTACGGGATATTGAAAAATTAATAGGTTTGAGATTGCCTAAAGAGCAAATTGCAGGATTTGAGCCAGACCCAAATGCATCAACTGAGCCTATTAAGCAAGGCCAAGGAAGACAACAACGCAATTCAACACCGAAAGCAAAACCGACTACTACTTCCGCAAGAAGCGGGATTAATAGCTTTGGACCTAGACGACCAAGTTTAAATAATGACAGGCGCTCTAATCGATAATTAATTATTATTCTTTTTTAGAAGCAGAATAATTTCGTTTTTTAAGAACGTATTTCCCGCTATACATTACAAACCTAGTAAGAGCTGAACACCAGCTCTTACTAGGTTTTTCATTGCTATCGGGGCTATTTAGAGCGTTTATATTTTCATAATACCATTTTGCAACATACTACCTTGATTATACAATAGTTGAATAATTTGTAAAGAATTATTTATATATTTAATTTTAGAAATAAGACTGATTCTGTCAGACTTATATACAAGTTAGCAGACAGTTGACTAAAGAGAACCGAAAAAATCAATAAACAATAATATTAATAACATAAAAAATTATAAAAATGAAAAGTGAATGGATAGCAAAATACAATGATAACGAAATAAAAGTAACCAATAGTTGGTTTAAAGGTGAGAAACTATATGTAAATAATAAATTACAAGATGAACAATTAAGTTTTATAACACCAAGTAATATGACTGGAAACCTAATTGGGGAAAATGGAGAAAAATTAAATATTAAAGCTAATATTTCTGGATTTTTCACAGTAAGTTGTAGATTATTTATTGACAATAATAAAGTGGAATTAAAGCAAACTAAATAATAATTTAAAACTGATAAAATTTATTAAATGGTGAATTTTAGTTTCAAAATTATTATAGATTTGAAGCAAAACAGAAGTTAGGATCTGAAAATTTAAAAAGAAAATCTCTATAAATAAAAAACCGATCCATCAATCGAGTAGAGGGCTCCGCCCCTAATGGAACGAAATTTTTTTCACAGACTGGCGTTGGTGGCGACCGCTGACAAACATATATAGTAGACTTTTTATGAGTAAAAGCACATTTAAATTATTTTTAAATGGACATCGAAAAAATTAAAATGAAAATAATTAAATACATTTTACTTATCGTTCTGTTTGCCATTATTGGTATTGGTGGGTATGTTTATTATCTGACATATACTCCGCAAGGACGAGTAAAATGGGGACAAGCATTATTTTTAAAATTGAGTGCTAGTGATAATGTATCGGAAATTGCCGACAGGTTAAAAACGATGACTGTATTAGAACGAAGTCATTTTATAGATCAAATGCCAATAAATTTGGAAGGGCTAAGTGTAGACACACTGAAAATAACAAGTGATAGTCTGACAACATATATTTTTAAGCCTAAAGTATTTGACAAAAGTAGCCCTGTGATAATCTATTATCACGGTGGAGCTTTCGTATTACCATGGACAAACCTTTCTATATCGTATGCCACTCGTTTGTCCAAATTATATAATGCTATTGTAGTGGCAGTTGATTATAGGGTTGCTCCTGAACACCCTTTCCCTATTCCAAATAATGATTGTTTTGCAACTTTTCTATGGACAATCTCAAATATCGAAAAATGGGGCGGAAACCCAAGCAACATTATTGTTGCAGGTGAAAGTGCAGGTGCAACATTTGCATCACTTGTGGCTATAAAAGCAAAACAAGAAAATTTGACAAATATTAAATATCAAATTTTAGAATGCCCAGCTGGTTACTCTCCTTTTAAAACAACTGCCTATCAAAAATTCAAAATTGGTTATTATTTACAAGAACCCGAAATGCAATATGCAATAGAAAGTTATTTACCAAATGAAGCAGACCGAACAAACCCCTTAGCGTTCCCATTTTATGCTGATAGTTTATCAAATTTGCCACCTGCATATATCATTATCTGTGAGTTTGATCCATTAAAAGATACGGGAAAAGAGTTTGCTGAAAAGCTTAAAAATGCAAAAGTCCCTACCTTTCTTAAAGAGATGAAAGGTATGGTTCATTCTATACCCGGACCTTTTAATGAAAAGGACAGAGAAAATTTATACAAAGAAATATTAATTGAATCAAAGAGATATTTAAAAAAATAATTGTGATCGAAACGTACTAAGAAAACTAACTTCTAAAAAACGAATGCGGGAGCCACCAACACGGGTTTTGCGTTAGGCGGCCTGCCATGCAAACTTGGAGTTCTGTGCTTCTATTCAAGTTAAGTGCTTATTGATAATTATGTGCTCCGAAAACCGCCCAAACGCAAAGCCCGAAAACGTCAGGCGGTGAATTTACCCCACTTTCGCACAAATTAACTCAATAACTCCTTCCCTATTCACACAAAACTCGCTTGTAGGCGAGTCGGTTTTTAGAGATAGAAATAATTGTTTGATATTTTTGAACTCGCATAAGAGCTTAAAAAAAGTGGCTTTGATTACGGCATACCCTTTTGGTAGGTAGTTGTAATTCCATTTCTTGATCTTATCAATTACATCGGGAATTCCCAGAATATTCATCGTGCGTTTGATGTTGTACACTAACATGATCAAACTGTGTTCGCCATTTACTTTTTCGAGTCCCGTTAAATTCGTGTGATTGTACCCTCCCGAAGTATCGGGACCGCTTGATGGTGCCAAAAATATGCTCATTAATTTATTCAGTCTTTCTTATTGTTTTTTTTGTCTTCATGATTTCCGCTTCGCTCCAATTCTTGTCGTTTTCGGTATAACTGTGGGTTTTTGCTTTCTAAAATCAGAAATGCTATGATAATCGGGGCAAATAGCCTCTAAGAGCCATTGTAATTCAATATTGCGAATGCACTCTTTTTCTAACTTTCTTGAGCTTCTGAGGCCATTTAAGTACCCGTATAAATAGATTTTAAGAAACAGCTTAGTATCAAAACTGGGACGCACTTCGGATTTTATAGTTTGTACCGTAAAACCAAGTGCTCCGAGGGAGATGTGCTCTACAAAGGCTTCAATAAAACGCACGGGATTATCTGAGGCGATTTTATCTTCTAAACTGCTTATTTGTAACTGTTGACGCGATGTTCCGGAGCTATGTTGGATCTTTAAATGTACAAATTTTCTCGCTTATATACAAAATAAAATATTATATTTGTAAGAAATAAAACGGAAGATTTTTCACAGACTGACGTTGTACGCAAGTTTTCGAAAAACCGTTAAAAATCAAAACCTTATATATGAAAACAAAAAGACTTATTTTATCTTTAATTATACTAATTTCAATTTCAGCAAACAGTCAATTTAAAAGAAGAGCCTACAATAGCAGAGAATTAAATGTTTCAATAAAAAATGAAATTGGAGCTGAGGTCTATATGCAAGGAGAAGAAGATTATCAAGATGCAATTAAAATTATAGATTGTCCTGAGTTTAAAATCAACTTTGTAAAATTCCCATATAATGTTGGAGACGTACTACCGTATTTCAAAAACAGAAAAAATTACGACTTATATTTTAGTCCAAATCAAAAAGACTATTTAGATTCAGGTACAATTGGTATTGCTTTTGACAAAGAAAAAAATATTTATGTTCCTTATATTGACTCCTTCAATGGCTTCTTGACCAAGGATCATAAAGGTAAATTAACAGTTGAAAATATAATTTATACAAATTCAAACTGTAAAGATTGTTTCAAAAAAGTTTTTATCTATAATGGAAAAGCAGGTAACATAGTTAAATTTTCGTACCGCGAATTTATAAATGATATGGCAAGACCCGCATTTACACAAGAACTACAATATGATTTAAATGATGGCAAAATTGTTGGATTTAAGGGAATGCAAATTGAAATTTTAAACATATCGAACATTGAAATAGAATATATAGTGCTGAGTTCATTCAATTAAACCTGCATACAACGCACGCTAAATCGAAATTGCCAAATAATCAGTAGCGAGAAAGTTAGTTTTCACGAAAAAAATCTATCTTGCCGAGAGTTCTCAGTTCGCTATCATTGGCAACCTAGTGTAGCGCCAGGACTTCAGGCTGTGAATTTACCCCACTTTCACACAAATTAACTCAATAACGCCTTTCCTATTCGCTCAAAACTCGCTTGTAAGCGAGTCGGTTTTTGGAGATAGAAATAATTGTTTGATATTTTTATACTCGCACTATAGCTTAAAAAAGGTCGCTTTGATCAAGATACAACCTTTTGGTAGGTAGTTGTAATTCCATTTCTGGATCTTATCAATTAATTCGGCAGTTCCCAGAATATTCATCGTGCGTTTGATGGTGTACACGAGCATGATTAAACTGTGTTCGCCATTTACTTTTTCGAGTCACGTTAAATTCGTGTGATTGCAGCCCCATTGGCGCTTGATCGTGCCAAAAATATTCTCATTAGTTTATTCAGGCTTTTTTATTGTTTTTTTTGTCTTCATGATTTCCGCTCCGCTCCAATTCTTGTCGTTTTCGGTATAACTGTGGGTTTTTGCTTTCTAAAATCAGAAATGCTATGATAATCGGGGCAAATAGCCTCTAAGAGCCATTGTAATTCAATATTGCGAATGCACTCTTTTTCTAATTTTCTTGAGCTTCTAAGGCCATTTAAGTACCCGTATAAATAGATTTGAAGAAACAGCTTAGTGTCAAAACTAGGACGCCCTTCGGATTTTATAGTTTGTACCGTAAAACCAAGGGCTTCGAGGGAGATTTGCTCTACAAAGGCTTCAATAAAACGAACAGGATTGTCCGAAGCAATTTTACCACCTAAACTGACTATTTGTAACTGTTTAAGTGTTATTCCTGCTATATGTTGCATCTTTAAATGTACAAATTTTCTCGCTTATATCCAAAATAAAATATTATATTTAATGCCAATAAAACGGAAGTTTTTTCACAGACTGACGTTAGCTGATAGATTGCCAAAAATAACAACAAAAACAAAATATTATAAATGGAGTTAAAGTACCAAAATCAATTAGAACAAATAGAAAACTGTCCCGTTGAAAACTTGAAAGGAGAAAAAATTCTTTTTAGATGTGTTGAAAATCCAATGACAGAAAATTCATTCATACCAAATGCTGTTTTATTAAAACCTAAATTTAATGATAATTGTTTAGCTTGGGGATTATCGCTTTTCAGTAATTATGATTCTGCAAAACAAATGCTAAATAATCTATCAAAAAATAAGCAAATGAATTATTCAAATATTGCAAAAAGTAATTTGACAGATTTAGACGGAATTAAGCACACTTCTAAAAATAAAAATCATTTTACTTTTTATCCAGAAAAAAACACAGATATTTTAAGTAAATTTGCTCTAGTAAATGAAAAATAATAGTAAAAATATAATATTCGATTTTAGTAAATTTAAAAAAATAGAAGATATTATTTTTTTAGACGAACCTATTTTAACACATTTAACGAGTAATAAAAAACACTTTTTATTATATCTTGTAGATACTATCGAAAATTCAGATATTTATTTATTACTTGAATTAACTGAAGATATAATATTCCAATATTTGATAAAATCAATTTCGTTGAAAAAAATAATTTTAGAAAACGAAAATATTAGTTTTTTAATTGAACAGGATTTTTATGGAAATGTAACTAAATGTGAGGTAATTCAAAGCCAATCAATTAGTGAAAACTATTTACCAAATGAAGATTCTTATTTAGATTACATTCCAACCGAAGAATCCTATTATTTTAATTTTATAGAAGAATTTAAAGCAAATTCATATTTACAAAGTTTAAGGCAAAATGCTTTTTACTTAAAATTTGCTCCAAATAATTTAAAATATTCAGATACAATTGGACTAACTGAATTGGCTAATTTATTATTAAGCAATATTTCATTATCCTTCAAAAATTTTTTGAAAGCGGATTTCTTTTTAGAGTTTAAAGAAACTATAACCGAAAAGTCAAATCTTAATAATATTTTCAATAAAATATTACCAGAATTAGATTTAAGAATGGTTGATTTAAAATATGGAAGTTTTGAAATTGGATTGGCGGTTGATAAAGTTATGAAAAACTCAATTGAAGATAAAGCAATAAAAAATTGGGCTATTGAAGTAGGAACAAAGTATAAAAAATTAGTTCTTGATGATGATTATGATAAAGATACTGTAAATCAAATTTTAGAATCTTATGATGAAGATGATAGAAAAAAAATATTTAATCCAATTTTTAAAATTACAGAAAATCCGAATTTTAGTTTACAAATAAAAAATTCAGTTAAATCAACTTATAAAACAATTAAAATTAAAGACAAATCAATTATTGAAAAGATAGTTCCTAAAAACTTGGAATTAAATAAAAAAGAAGAAGTTAAAGATTATCAAATAATTCAAGTAACAACAGTTTTAGACAAAAATAACTCCAGTAAAACAATTAAACTTGAAGATTCTTTATTTAGTTCTTCAAATAACACTAAAGTATTTTTAACTAATAAAGATTTCGAGAAACATAACTATTCTTTAAATTTTCAAATCTCAATTCCATTACAGATTACGACAGAAAAAAATTCTATCAAATTTTCTGCTAATTATGATAATATCGATTTTGAAGTAATTTATAGTTCAGACAAAATTGACGAAGGAATTACAAAAATAACTTCAAAAATATTTGAATATATTACAAACCTTGATGAATAAAAATCCATCAGCCAACAGATAAGGGTTCGTTGGGCTTGAAAAGCCAACAATGAACCCGCGGTTGAACGGAACCGCTTACAAGTCCATCAGCACTATGGAGTGATCGTAAAAAATTTATATGAATTTCAAAGAGGCAAATTCGTCTCTTTTTTTTGAAGAGGTTTTGTCTACTCCTCTTTATACTAAAAACGGTTGTTTTTAAATACAACACTAATTTGAAGCATTACTTTACAAATTAGTATTCTATTCATACGTATTCAAATCTAGATTGAGAATAGTACCTACTCTGCTAAACTCTTCATTAATCTTTGCATTCAAGATAAGTTGTTCATTGGTGATTGGATGATTAAAAATTAACTGATGTGCATGAAGCATCATTCCTTTCAGTTCAAAATTCTCCAACCATAATTTATTTTGTTTGTTACAACCATGTGGACGACTTCCTAAAATGGGATGAAAAATATGTTTGAAATGTTTTCGTAATTGATGCATACGTCCAGTTTCGGGAATCGCTTCTACCAAACAATATCGTGACGTTGATTGATTGTTAAATTCTAACTCAATTTCGGTACTTTGCAATCGATGAAAGTATGTTATTGCATTTTGTATAATACCATCATCATTGGTTAAATCATAATCAATCGTTAGTTCTTCGGGTGACCAACCTCGTAAAATTGCTAAATATTTTTTTTCGACTTCGCGTGTGGCAAAACGATCATTCATAATTTTTAAAACCTCTTTATCCAACGCAAATAACAAGACACCGGATGTTTTGCGATCTAACCGATGAATAGGATAAACGTGTCGCCCTCCTATTTGATTTCTCAATTCTTGAATAGCAAAAACTTTTGCATCGCGCGCATAAAATGATTTGTGAACCAACAATCCACTTGGTTTATTAATTGCTATAATATATTCGTCTTGGTAAAGAATTTCTAACATTTGGCAAAAATAAAAGAGATTTCTATCGAAATCTCTATTTTGACGTATTTATTTCTATACTTTTCTTTTTTCCTAGCTAGCGCGAGAGTATTCTCAATTTTGCAGAGTTGAAACATCTGAAATCAAAAATCGTTAATCAAAAATCTGAAATCTGTTTTAGCCCAACCAACCGTCTCGATCCAAACTTCTGTACTGAATCGCTTCAGCAATATGGCTGGAAACCACTATTGGCGCCGCATCCAGATCAGCAATTGTTCTGGCAACTTTCAATATTCGATCATAAGCTCTAGCCGAAAGATTCAATCGTTCCATCGCCGTTTTCAATAACTGTTTGGATACATCGTCCAAGGCACAATATTCCCTGATGTGTTTGGTATTCATTTGGGCATTGTAATGGATGTTTTCCATTTGCTCAAAGCGTTCCGTTTGAATTTCTCGAGCCGCAGTAACTCTTTTCCGAATATCAACACTGCTTTCTGCTTTTTGGTCATCAGATAATTTTTCAAAAGGAACCGGAGTCACTTCGATATGAATATCTATACGGTCTAATAATGGACCTGAAATTTTACTTAAATACCGTTGCATTTCATGAGGAGAGGAAGTTTGAGGCGAGTCTGGATCATTAAAAAAACCGCTTGGACTTGGATTCATACTTGCCACTAGCATAAAAGAGGAGGGATAGGTCACCGTAAATTTAGCTCTTGAAATGGTTACTTCACGATCTTCAAGTGGTTGCCGCATCACCTCTAAAACATCCCGTTTGAATTCTGGCAATTCATCCAGAAATAAAACGCCGTTGTGTGCCATAGAAATCTCACCCGGTTGTGGATAGCTCCCACCTCCTACTAATGCCACATTTGAAATCGTATGATGCGGACTTCGAAACGGTCTTTGATTCATCAATCCTACTTCTTTTAGTTTTCCAGCCACACTATGAATTTTTGTTGTTTCTAATGCTTCTCGCAATGTCATGGGTGGCAAAATACTGGGTAACCGTTTGGCTAACATGGTTTTTCCAGCACCTGGCGGGCCAATCAAAATGATATTATGACCACCGGCTGCCGCAATTTCCATACAGCGCTTGATACTTTCTTGTCCCTTGACATCCGAAAAATCAAATTCGGGAAAATCTAGGGTTTTATAAAATTCGGCTCTAGTATCAATGGTTGTAGGCTCAAGCGTTCCCTTCCCTTCAAGAAAGTCAATCACTTCCTGAACATTTTCTATCCCGTAAACATCTAATCCTGCCACAATAGCCGCTTCTTTTACATTTTGCTTTGGCAGAAAAAAGCCTTTAAAACCCTCTTCCTTCGCTTTGATCGCTATAGGCAAAGCACCCCGTATGGGCTGCAAACTTCCGTCAAGGGAAAGTTCCCCCATAATCACGTATTTATCAATAAGATCCGCTTTGATTTGTCCCGAGGCCACCAGTATTCCTATTGTTAAAGTCAAGTCATAGGCAGAACCTTCTTTTCGTAAATCCGCGGGAGCCATATTGATGGTTATTTTTTTTCCAGGCATGGCATATCCATTATTTTTAAGCGCGGCCGCGATGCGGTAACTGCTCTCCTTAATCGCATTATCAGGCAAACCAACTAAATGATAGCCAATCCCCTTGTCAATATTTACCTCTACGGTAATTGTTGTGGCTTCCACTCCAAAAACGGCACTTCCAAAAACTTTAACTAGCATACTTATTTATTTGATTCTAAAATTAAAGAAAAATTTTATTATTATTCTAATAAATCCTACATAACATATCAAATGATGAAGAATAGTGAAATAATATTCTAAAAAACATCACAAAAGTTTCATTTATAGCCCTATTAAATCCATATTTCTCAAAAAATAAATGTTAAAATTAAAGAAATTGAATGCAATACCTTTACATTTTTTTACTTTTAAAAAATAATTAGAAACCACACTATGAAAAAAATCCTACTCCTGCTCTTTTTTAGTTTTTTACTGCCAAAAATCTACGCACAAGAATACTTTCCTAATAATGAAAGTGTTCAAAACAAAACCACTAATTTCACCGCTTTTACCAATGCTAAAATTTTTGTGACCCCTACACAAATTATCGAAAAAGGAACTTTACTGATCCAAAATGGAAAAGTAGTTGGCGCTGGAACAAACCTGACAATTCCTAAAAACTGCACCACCATCAACTTAGAAGGAAGGTCTATTTATCCTTCTTTTATTGACATTTACACTAGTTTTGGAATAGAAAAACCAAAAGGAATGAGCAGCACAGAGAGAAATCCGCTGTATGATACCAAAAGGGTTGGCTACTATTGGAATGAAAGCATTCGTTCCGAAATAAATGCTTATGAAACTTTTAAATACGATGCCACTAAGGCAGAGGAGCTATTAAAAGCTGGATTTGGTGTTGTGGGTACCCATGTCCCAGACGGAATTGCTCGAGGATCGGGAACGCTCATTGCCTTGAATAATTTTGAAAGAAAAAATCAATTACTCTCGGATAAAATAACCAATCATTTCGCATTTACCAAAAGTGCCACCACCACTCAATCATATCCAAGTTCACTCATGGGAATGATGGCACTACTGCGTCAACTGTATTTCGATTTAGATTGGTATAAAAAAGGAAATTCGACTACAAAAGATTTGTCCTTGGAGGCTTTGTCTAACAATGAAAAATTAGTTCAAATATTTGCAACCGAGGATAAATTAAATAGTTTAAGAGCAGCCAAAATAGGAAAAGAATTTGGCTTAAATTATGTGTTGAAAGGCAACGGAAATGAATTTGAAAGAATCGAGGAAATAAAAAAAACCAATTCTAAATTTATTATTCCTATCAATTTTCCAGAAGCTTACGATGTTTCTGATCCCAATCAAGCCAATCAAATGGAATTGAAAGACTTGCGTTTCTGGAACCAAGCGCCAACTAATCTTAAGATATTATCGGACAATGGTATTGTTTTCGCCTTGACGACGGACAAATTGAAGAAGCTGGAAGATTTTAGAACTAACTTGTTAAGAGCTATAAAATATGGTTTTGATAAAACCAAAGCATTGGAAGCTTTAACTACAATTCCTGCTGCAATTCTAGGAAAAAGTAATGAGATAGGAACTTTGAAAACGGGAAGCTTAGCTAATTTTGTAGTTACCTCGGGCGCCATTTTCGATGAAAAGACAATTCTTTATGAAAATTGGGTTCAAGGAAACAAATTTGTTATTAATGACTTGACGACAAAAGACATTCGTGGAAATTATGACCTGACCATTGACAATGAAAAATACAAATGGAAGATTAATGGCGAAATTAGCGCACCAAAATCTGAAATCACCACAGTTGATGCTAAGAAAGTAAACTCAAAACTTTCAATGACTAACAATTGGATTTCTACGGTTATTAAACCTATTGATTCTACAAAAACTAGTTTTACAAGATTAATAGGATACATCGAAGACACACAAAATCTTTCTGGAAAGGCAGTTTTATTCAATGGAAATGAAGTCAAATGGTCGGCTGTAAAAACTTCTGCATTTGTAAAAGCTATAGATTCCTCAAAAATCGAAAAGAACAATGCCATTATGCCTACTACATTTCCTAATGTTGCTTATGGTAATTTGAAAAAACCAACCACACAAACACTTTTATTTAAAAATGCTACGGTTTGGACCAATGAAAAAGAAGGTATTTTAGAAGAAACAGATGTATTGGTTAAAAATGGTAAAATTGCAGCCATTGGAAAAAATATTGCTGACGCTTCCGCGACCCTTGTTGATGCGAAAGGCAAACACATAACAAGCGGAATAATCGATGAGCATTCTCACATCGCTATTTCTAATGGAGTAAATGAAGGTGGACACAATTCCAGTGCTGAAGTTACTATCCAAGATGTAGTAAACTCAGAAGATATTAATATTTACCGAGATTTAGCCGGTGGCGTTACCACTTCACAATTATTACACGGTTCGGCCAATCCTATTGGGGGACGTTCTGCTATTGTAAAATGGAAATGGGGTGCTCCAGCAGAAGAAATGCTTTACAAGGACCAACCGGGATTTATAAAATTTGCCTTAGGAGAAAATGTAAAACAAGCGAACTGGGGAACATCAAACCCTACCCGTTTTCCGCAAACAAGAATGGGAGTTGAGCAGGTTTTTACAGATTATTTTCAACGTGCTAAGGAATACGATCTTTCTTGGAAAACATACAATTCAAGTAATAAAAAAGGAAAAGCACCAAGAGTAGATTTAGAACTTCAAACTTTAGCCGAAATCTTAAACAAAGAGCGTTTTATTTCTTGCCATTCTTATGTGCAATCAGAAATTTTAATGTTAATGAACGTTGCCGAAAAATTCAATTTTAGAGTAAACACCTACACGCACATATTAGAAGGCTATAAAGTAGCGGACAAAATGAAAGAACATGGCGTTGGAGCCTCAACTTTTTCAGATTGGTGGGCTTACAAATTTGAAGTAAACGATGCTATTCCTTTCAACGGACCTATTATGCATAATGCCGGAATTGTAGTAGCTTATAACTCTGATGACGCTGAAATGTCTAGAAGATTGAACCAGGAAGCAGCCAAAGCAGTAAAATATGGAAATATTTCTGAGGAAGATGCTTGGAAATTTGTCACCCTAAACCCAGCAAAATTACTACATATTGATGATAAGGTAGGAAGTGTTAAAGTTGGTAAAGATGCTGATATCGTTTTATGGAATGCAAATCCATTATCAATATACGCCAAAGTAGAGAAAACACTAATTGAAGGCGTCGTTTACTACGATGTGCAAAAAGATGAAGCTCAGAGAGTAGCAATTGCTAAAGAAAGAAACGAACTGATAGGCCAATTATTACAAGAGAAGAATAAAGGCATGACTACCCAAGAACCTAAAAAAAGGGAGAAGAAAGAAGATCATTGTGATACTTTAGAAGAATAATCCAATGCGTTTAAATTTCAAAACCTGCGCTTTTATCATAAAGCAAAGCAATTCTAAAAAACCTATAAAAATGATCTATAAAAAAATATATCTTGTAGTATTGATATTAAGTGTATCAACTGTTATAAAAGCACAGCAAACGCCTGCTGTAAAGCAATCAAAGTCTGTTTTAATACTTAATGCCACAGCACACTTAGGAAACGGTGAAATAATTGAAAACAGCGCAATAGGATTTG
Source organism: Flavobacterium fryxellicola (assembly GCF_900143245.1). Taxonomy (GTDB): domain Bacteria; phylum Bacteroidota; class Bacteroidia; order Flavobacteriales; family Flavobacteriaceae; genus Flavobacterium; species Flavobacterium fryxellicola. The sequence goes on from NZ_FRDK01000010.1 coordinate 46,632, forward strand.
TAGATGGAAAAATCACTTTAGTAGCCGATGCTCGAGTGATTCGATTAGCTGCAGGTGCCTATGATGTTACAATTGATGCAAGCGGAAAACACGTTTATCCTGGATTTATTGCACCCAACTCTACATTGGGTTTAGTTGAAATTGATGCTATCAAATCATCCGATGATGAAGATGAAATTGGAGCTATGAACCCAAATGTGAGAAGTATTATTGCTTACACTGCCGATTCTAAAGTAATAGAAACGGTGAGACCCAATGGTATTTTGATGGCGCAAATTACACCTAGAGGTGGTGTCATTTCTGGTTCCTCCTCCATTGTTCAACTGGATGCATGGCATTGGAAAGATGCGATAATAAAGGAAAACGATGGTATCCACATCAATTTTCCTTCGACTTTCAAAAGAAGTGGTTCTTGGTTTGAACCGGGTAGTATTGAAGCCAATAAAGATTATTCAAAACAAATTTTAGAATTATCTGCTTTTTTATCAAATGCTAAATCCTATCTAGGTGCCAGTTCAAAAGAAAGAAATTTAGTTTTAGAATCTACTAAAGGATTATTCGACGGAAGTCAAACCTTGTTTGTTAATGCTAATGAAGAAAAGCAAATTATCGATGCAGTACAATTTGCCAAAGAAAACGGAATTAAAAAAATGGTAATTGTAGGTGGATATGAAGCGTATAAAACAGCTGAATTATTACAAAAGAATAATATTGGCGTGTTGCTTAGAAGAGTTCATGAAATGCCCGAAAATGATGATGATGATATTGACTTACCTTATAAATCAGCCAAATTATTAACAGACAAAGGTGTGCTCGTAGGTTTAGAAAATAGTGGAGCTCATGAAAGGATGAATACTAGAAACTTACCCTTTTTAGCGGGTACCTGCGCTGCTTATGGCTTAGACAAAGAGCAAGCTTTACAACTAATAACATCAAATACTGCCAAGATATTAGGAATTGATGCGCAATGTGGTACCTTAGAGCAAGGAAAAGATGCTACATTATTTATTTCTGAAGGAGATGCTTTAGATATGAGAACGAACAAATTGACCAATGCTTTTATTCAAGGCAGAATGATCAGTCTGGAAACGCATCAAACAAAGCTGAACGATAGATATAAAACAAAATACAATCAAAAATAAGAAATACAATGGGACTATTTAACGCCATTTTAGGCAACGCATCTGAAGTAAATATCGAAAATGTTTCGAATGAATTTGAGCCTATCTTAATTGATGGAGAAGTAATTGAAAAAGCATACAAGCTCATTCGTGACATGTTTATTTTTACCAATAAAAGGTTGATTCTGGTTGAAAAACAATTGGTTGGAACCAAGGTCGATTATATGTCAATTCCGTACTCAAGCATCAAAAAATTCTCTAAAGAAAGCGCCGGAATATTGGACATGGATGCCGAATTAAAAATTTGGTTAAATAACGATACTAATCCTATTGTAAAACAATTTGGAAAAGGGAGTAACAATATCAATGAAGTGTATAAAATTTTAAGTCAACATACGTTGAAATAAACAAAGCACTAATTTCAATTTAAACTTGCACCAATTGTATTCATTTACATTTGGTGCATTTTTTTTAAACACTATTTTACTTTGTGCTTCACTTTTCATATTTGAAGTGAATAAACTAGGAATTCTCAAAATAAAAAGCAAATTACCAACGAAAATGACACGATCTGCAAACGCAACGTTAACAAATTACAAATTTTAACTTTAAATTATAATATACCCATAAAAAAATGGGGGTTAGATTATAAAAATGATAAAAATAAAAGATTGAGTCGCTTTTTTAAAGGGGCTTACCAATCATTTTTATATTTTTATCGAAATTTAAAACACAAAACAATGCGAAAAATTATTTTAAGTGTATTATTAATCACCATTTTGGCAGTAACCCTTTTTTCAAATTATTTCTTTATTGACAGTCCGAGTCCCACAGAGGTTATCAAATTTGATACGGGAGATACTGCTTGGATGATTGTTGCAACAGCACTTGTATTAATTATGACACCGGGCTTAGGTTTCTTTTATGGAGGAATGGTGGGCAAAAAAAATGTAATCAGTACGATGCTACAAAGTTTCATGGCCATGATAATCGTAACCGTACTTTGGGTTGTTATTGCGTTCGGATTGTCTTTTGGTCCATCAATTGGAGGGATTATAGGAAATCCTATCCCGCATTTATTTTTTCAAGATGTCGGCACAAATACTGCTTGGAGCCTTGCTCCTACAATACCCTTTATGTTATTTGCTTTATTTCAGGCAAAATTTGCTATTATTACACCAGCATTAATAACAGGAGCTTTTGCAGAACGAATTCGCTTCTGGGCTTACCTTTTATTTATGGTTTTATTTATACTATTTGTTTATACTCCTTTAGCGCACATGACTTGGCATCCAGATGGTATTTTCTTTAAAATGGGAGTATTGGATTTTGCTGGAGGTACTGTGGTGCACATGAGTGCAGGATGGGCTGCGTTAGCGGGAGCCATTTTCTTAGGAAAAAGAAAAGGACAAAAAGTAAATCCTGCTCGTATTACTTACGTATTATTAGGCACCGGATTATTATGGTTTGGTTGGTTTGGCTTCAACGCAGGATCTGCTTTAGGTTCTAATGGTTTAGCAGTGCAAGCATTAGGTACCACCACTATAGCGGCGGCGGCGGCTGGAATGGCTTGGGTATTCCTAGATAAAATTCTTGGTCATAAATTATCTGCCATGGGCGCTTGTATAGGCGTAGTTGTAGGTCTAGTAGCCATCACACCCGCTGCGGGTTTTGTAAGTATACCTCATGCAATGTTCATTGGTATTTTTGCTAGTGTGGTGAGTAATTTAGTGGTTAGAAGTTTCCATAAAGGTAAAATTGATGATGCGTTGGATGTTTTTGCTTGTCACGGTGTAGGCGGAATGGTTGGAATGCTTTTGACTGGAGTTTTTGCTTCAAAAGCTATAAATCCAGTTGTAGGAGATAACCAAGGCCTAATTTTTGGTGATGCGACACTATTTCTAAATCAACTAACTGCTTTAGTGGTCGTTTCAATATTTGCTTTTACAGCTTCCTATTTCCTCTTCTTTATTGTAAATAAAATTACTCCACTTCGTGTAAGTGAAGAAAAAGAAGAATTAGGTTTAGATATTTCTCAACACGGTGAGTTTTTGTAAATTCAATTTAAAAAAAAATAGTAAAAAACGCTCTGAACTTCAGAGCGTTTTTTAATTCTAAAACCACTTGAAAGATCATAATTTAGTATTTCAAAAAATAACCATTTAGCCCATAATTAAAAGTATAAACAACGTTAGTGTACTATGCTAATTTTAGATAGAACATCTAAAAAAAATCCCAATCTTAAGAAATAAGATTGGGATTTTTTTTATAATCAAATTCTGTTTTGGCTCTCTTTGACAACTCTTGTCTTATTTTATTTTAAAACAGTAAACTCAATTTTAGAATCGTTGTAAATTCTATGCGTTTGTTTCTGAAAATCTTCTGGTTTAGCATAGAAAATATTGTCTACAAAGGTTTGTGGATTCAAATCAATAAATGGAAACCACGTACTTTGAACCTGAATTTGGATTTTATGACCTTTTTTGAACGTATGAAAAACATCCTGTAATTTGATGTTTACTGCTGTTTTTTCATTGGCAACAAACGGTTCTGGTTTTGAAAAACTATTTCTGAAACGGCCGCGCATTACTTCACTTCGCACCATCATGTGGTAATTACTCATTTTCAAATAAGGCGCGATGTCTTTTGTCTCTGGTTCATCATTAGGAAAAACGTCAATCACTTTTACAATCCAATCGGCATCCGTTCCTGTTGTTGAAACCTGCAATTTAGCCACTATCTCTCCCGCTAATGTAGTGTCATCGCCCAATACTTCCGTTTCAAAAACAACAACATCCGGACGTCTCGCTGCAAAACGTTGGTCATCTGTCATGTATTTTCTTGGCGTAAGCCCTGACTGTTTTATATCCTCTGAGTAGGGAACTGGTTTTTTAGGATCACTGATAAATTCTTCAAAAGAAATGTTCCTTTTAGCCATTTTAGACAATTGACTTCCTTGCAAAAAGAAATCTTGTTTCTCCGTATTCTTTGGAGGCCAAGCATCATATGTTTTCCATTCTTTAGAACCAGAATCAAACACGTAAGCTTCGGGCAATTTGTTTTCCCCTTTCCCATTATTTTTTAGGAAATGACGAAAGAAATTAGCTTCTATATTTTTTTGATAGAAACCAGAAATACTGTCGCCAAAATTAATATTACCAATCACTTGTTTTGCTGAATTTCTAGCCCAATCTCCATGAGACCAAGGGCCCATAACGATTGTATTGTAATTTTTACTACTCTTTTCGATAGTAGTATAAGTGTTTAAAGGACCGTACAAATCTTCTGCATCAAACCAACCCCCAACTGTCATTACTGCTGGTTTAATATTGTTCAAATGTTGCAGAATCCCACGTTTTTGCCAAAAATCATCATAACTAGAATGGTCTTTCAGCTGTTGCCAAAATTCATTTTCTTTTCCATAATACTTGTCCAAATTTGACAAAGGTCCAGCATCCAAGAAAAACTGGTAATCATCATTAGTTCCTATATTGCTGAATTTATACCAAGGTTCGGTTGTCCGTTTTGTTTTTTGTGGACCAAATAAGGGAGTTACCTTCCAATAACTCAATAAATACGCACCATTGTGATGAAAATCATCAAAAAAGAAATCGGCGATACAAGCCTGAGGTGAAACGGCTTTAAGGGCAGGATGATTGCTTAACAACGAATAAGTAGCATAAAAACCTGGATACGAAATTCCCCACGTCCCGACGTTTCCGTTGTTATTTGCTGCATTTTTAACCAGCCAATCTATTGTATCATACGTATCTGAAGCTTCATCAATAGCTGACTTCCCATTTTTATTTGGAATAAAAGCACGCATATTGTCATAAAGTCCATCACTCATAAACCGTCCTCGAACATCTTGATAAACGACGATATATCCTTCTTTCATCATCGTTTCGCTCGGAGAAATACTTCTTTTGAACTGCCCTTCCCCATAAGGACCTGAATTATATGGAGTTCTTTGCATTATAATTGGATATTTTTTAGAAACATCCTTTGGAGTATAAATAGCCGTAAACAATTCTACTCCATCGCGCATCTTGATATGTACTTCCTTTTTAGTGTAATGATCAGCGACATAATTTACTGCTTTGTCTTGGGCAAAAAGAATCGCACCAATGAAAAGAAGAGAAATACTTAATAGTTTTTTCATCTGTATTTTTTAAGTTTAAATAGTTTTTAAAGATAAAAAATCTCTCCGAATATCATATCCTTCACCGTTTTTTTTTAAATGAGTATTCTTGATTTAGGATTTCGTAAAAAATAAATAACTTTCTTCCTTTCAATTACAATTTAAAATAAAAGAATTTACTAAGAAAATCTTCATTCAAATTGCAGTTGCAAACTATCCTGTTTTATTTTTATGAGGTGAAATATCTATTTTTTTAAAAGTTTAAAAACCGAATCTTACATTTTGGAAACAAAAATAAACATCATTTTATAAATCCATCAAAAACAGCTTTTTATAGAATTTTTATCGCTTTATTTTCAATAAAAAACACAAAAAAAAGCGTATCAAAAGTACGTAAAAATTGGAAAAGACCTTTTTATGGGGCATTTTGGGTAAATTTAACCTACCTTTGTAAAATACCAAATTATGTTTTGCGATTACTATTTGTCCATTTTACGGACTTTTAATCCAAAATCAAGATCTCTTCTTTCGGAACTATTTCTGAAAAAAATTCTTTATACTAGTGCAGTTTGCTGCATCCTTTGCCTCTTGGAAAAATTCCATTTGCGGGCTATTAAATAATCGAAAATTAATAAAATGCACATAATAGATTATATAATCTTTGTTGTCTATATGCTGGCTATGCTAGGAGTTGGCGTTTATTTTTTCAACAAGAATAAAACTGCTGAAGATTTTTATGTAAGCGGCAGAAACATGAACAGTTGGCACATCGGTTTATCGGTGGTGGCCACCGATGTTGGTGGTGGATTTTCAATTGGTTTAGGCGGACTGGGATTTACCATGGGAATCTCCGGTTCTTGGATGTTATTTACGGGGTTACTAGGAGCTTGGCTGAGTGCCGTTTTTCTTATTCCAAAAGTGAGTGCTTTAGGACATAAATACAAATTTTTCACCTTTCCACAAATTTTCGGCCATTTTTATAACGCTAAGGTCGCTTTGCTAGCCGGAATAATTTCGGCTATTGGTTATGTAGGATTTACCAGTTCTCAAGTCTTGGCTGGAGCCAAATTAGCTTCCGCAACCATAGAAGGCCTAAATTTGCAAACGGCTTTAATAGTTATGGGGCTTATAGCAGTTATTTATACCGCTATTGGTGGATTGAAAGCAGTTATATATACTGATACAATACAATGGTTGATCCTTATTGGTGGATTAGTTTTTATAGGAATTCCTATCGCCTACAATGCCGTTGGTGGATATGATGCAATCAAAACTACGTTAGCACCCGAATATTTATCCTTAACAAACGTAAAATGGTATCAAATCTTAAACTGGTCCATCACTATAATTCCTATTTGGTTTGTGGGAATGACACTGTACCAAAGAATTTATGCCAGCAAAGGTGAAAAAGAGGCGAAGAAAGCGTGGCTAATTGCCGGCTTTTTTGAATGGCCTATAATGGCCTTTATGGGCGTAATTCTGGGAATGCTGGCAAAAGTGGCAGCAACTAAAGGAATGTTTAACGGAATTACCGATGCCGCTTCCATGGATAGCGAAATGGGATTGCCTATTTTATTAGCTACTATACTTCCAGTAGGACTCATGGGATTGATGCTTTCTTCTTATTTTTCAGCAATACTTTCCACAGCGGATAGTTGCTTGATGGCTGCTTCTGGAAATATTGTGACTGATATCATCGCTAAATTTTCTAAAAAAGAAATAAGTCACAAAAGAGAACTTCAACTGTCACAAATTGTCACCTTATTAGTTGGATTTTTCGCCATCTTATTGGCCTCACAAATGCAAAATGTGCTGGAACTCATGCTGTACTCTTATGCTTTTATGGTTTCAGGCTTATTCATTCCAGTACTAGGCGCGTTGTTTTGGAAGAAAAGTCATCCAATTGCTGCTTTTTGGAGTATGCTTTTTGGAGGTGCAACCACCATCTTACTAATTGTCACCGAGAATAAACTACCTTTAGGTATAAAATTACCAGCACATTTAGATGCTAATATTTACGGAATTAGCATTTCACTGCTATTATTCGTTACACTATCACTTTATCATACTAATAAAAAAGAAAGACAAAATGGAATTCAAACAAATCAATGATACAACAGGAGAAGATACCGTTTATACTAACCCAATTATAGCCTTATTTCTTTATGCACATTTAGAACAATATGGCGATACCGTTGCGGACATTACTAAATGTATGGATTATGTAATGAATCCTGCTAAAGGAGGAAACATACTAGTTGGAATCGAAGAACAAAAAATTTTAGGTGTTGTGATCTTAAACAACACTGGCATGAAAGATTTTATTCCCGAAAATATTTTAGTGTATATCGCCGTGGACAACAGTCAACGCGGAAAAGGTTTTGGAAAACAATTAATGCAAAAAGCCATATCGATCGCTGAAGGAAATATTGCGCTGCACGTAGAGCCTGATAATCCGGCCAAAAAATTATACGAAAAACTAGGTTTTACCAATAAATATTTAGAAATGCGTCTCATAAAATAGACCAAAATGGAAAATTCAAACGCACTTATTCTTTTACGAAAGGAATTACACCAGCATCCTGAGGTTTCAGGAGAAGAGGTTCAAACGGCAAAACGTGTCCTTTCTTTTCTCGAAAATTTTCCTCCTGATAAAGTAATTACGGGATTAGGAACGACTGGCGTAGCTGCTATTTACAAAGGTGAAAAAACCGGTAAAACAATATTATTTCGGTGCGAACTAGATGCTTTGCCAATTGAAGAAATTAATATTTTTGAACATCGCTCCCGGTCCAAAGGAGTTTCTCATAAATGTGGACACGACGGCCATATTGCTATTTTATGCGGTTTAGCCATAGAATTACATCAAAAAAAACCGGAATCAGGAACTGTTATTTTACTGTTTCAACCCGCTGAGGAAGACGGCACTGGAGCACAAAAAGTTTTTTTAGACCCAAAATTTGCTATACTTCAACCCGACTACGTATTTGCTTTGCATAATTTGCCAGGATATGACATGCATCAAATTGTAGTTAAAAACAATACTTTTACTTGTGCTGTCAATAGCATCATTATCAAATTAAAAGGCAAAACTTCCCATGCAGGTGAACCCGAAAAAGGAATCAATCCTGCCTTGGCGATAGCCGCTATTATTACGGAATTTAATACAATTATTCAGTCCGATATTGAAAAAGAAGACTATTGCTTGATTACTCCTATTTATACCAAAATGGGCACAAAAGCCTATGGCGTTTCTGCGGGTGCAGGAGAAGTCCATTTTACAGTGCGAAGTGACAGCAATTCGCAAATGAGAAAAATAGAAGGTACTCTAGAAAATTTAGCGAAAACCATTGCTAACAAACATAATTTGAGTTGTAAAATTAAATGGACGCAAGGTTTTCAGGCCAATGAGAATAATAAAACAACAGTAGATGTGATCAAAAAAGCAGCAAAAACAATTGATTTTGCGTTGCTTGAAAAAGACACACCATTTACTTGGGGTGAAGATTTTGGTTTATTTACTCAACAGTATCCTGGCGCTATGTTTGGTCTGGGATCTGGATTAAACACACCTGCTTTACACAATCCTGATTATGATTTCCCCGATGAAATTATTGCAACAGGAGTGGCTATTTTTCACCAAATCAGTAAAGAAATTACAAATGCACACTAATTCACTTATAGAACTTAATCGTTCAGCCTATCAAAATAATATCGATTTCTTAAAAAAAACTTTCGGTAAAAAAGTAGTTCTTTCCTCGGTTGTAAAGGGAAACGCGTATGGCCATGGCGTGCAGGAATTTGTAGCTATGGCATTTCAGTGTGGCATAAACCATTTTTCTGTTTTTGATGTTGAAGAAGCCAAAGTGGTAAAAGCGGAGTTACAAGATAAAGTTACCATCATGATTATGGGACTCGTTCAGGATGAAGATATGGAATGGGTAATCAAAAATAATGTTGAATTCTTTGTTTTTGATAAAAGCAGATTAACACAAGCTATAAAAACAGCAAAAAAACTAAATAAAAAAGCGATTTTACATATTGAAGTAGAAACCGGAATGAACCGAACTGGTTTTGACAAGAATGAGCTGAATCAGGTGATTTCTCTTCTGCAAAAAAGGAAAGAGCATCTTCTTTTTAAAGGACTCTGTACGCACTATGCCGGAGCTGAAAGTATCGATAACTACTATAGAGTTGATAAGCAAATTAAAAAATTTGAAGAAATATACCAATACTTTTGCAAAAATGACCTGAAACCTGAAATAAGGCATTCAGCTTGTTCTGCAGCATCAATAATGTTTCCCCAAACGAGAATGGATATGGTGCGTATTGGAATAATGCAATACGGCTTGTGGTCCAGTCCAGAAGTATTTGTTACGTATTTAAACTCTAAAAAAAGCAAAATTGACCCGCTGCAGCGCGTCATCAGTTGGAAAAGCACTATCATGAGTATAAAAAAAGTCAATATTGGCGATTTCATAGGGTATGGCAGCAGTTTTATGGCTAAAAGGAAAATGAAAATTGCAGTTATCCCCATTGGCTACTGTCATGGATACAGTCGCTCTTTAAGCAACCAAGGACGCGTACTTATTCACGGACAGCGCTGTATTGTAGTAGGTTCCGTAAATATGAATATGATGACCGTTGATGTGACTGATATCGATATAGCAAAAAAAGAAGATGAAGTTGTACTGATTGGTACTCAAAAAGAGCTATCCGTTTCTGTAGCCTCATTTAGTGACTTCAGCAACCAACTCAATTATGAATTATTAACTCGGATTTCTAAAGCAATTCCACGTAAAATTATAGAATAATGGCCTTTATAAAATTATACCGCAAAAAACTCGAAGAAAATTATGCCTTTCTGGATCACATTTTTAAATCTAGAAATATCCAGTGGGGCGTAGTTTCCAAACTTTTATGTGGAAATAAAATATATCTCAAAGAAATAATCGCTTTAGGGGTGCGCGAAATTCATGATTCCAGAGTAAGCAATCTAAAAAAAATTAAAGCATTAGATCCAGAAATCCAAACCGTTTATATAAAACCACCCGCAAAGCGCAGTATTGAAAGTATTGTACGTTATGCTGACATCAGTTTTAACACTGAAATCTATACCATACAACTGCTTTCTGCCGAAGCTGTAAAGCAAAATAAGGTACATAAAGTCATTATCATGATCGAAATGGGTGATCTTCGAGAAGGTGTTATGGGAGAAGAGTTAATCGCTTTTTACGGTACTATTTTAAAAATGCCAAATATCGAGATTTCAGGAATAGGAACTAATCTTAACTGTCTTAGCGGCGTGATGCCTACACAAGACAAACTCATTCAACTGAGTTTATACAAGCAGTTAATTGAAGCTAAATTCAATATTAGCATTCCGTTCGTCTCTGGCGGAACCTCCGTGGCAATTCCGCTGATACTTAAAAATGCCCGCCCAATGGCTGTCAATCATTTTCGAATAGGAGAAGCGCTCTTTTTTGGAAAAGATTTATTCACGGGCGATACCATGGAAGGAATGCATAACGATGTTTTCAAATTATTTGCTGAAATTATAGAAATCACCGAAAAACCCAATACTCCTACGGGTGAATTAGGCGAGAACGTCGCCGGAAATTCTTTTTCTATGAATGATGTCACCGATTTAGGTATTACGTCTTTAAGAGCCATCTTAGACATTGGTTTGTTAGACATGCAACCGCAGTATTTAGAATCGGATGATGCTGATATTACTATTGTAGATGCTAGTTCTGATATGCTTGTTATTGATATTTCAAATTCTAAAAAGACTTATAAAATTGGAGATTTAATTGCTTTTAAAATTAGGTACATGGGCGCTTTATACCTTTTAAATTCAGATTATATTGAAAAAACTATCGAATAGTAAATACTATTGTCTCCAACTTTTTTTGTAAATCGTAACTTGTAGTGCGATTTTTTTTTACTTAATGTACCAACTCCTAACACGAATTGCACTAATTTCCAATAATCAATTTGTGGAAATTAGTGCAATTCGTGTTTAAATTCAGCCTGCCTTTTGCGTGCAGGCAATCGATTTTATTTTACCTTTTCAAATCGATCAATTCCCTCTCTCAACCAACCTTTGTAGGCATTTATATCTGAGTTATAGCTTTCTGGTTTGTCTGATAGCATGATGCCTTCCGTGTCTAAAATAATATAATACGGTTGCGCATTAGCTTTAAATTTTGTGATCTGAAAATCACTCCATTTATTTCCAATACTTACAATTTCTTTCCCCGTTTCTTTGGATACATATTGTTCGCTTTTAGGTAATTCTCTTTTGTCATCAACATAAAGAGAGATTAACACCACTTCTGCTTGTAATATTTTTAGAATCGCAGGATCGGACCAAACATAATCTTCCATTTTTCTACAATTGACGCAAGCATATCCTGTAAAATCAAGCAAAATCGGCTTATTTACTGATTTGGCGTAGGCCAATCCTTTTTCATAATCTTCAAAAGCAATCAGGTCATGCGGACCTAAATGTGCGCCTTCCGGCAAAATTTGAGCTGTTGCGTTTGAACTGCCTTTTGAATTTCCTACACCATAAGGGCTTTCGCTATAAGTCATTGGTGGTGGGAAACCAGAAATTAATTTTAATGGCGCTCCCCATATACCAGGAATTAAATAGATTGTAAAAGCCAAAACTACTAAGCCAAAAGACAATCGGCCCACAGAAATATGTGTCATGGGACTATCATGTGGAAGTGTAATTTTTCCAAAAAGATAGAATGCCAATGTTCCAAAAATAGCAATCCAGATGGCCAAGAAAACTTCTCTTTCCAAGAAATGCAACTGCAATACTAAATCTGCATTCGACAAAAATTTGAAGGCCAATGCCAGTTCTAAGAATCCTAAAACTACTTTAACGGTATTCAACCAACCACCCGATTTTGGCAATGAATTCAGCCATCCCGGGAACATCGCAAACAACATAAAAGGCAGGGCTAAAGCCAATGAAAAACCAAACATCCCAACGATTGGTGCTATTCCGCCTTTGGAAGCAGCTTCTACTAAAAGTGTTCCCACGATAGGACCTGTGCAGGAAAAAGAGACAATAGCTAGTGCCAAAGCCATAAATAAGATTCCAATAATTCCACCTCTATCGGCCTGATTATCGACTTTGTTTGCCCAAGAATTTGGCAACATAATTTCAAAGGCACCTAAAAATGAGGCTGCAAACGTAACTAGTAAAACAAAGAATATGATATTAAACCAAACATTTGTAGATAATGCGTTTAACGCATCGGCACCAAAAATCCAAGTCACTAAAAATCCTAATACTACATAGATGAAGATGATAGCAATTCCATAAATAATAGCATTTCTAATTCCTTTCGCTTTCGTTTTGCTTTGTTTGGTAAAAAAACTTACCGTCATAGGAATCATCGGGAATACACAAGGCGTGAGCAATGCCGCAAATCCGGATAGAAAGGCAATAAAGAAAATAGACCATAATCCTCGTTTTGTAGCTGGCTTAGAGTCAAGAGGTACTACTTCCTCCTGCGTCGCCATTTTTGAACTTGCTACTGGCGTTGCTGCTACAGTATCTGCTGTAGCAACGGTACTCTTTAAGACATCAACTGCAGTGGTGGCTATTGAAACAGCGGGTACCGTGAACGTAAAATTTTTCTCGATGTTGATGCAAACATCCTTACAAACCTGATAATTAAAATCAACTTTTATTTCCCTAAGCTTCGGATTTGTTATTGTAATTTCCTGCTGTATTTGACCTTTTTTTTCAAAGAATGTTTCATTAACCTCAAAAATGTCATTATAGGCAGTTCTTGTTTTACTTTCTTTGGCCTTGCCTACTAAAGTAAAATTCCCTTTCTGATTTTTGAAGATGATTTCTAAAGGTAATGGCCCACCATCTGGAGTAAACTGCGAATACAAATGCCAATCATTTTCTATAACCGCATTGAATGTTAGGAGGTAATTAGTCTCAGATTTTTTTTCAATTTTGGTAGTCCATTTTGCTGGATCTAAAATCTGGGCATTTCCATTGGCAAAAGCCAAAAAGGCAATAAGGATAAATAGTAGTTTCTTCATTATTCTAATTGTATTTTAAGTATATTCTTTGTTTTGTTTTCAATTTTAAAGCGCTCATCCTGACGAAGACCAATTACCCAAACTATTGTCGTATTGGAACATAAAAGCCATGTGTTTTCTTTCTCAATCAAGGATAATTTTTCGTCTTTAAACAGTTTACTGATTTTTTTTGATTTACCATCCATCCCAAAAGGTTGAAAATGATCGCCTTCATTCCAGTGGCGCAAAACCAATGGATAGTGTAGTTTATCAGCGTCCACAAATATAGTTTTATTTGAACCGATACTAATGTCCATTACTTTGCAAAAGGTAAGATTTAAGGGAATATTAACTTCTTTTTGATTCTCTACAATCGAATACTCCTGATTTCTATCTTCCAAATACAAGGGACTCAAGAGTAAGGAATCCCGATCTTTTAACAAGCGGTACTCCGAAGAAAAAACAAATTTGCCTGATTGGCTGTCGACTAGATCATAAATATCATCCCATGCTTTAAATCCAAATTCATTGAGCCATTGGTACAAATACGATTTGTAGTTAGGTAACTTCTTTAATTTCTTTAAATCAAAATAAATGGTATCGCCATCTGGCTGAGCGACCTGTTGATACACGATAATAGCCGCATCGTCGACCATATCTTGAGCTTGTTGCAAATATCCTTGTGTTTTATGAAACGATAAAAGAAAATTGGGATTCACTTCCTTTAAAAGTGGAACGACATGGTGGCGGATTTTATTTCGAAGGTATTTATCAGAGGCATTACTGCTGTCTTCACGCCATTGTATACCATGTAAAATCGCATATTCTTCCATTTCTTCTTGGCTAAATGCCAAAAGCGGGCGTACTACTTTTTCGTTTTGTTCGGGAATACCTATTAATCCCTCTAAGCCGGTACCACGTGAAAGATTGATAAGAAAGGTTTCTAAATTATCATCAGCATGATGCGCAGTTAGAATATAATCGTATTTTTCTGTTTCTAATAATTCATAAAACCAATTGTATCGCAGCTCGCGAGCAGCAACTTGAGTAGATATTTTATAATCTTCGGCGAAGGCTTTGGTATCAAATTGTGTTATAAATACTGGAATATGATGATCAACAGCATATTCCTTAACGAAACGCTGATCTTCAAAACTTTCCATTCCACGAAGTTGAAAATTACAATGTGCAATTCCAATTTCATACTCCAAATGCTGCAACAAATGAACCATCACCATACTATCTTTGCCGCCGCTAGTCGCTAGAAGTACCTTTTTACCGCTTAGAAACTGAAAATTTTGTAACAGATGATTTTGAAATTTTTGTAGCATGTTCAAATTTAATTAATTCATTTTGATTTAACTCAAAACCGCTCGCATTGCTTTTGCTTTTAGCAAACATTCCTCGTATTCTTTTTCAGGAATAGACTGTGAAGTAATGGCACTTCCTACAGAAAACGAAACGTATTTCTTTTCTAGATTGTATAAAATACTTCGAATAACTACATTGAAATCAAAATCTCCGCTCGGTGTAAAATAACCCACTGCTCCACTATATAAACCTCGTTTTGTTTCTTCTAGTTCTTCAATAATTTTCATCACAGAAATCTTGGGTGCGCCTGTCATACTTCCCATTGGAAACGTAGTTTTCAAAACATCTATTGCCGAATATTGCGCATCTAATTTTGAAATAACAGTTGAGATCATCTGGTGCACTTGCATAAAAGAATAAATTTTACAGAGTTCTTTTACTTCAACAGACCCTTTTTGTGCAGTTCTTGATAGGTCATTGCGTACTAAATCCGTTATCATAATATTTTCTGATCTTTCTTTTGCATCTGTAGCCAATGCATTTCTTGATTTCTCATCTTCAATTGGATCCAAAAAACGTTTGGCAGTTCCTTTAATAGGTTGTGAGACAATTAGTTTGTCTTCTTTCCTTAAGTAACGCTCTGGAGTAGCCGAAAGTAAAAAATGTTTGTTATTCTTAAAAAAAACAGCAAATGGAGGTTTAGAAATTTCGTTGAGTTTACTGAATTTTTCAAAAGGATCTATGGTCGCATTTTCGGCAAAAAACTCCATACAAAAATTAGCTTCATATATGTCCCCACGATGAATGTATTCCAAAATTTTTGCGACTTTTTTAAGATAATCCTTCTTAGGAATTCGCTGCTGAATCGCTACTATTTCGTCTATTGCAGCTGTTGAATTGCGTCCTTTGATTATAGCTTCAAAGTCTTCCTCAACTTCCTCCTCACAAATAGAAAGGTACTGAATTTCGAGTTGATTTCCTTTCAATAAAAATAGCTTTTTAGGTTGAAAAAAATACAAATCTGGAAAATCCAAGCCATCAAAATTAGTAGACTGTAGTTGCTCAATGTTATTTTTTAGATCATACGACAAATACCCAAAAATCCAGTCTTTGGCGCTTTGTTGGTATTGTTTTAAGTCCTCAAAACCATTATGAAAATCAGTTTTAATGGACGTAAAGGCATCTGCGGCAAGGATGCAATCACAACTGGAATACTGTTGCGGATAATCGTTGCTGTCTAAATAAATGATTTCCCTAAATTGTTTTGACCACGATAAAAGCTGGTCTTGAAACAGTTTTGGATTAGAAACAGACTTGTAAATTGAAGTTCTCAAAAAGTAATTGTGTTTAAAATTCAAAATTACAATAAAAAACAAACCTTCAATAATTGATTTTACTAAAAATAGCTTATTTTTTTGTAAATTTGGTAATAGAGACTCCATTTTGGTATTTTCAATCTTTAAAGTAGTCCTTTTATAGCCTCAAAAATTTTCAGATATTCAGAAATTGAGCAATAGAAAAAGCAATTGATTTTTTACACAATTAGAATTTTACTTCAATCCACAATTTACGGACAAAAAAAAACAACTTGTAGGATTGTATCACACTATAATTCAAGCACTATAACCAACAGCTGAGTAGTGGTTTAATGCTACTAATTTTGCTGATTTAAGTGGGCAGGAATGGGAAGTTGTAAAATAGGATGGAAATTGCAAACCCATTATGATAATTCTTTTATATGTAACCAATAAAAACCATATAGTATGAAAATTGCAATCCTTATTATTCGATCTTTATTAGGAATCTTATTCCTTTATACCTCCGTGAGTTTTTTTTTACACCTAGCACCTGAAGCCGAAACTACTGGTAATTTTAAAGCTT
This sequence comes from Flavobacterium fryxellicola, assembly GCF_900143245.1. Taxonomy (GTDB): domain Bacteria; phylum Bacteroidota; class Bacteroidia; order Flavobacteriales; family Flavobacteriaceae; genus Flavobacterium; species Flavobacterium fryxellicola. The sequence goes on from NZ_FRDK01000010.1 coordinate 63,144, forward strand.
TTAATGTTGGTTTAATGGCATCTACTTATTTAATTCCTTTGGCTAAATCTTTAGAGTTCCTTTGCGGACTCTCTTTTATAACCGGTCGCTATGTAACCCTCGCGAACCTTATCATTTTGCCAGTCACATTAAATATCTTGCTGATTAATTTTTTTTTAACTCCAGAAAATCTACCAGTCGCATTATTTGTGTTTTTTGGTAATATCTTTTTAATAATTAGTCATTGGTCAAATTACAAAGGTTTATTTGTAGCACAATAATTTGGCATTAAAAGTAAACGTTACATTCAAAATCAAAGCCTTCGTTTATGGGAATACCCATTTTCAGGGTTACATTTTTTAACGCTTTCAACCATTCCAAAGTAGTAACAACTACCTGTTTAAAAATCACAAGTTAGTGCTAGAATTTGAATTCAATGCAACGAAATAGCACACTGTAAAATTTTTGGATAGCAATAAAAAAACATTACAAAGGGGACTACCTTTTAAAAAGATAGATTCCTTTTGATTTATTTATATGGTATCAATAACTTCTTTCATTAATTGTATGCTTTTCAACTTATCATTGTGGTTGAAAATTGGACTGGTAATCATCAATTCATCGATTTGTGTGTACTCAATAAACTGTTTTAATTCGATTTCTACTTTCTTTTTGCTTCCAATAAAGGAACAAGATGTCATTTGGTTCACATGAAAATGTTCTTCTTCCGTCATAATTCCATCCAAAGAATCCACTGGCGGCTGTAATGGTTTTCTATCATTCCGAATCAAGTTCAGAAACATTTGGGTCAAGCTAGTGGCTAACTTTTGGGCTTCTTCATCCGTGTTAGCTACAATTGCATTGGCGCAGGCCATCGTTTTGGGTTTGTCTAAATATTTTGAAGCTTGAAAATTATCACGATAAAATTGAAACGCTTGCACCATTTGTTTAGGCGCAAAATGTCCGGCAAAAGCATACGGCAATCCATTGGCTGCGGCCAAAGCGGCACTATCCATACTAGAACCTAAAATCCAAATAGGGACATCGGTTCCTTCTGCAGGAAAGGCTCTAACCTTGGCATCTGCATTATCTTTTGAAAAAAAATCCTGAAGAGCAGCAACATTTTGAGGAAAGCGCTGTGACTGTTCGAAAAAATCTTTCCGAATTGCTTGAGCGGTTAATCCATCAGTTCCTGGTGCTCTTCCTAAACCTAAATCAATACGGTTTGGATACAAAATCTCCAGTGTGCCAAACTGTTCTGCAACAATTAATGGAGCGTGATTAGGCAACATGATTCCGCCAGAACCGACTCTAATATTTTGAGTTTTACTGGCGATATAACCAATGAGTACAACCGTAGCTGTACTAGCTACATGAGCCATATTATGATGCTCAGCCAACCAAAATCTATTGTATCCTAGACTGTCAGCAAGTTGCGCTAGTGCTGTTGTTTTTTGAAAGGTATCCTTTGCATCGCTATCTTGAGTAATTATGGCTAATTCTAATATGGAAATTGGAATGTTTTTTTTCATTATTAATTTCAAATTTTAACAAAAATAATCATTTCCTATCGAGCCTAAAATTCTATGGTGTTAAGAGATTTATAATGTTTGAAAAACAAAAAATAGTTTACTCCTGTGCAACCATAAAAAAACCTGCAACTTTAAATGGCAGGTTTTATAATTTATTTTAAAAAAGAGACTTATTTCCCATCTACATACTCTTGCAAATAACTAAATCTTGGAGTCAACTTACCGTTCTCGGTAATTTTAGCTCTTTTCAGAATCCCATCTTTATCTTGGTTAAAAAAGGCTGGAATTACGTGTTCCAAGAACATTTCACCAAATCCTTCGCTGGCATCTTTTGGTAATTCGCATGGTAAATTATCCACGGCCATGACAACAATTGCTGCAGGATGAAAAACATCTGATTCTTTATGTTCGGTAGGTAAATATCCATATAAAGGTTCTGCAATCGTAGAGGATCTGAGCGTACAAGCAATAGGACCATTCACATCACAAGAAACATCGGCAACCACTTTAATCTTGCAGTCATTCGCTTTCAACATTTCTTGGGTAAGAATCACTGGCGCGTCATTACCATAAAAATGTCCTGTGATATAGATGTCGGACACTTTAGTGAATTTTTCAAAATCAGAAATGTAATCCTTTGGATTTTGATAAAAATCAGTAAAGTCTAAAACCTGTCCGTCCTTGCGCTTGTTGTATTCCAATACATCAATTTGGGTGTAAACGGGTTGCGAATAATTTTTTGTCAAATAATTTTCAATGGATACTTCCTTTATTTTAATAGCATCTAAAACTTCTTTAGCTCCATTACCTACTTTACCAGTTCCAGTAATCACAAATTTTAAAGGCGGTAATACCAATCTTTTCAAATGAGCAATCAGTGCCTCTTTATCTGAAAGTGTGTCTGCTTTTGGTAATTTAAACAATCCGAATTTTATTCCAAAAGCCCGAATACTATTGTAAGCTCCCACAATTCCAGCGTATCTTCCAAAACCAATTAATCTGCGGTTTTCCCCATCTACGATAGCTTCATAATCGTACAAATCAATATTATTGGCTAAAATTGCTTGCAGTAATTTTCTGTTGTAGGGCTGTCTTTTGATGGTATGTGAAAAGAAAAAATAAGTTTTATTGGGTATCAAATTCTCTACGGGTACTTCTTTCACTCCAAACAGTACATCACAATCATTGATATCAGCTGTAACTTCAATTCCAAGATTTTCATATTCAGAATCGGTGAAAATCCTAATATCAGAACGTTCAACCATAACGGAGACATTTTGATATTGCTGTTTTAACTTTGTTACTGCATTTGGTGAGAAAACAACTCTTCTGTCTGGCGGATTTTTTCGTTCTTTTAAAATTCCAATTTTCATATCTCTTGCGCGCTTTAAAATTATATAATTTAACTTTATTGTGTTGATTTGTTACAAATGTAACAATTTAAACGAAATTGAATTTATTTTTTAATTAAATCCACAACTTGTAATTCCACTATCCACTGACGCACATAATGATACAAAAATTGTTATCAAAAGTTTCTGGTAAAATAGTGTTAAGGTTTAAAAAAACAGGGAATCCAAAGACATTGATTCTATATATTTGCCTTTCTAGCACCACAGAAATGAATTTTATAAAAAAAACAAAGATACTACATATATTCCTGCTCTTTTTGATATTAAGCTCTTGCGCCAAAGAGAAAAAGAAAGTGGAAATAAATGATGCTCAACTGCCAAAGAGTACATTGCCTAAGATGAAGCCTTTATCTAAACCTGAGCCCAAACTTACTGCCGCGTATATTAATTCAAAAAAGCAAGAGATTGACTCTTTTTACAAAAAAAATTGGCCAAATAATAGTGCAAATGGTAGTTTTCTGGTAGCAAAAAACGGTCAGATTATCTATGAAAAATACGAAGGTTATGCTAATTTTAGAGATAAAATAGAAATTACTAAGTCCACGCCACTGCATCTTGCATCAGTCAGTAAAGTCATTACAGCCACCGCTATTTTGAAATTAGTCAATGCCAAAAGAATCGAACTAGATCAAAAGGTAAACACCATTCTCAAGGAATTTCCTTATCCAGATGTTACTATAAAAACATTGCTCAATCACAGAAGCGGCATGCGTAATTATGCTTATTTTACAGATCGTGACAAAACGGTTTGGGACAGGCACAATATACTGACCAATCAAGATATCCTGACGATTATGGCAACCAAAGATATTGGTTTAGAGTTCAAAACAGATACCCGTTTTAGTTATTGCAATACCAATTATGCCATGTTAGCCCTAATAGTGGAAAAAATAACAAAACTTCCATTCAAAGAGGCGATGAAACAAATCATTTTTGAACCGTTAGGAATGAAAAACACATATGTTTTTGACTATGATAAGGATAAAGATTCTGCTGTTACTTCATATAAAGGAAACAAAGTGGAGATAGGAAAAGATTATTTAGACGCCGTTTATGGAGATAAAAATATTTATAGTACACCAAGGGATTTATTAAAATTTGATAGAGCTAGAAACAGTGCTACTTTTTTAACACCAGCATTGCAAGCTATGGTATACAAAGGATACAGCAACGAACGCAAAGGAACCAAAAATTATGGTCTTGGAATTCGAATGGTGAATTGGGAAACTGGACAAAATTTTTATTTCCATAATGGTTGGTGGCATGGAAACACATCTTCCTATATTACTTTGCAAAAAGAAGGGGTCACTATAATCGCACTATCTAATAAATTTACTCGTAAAACGTATGACGTTCGGAAATTAGCCGTTTTGTTTGGAGATTATCCTTTCAAATTACGAGACGAATAATGAAGGTATGATTTTTGACACTGCCTTTAAAATTTATGGTTACAAATTCAACTTTAAAAGTGTATATTTGCAAACTCAAAATTAAAGTTTAAATTTTGAAATTAGAAAAGGGGTCGACTGGTTTTGACAGCAAGTCGAATTGATAAGTAAGCACGTCGAGCATTGAGACCTTGCTCGTAAATATAAGATCTTACCATTTTACACGGCGAAAATAACTACGCTTTAGCTGCATAATCCGAATTATAGTACGATTAAGCCACGTTCCTATCAGATAGGAAAGCTGGATTCTCCTTGAAAGCCTTGGTTTGTGGCGTTCAGTTTAGGAGAACCGTAAAAATAAACCTAGATTTCCATGAGCTTCGGGTGGATTTCAAAATTAAGAAGATAAGTAGCGTGTGGCTGTTTCTGGCCTAGCACACTATCGAAAACTCAATCAGGAAATAAACGCGTAGAAAGCTTTTTAGTTGCTTGTTTGGACCCGAGTTCGATTCTCGGCGACTCCACAAATGTCAAATGACGCCATTGGAATACAATGAGCGTCATTTTTTTTTCTAAATCGAACATAAATTTAGTATCGATTTAGTAACTGTTAAATTGATAAACTCCGTTTCATCTGTGAAAAAAAAGTTTGCAAATAGTTACCAAAGGATTAATATTCTCTAATTAAGCTTAGAAAGATTCTAATACCGCTACAAAAGCCTGAAAGAAACCTGTTGAATATATATGTTTCTCATTCATTTCTAGTTGCATAAACTTCTTCCATTTTTTTTTATTTAAGATTTAAATAAATTAAAATTACCCCTCAATTAACTCTCAAAATTAATTTTACTCTTGCGAAACCAATTTTACCTCAAAAGCAAATAATAAAATAGTTCGGCGTTAAAATAAATTAAATTTACCCTTTATTAAATAATAAAAACTAAATTTACCTTTACAAAATTAAAATTACCCCAAAAAATAGAAAGTAAATGAAAAAAGTTGGATTTACATGGCTTCAGGAAAAACTGCATATTCAAGGATTTAAACTGACGCACGAATCATATATTGGAACAACGGATAAGACCGAATTAAGTTCAATAAATTCGGTTATACGAACATTCAAATCGAAATATGATGTAAATATTGACCTCCCAATGACTCATTTAGAATTCGCTCTCAAATATGATGATTTTAACCTCGCATTAATCAAGGAAATTTTCACCTCTGTTGGCCACCAAACTATTAGTGACTACATCAAAGAAAATCCAAATAGAAAATATCCAAGAATAATTGGTTACTTGTATGAGTTTACTGGAGGTAAATCTGTTGAAGTTGATGTTACTGCAACTAATTACGAGAATATATTGAACTCATCTCGATATATAACTGGAGATATAACCAAAATAACTAAATGGAAAGTAAACGATAATCTTATAGGGCAAAACAAATTCTGCCCAATAATACGAAGAACCACCGAACTTAGCGCGTTACTCGATTGGAATATTGAAGAAGCTATTCAAAATCTAAAACACGAATACTCTCCAGAAATTTTTAAACGAGCAAGCTATTTCCTTTATAAAAAAGAATCAAAAACTTCAAGCGAAATAGAGAAAGAAGAACCATCTCAAGATAGAATGGAAAAGTTCATAGCATTACTGGAAGAAGCAGGACAAAAATCTTTTGAGGAATCATTAGCGGAAACGGAATTGGTACGATTACAAAACGTCATAGTTGACCAAAGATATGCAGATGATAGTTTTAGGGACTTTCAAAACTATATTGGTCAAACAATGAGAGACTATACACAGAAAATACGATATGTATGTCCACCACCACAATATGTAAAATCTCTGATGCAAGGGATAATAGACTTAAATAAAAAAAACATTTCGACCAAAACGATTATAAAAGCTGCAATGGTCTCATTTGGGTATGTATATATCCATCCGTTTGAAGATGGTAACGGAAGAATTCACCGTTTTCTTATTCATGATATCCTGGTACGTGACGGTATTGTACCTAACGGAACGATACTTCCTGTTTCTGCTCAAATACTTGCCCATATGGATGAATACGACACTACTTTAGAGTTACTTTCAAAATTGATTGAACGCAAGGTAAAATATGATCTTAACGATGCTGGAGAGATGTTTGTTAATAATGCATCCGAAATAGAAGCCATTTACCGATATCCAGACTTAACCAATCATACCGTGTTTTTGGCAAGAGCAATACAAGCTACAATTACTAACGATATTCCAGAAGAACTGCATTTTCTTCAATGCTATGATGAACTTAGAAGCGATATACAAAACATAGTAGATATGCCCGATAATAAAGTTGATCGCATGATTGTGTTTCTTCATCAGAACAAAGGAAAGCTGGCTAGTCGTAAACGTGATTTTTACAAGGAACTAAGTGATGATGAAATCGAACAAATGGAACACGCTTATAATCAAGTGTTCCAAAAGAAAAAACATCCAAATGAATGAGATATTTAATCAAGTAACAACAGTGTAAATAATTAGAATTCGACAGCTCTGGAAGTTAGAATTTCAAGATCGGAACAAAATTAATTATAGGTATTTTTAAATTATAGAGATTAGACTTGCAAATTTAGCAAGCACAAGAAGTTTAAAATAAATCTGAAATTTAGATTATTTTAAACTCTCAAAAAATATTAATATTGGAATTAAGTGCTCGATTGATTCCTCAGTCACTCCACTGGATGAGATGATTGGAAAATCATCCGTTTTTTTATTGTAAAATAACGCACTTCCCTTCATTATTAAGAAACTATAAGACAACATATTGATTATTATGGAGGTTCGATAGCTGAGATTGTAAATTGCGATCGGATACCAATTCAACAAATTCCCTTTTTTGTTTAATTTTTTATTATTGGTATATGCAATAAATTCCTATTTGTCCTTAATTTTTGAGCAAAGTACTTTTCTATATTTAAGGCTAACTTTGTATGATGTGGAAACCCATGGAATTCTTCTTGATAGCATAAAGTGACTGTTTTTTAGCATTGCTATAAATTGTTATTTACCACATTTTTACGATTACTCAAACACCACAAAATTATCGTCCTCTTTCTGAATATGAACTGTTCTAGGATACTTTTGTGCAAAAGAAAAGAGGAGCTGCATGATATATTGATTTGATTTATAAGCCGTCAAGTATTCTTTGACTTGGGATGGATCTGTAATTACTAGGTCTGAATCCAGATAGCCCATACCATAAAAATGCCCCTTTTCGACCCAAATGCAACTGCGTTCATCAGTTGTTCTTCCTTTGTCAATAATGGCAAAACTGGGTCTGCTATTTAAATAAAAATCAATTGCTGCTTGAATTGCATCGTTGTGCACATCGATTTCAGGTAATGCTTCTGTATCGTTTTGCAACGAAAAAACCCCATCTGACATGCTTCCATATTTGCAAAATCTATGATCAATTTCAAATTGTTTGGCTAATTCTTGAAGTACATTTATTCCTCCGTAAATGGTATCAAAAGTTTCCAGACAATGTTGATTTTTGGCTAGTTTTCCTATTGCCAAGTACCGGTATCCATTTCTTGCTTCGTATTCAAATAATCCAAATTTTGGTTCAAAACGTTTCAAAGCTTTATTATGAATGGGCCACAACTGTTTTATCTCACTGCATTCGAGCAATAAAGCCATCAGCTCTGTACCGCAAACTTCATACGTAATGGCGTAGATATCTCGCAAGAAATGTTGCCTTTGAGGTGTAATTTTATGCCCTCCAAAATGAGATGCCACTCGTTTTTTTAAGTTCAACGCTTTGCCTACATACACCACTTTTTTATGCTCATCATAAAAATAATAGACACCTGGTTTATCAGGTAATTGATCAAAGTCCTCTCGTGGTAAATTAGGTGGTAATCGCTGATCTGGAGCTATTTTTTTAATCATTTTATCCATTTCTTTTTCGGTATCCCACTCCAATAAACGGGTAAAAAGAATGGCGGTAGCATCAGCATCACCTCCCGCACGGTGGCGGTTTTCTAAATCTATATTCAAAGAGCTACAAAGCCGTCCTAAACTGTAAGACAACATTCCGGGTCTGATTTTTCTTGCGGCTCTTACCGTACATAATTTCTTTGCAGTCCATTTTAAGCCTGCTCGTTCTAATTCATGACGGACAAAGGAATAGTCAAAATTCACATTGTGAGCTACAAAGATTCGGTTAGTCAGCATTTCAAAAATAGTATTCGAAATAGTATCAAAAATAGGCGCTTCACTAACCATTTCATTCGTGATACCTGTTAATGCAAAGATGGCTGGCGGTATATCCTTTTGAGGATTTACCAGTGTTTCCCAACGATCAATCACTTTCTCACCATCGTGAATGACAATCGCTATTTCAGTAATGCGGCTGTGAGTGGCATTTCCGCCTGTGGTTTCAATATCTACTATTGCGTATTCTTGTTTTTTCATTTTTATACTAAGTAATGCTTTTCTACTGTGCTCGAAGTGACAGTATTTTGATTGAGATTCATAAATTCACTGTATGCTACTTGGAGCTTCTCGACTGCGCTCGAAGTGATCCTGTTTAAATCTCAATGCAGCGTTTAAGTCGTTAAACCAATACTGTTTTTTACCTCAGCTAGATCTTTCTTTAATTCGACAAACATATTTTTGATCGTATCACTTTCCAGTGCTTCGGTTCGTTTGTCACTTCGGGCAATACTACATTGGTATTCCCAAATTTCAAGTATATCAGAAGCTTTGACTTCATACGGCGGATAGAAATAATTATCTGATGCTACCACTAAGGCATTTTTCTTGTTTTTATTAAGGCGTTTGTATACCATTCCTTCGCTTCTCGTAATCAGAATATAGGTTTTACCATCTAGCACTTCACCCAAATGTTCTACGTAACTTCCCACAATAATATCACCATCTTGGTGTGGTGGCATAGAATCCCCTTCAACAGGAAAACCACGGTATTTACCCACACCTAAAAACGGCAAAGAAATTTGTTGTAATTGCTCGATATATTCGGGGTCGGCATATCCATTCAGGTATCCTGCTTTTACTTTTTGGGTGACGACTTCAATGCGATTTTCACCCATTTTATCCACTTGAATAGGTAAAATCAGTCGGTTATTTTCGAGTTTTAACAAGTCAGTTATCTCAATTTTCCGCACATCAACGGACAGTAATAAGTCAATACTGATTTGGTAATACTGCCCGATTTTCTTCAGGATTTCATAGGGCGCCTCCGAAGTTCCATCTTCGTACTTCACATAGCGACCTCTAGTAATCATAAGGCTTTCGGATACTTTTTCTTGTGAGATTTTGTGCTTTACGCGCAAGGCTCTGATATTGTCTGAAAATAAGGACATAACGACTTTGTTATAATTTGTAACAACAAATATACTAAAAAATGTTATCATCTGTACTAATTTTGTACCCTAAAAAGAAATGAAATGGCACGTGCAATTGTACATATGGATTTGGATACTTTTTTTGTTTCTTGTGAACGCTTGAACAACTCGCAACTAGAAGGAATTCCCTTAATTATTGGTGGAGGTGATCGTGGTGTTGTGGCCTCCTGTTCATATGAAGCGAGGCGTTTTGGGGTACGCTCCGCAATGCCAACATCTATGGCGCTCAAACTTTGTCCGCAAGCCAAGGTAATTAAAGGCGACATGGAGCGCTACTCCCAATTATCGCATACCGTAACCGAAGTGATTCAAGAGAAAGCACCTGTTATGGAAAAAGCAAGTATCGATGAGTTTTATCTCGATATTACAGGAATGGATCGTTTTCATGGTTGTTACCAATGGACGGAAGAACTCGCGCAACGGGTAGTGAAAGAAACGGGATTACCAATCAGTTTTGCCCTGTCCATAAATAAAACGGTCTCCAAAATTGGTTGTGGTGAAGGTAAGCCTAAAGGTCATTTGGACATACCCGAAGATCAGGTGCGTACTTTTTTGAATCCGTTATCAATCCAGAAAATTCCTATGGTAGGTGATGTGACTTTTCAGTTGTTGTCTCGCATTGGCATTCGAACCATACAAACCCTCTCCGAAATGCCAGCTGAAGTTTTGCAACGCATGATTGGTAAAAACGGTGTGGAAATTTGGAAAAAAGCCAATGGTATCGACAACAATCCTGTAGAACCGTACACGGAACGCAAGTCGATTGCTACTGAACATACTTTTGTACAAGACACCATTGATATTGCTCACCTCAAATCGATATTGTCTGGAATGGTCGAAAAACTAGCGTTTCAATTGCGTTCCGAAGAGTGGCTGACCTCCACAGTGGTCGTAAAAATCAGGTATGCTAATTTTGATACAGAGACTAAGCAATGCAAAATTGCCTATACCTCAGCGGATCATTTGCTTACGCAAAAAGTACTCAGCCTATTTGATGCGCTATACCAACGTAGAATGCGGTTGCGATTGGTAGGCGTTCGTTTTAGTGGTTTGGTTCGAGGCACCTATCAAATTGATCTTTTTGAAGACACCCAAGAAATGCTCTCTCTTTATGCCGCAATGGATAAAATGAAAAGCCGCTACGGATTTGATGCGGTTATGCGTTGCGCCGGTGCCGCTATGAAACCCAATACGAAAGACACCATTCTTAAACGTAAATCCTAAATCATGTACCTCAATTGTCATTCTTTCCATTCGTTGCGTTACGGCACGATTCCCCTTGACGACCTCATCGAGAAGGCGGTTCGTTCTGGGGTTAGCGCTATGGCCCTCACTGATATTAATACCGTAACGGGAATTTACGATTTTATAACTGCCTGCAAACAAGTAAACATTAAACCTTTGATAGGGATTGACTTTCGTTCTGGGAATGATTTTCGCTATATCGGTTTGGCCAAAAATGCGGGTGGATTGGCAGAAATGAATCGTTTTTTAACGCATCATAATTTCAAGAATATTCCTTTGCCAATGGTGGCACCTGAATTTGAATCGGTTGTCATTATTTATGCTTTCGCCAATGCACCAACGGAATTAAAGACTAACGAATATATTGGAATACGTCCCGAAGAAGTAGGAAAACTTTTTGGGTACAAAGGTAGTTTCGAAAAAATGGTTGTCCTGCAACCGGTGACTTTTCGAACCAAAAAAGAATACCAACTTCATAAAATTCTGCGCGCTATTGACACTAATATTTTGTTGTCTAAACTCGGTGATTCGGATATAGCAACACCGTATGAAGTTATGGTTTCAGAGGAGCGTTTGTTAACCGTTTACAAAGACTACCCACAAATAATTGCCAATACACAAGCGATTATTGACAGTTGCGATTTTCAATTTGATTTTGAATCGCCTAAGAACAAAAAATACTACACTAATTCTCAGGAAAGTGATATTGCATTACTGACCACATTAGCCCATCAAGGGATGCAATGGCGGTACGGAAAAGATCACGCGGCAGCTCTAGCCAGAGTACAAAAAGAGCTAAAAGTGATTGATGACTTACAATTTAGTGGTTATTTTTTAATTACGTGGGATATCATTCGGTACAGCAATAGCCGTGGTTTTTTGCACATTGGTAGAGGAAGTGGCGCCAACTCGATTATTGCGTATTGTTTAGGAATTACCGATATCTGTCCGATAGAATTAGACTTATATTTTGAGCGTTTTTTGAATGAAAATCGCAAGAGTCCACCCGACTTTGATATTGACTGGAGTTGGCAAGAGCGCGATGTGATTTTAGAATATATCTTCAATCGGTATGGGTACGAAAACGTGGCTTTTTGTGGTACCAATGTCGAATTCAAATACCGTTCGATTTTTAGAGAAGTTGGTAAAGTTTTTGGTTTACCCAAAGAGGAACTGGATCATTTGGCTAAGAATCCGATGCGGCTACAACAAAGCAATAGCGTAGTCAAAGAGGTACAAGAGTACGGTATGTTATTAGAAAAATATCCAAACCAACGTAGCATGCATTCGTGTGGAATCCTCATTTCAGAAGAGCCGATTACTAATTATACGCCATTAGAAATGCCGCCAAAAGGATTCCCAATCGTGCTTTTTGACATGCACGTGGCAGAAGCGATTGGTTTTGAAAAGTTTGATATTTTGAGTCAGCGCGGCATTGGTCACATTGATGACACGGTAAAATTGGTAGCTAAAAACAGAGGAATTCGCATTAATATTCGGGATACGAGTATTTCTAAGAATGAAGCCAAAGCCAATACTTATTTAGCAAAAGGCAACACCATAGGTTGTTTTTATATTGAGAGTCCAGCCATGCGGGGTTTGTTGCGCCGTTTGAAATGTGATAATTACAAAACATTAGTAGCCGCTTCCTCTATCATTCGGCCAGGAGTAGCCAAGTCAGGCATGATGAAAGAGTATATTTTCAGGCACAACCATCCCAATCAATTTGAATATTTCCATACAGTTTTTGAAGAACAATTAGGAGAAACGTACGGAATTATGGTCTATCAAGAAGATGTGATTAAAATTGCATTGCATTTTGGAGGACTACCCGCTGCTGATGGCGATATTTTGCGAAGGGCCATGAGTGGCAAAGGGCGTTCGCTGGCTGCATTACAAAAAGTAAAAGATGATTTCTTTGCTAGTTGCGCAAAACAAGGACACACAGAAACACTTAGCCAAGAAATTTACCGACAAATAGAATCGTTTGCTGGCTATTCGTTTTGTAAGGCACATTCCGCTTCTTATGCCGTAGAAAGTTACCAGAGTTTGTATTTAAAAGTCTATTATCCCATTGAGTTCATGGTAGCCGTGATCAACAACCAAGGCGGTTTTTATAGAACCGAAGTCTATATTCATGAGGCGAGAATGGCAGGAGCTACCATCTACAATCCGTGTGTTAATAAAAGTGAATTTACGACAACTTTATACGGAGAAGCCGTTTATTTAGGATTTATGCACCTGCAAGGTTTAGCGGCAAAACTCGCAGAAGCGATCGTCAAAGAGCGCAACCGTAATGGCGATTATCTTTCACTAGAGGATTTTTGCAATCGGGTTGCTATAGGTTTGGAAAGTCTTAAACTATTAATTTTTATAGGCGCTTTTAGGGAAACAGGTAAAACCAAAAACCAATTGCTAATATTGGCGAGTTTACTGTTTAATTCGGCTCCATCGGATCATCAAATGTTGTTGTTGCAGGAATCGGTGAAGGAATACCAATTGCCTAAATTAGAACGTTCTCGTTTTGAAGACGCTTTTGACGAAATTGAACTGTTAGGATTCCCAACCTCTTTTACTCCTTTTGATTTGTTACAAAGCACGTATAGAGGCGATGTAATGGCACAGCATTTACTTCAACATCACAAAAAGCAAGTGCGCATGCTGGCCTATCTAATTTCGAGAAAACAAGTTCCCACCGTTAGAGGCACGATGTATTTTGGCACTTGGGTCGATTTTGAAGGCACTTATTTTGACACCGTTCATTTCCCTGATAATTTACAACAGTATCCTTTTCAAGGCGGAGGCTGTTACTTGCTCTTGGGAACCGTTGAAGTCGATTACCACTTCCCTACCCTAACTATTCTCAAAATGGCCAAGCTGCCTTTTGTTCCTGACCCACGATATTCTGATGCTAAGGACCATCAGTTCTTGACCCAACAACGCATAAAGGAAGATGTGAGTAGCACGAGTCGGGAACCATATCCTAGAGCACATGAGATTAATCTGCCAAGGTATAAAATGGGCAATGATGCAAAGTAATTATAGTCTCTAAAAGAATTCCATACTAAGGCAACTTCGGTCGCTATTTTAGGTTTAATTTTATATAGTATAGCTATTCTTTAGTGGTTTTAGTTCCCATCATTAGCAGGAAGGAACCTCATCAACAGCAAAAAATTAGACACTTAAAGAGTTTTGATTTGGAAAATTTAAATTGGAAATTGCAACTTAATAAAAACCAGAAATTAAGGAAAAAACAGTACTATTAAGACACAAAACAAGTATATCAAATCCACAATTGGTATTAAATACTTTCGTTCAAAATAGTATAAACTAGTTCTTTAGTAGGTTTTTTATTTTTCAATTTTTCTCTAACCACATCAAAAGTCACTTTAAAATCACAGCCCGATTTATAGTGGTTACAACCATAAGCCGTTTTTCCTTTAATAACCGTTCCTTTTTGGCATTTTGGACAGGTTAATTCGTCTGGCACGGCTTTCGCCAAAGTTTTCTTAGGTTCTAATTTGAGTTGGAAGTTTTCGTCAAAACGCAGCAAACCCTCCACTACGCCGGCATCCGTTTTAAAGTCTTTCAAGTTTACGGTAGATCCTTTTTGTAGTAATCGCAGGTATTGATTCTCGGATATTTTTTTCTCTGCAAAACTATACGGCAATAGAAACGTACAACCAGCTTTATAGTCGCCACATCCAAACGCAGATTTTCCTTTAATGAGCGTTGCTTTTTTACATTTTGGACAAGCTGCTGCTAAAATTCCTGCTGCTTTCTTTTGCGCGACTTTAACGACTTCTTTTTGGATATTACTGGCATGCGAAATATTGGCACGCGTAGTTTCACTTCGCACTTCATACACTAAGGCTTCTACCATACGTTTCATGTTGTTGATAAATCCAGCAGCGCTATACGTACCCTTCTCAATATCTTTCAATTGCTTTTCCCAAGAGCCCGTCAACTCAGCTGATTTTACTAAATCATTTTGAATGGTATCAATCAGCCTAATCCCTGTTGGCGTTGGTACGACCTGTTTTTTATTTCTAACGATGTATTGGCGTTTAAAAAGCGTTTCAATAATATTAGCTCGGGTTGATGGTCGTCCAATTCCATTTTCTTTCATCAATTCGCGTAAATCTTCATCATCTACTTGTTTTCCTGCCGTTTCCATGGCTCGTAATAATGTCGCCTCTGTAAACTGATTGGGTGGTTTGGTTTCCTTTTCTAAAAAAGACGGTTGATGTGGTCCTTTTTCACCTTCGACAAAATTAGGCAATAGATCGACTTCTTTTTCTTTAGTAGCAGGATCTTCAAAAACGATTCTCCATCCTTTTTTTAAGATTACTTTTCCTGTGGTTTTAAATGGTACATCAGCCGCTTTTCCAATTACTGTTGTATTCGCTACCAGACAATCGTCATAAAAGACCGCAATGAATCGCTTGGTAATAATGTCATATACCCGTTGCTGATTGTACTGCAAATTGGTTTGAATCCCCGTTGGAATAATTGCATGGTGATCCGTTACTTTTTTATCATTAAAAACTTTAGTAGATTTTATAATCTTCTTTCCTAAAAGCGGTTCCGTTACTACTGAATAATTAGTTAACTTTTGAAGAATTCCAGCTACTTTTGGATAAACG
Organism: Flavobacterium fryxellicola; assembly: GCF_900143245.1. Taxonomy (GTDB): domain Bacteria; phylum Bacteroidota; class Bacteroidia; order Flavobacteriales; family Flavobacteriaceae; genus Flavobacterium; species Flavobacterium fryxellicola. The sequence continues at coordinate 78,762 of NZ_FRDK01000010.1, forward strand.
TCATTTGGTAAAAAGGTGGTGTCGACTCTGGGATAGGTGACCACTTTTTGTTCATACAAGGTTTGAGCAATTTTTAAGGTTTCATCCGCTGAAAATCCAAACTTAATATTGCAGTACACTTGTAAACCCGTTAAATCAAAAAGTTTTGGAGCAAATTCATTTCCTTTTTTATTTTCGATAGAGACAATTTCGAACTCACTTTCTTTGACTTTATTAGCCAAAAGTTCCCCATCCTCTTTTTTCAAAAAACGTCCTTCTTCATAACTAAAAAGCGTCTCTCTATATAAAGTTTGCAACTCCCAATACGGTTGTGGTTTAAAATTCTCGATTTCTTTAAATCGATCCACTACCATAGCTAATGTAGGGGTTTGTACCCGACCAATAGACAGTACTTGTTTGTATCCGCCATGTTTTACGGTGTACAAACGGGTCGCATTCATACCCAATAACCAATCGCCAATGGCTCTGGAAAACCCAGCATAGTATAAATTGTCGTAATTAGTCGATGGCTTCAAATTTTCAAAACCCTCCTTAATCGCTTCGGTAGTCAAGGACGAAATCCATAAACGTTTCACTTCGCCTTTATAATTGGCTTCATTCATCACCCAGCGCTGTATCAGTTCTCCTTCTTGACCTGCATCGCCGCAGTTAATGACCAAATCTGCTTTGTCAAATAAACTTTTTATAATTTTAAACTGCTTTTGAATACCAGAATTTTCCACCACTTTGGTTTCAAACTTTTCAGGAAGCATAGGTAGGTTATTCAAATCCCAACTTTTCCAATGCGGTTTATAATCATTTGGTTCTTTTAAGGTGCATAAATGACCAAAAGTGTACGTCACAACATAGCCATTGCCTTCGTAATATCCGTCATGTTTCGTATTAGCTCCTAATACGGATGCGATTTCGCGTGCTACACTTGGTTTTTCGGCAATACAGACTTTCATTATATGCTACTAATTTGAAGCCGCAAATTAGGAATTTATATTTTGGGAATAAAAAGGAATCGTCAGGAGTTATGAACGAGCTTCAAAAATAGAGTGCGCGAGTGTTAAAACTCATGTCCTAATCCGCTTGCTACTTAATACGTGAAATAAAGTGGGTCTACTAGAAGAGCTGCTTTACACATCATTACAACACTACCCAATAAATAGTTACAAAAAAAAGTTTTTAAATTGATATTATTTCCTATATTTGTTAACCAAATGGTTAAACCATATAATTAAACAAGATGACCAAAGAAAAATTAGAAAATACAGAAATAGAAATATTAAATGCCGCTAAAGAAATATTTCAACAAAAAGGAATGGATGGAGCTAGAATGCAAGAGATTGCAGATAAAGCTAAGATCAACAAAGCCTTATTGCATTATTATTATAGAAGCAAGCAGCTACTATTTGAAGCAGTTTTCAAAAGTGCCTTCTCTTTATTGGCACCGCAACTAAACAAAGTATTGAATGATGACAGTGATTTATTTGAAAAAATAACAAAATTTACAGATAGCTATATCACATTTGTAATCAAACATCCGTATTTACCCAATTTTGTTATTCAAGAATTAAACAAAAATCCCGACTTTGTAATGAAACTTCGTTCACAGGAAAATTTTCCAACTATAGACAAATTCAAACAGCAAGTGACCGATGCTATCAAAGAAGGGATAATAAAACCTATCGAAGCTGAACAATTATTCATAAACATTATAGCATTAAACCTATTTCCATTTCTAGGCGAACCCCTACTGATGGCACTCCTAAATGTGGATAAAAAAAGTTACACGCAACTATTACAGGATCGTAAAGCCCATGTGGCCGACTTTATTATTAACGCAATTAAAATTTAAAATATGAAAAATAAGGTAATTCTACTCTTGCTATTCCTGCTATCAATAAGTTCAAATGCACAACCAACTTTGACATTGGTGGAGTGCTATGCTTTAGCTACTAAAAACTATCCCATGGCAAAACAAACGGTATTACTGCAGCAAAAGTCAGCTTATGAAGTGGCCGCATTAAATAAAGGAAAACTTCCAAAAATCGATATGAATGCACAAGCGACTTATCAGTCAGAGGTTATAGGATTTCCTATCGCAATGTCTGGCGTAACGCCCTTAAACAAGGACCAATATCGAGCCACATTAGATATCAATCAACTTATTTATAATGGCGGAACGATTGATGCCAATGCTAAATTGAAAGCAGCACAAACCAAAACACAACAGCAACAAATTCAAGTGACTTTATATCAATTGAAAAGCCGCATCAATCAGTATTATTTTTCAATACTGCTAATTCAAGAGAAGAAAGCGTTGCTGTTGTCTAAAAACGAATTGCTTTTATCCAAGGTTAAAGAGGTAAAATCCGGAGTGAAATTTGGTGCCATTCTTCCTGCATCGGAGCTTATTCTGGAGGCAGAAATACTAAAAACAAAACAGCAATTGACAGCGCTAAAATTTGAAAACATAAAAATGATAAAAAATCTTTCTGAATTAACTTTTACAGAGATAAATTCAGAAACTATAGTAACACAACCTCAATTTAATCCTAATAACACGAGTAGCAGCAGACCTGAAATTGCTTTTTATGACTTACAAAATCAGCAATTAGAACTTTCTAAAATTACGATCGCTACATCAATTCTTCCAAAAATAAATGCTTTTGGTCAAGCGGGTTACGGAAATCCAGGTTTAAATATGTTAGATAATTCTTTTCAACCTTTTTATGTGGTTGGCGTAAAAGCCAATTGGAATGTCTTTGATTGGGGAAAAAACAAATCAGATCAAAAAGCATTAGATGTCGCCAAAGAAATCGTTTTGTCCGAAAAAGAAACATTTGAAATCAATAACAAGATAGAACTGCAAGAGATGGACAGCGAAATTAAAAAAACAGAACAACTTCTACAAACTGACAGCGAATTAATCCAAGTACGTGAAAAAATTGTTATATCCTCTACTGCACAAATGAAAAACGGGGTAATCACCACCTCTGAATATCTTGTAGAATTTACCAACTTATTTGAAGCAAGAAATAGTCTAAAAACTCATGAAGTTCAATTATCATTAGCCAAATCTAATTTTGAAATAATCAGTGGCAAATAAAAAATATTTAAAAATGAAAAAAACAAGCGTACTACTTTTGGCTGCGATAGGATTAATTTCTTGTTCTAAAAACAGGGAAAAAGCGGATGGTTATGGGAACTTTGAAGCAGTTGAAATTACCATTTCATCCGAAGCTAATGGAAAAATTAAATTCTTAACCGTGGAAGAAGGAGCTGTAGTAGAACCACAAACACAAGTTGGTTTAGTAGATACTTTACAGTTGTATTTGAGCAAACAACAATTGATTGCTTCAAAAAATACAGTTTCGTCAAAATCAGCTACTGTATTGTCCCAAAAGAGTGTTTTAATTGAACAACTCAAAGCAACTCAATTAGAAAAAAATAGAATCCATAATATGTATGCTGAAAATGCAGCTACTAAACGTCAAGTAGATGAAGTTGACGGAAAAGTCAAGGTAATCCAAGAGCAAATAAAAGGTGTTGGCACGCAAAACGCACCTATTATTAGTGACTTGAAATCAATTGAGATACAAATTGAGAAAATAAATGATCAAATTCAAAAAAGTAAAATTATAAATCCAATCAAAGGAACGGTCTTGACTAAATATGCCGAGCCTGATGAAATCACTGCTTTTGGAAAACCTTTGTATAAAATTGCCAATATATCGGAAATGACGTTGCGCGTTTTTGTAAGCGAAATGCAATTACCTCAACTAAAAATTGGACAAGAAGTTTCCGTAAAAATTGATGGTTTGAAAGAAATGAAATCCTACAAAGGAACTATTTCCTGGATTGCTGCACAAGCAGAATTTACGCCAAAAATCATCCAAACTAAAGAAGAAAGAGTCAATCTGGTATACGCGATCAAAGTCAAAGTTAAAAATGACGGTAGTCTAAAAATAGGAATGCCAGCCGAAATGTGGATTAAATAACACCAAACAATTCGTATCAAAATCAAATATTCAAAAATAACTTCTAATCCTAAAAAAATGAATTTAAAAGACTTACATCCCGACAATAAAGCCGTTCAAACCACCGTACTATTTGAACCAAATGAAAAAGTAATTTCCTTGCAAATAGCAAAAGGAGAACAACTGAAAGAACACCTCACAAAAGTCCCCGCTTTATTAGTGTGTGTCTCTGGAAATGCTGTTTTTAGCAATGAGAATGGACTTGTTGTTCCTTTACAATCAGGAGCTTACGTTAAAATAGAAGAAAATGTAAAACACAAGGTAGATGCTATTGATGAAAGTAACTTTTTGTTGATAAAATAATGAGTATCAAAGTTCAAAACATATCAAAATCATACAAAAATCTAAAAGCAGTTGACAGCGTGTCATTTGAGGTAAAGAAAGGAGAACTTTTTGGTTTAATAGGTCCGGATGGAGCTGGCAAAACCACCCTCTTCCGCATTTTAACAACGCTACTAATTGCTGATGAAGGAAGTGCAGCCATAATGGGCTTTGATGTGGTAAGAGACTACAAATCGATTCGGAGTGCAGTGGGCTACATGCCTGGTAAATTTTCATTGTATCAAGATTTAACAGTTGAAGAAAACTTGACCTTTTTTGCTACCCTATTTGGCACTACCATTGCGGAAAATTACGAATTAATAAAAGATATTTACATTCAGATAGAACCTTTTAAAAATCGGAGAGCCGGTGCATTATCCGGAGGAATGAAACAAAAATTAGCGTTGTGTTGTGCCTTAATTCACGCACCTAAAGTTTTGTTTCTAGATGAACCTACAACTGGTGTTGATCCTATATCCCGAAAAGAATTTTGGGAAATGCTGAAACGATTGCAGCAGCAAGACATTACCATTTTAGTTTCAACTCCCTATATGGATGAAGCTTCGTTATGTGATCGCATTGCACTGATTCAGCATGGCGTAGTTTTAAAAATAGACTCCCCTGAAAATATAATTAAAAACTATGACAAAACGATTTACGATGTTGCCACAAAAAATACTCATTCACTGATTCATGATTTAAAAAATTATCCAAGTCAATACAGTGTGTATGCTTTTGGAGAATTCGTTCATTACACAGATCAGGAAAACAACTTTGACAGAAAAGAGTTGGAAAAATACCTAAAAGATAAAAACCATACCGATATCAAAATTAAACAGGCTCAAATTGCTATCGAAGATGTTTTTATGGACTTGTAATTTAACGGTTCCGAACTAAAGAACAGAATTGAATATCAAGCAGTTGACTCGCAACTCTTACCAAAAAAAAAAAAAAAAAAAAATGGAAAAAGAAAAAATAATTACAGTAAAAAATTTAACTAAAAAATTTGGTGATTTCACAGCTGTAGAAGCTATTTCTTTCGATGTTTATAAAGGAGAAATTTTTGGGTTTTTAGGAGCAAATGGCGCTGGAAAAACGACTGCCATGAAAATGCTGATTGGAATTTCAAATCCAACATCTGGCGAAGCCAATGTGGCTGGCTTTGATGTGCAATCCAATTCAGAAATGGTAAAAAAGAACATTGGATACATGAGTCAAAAATTTTCCATGTATGATGATTTGACAGTAAAAGAAAATATCGTTTTTTTTGGAGGTATTTATGGATTATCAAGAGCTGAAATAAAGATTAAAACAGCCGCATTAGTCGCAGAATTGCAAATCGAGGATATAATAAACAGTTTAGTAGGATCCTTACCTTTGGGTTGGAAGCAAAAGCTGTCCTTTTCTGTGGCTTTATTACACGAGCCAAAAATTGTTTTTTTAGACGAACCAACTGGTGGTGTAGACCCAATTACCAGAAGGCAATTTTGGGAAATGATATACACTCAGGCATACAAAGGAACCACCATTTTTGTGACAACGCATTATATGGACGAAGCCGAATACTGTGACCGGGTTTCTATAATGGTCGCAGGCAAAATTGAAGCACTCGACACCCCAAAAAAGCTAAAAGAACAATTTAAGGTCGATTCGATGAATGATGTATTTCTAAAATTAGCTCGAAATATAGAATAATATTTCGATTGAAGTAGTACGACTTTGTGAGATAAAAAAACTCGCGTAATTTGCGTAAACCGTTGCGAATTTTACAGCTAAAAAAACATAATATGAAAAGATTTATAGGTTTTATTAGAAAAGAATTTTACCATATTTTTAGAGACAAACGCTCCTTGTTCATTCTGTTTGGCATGCCAATTGCACAAATTTTGCTCTTTGGTTTTGCCATTACTAACGAAATTAAAAATGTTACTATAGCTGTTTTAGATCATTCCAAAGACCTAGAAACAAAAAGCATTATTAATAAAATAAAGGCATCGCCCTATTTTAGCATCGAAAATCAAATTGATAATGAAAAGGACATAGCATCAGAATTTAAAAAAGGAAAAATCAAAGCTGTTCTCCTATTTGAACCTCACTTTAGCAAAAATTTAGAGACAAAAAAAGTAGCCGTTGTACAAGTCGTTACTGATGCCACAGAACCAAATGTGGCCAACACTATCGCCAATTATACAGCAGCAGTAATTCAAAATTATCAAGCCCAAAAAAAGCAATCGAAAAACAATCAGGTAAACATTGAAGTGCAAACAAGGATGTTTTATAATCCCGAGCTCAAAAGTGTTTTTAATTTTGTACCAGGTGTCATGACCGTTATTTTAATGCTCGTTTCTGCCATGATGACGTCCATCTCTATTACTCGTGAAAAAGAATTAGGCACGATGGAAATCCTTTTAGTGTCTCCAATCCAACCTTTTCAAGTAATAATAGGTAAAGTATTCCCTTACATATTCCTCTCCATTATTAATGCTATTGTAATTTTATTACTTGGTTTTTTTGTTTTCAAAATGCCTATTAATGGCAGTCTTTTTCTCTTGCTGTCTGAAAGTATTCTATTCATTATTTCTGCACTTTCGTTAGGCATTTTAATTTCTACCATTTCAAACTCGCAGCAAACTGCTATGATGCTTTCCTTAATGGGTTTAATGCTACCGGTAATTATTCTTTCGGGATTTATTTTTCCTATTAACAGTATGCCACTACCGATGCAAATTATCAGCAATATTATTCCTGCAAAATGGTTCATTATTATCATAAAAGCGATCATGCTCAAGGGAGTTGGCATCGAATATATTTGGAAAGAGACCCTAATATTAATAGGAATGACTGTGTTTTTTATCGCTTTAAGTATAAAAAAATATAAAATAAGATTAGAATAAAAATTGGCTTACAGATAATCTAAATAGTTACAAATGAAAACAATACTATTCATCGTACAAAAAGAATTTAAGCAAATTTTTAGAGATAAAAACATGCTTAAGCTAATCTTTATTTTACCCATTTTACAGTTACTAATTTTATCTAATGCGGCTACATTTGATGTCAAGAACATCAACATAACCTTTGTTGACAACGATCAAAGTTCTGATTCTAAAAATCTAATTGAATCCTTCAGGGCTTCTTCTTATTTTAAAAGTACCGCTTCTTTTTTTTCTGAAAAAGAAGCAGTGGAAGAAATGCAAAAAGGGAACACCGATATTATTGTAAACATACCCGTTCACTTTAACAGAGACCTGCAAAAGCAACAAAAAACAAGTGTTTCAGTAACTATAAATGCGATTGATGCAGCTACGGCAGGCATTGAAAATGTTTATGTAACGCAAATTATAACTACATTCAATAGCAAAATTCAAACAGAGTCTACGTACTTATCTGACCTCACAGAAGTTCAAGAAAGCCTTCTTGTTATACCTTCTTTTTGGTACAACAAAACGCTCAATTACAAAACTTTTATGGTACCTGGTATTTTAGTTTTATTAGTAACAATGCTAACGTTGTTTTTATCCTCTATGAATATCGTTAAAGAGAAAGAATTAGGAACATTGGAACAAATAAATGTAACTCCTATAAAAAAACACCAATTTATAATTGGAAAACTATTTCCTTTCTGGATATTGGGATTGGTTATTTTAACGGTCGGTTTAATAATTGCAAAAGTAGTATTTAATGTTCCCATGTTGGGCAATATGCTACTCGTTTACCTTTTTACAGGGGTTTATTTACTGCTCGTTTTAGGAATAGGACTTTTTATCTCTAATCATACGGATACGCAACAACAAGCCATGTTTATCGCTTGGTTTTTTATGGTGATTTTCATCCTGATGAGTGGTTTATTTACGCCAATTGAAAGCATGCCTAAGTGGGCACAAAATAGCACACTGATAAATCCAATACGATATTTCGTTGAAGTTATGCGAATGGTCATGCTTAAAGGTTCTGGTTTTTCAGACATCATTCCTCAGTTTGTCATCATCAGCGTCTATGCTATTTTAATGAATGGTTTGGCCGTTTGCAGCTATAAAAAAACTACTTAATTTATCTATAGTTTTCATTGCTATACTACTAGATTTTATGTTTTAATACAAATATTTTGAGCTGATTGAGCTGGAAACCGAGTGTCTTTAAGACTATATTGTAGACAATATCGGTAGTTAAAATACGCCGGAGTATTGTGATGTCACAAAATAGCACACCGTATAAATCGCTAGTTTTAGAAAAAAAAAGAGCTGTGTGATAAATGTTACTGTACACAAAATTTAAACAGCTAATCTTTGCATCATAAAATTTACAATTATGGAATATATCGGTTATTTTGCGTCAATACTTATTGGCGTTGCATTAGGACTAATTGGCGGTGGAGGAAGCATCCTTACAGTACCTGTTCTGGTTTATCTATTTGCAATTGAACCAGTGATTGCGACAGCTTATTCATTATTTATTGTTGGTTTAACCAGTGCGGTAGGAACTGTTGGCTATTTCAAAAAAGGGCTGGTAAACATCAAAACTGCCATTGTTTTTGGTATTCCATCCATCATTGCCGTTTTTACAACAAGGGCTTTAATAGTGCCGGCAATTCCTAAGGAGATATTTTCGATGGGAAATTTTATCCTGACTAAAGACCTTTTCTTAATGCTGCTTTTCGCTGTAATAATGATTATTGCTTCTTACAGCATGATTAAAAAAGATAAAAAAACGGCTTCTGAGGAACCACACGAACAAAAATTCAATTACCCACTTATACTTATAGAAGGGGCACTTGTGGGAGTTATCACCGGACTTGTGGGAGCCGGAGGTGGATTTCTAATCATTCCTGCTCTGGTTATTTTAAGTAAATTACCTATGAAAGAAGCTGTAGGGACTTCGTTAGTAATCATTGCCGCCAAATCGTTAATCGGCTTTTTTGGAGAAGGTGGAGAAAATGTTATCGATTGGCAGTTCTTATTTACAATTTCAGCATTTGCAATTGTTGGGATTTTCATAGGCACAGCGCTGTCTAAAAAAATTGATGGTAATAAATTGAAACCGGCCTTTGGTTGGTTTGTTTTAGTGATGGGAATGTATATCATAACCAAAGAACTTTTTCTAAAATAAATCCTCATGTGACATAAGTCACTGGATAAGAATAGAATAAACCGTATTATTGGTTGTTTTTATTATCCTAAAAATCAAAAAAATGCCAAAGCATTATAAATACTAGTCATAGGTGGGGGAAATACAGGCCTTTCCCTAGCCTCACAGTTACTTCGTAAAAAAAGTAATTTAAAGATTGGAATCATTGATCCTTCTGAAAAACATTATTATCAACCCGCATGGACACTTGTTGGTGCCGGAATTTTTGACGTCAATAGGACCATTCGAAATGAAAAAGATGTTATTCCAAAAAACAGTACTTGGATCAAAGAAGCGGTGTCCGAATTTATGCCCGGTGAAAACAAAGTAAAATGCCTTGCGGGTGATGAATTTACTTATGATTACGTGGTGGTCTGCCCGGGAATTCAATTGGACTGGAATAAAATAGAAGGACGTAAGGAAACATTAGGGAAAAATAACGTCAGCAGCAATTACTCTGTACAGTACGCGCTACACATGGGAGATGATTGAAAATTTCAAAGGTGGCACAGCGGTTTTCACAAACCCGTCAACGCCAATTAAATGCGGCAAAGCACCACACAAAATCAGGTATTTAGCATGCGATTATTGGCTCAAAAAAGGGATTTTAGACAAATATGATGTTCATTATGGCGCTGATGTTACAGCAGTAGATGGTATAAACAAAACGGTTGAATTCAAAACCAAAGAAATTGATGAAAATCTAAATCAAAAACTGTCTTCTGAAAATGCAGGCTGTTACGGCATTGCAGAAAATAGTAGCGGCGAAGAACTTACAAAAGTAACTTTGAACTTTGATTTGTGTCACGCAGTTCCTCCGCAGTCAGCACCCGATTTTATCAAAAATAGTCCCTTGAGAGAAGCGCAAAATCCTCAGGGATATTTAGAGGTTGACAAAAATACACTGCAACACACCTGTTTTTCTAATGTTTTTGCTTTGGGTAATTGTACTAATGCGCCTTGCAGTAAAACAGGTGCAGCAATACGAAAACAAGCCCCGGTTGTAGTTGAAAACCTTTTGGCCAATATGGATAAAAAGACCGTTACAGCGCAATATGACGGCTATAGCGCCTGCCCTATTCCGACACAATACGGAAAGTTAATACTGGCTGAATTTGATTATACAAATACTCCAAAAATGACTTTTCCAATAAATCAGGCAAAACCAAATTGGGCCATGTGGATTCTTAAAACTAAGATTTTGCCTTGGCTGTACTGGAATAAAATCCTAAAAGGAACTGCCTAATAATTAATACCCAGCTTTTTAATTTGTTATCCCTTTCACATAAAACTGAAAGGGATTTTTTTAATTTCACTAATGTGACATTGATCACTTTTTAAAGGAATTAGTATTCGCAAATTTACGGAGTGAACGTTCACTTACCTGTTTTTAAATCACTTTAAAATGAAAATGTCAGACAAACAACTGAAGATTATCAAAGCAACTGGAAGGATTCTAACGGAATCCGGTGTTAGTCGTTTAACCATAAAAAAATTGGCCGCAGCCATGCAATTTTCTGAAAGTGCAATTTACAGACATTTTGAAAGCAAAGAGGAAATCATCCTTGCATTACTTGATTTTCTGGCCACTAATATGGATGAAAGATTAACCGCTTCGCATTCCAAAAATGAAAATCAAAAAGAGCAATTTATACAATTATTTCAGAATCAGTATTGGTTTTTTAAACAAAATCCACACTTTGTTGTAGCAGTTTTTTCAGATGGTTTAATGGAAGAAAGTCAGCGCATCAACGAAATGATTTACAAAATAATGAGTGTAAAAATCAAATATTTAAAACCACTACTAATTGAAGGTCAGCAATCAGGTGTTTTCACCAATGCCATTTCTGCAGATGATTTAACGCATATCGTAATGGGAGCTTTCCGACTCCAAATGTACAAATGGCGCATAGCTGATTTTAAGTTTGACATTGAAATCGAAGGAAATAAAATGATACAAGCTATGTTAACATTAATCCATTTAAAATGAAAACTACATTCCAAATTTTATTGCTGATACTGCTCAGTTTTGAGTTGCAAGCTCAGGAAACACTATCCTTTAACAGCATTGATGCCGTTTTACTTTACGTCGAAAAAAATGCGGCAGTGCTTAAAATTTCTAACGAACAAGTGGCATTGTCAAAGTACCAAACTTTAATTTCAAAAATAAATGCGTTTAATCCCCGAGGAAATGCTACAGCTTCTGCAACGGATAATTTACAGCTTCCAACAAATTATTTGCCGGCACAAATCTTTGGCGGTGTTCCTGGTACTTTCAAAGAAACACAATTTGGACAACAATACGTCAGTACCATTGCTATTACACCGCAAATTGATCTGATAAATATTCCCGCTTGGCAGAAAATAAAAGCGTCAAAAATCAATGAAAACTATTCCGTCACAACGACTTTATTAGTCAAGAAAAATCTTTTTGAGACCATAGCAAATACCTATTACAACATCGTTTCCATTCAAAAACAAATTGAAGTACTGCATGCCAATTATTCGAATACTAAAAAGATTGAAGACATTGTTTCCACCAAACAAAAAGAAGGTCTGGCCAGGCAACAAGATTGGAATCAAGCTACTGCAAATGTGTTGCAAATTGAGGATAAAGAAACACAACTCGTTACTGTCCTACTCCAACAGAATAACATTTTGAAAACAGTCTGCGATATTCCAATTACAACTGTTTTAGAAATAAGTGAAACACAAGAAAATGCAACGGAAAATACTGTTTTGGATGTTACCAATACTTTATTGAGTCAACAGAGCAAGTTGCTTCAAGAGGTTTCCAATCAAGAGTTGAAAAGTTTCAATTCCTCTTTTTTCCCAACGCTTTCATTAATAGGAAGCTGGATGTATCAAGATAATAGTAATGCTGGCTTTTTTAATCCAAATTCAAATACGTTTCAAGCCTCTTATGTCGGACTTCGATTGAATTATGCACTGCCGGACGCTTCTAAATATCTGCAAAAAAGGAATTTGAAAACAAGTGCTGCCATTGCTCAAGAAAATGCAAAACACAATTTGCTTCAGGAAAACAATCAAAACCAACAGTTGAAATTAGAGTATCAGAAAGCAGTTGACAGTTATGTGATTAACCAAAAAATTGCTGCACTTAAAATTGACACCTACACTAAAAATTTAGAAATATACCATCAAGATTTGATTTCGCTTGATAATTTAATGATTTCTTTTAATGATAAATTAAATGCCGAACTTAACTTAAAAGTGATAGCCACCAATATTTCCTATTTGACCACTAAAATAAACCTCAACAACATCATTCAATAATGAAAACAATAGTAGAAAGCACACTAATTTTAGCATCACTCGCACTGTTTTTTTCCTGTGGTAAAAAAACGGAAGAAAGCAAAGTAGAACGCAAAAACATCACCGAAATGGTCTTTGCATCGGGAACTTTAAAAGCTGATGACGAATACAATTTGATGGCACAAACGGAGGGATACATCACCAAAATCAATTTTAATGAAGGCGATGAAGTCGCTGCTGGAAAAATTTTGGCCGTAATCGACAATCAGCAAAGTACTATCAATACTAAAAGTGGATCCAAATTATTGCAAATCGCAAAAGCAAATACCAGTTCCAATGCACCACTTTTACAACAATCAAAAGCAAATTTAAACGCAGCAAATTTAAAACTGCAACAAGATGAATTGTTGGCCGGTCGGTATAAAAAATTGGTTGAAAGCAACAGCATTGCTAAGGTTGAATACGAAAATATATTGATTGCCGTGAGCAATTCGAGAGCTACTGTCTCGGCATTGGAACAACAATACCAAAATCTTTTGGTTCAAGCCAATCAGCAAGTGATTGTTCAAAACCAGCAATTGGAAAACAGTCTGGTTCTTCAGAATTTTAATGAAGTAAAGGCTTTGGTAAACGGTAAAATTTACAAACAGAAAAAACAAGTGGGAGATTATGTCCGCAAAGGCGATATTATTGCGGTGATAGCCAACAACCAGAAAATTTACGCCAATTTGAATGTCGATGAAAGCAATATGGGAAAGATCAAATTGAATCAGCAAATCGTCGTAAAACTGAACGTAAACAGCGACAAAACCTACAAAGGTGTTATTTCAGAAATACTACCCACTTTTGATGAGCAGTCGCAATCTTTTATCATAAAAGCCATTTTTACAGAACCTATGGATTTTGCCATTTCCGGAACCCAATTAGAAGCAAACATTTTTGTGAATAAAAAGCAAAATGCTTTAGTCATTCCAAGAAGTTTTTTGGGTTATGGCAACAAAGTTTTGGATGAAGACAGAAAACCAATAACAGTAAAAACAGGGATTGTTTCCTCTGATTATGTTGAAATACTAGCGGGTTTAAAAGAAAATCAAATCGTATTAAAAGAATTGTACTGATGAAAAATTACAAACACAATATCAATTCTGAAATTGCTTTTATCCATTTGATTTCCAAAAAGAAACAGACGATGGTCGCTGCATTAGGAGTTACGGTTGGGATTGCCATTTTTATTTTTATGAATTCGCTGATGTATGGTTTTGAAGTATATTCTGTTGAAAGTTTATTTAAATCGACACCACATTTACGAATTTATAAAGAAGAACACATCAGCCAGCCCTTAATTAAAACCAGCAAAACCGATTTAGCTTTGCTTACCAATCCTAAAATCACGAAAGAAAGCAAGAAATTAATCAATCCGAATTTAATCATTGAAGCGCTGAAAAAGCAACCTGAGGTAATTGGCGTAACGCCAAACGTTTCTGTAAATGTGTTTTACAATAATGGAGAAGCACAAGTAACGGGAAGAACATCCGGAGTGAATATCGAGGAGCAAAACACGATGTTTCAATTGGAACAATACATTGTTGAAGGTAAATATTCCGACTTAAAAGCCAATCAAAACGGAATCATTTTAGGGGTTGGAATTGCTGAAAAACTGAATGTTCGGTTGGCTGATAATATTTCGGTTACCACAGCTTATGGCGTTTCTAAAGTGATGAAAGTGGTCGCGTTATTAAAAACCGGAGTTACAAATACCGACAAAACACTATCGTATACCAACATTTCGGCAGCACAACAACTCAACAAACAGGGCGCAAGTTTCATAACCGATATTTATGTGAATATCAATGATTATGAAACGGCTAAAAAGCTAATTCCAAAATTTAAACAGTTAAGTGGATATGAAGTTGAAGATTGGGAAACTGCCAACACTTCGGCAGCGGCCGCAAATAAAATCAGAAAAATGATGGCCATGGCCATTTCGTTTTCGATAATGCTGGTAGCAGCTTTTGGCATTTACAATATTTTGAATATGACTATCATGGAGAAACTAAATGATATTGCAATTCTGAAAGCCATTGGATTTTCAGGCAAAGATGTCATCCGAATTTTTGTAAAAGAAGCCATTGTTATTGGATTAATCGGGATTGCATTTGGTTTGGTGTTAGCGATACTTTTAGTGAAAGTAATGGGCAATATGTGGGTTGGCGGCGATATAGGTTTTTTTCCAATTCGATTTTTTCCAAAATTCTTTGGATTAGGAATAGGATTCGGATTAATTGTAACCACATTGGCGGGTTATATTCCGGCCAGAAAAGCAGCAAAATTAGATCCTATAACAATTTTTAGAAAATGATACAATCAGAACTATTATTACAGGCAAAAGAAGTTAGTAAATATTTTTACGAACCCGAAAAATTTAAGGTTTTGAATAATATCTCTTTTGACATTCATAAAGGGGAATTTGTAACTATGGTAGGAAAATCAGGTTCTGGAAAATCGACTTTGTTATACCTTCTTTCAACAATGGATACGGATTATGAAGGAAATATTATTTTGGACGGTGAAAATTTAACCCTAAAAACAAAAGAACAGTTAGCTGCCATTCGCAATGAAAAAATTGGTTTTGTCTTCCAGTTCCATTATTTATTACCTGAATTTTCAAGTTTGAAAAACGTGATGATACCGGCGCTCAAATTAGGTAAATATGCCAAAGAAGAAATTGAATCGAGAGCGTATTCCATTTTGGAAAAATTAGATTTGAAAGACCAAGCATTAAAACCCGCTTCCAAACTTTCGGGTGGACAGCAACAGCGCGTTGCCATTGCCAGAGCCTTAATAAACGATCCGAAAATCATTATGGGCGACGAACCAACGGGTAATTTAGACAGTAAAAATGCAGCAATAGTTTTTGATTTGTTCAAACATCTGACAACTGAATTCAACCAAACGGTCCTTGCAGTGACCCACGACAATGATTTTGCAAAAGCCAGCGATAGAATTATTGAAATGGCCGATGGAATTATTTTGTAAAAAAAGGAAATTTAAAAAAAAATAGTAGTGCCACAGCAGACACAGCAATGCAAATTTAACAGGATCAAACCATCGCTATTTATCTCAAAAACAATTGAAGTAACGCTCAAAAACCAGATTCCCGTTAAATATAAATACACTTTATTATTTTTTATAACCAATTGAAAATAAACTAATTATATTTTTTATTGTATCAAGAATATTCCTAAATTAGTAGTCTAAAAAATAATATTGGCTTAATCCATTAAATTGGTTTTAAAGCAATTATTTTTCATCTCGAATTGCCCAAATTTCATGCGTTTTAGTTTTGTTAAAAATTACCATTTTTTGAGTGACTCATAGCAAACATTTTAAAATAATTAATAACTGCAATTAAATTAATCTAAATAGTAAGAAAAATGGAAACTAAAAAAACACTATATCAGTTGCACAAATAACACAAAACGTGGTTAAACAAACTTCTGTTTTATAAAGATGAAATTTCTACAATGGCGAAACGGATAAATGAAGTGGCCGAAAAGAATACTTCAAAAGAGCTGCGTTCCCAATGCGATCATTTCCACAATCAGCTGGTAATTCAAAAAGAACAGATTGACCTCTTAAATCATGATATCAGAAGTCACGAATCGTATCTTGAAGCAGCGGTGCGAAAAAATACTGTTTCTATTGCAGACGAAAAATGTACAGACCATAAAAAACATCGCGAGAGCATTGAAATTTTTGAAAAGATATTTAAACATTTAAGAGAAGAACTGATTGATTTTCTATCCAAATGGATGTAAGACATAAAACGATCTTTCTAAACGCATTTTTTGGGTATGAAATAATAATTTTTTAATCGGTTGTCACATCAATTAACCCATTGGGTCCAATTAGTATTTGAAAATAATTTTTTTTCAGTTCGAGTGATTTTCGATAGAAAATCATAAGAACAAGAAAAATTTCATTACAAAAGGTTCTCGATACATTTTTTGTTATGCTTTGCTCCACAAAAAACACTTGAACAAACGTTTTGAATAATTACACCCAGCGGGTTTAATTATATCAATATTGTCAGATTAAAAAAAGGTATAGTCATTACGGGACGAATTTCATATTTCGAACTGTCGTGCCACCAAATATATAACTGCAGCGAGGTAAGCTCCGTCAGGAGCAAAATATTGGCAGCAAATTAAATAGGCACGTCTCTAAAAAATGTCCCGTAGGGACTATATCTATTAAGTTTTATCAATTTTAAAAAGTTTTTATCGGACAACAATGAGATTATACAACAGTTTATAACTCTCAAAACATAGATTTTAAAATTTATTTATACACAGTGATAAATATCATACAGCAATTTCGAAAGCTAAACTAAATTTGAATCAATAAATTAATATCAAATAAATAATATCATGGAAGAAAAAGTATATTCAATGCCTAGAATTGGCGACATGGCCCCGGATTTTGAAGTCGTTACAACTACGGGGAAATTAAAATTTTCAGATTACAATAGAGGAAGCTGGGTAATATTTTTTTCACATCCTGCTGATTTTACACCTGTTTGCACAACAGAACTGAGCGGTTTTGCAAAAGAAAAAGACTTTTTCGCAGCACACAATACTAAACTGATGGGTTTGAGTATCGATAGTATACACTCACACATTGCCTGGGTAAATGCAGTTCACGAAAAAACAGACGTTTTATTTGAATTTCCTATAGTGGCAGATATTAGCATGGAGGTGGCATAATTGTACGGGATGCTACAACCTGGAGAAAGTGAAACCGCCGCCGTTCGAGCCGTTTTCATAATTGATCCAGAGGGAAAAGTTCGTTTAATCATGTATTATCCTCTTAATGTAGGTAGGAATATGGCAGAGATTAAACGCACTTTGTTAACTTTACAAACCTCCGATGAACATAAAGTAGCCATGCCTCTGGACTGGCAACCGGGAGATAAAGTACTAATTCCGGCTCCAAAAACAGTGGAAGCGTTAGCCGAAAGAAAGAAAAGCGATTTAGAAATGGTGGACTGGTATTTAGCGAAAAAGTCGCTATAAAATTTTTTCTGAATTTCGAATAAAGACCATCCTTGTGATGGTTTTTTTTTGTGTTTCAAAGAAAATAATGAGCTTTAAATTGTCTCTGTGACTTTTGTCACATACTATATTTACTGATAAAATAGTTATTTTATCATGATAATTATCACTTTGCACTCTGAAAGTGTCCTATAAATTTGCGTCAATATAATTTATATAAACGTAGTACTAATTCAAAACACATGATTATGAAAATCGAACAAATTTATACCGGATGTATTGCTCACGCAGCTTATTATTTAGAAAGTAACGGCGAAGCTGCCATTTTTGATCCATTACGCGAAGTACAGCCTTACATCGATAGAGCATTTAAAGACAACGCTAAAATTAAGTATGTATTTCTGACTCATTTCCACGCGGATTTTGTTTCGGGACATTTGGACTTAGCCAATAAAACAAATGCGAAAATTGTTTACGGTCCAACAGCAAAACCTGCTTATGAAATTATTACTGCCGAAGACGGACAAATTTTTGAAATTGGAAACTACAAAGTAAAAGTACTTCATACACCGGGACACACCATGGAAAGTACAACTTTTCTGTTGATTGACGAGAACGGTAAAGAACACGGACTTATAACTGGCGACACCTTGTTTATTGGCGATGTAGGACGACCTGATTTGGCGCAACACGTTGTGGCTGATTTAACCCAAGACAAACTGGCCAGACATCTGTACCAATCCTTGCGCAACAAAATCATGCCTTTGTCTGATGATTTAATTGTATATCCCAACCACGGAGCAGGTTCTGCTTGTGGGAAAATGATGAGTAAAGAAACTACCGATACGTTGGGCAACCAAAAGAAAACCAACTACGCCCTGAACCCAAAGATGACCGAAGATGAGTTTGTTACTGCGGTACTAACAGGTTTAACAGCTCCTCCAGGATATTTCCCTGCCAATGTCTTGATGAACATCAACGGTTATGAAAGTTTAGATGTTGTACTTAAAAAAGCCAACACACCTTTAAATGTAGAAGAATTTGAATTGATTTCCAATGAAACTCGCGCCCTAATTTTGGATACGCGCTTGGCATCCGAATTTGCAGATGGATTTATCCCAAATAGCGTAAACATTGGCTTAGATGGTAATTTTGCTATGTGGGTGGGAGAAATGATTCCCGATATAAAACAAGAAATACTATTAGTTACTGAGACCGGAAAAGAAGAAGAAAGTATGGTTCGTCTTTCTCGAATAGGCTACGACAGTACGATTGGATACCTAAAAGATGGTTTTGAATCTTGGAAAAAAGCGGGTAAAGAAGTCGATACACTCACCCGAATTACTGCAACTGAACTGGAAGAAAAACTAAAGAATGAGGAAATTCCCGTTTTTGATGTCAGAAAGAAAAGCGAATATTTATCCGAGCATCTTGTTGGAGCGGTAAATGTTCCGTTAAACGAAATCAACAATCATTTGGCTGAATTTCCAAAAGAAAAACCATTTATCCTGCATTGCGCCGGAGGTTATCGCAGTATGTTAGCGGCATCGATTCTAAAAATGCGGGGTTGGGATAATTTTGTAGATGTCATTGGCGGTTTTACAGAAATCAAAGAAACCAGTCTCCCAAAAACGGATTATGTATGTCCGACAACATTATTATAAAACAAGTTTTGTTCCATACAAAGAGAGAGAATCTGAAAAGGTTCTCTCTTTTTTTGTGCCAAAGTGATAATAGTCACCATGCAACAGCAGTACTGTCAGTACTTTTGAAAAAAATTTATAGATTTAGTACAATGAAAAAAATAATCTTAGCCTCCTTCTTGATGCTGCTCGCGACAACCGGATGTGAAAAACAGACTGAAAAAAAATTAGAAGAAAATAAAAACCAGACCCCGTTAGAAAAATTAGTTTCCGGGAATCAGCGCTTTATAGAAGAAAAAACGATTCATCCCCATCAAAATAAAAAATCAGTTCTGAATAATCAAAATGCACAACATCCTTTCGCCGTTGTGGTCACTTGCTCAGACAGCAGAGTTTCACCTGAAATTCTGTTTGACCAAGGAATAGGCGATTTATTCGTAATCAGAAATGCTGGAAACCTGATTTCTGATGTTGATATGGGGAGCATTGAATATGCTGTTGAGCATCTGGATGTTAATTTAATCGTTGTTTTGGGACATACAGAATGTGGCGCTATTAAAGCGTACATTAGTGATAAAAATAATGATTACAAAAAGCATCTGAATCACATTGATGACATTGTAGAAACTATTGCAGAGGAAAAAGAGGAACAGGAAGCTGAAAAACAGACGCCAAAACAAAACAATGTATTAGGTTGCATCAATGCTAATATTGAACACTCACACAGGCTTATTCAAGAAAATTCAATTATAAAAGAACATAAAGCTAAAATTATTTCCATGCGCTATGACGTGCATACAGGCAAAATAATTCAGTTGTAAACCGCTATGTAACATTAGTCACCAATTTTAATAAAATCATGCCTTAATTTTGTCAAATAAATTAAAAACTTAAAAAAATAAACGATATGTATTTCCAACACATTTACGACAAGAGTCTTGCTCAGGCAAGTTATTTTATTGGCTGTCAAAAAGCAGGAGTAGCCGCAGTTATCGATCCAAAAAGGGATGTTGACACCTACCTTGAAATTGCCAAACAGAACAATATGAAAATTACTCATATTTTAGAAACACACATTCATGCTGATTTCCTTGCTGGATCCAGAGAATTAGCCGCATTGACGGGAGCAGAAATGTACCTTTCAGCGGAAGGCGGACCCGATTGGAAATATGAATTCCCCCACGTTGACCTAAAAGATGGTGACATTTTAAAAGTAGGAAACTTAAAAATTGAAGTAGTTCACACGCCCGGACATACTCCGGAAAGCATCAGTTTTCTGTTAACCGATACGCCTGCCAGCGATGAACCAGTAATGTTATTCACCGGTGACTTTGTATTTGTTGGCGATGTAGGAAGACCTGATTTGCTTGAAAAAGCAGCAGGTATGATAGGAACGCAGGACATTGGTGCCAAACAAATGTACCAATCGATTAATAAATTCGATGCATTACCTGAATATATTCAAGTATGGCCAGGCCACGGAGCAGGTTCTGCTTGTGGAAAAGCTTTGGGAGCAGTTCCAAGCACCACTGTAGGATATGAAAAAATGAGAAACTGGGCTTTTCAGCATAAAAACGATGAAGCTGGATTTGTGAAATATCTATTGGAAGACCAACCGGAACCGCCTAAGTATTTTGCCATGATGAAAAAACTAAATAAAGTAGATCGTCCGCTTCTTACTGCTGTTCCTAAATTGAAAAAATTGGATTACAATGAATTATCAGCAGCTTTAGCAAAAGGAACTAAAATGATTGATGCCAGAGATAAAACAGAATTTTCTAAAGGTTTTGTTCCGGGAAGCATCAACATTCAAGGAAATAATTCTTTTGCCACTTGGGCTGGATGGTTTCTGACTTATGAAGAACCTTTTGTCTTGCTTGCCGATGAATCACAATTAGACGATTTGACCAGAAAACTAATGAGAATAGGATTAGACAACATTCAAGGGTACATTCCTTCTACTAAAATATGGGAAGAAAATGGCAATTCTTTAGAGACTGTAAATCAAATTTCATTGGAAGAATTTAAAGCCTTACAACAAGAAAAAGACGTACAAGTGGTTGACCTTAGAGGTGTTGCGGAATACAACGCAGGTCATATCAAAGGTGCTGATAATGTATTTGTAGGTACTTTAGTAAATAATCTGGACAAAATAAGTAAAGATAAAAAAGTAGTAATCCATTGTCAAGGTGGCGACAGAGCGGCAATTGCTTATTCATTATTAGCACGAAACGGCTATAAAAATGTGCTTAACTATTCTCCTGGAATGAATGAATGGATTAGCCAAAACAATTCTGTTGAATATTAAAAAATCTCAATTATGTTCGGAATTTTCAAAAATATGTTTTCTAAAAAAGACACAACACAAATGGAAAAGTTAATAAAAGAAGGTGCGTTCCTCGTAGATGTTCGCACACCGGCAGAATTCTCAGAAGGCCATGTAAAAGGATCAACCAATATTCCGTTGGATCAGGTGACAAGCCAAATGGAAAAATTCAAAGGAAAAGAAAATATTATTGTTTTCTGCCGAAGTGGTAATCGCAGCGGTCAGGCCAAAATGATTTTGGAACAAAATGGTTTCAAAAACGTTACCAATGGCGGCACTTGGCAAGACGTAAACGAAGCGATAAGTAAATAAACTTCAATAAATTTATAATACTGTGCAGTTTAAAACAAAAGCGTTTTTTTGTTTTAAACTGCACAATTATTTAAAAATCAAGATATGATACAAAATATTTACACCAATTGGAACTACATCAGAGTAATCCGTTTGGTTTTAGGGATTTTTGTGATGATTCAAGCTGTTTACACTAAAACTTATTTGTTCCTGATTCCCGGAATTCTATTTACAGGAATGGCGCTTTTCAATACTGGTTGTTGCGGTTCAAATGGTTGCGCTATTCCAAAATCAGAAAATAAAAAACAGCAAGAAGAATAATTTATAATGAAAAAAGCAATTATCATAACAGTTATTGGCGTAATTCTAGGAGCAGTTACAGGCTATTTATATTATCTTAATATCGGTTGCGATTCCGGAACTTGTGCCATCACATCCAAACCTCTAAACAGCACCTTATACGGTGGGTTAATGGGAGGCCTGCTTTTTAATATGTTGGTGAAATCACCTAAAAAAAATTAAAATTTTAAATTGATATTAAAATAGGTAAATTTGAAAGTCTTTGAAAGAAAATGTATTAATTTTTTCTTTTGTATCCATCAAAGAATGTTGTAATTACCTTTAAAATCAATACGAAAACTAAATACTATGGAAGAGAAAAAACCAGCAAACAAAGATTTAATTTTAAGAGAAAAACTAGCATTGCAACGAACTACATTAGCTAATCAATCCACATTTCTTGCCTTTTTGAGAACGTCAATGTATTTTTTGATTGCAGGTTTAAGTTTGAGAAATCTGTTGAAAATTGAAAATAGTTTACTTATTGAAATCGCACTTTTTGTCGCTTCGTTTGTCATTTTTATTTATGGAACTCTCAACTATTTTAAACATAAAAAATCCATATCCGAAAATAAAAAACACATAGGCGACTACCAATTAGAATATTACAAATTGTAAAAGTATTCCCTTTTTGTTCCTAACTTCTATTCCCTCTGAAAAACTGAGATTTAAAATCAATAAAAAATAGCAATTGACAACAAATACAACCAAACTTGGGCTTAAAGAAAATTGGAAACAATTTACTATTTTAGTTATAGTCAATGCTTTTGTTGGCGGAATGATAGGAATGGAACGAACTATTATTCCAAAGTTTGCCGAGAGTGAATTTGGTATTGCTTCTAAAACGGCTATTCTGTCGTTCATAATTGCTTTTGGAATTACAAAAGCCATTACCAACTATTTTACGGGCAGGCTGGCGAATCGCTTCGGGAGAAAAAATTTGCTTTTAATTGGTTGGATTCTCGCCATTCCCATTCCTTTTATTTTGATCTATGCGGAATCTTGGAATTGGGTCATTTTTGCCAATATTCTGTTGGGAATCAGTCAAGGACTCACTTGGAGCAGTACGGTAGTGATGAAAATTGATTTGGTTGGAGAAAAAGACCGTGGCCTGGCGATGGGACTCAATGAATTCGCCGGTTATTTTGCCGTTGGGTTAGTTGCATTTCTGTCAGGTTATATCGCTCAAAAATATGGAATTACGCCCTACCCTTTTTACTTGGGAATCGGAATTTCTATACTTGGTTTTCTATTGACTTTGTTTTTTGTGAAAGATACCCGAGTATTTGTTCACCAAGAAAATACGACCAATACAACTGAAAAATTAGACAATATTTTTCTCGAAACCACTTTCAAAAACAAAACGTTAAGCGCCGTAACGCAAGCAGGATTAGTCAATAACCTGAATGATGGTATGATTTGGGGACTTTTGCCAATTGTGTTGCTTTCTTTGAATTATGATTCTCAGAATATTGGAATTATAACAGCCATTTATCCTACTGTTTGGGGTTTTGGACAATTGATAACCGGAAAAATGTCAGATGTTTATTCGAAAAAAAAGATGCTGTTTTGGGGAATGTTACTACAGGGAATAGCGATACTTTTTATTCCTTTTGCGGAACAATTCTATCAATTGGCTGCCATTTCAGCATTTTTAGGATTGGGAACGGCTTTGGTTTATCCTACTTTTTTATCTGCCATCGCACAGGCGACAACTCCGCATCAAAGAGCGGAAAGCATTGGTACATTCAGACTTTGGAGGGATTTAGGATATGCGATAGGTGCCATCATTTCAGGAATTACCGCTGATTTATTTGGAATCAATTATGCTATTGTTTTGATAGGCGTGATCACCATTGTGTCGTCGATGATAATTGAAATCCGAATGCCAAAAGACAATCTATAAAATAATAACCTCTAAAATAGAATCAAACATAAGATCTTTTTAGAAATTAATCATTTAAAAAATGGAACCAAAAAAATCAAAAAAATCTACTATCCAAAATATTGTTTTTATCGTATTGATAGCACTTCTTCTGTTTAGTCCGTTAGGCACTTTTGTAAAAGTACAACTCAACCGCTTAATTGCCTTTTCGCCCAAAACAATTGCTGTAACAGATCAAAAAATACTTTCCACTTATCAATGGCAATTAAAAGACGCCACCAGAAAGACTGTGTCACTGGAAGCATACAAAGGAAAAATAATATTCATTAATTTCTGGGCCACATGGTGTCCGCCATGTATTGCCGAAATGCCAAGCATTCAAAAATTATATGTTGATTATCAGGATAAAATTGTCTTTTTATTTGTTACGACCGATTCCTTTGAAAAGGCAAATGCATTTTTAATCAAAGAAAACTTAACGCTTCCTGTATATCAATCACTTACAAATCCTCCAATAGAAATGGAATCATCTACAATACCGGCGACGTATCTTATTGATCAATCAGGAAATGTAATTGTAGCTAAAATTGGTGCTGCCGATTGGAATAGTGATTCGTTCAGAGAAAAGTTAGACGAGTTATTAAAAAAATAAAAACAATGTCATTTGTCACTTTTTTATTCTTGTGTGACAAAAGTAACATAACTACTCATTTATAAATCTAACCTTTGCGGTTATAAAAAATTAAATATGGAAATTTTAGAATTAATCAGAGAACCTTGGCCATGGTACATTGCCGGTCCATTAGTTGGACTTACAGTTCCGGCTTTGTTAATCATTGGAAACAAATCATTTGGTATTAGCGCGTCATTACGTCACACTTGCGCGATGTGCTTACCGGCAAACATTAAGTTTTTCAATTACGATTGGAAAAAAGAAATCTGGAATATGTTTTTCGTTTTCGGGATTTTATTTGGCGGTGTGATCGCATTTAGTTTTTTATCGAATCCAAATCCAATCATCATTGATGGAAATCTAAAAACGGAATTGGCAGGCTACGGAGTGACAGAAATTTATGGAATGCTTCCGGAACAATTATTCTCGTGGGAAAGTTTATTTACCAGTAGAGGCTTTTTCATGATCGTTGTTGGTGGCTTTTTTATCGGTTTTGGTTCTCGTTATGCGGGAGGTTGCACTAGTGGCCATTCTATTTCCGGTTTGGCTAATTTACAAATGCCTTCACTGATTGCAACCTGTTGCTTCTTCATTGGCGGATTGATTATGGCAAATATTATTCTACCATTTATCCTTTCATTTTAAACTACGAATTATGAACATAAAAGATCAAAATACAGATTTCGAAACGCGTTCCTTAGATACTTCTTGTGTCAATGAAAGTCAATTAGAACACAAATGGTACCACAATTTAAAATACTTAGTCATCGGTATTTTGTTTGGTATCGTATTTATCAAAGCTGAAGTGATCAGCTGGTATCGCATTCAGGAAATGTTTCGTTTCCAATCTTTTCACATGTATGGAATTATAGGAAGTGCCGTTGTGGTGGGGATGATATCCGTTTTCCTGATTAAAAAATTCAATATTAAAACCATTTATGGCGAAAAAATTGAATTCCATGATAAAACCTTCAACAAAGGTCAGGTTTATGGCGGACTCATCTTTGGATTGGGTTGGGCAGTAACAGGAGCTTGTCCTGGTCCATTATTTGCACAAATTGGAACAGGTGCTACAGTTATGATTGTCACCTTATTTTTTGCAATAGTGGGAACTTGGGTCTATGGATATTTTAGAGATAAACTACCTCATTAAAAAAATATGATTCCAGAAAAACAAAATATAGTCCTATTTAAATCGCTGGTCAAAAAACTGATTTATCTGTTTACAACCATTATCTTCATGATAATGGTTGTTTTCATTGTTTTGTTTTTTAATACATCAGTCAGCGCTTGGTTTAAAGAAAGTGATACGGAAATGGATTCCCTTTATGTCGATGCAGAGAAAAAGGTGATTTTGCAAAATGAAATGGCAAAATTCTGGAAACCTGCCGATATCAATTTGATTAAAGATGCAACTTTAAAGCAAGAAGTTGAATACGGAAAAGATCTAATTGCGCATACGGCTAAATATTTGGGGCCTAATGGTAGTGTGAAACAAATCACTAATGGTATGAATTGCAACAATTGCCATCTGGATGCCGGTACAAAACCTTGGGGAAATAACTACGGTTCCGTAAAATCGATGTATCCAAAAATGAGAGCGCGAAGCGGGCAAGTGGAAAATCTTTACAAAAGAGTCAACGACTGTCTGGAAAGAAGCTTAAACGGTCTGCCTCTTAACGAAGATGACAAGGAAATGAAAGCCATGATTGCCTATATTGAATACATTGGCAGTAATCTCCCTAAAGGAAAAGAAGCAAATGCCTCTGGAATCTATGATTTAGAATATTTAGACAGAGCTGCTGATCCTGTAAAAGGAAAAGAATTATATGATGTTAAGTGTGCAAGCTGTCATCAGGTAAATGGTGAGGGAATTTTGGCAGCAGATAAAATAGAATACACGTATCCGCCACTTTGGGGCAACAATTCATATAATAGTGGTGCAGGATTGTTTAGAATCAGTCGTTTTGCAGGCTATATAAAATACAATATGCCATTGGGTGCAACGTATGAAAGCCCTCAATTATCCGATGAGGAGTCATGGGATATCGCTGCTTATGTTGAAAACCAACCAAGACCATCGAAAGATTTAAGTAAGGACTGGCCTGATATTTCCAAAAAACCAGTCGATCATCCTTTTGGACCCTATTCAGATAAATTTACTGAAACACAGCATAAATTTGGGCAGTTCAAACCAATAAAAGAAGAAAAAAAGAAAAAGGAAAAAAAGTAATTTTTAAAAATCAATAATGAAAAATCTAACGATTTTATTTGTTCTGTTATTTGGCTTGATATCCATTGGTACATTTGCTCAAAAAAGACAGAGCAAACACAAAATAGTATTTCAGTTCACCAATGCCAATGATACCATTCAACAGAAAGCGTTTGCAAACCAGCTATATAATTTAACCGCGCATTGGCCTAAAGCAAAATACGAAGTGGTGGTTTACAACATGGGATTAGAGTTTTTAATGCCCTCAAAATCAAAACATATCGCAGCAATTAAAGCGCTACATGCCAAAGGGGTTCGTTTTTTAGTATGTGAAAACACAATGACAACTAGAAAAATAACCAAAGAGCAGTTCATCCCGGAAGTAGAATATGTGGCCGCCGGTATTGCCGAAATTGTCGAAAAACAGGAACAAGGCTGGAGTTATATCAAAGGAGGATTTTAAATAATTCCTGTGAGACATCTATAAAATCATTGTAGCTAAGCAGTTTAATTTATATCAGCGTAATCAAAATCAAAGTTTATATTTTGATTCAAATTGATATTCTAGTTTACAGAACATCACTACGCAACATTTTTATATTTTCAATAAATTATAAATAGTTCGATGTTCTTTTTGTATCCAATATCATTTTTAAAATAGATGGAGAAGTTGTGTCAAAATCACGAAATCGATTTCGTAAACATTAAAATAAAAATTCTCTCATAAATGATGAATTCAATTGGTCATTAAAACAGTACAAATCAGCACAATATGTTGTTAATTTGAATTTTTAGCAACTAATCGTTTTAAAGAATAAGAACCAAAATTAAATATAAAAACTACTAAAAAAAGCATTATTTCGAGTGTTCTGCATAATAAAATGGACAGAAAAATATGTTTATAACCCGTTTGAATAAATATCATAATTAAAAATAAAAAACCTATTAACCACCACAAATAAACCATAACAACCTATGAAAAACGTACTCACTATTACATCGATTTTCTTTTTTACTACCCTTTTTGCACAATCAGGACATTTAATGCAGGGAGTTGGAGCCGCGAATATGTCGATGGGCGGCGCTTCAACGGCGCAACCTATTGATATCAGTGGTGCTTTAAAATGGAATCCCGCGGCAATATCCGCATTTGAAGGAAGCACAATCTCTTTAAATGTAGGTTTGTTTGTGGCAAATCCGCAAATTTCATCGACTGTTCCTACGCCTAATGGACCAATGAGCGGTACCTCTACTGATGTAAAAAGCAATTCAATTATGCCTTCTTTGGGTTTTGTTTATGGAAAAAAAGATAGTAAACATACCTTTGGTGCATTCGCATTTGGAGTAAGTGGTTTTGGTGTTGATTTTCCTGAAAGCACGACAAACCCAATAAATATGCCTCAATCTATGGGTGGTTTTGGAAATTTAACTTCCAATTATATGATGCTTCAAACTGGTTTAAGTTACGCTTATAAACTATCTAAATCGGTTTCTATTGGTGTAAGTCCAAACTTCAATATTGCTACATTAGAATTAAAACCAAACCCTACCGCTAATCCGACAATGGCTGGTTATCCGACTACCAATAATGCTATAGCAACAGGTTTTGGAGGACAAATCGGTATTTTTTACCAAAATGAAGAAGGTTTTAAATTGGGAGCCAGTTACAAAACTGAACAACAATTCTCTAATTTTGAATTTGAAAACACCTATTTAGACAATTCCCGTTCGGAAAACTCTTTTAAAATGTATTTTCCTGCAATTTATTCATTAGGAGTTGGATATTCAAACAGTAAATTAGATTTAGCATTTGATTTCAGACAAGTAGAATACTCAAGAACAGAAGGTTTTGAAGATTATGGCTGGTCTGCAACAGGTGCTGTTAAAGGTTTTGGTTGGAAAGACATGCAAGTATTATCTTTAGGAGCACAATACAAAGGAATCAAAAAATTACCTCTCAGAGTAGGTTATACCTATAATACCAATCCTATTAAACCGGAATTAGCATTTTTCTCAGCCTCTGCACCTGCAGTAATTCAGAATGCTTATCAGTTTGGTTTTGGATATGAATTTTCTGAAAAATTAACCTTTAATACGGTATACCATAATGCTACAAGTGACGGCAGTAGTGAAGGACCTATATACAACCCAATGTTAGCTGGGCAAACTAATCCATTAGGGACAGTTCCTAATAGTAAAGTTTCTTACAAAATGGATACAAGTATGCTAATGCTGGGTATTACGTACAAAATATAATTAAAAATAATAATTATTTTCAGTGAATAATATGGAATCAAATAACAACCGAAGAAATTTTCTAAAATCAGTGGGAACACTGAGTTTGGGCGCGACGATTATTTCGCCTTTGTCTGCTTTGTAAATATAAATCAAATAGAAGAAATGAAACTGGATGCCGTACTTGACCGAAGTAAACCGCAAACAATTTCTATTCTTCAAACCACCCCGTGCATTGTCAGATTCATCCGCATGATGAGTTATTTTGGGAAAATGGAAAAGCAGTTTTTAGAAAAACGGGCGGTTATGCGTACACGGCAACGGTGTTGAAAAAATTAAAATCTGTTTGATAAAGCATTGTAACAAATGTTACAATTAAACTTCTATAAGGAAGTTAATTTAAATACCTAACTTAAAAATGACATATACCAAATTTATTAGTCCAGTTCTAGTATTCACTTCAATTTTAATTGTAAGCTGTAGTTCAACGAAAAAGTCAGCAACTATAGGTAAGCCAAATGCACCAAAAGTTCATTCAATTTCTATCCTACATACTAATGATATGCATGGGTCTTATATGCCGTTTGAAACTAATTTAGGGAATGCCACAGCCCAAACAGGAGATTCTATAGACAATTTTATGGAATTTGAGCGTAAAGGGGTGATTGGGGGATTCGCATATATGGCTAGTGCTATAAAATCTGTCAGAAAAAATAAAGGTGATGAGAATGTGATGTTATTAGATGGTGGAGATACTTTTAGTGATGATCAATTAGGTAATCTAACAAGAGGGGAAGCTATGATTAAATTGATGAATGAAGTTAATTATGATCTTATGGCTCTAGGAAATCACGATTTTGACTACGGTCTTGAAAGAACAAATGAATTGCAGTTGCTTGCTAATTTTCCAATCCGAGCAGCAAATATTATTGATAAAAAAACAGGAACTCCTATTTATGGTGAGCCTTACGTAATTATAAATAAGCAAGGGATTAACATTGCTATTCTTGCTTTAAGCTATAGAAACACCCCTCTTACAGGAAATCCTAAAAACGTTGAAGGCTTGGAATTTGGAACAGGTATTGAAGCTGTTAAAAAATATCTTCCAATTATTTCTAAAAAGGCAGATATCATTATTTTGCTATCCCATGAAGGAATGGCAGTAGATCAAATAATTGCCGAAGAACTAGAAGGGGTAGATCTTATTGTGGGTGCTCATAGTCATGATGCTATTTCACCACCCATGAAAATAAACAACACCTATATAGTTCAGGCGCTCTCTGATGGCGCAATATTAGGAGAAACGGAAATGCAAATAAGTAATAATAAAATAATAAGCCTTAATACAAATTTTCATTATCTATGGCATGATAAAATGACTCCGGATGTTCAAATTCAGGAGATGGTAAAAGATCTTAGAAAGCCGTATTTATCAAAATTAGAGGAAAAAATCACTAAAACAGATACTATTATTGGAAGACAATATAAATCTGAAAGTCCTTTTGATAAAATGGTTACTACCTTGATGATTGATAAATTTAATGTAGATGCTGGATTTTTACCAGGAGTTGGATATGGAATATCATTAAAAGGAAATATCACTTCTGAAGATATCTTTAATTTATTGCCGCATCCAGCCAAAATTGTTACTTTAGAAATGACAGGTAAACAGATAAAAGTAACGTTGGAGCAAACCGCAACTAATTTAAAACCTACAGATAAATTGAAAGCCGTAGGTGGGCTAATCCAATCTTCTGGTATACAATACAATCTAAACCTAAAAAAACCTGTTGGGCAAAGGGTAAATGATATAAAGATTAAAAATGAGAAATTAGATCTGGGAAAAACATATAAAATTGCTACTCACACAGGGATGTTAAGTGGAATCCACAATTATGAGGAATTTGGAAAAGGTGTAAATATCAATATTACTGATACTATTCTTACCGAGTTTGTATTACAAAATCTTAGAGAATTAAAAGAACTGTCTTTTCCTAAAAGAATGGGAGAGGTAACTATTACTAAATAACCGCTTTCTTACACATCCAACTCTAGGTGGAATTAAATTAAATGAAGTTTAATTTAAAATAAAGGAAAAGGATGGAGTAAATGCGGGTTTATGGAAAATAACACGTTCTCTTAATTTATTAAAAGCAGAAAATATTTCTCCTGACAAAATTGATATAGTTGTGGTTATCCATGGTTATCCTACTTATTTGGTAATTTTTGTACGAATAAAAAATATTTATACGTTTGAACAATAATAATAATAATTTCAGAAAAGCACTAAATGAGTTCTTGCTTTTTTTAAAAATTTACAAACAAATCAACTTTTAGAACTCACATGAAAAAAATGACCAATAAACGAAGAAATTTTATAAAATCATTGGGAACATTAGGCATCGGAGCTGCTATTATTTCGCCTATTTCTGCAATTGCAAATACAAATCAGACGGAAGAAATAAACCTGGATAAAAAAATCGACAGTACTAAACCACAAACGATTTCTATTCTTCAAACTACCGATGTGCATTGTCAGATTCATCCTCATGATGAGTTATTTTGGGAAAATGGGAAAGCCGTTTTCAGAAAAACTGGAGGTTATGCTTATATAGCAACAATGCTTAAAAAGTTAAAAAATAAAAACCCGCTTACATATACCATTGATACTGGCGATATGTTTCAAGGTAGCGAATTAAGCGTTGAAACTACTGGTGAAGCGTTTATTCCTATTTTAAATGCACTGAATTACGACCTATATCTTCCTGGAAACTGGGAAGTAATTTACGGAAAAAAGAGAATGCAAACCCTGTTGGGTTCGCTGGACGCTCCAAAAATATGTACCAATATGTACCATGATTTAGGCGAAGGAAAACGAGGCGAACTTATTTTTCAACCCTATACTATTTGGCATATTGCCGGAGCAAAAATTGGATTTTTAGGCTACACGGATCCATTGGTTCCCTTGAGACAAAGTCCAGATTACAGCAAAGGAATTATTTACACCCATCCCGAAGAAAACTTGGCTCATTATGTGGATGTCCTCAGGAATCAAGAACAATGCAGTTATGTTATTATGATTGCACACCTTGGTTTATCGCAGCAAATAGCATTAGCAAACATGCCACAATGTGAGGGTGTCAATTATATTTTAGGAGGGGACACACACGAAAGAGTCCGCAAACCAATAGTTTGTAAATATTCAAAAGTGGTAGAACCGGGAGCATTTGGTTCTTTTATTGGAAAATTAGATTTGACCGTTTTAAACGGAAAAGTGATAAGTGATAGCTATGAACTAATTGAAGTTGATTCTCCAAAAATAAAACCGGATGCTAAAATCGAAAAATTATTAAAAGAAAAAGAATCCGTTTATCAGGAACAAATAAATAAGGTTATAGGATACAGCACAATTCCTTTGTACCGCTATTTTGTGGTAGAAAATCCTATTGACACGATGATTCTGAATGCTTTACACTGGAAATTCCCTGAAGTTGATATTAATCTATCGAATGGATTCCGCTTTTGTCCGCCAAAAACAACTCCGGATCAGACTGGAAATATTCCAATTACAAATGGATTTATTTTTGATATGCTTCCTGTAGACAGCACGGTAAGAACAGCACAAGTTACCGGAAAGAAATTGAAAAACTGGCTGGAAAAAGAATTAAACAATGTTTTTGCCGAAGACGCTTCAAAACGTTTTGGCGGCTGGGTCGTGAAGTTCAAAGGTATGGAAGTACGATTTAATGCCTTCGCAGAAATGGACAAAAGAGTTGAAAGTATTACGGTAAAAAATATACCATTAGATCCTGAAAAAATGTATTCCATAATGGCCTGTGAACGTGATGGAGATCCTGTGGACATGCTTTGCAGAATGAAAGGCGTTATGGATGCCAAAAACACCAATGCAACTTTACATTCGGTAATGAAAGAATATTTAAAACAAAACTCTCCCGTTACGCCTACACCTCAAAAAAATGCGGTAATTCTTGATGCTCCTGAAACACTGTTAACTCAGGTTACCGGCGTTGATTATACTTTCAGATAGCATTCTGAACATTTAATTTCTTCATATAATTTACCCGATTGTGATAAATGTTACCTACATTTATTACTGTCGGGTTTATTTTTGTTAAAAATTAAAGACTTACAAATGAAATCTTTTTTCTCTATATTAACGTCAACTTTTTTACTTTTAATAAGTATCCATTCCTCGGCACAACATCAGGAAATTTCCGATAAACCATCTATTTGGAAAGAGAAAGATGATGAGAAAATTGATTCCACTTCGATTTTAAATGCTTTCAAAAACGGAAACTTCAGCGGTCATTTTCGCTATTTTTTCATGGGTACAAACAATGAAAGTGGCTTATCCGATTATTATGCAAATGCAATTGGCGGCGGCGTAAAGTTTGAAACCGCTAAATATCATAATTTCCAGTTTGGTGTCAGCGGCTATTACATTTATGATATAGGCTCTTCTGATTTTTCTAAAAAAGACCCGGTAACCAATTTATCCAATAGATATGAAGTAGCACTTTTTGATTTTCAAAATGTTTCAAGTAAAGGCAATTTAAGCCGGTTAGAGGAATTATATTTAAAATACAACTACAAAAATTCTAATGTAACACTTGGAAAACAACTGCTAAATACGTCTTTCATAAACCTGCAGGACGGCAGAATGCGACCTACAGAAGTCGATGGAATTTGGATCGATTTTAATGAACTCAAAAAAACTAAAATTAATGTGGGTTTCCTTTACGGAATTTCGCCAAGAAGTACCATGAAGTATTTCAGAGTTGGAGAATCGATAGGAATTTACCCAACAGGCGTCAATCCCGATGGAACAAAATCGGATTATGCAGGGAATTTAGACAGTGACGGAATTTATATTGTTGGTATACAAAATGAATCGATAAAAAATTTAAAAACGCTTTTGTGGAATCAATATGCTGAGAATATATTCAATTCGGCACTATTCCAAATGGACTATAAATACGATTTAAATCCCAACTCAAAACTGCTTTTCGGTTTTCAAACGATTTACCAAAACGCACTGAATTTTGGCGGAAATGAGGACCAAAGCAAAACTTATTTTGAAAAAAATGGTAATTCTCAAACTTTTGGGGGAAGAATAGGCTGGCAAAATAAAAAAATAGAAATCACTTTAAATTACAACCGAATAACGGCTAAAGGCAGGTATTTAATGCCCAGAGAATGGGGACGAGACCCGTTTTATACCTTTATGGCCAGAGAACGGAATGAAGGTTTTGGAGATGTTAATGCAGTAATGACCAAAATACAATACACGAATCCAAAAAAGACATTCAAATCTCATCTTGCTGTGGGCTATTTTGATTTGCCGGATGTGAAAAACGCTGCAATGAATAAATACGGATTGCCTTCTTATGTACAGACCAATGCTGATTTTCGTTACCAATTTCAGGGCTTGTTAAAAGGGTTTGATGCACAATTATTGTATGTACACAAGTTTAATGTGGGTGAAACCTATGCTAACAAAAATTACATTTTCAATAAAACGAATATGAGCAATATCAATTTTATACTCAATTTCAATTTTTGATCTGTAGACTATTTTAGATTTAATCGCTCCGTCAATGCCCTTCTATAGGTAATGCCTACCGGGATTTTCTCATTATTAATGATGACCGTATTCCGCTCCCAATCTTTAATTTTAGCAATAGCTACTATGTAGGATTTATGAACCCTCATGAAAAGTTCCGAAGAAAGACTATTTTCCAGTTCATTGGTCGTCATCGAGGCAAGATAGACTTTTTTGAATGTAAAAATTTTGACATAATTACCGCAACTTTGGGCAAAAAGAATATCGTTTACATTCAAATCCACCATAAAACCATCAATTTTTACTGCAATAATCGGGTTCATTATTTCGGCCTTTTCATCAGTGAAAGAGGACAAGAAACGTTCTACCGATTTTAAAAAACGCGGATAATAAATGGGTTTTAATAAGTAATCAAACACTCCGAATTCATAACTCTCCAAAGCAAATTCCGAATAAGCCGTGGTCAGCATTGTTTTGGGCGGATCAGTTAGCGTCCGTAAAAGCTCCAGACCTGAAATCTCCGGCATGTCAATGTCTAAAAACATCAAATCAACAGGATTCGACCGCAAATAATTTAAAGCTTCAATACTGTTGTAACATTGCTGCACTACTTCCAATTGCGGGTTTTGGCTGATATAGTTTACCAACACATAATGAGCGGCAGGTTCATCATCTACAATAATACATTTTCTTACGGTCATGTTTGGCGGAGTTCAAGTACTAAATTAACGGTATAATCGTGCTCGTTTTGCGTGATTTCAAGTTGGTGTTTTTTCGGATATACAATTTCCAATCTTTCTGTTGTATTTTTTAGACCAATTTTGGTAGAAACCACTTCTTTTTTATGCTGTGGAACTGAATTTGCTACATTCATATGCAATTTTCCTTTGATCACCTTTAGGTCAATCGTTACAAAACACTTTTCGATCGTAGCGGCTCCGTGTTTAAAAGCGTTTTCAATAAAAGTAATCAAAACCATCGGTGCAATTTCATACTTTCCTTCCTGATCGCATTCGTAATCAAAATCAATACGGCAGCGGTAGCCTACTCTTTCTTTTTCCAGCTGAATGTAACTGGAAATAAACGCAATTTCGTTTTCCAAAGAAACAAATTCTTTGTTCCCCTGCTCCACCTGATACCGCATCAGCTGCGAAACTTCCATAATCATTTCCGAAGTACGTTCCGGATATTGCAGACTAATTCCGTAAAGCGTATTCATCGTATTAAACAAAAAATGGGGATTAAACTGGTTTTTTAATGCATTAAGCTGAACCTGATTGGACAACATTACTTTGTTGGCTTCCTTTTTTTGTGCTCTGTAATGTTCTAAAATCTGTATGGTTCCCAAAATACAAACCAGCGTCCCGGACAACGTAGCAAACTGAAACTGATACGTTTTTTGATGGGATGATTTGTATAAAAAGCAATTTTTATAAATAAACTCGTTTGAAACTTGATATAAAAAGACTGTAAACAATGCTATTAACCCAATGGTAAAAATTATATATAAAACCGGTTGGTGTTTTTTTAATAAAACCGGAAGCAGAAAAACACGATTGAGCTGTGCATGAAAATACAGTACGAAAAAATAAAGCAAACCGTTACTAAAACCTTTCCAACTTTGTATAAAAACCCAGTCGTTCAGTGTAAAAAGGATAAAAGAAAAAACTAAAATAGCCGTTTCCTGTTCCCATTTATTTTCTAAAATCGGTTTAAATTTCCATTTCATTATCCTATATTAAAGTCCCAAAGGAACAACATATAATTTGAATACAAGCCGATTGAGTGACCAATTCAATTGGTCATTTATAAAAAGTGTTCGTCATTTATAACCTTCCAAAAAGAAATACTCCGATTAGTTTTGCCATTCAAATTTATTCCTACTATCATAATGACAACAAAAAAACTAATCCTTTTTCTATTTCTGGTTTTCTTTTCCGAAGGTTTTTCTCAGATGCTTCCGCTAAGAGAGGCTTTAGAAACTGGAATTACCAATTTTGGAACGATAAAAGCAAAAAGCAACTATGTAGCTGCTTCCAAAGAAACAATCAAACAGGTTCGCAGGGACTATCTGCCAAACGTTACACTCTCTGGCCAACAGGATTTTGGAACCGTTAACGGTCAAAACGGACCGCTTTATGGTTTTGGAGGACTCGGAGTGGCTTCCTCAGGACTTCCGTTAGAAAAGCAAAATTGGAATGCGGCTTTCGGTGCCTTATATCTGGTCAATGTCAATTGGGATTTTTTCACTTTCGGAAGAATGCAACAAAAAATCAATCTGTCCAAAGCGGATTCCCAGCGTTACGAAAAAGATTTGAATCAGGAAAAATTCCAGCATAAAATTAAAATTGCAGCCGCCTACCTCAACTTATTGGCGAGTCAGCGATTGTTGATTTCCCAAAGAAAAAATCTGGAACGATCGATGGTCTTTCAGAATATTGCAGCGATAAGAGTAAAAAACGGACTCTTGGCCGGAGTAGATTCTACACTGGCGTCCGCCGAAGTTTCCCGATCCAAAATCACACTGAATCAGGTGAAAGACCAGGTTAAAGAACAAAACAACAAACTCATCGCGCTGATGGGCGTTTCCATTCAGGATTTTGTACTCGACACTACTTTTGTCACTACAATCCCAAAAGCAATACTAGCACAGGAAACCTCAAATGAAAGTTTGAATCCGATATTGGAATATCATAAAAGTAGAGTTGCTTTTAGCGAAGAACAACTTCGTCTTTTTAAAAAGGAATACTATCCAACCTTCAGTTTATTTGGGATCTATCAAGCCCGGGCTTCCGGTTTTAATTCGGATTATGCCACAAATCAGAACTCTTTTTCCCAAAATTATTTAGACGGCATTAATCCCTCCCGACAAAATTATCTATTCGGCGTTGGCGTAACCTGGAACCTGACCACTATTGCTCGTGTGAGCAAAAAAGTCAGTGCCCAGAAATGGATTTCCGAAGGTTTACAGGAAGAATACAATGTAATCGACCAGCAATTAAAAATTCAGTCGGATGCGGCTGATGCCAAAATGAAATACGCTCTGGAAAATTATGTTGAAGCCCCAAAACAGGTTCAGGCGGCACAACAGGCCTATTTGCAGAAAACCACTTTGTATAAAAACGGAATGACCAATCTCCTCGATGTCACACAGACTTTATACACATTGAACCGCGCAGAAACTGACCGCGATATTATTTATACCAATGTCTGGCAATCGCTTTTGATGAAAGCCGCAGCCACGGGAGATTTTGACTTATTTATAAATGAATTTTAATTATTTACAAGAATGAATATAATACGTTTTGCCCTTCGCAAACCCATCTCCATAATGGTGCTGGTTGCCGGATTATTCTTTTTCGGAATTGGTGCCGTCCGTGATATCAAAGTCGATATTCTGCCCGAGATGAATCTTCCCGTTATTTATTTGGCGCACTCGTTTGCGGGTTACACGCCCAATCAAATGGAATCCTATTTTGCCAAAAATTATGTCAATGTAATGATTTTAGCCAATGGTGTAAAAGATATCGAGACCAAGAATATTCAGGGACTCACACTGATGAAAGTGACCTATTATGAAGGTACTAATATGGCCCAGGCCGCTTCTGAAATCAGTGCGCTGTCCAACAGAATCCAGTCCAGATTTCCTCCGGGTTCACAGCCTCCCTTTATCATTCGATTTGATGCTTCCTCATTGCCTGTAGGTCAATTGGTTTTGAGCAGTAAAACCCGTTCTAATAATGAACTTCAGGATTTGGCAAACGTATATGTAAAGGCTTCGTTCACGGCTATACCTGGATTGTTGTCTCCGCCTCCATTTGGTGGAAGCCCCAGAACTATTGAAATTAATGTAGATCCCGATTTGCTTCGTGCGCATCAGCTGACAGCGGATCAAATTGTGGAAGCCATCCGTACCAATAATAAGACGGCACCTTCAGGAAACCTGAGAATTGGGGATATCAACTACATCATTCCTACGAACAGTACCATTAAAGAAGTGAAGGATTTTGAAAAAATACCGTTATTCAAAGGTGGTGTCCAGAATCTATACCTTGGTGATGTGGCACAAGTGAAAGATGGCGCCGATATTACTGCTGGATACGCTTTGGTCAATGGAAAGCGCTCCGTTTATATCAGTATTGCGAAGGCCGGCGATGCATCGACTTGGGATGTTGTCCAAAAATTAAAAGCACATCTCCCAAAAATCCAGAGTACTTTACCCGATGATGTTACGCTGTCGTATG
This sequence comes from Flavobacterium fryxellicola, assembly GCF_900143245.1. Lineage (GTDB taxonomy): Bacteria > Bacteroidota > Bacteroidia > Flavobacteriales > Flavobacteriaceae > Flavobacterium > Flavobacterium fryxellicola. The sequence continues at coordinate 117,997 of NZ_FRDK01000010.1, forward strand.
AATTTGACCAGTCGGTTAATGTGATTAATTCCTTGAAAAGTTTAATTATCGAAGGGATTATCGGCGCCGTTCTTACAGGACTAATGGTTTTATTGTTCCTTGGTGATCGAAGAGCCGCGTTGATTGTCATACTCACCATTCCTATTGCGATTATTTCGGGTGTGTTATTCTTAAAACTATTCGGACAAACCATCAATCTGATGTCTTTAAGCGGATTGGCTCTTGCTATTGGAATCCTGGTAGATGAGAGTACGGTGACTATCGAGAATATTCATCAGCATTTGGATATGGGCAAACCCAAAGCCTTGGCTATTTGGGATGCCTGTAAAGAAATAGCCTTGCCCAAGTTGTTGATCCTGCTTTGCATTTTGGCCGTTTTTGCACCTGCTTTTACGATGACCGGAATTCCCGGTGCCTTGTTTCTGCCATTGGCATTAGCAATTGGATTTTCGATGATTGTCTCTTTTTTACTTTCGCAAACCTTTGTTCCGGTGATGGCCAACTGGCTGATGAAAGCGCATCCAAAGAAAGATCATCCTTCGAATATTACCGATGATGAAGCGGAGTTTAATGCGTCTGGACTGACCCCAGAATCCGAAGAAGATACTTTTGACCAGAAAAAAGTTCTGGTTCAAAGAGCCGACTTCAACAATGACGGCAAAATCAATTTTTTTGAACGATTTAGAAACCGGTATATGCGATTCATCAATCGGCTATTTGACTATAAAAAACCGGTTACACTGGTATATCTTTTCGTATCCGCCGGTTTGGTGTTGCTGCTGTTGAATACTATTGGACAGGATGTATTCCCAAAAGTCAATTCGAGTCAATTCCAATTGAGACTGCGTGCGCCGGACGGAACCCGTTTGGAAAGTACCGAAGATAAAGCAATAACAGTGCTCAACGAACTGGAAAAAATGATTGGCAAAGAACATGTTGCGATATCCTCTGTTTATGTGGGTCAGCATCCGGCCATATTTTCCGTTTCACCCATCTATTTGTTTACGGCCGGACCTCATGAGGCGGTTTTCCAGATTGGATTGAAAGATTATCATGTGGATATGGATATTTTCAAAGATGAATTCCGCCAGAGAATCAAAAAAATATTGCCCAATGTCAAAATTTCTTTTGAGCCCATCGAACTGACGGACAAAGTGCTGAGCCAGGGTTCCCCTACTCCGATTGAAATCAGGATAGCCGGAAAAAATAAAAAGCGAAATGAAGCCTATGCCAAGAAACTCATCGCAAAACTGAATAAAATTGACTATTTGAGAGATGTACAGATTGCCCAGCCCATCAAATATCCAGCGCTAGACATCACAATTGACAGAACACGTGCAGCCCAATTAGGGATTGATATGAATGACATTTCGCGTTCCCTGATTGCTTCCACTTCTTCGTCCCAATATACCGAAAAGAATATCTGGGTAGATGAAAAAGCAGGATTCTCCTATAACGTTCAGGTTCAAGTTCCTTTAGACAAAATGAAAAGTGAAAATGATCTGAAAGAAATTCCGTTGCTGAAGAATGCATCCCGTCCGGTTTTAAGTGATGTGGCTACAATCACGCCTTCTTTCACTTATGGAGAAAATGACAATATTGGAGCCATGCCTTATATTTCTGTGACAGCAAATATGGATCACATTGATTTGGGAACCGCTTCCAAAGCTGTTCAGCAAAGCATTGACTCTCTGGGCGAACTTCCCAGAGGATTGTTCGTAGAGCAAATTGGATTAAGCACGGTTTTAAAGGAAACCATGAGCAGTCTGCAAACTGGTTTATTGATTGCCATAATGGTAATTTTCCTAATGCTTGCCGCAAATTTTCAGTCTTTCAAAATTTCATTGGTCATCTTAACCACGGTTCCCGCCGTTGTTTTAGGTTCCTTATTACTACTTGTGATTACAGGTTCTACTTTGAACTTGCAATCCTACATGGGAATTATTATGTCGGTGGGAGTTTCTATTGCCAATGCCGTTCTAATCATTACCAATGCAGAACAGCTGCGAAAACACAATGGCAATGCGCTACAATCCGCACGTGAGGCCGCTTCGTTGAGGCTTCGTCCCATAATTATGACCAGCATTGCCATGATTGCCGGAATGCTCCCGATGGCCATCGGACATGGAGAAGGCGGCGACCAGATTTCCCCGCTAGGAAGAGCCGTGATTGGCGGATTATTATTTTCAACCTTTACAGTACTTCTTATTTTACCGCTCATTTTCGCGTGGGCAATGGGTAAAACTCCGGTACACTCTTTATCCTTAGATCCAGAAGACAAGGAAAGTCAACATTATATCTCATCTTTACACCCTCAAAATGAAAAATAAATTATTAAAAAAATCGTTTCTGTTTGTAGTCCTTGCCATTGTTTTAACTGCCTGCAATACTTCTGAAAAGAAAGAAATTGCAGCTATAGAAACTGCTCCGGTTATCGAAACCTTTACCATCAGTAGAGAAAAATTAGCTACCGAACTCCGTCTTCCGGCGGAACTAACCGGTTTTCAACAAGTGGATATTTATGCCAAAGTGAGTAGTTTTGTCAAAGAACTCAAAGTTGATATTGGTTCGCAGGTTAAGAAAGGACAAGTCCTCCTCATTTTAGAAGCACCTGAAATCAGTTCACAATTGGCGGCAGCCCAATCCAGACAGCTTTCGCAAAAAGCCATTTATACGGCCAGCAAAAGTACTTTCGAAAGGCTTTTTGAAACCAGCAAAATAGAAGGGACGATTTCCAAAAATGATCTGGAACAGGCAGCAGCCCGAAAAAATTCCGATTACGCCCAATATCAGGCAAGCCAAGCTTCTTATAAAGAAATTACGACTATGAAAAGCTATTTGGTAATCCGTGCTCCTTTTAATGGTATTATCTCGGCTAGAAATGTCAATCTCGGTGCGTACGTTGGTCCAAATGGGAAGGGATCAGAGTTGCCTCTATTTACCATTCAACAACAAGAAAAACTGCGATTATCCCTATATTTACCTGAGATTTACACTGGTTACCTTAGCAAAGGCGACGGGCTTAGTTTTACTGTTAAAGCGATAAACAACGCAATTTTTGAAGCAAAAATTACTCGAATGTCTGGAGCGTTGGATAATAAATTGCGTTCCGAATTAGTAGAGCTAGATGTGCCAAATTCAAGCAAAATATTATTACCAGGAATGGTTGCCGAAGTCTTCCTGCCGTTAATCGCAAAGAAAAGCACGTATGTAGTACCAAAAACTGCAGTGATTACCTCTAGTTTAGGCCTATATGTACTCGTTGTCACCAATGGAAAAACCTATAGAACCGCGGTAAAAACCGGCCGTATGCTCAAAGAGCGTGTCGAAATTTTTGGTGAAAATCTAGAAAATGCTGTGCTTGTAAAAATTGCTTCTGAGGAAATAAAAGATTATACTGCAGTGAATTAAATTCTTGATTAGTTATTATTAAAATATTTGGTATAAAATTGGATTATTTCCTAATTTCTAACCATTACTTTTAGGTGATAAACGAACAAAAAATGGACTTAAATTTTTGCTTGGATAAATATAAAATTAGTATCACTTAAAAGAGATGTCACTAAATAGATCATAATAGCAGATGGGAGTACTATATGTGAAAGTATAGGAACAAACCTTGTGATGTATTCATCAGAGTTTACTGTAGAACCAACCTTTTAAATTAGGTTGCTAAATAGATGTCCTTAGATACATCAGTAGTAAAACCGTTATCCCTATTGTGTTGTATCAATCTAAATGGTAAAACTTCTTAATCAAATAATCCACAATAAAATAGACCAACACACCCACAAAGGCAAGTGTTAGTAGTAAACTGATGAGGTTGAGTACAATATTAGGAATAAACTTCAACCGAGGATGCGTAAGCACAGGCTCGCGATGCAGTCTGGCGTGAAAGGCTTCCTTTGCTATTTTGATTTTCTTTTTGATAGTAAATTATTTTTTAAAACAATAATATGCCTATAATCAAATTTAATACTAAGGTCTTATTTTGAAGAGTCTAAAGTAAGCAATTATTTTAATATACGTCGGTTTTGAAACAAGCAGAATATTTCTGAATTGAAAGACGCTGCTTGTTTAACTATTTCATTACCGACAATTTTATCATAAGTATTCTTTTGGTCTCGGCTTAAATTCTTTTGATATTGCCTCTATTTTTTAAGAAAATAACTTCAATAATTTTACTGATCATTTCAGCCTCTATTTTTAACTGATTCGATAAAACTTCTATTATATTCTTTTCTTCTTTCTCTAATATTCCATCGGCGAGTAATACTTCTAATGCGAGGGCAAAAACGGTTTCTTTGTCTTCTTCTTTAATCTGATTACAACAGGCAGATATGTATTTTAATTGTCCAACCTCTGCTTTTAAATTAAATGATTTAGTGTAAAGAGGCGCAATATCGATTCCCACAAATTTCTCTTTAGAATGCAATAATCTTGATAATGAAGCTTTTTCAGAATCTTTAATTTGATTGTCGGCAGAAATACAGGAGTATAAAATCCCGACCCAAGCTTCAAAATCTGACGCTACCCAATTTTGATTTTCATTATTATTCTCTTCAAATGAACTCATGTCTAGTATTTGTTTTTTGGTTAAAGTTACTGCTTAGATTACAAAAGATCACTTGGTTTATGATTAAATTATCTTTTTATTTTTTAGCATGTTTTAACTTAATTCTAAATAAGAGAGATCAAAAAAAAATATATCGGTAACAGTTTTAAAAAACACGACGATCTAATATTAATAATACGGCATTAAATACTACTAACTTATATCAAAGGTTGCAGTATAAGTATCACGTATTAAAGTCTCAAATTAGTAGTAAAGTAGTAAAATGAGAAGTACATTTAATTCAATTTAAGAGTAAATTTTAATACGATTTTTAAATTTTAAAGTAGCGCAAAAGAGCTAGTACTAATTATTTTCATTAGAGTTAGCATGTCAAAACACGACTTATACTATAATTTTTATCTATTAAAAATTAAATTAGGTGCGGATACTTTGTATTAGATTTGCTCAAAGTAAATAAGAAATCGATAATACTATGCAAAATAATACGAAACCAACATCCTACAACGTCAACGAAGAAAGTAAATGCCCATTTTCTGGCGGAACTGCTCCAAAGCAAAGTACTGCACACGGATACAGCAATCGTGATTGGTGGCCAAATCAATTGAAATTGAACATCCTGCGCCAAAATTCCTCTCTTTCCAATCCGATGGGAGAAAAATTTAATTATGCTGAAGAGTTCAAATCTTTGGATTTAGAAACTTTAAAAAAAGACATCAAGGAGGTAATAACCACGTCTCAGGATTGGTGGCCTGCTGATTACGGCAGTTATGGTCCTTTCTTCATCCGAATGGCATGGCATAGTGCGGGTACTTACCGTATTGCAGATGGCCGGGGAGGTGCAGGTTTCGGAACACAACGTTTTGCGCCACTAAACAGCTGGCCCGATAACGCCAATCTAGACAAGGCGCGTTTATTATTATGGCCGCTAAAACAAAAATACGGAAAGAAAATTTCTTGGGCTGATTTAATGGTGTTAACAGGTAACTGTGCTCTTGAGTCCGCTGGTTTTGAAACTTTTGGTTTCGCAGGTGGACGTGAGGATGTTTGGGAACCACAAGAAGATATTTATTGGGGTGCTGAAAAAGAATGGTTGGCTCTTAGCAAAACTCCAAATAGTCGTTATTCTGGGAATCGTGAACTAGAAAATCCCTTAGCTGCCGTTCAAATGGGGCTTATATATGTAAATCCTGAAGGTCCTGACGGCAATCCTGATCCGTTATTGGCAGCTTCTGATATTCGGGAGACATTCAAACGTATGGCGATGAACGATGAAGAGACTGTCGCGCTTATTGCTGGCGGACACACTTTAGGGAAAACCCATGGTGCTGCTGATCCTAATAAATATGTGGAATCAGAACCAGCAGGAGCGTCAATTGAAGAGCAAGGCCGAGGATGGAAAAATACGTATGGTACAGGAAATGCAGGTGACACAATAACCAGTGGTCTTGAAGGTGCTTGGACTACAACTCCTGTAAAATGGAGCAATAACTACTTTGAAAACTTGTTTGGCTTCGAATGGGAATTGACAAAAAGTCCAGCTGGAGCACATCAGTGGAAACCAGTCGGTGATGCCGGGGCTGGCACGGTTCCAGATGCACACGATCCAGCAAAAAGTCATCAACCTTTCATGCTAACTACCGATTTATCGCTCAGAGTTGATCCTATTTATGAGAAGATTTCAAGACACTTTTTTGAAAATCCAGCCGAATTCAATGATGCTTTTGCAAGAGCATGGTTCAAGCTGACGCACAGAGATATGGGACCAAAAGTGCGCTACTTGGGATCGGAAGTTCCTGCCGAAGAATTAATTTGGCAAGATCCTGTTCCAGCACTAACACATCATTTAATTGACGAACAAGATATTGCTTCCCTTAAAGAAAACCTTCTTGCTTCAGGATTAACTGTGCCAGAATTAGTTAGTACTGCATGGGCATCAGCGTCTACTTTCCGTGGATCAGATAAACGTGGTGGAGCTAACGGAGCACGCATTCGTTTAGAACCACAAAAAAATTGGAAAGTTAACAATCCTCCCCGATTAGAAAAAGTTCTTGGTAAACTAAATGAAATCAAGAATAACTTTAACAATGCGCAATCAAGTGGAAAACAACTTTCAATGGCTGACCTTATTGTTTTAGGTGGTAGCGCCGGTATTGAAAAAGCGGCCACAAACGGAGGACAGCAGGTGTCAGTTCCTTTCACACCAGGAAGAACAGATGCTTCACAAGAGCAAACAGATATTGAATCTTTTGAAGTTCTAGAGCCACAAGCAGATGGATTCCGTAACTACGTTAAGACAAAATATACCGTTTCAGCGGAAGAAATGTTAGTTGATAAAGCACAGTTATTGACTTTGACAACACCAGAAATGACAGTTCTTGTAGGTGGAATGCGTGTATTAAATACCAACTTTGACCAATCGCAAAACGGTGTTTTTACAAAACAGTCAGAAGCTCTTACAAATGATTTCTTTATCAATTTACTTGATTTAGGGACTACTTGGAAAGCAATATCAGAATCAGATGATGCCTTTGTAGGAAGCGATCGTATGGCCGGTGGATTGAAATGGATTGGAACTCGAGTAGATCTAATCTTTGGTTCAAATTCAGAACTTAAAGCCATTGCTGAAGTTTATGGATATGCAGATGGTCAGGAAAAATTCACAAAAGACTTTATCGCAGCATGGACTAAGGTGATGAATCTAGACCGTTTCGACTTAGTATAATTTTAGATTTTTAATTTGTTTAAAAAGGTGATCTGGTAACAGTTCACCTTTTTTATTTGTACGTAAATTTAAGCACTGATCAAACTTAGGAAGTCATCAATTGCTGCAGAAGCGTTCTAATCCAATAGTTATTTTTTTACTTAATCTGATTACTTTTTTTAAGGATTAAAAAGTAGCGGTTAAGAAGTATTATTTTTTTAAATATGTTGTCCAAAGGTCAGCAAATTGCTATCGGGGTCAAGTATAGAAAATTCTTTTTGTCTCCAAGCTTTGATTTGCAAATGACCATTTGGGTGTATTTTACTATTTTCACCTAAGAAAGATTGATATAATTTATCAATATCATCAGTTCTAATATATACTTGCCCATAGTTTTCTTTTGGATCGAGGTCTTTAAACTCAAAAAAAATGAATTTGTATGTTGTCTTTTTGCACCATTAAATAGGCCTCAAAATCTCCACTTCCAAATTCCTTAAATTTTAGTTTATATAAATAAAAAGCACGAGTAATAGCTTTATTAAGCACGGGTAGTTTTGGATTGATAGCGGTAAGTATCTTTATTTTATTTTAAATTATTTAAATCAAATTTGAAATAAACTCTTTTTTTAAAATTTTTGTACCATCAACCGCCTCAATTTATCATTTTGAGCGCAAAACCTCATTATTACAATTAGCTATCGAAAGACGGCCAACGCAAAATCCTCAGACATCAACATTTATTTTCTTCAAATATATTGTTTTTCCTACCTCCTATTACACGTTTTTTAGAATCCATATTTTAAACAAAGAAAAATCCACTTTCCAAAATGAAAGGCACAAAAAAGCCGTCCATATTTTATGGGACGGCTTATTAGTTGAAATCATAAAGACTATAAAATATAATCGGTATTGATGAAATTTGATTCTTTACTACTTAACAATTCCTGTAAAATGGCATTATTATAAGCATTGTCTTTGGATGCGACAAAGGTTCGAATGGAGAACGAACGCAAAGCATCATGTATGCTTAATGTTCCTACAGCAGAATCTTTTCGTCCTGTAAATGGTAAGACATCTGGACCTCTTTGACAAGAACTATTCAAGTTTACTCTACATACTAAATTAACTAAAGTATCTATAAGTGGTGCAATCGTTTTTATATCTCTCCCAAACAAACTCACTTGTTGTCCGTAATTCGATTCGGCCATATCATTTAGAGGCTCTTGAATGTCTTTAAAAGTCATTACAGGTACCACTGGTCCAAATTGCTCCTCATGATACACCCTCATTTCTTTGTTTACTGGAAATAAAACTGCTGGAAAGATAAAATTAGGAGTGTGTTGTCCTCCTTTTTCGTTGATGATTGCTGCTCCTTTTTTGATCGCATCATCTATCAACTCTTGGATGTAGGCTGGTTTTTCTTTTTCAGGCAAAGGCGTCAGAAAGACTGCAGCATCCCATGGATTTCCAAAAACTAAGGAGTCTACTTTAGCTGCAAAACGTTTATTAAATTCGTCTGCAATTGATTCGTGTACATACAATACTTTCAAGGCCGTACAACGCTGTCCATTAAAAGATAAAGAGCCTGCTATACATTCTTGGATAGCCAAATCTAAATCGGCATCTGGTAAAATGATTGCTGGGTTTTTAGCTTCCAAACCTAGTATCAAACGCAATCGGTTTTTATTAGGATGTTGGTCCTGTAACGCAATCGCTGATGTACTATTTCCTATCAAAGCTAAAATTGCCACTTTACCAGATTTCATGATCGGCGAAGCTACTTCACGTCCACGTCCATACACAATATTAATAGCTCCTTTTGGAAAACTGTTCCGGAATGCTTCTAATAATGGGGAGATTAATAAAATACCTAATTTTGCTGGTTTAAAAATGACAGGATTCCCCATAATCAAGGCAGGAATCAGTAACGAAAAAGTTTCATTTAACGGATAATTATAAGGTCCAAGACATAAAACAACCCCAAGCGGTCCTCTACGAACCATAGCATTTATTCCTTGAACCTTTGAAAAATGAGCACTTCGGCTGTTTAATTCTTTTAAGCTGTCAATAGTATCATAAATATATTCTACAGTTCTGTCAAATTCTTTCTCAGAATCACCCAATGATTTTCCAATTTCCCACATCAATAATTTAACAACTTCTTTACGAGTGGTCTTCATTTGACTAACAAAATTTTCCATGCATTTTATGCGATCAGAAACTTTCATTGTAGGCCATAATCCTTGACCATTATTATAGGCCGCACTTGCTGATTCAACGGCTTCCAAAGCTTCAGCTTCTCCCATAAACGGAACAGAACCTAATATAGTTGGACCATACTCTGCTGTAGAGGATATAGTTGAAAAAACAGCCGTGGTCTGACCTTCCCATTTCTTTAATTCACCATCCACTAAATAAGTATCTTGATTCAACAATGATGTAATCTGATATTCTTCTGGTATTAAATTCATATAAAGCGTGTTAAATTAATTATTCAAGTAAATGAAAGAAACAATCTTCTGCTTCTTTTTTATGGTTCAATTATTTCTCCATTCCATTCTAAAATCCCGCCCAATAAGTTATCAGCATTTTCAAAACCAAGTTGATTCATTATTTCACAGGCTTTCGCACTTCGCATTCCAGAGCGGCAATATACAAAGTACTTTTTATGTTTGTCTAACGCCTCAATTTCGCTTACAAAATCTTGTCCTCGGTGAATATCGATGTTGATAGCATTTGCTATGAAACCTTCGTTAAATTCGGCTTCCGTTCTCACATCGAGAATGACTGCATTTTCATCCGCTTCAAATTGAGCAACCCAATCTTCTTGTAGTAAATTCATAATGATGTTTTCTGTAAAAATACAATGTTTTTACCGAACAATAAACGCAACAATTGTTAATTAGAAACTATTTGTAAGAAATCGTTTTCGCAAAACAGTAACTATCAAGAAACTATAAAAACGACCTTATTTTTTACGAAAAAACAGTCTATCATGCCTATAGGTAATAAAATTTTAACAGGTATAAAATCAAGTAGTTGTCTGTTTTTATTTGTATAAAAACCCTCCTCTTTTTTAAGTTATTTACAGTACTTTTACATTATAAAACATAGAAAAAAAACCAAAATGCTTGATCCAATAAAAAAAAATTTCCATTCATTTTCTACTGAATTAGTAAAAGAAATTGAAACTAGCGCCACAATTCATTCTTTCCAAGCGGGAACTATTATCATACGAACAGGACAATACATAAAAAACACTGTTTTGGTCATTAGTGGAAAAATTAAAGTCTACCGTGAGGATGAAAATGGCGGCGAATTTTTCATGTACTACTTGCAACCTGGTCAAGCCTGCGCAATTTCAATGATTTGCGCCACCAAGAACGAAAAAAGCCAAATTATGGCAAAAGTTATTGAGGATGTAGAACTAATCATGGTGCCTTTGCCCTTAATGGATAAATGGATGATGCAGCACCGAAGCTGGTATGAATTTGTTATCGATACCTACAGAAGTCGTTTTGAAGAGGTGCTCGAAGTAATTGATAGCATAGCATTTCGAGCGATGGACGAGCGCTTAGAATTTTATTTAAAGCGCCACGCTGAGGTTTGTGGTTGCAAAGAATTAAAGCTTTCTCATCAGGAAATTGCATCTGAATTGAATACATCTCGAGAAGTAATTTCGCGTCTACTAAAGAAAATGGAGCAGCGGGGATTGGTCACTTTACACCGAAATAATATAGAACTCCTAAAATAAATTTTGTTCTACAAAGAATATTTTCTGTAAATAAAATTATTCAAACCGCCACTTCGAAAAAGTTACAAATGGAATATTTAGGTTATTTTGCTTCGATTGTCATTGGACTTTCATTCGTATTAATTGGAGGTGGGGAATCAATTCTTGCAGTTCCGATTTTAGTATACCTTTTCAAAATTTATCCGGAATAAGCCACGAGCTGATCCCTATTTATCGTTGGGGTGACCGCAATGATTGCAAGTTAAAGACGGTACCGCCTTGGGAATTTTAAGATCGAGGCAGCACTTATTTTTGAGATTCCCTACATATTTTCTTTGGAAATTCACCAATGAAACAAGCAATTGGCACCTCATTATTGATTATCTTTATTGATTGATTAATCAGTTTTGGCGGAGACGTAATTAACGGCAGTGTTATCAATTATAAATTGTTTTTCACTATTTCTGCAATAGCAATAATTGGAATATTCCTCGGTACTTATGTGACAAAAAAAGAGAGGGGGCAAAACTGAAACCAGCATTTGGTTGGTTTATAGTACTAATTGATTTTACTATAATAATCAAATAATTTTTCCTGACTTAAAATAGGAATGTAACAATTGTCACCCTGTATCCTAAAAAACGGAAGTACATTTGTACCATAAAGTAAAAAATAAAATCATGCAAATAGAACAAATATATACCGGATGTTTAGCGCAAGGCGCTTACTATATTACTTCAAATGGTGAAGCAGCCATTATTGACCCACTGCGTGAAACCCAACCATATTTGAACCGACTTGAGAGAGATGGTGTGAAATTAAAATATATTTTTGAAACCCATTTCCATGCTGATTTTGTTTCTGGACATGTTGATTTAAGTCGTCAAACTGGTGCTCCTATCGTTTACGGACCAAATGCGATCTGTGAATTTGATTGCATTTCTGCAAAAGACGGACAAGAATTCACCATTGGAAACATCAAAATAAAGGTACTACACACTCCTGGACATACTATGGAAAGCTCCACTTATTTACTGATTGACGAAAACGGAAAAGATCACGCTATTTTTTCAGGTGACACATTGTTCATTGGAGATGTGGGAAGGCCAGATTTAGCCCAAAAGGCGGCACACATGACACAGGAACAACTAGCCGCTACGCTATTCCATTCGTTACGGAATAAAATTATGACTTTGGCAGATGATGTTATTGTCTATCCCGCTCATGGCGCGGGAAGTGCTTGTGGAAAAAACATGAGTAAGGAAACCGTTTCAACCATTGGCGAACAAAAAAACACAAATTATGCATTGAGGTCAGATATGACAGAAGCAGAGTTTATTCTAGAAGTTACCGAAGGTTTATTGCCACCACCAGCTTATTTTGGTATGAATGTGGCCATGAATAAAAAAGGATACGATAGCTTTCAAAATGTTTTAAATTTAGGAATGCAAGCGCTCTCACCTTCAGAATTTGAAGTTGCCGCTGATGAAACTGGAGCCTTACTGTTGGACACTCGTAAAAATGGAGAATTTACTAAAGGATTTATTCCACAGTCAATAAACATAGGAATTGACGGTGATTTTGCTCCATGGGTAGGTGCTTTAATTGCTGATGTTCAGCAACCGATCCTTATTGTTTGCGAACTAGGACAAGAGGAAGAAACTGTCACCCGATTGAGTCGTGTCGGTTTTGACAATTTAATAGGCCATTTAGCAGGCGGTTTTGATGCTTGGGCAAAAGCTGGAAAAGAAATTGATACTGTAAATAGAATCACAGCAGAACAATTTGTAAAAGAGGTAAAAATTGGTGAGAGTAAAATAATTGATATTCGTAAAGAAAGTGAATATTGTGCAGAGCACGTTGAAGAATCGTACAGCAAGCCATTAGCGGCTATCAATGAGTGGATAAAAGATATTAATCCAAAAGAACATTTTTACTTGCATTGCGCTGGTGGTTACCGCAGTATGATTGCCGCTTCAATACTAGAAGCCCGTGGTTTTAGAAATTTTACTGAAATTGAAGGCGGTTTCAATGCAATCGCTAAAACAACGATTCCTAAAACTGATTTTGTATGCCAAAGCAAGGTTTTGAAATAATTGAATAACTAAATATATTTCTACTATGAAAAAAAATATGGGTTCAACAGACAAAATTATTCGAATTGCAATAGCAGTAATCATCGCAATCTTGTATTTTACCAATACAATCAGCGGTACAGTAGCATTAGTGTTAGGAGCTTTTGCTGTTATTTTTTTACTAACAAGCTTTATCAGTTTTTGTCCGCTGTATTCCCCATTTGGAATTTCAACTCGAAAAAAAATATAAAATGTCTGATTTAAAATGTGGCGCTACTTCATTGGATAAAACACTGGACGCTGCCTATTGGGAGGCGCATTACAGCGCTAATACCACTGGCTGGGATTTAGGTATGGTAGCCCCTCCCATAAAAATGTACATCGATACAATCGCTGACAAAAACAGTCGTATTTTGATTCCTGGTTGTGGCAACAGCTATGAAGCCGAATACCTACTGAATCAAGGATTTACAAACATTACTGTAATCGATATTGCCCCAACACCTGCTTCAATATTACAAGAAAAGTTTAAAAAGAATGCTGCCATTCAGATTATTTTAGGTGATTTTTTTGAGCATCAAGGAAACTATGATTTGATTATTGAACAAACTTTTTTCTGCGCTTTACCGCCTACAATGCGTCAAAAATACGTTTGGAAAATGCATCAACTTTTGGCAAATAAGGGAATTTTGGCTGGTTTATTATTTAATAGAACATTTGAATCTGGACCTCCTTTTGGAGGCAACCAAGAAGAATACGAAATGCTTTTTAAAGGCGCTTTTGATTTTTTAGAAATGGGAAAGACTCAAAACTCTATTGCACCAAGAGCCAATTCAGAATTATTTTTCGAATTAAGAAAGAACAGTACCGTTTTTGTTAACCGATATCAATTTGAAAATATCAAGTGCAGTGCTTCCTCTAAAGATGTAACAGAAAAACTTCTTACAATTGAAAGTGTTTTAAATGTTAGCAGAAGCAGCAATTTTGTCGAAATACTGATTGTTAGCACTACTGATGTTCCTGGTAAAACTGTGCAAGATGCCATTTACAACATTAAAGAAAATAAAGAATTAAATTAATATTCCCCTTATAGCAACAAAAATGAAAGCATTACTTTTTACAAATTGGCATACGATGCGCTGGGTTCGCCTGGCCTTTGCCTTATTTTTATTTGCGCAAGCGTATATCGTGAAAGAATGGATGTTCATCGGTCTAGGACTGTTTTTCTTCATTCAGGTAATTTTTAACTTAGGTTGTGGCGTAAATAGCTGCAGCATTCCAAAAACTAAATATAAAAAATATGAGTAATTTTGATACCATTATCGCATCCGATACACCGGTTTTAATTGATTTTTTTGCAACATGGTGTGGCCCGTGCAAAATGCTTGGACCCATTTTGAAAGAAGTTAAAGACAATTTAGGAGATCGAGTTTCTATTCTAAAAATTGATGTAGACAAAAATCAACAGATTGCTAGCAAATATCAAGTTCGCGGCGTTCCTACCATGATATTATTTCAAAATGGGAAACAGTTGTGGAGACAATCGGGCGTATTAAGCAAGGAGCAAATCATCCAAACTATTGTAGAAAAAAGCAATAATTAGACCTAAAATAGTACCCATAAAAAAATGGTTTTATTTTAGCTGAGTGGCAGGTTACCTGTCCTTATTATCTTTTATCTAGTAGTTGCAAATGATTTTACAAACCAAAAAAAACTGGGCCAATAGTATTATTTTCCTACCTAAGTCATCCTATGGAAAAGCGTCGAAAATACAGACTTTCAAGATCTGAATCTTTATTTGTAAGAGGACCTCTGACACGATTAAAAAACCTATCGTTTGTTTTTAAAGTCCTCTACAACTTTATTAGAGCTTTTCAAAAGATGCATTTTATAGGTCCATGCGTTACCGTTTTTGGTTCTGCTCGATTTGGTCCTGAAACACAACATTATAAAAGTGCGGAACGAATTGGTGCTGGAATAGCTAATTTAGGTTTTACAGTGATGACGGGCGGTGGCCCTGGCATTATGGAAGTTGCAAATAAAGGTGCCTTTCAAACGGGAGGATACTCTGTAGGAATCAATATAATCCTTCCAACAGAGCAGAAACCAAATCCATACTTGCACAAGTGGATATATATTCCTTATTTCTTTGTACGGAAAGTAATTCTAATAAAATATTCCTACGCATTTGTGGTAATGCCAGGAGGAATGGGCACATTAGATGAATTATTTGAAGCATTAACTTTAATTCAAAATAAAATTATCAATAATTTTCCCATCGTAATTTTTGATTCTGTTTATCACAAAGAACTGTGTCATCACATCCAAAGAATGGTAGACAATGAAAGTATGAGTCCCAAAGATATGAAGCTCTTATTTATAACCGACTCTGAGGAGGAAGTAATCACACATATTCAAAAACATGCAATTGAAAAATTTAGTTTGAAAAAACAAGAGTACAAAGCCAGATGGTGGCTTGGCGAAAAAAACAGATTATGATTCATTCTGTTCTATGAAAAAAGTACAATAAAAAAGGGTTGAACAGCACTTTTAGTACTTCCTTATCACTTTCCAATAAATTTTTCATTCGCTGTAATCATCTCTTTTACAATTCATTATTTTAACCACTTGTATAAAACTTCTTCTAAATTACAACGAATAATTGGTTTTGAAACATAATCATCCATTCCAGACTCCAAACATTTTTCCTTCTCACCAAATAGAATTCCTGCTGTTAAAGCAATTATTGGAATATTATTGTATTTCTTTAAATGTTTAATTTCGGCGGTTGTTTGATATCCATTTTTATGCGGCATTTGAATGTCCATTAAGATAAGATCCAACTTTTTTTTCTTGTACATTTTAATCGCTTTTTCCCCATCTGACGCTTCTAATATAAGACAGCCTGGAAGTATAGATTTAAGCAATGTTCTAACTAAAAGCATGTTGATCTTATTATCTTCCACAACCAATATGTTTTTTCCTGAGAAATCAACACAAGAAAATGTGTTGTTTTCTTGTACAATTTTCACTTCTTGAACTCCTGATATATTCTTGTGCTGTGCTCTTTCTAATGTCAGGTTAAAATAAAACTCACTACCCTGTCCAAATGTACTTTGCAATTGTAACGTACTATTCATGAGACCTAAAAGCTGATTCGAGATCGCTAATCCAAGTCCTGTCCCGCCAAATTTGCGTGCAATAGAACAATCCTCTTGAATAAAAGATTGGAACACTTTTTCTTGATTTTCTTGTTTTATTCCAATTCCAGTATCCTTTACGGAGAAATGTAAATGACATTGATTTTCATCTCCAGAAATAAAATTACAGTCTATAGATAAATATACGTAACCTATTTTAGTAAATTTCAAAGCATTACCTATTAAATTTACCAAAACCTGTTTTGACCGTATCGAGTCGCCCAATACAAGTTTAGGAACTGTGTTTTCAATGTTTAAGATGAGATCTATTTTGCTGACTTCCTCATGGAATTTAAAAATATCAATAACGTGATGAGTCAGGTCAAAAAGATTTATTTCTTCAACATTCAATTCTAATTTTCCAGACTCTATTTTTGAAAAATCTAAAATATCATTAATGATTTCGATTAAAATAGTTGCTGATTCATTAACCGCGCTCATGTATTCTTTTTGATTAACGTCTAGACTCGTTCTCATCAACAGATCAGTAAAACCTATAATTCCGTTTAAAGGAGTTCTAATTTCATGACTCATATTCGTCAAAAAACTCGATTTAGCCTTATTTGCTGATTCCGCTGATTCTTTAGCCCTAGTCAGCTCTATTTCTAACTTTTTTAATTCTGTTATTTCTATAAAACTGATTATTACTTCACTTATATCTCCTGCAGCATTAAAAACAGGAAAGCCATTGAGAAAATGCCATTGAACAGCTGTAATGTCTGGTTTTTTTATACCAATAGTAAATAGTAAGTGCTTTTTTAGTTCTTATAATTTGATTTACAGGATAGTTTTCTACCGCTAACAGTTGATAGTCATCTTGTACAAATTGCCAAATTGGATTAAGACTCTGCTTTTCTTTTATTTGCTCCTTACTCAAACCAATGAGTTCAGAAGCTTTTGGGTTTGAATACAGGATGGAAGTATCCTTATTATGCAAAATGATCCCAACATCTAGATTATTCAATAAATCCCGATATCGTTTTTCACTTTCAATCAAAGCAAATTCTGTTTCTTTCAGGTGTGTAATATCTACTATGGTTATTAACACGTGCTCCTTATTCTCCGCGAGGATTCCAGTCAAATATACACTTGTTACGTAGAGTCTTCTAACAGCAAATTAATTTCACAGCACTCTTTTTTATGAGCTCTAAATGCGGAATCTAAAAATTTATTGAACACTGCTTTTGTATCATCAGAAACAAAAAAACCAAATTGACTTCTTATTAATTTTGATCTGTCTTCGTGCAACAGCTGGGAACCTGACAGATTTAGTTCAATTATGGAACCTGAATTTGTAAGTGTAAAATAGCCTACGGGAGCAAAATCATAGAGTTCTGTATATTTCTGAATCGCATTTTCAGCGGCATCTTTGGCAAGCATCAGCTGTTCTTTTTGCATTTCCAACTCTATTTGGTGAACTTCTAATTCATGGATCAGTTTTAATATTTCCACTTCTGAAAGTTGAGAACTAAATTTTGATTCTTTCATTAAATGTAATTCCTCTGCTTTTTGTCTAATTACAAGAAGAGAATCCGTTTTTTTTTCGATATTACCCATAAGTGCTATTTTTTAAAATACTACTATTTGATCGGTCTACAAATGGAAATTATGCAACCTTTACTTAACTATACTACTATTTCATTGGTAAAAAATTGAATATTTTTTTAATTACCCATAAAATATAAGGTACTGATAAATTCAATATTGATACTGCTATTACTTGAAGCTTTCATATCCTTGTAAATTGATTGAAAGATTTTTTTTCAATTAAATCAAATGAACACTTTTTTATTTTCTAAAATATTTTTTAGAAAATCAACAGTCCACGCTTCTTTCCCAATGCAACTTTCTTTGGAAAGATCTATTGAATTTATAAAAAAAGGATTGAAAGCATTTATCTTTCCAGTTGTCCCATCAACAAATAAAATTCCATCTTTTACAAAATCGAAAAGATGTTTGTAACGAGTTTCAGCATTAACTAAAGCTTCTTGGACAAAAACATGATCTGAAATTTCCCGTAAAATGCATTAGATTACTTTTTTATTATTCACTAAATAGACATTACTGACAAACTCAACATGTATCTTTTTTCCTTTCACTGTTTCAAGTGCTAAGTTTTCATAACGAACAAACTCTTTTTTTCGCAATTCTAAAAATTTATCTTTGTTGGATACAATATCTTTTAAAGAACCTATTTCCCAAAAAGATTTTTCGATGAACTATTCATACGAATAGCCAAGCATACCGACTAAAAATGGATTTACGTCGATTATTTTTCCGGTATCAAAATTAAGAACCAAAATTCCATCTTTGGCAGATTCTTTCTTATAGTGGAATAAAAGAATCCTTTTCTAGCTTTGTCATTAGATAGAACATCTAAATCTGTAGCAAAAATTTGTACTTTAATCCATTTGGATCTCTCCATTTTTGATAAAGCTTCTTCAAAAACGATAGCCTATGAATAAGCTTCTTCGCCTGTTGAACATGCCGGAATCCAAACTCGTAGGATGTAACCGCTAGGAATTTCTCTTAATATGTTAGGAATTATTGCGTCTTTAAGTTTAACCCAAACTGCAGGATCCCCATAGAAACTAGCTGCACCAATCGGTAATTCTTTAAATGGAATTCAATCTCGTTTAGGTTTTCCTGCAAAAAACGCACGTAATTTTGTATTTTTTCTATTTGATATAATCCTTTTCTTCTTTCAATACAGCGCATCAAAGTACTTTTTTTATACATTGAAAAATCTTGCCCTATTTGTCCCCTTAATTAGAGGATAATTTATCGAGGCTATTTTTAGATTTACTCATAACATCAGACTATCCATTTGCTGGAGGAGAAAATTTAAGCAACGCTAGCATTTTATTTGGTATATCTTCAACTCGGGCGGCAAGATCAGGAACAACCATTTCTAATGCACTGCTGGGTATACTGTCAAATTTAACAGTAGCGGGATTCTGCACTATTGCAACACCATAGTTTTCTTTAATAGCTATTAATCCCAACGTGCCGTCAGATCCTAAACCAGAAAGAATAAATCCAATACTTTTCTCCATACGATCCATCGCTACAGACTTAAAGAAAATATCGCTTGGCAATCCTAGAACACCACGAGCTTGTGTTGGACAAAATAAATGTAATTTACTGTTTATTAACGACAAACTTTTATTGGGTAGAATTACGTAAACAGTAATTGATCTTACTCTAACTGCATCTTACGACTGTTAAACTTAAATTTTAGCCATCCTTAGTAATAATTCTGGCATCACTCCAATATGGGTCGAGTCTAAATGTTGAATTACGACATACGCCATCCTAGTATTGATCGGCATGTTTACAAAAAATAATTCCAATGCACCTAATCCACCAGCTGACGCTCCAATGCCAACATTCTAGAAATCAATGATATCGGTTTGGGAGAAGTTTGATTCTGGTTTTACATCCAGAACTTCGCCTTCACCAAAGCTAAATTTACTGTTTTTTGTCATCTCTGCCGTAACATGTTTTTTAATATGCATATACGATGAGAAAATGCTACTTTCAACCTTGATTTATCGTACCTCTTTTTCACTAAATAGCTAAATTCAGACGTTTTTTATCTTCTAGATACTTTGAGGGAAGTAAAATAATGATAATTTTATTTTCTTAAAAAAGAAAAGCTAATTTCGTTAACAATTGTCTGTTTGCTTCCATAAATCGATAAAATGTAATAGTTTCAAAAATCAATTATTAATATGGAAACTAATAATCTAATTCCATAAACGCTCATAATTGACTAATTAAGAATAAAAATATGTCAAATTTAAGAAAAAAAAATTTTACAATGCCAATGTAAAATATAAATACGTAAACAAATAATTACCAAATCTTTATACAAATTAAAAATTTACAACAAAAAATGAAATTGAAAAATTACTATTACAGTTGTTGTTAGAACTACTAATTTATAAACTAGCAAAAATGTGGCTTACTTACAAATCTTACCTTAAGATTAAAAGACAACGGCATAATTTTTTAGATTTGTATTAAAAGTCAACCACTTCTTTTTGAAATACTACAATTGCAAAATATTCTAAATTCTTCAATATCTTTTAAAGCATGCAATATTGTTGAACCTGAACTACTTTGCTCCTAATTTTTACGATTTTTTACCATCGAAAAGTAAAACTATCTAAATCTTACTTGACTAAAGTAACATTTATTAGAAATAAATTTAAAATTGTCATGCGGCTTAGCAATTATTAACTACAATTTCCCATATGCGATACAAAAGTAAGAACAAATGGAATATAGCCCAAAAAGAAAGGCCTGAAATGATATTTAAAGAATATTAAAAATTAGGAAATATATATAAAATATTTCAGTCTAAACGATTGTTATTACAAATTAGATTAATTGGTATTTGGACATCAAAAACTTCAGTTTAAAAGCTTTTATTCCATTATAAATAGAATATAAATTAATTATCATTCTATACTAAACTAATTTGATAAACGAAGTACAAATGCTTCTGCAGAAATGAAATTCATGAACTCCAAAATAAAATAGAAAACAGTGAATAATCCTTCAATGCTAAAATTAAAGCATTCAGAAATCAATTTAGAGGAGTGAGAAAAGTAGATTTCTTCCTGTTTAGGTTAACTAAGTTATTTTCCTAATCCCCAAGTTTTGTTCTTGATCATTTTGTTTTTGATCCGATTCACGTGGCATAGCTACAAAAAAAAACCCTTCATCGTTAGATGAAGGGTTTTTAAAGAAAGGCGACGACATACTCTCCCACATAACTGCAGTACCATCTGCGCAGGCGGGCTTAACTACTCTGTTCGGGATGGGAAGAG
>NZ_FRDK01000003.1 GCF_900143245.1 Flavobacterium fryxellicola
ATTAGAAAACCGAATAAACAGGAGTGGTTCTGGCCGTAAATTTGTAAAATATAGAAAGGTAATTACCGTTAGACCGTTTCAGTGCATAGAAATGGGTATAAAGATGGTTTGGATTCCTAGTGTAGGTAAAAACGCTTATTTATTATCAATCATAGACGTTCATACCCGCAGAATATTAAAAGATTACTTTTCTTTCTCAATAAAACAGAACAAAGTAATAACATTTCTTTCTGATTTATTTTTAGAATATCAATACCCTGAAAGTGTTGTTATAAGAAGTGACAATGGAATTCAATTTATTGCCAAAAGTGTTCGGGAATACCTTGGACTCATAGGAGTTCAGAAAGAATTTACACATGTAGCCACACCTGAAGAAAATGCACATATTGAAGCCTATCATGGAATACTAAAAAAAGAAGTGTTCCAAAGATTTGATTACAGAACTTTTGGAGAAATTGAGTTAATACTAAAAAGATATGTGATTTTCTATAACAATACGAGGCTACATGGACTTTTAGGAAGAATTACACCAGTGTAGAAATGGAACTCTGATAAACACCTAATAATGATGAAAAAATTAACAGCGTAATTAAAAATCGAAATTTAGAATAATACTCTTGTTTTATAGGGGTCAAAACATAAATCTACAAAGTCTTTTTTGCTTCCTCTGCCAACAATTGCATTTAGCTTCATTGCCGCTATATCAGATTGGGTAACCAAACGAATGTTTTCTATAACTTCTATTTTGTTCAATAACGGGTATTTGTAATTAACAAAATCCACTTTAATGCCATCAACAGAGAGAATTAAAAGGTTATTACTTTTTTTTAAAGTGATTACCTTGCCAAAAGAGGAAAGGGTTTCAATAAAATCATCAGCATAGATCTCAGAATTCCCAAATAAATCAATGTCAACCGACTTTCTATGACCAATTTGCAAGGCAAGTTACGTACCACCAACAAGATTAAAACCAGTAAATGAATCGCAATTCATTATTTTTTTTAAGAGGTCCAAGAGTTTTGGATTAACTGACTGTTTTTGTAGCATCTAAATTGTGTTTTTTCAATTTTAAATAAGTCAGATAAAAAAGCTAACGTTATAACATCTAACGTTCGTAATTTTAAAGAAACATTTTTTATGGTTTCTAATCCATAAATTTCTTGAATAATTTTCCAATCTGAAATTAATCCAAATTCTAAAACTTTATATATTATTTGAACCTTCGATTTTTCAAATTCTAAAGCACTTTTATCTACATCCCAAAAAAGATGAGATGACAAATCGTTGATATCGTAAGCCGTTTTCATGTAAACAAAATTAATATAAATTTTTGAATCTTCAACTTTTTTGATTTTTTGTAAATGTTGTGATTGACTTCTCTTAACTTTAACACTACGAATATAACCTTAAAGTTAATGCGCTTCCAACCAATCTTTTCCTTTTCCAATTTCTACATCTAAAGGCACATCAAGTTTAAAAGCGTTTTCCATTTCGTATTTTATCATCGGTTGGATTTTTTCGAGCTCCGAATTATGAACATCAAAAACCAATTCATCATGTACTTGAAGCAGCATTTTACTCTTCCAGTTGTCGTCAGTTAATTTTTTATGAATATTGATCATCGCAATTTTGATGATATCAGCTGCACTTCCTTGAATAGGTGCGTTTACCGCATTGCGTTCTGCGCCACCACGAACAATCGCGTTTTGAGAATTAATGTCTTTTAGATAACGACGACGACCCAATATGGTTTGCACATAACCATTATCGCGCGCAAAATCAATTTGCTCTTGAATATAAGATTTTAATCTGGGATACGTTTGGTAATACGCTTCAATTAAATCAGCGCTCTCTTTGCGAGACAAGTTGGTTTGATTGCTCAATCCAAAAGCGGAAACACCATATATAATTCCGAAATTCACTGTTTTAGCATGACTTCGCTGTTCCCGAGTTACCTCTTCCAATGGTACATTGAATACTTTTGATGCCGTCGACTTGTGAATATCTTCGTGATTCTGGAATGCCTTAATCATATTTTCCTCCCCGCTTAAGGCAGCAATAATTCGGAGTTCTATTTGAGAATAATCGGCAGAGACCAAAGTGTAATTTTCATCACGGGCTACAAATGCTTTTCTAATTTGTTGCCCCCGTTCGGTACGAATAGGAATGTTTTGTAAATTCGGATTGGTAGAACTCAAGCGTCCTGTTGCCGCCACAGTTTGCATATAATCAGTGTGAATGCGCTTTGTGCATGCGTCTACTTGCAGAGGCAATGCCTCAACATAGGTATTTTGAAGTTTTATTAAGGAACGCCAATCTAATATAGCCGAAACTATTTTGTTGTCTTTTGCTAAATAACTTAGCACTTCTTCGCCAGTTGCATATTGACCTGTTTTGGTTTTCTTCTGTTTGGTTCCACCTAGTTTTAATTTGTCAAATAAAATATCTCCCAATTGTTTTGGAGAAGCCAAATTGAATTTTTCGCCTGCAATGTCAAAAATAGTTGCTTCCAGCGTTTTGATGTCTTTGTCTAATTCTTGTGATAAGGACTTCAAAAAGGGAACGTCTAACCGAATTCCTTCTTTCTCCATAGCAGCTAAAACTTTTACTAACGGGATTTCGATATCCTCAAAAAGTTTCTTAGTTCCGGTTTTGTCTAATTCCAAGATGAAAATTTCCTTTAGTTGCAAGGTTACATCAGCATCTTCAACGGCATATTCTTTTATTACCTCCAGTTCAACATCACGCATTGATTTTTGGTTTTTTCCTTTTTTACCAATTAATGTTTCAATGGATTGTGGCGCATATTTCAAGTACGTTTCTGCTAAAATATCCATGTTGTGGCGCATATCTGGATTAATCAGATAATGGGCGATCATGGTATCGAATAATTTTCCTTTGACAGTAACATTGTAATTGGAAAGAATTTTTAAATCGTATTTTAGATTTTGTCCAATTTTTTCAATTTTTTCATTTTCGAAAAATGGAATGAATTTATCGATTAAAGAGTGCGCTTCTTCTTGGTTTTCAGGAAATGGAACATAAAAACCTTTTCCTTTTTCATAAGAGAAAGAGATTCCAACTAATTCCGCATGCAAGGCATCCAAGCCTGTAGTTTCCGTATCAAAACAAACCGATGCTTGTTTTTGTAAATTTTGCAACAGCAATCTCAGGCCTAAATCACCTTGAATTATCTGATAGGAATGTGGGGTGTTTTCTAAAGTATTGTAAAACGCAGTTCTGCTTTCCACGCCATTTTGATCTTCATTTTGAATTGCGAACATGTCAAATTGCTCTGTGTGTGGTGCGAGATTTTTTTTATACAATCTTGGATCAACAGCTTCTATTCCCTTTCCTTCGGTGGGGGACGGGGGGAGGAATATGGCATCAAATTGTTCTGCCATTCGTCTAAACTCTAATTCGTTGAATAGCGCATCTGTTTTTTCGACATCAGGAGTGGATAATTCGTAATCTTTTTCATCAAAAACGACTGGACAATCAATGATAATTGTCGCTAAAGTTTTCGACAACAAGCCTTTTTCTTTATTCGCTTCAATATTTTCTTTCATTTTACCTTTAAGCTTATCCGTATTAGCCAAAAGGTTTTCCATGGTTCCAAATTCCTTCAACAGTTTCTTAGCCGTTACTTCACCTACGCCAGGAAGTCCCGGAATATTATCCGCTGTATCGCCCATCATTCCAAGAAAGTCGATTACTTGATCTGGTCGTTCGATTTCAAATTTTGCCAAAACTTCAGGAATCCCCCAAATTTCTATGCCGTTACCCATTCTAGCGGGTTTGTACATAAATATGTTTTCAGAAACCAGTTGTGCAAAATCTTTATCGGGTGTTACCATAAAGACTTTGTAATTCTGTTTTTCGGCTTGCTTGGCAATAGTTCCTATCAAATCGTCAGCTTCAAATCCCTTAACTTCAATAATGGGAATATGCATCGCTTTTAATAATTGCTGAATATAGGGAATAGCAATTTTTATGGCCTCTGGAGTCGCATCGCGATGTGCTTTGTATTCCGGAAAAATATCATTTCTTAGTTGGCTACCACCGTTATCAAAAGCAACCGCAAGATGATCTGGTTTTTCTCTTTTTATTACGTCCATTAAGGAATTCATAAATCCCATAATGGCCGAGGTGTCCATTCCTTTAGAATTGATTCGTGGATTTTTTATGAAAGCATAATACCCTCTAAAGATTAAGGCATAAGCATCTAGAAGGAACAGGCGTTTTTGTTGTGACATGAATTGTGGTTTTTGTAAAGTTTTCAAAAGTACAAAACTTGTGACATAAAGGGGAGCTGGTTTGAAAAATTTCTGTTTTTATCTGCAATGCAAACTAATTTCATACTAATGAAAATTAAAGTAGTGTATATTTTTTTAGTAATGATTCCGTACTGTTTTACTCGAAAGAAAATAGATATAAATAGCAAATGGTTATTTAAAATATATTTAAAATTATAAGAATAATAATATATTATAATTAAAAACGTGTATTTTGTCGACATAATATGTATTTAATCGATATATTGTTTAATTTTACCAAATGGTTTTGAGAATCCATTTTATGCTCTATTATTTAATCTTTTATTTTATTTATTATGAAAAAAAATTACGCTGTTACAAAGGTTTTGCAAGCCTGTTTGTTATTTTTCATGATAATAACGACAAATGTGTTTGGCCAGGTGGGCATAGGAACGATAACACCAAACGCAAGCTCTGTTTTAGATGTTTCCTCGACAACCCAAGGAATGTTGACGCCCAGAATGACAACGGTGCAACGAACGGCTATTTCGTCGCCAGCCGATGGATTAATGGTTTATGATACCGATTTGAAATCATTTTTCCACTACAATACAGCCATTGCATCGTGGAATGTTATCAATAGTGCTACGACAGGGAGATCAAAGTTTAAGAGAATCAAATCTACGGATGTTTTAGCAACAGTTTTAGCTGCGGAGAAAACCGCTGGAGGTGGCTCCAAATATCTTTTGGACTCGGAAACTTTATACGAAATCAATGGCGCAATCAATGTAGACTTACCAATAGAGCTAAATAATGCCTATGTTGCTGGTTTAGACTCTGGAGAGGATAAGTTGATTAAAGCAAATGGAGATCTCTTTACGGGGACAACAGGTGGATCAATTAGGGTGTTAACTGTTGTAGCATCAGGGGCTAGTGGTAATGTTTTTAATATAACGGGCGCTGGAAATCAAAACTTGGTATTTAGGGATTGTATTGTAGCCAACTCAGCAAATGTTGGTCTTATCAAAGGTTTTTCATTAGTATTTGTGAGTATTGTACAATATGTAGGTAATGCAAATGGAATCATTTACGAAAATATCAATAAATTATTGATTAATAATGCTGGCTGGTTTGGAGGCGGTTTACCTCTGGGTAATTCTGGAACTTATGAGAAGATTGTTGGGACATTTGAACAAGTTGCCAAACAAGGAGGATTTAGTGAAGTTTCCGGATCAAGTATTGGTTTTGATGTGTCTGGTAATCCAATTATAAATGGTGATGCTGTTATTGAAAGTGTCGTGTTTACCGGAAGTAATGCGGCTGGATATGTAAAGCCCTACACGATTGGGACCTACACAGGTTATAATTTTAATAATAATTGGAATATAAGATGCGCAGGAATTCCAACCGAAGGTGATTCCTTTGCATCAGGCAATTTATATTTGGATAGGACATTAACTTCGCCAACTCTTCAAATGCCAAGTACTACTACCGCTTACAAGATTCCTGGAACAACAGTTCCTACTAATTTATTTAGAATGGATGGAGCAACAACTAACAGAATTGTTTATTTAGGAAAAAAAAGGAGAACGTTTACCGTGTCGGCTTCCGTTTCATTTGAAGGTGGAACTGGTAGTGCCGACCTTTTATTTTATTTTGTTAAATTTGCGGTGGGTGGAAGTCCTTTCAATTTTGTCACTTCATCTGAAACCTTTATAGATTCTAATACTGCAAGTGTGCAAAGTTTCCCTGTTTCCGGAACAGTAACCCTTAGTACTGGTGAATATGTTGAATTGTACGGTCAGCGACTTAATGGTACTAACAAAATCTTTACGTTTCGGTCCTATAATATTTCAATGAAATAATAAGTAAAATCAGTTTTAAATTTAATAAAGAACACATTATTTTTGCAGAAAATAATGTGTTCTTTATTAAATTTCAATATTTAAAATCGCTATGCTTTTTTCAAGGATAATCAACCGTTAAATTTTAACTAATACCAATCTACGTAACTTAAATTTTTTGTTATTTTGTTAAAAATTTTTTTATAATGATCTTTCGTATCGTATTCTTGTGTTTAGTCCTACTCATTATTGAGCTTTATACATTTCAAGTATTAAAAACTTTGATAAAATCAAAGCCAGCATTGTTTTCAATTCAGTTTATTAGCCTCTTATTTTTAGTATATATTGTCTATTCTTTAATGCAATTTGACCGAAGCGTAGGGCAGACTCAACAAATGATGTCTACCATGGGTTTGTTGCTTATTGTTTATGTTCCAAAATTAATATTGACTTTTACATTAATGGGGGAAGATATCTACAGGCTGTGTGTAGGATCCGTTAATTTTTTTGTCGAATATGACAAGAGTACAGATTTCCTTAATTCCAGAAGAAAGTTTGTAAGTCAAATAGGATTGGGATTAGCAGCAGTTCCTTTCTTGTCCTTAATATACGGAGTGACAATAGGAAAATACAATTACAAGGTGATCAAGCAACGGATCTTTTTTCCTGATTTACCAGATGCTTTTGATGGTTTTACGATTACTCAAATATCAGATGTTCATAGTGGAAGTTTTGATAATCCAGAAAAAATTAATTATGCCATTGATCTGGTAAATGAGCAAAATTCAGATCTGATTTTGTTTA
Organism: Flavobacterium fryxellicola; assembly: GCF_900143245.1. Taxonomy (GTDB): domain Bacteria; phylum Bacteroidota; class Bacteroidia; order Flavobacteriales; family Flavobacteriaceae; genus Flavobacterium; species Flavobacterium fryxellicola. The sequence goes on from NZ_FRDK01000003.1 coordinate 6,905, forward strand.
CTGGCGATATCGTGAATACGGATGCAAAGGAAATGCATCCTTGGATAGAAACATTCAATAAAATTAAAAAGCACGAATATGGTAAATATTCGGTTTTAGGGAATCACGATTATGGAGAATATATTACGTGGCCAACGGAGGCCGCAAAAGAAGATAATTTTCAAGCTATAAAAAACTTATACGGGGAAATAGGTTTCAATTTATTGTTGAATGAACATACTTTTATCCAAAAAGGAGAAGATAAAATAGCTTTAGTAGGTGTCGAGAATTGGGGTCATAACTTCAAACAAGCTGGAGATTTAAGCAAGGCTTCAGGGCAACTAAAGAAAGAAGATTTTAAGATTTTGATGAGCCACGATCCTTCACATTGGGAACATGTAGTGCAACATGACGATAAACATTATCATCTTACACTTTCTGGACACACCCATGGAATGCAATTTGGTATTGAAATTCCAGGGTACTTTAAATGGAGTTTAGCACAGTATGTTTATAAACAATGGGCGGGATTATATGAGAACCTGGGAAGATACGTTTATGTTAATAGAGGTTTTGGTTTTCATGCATATCCAGGTAGAGTAGGTATTATGCCGGAAATAACAGTCATTGAACTAAAAAAAGGTGTTAATGTGGCATAATACGTTAAAAATGCTACATTTGTAAAATAAATATCTCTTTTTAGTGAATTTTAAAAAATTAAATTTTTGGTTTTATGTCAAAATTTGGAGAACTTATAAATACTCAAGTACCTGTGTTAATTGATTTTTACACAGAATGGAACGAATCTTCAGTTTCAATGCATCCTGTAATCAGGGATGTAGCAGCTGCTCTTGGCGATAAAGCAAAAGTCATTAGAATTGATGTAGATAAAAATCAAGAATTAGCGGATGCCCTACGCATCAAAGGCTTGCCTACTTTGATGATTTACAAACACGGTCAAATGATTTGGAGACAGTCCGGAGAATTAGATGCCAATACGCTTATTGGAATCGTTCAGGAACAATTATAACAGCATTTTTTGTTTCATAAAACAGCACATTTAAAATTATTTTTTTTTAAAAAAGCCAGTGTTTTTGGTAACACGTATTCAAGGTTTTTGAAGGCTTTTAGGCTGTCATGAAAAACAATAATACTTCCCGGTTTTATATTTGATAGTACATTATCTAAACATTTTTCTTTGGATATGGTCGTGTCGAAGTCCGCACTGAGTACATCCCACATCATTATTTTATATCCTAATGCTCTTATCTCTCTTGCTTGGGCTCTTTTTAATTTGCCGTAAGGGGGACGGAATAGTTTAGATTTTAAACCGTAATTACTATTGCTCTGAATTGCCTCTGCACAGAGTTTTGTGTTTTCTACATAAGATTTTGTTTCTGTTTTCCAGCCATTTAGATGATTAAAGGTATGGTTTCCTACTCCATGACCCTCTTTAACTAACTCTTTAAATAGTGCTGAATTTTTTTTGATATTGTCTCCTATGCAAAAAAAAGTTGCTTTTACATCGTATTTTTTTAATTCCTCCAAAACCCATCCTGTAACTTCGGGGACAGGTCCATCATCAAATGTGAGGTAAACGGTATTTCCTGTATTGGAGACATCCCAAATATAATTAGAAAATATCTTTTTTATAATCCAGTTGGTCTTAATCCAGTAGAAGCTCATCAGTTGAAAATTTGGGACATAAATAAAATGCTGGTTTTCTTTTAATTGAAACTAAGAAGTAGTCTGTTTTTTGCAAGGTACTTCTGCCTTGATTTTTAAAAAGAGACGAGGAGTTGCTTATAAATTTATTACACAATAAATTCATAAGCAACTCCTCGTCTTACTTTCTACTTAAATTTATTCTTTTTCACGGCCAAAACGTTCAAACATTTTAATGTAAGTGTTGAACGTAATTCTGTTTTTGTTGTAGAAATCCAAGTCGCCGTTCTCTTTCATCACCTGCAAGAGACTTCTGTAGCGCTCAATGTCGATAATGATAGGAGTTGCAATACTACTTTGCTCAGAAGATTTAAGGTTGCCATAATAGTTGAGGTTTTCTTGATACTTACCCACTAGTTTTTTTAGCAATTGCTGTGCTTTTATTTTTTCACCAATTTTGTAATATCCGCCAGCAAAAGGTTCTACTAAGGAATAATATTCAAAATATTCCACTGGCATTTTTGTCATGGCCAAATCGATAATGTTTTTTGCCTTGTCTTTTTGTCCTTCAAGAATTAGCTGATTCATTAATCTTGAGAGATTGGTTCGGTAGGTTATGCTATTTCTTCGGGTCTCTGGATCATGATAAATAGTTGGACTTTCGCTGTTTCCCCAATCCCATTTCATTACTTTGGCATACATTTTATCCGCATCAATTTGTCCCATTTCAAGCGGACCACCATCTTTAGGGATGACGGTTCTTATTGGGACTAATTTATAAACCATACCTTCTAATTGAAGGTATTCTTTCATCCAGATATAATCTTCGCTGTCAAAGGCGCCTCCGCTAAAATAAATTGGGCGTTTCCAATTATTATTGGCAACGATATCGAGCATCATTAGTCTGTTTTTATACAAGGCATTGCCTTTAATGTCCAAGTCAATGTAGGGAACTATAGAGTCATTGTATTTAGGAGAAACAACCTTGTTTTTGATAATAATGTCTTTGTCAACTGGAATTCTGATTTTATTCGTAGGATAAAAATGAATGGTTTGACCGTTTTGCATTTCAACAGTTGATTTTGGATTTTTAATAAAATCGATAAAATCTTTTATATCCCAGCGGCTTTCAATTTTAGGAATGTGAGCTACATAGTCCAGTTTATCACCTACATATTGATCGTGTGTAAAAGAAATGGGCAACGGATCCGATTCGTAGGTTTTAGTTTTCATCTGATCAATGTACCAATCCGTCATGAATAAACTCGTATTTACAATTTTGACATCGGTTCTTACTTTTTCAATTTCTTGAGCGTACCAAAGCGGAAAGGTATCGTTATCACCAATAGTAAATAAAATTGCATTAGGGTCACAAGAGGTCAGGTATGCTTTTGCCATGGCTACAGCGGTGTATTTTCCAGAGCGATCGTGATCATCCCAGTTTTGAGAAGCCATAAGTACAGGAGCGGCTAGTAAACTCGCCGCGATTATAAGGGGACCAGCAATTTTTGGGGCTAAGTATTTTTGTGCACTTTCGTACAAGGCGTACACCCCAAATCCAATCCAAATGGCAAATACATAAAACGAACCCACTAAAGCATAATCTCTTTCTCGAGGCTCAAATGGTCTTTCATTTAAGTAGATTTTCAAGGCTATTCCCGTAAATAGAAATAAAGCGAGCAGTACATAAAAGCTTTTCAAATCTTTATTCGCATGGTACATTAAACCAATTAAACCAAGAATAAATGGCAGGAAGAAATAGACATTTCGGCCTTTATTATTCAACACATCCGAAGGTAGGTTTTCTTGGCTTCCTAAATGCAATTCATCTATAAACGATATTCCACTAAGCCAGTTTCCATCTAAGTAATCGTATCTTCCTTGAATATCATTTTGACGTCCAACAAAGTTCCACATTAAATACCTCCAGTACATATATCCAAACTGGTATTCAACCATAAAGCCCAGATTGTCCGCTGTTGTAGGTTTCTCAACTAGGAGATAATCACCATAGCTTTTCAGGAACTTAATATACCCTTCATTATCAATTTGTTTTTGCGCGTAAGCTTGTCTGAATTCATTTATGGTTTTCTGTGTTTCGTTTTTCAGTTGTGCAATCGCTTTATTATAATCTTCCTCACTCAGTTGACTTGGATCTATACCGTATTTAGCTAAATCATCTTCATAGGGATAATTAGGGTTTAACCTAAACTCAGGAGGATTTGTGAAATTCATATAATTTTCAATATGATCACCACTCCACATTCTTGGTAAAATCGTTTTGTGGTTGTCATCTGTGTTTTGATCTGCATTTTTAAAATTATTTACAATAACGTAGGTATTGGTTTTATAATCTCTTTCGTAGTTGGGTGCTTTGTCTAGATAGGGATTGTCTTTGTCTAAACCCGCAAATCCTTCAGTATATTGAGGGCCGTAAAACAATGGATTTACTCCGTATTGTTCTCTATTATAGTAGGCAAGAACTTCACGAGCATCAGAAGGTTTGTTTTCGTTGATCACAGTATTGGCATTGGCGCGAATCGGTAACATCGTCCATGTAGAAAAACCAATGAGGATAAAAAGGATGCATAGAATTAAGGTGTTGGCAGTTGCAAGGCCTTTGTTGTTGGTGTATTTTAATCCAAAATAAAACAAGGCTGCTAGCAAAACGGTAACAAATAGAGTTCCTGAATCAAAGGGTAATCCTAGACTATTCACCATAAAGACTTCGGTTTTACCAAAGAATCCCATAGTCATAGGAAGAAGCAATTTGAAAATAAAAAGTAAAATTGCAATTACCACTACATTGGCGACAAGAAAACTTTTAAGGGTAACAACTTTATAATTTTTAAAAAAATAAAGAAAGCCAATAGCAGGAATCGTTAGTAACGCCATGAAGTGGACTCCAAAAGAAAGACCAACAACAAGAGAAATGATTAATAACCATTTGTTTCCTCTTGGTTTATCCATGTCTTGTTCCCAACGTAAACCCAGCCAAAATAGCAGCGCAATAAATAAAGAAGCCATCGCGTAAACTTCGGCCTCCACTGCGTTAAACCAAAAACTATCAGAGAATGTATAAGCTAAAGCACCAACAAATGAACTTCCTAATATTACAATTTCATTACTTTTAGTAGCTTGTTTAAGTGGTTCCTCTTTTAGATTTGAGTCTGAAAATCGAGAAACTAATTTCTTTAGCACCATTGATGAGGACCAAAACAAAAATAAAATGGTAAATGCACTGGAGAATACGGACATCATATTGACCATTAAGGCAATTTTAGTCTCATCAGTAGCAAACATGGCGAAAAAAGCACCAATCATTTGATATAAGGGAGCTCCCGGCGGGTGTCCAACTTCTAATTTTGCTGCAGTAGCAATGTATTCGCCACAATCCCAAAAACTCATTGTAGGTTCAACAGTCAAAGTGTAGGTTAATAATGCGATTCCAAATGTAAGCCAACCAATGATGGTATTCCATTTATTGAAATTGAATGCTGCTTTATCCATGTACTAAAATTTAATTTAATTGTAAGTTACAAAGAAAATGTTTTTTTGTTTAACCCTAGTAGGATTAACATTATTTTCTGGAAAAGTAATGCAAATTAATAACATGTTGATTGTGAGGTTTTTTGACCAAATTATAGGTCTAAATTCAAATTAAGGCAAAATTTTTTTGATAAAAAGGCAAAAAAAGTTTGTGCAAACTAAATTTTATTTTAAATTTGCACTCGCTTAGCAGCAACGCTGGTCTATGGTGTAATGGTAACACAACTGTTTTTGGTGCAGTCGTTCAAGGTTCGAGTCCTTGTAGACCAACAGAAAGCCCCTCAATTTTGAGGGGCTTTTTTTATGGAATGCATTTAAGAGCGTCATTTTAAATTTTTATTTCTTTAAAATATAAATGGTATTCTAGAAGGTTGGAGTTAGTCAGGAGTTAGATTTTAAAGGTAATAATAGGTTTTGTAACATGATTGACCAAGTCTTCGCTGATGCTTCCTGTGAAAAAATGAGCCAATCCAGTTCTGCCATGAGTGCAGAGTCCTATTAAATCAGCGTCAATAGTTTTTGAAAAATTGACAATTCCGTTTTCGACATTAGTGTCATTAAAAATGTGCAAAGAGTAGTTTTTAATTTCGTAGTTCTTGATGAACTTGCTCATTATTTTTTCCGCATCAAGAGTAGTCTTGAAACTATTTGGGGTACAGATAAAAACTAAAAATAGATTTGCATCAAAAATTGCGGCAAAATCTCGCATTTTTATAAAAGGTTTTTTTGTTTCTGGCGAAAAATCAGAAGCGAATACCATGTTTTTGAATTTTAAGTCTCTTACATCTTTTTTAATGACTAAAACTGGTATTTCGGAGAGGCGCACCACTTTTTCAGTATTAGAGCCCAGCAATAGCTCTTCAATGCCAGAAGTTCCATGTGATCCCATTACGATGAGGTCAATCTTATTTTTTTTGTTAAATGCTAAAATGCCACTAAAAGTTCTTTCGTACTGCACGGAAACGTTTACGGAAATTCCAGCTAAGTAGGGTTGCTCTGTAATTTTTTGTAATTTTTCATTGGCTTTTTTTATAAACAGCATTTCTTCAGGAATGCTGCTACCTCCTGTTATCGTATCGTTAATCTGATTCGGTACTTCTAATAAATGCAAAATAAATAGTTCGCATTTAGTTTTTTTTGCAATCAGTACTGCGGCCTTTAAAGCGTTTTCGGCATGCTCAGAAAAATCGGTGGGAACTAAAATGCGTTTCATAGTAAGAAAGTGTTAAATTATGGTAAAATCGGTTGTTTTAATTGACTTTTAAAGATAAGAAATTATTTTACACCAAGTGATTATTTTAGTTTATAAAAAAAACACTATATTTGCACCGTTATTTATTAAAATCTAGATAATGAGGGGACTAAATGTCCCCTCTTTTTATAAAAATATGACATTTAAAGAAAAAGTAAATACGTTATTGGCAGAATGCCTCTTAGAAAAGCCATCAATTTTTTTGATAGACCTTGTTATCACTGATGCTTTCAAGGTTATTGTGACTGTAGATGGTGATAATGGAGTGGCGCTTCAGGATTGTATAGATGTAAGTCGTTTCATGGACAATGATTTGGACCGTGAGGAACAAGATTATTCCTTAGAAGTAGCTTCAGTAGGGGTCGGGTCGCCATTGAAATTAGTAAGGCAATACAAGAAAAATATAGGGAGAACTTTGATTGTAAAGACTGGGACAGAAATAATTGAAGCAGAATTAGTAGAAGCTAACGATGATTTTGTAGTTTTGTCTTGGGAAGCAAGAGAGCCTAAAAAGGTAGGGAAAGGTAAAGAAACAGTTCAAAAAGAACTTAAATTACCTTATGAAGATATAAAAGAAGCAATTGTTACAGTAACATTTTAATTAAAGAATTCGCATGGAAAATTTAGCATTAATCGATTCATTCTCAGAGTTTAAAGATGATAAACTTATTGATCGTGTAACGCTTATGGCAATTTTAGAAGATGTATTTAGAAATGCATTGAAAAAAAAATACGGTTCAGATGATAATTTCGATATTATTATAAATCCTGATAAGGGAGATATGGAAATATGGCAAAGAAGAGTGATTGTTTCTGATGAAGATTTGGATTTTGATCACTTAGAAATTACTTTAACTGAAGCTAGAAAAATTGAGCCTGATTTTGAAATTGGGGAAGAAGTTTCCGAAGAAGTGAAATTAATTGATTTAGGAAGAAGAGCAATTTTAGCTTTGCGCCAAAATTTAATTTCAAAAATTCATGAGCATGACAATACAAATCTTTACAAACAGTTTAAAGATTTAATTGGGGATATATATACTGCTGAAGTACACCATGTGCGTCCTAGAGTTGTTATTTTGGTTGATGATGAAGGAAACGAAATCATTTTGCCAAAAGAAAAACAAATTCCTTCTGATTTTTTCCGCAAGGGAGATAATGTTAGAGGAATAATTGAAAGCGTGGAGTTAAAAGGGAATAAGCCTCAAATTATTATGTCTAGAACTTCGGAGAAGTTTTTAGAGAAATTGTTTGAACAAGAAATTCCTGAAGTTTTTGACGGTTTGATTATGGTTAAGAAAGTAGTGAGAATTCCAGGTGAAAAAGCAAAAGTAGCCGTTGATTCTTACGATGATAGAATTGATCCAGTAGGCGCTTGTGTAGGTATGAAAGGGTCTCGTATTCACGGAATTGTTCGTGAGTTGGGGAATGAAAATATCGATGTTATCAATTATACTAGTAACATTCAATTGTTTATTACTAGAGCATTAAGTCCTGCTAAAGTATCGTCTATTAAAATTAATGAAGAGACAAAAAGGGCAGAGGTTTTCTTGAAGCTTGAAGAAGTTTCAAAAGCAATTGGTCGTGGTGGACATAATATTAAATTAGCGGGTTTATTAACAGGCTATGAGTTAGATGTTATTCGCGAAGGGGATGTTGCTGGTGCAACTGCTGATGAGGATGATGTTGAATTGACAGAGTTTTCAGATGAAATTGAAGACTGGGTTATTGAAGAGTTTGCAAAAATTGGTTTAGATACTGCAAAAAGTATTTTAAAACAAGATGTCGAAGATTTAGTACGTAGAACAGACCTAGAAGAGGAAACGATTTTAGATGTAATGAGAATATTGAAAGAAGAATTTGACAGTTAGTCAATGTGTCTTCAACGATAAACATGCCACTCTACAATAAATTTTTACTCGGTAGGTACCAAGTGGGGAGTAGAGTGAGGAATAACAAAAAAGGTAATAATAAAAAGGTTGTATGTCTGAAGAGAGAATTATTAGAATAAACAAAGTTTTAAGGGAATTGAATATTTCTTTGGAAAGAGCTGTGGATTATCTAAAAGATAAAGGAATTGCTATTGAGGCAAATCCAAACACAAAAATTTCTGATGATGTATACAATGTCTTGTGCGGTCAGTTTGCAGGTGACAAAGGGAATAAAGAAGCTTCAAAAGAAGTAGGAGAAGAGAAAAGGAAAGAAAAAGAGGCTTTGCGTTTAGAACGAGAGAAAGAAATTGAAGACAAACGTAAAATTGAGGAAGATCGTCTAAAACAACAGGAGGTTATAAAAGCGAGAGCGGTTATATCAGCACCGGTTCAAGTGGGCAAAATTGACCTGAATCCAAAAAAGCCTACTATTATTTCACCTACAAAAGCTGTTGATAAAGTTGAAACTCCAGTTGCTAAAGTGCCTGAAGTAAAGCCAGTTGTAAAAGAAGTGACTTCAGAAAAAGTGGCTCCAGAACAACCGCTGCAAGAAAAGGCTTTGGAAGTAAAAATGGTTTCAGACAAAAAAGAGGTAAAACCTATTGTTGGAATAAAAGAAGTTAAAACAGAGGCTCCAAAAGAAGTCGCAGCTGAACCAAACGTGGTTGCGAAAACTGAGACTGTGAAAGCAGATGAAGCGCCTGTTGATGAAACCATCACTACGCAATATCAAAAACTATCGGGAACTACTTTAACAGGTCAGATAATTGATTTATCTCAATTCAACAAACCGAAAAAGAAAAAAGAAGAACCAAAAATCACCCCTAATAAACTGGGTGCTCCAGGTTCGGCTGCAGCCAATGCAAATAAAAATAAGCGTAAAAGGATTGCTCCAAAACCGGGTGCTCCTAGACCGCCGGCAATACCAGGGGTTCCTGGTGCGCCAAATCCGAATAAGATTACCCCTAATGTTGGTGGTGGCGGATTTAATGCGAACAGAAGTGCAAGACCTGGTTTCGTGAAAGGAAACAGACCTGCTATTGTTGCCAAAGTTGAGCCAACAGAAGAGGAAGTTAAAAATCAAATTAGAGAGACTTTAGAGAAACTGCAAGGTAAAGGCGGTAAATCTAAAGCGGCTAAATATAGAAGGGATAAAAGAGATACACACCGTCAGAAATCTGATGAGGAGCAAAGAGCTATTGACGAAGGAAGTAAAACTATTAAGGTTACTGAGTTTGTTACTGTTGGTGAAATTGCAATCATGATGGATGTGCCAATTACAAAAGTAATCGGTACCTGTATGTCACTTGGAATCATGGTAACCATGAATCAACGTCTTGACGCAGAAACGTTGACTATCGTTGCAGATGAGTTTGGTTATGAAGTGGAATTTATTACTGTTGACATCGAAGAAGCGATTCAAGTTGTTGAAGATAGAGAAGAAGATTTAGTTTTCAGAGCGCCAATTGTAACCGTAATGGGACACGTCGATCACGGAAAGACATCGTTACTGGATTACATTCGTAACGAAAACGTAATTGCAGGAGAATCTGGAGGGATTACGCAGCATATTGGTGCCTACGGAGTAACCTTAGATAATGGACAAAAAATTGCATTCTTAGATACTCCAGGTCACGAAGCGTTTACCGCAATGCGTGCGCGTGGTGCTCAAGTTACTGATATCGCTATCATTGTGATTGCAGCAGATGATGATATCATGCCGCAAACCAAAGAAGCCATTAGCCATGCCCAAGCAGCGGGGGTTCCAATTATATTTGCTATCAATAAAATTGACAAGCCAAATGCTAACCCTGAAAAAGTTAAAGAAAGATTAGCGGGTATGAATTTACTTGTAGAGGATTGGGGTGGAAAAATTCAATCACATGATATTTCTGCAAAAGTAGGAACAGGTGTTAAAGAGTTATTAGAAAAAGTATTGTTAGAAGCAGAACTTTTAGATCTAAAATCAAACCCAAACAAAGCGGCACAAGGTACAGTTGTTGAGGCATTCCTTGACAAAGGTAAAGGATATGTTTCGACTATATTAGTTCAAAACGGAACATTGAAAATTGGAGATTATATGTTAGCTGGGAAGCATCATGGTAAAATTAAAGCCATGCATGATGAAAGAGGGAACATAGTAACTGTTGCGGGTCCTTCGACTCCGGTTTCAGTTCTTGGTCTTGATGGAGCAGCAACAGCAGGTGATAAGTTCAATATTTTCGAAGACGAAAAAGAAGCGAAACAAATTGCCTCTAAGCGTTCTCAATTGATGCGTGAACAATCAGTTCGTACACAACGTCATATTACGTTGGATGAAATTGGACGTAGAATTGCATTGGGTCAATTTAAAGAATTGAACATTATCCTTAAAGGAGATGTGGATGGTTCTGTTGAAGCATTATCTGATTCGTTCTCTAAATTATCTACTGAAGAAATTCAAATTAATATAATTCATAAAGGTGTTGGAGCAATTACAGAGACCGACGTAATGTTAGCTTCTGCATCAGATGCGATTATCATCGGATTCAATGTTCGTCCTGCTGGAAATGCAAGACAGTTAGCAGACAAAGAAGAAATTGATATCCGCTACTACTCTATTATTTACGCCGCTATCGATGACTTGAAAGATGCGATGGAAGGAATGTTAGCTCCTGAAATGAAAGAAGAAATTCTGGGTACAGCTGAAATTAGGGAGATATTCAAAATTTCTAAAATTGGTTCAATTGCTGGTAGTATGGTAATGGATGGTAAAATTGTCAAAAATGCTAAAATGAGAATCATTAGAGAAGGTGTAGTTGTATTTACAGGGGAACTGTTAGCATTGAAACGTTTCAAAGACGATGTAAAAGAAGTAGCTAAAGGATATGATTGTGGTATTCAAATAAAAGGATACAACGACATTGAAGAAAGAGATGTAATTGAATCGTACCATGAAGTAGCTGTTAAGAAGAAATTGAAATAGAATTTCAAATATATAAATTTCTGAAAATCCCGATTCGTCGGGATTTTTTGTATTTTAACTATTGGATTATACGTGTCGCTTTTTAGCAAGAGAGCAGCAAGATGAATTAGGGCTCCATGTTGCAGTGATGGACTTTCGTAATTAATACCCAGATGTTGGCCGTTTTCTTAGTGTAGATCCTAAAAGCGAGTTAGCTCCGATACACACTTCTTTTAGGCTTGGATATAATAACCTTGTCTATTGGATAGATCTAAGCAGATTGATCGATTTGGAGTATGACAAGAACGTTTAAGCAAGTAGTTTTAAAGCAAGTATTAAAGACGAAGCAATAGTAATAATGGGCTTCAGGAAGTAAAATGCAGGTGCAGGTGCAGCAGACTTGCATGCGTTTGTTTTGAAGATAAGCAGAATGAAAATTCAGTATTTTCATTTGTTTTACAAGAAGTTGTAGTTTAAGATAAATCTAAAAAATTTGAAAGTGGCGTGGTAAAGAACTAAAATTTTTTTAATAATAGAATTGGAGACGGTGCTGATATTTTAGGACCCTTATGGCTCGGATATGGCGACAGCGACAGCGTAGATTTGCAACCTTATGGCTCAGATATGTCGACAACGGTAACGCAGATTTGTAATCATATAACTCGGATATATCGACAACGCTATCCAACGATAGCTTAGATTTGCATTCTCTGCTCGCAATTAAAGGTACAACAAGCTAATTAGAACAAGAAACCACTCTTAAAAAAAAGAGTGGTTTTCTGTTAACTTATAAATGCCTGAACGTCCTTCGAATGCAACTCCATATTTCTATTGGTGTAGCCCGAACGCCCTTGGTATGTAACTATATCTCTCGTTTGAGATAGCGCAGATTTGCAATCTGTGCCCCCAAACAAAGACATTGCAAAGGAATTAAGAAAGGGAAGCACTTCAATTTGAAGTGGTTTTATTTTATTGAGTTGGGTGCTTTTCAGGGTCTTGCTACGTTTTGTAAATTGTATTAAAATAAACCGTTATACTGGATTTATCGCCTCGAACGCTCTTGGTATGTAACTATATCTCTCGTTTGGGATCGCACAGATTTGCAATCTGTGCCCACAAAGAAAGGCATTGCAAACGAATTAAAACGGAAACCGCTTCAATTTGAAGTAATGTTATTTTATAGAGCTGGGTGCTTTTCAGGGTCTTGCCACATTTTTTAAATTGTATTAAGATAAACCGTTTTAGTGGGTTTATCAGTTCCCTACTTGTGCAAGTATGATTAACCGCAAGGGCTATCTTAAACGTCCCGCTCGTGACCGCTAACATAGGAAGACAAAACATGCAAAACCAAGAAACCACTCAAATTGAGTGGTTTTGTTATTTTAATTTAAATAAGGCTAATGTTACTTATTAGGTCTTATCAAATGCACATTCGGATAGCTTTTACGAATTTCTATGAGATTTCGTTCTGCGTCAATTCTTGTTTTGAAATTCCCTACCCAGACTTTGTAGTTGGGTGTAAAGAAAAAGATAGTACCGTCGATTTCTCTAAATTCTTGTCTAAAGGCATTCAACGTGCTTTTTGCTTTTTCACTTTCTCCGCTGAATATTTGAATTTTATAGCGATCATTTATAGCATTCGAAATATTAGTTTTTCTCTTTTCATTTAAAAATTGTTCAAATTTAGAGTCTTGTTTTACAGTTATATTTCCATCTTGTGCATTGGTGTTCAGATAGGAAATACAGAATGTGAGTGAGATGAAAAAGGCTTTTCGTAGGGCTAAAATTCTCATAATGTGATTGTTTTTGTGCAAAAGTAATATTTAAGAAACGATACTCAAGAGCAAATGTTATTTAGAATAGATATAAATTGAAATTAAGACTATTTTAAGGTTTTGAGAATAGTTCTTAAGTCGTATTTTTGTGCAAGTTTTAAAATAAAGGATCAGTTTTTATAAATCACTTAGAAAAAACTGTGCCAATTTTTAGTAGATAATCATTATACTATATGAAAAAGGTGGGTAACCATAATTCGATCTCAAGGAAATTATTTTTTAGCATAGCTTTGATGCTATCTATTTCCTTTACTTCATTTGCTCAAGAAGCTACTCCTGCGGTTGACGCCGCAGCTCCAGATGCTGCAGCTACTTCGCAAGGTGCTGACCCTGTTAAGGGTAAAGAGCTTTTTAATGCAAACTGTGCTGCTTGTCACAAACTGGATGCTAAAGCAACTGGTCCGATGCTTAGAGGTATTGCGGCTAAATATGATGCTTCATGGCTTCATAAATGGGTTCGTAACAGTTCGGAGCTAATTAAATCGGGCGATGCGCAAGCTGTAAAAGTGTATGAGGAAAACAATAAGGCAGTGATGTCTGCTTTCCCTCAGCTTACGGATGGGGATATAGACAATATTATTGCTTATACTTCAGAACCTAAGGCCGAAGCTCCTAAGGCAGCAACTGCAACGGAAGCTGTTCCAGGAACTGCTCCTTCTGATAGTGGTGTTTCAAACAACATTATATTAGGTGCTTTGTCACTCGTGATGTTTATTTTGGTTGTAATGTTGTTTTTAGTAAACAAAGTTTTATCCAAAGTTGCCAAAGCGAATGGTATTGAGGTGGCTCCGAAAACTCCAACAACGCCTATATGGAAAGCTTTTGCTAGAAATCAATTTTTGGTGTTAGTTAGTGCGGTATTTTTATTGCTGGCTAGTGCTTATTTTGTTTATGGTTTTTTAATGCAAATAGGAGTTGATCAGGATTATGCTCCAATACAGCCAATACATTATTCACACAGAATACATGCCGGAAGTAATGGAATCAGCTGTAAATACTGTCACTCGTCTGCTAGAGTGAGCAAGCATTCTGGTATTCCTTCTTTGAATGTTTGTATGAACTGTCATAAAAGCATTGCCGAAGTTTCAGATACAACTGCTACGCCAGAATATTCTAAAGCTTTTTATGATGCAGAAATTCAAAAGTTATACAAAGCTGTTGGATGGGATGCGACAAATCAAAAATACACAGGAAAAACTGAGCCTGTGAAATGGATACGTATTCATAACTTGCCATCGTTTGTTTACTTTAATCACTCACAGCACGTTAATGTTGCTGGTATTGAATGTCAGACTTGTCATGGTCCAGTACAAGAGTATGAAATCCAAAAACAATTTGCGCCTTTGACAATGGGTTGGTGTATCAACTGCCATAGAAAAACGGAAGTTAAAATGGAAGGAAATGAATACTACACTAAAATCCATGAGCAGCTTTCTAAGAAATACGGCGTAGACAAATTGACTGCCGCCCAAATGGGAGGTTTAGAATGTGGTAAGTGCCATTATTAATCAAATTATTAAGATTTTAATATTTATATATGTCATCAAACAAAAAATACTGGAAAAGTGTTGAAGAACTAGACAAAAATAGTTCTATTGTTGAGGCGCTTAAAAATAACGAATTTGTTGAAGAAATTCCTACTGACGAATTTTTAGGAAATAGTGATGCTTTGTCATCTTCATCAACATCACGTCGTGATTTTTTAAAGTACGTTGGTTTTAGTACTGCAGCGGCGACGCTTGCAGCTTGCGAAGGTCCTGTAAACAAATCAATACCTTACGTGCTTCAGCCAGAGCAAATCATTCCTGGGGTTGCGGATTATTATGCAACTTCTGTTTTTGATGGATTTGATTTTGCTAATCTTTTAATAAAAACTCGTGAAGGGCGTCCTATTAAAATAGACAATAACACCATCGCTGGTGCTAAGTTTAGTGCTAATGCAAGAATTCATGCCTCTATATTGTCTTTGTATGACAGTATGCGTTTGAAAGAGCCAAAAGTAGAAGGCAAAAACGCTGCATGGTCTGTTGTTGATTCTAAAATTAAATCTAGTATTGCTGATGCTGCCGCAAAAGGTGGGCAGGTTGTACTTTTAACAAATACGCTGGCTAGTCCATCAACTGAAAAATTGATTGCTGAGTTTATAGGCAAAAACCCAAATGCTAAGCATGTAATTTACGATGCGGTGTCATCATCTGAAGCATTGGATGCATTTGAAACGGTTTATGGAGAAAGAGCTTTGGTAGATTACGATTTCTCAAAAGCGTCTCTTATTGTTTCTGTCGGAGCTGATTTCCTTGGGGATTGGCAAGGCGGTGGGTACGACTCAAGTTATACTCAAGGACGAGTTCCTAAGGCTGGTAAAATGTCTCGTCATTTTCAGTTAGAAGCAAACATGACTTTGTCTGGTGCTGCTGCTGATAAAAGACTGCCGATGTCTACTGCGAATCAAAAACAGGCGTTAGTTCATATATATAACGTTGTAACGGGTTCTGCAGTTAGCGTAAGTTTAGAAGATAAATTTAAAGCAGAAGTTACAAAAGCAGCACAACAATTGAAAGCTGCTGGCTCACAGGGTGTTTTGGTATCTGGTATTAGTGATAAAAATGCTCAGTTGTTAGTTTTGGCTATCAACCAAGCATTAGCTAGTGAAGCTTTTAGTACGTTAGGAGTAAGGCAAATTAGAAAAGGATCAAATGTAAAAGTTGCTCAATTGGTAGCTGATATGAAAGCAGGAAGCGTTCATACTTTAATCATGAGTGGTGTTAATCCTGTTTATACTTTAGCAGATAGTGCTGCCTTCGTTGAAGGTCTAAAAAAGGTGAAGACATCAGTTGCATTTTCTTTGAAAGAAGATGAAACTGCTTTGTTAAGTACTGTAGCTGCCGCGGTTCCGCATTATTTGGAATCATGGAATGATGTGAGTTTTACAAAAGGTACTTACGGAATCACTCAGCCTGCTATACGACCTCTTTTTAATACAAAACAGTTTCAAGATGTCTTGTTGTCCTTAAATGGTCTTTCTGGAACATTCTACGAGTATATTAAGGGTAATGCATCTGCAACAATTGTGGGTTCTTCCTGGAATAAAGTTTTGCATGATGGTGTTTTTGTTGGAGTTATATCATCTGTTTCTGCAGGCTCTGCAGATTATAGTGCTGCTGCAAGCGCGCTTGCGCAGTCAAAACCAGTGCAAGGATTGGAGTTGGTTTTGTATACCAAAACAGGTATGGGAGATGGTCAACAGGCTAATAACCCTTGGTTACAAGAATTCCCAGATCCAATTACAAGAGTTTCTTGGGATAACTATGTTACTGTTTCTAATGCTGACGCTAAGAAATATGAGCTTTCCAATGAAATAGTAGCTAATGGAGGTTTGAATGGAAGTTATGCTACTATTACGACCGCAGATGGATTGAAACTAGAAAACGTCCCAGTTATTGTTCAACCGGGTCAGGCTGTTGGAACTATTGGTTTAGCACTAGGTTATGGTCGCAAAGCGGCTTTGAAGGAAGAAATGGTGGTAGGTTTAAATGCCTACGCTCTATATAAAGGTTTTAATACTGTACAATCTGTAACATTGGCTAAAGCTGGTGGAGAACATGAGTTTGCTTGTGTTCAAGGTCAGAAAACGTTAATGGGAAGAGGTGACATTATCAAAGAAACTTCTTTAGAAATTTTCAATACTAAAGATGCTAAGGTTTGGAATGAACAACCAATGGTTTCATTGGATCATAAAGAGGTAGAAGCTACGAAGGTAGATTTATGGGATTCATTTGATCGTTCAACTGGACATCATTTTAATCTATCTATTGACTTGAATGCTTGTACTGGTTGTGGAGCATGTGTAATTGCTTGTCATGCTGAAAATAATGTTCCTGTAGTTGGAAAATCGGAGGTAAGAAGAAGTCGTGACATGCACTGGTTGCGTATTGACAGATATTATTCTTCTGAAAGTACTTTTGAAGGTGATAATGAAAGAAAAGAAAATATTGCAGGTTTATCTAGTTCCTTATCTACATTTAATGAAATGGAGAAGGCTGGCGATAATCCACAAGTTTCTTTTCAGCCGGTAATGTGTCAACATTGTAATCATGCACCTTGTGAAACAGTTTGCCCAGTTGCTGCAACTTCGCACTCTCGCCAAGGTCAGAATCACATGGCTTATAATAGATGTGTTGGAACGCGTTATTGCGCTAACAACTGTCCGTATAAAGTACGTCGTTTTAACTGGTTCTTGTATAACAAAAACAGTGAATTCGATTATCACATGAATGATGATTTAGGTCGTATGGTATTAAATCCAGATGTTAATGTTCGTTCTCGTGGAGTTATGGAGAAATGTTCGATGTGTATTCAAATGACACAAGCGACTATTTTAAAAGCCAAAAACGAAGGAAGACCAGTCGTAGACGGGGAGTTTCAAACCGCTTGTTCAAATGCTTGTTCTAATGGAGCAATGAAATTTGGAGATGTAAATGATACAGAAGCAGTAATTGCTAAATTAGCTGCCGATGAAAGAATGTATCATTTATTGGAGCACGTTGGAACAAAACCAAATGTGATTTATCACGTTAAAGTTAGAAATACCTAGTACAAAAAAAGAATTAATTAAGAATCAATATAAAGGATTATGTCGTCTCACTACGAAGCAACCATTAGAAAACCCTTAGTTATAGGTGATAAATCATATCACGATGTAACTGTAGATGTAGCTGCACCTGTTGAAGGGAAAGCAAACAAACATTGGTGGATTGTATTTTCAATTGCATTAATAGCCTTCCTCTGGGGATTAGGCTGTATCATCTACACCGTATCTACAGGGATTGGAACATGGGGATTAAATAAAACTGTTGGATGGGCTTGGGATATCACAAACTTTGTTTGGTGGGTTGGTATCGGTCACGCAGGAACTTTAATTTCTGCAGTACTGTTGCTTTTCCGTCAGCGTTGGAGAATGGCGATTAACCGTTCTGCTGAAGCAATGACAATTTTCTCTGTTATTCAAGCAGGTTTGTTTCCAATCATACACATGGGTCGTCCATGGTTAGCGTATTGGGTTTTACCAATCCCGAATCAGTTTGGATCATTGTGGGTTAACTTTAACTCTCCTTTGCTTTGGGATGTATTTGCAATTTCTACGTACCTTTCGGTATCATTAGTTTTCTGGTGGACTGGTTTGTTACCTGATTTTGCTATGTTGCGCGATAGAGCGGTAACTCCTTTCAATAAAAGAGTGTATTCAATACTAAGTTTTGGATGGAGCGGTAGAGCAAAAGATTGGCAACGTTTTGAAGAAGTTTCTCTAGTATTGGCTGGTTTAGCTACTCCTCTTGTACTTTCTGTACATACGATTGTATCGATGGATTTTGCTACTTCTGTAATACCAGGATGGCATACAACAATTTTCCCTCCTTATTTTGTTGCTGGAGCGGTTTTCTCTGGTTTTGCAATGGTGAATACCTTGTTGATTATCATGAGAAAAGTTTCTAATCTTGAGGCTTACATTACTGTTCAACATATAGAATTGATGAACATTGTAATCATGATTACGGGTTCTATAGTTGGTGTTGCTTACATTACGGAATTGTTTGTTGCTTGGTATTCTGGAGTAGAATATGAGCAATATGCTTTTCTTAATAGAGCTACTGGACCTTACTGGTGGGCTTATTGGTCAATGATGACCTGTAATGTTTTCTCACCGCAATTCATGTGGTTTAAAAAGTTAAGAACAAGTATCATGTTTTCGTTTATAATTTCTATCGTTGTAAATATTGGAATGTGGTTTGAGAGATTCGTAATTATCGTAACTTCGTTGCATAGAGATTATCTGCCATCTTCTTGGACTATGTTTTCTCCAACGTTTGTTGACATCGGTATTTTTATTGGAACAATCGGTTTCTTCTTCGTGCTGTTCTTATTGTATTCAAGAACATTCCCAGTTATCGCACAAGCAGAGGTAAAAACAATTTTGAAAGGAACTGGAGATAATTACAAAAGAGAAAGAGAAGCAAATAAAGATTCACACCATGAGTAATAAAGTAATATACGCCATTTATAATGACGATGATATTTTGATGGATGCGGTAAAAAAAACCAGAGCAGCTCATCATCATATTGAGGAAGTTTTTACTCCATTCCCGGTTCACGGTTTGGATAAAGCTATGGGAATTGCGCCAACAAGATTAGCCATTTGTGCTTTTCTTTATGGTTGTGTCGGAATTTCGGTGGCAACGGCAATGATGAATTATATCATGATTCAAGATTGGCCACAAGATATTGGTGGAAAGCCAAGTTTTAGTTATATAGAAAACATGCCCGCTTTTGTTCCAATTATGTTTGAGCTTACCGTGTTTTTTGCAGCGCATTTGATGGTAATAACGTTCTACATGAGAAGTAAGTTATGGCCATTCAAACAAGCTGAAAATCCTGATGTAAGAACTACTGATGACCATTTCTTAATGGAAGTTGCGGTAAATGATAATGAAGAAGAATTAATTTCCTTTTTCCAAGGCACCGGAGCTGTAGAAGTTAAAGTAATAGATAAGCATTAATTAGAGATATGAAAAGTATTTATAAAATAACACTTCTTTTTGGGATAACTATTTTAGTTTCTTCGTGCCATAATACAACGGCACCTAACTATCAATATTTCCCAAATATGTATGAGCATATAGGATACGACACTTATGCTGAATCGACTGCTTTTAAAAACGGTAAAGAGGGGCAATTGCCTGTTGATGGAACTATTAAAAGAGGTTTCGTTCCTTATGGTTTTGATAATTCTACAGAAGGTTATGATTTAGCCAAGCTAAATTCTACATCTCCTCTAGATTCAATATCAGAAAAAGATCACGCGAAATCTAAAGAGCTTTACGAAATATATTGTGCAATTTGTCATGGTAATGAGGGAAATGGTAAAGGTAAATTAGTCACGCAAGGGAAGTTATTGGGTATTCCTAATTATAAAGATAGGGATATTAATGAAGGTAGCATTTATCATGTTATGACTTATGGGTTAAATTCTATGGGTGCTTACTCCAATCAATTAGACCAGCATGAACGTTGGTTGGTAGCTTCTTATGTTGTTGAATTAAGAGCAAAATTATAATTGTTGAACAAACTGATCGTTATAGATATGTATACATTTTCAAGTAAATTAAAAACTCTTTCATTCATCCTAATGGCCGTAGGTATATTAGGGATTGGATATGGTTTTTTAACTGCACCAAAAGATATTCAAGATGTTGAAAAACTTCTTGCTGCCGAAAGTCATGGTGGTCATGGTGAAGCAAAACATGAAGCCTCAAGTTCGTCTGAGGCTAAACATGATGCACCCAGTGCTAATCATGAGGTAAGTACAGATACAAAAGGGGATAATACAGCTGCTACAATGCCAGCTGCTGATGACACCACTGTTGTAGCTAAAGAAGCTCATTCTGAGGTGGCGCATGCCGAAACAAACGTTAAAAAAGAAGGTCATGTTGTTAGTGAAGAAGCGGAACATTTAGAACACCTAAATCATGTATTACATCAATTGCAAAATAAGCCTTGGGCTGCTTTTTACGTTGCTTGTATCTTTTTCATGTTAGTTTCACTTGGTGTTTTGGCATTTTATGCTATCCAACAGGTTGCGCAGGCAGGTTGGTCTCCGGTTTTATTTAGAATCATGCAAGGTATTACGGCTTATTTGCCTGTAGGATCTGTTATCTTCTTCATTTTCTTACTATTATGCGGTTTTCATCTAAATCATCTGTTTATATGGTTGGACCCTGAAGTAGTTGCTACAGATAAGCTGATTGCTAATAAAGCAGGCTATTTGAATTTTCCTTTCTGGATTATAAGAGCTGCAATCTTTTTGATTGGATGGAATTTATACCGTTATTATTCAAGAAAGAATTGTTTGGCTCAAGATGATGCTAATGATAATTTGAATTACAAAAAGAACTTCAAGCTTTCAGCAGTGTTTCTTGTATTTTTTATTGTAACTGAATCTATAATGTCTTGGGATTGGATCATGTCCATTGATCCGCATTGGTTTAGTACTTTGTTTGGTTGGTATGTATTTTCAAGCTTCTTTGTAAGTGCTATTACGACAATCGCCTTAGTTACTTTGTATTTGAAATCGAAGGGCGTTTTGGAGCATGTGAATACAAGTCATATTCATGATTTAGCAAAATTTATGTTTGGTTTTAGTGTTTTCTGGACTTATTTATGGTTTTCGCAGTACATGTTGATCTGGTATGCCAATATTCCTGAAGAAGTCACCTATTTTATTACTAGAATAGAATTGTATAATCTTCCGTTTTTTGGGGCTGTGGTCATGAACTTTGTTTTCCCTTTATTAATATTAATTAATACTGATTTCAAAAGAATTACATGGGTTATAGTTATGGCTGGTGTTGTAATATTGGCAGGTCATTATATTGATTTCTTTAATATGATTATGCCTGGAACCGTGGGTGACCGTTGGTTTATTGGAATTTCAGAAATTGCTTCTGTACTTTTCTTCCTTGGATTATTTATTTATGTTGTTTTTACAGCATTAACTAAAGTACCTTTGTTGCCAAAAAGAAATCCTTTCATTGAAGAAAGTAAACATTTTCATTATTAATATTTAAAGATAAAAACAGATGACAAGTTTGTTGGTAATTATAGTTTTAGTTTTATTAGCTGTTGCTTTATGGCAATTGACTAAAATATTCGATCTAACGCAAGTTGGTTCTAATTCAGATAGTTCAGAAATAGCTACAGATGGTGATAATAACGTTCAAGGTTATTTGATGTTTGGTTTTTTAGCTTTTATTTATATTTTCTCAATTTACGGGTTGTTTAAATGGGGGCCACTTGTTCTTCATACTCCAGCTTCTGCCCATGGTGGTCAAGTGGACAATCTAATGAATATAACTTGGGTTCTTATTTTTATTGTTCAAGCAATTACTCAGGTTTTGCTGCATTACTTTGCCTTTAAATATAGAGGTAAGAAAGATCAAAAGGCATTATACTTTGCAGATAATAACAAGTTAGAAGCGATTTGGAGTGTTATTCCTGCTGTGGTTTTGGCAGGTTTGATATTATACGGTTTGTATGCTTGGACAAATATTATGTTTGTTGATGAGGATGAAGATACGGTCGTTATTGAGTTGTATGCGCAACAGTTTAACTGGAAAGCGAGATATTCAGGGGATGATAATGTGTTGGGAAAGGCAAATGTTAGGTACATTGAAGGTGCTAATGCTGTTGGTGTTGACTTAGCAGATCCTTATGCTCAAGATGATATCGTTGTAACGGAACTACATATTCCAAAGGGTAAAAAAATTCTCTTTAAAATGCGTTCTCAGGATGTTTTACACTCTGCTTATATGCCGCATTTTCGAGCGCAGATGAATTGTGTTCCTGGAATGGTTACGCAGTTTGCTTTTGAACCAATATATACTACTGCCGAGTATAGAGAATTGCCGTACATGGTGGAAAAAGTAGCTAACATCAATGCTATTAGAACTAAAAAAAGTGCTTCTCTTGTTGCTAAGGGCGAAACTGCTTTAGATCCTTATACTTTTGATTACTTGCTTCTTTGTAATAAAATTTGTGGAGCTTCTCATTACAACATGCAAATGAAGATTATTGTAGACACACCTGAAGATTACAAGGCTTGGTTGAAAGATAAAGCTACTGTGGTAAATGAAGTTAAAGCGGCTTTAGCAAGTGCAGCAGCTACTAAAGACGGAGCAGTGGGAATTGATTCTACAAAGGCAAATGATTCTGCAGGAGTTGTTGCAGTAATGCCCGTTAAATAATTAATAAGAAAATTTAAAGTAAACATATATGTCAGCAGAAGGTCACGATCACGCAATAGATCACGAACACGAACACCACCATAAAGACACTTTTATTACTAAATATATTTTTAGTATTGATCATAAAATGATTGCCAAACAATACCTGATTACAGGTATCTTCATGGGAATTATAGGAGTTGGAATGTCTATGCTTTTTAGAATGCAATTAGCATGGCCTGAAGAGTCATTTAGAATTTTCAACATTTTACTAGGCGATAAGTTTGCTCCAAATGGAGTTATGGCAAACGATATTTATTTAGCGTTAGTCACTATACACGGGACGATAATGGTCTTCTTTGTATTAACCGCGGCACTGAGTGGTACGTTTAGTAATTTATTGATACCGCTTCAAATTGGGGCTCGAGATATGGCATCTGGGTTCATGAATATGATTTCGTACTGGTTGTTTTTTCTATCTAGTTTAATCATGATAGGTTCTCTTTTTGTAGAAGCTGGTCCCGCATCTTCTGGATGGACAATTTATCCTCCGCTTAGTGCCTTACCACAAGCAATTCCTGGATCAGGTATGGGAATGACTTTATGGTTGGTTTCAATGGCTATATTTATTGCTTCTTCTTTAATGGGATCTTTAAATTATGTAGTGACTGTTATTAATTTAAGAACTAAAGGAATGTCAATGACAAGATTGCCTCTTACAATCTGGGCTTTCTTTGTTACCGCTATCATAGGTATTGTATCTTTCCCCGTTCTTTTATCTGCGGCTTTGCTATTGATTTTTGACAGAAGTTTTGGTACTTCTTTCTTCCTGTCCGATATTTATATTGCTGGAGAAGTTTTACATTATCAAGGTGGATCACCTGTTTTGTTTGAGCACTTATTTTGGTTCTTAGGACATCCTGAAGTTTATATCGTTTTGTTGCCTGCATTAGGAATTACTTCTGAAGTTATAGCAACAAATTCTCGTAAACCAATTTTTGGTTACCGAGCGATGATTATGTCAATTTTGGCTATTGCGTTTTTATCAACTATTGTTTGGGGTCACCACATGTTTGTATCGGGAATGAATCCATTTTTGGGTTCCGTGTTTACTTTTACAACATTATTGATTGCTATTCCATCGGCTGTTAAAGCTTTTAATTACATTACAACGCTGTGGAAAGGTAATTTACAGTTGAATCCTGCGATGTTATTTTCTATTGGACTTGTTTCCACTTTTATCACGGGTGGTTTGACAGGGATTATTTTGGGGGATAGTACACTTGATATTAACGTTCACGATACTTATTTTGTAGTAGCTCACTTTCATCTTGTAATGGGTATATCTGCTCTTTATGGAATGTTTGCTGGTATCTATCACTGGTTCCCACGAATGTTCGGAAGAATGTTAAATAAGAATCTTGGTTATGTACATTTTTGGGTAACTGCAATTTGTGCTTATGGTGTTTTCTTTCCAATGCACTTTATTGGATTAGCTGGTTTACCTAGACGTTATTATACAAATACTAACTTTCCATTATTTGATGATTTGCAAAATGTTAATGTATTGATTACGACTTTTGCTTTAATTGGAGGTGCTTTTCAATTGGTTTTTTTATATAATTTCTTTGTTAGCATTTTCTACGGTAAAAAATCAGTAATGAATCCATGGAAGTCAAATACTCTAGAATGGACTGCTCCTGTAGAACATATTCACGGTAACTGGCCAGGCGAATTGCCAGAGGTATACCGTTGGCCTTATGATTACAGTAATCCAGCGCACGATGTGGATTTTGTACCCCAGAATGTTCCAATGAAAGAAGGTGAAGAAGTTTTACATCACTAAATAATAGGAAAAGCCTTTACGAAAGTAAAGGCTTTTTTTGTGCCTTTTATGTGCAGGACTTTAAATCGTTTCTACTTGCTTCGATTTTAATGTTTTTTCAATGCAATTTTCGAAAAGGTTGAATTGGAATTCTGGTTAACGCATTTCTTTCTATATCTTTGTTTAATGAATGAAAATTTAGACCCAACGTCAAACGGTTATAATGTAGAAGAGCTTGATCTTGAAAAAAAATTAAGACCACTTTCCTTTGATGATTTTGCTGGTCAAGATCAAATATTGGAAAATTTAAAAGTTTTTGTCCAAGCTGCAAATCAACGTAATGAAGCTCTTGATCATACGCTGTTTCACGGACCTCCGGGACTTGGAAAAACAACCTTGGCTAATATTCTGGCTAATGAATTACAAGTTGGAATTAAAATCACCTCTGGTCCAGTTTTGGATAAGCCAGGTGATTTAGCTGGTTTGTTAACCAATCTTGAAGAAAGAGACGTTTTGTTTATTGATGAGATTCATCGGTTGAGCCCCATAGTGGAAGAGTATTTGTATTCAGCGATGGAAGACTTTAAGATTGATATCATGATTGAATCTGGGCCAAATGCTCGTACTGTACAAATTAATCTAAATCCTTTTACTTTAATTGGAGCAACGACTCGTTCTGGTCTTTTGACTGCTCCCATGAGAGCTCGTTTTGGAATATCATCTCGCCTGCAGTATTATACAACGGAATTGCTAACTACAATTGTTGAAAGAAGTGCCACGATTTTTAAAATGCCTATTTCGATGGAAGCAGCCATAGAAATTGCAGGTAGGAGCCGTGGAACTCCTAGAATTGCTAATGCTTTGTTGCGTCGCGTGCGTGATTTTGCGCAAATAAAAGGCAATGGTACAATTGATATAGAAATTGCTCGTTACGCTTTAAAAGCCCTCAATGTTGATGCACATGGATTGGATGAGATGGATAATAAAATATTAAATACGATCATTGATAAATTTAAAGGAGGACCTGTTGGTTTGTCAACTTTGGCTACGGCCGTTTCTGAAAGTAGCGAAACTATTGAAGAGGTGTACGAGCCCTTTTTGATTCAAGAAGGATTTATCATGAGAACACCAAGAGGTAGGGAAGTGACTGAGAAAGCGTATGCCCATTTAGGAAAAGTAAAAATTAATGTGCAAGGAGGATTATTTTAATAAGTAAAAAGTGAATTCCCTTTGTTATCTTTTGTATTATAAATTCAAAAACTACACATACTCAATTTATTAAATCCGAAGCCAAACGTCTCGGGTTTTTGTCCTGTGGTATAGCCAAAGCTGGCTTTCTTGAAGAAGAGGCTCCAAGATTGGAGGACTGGCTAAATAGGAATAGAAATGGGCAAATGTCCTATATGGAAAATAATTTTGATAAACGTTTAAATCCAACGCTGCTCGTGGATGATGCTAAAAGTGTTGTCTCACTCTTGTTAAATTATTATCCGGAACAACTTCAAAATCCTGATTCGTATAAAATTTCTAAGTATGCTTATGGTGAAGATTATCATTTCGTAATTAAAGAGAAGCTGAAAGAATTTCTATTTTCGATTCAATCGACAATAGGCGAAGTGGCTGGACGAGCTTTTGTTGATTCTGCACCTGTATTAGATAAAGCTTGGGCTGCCAAAAGTGGGCTAGGTTGGATTGGAAAAAACAGTAATTTGCTAACTCAAAAAGTAGGGTCTTTTTACTTTATCGCCGAACTGATCATTGATTTGGATTTAGATTACGATACTCCTACAACGGATCATTGTGGAACGTGTACAGCCTGTATTGATGCTTGTCCAACAGAAGCAATAGTGGCTCCTTATGTAGTTGATGGTAGCAAATGCATTTCCTATTTTACCATAGAGCTTAAGGAGAATATTCCCCAAGATATGAAAGGGAAGTTTGAAGAATGGGCTTTTGGATGTGATATTTGTCAGGATGTTTGTCCTTGGAATAAATTTTCAAAAGCACATAATGAACCGCTATTTAGCCCAAATCCAGAATTGCTTTCCATGTCAAAGAAGGATTGGATTGAAATTACCGAAGAAACATTTAAAGCGGTATTTAAAAATTCGCCACTAAAAAGAGCTAAGTTTCAAGGAATAAAAAGGAATATTGATTTCCTAAAATAACTATTCTTTTCTTCTATTTCATTTTGATTTTATAGATGATTCTCTAACAATTACGCTAGTCTCTAATTCAATTGTTCTTGGAGTAAAAGGAATTCCTTCTTTATGACACTGCATCTCTTCTAATAATAAGTGGAAAGATTCGACGCCCATTTGATGGCTTGGTTGTTCGATCGTACTTAGTTTTGGTGTTAATACTTGTGACATGAACCAATTACTAAAGCCAATTACTGCTACCTGTTCCGGCACTTTAATTTTGTGCTCGTTGAAATAGGCTAATGTTCCTACTGCAACCAAATCTGTAATGGCAAAGATTCCATCTATGTCTGCATGCTCTTCAATAATTTGTTTTGCAAAATCTTTTCCTTCTTGAAAAGTTACGTTCGCACAGGTGTAAACTAAATTTGTATCAAAAGGGATATTATTTTTCTCTAATGCTTTTTTGTATCCAATGTATCGATCTATGGCATTTTGAGGATTCAATGGGCCTCGAATATGTGCTATTTTCTTGCAACCATTATCAATTAAGTGTTGAACTGCATTGAATGCAGCCTTTTGGTCATTAATTATTACTTTAGAACACTTAGAAAGTTTGGCAATTTTATCAAACATGACAAAAGGAATAGCTCTATTTATTATTTCTATTATATGATCATCATTATTGGATTCATTTGAGAGTGACATGATAATACCATCCACTCTTTTATTTATGAGTAATTCCACTTGTTTTTTTTCTAAGGCTAGTGTTTCATTAGATTGTAAAATGATTACTAAATAACCATTTTTTTCCGCCTCATCAATAATGGCGTTTACTACATTAGAGAAAAAATGGTGGACTACCTCAGGAATTATTAAACCGATGGTTTTTGATTCTTTTGTTCTTAAATTGACAGCGAAACTGTTGGGTGTATAATGTAGTTTTTGCGCAAGTTCTATTACTGCTTTTTTAGTTTTCTCACTAACATCAGGGTAGTTTTTAAGCGCTTTAGACACTGTAGTTATTGATATCCCTAATTTAGCTGCAATTTCCTTAAGCGTAATGTCTTTCATGGATCGAATTTCTAGCTATTAAATTTAGATGAATATTGGTTTGAAACGACTTTGCTGTAAATCTTTTTTCTCATGCGAATGTAGGGTGCTGTAATCGCTTTGAGATGCAATATTTCATACCAAGATATTAATTTTTATCTAATTTATCAGTTTTTACGACAAAAAAACAAATTAATGTAGAATCGTTAAAATAAGCGGATTAGGGGGTAGGACCAAGGGGGAAAATATTTTTAATGAAATTTAGATTTTTTAGGTAGACTCTCTTTCAATTATATATGTTGGTAATTCTATGGACTGAAAGACGACAGGGAAATTGTTCTTTTTTAAATTAATCTCATCAAACAAAATTGATGCTGATCTTTTACCAATTTCAAACCCTGGCTGGTCAATTGTGGATAGTTGTGGTGTTACAACACTTGACATGAACCAATTACTGAAACCCAAAACAGCAATTTGATTTGGAATAATAATTCCAACTTCATTGAAATACTTGATGATTCCAATCGCTACTAAATCCGTAACAGCAAAAATAGCATCAATTTCTGAATGTTCATCAATCACTTTTTTAGCATTTTCATATCCATCATCAAAATCCATGTTGTTGTCACATACAAAAACAAGGGACGAATCATAAGCAATATTATGATCTTCTAGTGCTTTTTTGTATCCTAAAAAACGGTCAATTGAATTCTGTGGCATATAAGAACCTCTAAAATGAGCAATTTTTTTGTATCCTTTTTTTATAAGATAACAAACGGCATCATAAGCTGCTTTTTTATCATTAATTGTCACCTTCGAACAAGTAACAAGTTTAGCTATTTTATCAAAAAGTACCAGTGGCGTATTGTGAGAAATAATCGATTTTAAATGTTCAAATTCGCCAGTTTCGTTTGATAGGGACATTAAAATACCATCAACTCTTTTGTTTAATAAAAGGGCAATTTGTGTTTTTTCAAATTCTAATTTTTCATTGGATTGTAATATAATAACTAGGTAATCTCTTTTCTCCGCCTCTTCTAGGATTCCTTTTATAACTGTTGAAAAAAAATCATGAACGAGGGTTGGAATGATTAAACCTATTGTTTTTGATTCTTTTGTTCGAAGATTTACCGCAAAGCTATTTGGAGTATAATTTAAATGATTGGCTAAATCGATTACTGCTTTTTTCGTTTTTGCACTCACATCAGAGTACCCTTTCAATGCTTTTGAAACGGTTGTTATTGAAATGCCTAATTGGCAAGCGATTTCTTTTAGAGTGGTATTAGTCATCTTTTTTGTCAAGGCACTAAAAGCAGCAAGTTGCTTATTGCAAACGAATCTACAATTTATTTGTAGCAAATCAATTTTCAGGAAACAGTTTTTTGCTTATATAATGCAAAATTCCTTTGTAAAAAACCATTTCGTTGGTATCGTTCATCCATTTTTTTTCAGGTGAAAAATGAAATTGTGGGCGAAAAGGTTCTTGGTATGTTTTTGAAGAGTCTAGCGCTATTTTTTCAGACGAATCGATAACAAATACCTCTTTATTGCTTTCTTTTTTACAAGAAAAAAAGAGTGATATCGTTCCATAAGCCACTAAAACCGATGGTATTTTTTTTATGAACTTCATAAAAATAGGATAGTATTTTTTAAATATTTAAATAAAATGAATCAAAAATGTATTTGATAAGCCGAAAACGTTTTCGATTTATAATAAAGATACTATATTGAAATTTTGAGTTGTTTGACGAATAAATTATATATGTTTGAAACTATTATTAAAAGATATAACTATGATTTCATTATTTAAAAATGTGTTTTTCATTCTTTTGGTAAGTCCCATGCTTTTTGGTCAAGCCAAATCAGATGAGTGGCACTTATTCGCAAATTCAAGAGAAAATTATTTTGGTGTGGCTATGGCAAATGGTCAAATTGGAATTGTTACAGACGATACTCCTTTAAAAACCAAAGAAATTATCTTGAATGGAGTTTATGACGGAAGTCCTGAAAATGGGATCAGTAGAATTGTTAGAGGAATCGAGTTTTTAAACTTGCGTTTGACTATAAACAATCAGGAAATCAAATCAGACAACATTACTGATTGGAGCCAAGTAATTTCGATGAAAGAGGGAACCAGCACTACTTCGTTCTCCTTTAAAGATTTTGCGAATATCAACTATACAATTTTGGCCAATAGAGCGATTCCTTTTTCTGCGATGGCGATTGTCGAAATTATCCCAACAAAGGATATTGAAATTTCGGCTAACAATTACATGACCGTTCCTGATGAATTGAAAGAGGCTAAAAGTCAGTTTAGGGTTTTGAAAGACAATCAATATTTAATGCCCGTTTTTGGTACAACAGCTAAAACTTTAACAGGGAAATATACCGTAGCGGCTTCAACTACTTTTCTTTTTGATGGAGAAAGTGAAGTGTTAAAGCAAAATGGTAACGAAGTTGGTTTTACCAAAAAATTGGTCAAAGGAAAAAAATATCGCTTTGCTATTGCAGGAGGAATTTGCACCTCTAAGGACGTTACAGACCCTTTGAATGAGTCCGAAAGACAACCCATTTATGCCTTACAAGAAGGAATCGATAAATTATTAAAAAGACACAAGCAAGCTTGGGTTGAATTATGGAATACGGGTGACATTCAAATTGAAGGTGATCTAGATGCACAACAGCGGGTTCGTTTTGCTTTGTACAACTTGTATTCGTACATCCGTGCTGATACAAGACAAAGTATTGCGCCAATGGGTTTGTCTTCACAAGGGTATAATGGGCATATTTTTTGGGATACTGAACTTTGGATGTATCCTACACTTTTAGCTTTACAGCCTGACATGGCAAAATCTTGTTTGGATTATCGTTCCGATCGTTTGCAGAAGGCAAAACAGAAAGCGTTTATTTATGGATATAAAGGAGCTATGTATCCTTGGGAGTCAGATGATACGGGAGAAGAAGCTACACCAACTTGGGCTTTGACTGGGATTTTTGAGCAACATATTACAGCGGATGTTTCGATAGCTTTTTGGAATTATTACACCTACACTCAAGATAAATCATGGTTGAAAAAAGAATGGGATGTTCTAAAAGAAACAGCTGATTTCTGGGTAAGTCGGGTAGTTAAAAATCAGGATGGAAGTTTTTCTATATTAAATGTTGTTGGGGCAGATGAATATGCGCAACATGTAGATGATAATGCTTTTACAAATGCTTCTGCTATAGAGTCTTTAAAAAACACGATCAAAGCCGCTACAATTTTGGGTGAACCAATAAATCCAAAATGGAAAGAAGTATCTGAGAAATTAGTTATTCACAAAGAGAATGGAATAACACAAAATTACAAAGGATATCAAGGACAAATGATAAAACAAGCGGATGTAAATTTGCTGGCGTATCCCTTGCATATAATCAGTGATAAAGAGCAGATAAAAAGAGACTTAGAGTATTATGCTGAAAAAATTGACAAAAAAGATGGACCAGCGATGGCCTCTGGAGTTTTGTCCGTTTTATATGCGAGATTAGGCGATAGAGAAAAAGCGTATACTTATTTTGTGAAATCTTATTTACCAAACAGCCGTCCTCCTTTTGGCGTGTTTTCAGAATCAGCCAATAGTAATAATCCTTACTTTGCAACAGGTGCAGGAGCTATGCTTCAAGCCGTTATTTATGGTTTTGGCGGTGTGGAGCAAACCGATATGGGATTGAAATACAACAAAGGACTTCTGCCGAAACAATGGAAATCGCTAAAGATTATTGGTCTTGGAGTGGATAACAAAACGATTACGATACAATAGTATTTTATTTTTTTCTGCCACGAATATCAAATTGATCCATTTTGAAAGGATTTAAAGTGGTATTCGTGGCTTTTTTTTGTTTGCTATTTTTTTTAATCCATTGGTCTTTTCTCCTCATTTGGCACCTACTTTTTAAAATTTTGCTAAATATTGGAGTAGGTATTCCTTAAGATACAAATACAGAACTAGGCTACTTTACTTCCGTATTGTGATGATGAAAGAAATCGGGAAACTATAAGAAGAAGATAGTTAGATTAAAAAATAGTTAAAATCAGAAAGAAGAATTTTCGATTCCACTGTCGCTATTTTTAGGTTTCTATTTTTAAATCTTAGAATGGAACACTTATATTTTTATAAGTTTAAACCTCCCAATTAAGAGCTGTTAAAGTGGTGTTTTTGTAATAAAATTCGTTTCGTTACTATGTTATTTTAAGCCTTTAAAACAGAGATTAAAAAAGGAGTATGCTAATTACAGAAACTATGATTTTTTAAATTGAAAGTGGTGGCTGCAGATTATCAATTTGTTGCATTTGACTTAATTATGATGAATAATTCGCAATGATATTTTGTTAAAAGACTTTTTTTTGATTAATTGGCGATTAATTTGTAATATAACTGCTAATAAAGTGTAGTAATGTGTTTTTTATGCTCTTATTTTTGTGTTTAGTATAATTTTAGTATTAAATTTTTAAGGTATTAATTTTAAAATCGAAAACGTTTTCGGCACAACGAAAACGTTATAGTTTGGTAAAATCTTAATTTTATCATAAAATTATAATTATGTTTGATATTAATATTTAAACAAACCATTTAAACAAATTATTAACCAACTTATTTATTACGTATGAAAAATAGTCTAATTAAAGGCTTGATGGTGTTTCTAACGATGCTGTGTACAAGTTTGACTTATTCGCAAGATGTGTCAGGTACAGTATCGGATGCCAGCGGTCCACTTCCGGGGGCTTCTGTCTTAGTTAAAGGAACAACAAATGGAGCACAAACTGATTTCGATGGAAAATTTACTATCAAAAATGTTGCCTCAAACGCAGTTTTAATTTTTAGTTACATTGGTCTTAAACCTCAAGAGATAAATGTGGCAGGTAAAAGTACCGTTCAAATCACATTATTAGAGGATTCTGCTGAATTGAAAGAAGTTGTAGTGATAGGCTACGGTTCAGTAAGAAAGAAAGATGCGACTGGTGCAGTGGATCAAATTGGAGCAAAAGATTTTGATAATGTTTCTTCTCCGTCTCCAGCACAATTATTAAGAGGGAAAGTAGCGGGTGTTCAAGTTACACAATCCAGTGGTGAGCCAGGCGCTGGTGTAGCAATTAGAGTTCGTGGTAACTCTTCTATTCGTTCAGGTAATAGCCCATTAATCGTTATTGATGGTGTTCCTTTGGACGGTGGAAATGTTTCCGGTGGAGGAGATGATTTATTAGGAAGTTCTTCTGCTAAGAATCCATTAAACTTTGTGAATCAAAATGATATAGAAAGTATAAGTGTATTGAAAGATGCCTCTTCAACTGCTATCTATGGTTCTCGTGGATCTAATGGGGTAATTGTAATCACAACTAAAAAAGGAAAATCGAATGTACCACAAATAAATTACAGCTCCTCTGTACAGTTCAGTAAAATGTCAGGTAATCTGGATGTTATGGATGCGAATCAATTTGTTGCTGCTGGTGGTATAGATAAGGGATCTAGATCTTATGATTGGGAAGATGCTGTTTTGAGAAATGGTTTTTCAACTAATCATGATCTATCTTTTGCTAAAACTACAGAAAATTCCAATACTAGAATTTCCTTAGGTGCTTCAAGTACGAATGGTATCGTTAAAAACACAGGATTGGATAAATACAACGCTACTGTTTACAATTCAAATGATTTCTTCGGAGGTGCGTTGAAAATAGAAGAAAGAATTATCTATGCCTCTTTAAAGGATGAAGCGACGTTATTATCTAATAATGCTGGAGCTGTTGGGAATCTTATGGGTGCAGCGCTATACTGGAATCCGACGCTACCAATTTATGCCCCAGACGGATCTTATACCTTTGTAGGAAATGATTATTTGAATCCTGTTCAATTGCTTGATGCATACAAAGATTATACAAACACTAATAAATTATTAGCTAGTATTAATACGACATGGAAAATTAATAGTAAATTAAAATACCAATTCTTATTTGGTATCGAGACCTCAAATTCAAGTAGAAAAAGTCAGTTGTTGCCAACAATTCAAATCACGAATGTTGCTCAAGCGACAGATCCTCAGACTTTAGTTACTAAATATGGACAGGCTAGTATTTCTAATTTGAACAAATTCAATAGAACTTTTGAGCATACCTTGAATTATAACAATGATTTTAGTGATAATTTTAATTTGGATGCATTAGTTGGATACTCATACTACGATTATACGGCAGATGGAAGTACAGCTACGGGTAAAGGGTATAGTCCTTTACAAACGAATTTAATTGACAATATTGAAGGTGGTTTGAGAAATGAGTTTAGAGTTAATTCATTCAGAAATAGAGTAGAATTACAGTCCTATTTTGGTAGAGTTAATGCCACTTTGTATAAAAAGTTAATTGTAACGGCTACTTTGCGTGCCGATGGGTCTACTAAACTAGGAAAAAATAACAAATATGATTATTTCCCTTCTGTAGGTATTGCTTACAAAGTGATTGAAGATCAAGAAGGGTTGTTTAATAGTTTCAAAGTTAGAGGAAATTATGGTATCACAGGAAACCAAGAGTTTGCACCTAACTCTGCTATTGCGAGAGCTTCTTATTCACTCGATGGAGGTCTTGGTGAGCAAATCAACGCAAATGAAAATTTAAAATGGGAAACTACTAAATCGTATGGTATAGGTGCTGATTTTGAATTGTTCAACAATAGGTTGACAGGATCTATAGATTATTTCCAAAGGGATACCAAAGATTTAATTTTTCCAGTTCCAGCCGCTTCTTCTCAACCTGGCCCGCCAGCGCCGCGTTTTGTGAACTTAGCCGGTAACTTAATCAATAAAGGGGTAGAAGTTTCTTTGAATTATAGTGTAATTAATACGCAAGATTTTACATGGGATATTTCAGGTAATGCTTCCTTCTTATCAAACGAAGTAAAAAACTTTCCAGGATTTATTGCTACAGGAGCATTAAACGGTCAAGGCTTGTCTGGGGCTTATGCTCAAGTAGTTACAACTAATTACCCTGCCTATACTTATTATCTCTATGAGTGGAGAGGGTATGATGCTGATGGGATGTCTATTTATGCAGATGCAGCCGGTAACGATACGGGTTTAGGTACTGCGGATAAAAAATTATTAGACAAACAACCTTTACCTAAAATCAATGTTGGTTTCAATACTTCTTTAGCATATAAAGGCTTCGATGCTAGTGCTTCTTTCTACGGAGCGTTTGGTCACTACATCTATAATAATACAACTAACGCCAATTTCGCTAAAAGTGCATTTAGTGGTGATCCAGGTAAAAACATAACCCTAGAAGTGGCGACATCGCCTCAATCGACAGCGGATGTTTCTGCACCATCTACTAGGTATTTAGAAAAAGGTGATTTCTTTAGAATGGGTAATTTAACTGTAGGATATACTTTCAAAGGAGATGTAATAGAGCGATTTAAAATGAAATCAGCTCGTTTCTTTGTAAATGCGTCTAATTTATTTATCATCACCAGCTATTCTGGATCTGATCCAGAGGTGGATACAGATAAATCTTTGAATGGAGTGCCTTCGGCAGGTATGGAATACTTATCGTATCCAAGAGAAAAAAGTGTAGCTGTTGGTATTAACGTAACATTTTAATTAATAGAACAATGAAAAGAATAAATATTATAAAAAGCATCTTTTTTGTAAGCACAATCGCGTTAGGCGTAAGTTGCACCAATTTAGATGAAGAAGTATTAGATGGTTTTGTTAATAGTGCTGAAGACGGCGGCGCTATTAATACTGCGGCTTTATTGCAATCATCTTATGAAGGATTGCGAAGCTTTGAAACTCAAGGGCAAATGTTTGCTTTGGATGAAATGTCAACAGATGCCTTAGTGGGACCAACACGAGGTGGTGACTGGGATGATAATGCTACTTGGAGACAAATTCACGTACATACCTGGGCACCGGATCATAATGAGGTAAGAAATGCGTGGAATGCTTTGCTGTCTAATGTTTACAACTGTAGTTTAGTAGTTGAAAACGGTACAGGTGCTGAAGTGCCTCAGGCTCGTTTTTTGAGAGCTTTCTACTATTATAATGTAATTGATTTGTTTGGTCAAGTTCCTTACAGAGAAGCAGGTTCCAAGTTAACAGATGATCCAAAAGTATGGACTAGAACTGAGGCGACTGATTTCGTAATTAGCGAATTAGAAGCTGTGGTTGCTCAACTCCCTGCAAGAACAGTTAATGATGCTAGTTTTGCTAACAAAGATGCAGCGCATTTTCTATTAGCTAAATTGTATTTGAACAAAGGAGTATTTACCGCTGCTGCTGCTGCAGGTCCTTATACATTTGCTGCCGCTGACATGAATAAAGTGGTGGGACATATAAATGCAATCAGTAGTAGTTTAGCTTCAGATTATTGGGATAATTTTAAACCTGCGAACAATACTTCACCGGAGATCTTATTCTCGGCTAAGAACATAAGAGGTGGAGCAGGTGGAGGAATTCAATACCACTGGAGAATGTCTATGCATTACAACCAGACTCCGGATGGATGGAATGGTTTCTCTACCGTAGCAGAGTACTATAACAAGTTTAATCCAAATGACAGACGTATCAAAAATGCTGATCCTGCAATTATAGCTGCTTTTGGTAATCCAGTGGGTTTCCAAGTTGGCCAAATGTACAAACCTGGAGGAACAGCTGCTTTGAATGATAGAAGAGGGAATCCATTATTTTTTACTCCAGCAGTAACCCTAATTACAAGCGGAACTACTTTAGAGACGGCCGGTATCAGAATGCAAAAATACATTCCGGATGCAGCTAACATTAATACTCCTGATAATGATTATGTATTCATGCGTTATTCTGATGCTTTGTTAATGAAAGCGGAAGCAATATTAAGAGGCGGTACAGGAAGTGTTGGAACTATTATGAGTGACATCGCTGCTAGATCAGGTCAAGCGGCTTCTGCTGCTACTTTGGATGGAGTGTACTTAGAAAGAGGAAAAGAATTGTGGTTAGAAGGGTGGAGAAGAAATGACATGGTTCGTTTTGGAAAATTCTTAGCAGTTAGAGAATTAAAACCTTACGTTTCTGCTGATAAATATATTTTGTTTCCAATTCCAGCTGATGCATTGTTTAATGCGAATTTGAAACAAAACCCAGGATACTAAAGATTTGTTTACTATTTATTGTTTTTTGAGTTAGTCATAAAGAGGGTATTTATTACCCTCTTTATTTTATAACTATTTTATTCTTTTTTATACCAATATTATATAAATTAGGCAATTCTAATTCATACAATTCCCTAACTAAAATGCCACAATATAATATGTCAAATCGTTTTGTCTTATTACCACTTATGATGCTCTTTTTTTCTAATTGTTCCAAAGAAAAGTCACAAAACAAAGACGTTTTATTCTCTAAATTAGACGCTTCTAAAACAGGAATTACTTTTGTTAATGAAGTAAAGAATGGCGCGGATATGAATATATTTAAATATCGAAATTTTTATAATGGTGGCGGTGTTGCTATTGGAGATATCAACAATGACGGTCTTTCGGATGTATATTTTACTTCAAATCTTGGAACCAACAAATTATATTTAAATAAAGGAAATTTCGAATTTGAAGATATTTCTAAAAAAGCAGGTGTCGAAGGAACCAAAATCTGGTCAACAGGCGTGGTTATGGTCGATATCAATGCTGATGGATTCCTTGATATTTATGTGTGTAACGCAGGGAATAGCTTAGGAAATCAACAAAAAAATGAACTATTTATAAATAATGGCAATGCAACTTTTACTGAAAAAGCAGCCGAATACAATCTAGCGGACACCGGTATTACTACACATGCTGCTTTTTTTGATTATGATAAAGATGGGGATTTAGACGTTTATATTTTAAACAATAGTTTTATTCCAGTAAGCAGTCTTAATTATTCTAATAAAAGAGATTTAAGAGATAAAGATTGGGATGTAGCAGAAATTCTAAAAGGTGGAGGCGATAAATTATTGCGTAACGACAACGGAAAATTTATTGATGTAAGTGCGGCAGCGGGAATTTACGGGAGTCTTATTGGATTTGGTCTTGGAGTTACAGTAGGAGATGTAAACGGAGATTTGTATCCGGATATTTATATTTCGAATGATTTTTATGAGCGGGATTATTTATACATCAATAATAAAAATGGAACCTTTACCGAACAAATTCAGGGATGGACATCGCACATCAGTCAATCCTCCATGGGAGCTGATATGGCCGATGTCAACAATGACGGGAAAGCCGATATTTTTGTAACAGATATGTTACCAGAACCGGACGAACGCTTAAAAACGACAACCAATTTTGAAAATTATGATTTATTTACCCGAAAAGTAAATCTCGATTTTTATACTCAATATATGCAGAATACGCTGCAAATTAATAATGGGACTAATCAATTCCTTGAAATAGCAAATTATGCTGGTGTTGCTAAAACCGATTGGAGTTGGGGCGCTTTGTTATTTGATATGGATAATGATGGTTACAAAGACATCTATGTTTGTAATGGGATTTATAACGATTTAACAAATCAAGATTTTGTGGACTTTTTTGCTAATGAATTTATGCAAAAAATGGTAGTTACTGGTAAGAAAGAAGAAATTCAAACTATTATCAGTAAAATGCCAACAACACCAATACCCAACTATGCATTTAGAAACAATAAGAACTTGACTTTTACAAATGAAGCTGTGAAATGGGGATTTGATACGCCAAGTTTTTCTAATGGTGCAGCTTATGGCGATTTAGACAATGATGGCGATTTAGATTTGATCGTCAATAATGTCAATATGGAATCATTTGTTTATCGAAATAATTCAGAGAAAAATAAAAAGAACCAGTTTATAAAAGTAAAATTAAAAGGAGAAGGTCAAAATAAATTTGCTGTCGGGAGTGTTGTTGAATTATTCTCAGGAAAAGAGATTCTCAGACAAGAGTTAATTCCTTCACGAGGTTTTCAATCGTCAATCGATTATATAATGACTTTTGGAATTGGAACTAAAAAAATAGATTCCTTACAAGTAATTTGGCCAAACGGAAAATTCCAAACCATAAAAAAAATAGCAAATAATAGTACTTTAAAGTTAAATATCACGGAGGCTAAATTTGATTATATTCCGAAAAATAAGATATCAAAACCATTATTTTTAGAGAAGAAAACACCGTTTACAACACATAAAGAAAATGATTACATTGATTTTGATTATGAAGGATTGGTATCGAAAATGCTTTCACAAGAAGGTCCCTCTCTTGCCGTTGCCGATATTAATGGAGATGGCAATGACGATGCTTTCATTGGCGGAGCCAAAGGGCAGGCTAGCAAAATTTATTTGAATAATGGCAATGGTAATTTTGCTGTCACTTCTCAGAAAGACTTAGATGGCGATTTTAGTTTTGAAGATACAGCAGCCAGTTTTTTTGATGCAGATAATGATGGCGACATTGATTTGCTAGTTGGTTCCGGTGGAAACGAAAAAGCAGATCAGGCTAATTATAAAAACCGTTTGTATTTGAATAATGGGAAAGGAGTTTTTGTAAAAAGTAAAACAAACGTGCCAACAACCAATAATAATGTCTCCGTAATTGCAGCAAATGATTTTGATAATGATGGCGATATCGATGTGTTTATTGGTAGTCGAAGTGTTCCTGGAGTGTATGGAATTGATCCTAAGCATTTGTTGTTGGAAAATGACGGCAACGGCAATTTTACAAATGTAATAGATAAAAAAGCATTCAAAATTAACGCAGTTGGCATGATTACCGATGCGGTTTGGGAAGATATTGATAATGATTCCAAAAAAGATTTAATCTTGGTTGGCGATTGGACTGCTCCAATGATTTTCAAAAACACAGGACGAAGATTGACAGAATATAAATCTAATCTTACTGACTTTAAAGGTTTTTGGAACGCAGTGCGTTGTGTGGACTTAAATAATGATGGAAAAAAAGATTTGGTTTTGGGTAACAAAGGAACAAATACGACTTACAAACCCGCTGTTGCAAATCCATTAAAATTGTTTGTTAATGATTTTGACAACAACGGAACTATTGAGCAAATAGCCACTCGATCAATTGAAGGTAAAGATTTTCCTATAAACCTAAAGCAGGAATTAGCGAGACAGATTCCTTTAATTAAAAAGAAAAATTTGAGTTACAAAGATTATTCGACCAAGACATTTCAAGAATTATTCGTCCCAGAAATAGTTAGTAATTCGATACAAAAGACGGTCAGTATTCAAGAAAGTATCATTG
The DNA here is from genome assembly GCF_900143245.1 of Flavobacterium fryxellicola. Lineage (GTDB taxonomy): Bacteria > Bacteroidota > Bacteroidia > Flavobacteriales > Flavobacteriaceae > Flavobacterium > Flavobacterium fryxellicola. Next base: position 47,121 of record NZ_FRDK01000003.1, read on the forward strand.
CAATCAATAAAGGGAATGGTAAGTTTGAAATAAAAGCACTTCCAAAAGAAGTTCAATTTTCATCTGTAAATTCAATTTGTGCACTGGATATCAATAATGACGGAATTTTAGATTTAATATTGGGAGGAAATCAATACGAATTCAAACCACAGTTTTCAAGATTAGATGCGAATTATGGTAGCGTACTTCTAGGAGGTAAAAATGCGACTTTCTCTTGGTTGCCTTACGATAAATCGGGTTTCTTCATTAAAGGAGAGGTCAAAAACCTGAAGGTAATAAGAGATAAAAACAAAACGGTTTCAGTTATAGCGGTTATCAATGATAATATCCCCAAAATATTTAGAATCAATGAATAATTATTTTAGAATAATTCTGGCTTTAGTACTTTTTAGTAGTTGTTCCAAAAAGGAAGGAAAGTTATTTGAGATGTTGCCTTCAGAGGAAAGCAATATTTTATTTGATAACGAATTATTGGCATCCAAAAACATTTCGATTTTAGATTATTTATACTATTATAACGGTGGCGGAGTAGCTCTTGGCGACATCAATAACGATGGTTTAGTCGATATTTATTTTACTTCTAATCAAGGGAAGAATAAATTGTACTTAAATAAAGGGAATAATAAATTTGAAGATATTTCCGTAAAAGCTGGAGTAGAAAGTCAAAGTGACTGGAACGCTGGAACGGTGATGGCTGATGTAAATGGAGATGGATATCTCGATATTTATGTTTGTGCCGTAGTAGGGATTAATGGTTTTGAAGGTCAAAATGAATTATTTATCAATAATAAGGACAATACGTTCACGGAAAGTGCAGCACAGTTCGGGTTAGATTTAGATAATTACAGTTCGTCAGCCGCTTTTTTTGATTATGATTTGGATGGAGATCTTGACATGTATTTATTAAATCATGCGGTTCATTCTGAATCTTCTTTTGGCAATGCTACTGTTCGAAACAATAGAAGTTATGAATCTGGTGATAAACTATTTCGAAATGATAATGGAAAATTTATAGATGTAAGTGAACAGGCAGGGATTTTTGGCGGTGCCAATGGATATGGATTGGGATTAGCAGTTTCCGATTTCAATTTAGATGGTTATCCAGATATCTATGTGGGAAATGATTTTCATGAAGATGATTACTATTATCTCAATAACGGTGATGGAACTTTTACCGAAAGTTTAAAACAATTTTTTGGACATACCTCTAGATTTTCTATGGGTGTGGATGTTGCCGATGTAAATCATGATGGATTTCCCGATATTCTAAGTCTAGATATGCTTCCTGAGGATGAAAAAGTTTTGAAATCTTCTCTTGGCGATGACAACGTCCAAATGCTCAAAATGAGAACTGAAAAATTAGGTTATCATTATCAGTATACTAGAAACATGCTGCAATTAAATCAAGCTGGAAACCACTTTACCGAAACTGCTTTGCTAAGTGGTATTGCAGCAACCGATTGGAGTTGGAGTACTTTGTTTGGCGATTATGATCAAGATGGGGAGCAGGATATTTTTGTGAGTAACGGAATTCCAAAACGTCCAAATGATTTAGATTATGTCAAATATTATTCAAATGATCAAATAAAAAGTAAAATTAGCACCACAAAGTTACTGGATAAAGAGGCTTTAAAGCGCATGCCAAAAGGAAATGTAACGAATTATGTTTTTCAAGGCGCAGCTGATTTGCAGTTTAAAAACCGCTCTAAGGATTGGATAGTGAATGATTCGATAATTTCAAATGGCAGCGGCTATGCTGATATCGATAATGATGGAGATTTAGATGTAATCACTAATAATACGAATGCAATTGCTTCGGTTTACATTAATAAAACCGATGCAAAAGCAAGCTATTTAAAATTGAAACTACGTTTTACGGGAAAAAACACCTTTGGAATTGGAGCCAAAGTAATTAGCTACGTTGGTGGAAAGAAACAATTTAAGGAACTGCAAACTACCAGAGGCTTTCAATCTTCATCAGAACCGATAATTCATTTTGGCTATGGAAAAACAAAACAAATAGATTCATTAGTGGTGGTTTGGCCAGACAAGACTTATCAAACCTTGAAGAAAGTTAAAACATCTCAAACCCTTACGATAAAAGCAAATAAAGATAGAAAAGTTTTTGATTACAAAACGTTGCATCCTTCTGTCTCGCCCATTTTTAAAAAGTTACAAACAGGATTAGGAATCGACTATACGCATCAGGAAAATGACTATGTGGACTTTTTAGTTCAAAAATTAATTCCATATCAACGCTCAGATCGAGGAGCTGCAACAGCAATCGGGGATTTAAACGGCGATGGAAAAGAGGATATTTTCTTTGGTGGTTCCAAAGGGAAAAAAGCGGTGATCTATTTCCAAAATACCACTGGATTTGTCAAAAAAGAACTTGTTGAAATCGAAAAGGATTCTATTTTTGAAGACGCCTCAGCAGTGATTGGTGATTTCAATAACGATAGACGTAATGATTTGTATGTCTCTAGCGGTGGAGGTGAAAATGCAGCTGATTTAGAAGATCGATTGTATTTGAATAAAAACAATCAGTTCCTCAAAGCAGCTTTGCCAAAAATAGCACAAAATGGCTCCGTGGTGAAGGCTTTTGATTATGATAAAGATGGTGATTTAGATCTTTTTGTGGGTAATAATTCTATAAATAATAGATTTGGAACCCTTCCTGATTGTTATTTGTTAAACAACAATAAGGGAGTTTTTACAATTGTTGAAAACAAAACTTTTCAAAATATTGGAATGGTTACCGATGCTGTTTTTACAGATTTTAACAAGGATGGGAAAGCAGATTTAATTGTAATTGGGGAATGGATGAAACCTACTTTTTTTGCAAATAAAAACGGTAAATTTACGGATATAACAGCAACTGTTTTTCCAGAAAAAAGCAATGGATTATGGCAATCAATAATTCCTTTTGATATCGATCAGGACGGCGATCAGGATTATTTGGTTGGGAATTGGGGTATGAATTCAAAATTTAAAGCTTCTAAGGATTTTCCAATGAAGATGTATTATGATGATTTTGATACTAACGGTAATTATGAAACCATTGTTGCCGTAGAAAAGGAAGGGAAATATCACGCTATTTTAGGTCTGGATGAGTTAGCAGAACAATTTAGCGGGATGCTCAAAAAGAAGTTCAACAGTTACAAATCCTTTGCAGGAAAAACACTGGAAGAGGTTTTTGATGTAAAAATGCTTGAAAAAGGAAAACTATTTGAAGTTCATAATTTGAAATCGGGTTATTTAAAAAATGACAATGGTAAATTTACTTTTATACCTTTTTCGAATAAAATGCAAGTAGCTCCAATTACCAGTTTTGTAAAATCTAACTTTGATTCGGATGCAAAAGAAGAAGTGTTTGCAGCGGGGAATTATTTTGGTGTTTCGCCATTTCATAGTCGGTTTGACGGATTTTCTGGCGCATTAATCAAAAACGAAAAAACAATTTATTTAGGAAATCAAATCGGAATTGATTTGACTCAAAAAGCGGTTCGGCACCTTGATATTATTACTTTTAATGGTAAGAAATACATGTTGGTTACGATCAACAACAAAAAGGTAGAAGTATATGAAATGCCATCAACTAAAAAATAGAAAGTAACTTACAAATTAGTAAAAAATGAAAACTAAAATTTTTAGTCTTGTCTCCATTATGCTTCTTTTTATTTCTTGTAAAAAGAATCAATCTATTGTGGTCACTACTAATGAATATCATGCAGCAATAGACAATGTGACGCAAATCATGATTCACGATATCTTTTCGCCACCGGTTGCCAGTAGGATTTTTGTTTATCCAAATATTGCCGCGTATGAAGTAATGGCTCAAAATAGCAAGACCTATATCAGTCTTCAAAATCAACTGAACGGGTTAGATTCAATACCGAAGTTGGATTCTAAGAGTGGTGTAAATCAACCACTAGCAGCGCTGATTGCACACATGGAGCTCAGTAAACAACTGGTTTTTTCAGAAGAAATAGTAGATAAATTTAGAGACAGTTTGTATCAAAAATGGACTGATGAAAATGAAGAAGAGTTTATAGTTTCTAAAGAGTACGGACTTAAAGTGGCTGAACGAATTAAGAGATGGATGGGAAAGGACAATTATAAAGAAACTAGAACCATGTCTAAATTTTCTGTTTATGCCAATCAACCAGGAAGGTGGCAACCTACACCGCCCTCCTATATGGATGCTGTAGAACCACATTGGGGCGAAATCAGAACAATGGTTCTTGATTCGGCCTCACAGTTTAAACCAAAGCCCGCTTTACCATTCTCTCTTAGTAAAAATTCTCCGTTTTTTAAGGAAGTACAAGAGGTATATGATATAAGTAAAGAGATGATTGTGAAAGGAGACAATTCTGAGGAAATTAAAATAGCCCAATTTTGGGATTGTAATCCGTATGTTTCTGTGAGTCAGGGTCACATGATGTTTGCCAAAAAAAAGATTACACCTGGAGCACACTGGATGGGAATTGTAAAAATTGCTAGTAAAAAATCAAATGCAGATTTTGCTAAAACGGTTTTTGCCTATACTAAAACTTCTATTGGGATTTTTGAAGGTTTCATCAGTTGTTGGAATGAGAAATTCAAGAGTAATGTGGTGCGTCCAGAGACCGTTATCAATCAGAATATCGATGAAAACTGGAAACCTTTATTACAAACGCCTCCTTTTCCAGAATATACCAGCGGACACTCTGTGGTTTCTATGTGCTCAGCTTCTATTCTGACTTCGGTTTTTGGAGATAATTTTTCTTATACGGATGATACTGAAGTGCAATTTGGATTGCCAAAGAGGAAATATAGGTCTTTTGATGCTGCCGCTAAAGAAGCTGCTATGAGTCGGCTTTATGGAGGGATCCATTACAAAGCTGCCATTGTAAATGGGATTGATCATGGCAAGACAATCGGAGAATTTATCGAGGCAAAATTAAAAATGATTAAATAGTAATGACAGTCAAAAAACGAATAGCAATAGCAGGAAGTATTTTTATAGCTTTATTTTTAGTTTGGTATTTAATGATAAAAGAAACGGATTACTGTATTTCTTTTAAAGTGAAAGCAGCAACAGGAACCGTTTTTCAAGGAATTCAGGAATGGACTGCGGCTCAATTGCTGAAAGATAAAGAAAAGTATACGCTTATCGACAAAAGAAATTTTGACTTTATTCAGCAGGAAATGAAAAAAGAAGCTGTTCAAATGCAGTACACATGGGACATTACTTCTATAAATGATTCTGTAACAAAAGTGAGTGTTGGTATTAAAGATGTAAATCATAGCTTATACAATAAACTAACTGCTCCCTTTTTTAATACTGAATTTAAAAAAGAACAAATCAGAAAACTAACTGATTTTAAGAAAGGATTAAATGAGCATCTGAAGAATTTCAACGTTAAAATTGAAGGAGAAGGTGTTTCAGAGCAGACTTTTGTAGCGTACATCAGCTTGAAAAGTGTGCTGCAAGAGAAAGCACAACATATGATTGCCAATGATGCGGGTATTACCGGATTTTTATTGGATAACAAAATACAAATAATTGGAAAACCTTATGTGGAAATTACAAATTGGGATTTAGATAAAGAAACAATCGATTTTAATTACTGTTTTCCCATTCCTGAAAACACACAAATTATTGAAAATGAAATTGTAAAATTCAAAACAATACCGGCTATTAAAGGATTGAAAGCGACGTATTACGGTAATTTTAGAACCTCAGATAGAGCTTGGTTCGTCTTATTGGATTACGCTAATAATCATGGTTATAAATTGGATAAAGCCCCACTGGAACAATTTTTGTCCAATCCATTTAATGGTGGAAACGAAATAGAATGGGAAACCAGAATCATTATTCCTTTCGCTGCTAAATAACCATAGTACGTACTAGATTTTATTATTTCGAAAACGTTTTCGGCACTTCCGAAAACGTTTTTGTTTGTATTCTCTATTTAATTGGTAATAATAAAATTATTTTTAGATAAAATTAACAAATTAACCAACAGAGTGAGTGTGAAAATAAAATTGAGCTTTTGGCAGATAATCAATATGAATGTTGGTTTTTTTGGAATACAATACAGTTTTGGATTACAACAAAGTGCTGTAAATCCGATCTATGATTTTTTACACGCTAGTCCAGATCAAATCCCGATATTAAATCTCGCAGGACCTTTGACGGGCTTACTGATTCAACCTATTATAGGGGCAATGAGTGATAAAACATGGCATCCAAGATGGGGAAGGCGTAAACCATATTTTTTTATTGGGGCTATAATTTGTAGTATCGCTCTATTTCTATTTCCATTTAGCAGTTCCTTATGGATGGCGGCAGGTTTGCTTTGGATTCTAGATGTTGGTAACAATACTGCGATGGAACCCTATCGGGCTTTTATTGCTGATACACTAATAGAAGATCAGCAACCAATGGGTTTTCAGGCGCAAAGTTTCTTTACTGGTTTTGGACAGTTTTTAGCTTATATTTCTCTTTTTCTATTCCCAATTGTTTTCGTAGGATATACAGGTTCTTTACCCACGTGGATCTATGCTTCCTTTTTTCTAGGAGCCATACTCTCGGTAACTTCCATATGGTGGAGTATGAGTAAAACTAAAGAAATTCCACCGACAGAAGCAGAATTGGCAATTTTGAAAGCGGAAAAATTAAATATTTTTTCGCCTTTTATAGATATTTATAAAGCAGTCCTAGAGATGCCAACCGTTATGTGGCAGCTATTTTTGGTCTATTTGTTTCAGTGGTATGCCATGATGTGTTATTGGCAAAACAATTCAAAAAGTATCGCTTTGTCCGTTTGGAATGTAACTCCAAAAAATCCAGTAGGTTATGAAAAAGCAGTCGAGTGGAATGGATTGATTGGCGCTTTTGGATTTATAGTTACTTTTTCAATTGCCTTTTATTTAGCAAAACTAGCCAAAAAATACGGCGCAAAAATGATTCATTTTGTCTGTCTGTTATTTGGAGCTGGTTCTTTTTTGTTTTTTCCAATAGTTCAGAATCAATACGTATTTTTTGCAGTGGTAATTGGATACGGAATTGCTTGGGCGAGCATGATGGGTATTCCCTATTTGATGGTTGTTGCTGTTATTCCAAAAGAACGATACGGTGTCTACATGGGAATTATTAACATGATGATTGTTATTCCAATGATTATTCAAAACGTGTCATTTGGTTATATTTTAAAGAACTTCTTGGATAACGATCCCCGACAAGCAATTAGTTTTGCAGGGGTGTTACTGCTCATCGGGGCTTTTTGCACCCTATTGATTAAAAGTAAAAAAGTCTCAATAGCGAAACATGAATAGTGATTTAAATTATAAAAAAGCAATCGAGCTGCTGGAGAATGTGTCTTCTTCAGAAGGATTTTTGGCCAGTGCTCAAGATGTATCTAATTATAAACGGGTCTGGGCTCGAGATGGTGTGATTTGCGGTTTGGCAGCTTTGGCTTCTGGTGATGAAAAATTAATTGAAACCTTTCGTAAAACAGTAGAAACAATAGCCAATAACCAACATTATAACGGAACGATTCCTTCTAATGTGATGACAAATGGGGATGAAGTTGCCGTTAGTTATGGCGGACTGGCAGGAAGAGTAGATGCGGTAACTTGGTTTGTAATTGGAGTGTGTCAATATGCCTATTATACAAAAGATAGCACGTTTGTGGCAAAATACAGTACTGCAATTGAAAAATGTTTGGCGCTCTTGGAAGCATGGGAATTTAATAACAAAGGACTGTTATATGTCCCTTTGTCAGGAAATTGGGCAGATGAATATATTACGGACGGCTATGTTTTATACGATCAATTGCTCCGAATTTGGGCTTTAAAGAGTTACAATCATTTTGTGCAAGACGATTTAATTACAGCTAAAATAATAGTAATTACCGAACAACTTGAAATCAATTTCACTCCTGATTCAGGAGGTGAAAAATACCATGAACGAGCGTACCACGAAATACTTATTCAAAAATACATGCCGTGTTCTTTTTCGCCGGCAGGTTATAAAAACCAATTTGATGCTTTCGCCAATTCGCTGGCTTTGTTTTTAAACATTGGTTCTTATGATTTTCAAAGTAAAATTGTAGCCCATTCGATATCCCTCAAAAATAAAATGAAAATGAAGTTGTTACCAGCGTTTTGGCCGCCAATACAAGAAACAGATCTAGATTGGAATTTGCTTAAAAACAATTGCAAATACGAGTTCAGGAACTACCCGAATGAGTTTCATAACGGAGGTAGCTGGTCCATGGTCAATGGGTTTTATGCCTTGGCTTTGCTTTCAAAAGGAAAAAAGAAAGAAGCAACTGAGATCTTAACAGCTATAAATGCAGCAAATGCTGTTGATAATTTTAGTTTCTACGAAAATTTTAATAGCGAAACCGAAGAGCCAAATGGTGTTCCTTTTTGTGCTTGGAGCGGTGCTGCAACGGTGTTAGTACATCAAAGTTTATATACAAATTTTAAATTTTTAGTTTAATTGGAAAAGACAATAGACATAGTTTGTGTAGGCGAAGTTTTGATTGATTTTATTGGTCATGAAATGAATACCTCGATAAATAGAACCAAAGATTATCATCGTTTTCTGGGAGGCTCGCCTACAAACGTTGCTGTAAATGCAACGCGTTTGGGTTTGAAATCAGTATTAGTAGCCACATGTGGTGACGATGGATTAGGGGAATATATTGTTCGAAAGTTAAAAGCGAATCATGTAGTTACATCGCATATCAGAAAATCAGAAAGCCATTCAACTTCTGTTATTTTTGTTTCAAAATCTACTAGTACACCTGATTTTATTCCGTACCGAGAGGCTGATTGCCAAATTGAGCAAAGTCAAATACCGAATGATTTACTCGAAAACGCAAAAATTTTTCACACGACTTGCTTTGCTTTAAGCAAAAATCCAGCGCGATCAACTATTTTGGAAAGTGCCAAACGAGCCAAAGCATTAGGAGTACAAACGAGTATTGATATTAATTTTTCAGAAAGAATATGGCCAGATCGGGAAGAGGCTAAGGAGGTTTTAAAGGATTTTTTAGCCACAAATCCTTTGGTAAAATTAAGTGAAGATGATTGTTATCGTCTTTTCGCCGAAGCAAAAACAGAAGATTTTATTTTTGATTATTTTCATCGCTTAGGTGCTTCCACCATTTGTTTGACAAAAGGGAAAGATGGCGTGGTATTGTCGCATATTGATGCTGGACTAATTCATCAAAAAGCGCTGCTGGTCGAAGATATTAAAGATACTACAGGCGCAGGAGATGCTTTTTGGACCGGTTTTCTCTATGCCCACTTAAGGAATAAAAACTTTGAAGAAACAATTACCATTGCGCAAAAATTGGCCGTATTGAAACTTCAAAATATAGGTAGATTGCCAAAAGGAATTGATATTCAAGAATATCTAAAACGCTAAGTTATAATTCAAATTTAAATAGTATTTCAACATAACGAAGGAGGAAAATATGAAAAAAAGTACCGTTAAAATTGCCATGTATCTCAATTACTTTGTGTTTGCGATTCTATTGAATAGTGTTGGAATAGTGATACTAAAGGCACAAAAGAATTATGGTGTCGATGAATTGCAAGCTAGTGTCTTGGAAGCTTTCAAAGATTTGCCTATTGCCATAGTTTCTTTTTTAATCGCTTCGTTTTTACCAAGGATAGGGTATAAAAGAGCTATGCTTATTGGTTTGGCTTTGGTTTCAGTCGCTTGTATTAGTATGTATTTTGGAAATTCATTTGATATGGCTAAGGTGCTTTTTGCTACCGTTGGGGTTTCATTTGCGCTAATCAAAGTGTCGGTTTATTCCCTTATTGGAACAATAACAGAGAATCAACAGGAACACAATAGTTTAATGAGTAATATTGAAGGTGTTTTTATGATTGGAATTGCTTTAGCGTATTTCTTGTTTCCGGCTTTCAACTCTACTACTAATCCAGATGCTTGGTTAAACGTATACTGGCTGCTCGCTGCAATTTCATTGCTGTCCTTTGTTTTTTTATTTTTTACGAAATTTGAAAATAAAACGGAAATTCCTGGAGTTAATCTAGCAGACGACTTCAAGCAGATGTTTAAATTATTTGCAAAATTACTAACTATTATTTTTGTAATCAGTGCTTTTCTGTTTGTAATGATTGAGCAGGGAATTATGTCTTGGCTCCCAACTTTTAATAGTAAAGTGCTGCATCTTCCTGAGAATATCAGTATTATGATGGCCAGTATTTTAGCCATTTCATTGGCTGTAGGAAGACTTTTAGCTGGGGTAGTTACAAAAAGAGTTAATTGGGTTTGGGTACTAAGTTTTTGTATTGTGGCTGCTATGCTTATTGTAATTTTTGTACTTCCTAAAACAGTTGGGTTGGATGTGAAAGAAATTAATTCGCTTGGCGATATTCCACTAATAGGATTTGCTTTTCCATTAGTAGGACTTTTTATTGCACCTATTTATCCCCTTTTAAATTCAGTTGTTTTAAGTGCATTGCCTAAAAAATTACACAGTTCCATGACGGGTTTAATAGTCGTTTTCTCGGCACTCGGGGGTACTTTGGGCTCTAGAGTTATTGGCTATTTATTCAAAAATGAAGGACCAGAAAATGCCTTTTATTATACTTTAATTCCAATGTCGTTATTGCTTATTTCTTTCTTTATTCTAAAAAAACTTACTGCTAAATCATGAAATTCGTACTGAACATAGATAAAACTTTTCGAGAACTTTTGCTTCAAGAAGATACTGATCAAGATAAAAAAATCACCAAAGACGACCAAGGCCCTAAAAAGTTTGTGTTAATCGATGAAAAGACAAAGCAGGAGCAGGTCATTGCGGGTACCTACTATTTGTCAAATTTACTTCAAGAATTAGCAGTGCTTAAAGAAGGCAAAACCGAAATGGGTGAGGTTGATTTAGCCCGAATTCAAGAAAATCCTGTCGATCGAATTTCACGGAAAATTAGGGATAATTATTGGAATGAGCTCACGAGAACAATAGATAAGAAAGGCTTGGCTCAGATTCTTGAAGATGAAAAAACCAGTAATGAGGTTCCAACGCTTTATGTCGCTGCGACGGATAAAAAAGGGGTTGCTTATTTTCAAGATTTAGAAAAAGAACTTCAGAATTTCAAATTAGCCATTTTACCTATAAATTATTCTATGGAATATGTGGCTACTTTAAACACTAAACCAGGGATTTTGGCTTTAGCTTTGGAACAAAAAGTATATAGTTTGCAAGGAGTTCCATTTGTAGTCCCAGGCGGAAGATTTAATGAAATGTATGGCTGGGATAGTTATTTTATTGGTGTTGGTCTTTTAATCGATAACCAACTCGAAAAATCCATGGCTATTGTGGAGAACTTCAAATACCAAATTACACATTACGGTAAAATCCTGAACGCAAACCGAAGTTATTACTTGACAAGAACACAACCGCCATTATATTCTTCGCTGATTATTGAAATTGTAAAACAAAAAGTACCAAATCAAGAATGGTTAAAAAGCCACCTAGACGCCATTATTTTAGAATACAATACGGTTTGGATGGTGCTAGGAAACCGATTAACTGAAACGGGCTTGAATCGATATAAAGCGGAAGGTAGTGGAATGCCCTTTGAAGTGGAACCTGGGCATTTTGACGGTATTTTAGCGCCTTATGCTAAAAAATACAACATGCCTGTTCGCGCATTTGAAAAAGAATATTTAGAAAGAAAATTGGTTGACGCTGATTTAGACTTGTATTTTGTTCATGACCGAAGCTTGCGTGAAAGTGGTCATGACACAACGGATCGACTTATAAATAGATGTGCGAACTTAAATTCCGTTGATGTGAACAGTTTTCTTTATAAATACGAAAAAGACATTGCTTATTTAATTGCAACCTATTTTGGGAACACCTTTCAAATTGGAGATGTAAGGTATACTTCTAACGAATGGGAACAAAAGGCTGAATTTAGAAAAGAAAAAATGAATGAATTGTGCTGGAATGAAGCAGCAGGAATGTATTTTGATTATGATTTTGTACATCAAGAACAATTTCCGTTTGAGGCAGCTACAACCTTTTTTCCTTTATGGGCGGGATTGTGTACTGAAAATCAAGCTAAAAAATTAGTGGAACTAGCCCTGCCGCATTTTATAAAAACAGGTGGAATCACAGGAAGTACTAAGGCGAGTAGTGCTAATGTCTCCAAGGACGAGCCGCAACGACAATGGGATTATCCTTTTGGATGGGCACCACATCAAATGTTGTTATGGGAAGGGTTGCTTAAATATAACTATTTAGATAAAGCACAAGAAATGGTGTACCGTTGGTTGTGGTTAATTACCATAAATGCAGTTGAATACAACGGAACAATTCCGGAAAAATTCGATTTGGAAATCAGTTCTCATAAAGTTTTTGCCGAATATGGTAATGTAGGAACTGAATTTGATTACATCGCAAAGGAAGGCTTTGGTTGGATGAATGCGTCCTATCAATACGGATTGCAAATTTTAAGTGCAGAATTAAAAATAAAATTAGGAGAATTGATTGCACCAGATAATCTGTTTTAATGCTAAAAAAAATATTATTGTTGTTTGAATGTATATTTTTTTTAACTTTATCATTCACTAAATGAATCAATTATGACTGTTAATCAAATTTTAAGCACTAAAGGAAAGGAAGTATATTCCATACTTTCCACTAACACTGTATATGAAGCATTGACAGTGATGAGCGAAAAAAACATTGGAGCAATTCTTATCATTGAAGATACAGTTTTGAAAGGTGTTTTATCTGAAAGGGACTATGCTCGAAAAATCGTTTTGAAATCAAAATCTTCAAAGAAAGCTTTTGTTCATGAAATCATGGAAACTGATGTGGTGACCGTAAGTCCGTCAGATAATTTAGAGTATTGTATGGAACTAATGAGTACAAAAAGAGTACGGCACTTGCCGGTTCTTGAAAACAATATAGTAATAGGAATTATCTCCATCAGTGATGTGGTAAAAGCCATAATCGAGATGCAAAAAGATACCATTCAACATTTAAATTCTTACATCACTCAATAAAAGGAAGCTAAACAAAATAGTGAAAAATAGCCGCATTTATTGCGGCTATTTTTATTGGCGCTTGTTATTTGTGGTGTAATTTTTATAAAAGAAAAGCATAAAAGCTGACTTTTTAAACCAAGTCTTCTATCTTTGTGCACTAGAATAAAATCTTAAACAATGGACAAAAATAGCAAAAGAAGAGAAGCATTATTATACCACGCAAAGCCAACTCCTGGTAAAATTCAAGTAGTTCCCACTAAGAAATATGCAACACAAAGAGATTTGTCCTTGGCTTATTCTCCAGGTGTAGCTGAGCCGTGTTTAGAAATTGCAAAAGATGTAAATAATGTTTATAAATATACTGCAAAAGGAAATTTGGTCGCAGTAATCACAAATGGAACCGCCGTTTTAGGATTAGGGGATATCGGACCGGAAGCCTCTAAACCAGTAATGGAAGGAAAGGGATTGTTGTTTAAGATCTTTGCTGATATCGATGTTTTCGACATCGAAATTGGTACAAAAGACATTGAAGAATTCATTCAAACGGTTAAAAATATAGCCCCAACTTTTGGCGGAATTAATCTTGAAGATATTAAAGCACCAGAATCTTTCGAAATCGAAAGACGGTTGGTAGAAGAATTAAATATTCCTGTAATGCATGATGATCAGCATGGTACAGCTATTATTTCTTCGGCGGCACTGTTGAACGCTTTAGAATTAGCAGATAAAAAAGCAGAAGACGTAAAATTAGTGGTTTCAGGAGCTGGTTCCGCTGCACTTGCTTGTGCTAATTTATACGTTTTGCTGGGGGTAAAAATTGAAAATATTTTTATGTTCAATAGTAAGGGATTGTTAACTAAAGACAATCCAAAACTATCTGATTTACAGTTGAAATACGCTAAAGATATTCCTTCCGTGAGCTTACAAGAAGCATTAGTCAATGCCGATGTGTTCTTAGGATTGTCAACTGGAGACATCATGTCGCCGGAAATGTTGCTGGGAATGGCTGATAATCCTATTGTTTTTGCAATGGCAAATCCAGATCCAGAAATAGACTATAACTTAGCTGTTGCAACTCGGAAAGACGTCATTATGGCTACCGGTCGTTCAGATTATCCCAATCAGGTAAACAACGTGCTAGGGTTTCCGTACATTTTTAGAGGCGCACTTGATGTTCGTGCTACTAAAATAAACGAGGCGATGAAGATGGCAGCTGTAAAAGCATTAGCTGCATTGACAAAGCAATCCGTTCCTGAACAAGTTAACATTGCTTATGGCGCCACCAAATTAAATTTTGGTAGAGAATATATTATTCCTAAACCTTTTGATCCAAGATTAATCACGATTGTTGCTCCGGCTGTTGCCAAAGCAGCAATGGATTCTGGTGTAGCACTGAATCCTATTACGGATTGGAATAAATACGAAGAAGAACTTTTAGATCGTTTAGGAAATGACAACAAAATGCTGCGTTTGATTACAAACAGAGCTAAAATGGATCCTAAAAAAATCGTTTTTGCTGAAGCAGACCATCTAGATGTTCTAAAAGCAGCTCAAATTGTATTGGAAGAAGGAATTGGTTTTCCAATTTTATTAGGAAATAAGGAAATTATCTTAGAATTAAAAGCAGAAATTGGTTTTGATGCGGATGTTCAAATTATAGATCCTAAAATTGATGAGGAAGAAGGTAGAAGAAATAAATTTGCAACGACTTATTGGTCTTCTAGACAAAGACGTGGCATTTCCTTTTTAGATGCACAAAAATTAATGCGGGAACGCAATTATTTTGCCGCAATGATGGTTAACGAAGGCGAAGCAGATGCACTGGTAACTGGACATTCCAGAAGTTATCCTTCTGTGGTTAAACCGATGCTGCAATTGATTGAAAAAGCACCAGGAGCTTCTATTGTTGCTACTACTAATATGATGATGACAGCCCGTGGGCCAATGTTTTTGTCCGATACAGCGATAAATATCAATCCATCTGCTGATGATTTAGCTAAAATAGCAATCATGACCGCTAAAACAGCTAAAATGTTTGGCGTAGAGCCTGTAATTGCAATGATTTCATTTTCTAATTTTGGATCCTCTTCAAACGAAAACGCAGCCAAAGTAAGAGAAGCAGTTTCTTATTTACATAAAAATTATCCTGATATTGTAATTGACGGTGAGATTCAAGCAGATTTTGCCTTGAATCCGGAATTACTGAAAGCGAAATTTCCCTTCTCTAAACTAGCAGGTAAAAAAGTGAATACGTTGATTTTTCCAAATTTGGATTCTGCAAACATCACGTACAAACTTCTAAAAGAATTAAATAAAATTGATTCTATTGGACCTATTATGTTAGGATTAGGAAAACCAGTTCATATATTTCAATTAGGTGCTAGCGTAGAGGAAATGGTAAATATGGCTGCTATTGCTGTAATTGATGCTCAGGAAAAACAGGCAAAGAAAACCAAACAGATTTGATTAAATGGGATAAAAGTAAATAGTTAAAATTGTTGATAAAACATAGAAGTATGTTAATTTCATTATATTTGGCAATATTTTATTAATCATGATCGCACATTTACAAGGAAAATTAGCAGAGAAATCACCAACGCATATAATCATAGATTGTGGCGGCATAGGCTACCATGTTAATATTTCCCTACACACGTATTCTTTATTACCCAATACAGATTTTATAAAAGTATATACGCATCTTCAAATTAAGGAGGATGCGCATACACTTTTTGGTTTTATAGAAAAGTCAGAGCGAGAGATTTTCAGACTTTTATTGTCTGTTTCCGGTATCGGAGCGAGCATAGCGCGAACCATGCTCTCATCACTTGACCCAAAACAAATCACCAATGCTATAGCATCTGCTGACGTAGTTACGATTCAGTCTATAAAGGGAATTGGAAGTAAAACTGCCCAACGCGTAATCTTAGATTTAAAAGAAAAAGTCTTAAAATTATATGATTTAGACGAAGTTTCTATGTCGCAAAGCAATACAAATCGAGATGAAGCGTTATCAGCTTTGGAAGTTTTAGGATTTGTACGAAAAACTTCAGAAAAAATCATAGAAAAGATTGTTAAAGAAGATCCGGATGCTTCTGTAGAATCAATCATTAAAAAAGCTTTAAAAAACCTTTAAACGGTATTTAAGACCCCGCGTTGTATGCATAAAATTTTTATTTTTTTGCTTGTTTTATTTTGTGGTTTTGTGTCTCAGGCCCAAGTAGAGCAGGTGGCTCAGGACACTGTAAAAACTGGCTTTTCTTTGGGGAAACTGCAATTAAAGAACCCACAAAGCGTTTTATCTGCTTACACGTATGACCCGGTTACGGATCGTTATGTTTATACCAATTCCGTCGATGGATTTTCTATTAATTATCCCATTATTTTAACGCCAAAAGAATACGAAAATTTAGTCTTAAAAGAATCCATGCGTGATTATTTTAAGAAAAAAGTAGATGCGATTGATGGCAAGAAAGAAGGAAGCGAACTCGCTAAAAGAGATTTATTGCCTAGATACTATGTGAAGTCAGGCCTTTTTGAATCTATTTTTGGAAGCAACACTATAGATGTCAAACCCACAGGATCTGTAGAAATGGATTTGGGAATGCGGTATACAAAACAGGATAATCCATCCTTTTCTCCTAGAAATCGATCCAATCTTTCCTTTGATTTTGATCAGAGAATCAGCATGAGTTTAATGGGGAAAGTAGGAACACGGCTTAATGTAAATGCTAATTACGATACACAGTCTACATTTGCGTTTCAAAATTTAATTAAATTAGATTACGCACCTTCGGAGGATGATATTATTCAAAAAATTGAAGTCGGTAACGTTAGCATGCCGTTAAATAGTTCCTTAATTCGAGGAGCTCAGAGCTTATTTGGGGTAAAAACGCAACTGCAATTTGGAAAAACAACAGTAACTGGTGTTTTTTCAGAGCAAAAATCACAAACGAAAAGTTTAATAGCGCAAGGAGGAGGCACGATAGAGGATTTTGAAATGTTTGCATTGGATTATGATAGTGACAGGCATTTTTTCTTGTCCCAATATTTTAGAAATCGCTATGATAAATCGTTGGCAAATTATCCATTCATTGATAGTAGAGTCCAAATATCCAGAATTGAAATTTGGGTAACCAACAAGCAAAATCGGGTATTGGCAAACAATAATAACCTGAGGAATATTATTGCACTTCAAGATTTAGGAGAAGCGCAATTGTCCGATGTGCCTGATAGTGAGGTGGTTGTTTTAGATCCTTCTACTGGGATTTTCAACAATCCTGCAGATTCTCCCACTGACAATTCAAATAATGATTATAATCCTGCACAAATTAACGCTGGAACAGGCTTGTTGAATCCTAATATTCGTGAAATTGTAACGGCAAATTCTGGTTTTAATGTAACGGTAAGTGAAGGTCAGGATTATTCCAAGTTAGAAAACGCAAGAAAACTGAATCCAAATGAATACAGCTTCAATCCACAATTGGGGTTTATTTCATTGCAACAACGGTTGGCTAATGATGAGGTTTTAGCTGTTGCTTATCAATACACAATTGGAGATAAAGTATACCAAGTGGGTGAATTTGGAAACGATGGAGTGGATGCCACGGTCGTTACAGGAAGTAGTCCTTCCAATCAGGCTATCATCTCGCAGAGTTTGGTCTTGAAAATGTTGAAAAGCAATTTGACTAATGTTAAAAATCCAATTTGGAATTTGATGATGAAAAACATCTATCAGATTCAAGGCGGGTACCAATTGAAACAACAAGATTTTAGATTTAATATTCTTTACACAGATCCTTCTCCTCTAAATTATATTACGGAGGTTCCGGGAAGTCCTTTCCCAGCAAATCCTTCAAGAGAAAATGAAGTTGCCGAGACCCCTTTGTTGAAGGTGTTCAATTTAGATAAGTTAAATTACAACAATGATCCTCAAACTGGAGGGGATGGTTTTTTTGATTTTATGCCAGGTTTAACGATCGATGCACAAAATGGAAGAATTCTATTTACAACTAAAGAGCCTTTTGGAGAACTGTTATTTTCCAAATTATCGAACGCTGGTTCCTCGGAAAATTACAACAATGTGAGCACTTACAATGAAAATCAAAAGAAATATGTATTTCGCAGCATGTATCGAAATACGCAGGCGGGAGCATTGCAGGATAGTGAAAAAAACAAATTCTTATTACGAGGGAAATACAAATCGAGTGGTGGTGATGGCATACCAATTGGGGCGTTCAATGTGCCTCAAGGCTCAGTGGTAGTTACCGCAGCAGGAAGACTCTTAGTAGAAGGTATTGACTATAGCGTGAATTATCAGTTAGGTCGTGTTCAAATTTTAGATCCGTCCTTGCAGGCATCAAATACACCTATAGAAGTCTCCTTGGAAAATAACTCTGTTTTTGGTCAGCAAACCAGAAGGTTTATGGGCCTAAATATTGAACATAAAATTTCGGAAAACTTTGTGGTAGGCGGAACTTTCTTGAAAATGTCTGAAAGACCGTTTACACAAAAATCCAGTTTTGGACAGGAATCCGTAAACAATACTATTTTTGGCTTCAATACTAATTTCTCTACAGAAGTTCCTTTCTTGACCCGCTTAGTCAATAAATTGCCAAATATAGACACGGATGTACCTTCCAATCTTTCGGTAAGAGGTGAAATAGCCTTTTTGAAACCGGACTCGCCGAAAGCAGATCAGTTTCAGGGTGAATCGACCATTTATGTAGATGATTTTGAAGGATCTCAGTCTACAATTGACATGCGTTCCCCGTATTCATGGAGTTTGGCATCAACACCAGACCGAAACACAACAAGTAGTTATGATTTTAATGCAAGCGCTAATGATTTGAGTTATGGATTCAAAAGGGCTAAATTAGCGTGGTATTCAATTGATCCCGTCTTTTATACTCAGAAGCCCGTTGGAATCTCAAATGAAGACTTGTCTTTTAATAAAACCAGAAGAATTTTCAGTAGAGAATTGTATCCTTTGACTGATATTGCGCAAGGGCAGACGCAAGTTGTAAACACCTTGGATTTGAGCTATTATCCATCTGAAAGAGGGCCTTATAACAACAATTCGAATGTAAGTGCAAATCCAACTGAAAATTTTGGAGGGATTATGCGTTCCTTAAATTCAACAAATTTCGAACAAGGAAACGTAGAATACATTCAGTTTTGGGTGTTAGATCCGTACGTAGGAAATGGTCAGGCTCCATTATCAAATATTGGAAAAATATACTTCAATTTAGGAGAAATTTCAGAAGATGTTCTAAAAGATGGAAGAAAACAGTATGAAAATGGGCTGGGTCCAGATCAGATATTGGTCAATCCAAGACCTTTATGGGGAGATGTTCCTGCTTCTCAGTCCTTGATTTATGCCTTTGATACCAATGTGGATAACAGGAGAAATCAAGATATCGGTTTGGATGGTTTGGCTAATGCCAATGAAGGGGCCGTTTATACCAATTTTGCTTCGGAACTCGATCCTGCTGCAGATGATTATTCCTTTTATCTAAACGCAAATGGAGGAATTTTAAATCGATACAAAATGTACAATGGGACTGATGGCAACTCTGCAGTTGATATCAATGACCCCAATAGAGGATCATCAACAGTTCCTGATGTGGAAGATATCAACCGAGACAATACCATGAATACAATCAATGCCTATTATGAATATAGTATTGATGTGCAACCCGGAATGAACGTGGGTCAAAATTATATTACTGATGTCAGAAATACACAAGTGTCTTTGCCGGATGGCTCCACTACCGAAGCCCGATGGTTGCAATTTAAAATTCCGGTTGCTCAGCCTGAAAACACGATAGGGAATATTTCAGATTTTAGATCAATTCGTTTCATGAGGATGTTTATGACGGGTTTTAGCGAAGAAGTTACGGTTCGTTTTGGAGCCTTAGATTTAGTTCGTGGCGAGTGGAGACGGTATACCAATACGCTTGATTTTAATGACACAAATAGTGCTGATGACAATACTAATTTAGATGTTTTGGCGGTCAACGTTCAGGAAAATAATCAAAGATGTCCGGTGAATTATATTACACCTCCTGGAGTGCAAAGAGAGCAATTATTTAATAATAACACGGTAATTAATCAAAATGAGCAGTCATTAGCATTGAGAGTTTCAGGAAACGGATTAGAGCCGGAAGATTCCAGAGCCGTTTTTAAAAATGTAAGTATCGATATGCGTCAATTTAAAAAATTGAAAATGTTTTTGCACGCTGAATCTTTGCCCGGTGAAATTGCTCTTCAAGACAATCAGATGGTCGGTTTTATTCGTTTTGGAAATGACTTTACACAAAATTTCTACCAGATTGAGATTCCTTTAAAAGTGACCGTTCCTTCCTCTGCCTCCAATGCTGATTGTAGTCCTTTGAGCGCAGAAGTAGTTTGGCCAGAAGAAAATGCTATCGATTTGTCATTAGCTTTGTTGACAAAATTGAAAATTTTAGCAATGAATGTGGATCCAAATACAATACCATTAGATGGAATTTATTATCCAGATGCTGATCCTTCTAAACCAGAAGGGGACGGAACGAATGCCTTGAAGTTAGGGATAAAAGGAAATCCAAATTTTGGACTGGTACGAACCCTTATGGTAGGGGTGAAAAACAGTGATCTGCGCAATGATATTAAAGGAGAAGTTTGGTTTAATGAGCTTCGCTTGTCGGATATGGACAACCAAGGCGGCATGGCTGCGGTGCTGAATGTAGATACAAATTTAGCTGATTTTGCCACGGTCTCCGCATCGGGTAGAAAAAGCACAATTGGTTTTGGATCACTGGAACAAGGTCCTAATGAGAGAAGTCGGGAAGATACGGAGCAATATACTATAGTGACTAATGTAAACCTTGGAAAACTATTGCCTCAAAAATGGGGTGTCAATCTTCCTTTTAATTATGCTATAGGCGAAGAAACCATCACGCCAGAATACGACCCATTTAATCAAGACATAAAATTAAAACAGTTGTTAGATAATACAACGGATCAAAATAAGAAAGACAATATAACTAGCAGAGCGGTTGATTACACCAAGCGAAAAAGTATCAATTTTATTGGTGTGAGAAAAGAACGCCAACCAGAACAAAAACAACATGTTTACGATCCTGAAAATTTCACCTTCTCTCAGTCTTTTAACGAAGTGGAGCGACATGATTTTGAAATCGAAGATTTTGTAGACCAGCAGGCAAATTCTGCTGTTGATTATGCGTACACTTTTCAACCTAAACCAGTGGAGCCGTTTAAGAAAGCTAAGTTTTTGAAAAAAAGTAATTACTGGAAGTTATTAAGTGACTTTAACTTTAATTATTTGCCTTCTAATATTTCGTTTAACACCAATATCAATAGACAGTACAACCGCCAGCAATTTAGACAAGTAGAGGTTGAAGGAATAGGTCTTGACCCTTTGTACCGTAGAAATTTTGCATTTAATTATCAATATGGTTTCAATTATAATCTAACCAAATCATTGAAATTAAATTATACGGCATCCTCTAGTAATATTGTAAAAAACTATTTGAATGAAAATAATGAACCCATTGACAGTTTTACTATTTGGGATAGTTATTGGGATATAGGAGATCCAAACCAACACATGCAGCAACTGGTTGTGAATTATGACATACCAATTAACAAAATACCAATATTCAGCTTTATCAAAGCAAATTATTCCTATACGGGTGATTACAGTTGGCAACGCACCTCCAATGCATTGTCTCAGATCAATATTGATGGCGCCGATTATAATTTGGGAAATACAATTCAAAACGCAAGTTCTAATAATTTAAATGCAGCCTTCAATATGGACCTGTTGTATAAATATTTAGGACTGACCAAAAACACCAACAAAACACTACCAAAACCGAAAATGATTGCGCCAAAACCAGGCGAAAAAATAGTAAATGCCAATGCCAATCAACTTCCTAAAAACAATGCATTTGTTGATGGTTTGATCGGAGTTTTGACCAGCGTTAAGAATGTTCAAATGAACTATACCTACAATAGCGGTACAATTTTGCCGGGATATACTCCAGGTGTTGGGTTCTTAGGATCTTCAAGGCCGTCATTGGGCTTTATATTTGGAAGCCAAGATGACGTCAGGTATGAAGCAGCTAAGAACGGTTGGCTGACGAACTATCCAGATTTCAATCAAAATTTCACGCAAGTAACAAATAAACTGTTTAAAGCTACAGCTAATGTCGATTTGTTTCCCGATTTAAAAATTGATTTGACATTGGATAGGGCTTTTTCTGAAAATTTCTCGGAGCAATATGATGTGACGGATGGAATTTACAACGCTAGATCTCCGTATAACACAGGTATTTTTTCCATATCAGCAGTTTTGATAAAAACCTCATTTGCTACAAGTGATGAAAATAGTTCCACTGCTTTTGATGATTTTAGGATGAACCGTCTCACCGTTGCAAATCGTTTAGCTACAGAGCGAGGAATTGATATTAATAATCCGATTAATAGAGATGCAGAAGGATTTCCATTGGGTTATGGAAAAAACAATCAGGCCGTATTGTTGCCAGCTTTTTTAGCAGCCTATTCAGGAGGCGATGCATCTGCTGTTTCTCTTGGAATTTTTAGAAGTTTTCCTATACCAAACTGGGCAATAAAATACAATGGTTTGATGCGATATGGTGCCTTTAAGAAAAATTTCAAGCGTTTCTCCTTGCAGCATAATTATAGAGCATCGTATACTATAAATGCATTTAGATCGAACTTTGAATATGATAATGCACCAAACGGAGTAGATGCGAGCGGTAATTTTTTCAATCAGACCATTATGTCTAATATTAATCTGGTAGAACAATTCAGTCCGCTTTTAAGAATGGATTTTGAATTAAAAAGTTCTTTAAAAGTACTTACCGAAATTAAAAAAGACAGAGCTTTATCGATGAGTTTTGACAATAATTTATTGACCGAAGTAAAGGGGATTGAATATATAGTAGGATTAGGGTATCGCTTTAAAGATGTCATTTTTTCTTCAAGATTAGCGGATAATCCAACAGGAATCATAAAAAGTGATATTAATTTAGCTGCTGATCTAGCCTATAGAAATAACCAAACCATTGTTCGTTATTTAGATTATGACAACAATCAATTAGCAGGTGGGCAGAACATCTGGTCCATAAAAATAAAAGCGGATTATGCTTTTAGCAAAAATTTGACAGCAATTTTCTATTACGATCATTCTTTTTCGAAGGCGGTTATCTCTACTTCTTTTCCATTGACCAATGTTCGTTCTGGTTTTACAATTCGGTATAATTTTGGGAATTAATTTTTCGAAATCTAAACCTGATTTGAACATAAGATTGTTACATTTGTAACAGCAAATTTCAATTATCAATTAATAATTATCAATTACAATTTAGATGAACATACCAGCAAATTTAAAGTACACGAAAGATCACGAATGGGTTAGTATTGAAGGCGATATCGCAACAGTAGGAATCACTGATTTTGCACAAAAAGAATTAGGAGATATTGTTTATGTTGAGGTAGAAACTTTAGATCAGTCGTTAGAGAAAGATGAAGTTTTTGGAACAGTGGAAGCTGTTAAAACCGTTTCTGATTTATTTCTTCCTATAGCAGGTGAAATTATTGCTTTCAATGATGCGCTAGAAAGCACACCTGAAAGTGTAAATTCTGATCCTTATGGAGCCGGATGGATGATTAAGGTTAAAATAGCAAACATGGAAGAAGTTGATGGATTACTTTCTAGTGAATCCTATAAGGAATTAATAGGTGCGTAAACAGCTCTATTTTTGGGCTGCTTTAGTATGGTCTGGAATAATTACCTTTTTTTGTTTGGTGCAATTAAATAATGTTCCCCTGGGAAATGTGTCAAATTTAGATAAGCTAGTTCATGCGTTTTTTCATTTTGTGTTAACAACGCTTTGTTTTTTATTTTTAAAAAGTAGATCGTTTAATTTGAATAATCGAAAACCGTTGCTATTTTCCTTTCTGTTTTCTGTTTTTTTTGGAATAGCGATTGAAGTGGCACAAGGCTTATTAACAGAAACCAGACAAGCAGATGTCTTTGATGTTATAGCAAATATGTCGGGAGCGACTTTGTCAGTACTGTTATGTTGGTTATTTAGTTTGAATACTAAATTTAAATAAATAATAAGAATAAAGAGAGTCCCACTTCGGTGGGATTTTTCATGTTCACACCTATTCGAATTGAATCGGTATACTAGCTTAATAAAAAATTAGTGCTTTAACGCTAAGAATTCATTATTCTTTTTTGATTACAAACGCCTTTTCACCGTAGTTTAGCAATTAAAAAATAAAGAGAAAATTTTTATTTCAAACTTGTTTGCAGATAAAATGTATTTTTGTGAATTAGAATTTGCTATAACTAAGAAATTAAAATGCCATGAATATAAAGCAATACTTAGATTCTACCTATTTGAAAACCGCCAAACAAGCGGGAATCACTGAAAAAGAAAATATTCTTATAGCTCAGGAATTTATTCAGGAAGCTATTGAGGAACATTTTAAACTTATTATGATTCGGCCAAATAGAGTGTCATTGGCCAAAAAAATGATTGTTGAAGCGAATTCTATTTTGGAAATAGGTACGGTGATTGATTTTCCAGAAGGGAAATCATCAATAGAAGAAAAACTCAAAGAAGCGGTTCAAGCCATACAAGATGGAGCCGATGATTTGGACTTTGTTTGTAATTACGAAGCATTTAAAAACGGGGATGCTGATTTAGTAAAAGAAGAAATTTTAAGGGGTACTCAATTGGGTTTGGCCAATAATAAAGTGGTCAAGTGGATCATTGAAGTGGCCGCACTCAGCGAAAAAGAAATTATTCAACTATCGAGTTTGATAAAAAATGTAATTGTTTCTAATTTTGAGCAAGAACTTTTTTCAAAGGTTTTTGTGAAGTCATCGACGGGATTCTACAGTACAGAGAATAATTTGCCTAACGGCGCTACTGTTCCTGCTATAAAAATGATGCTTGAAAACGCATCGCCACTTCCTGTAAAAGCAGCTGGAGGAGTTCGCACGTATGAGGAAGCTGTTGCAATGATTCAGTTGGGGGTTAAACGAATAGGAACCTCTGGCGCAAAAAAAATAGCTAATGGTCAAAATTCAACTAATGAATATTAAATTTAACAACAAAATAAGCATGAGCAAAGGGTGGTTGGCATTATTTTTAATTTTATGTTCTTTTACTATTTCTGCTCAAGAAATTACAAGTGTTACAGTTCAATCCGGCAACTCCGCTGAGCGTTTTCCTGTTTTTTCGGACTGTCTGAATTTACAATTCAAGGCTTTAGAGTCCTGTTTTTACAATCAAGTGCAGGATTTTGTTTTTACAAATTTTGAAGTTCCAGATCGTCTTAAGCAAAATGATTTTCAAGGAAATGTTAAAATACTTTTTGAAGTAGACGGCAATGGCACTTTTAAGGTTATTTATGCTGATGCTTCGGAGGAGCAATTGATTCAAGAAACAAAAAGAGTTTTTGGTAAATTTCCAAAAATTCAACCAGCAACCTATAATGGAAATCCTACGTATGCTAAATTTACAATGGCAATTGCGATCCCTTTGAAAAGTAGAGAATTAGTAGTTCAAGAAGCTTTGGCGAAAGCGGAAATTGTTCCAAACAACACTAAAAAATTAACAGAACTAGATAGCATTGTATATACGAAATTTGACAATCCTGATTTGGATAGTCATTTAAGTGTGCCTTTTTCTCATAGTTATTATGCTCAATTTGATGCTTCGTTAAACCAGATGGGTAGTAACAACCATACTGCATCAAAACCATATACGTATGCTGAAGTATCAAAATATTATAATCTGAAAGCGGTACAGGAAAAGCTGAAAAAGAAAGCTACCACTTGGTGGGCACGGAAATTATGGAATGAAAATGCAGTAGAAATTCAAGGGGATGACTATTGGTTTACGTTGAATCCTATATTTGATCTGCAGGTTGGGAAGGCTTCAGGAAGCGAAGCTTCTTACACTTACGTAAACACACGTGGAATTAATTTTCGTGGTGGGCTGGGCAAAAAGCTCAATTTTACCACGACCGTTTTTGAAAGTCAGGGACGTTTTGCAGATTATTACAATCGGTATGCAGAATCGATAAAGCCAGCAGGAGGAAATCCTGCGATTATTCCAGGGATGGGAATTGCAAAAGATTTTAAAACTGATGCGTATGATTTTCCTTTGGCAGAAGCCAATTTAACTTTTGCTGCAAGCAAATATATTGATTTGCAATTGGGTTATGGTAGGAATTTTATTGGAGATGGATACCGCTCTTTATTAGAAAGTGATGGAGCTAGTCCGTATCCTTATTTTAAATTGAATACTAATTTTTGGAAAATAAAATATACCAATACGTATATGTGGCTCAAAGATGTTCGTCCAGAGGTTACACTAGAAAGAACGTATGCTACAAAGTTCATGGCAAATCACTATTTGAGTTGGAATGTTTCCAATAGATTGAATCTGGGTTTCTTTGAATCGGTGATTTGGACCAATACCAATGACAGAGGATTTGATGTGAGTTTTGTGAATCCAATTATTTTTTACCGTTCTGTTGAATTTGCTTCTTCGGCTAGAAGCGGAAATGCTATTCTAGGGTTGACCTATAAATACAAATGGAGCAATCAGATTAATTTTTATGGCCAGTTTATTTTGGATGAGTTTTCTTTAGGAGATGTCAAAAAAGGAGATAATAGTTGGAAAAATAAATACGGATATCAGTTGGGAGTCAAATATTACAATGCTTTCAAAATAGATGGTTTGCTGTTACAATTAGAGTACAATCATGTCCGGCCGTATGTTTATTCTCATAGCATGCCAATTACAAATTACGGGCACAACAATCAAAGTATTGGACATCAATGGGGAGGTAATTTTAAGGAGTTGATTGCTATAGCGCGCTATCATAAAGGAAGGTATTTTGCTGATGCAAAAGTCACTGTGGGAACACGAGGATTGGATTTTGATACAATCGAAAATGGTTTTAATTATGGAGGGAATATTTACAAGGATTACGACGAAAATAGACCGTTTGATAGTGGGGTAAAGGTAGGACAAGGAAATAAAACCGCTGTCTTTA
The DNA here is from genome assembly GCF_900143245.1 of Flavobacterium fryxellicola. Taxonomy (GTDB): domain Bacteria; phylum Bacteroidota; class Bacteroidia; order Flavobacteriales; family Flavobacteriaceae; genus Flavobacterium; species Flavobacterium fryxellicola. The sequence continues at coordinate 74,269 of NZ_FRDK01000003.1, forward strand.
TTGCTGATTTTCAGGGAGGATACTTAGTAAATCCAACAAACAATTTAAAATTATTTGGCAGTTTTATTTATAGGAGTTTCAACCCAACTAAAAATACAGCAACTGCTTTTAGTGAAAGCACAAATTGGCTTACTATTGGGTTGAGAGCGGATATCTTTAATTGGTATTTTGACTATTAATTCTTATTTTGTCGTTTAGCACTCTTTTTATGAATTGTTTTTTGTCAAATCCCTTTTGATAGCCTACTTTTGCAAAAGTTATTACAAAGTAAATAATCTTAAACATTGAACGCAACACAAAGTACACTTTCATTAAAATCCGTTTATATTGATTTCCGCGAAATCACTAAGGCACGCCTTGCTATTAGCGTTGTTTTTTCGTCTATAGCTGGATATATGCTTGGGATTAATGATTTGCAATCAGTGGGTTGGATCACACTTTTGAAATTAGCTGTTGGTGGTTATTGCATGGTGGGAGCTTCTAATGCTTTTAATCAAGTTATTGAAAAAGACTTAGATGCCCTGATGGATCGAACAAAAAATCGTCCGGTTCCAGCTGGCAGAATGTCTCGAGGTACAGCTGTGGTTATTGCAAGTCTTCTGACGATTATTGGGATTGTGTTGCTTTATACAATCAATCCGAAAACGGCAATGTTTGGTGCTATTTCAATATTTTTATACACAAGTATTTATACGCCTTTGAAAACCATGACTTCGTTGTCTGTTTTTGTCGGTGCTTTTCCAGGTGCAATTCCTTTCATGTTGGGTTGGGTTGCGGCTACTGGAGAATTTGGAATAGAAGCAGGAACGTTATTCTTAATACAATTTTTTTGGCAATTTCCTCATTTTTGGGCGATTGGCTGGTTTTTATATGAAGATTATGAAAAAGCAGGTTTCTTTATGTTGCCTACAGGTAAAAAAGATAAAGGAACCGCAATGCAAGTCATTCTATATACAGTCTGGCTTATTTTAGCATCTCTTTTGCCTGTTTTTGGATATACGGGACGTTTGTACATAACGCCAATTGCGGCCGTTGTTGTATTTTTATTAGGATTGTGGATGTTGTTTTATGCCGTTCAATTGTATAAATTACGAACTGCAAAAGCAGCCCGAACCTTGATGTTAGTGAGTGTATCTTATATTACATTATTACAGTTAGTTTATATATTAGATAAATTTTTAAGATAGTTATGGAAATGATAATGACAGTAGATGAACAAAAATCCAGAACAGCAAGATCATACAAATTGATTTTGTTGTTTGCAATGGTGAGTATGACCATGATGTTTGCGGGACTTACGAGTGCTTTTGTAGTAAGTAAATCCAGAGCAGACTGGTTGAAAGATTTTCAATTGCCAACCGCTTTTTATTACAGCACAATTGCCATTATAGGGTGCAGTGTGACTTTTCATTTAGCTAAAAAAGCAATTCAAAAAAACAATCAAAGTAACACTACAATTTTTCTTTTGACTACATTAGTTCTAGGAATTTTGTTTGTAATTTTGCAGTTCGTAGGTTTTGGACAAATAGTAGATAATGGGTATTATTTCACGGGAAGTGGAAGCTCAATAACGACTACTTTTTTATACGTAGTTACAGTTGTGCACTTGATTCACCTTGCTGGTGGCGTGATTTCACTACTAATTATAATTTATAATCATTTTAAACAAAAATACAACTCATCTCAAACCCTTGGAATTGAACTAGGTGCAATGTACTGGCACTTTCTTGACTTATTATGGGTTTATTTGTTTTTGTTTTTATATTTCTTTAAATAAGAAAAAAACGTAAATTTGGGAACTTTTTAACGAATAACTTTTATGGAAGCGACAGTTACTACTGCTAATAGTGAAGAAAAAACTTGGGGAGGCGGCAATGAGCCAATGGGAGCGAGTTATGGTAAATTAATGATGTGGTTTTTTATCGTATCAGATGCCTTAACGTTCTCTGGATTTCTTGCAGCTTATGGTTTTTCTAGATTTAAATTTATTGAAACATGGCCATTGGCTGACGAAGTGTTTACTCACTTTCCGTTTATGCACGGAGTATCTGCTCCGATGTATTATGTTGCATTAATGACTTTTATTTTGATTTTTTCATCTGTGACAATGGTTTTGGCTGTTGATGCAGGGCATCAAATGAAAAAAAACAAAGTAGTTCTTTATATGTTTTTAACCATTATTGGAGGTTTGATTTTCGTAGGATCTCAAGCATGGGAATGGAAAAATTTCATTAAAGGCGAATATGGTGCTATTGAGACAAAAGGAGGTAGTTTGCTTCAATTTGTTGACAAAGAAGGACACCGTGTAGCTTTAGCCGATTTTGCAACGACTATGTCAGACGAAAGAGAGCAATTGACAAGAAGCAAAGGGAAATGGTTCATGAGTGAACCGGCTTTGCCCTCTTATTCTGTAGCTGAAGTGCAAGCAGGTTTTGAAGCTCACCCAGAACTTTTGATTAGAACTGAGGTTTTAACCAAAGCAAAGCAAAAAACAATTCTTTCGAGAGAAGAGTCTCTGGCAAGACTGAGCCAAGCACATTATGTTGTTGAAGGAGCTAATTTGCAACGAAACGAGTACGGAAGTAAACTATTTGCTGACTTCTTCTTCTTTATCACAGGATTTCACGGATTTCACGTGTTTTCTGGAGTGATTTTAAATATTATTGTATTTTTCAATGTGTTAGTTGGAACTTATGAAAAAAGAAAAAGTTATGAAATGGTTGAGAAAGTTGGTCTTTATTGGCATTTTGTTGATTTAGTCTGGGTATTTGTATTTACCGTTTTCTATCTAGTTTAATTTCAAAAAGTAATTATCATGTCACACGAGCACGTATCAAACATAGGTAGAATCTGGAAAGTTTTCGGAATATTGTCTGCCGTAACAATAGTAGAAGTTTATTTGGGGATATTAAAACCAGATTTTCTTTTTATGAATGATTTTTTAAGTATGAACTTACTTAATTGGATCTTTTATGCACTTACTGTTTTTAAAGCATATTACATTGTATGGGCATTTATGCACATGGAAGGTGAAAAAAGTACCTTAAAAAGTGCAGTTGTTTTTCCAGTAATTTTTCTGATTTTATATATACTCTTTATTCTTCTGACCGAAGGGGATTATATTTACGGGGTTTTTAAAAATTCTACCATCAAATGGAATTTTTAACAAGATATTAATTCAAAAATAGGGTATCCGTCTTGGCGGATACCTTTTTTATTTTATAGTAAAAATTGAAACAGCATAATGAAAAAAAATATTGTCCTTTTCGTTCTCTTTATTTTGCCTATCGTCGCCTATCTCTTTTTCGCTTCCGGCGTGAATGGTTTTACCAAATTGCCAACTGTTACACCTAATACAGCTGATTTTGGTAATTGGCAGTCTTTAGATGGTAAAAAAGTTACTTTGAATGGGAAAGTAACTGTTCTTGGATTTTCTGGAACAGAACTTTTGAAAAACAGAGGTAATTTTTTTAATTTAAATCAAAAAATTTATCAAACGTATCACAAGTTTAAAGATGTGCAATTTGTTGTCATTTGTCCCATTGGAACTGAAGCGGATGCTAAGAAAGTAGTAGATGCATTAGCTGCTTTTACTGATGTTGCACAATGGCGTTTTGTATTTGCCTCACCTGATGAGATTACTTCTTATCACTCCCAATTAAAATTGCTTGAAAAATTAGACGATAAATTAGGAACTCCTAAGGTCTATATTATTGACAAAAAAAGAAATCTTCGAGGTAGAAAACTGGTAAAAGATACTAAAGAAGGGTACAATACTTTTCATCCGGCAGAGTTGAGTAATGAAATGCTGGATGATTTTAAGGTTATTCTTTATGAATATCGCGCTGCACTTAAGAAAAATAATAACGCTACAAGAAAAATTTAATTTTAACATACGATGCTTAAAAATAAATCATATATAGGTATTTCATTTATCATTTTGGTTTTTGGCATTTATGCCGTTCCTAAAATAGTGGAGAGGATTAAGAATGATAAAGTGGTTCAAGGCGATCGACTAGATCGTGTGAATCCAATAACGGCCAATGAGGATCAATTAATCAAAATAGGGCCAGCTCCTAAATTTGAATTAATTAATCAGGACAATGAGAAAATAACAAACGAGTCCTATAAAGGGAAAGTTTATGTGTTGGAGTTTTTCTTTTCAACCTGTCCAACGATTTGTCCCAAGATGAATCAAAGTATGCTTCTCATTGAAAAAAAATTCTTTGGTAATCCAAACTTTGGAATTGTATCCATTACAATAGATCCTGAACACGACACTGCACAAGTATTAAAAGATCATGCAAAATTGCTGGGCGTTAAGTCTTCTAATTGGAATTTTTTAACTGGAGATAAAGCGTATATTTTTAATTTAGCCAATAAAGGATTCAATCTCTATGCCGGTGAAAATAAAAAAGTGGTAGGTGGTTTTGAACATTCAGGGTTGTTTGCCTTAATTGATAAGAATGGAAATATCCGATGTAGAAATGATGATTTCGGAAATCCAATTTTGTATTATGATGGTTTAGATAAAAAAGGAGTGCGAAACATTCAACAAGATATTAATATTTTATTAAAAGAGTAAAATGGAAGAGCATTCTTTAGAAAAGAAATATAGTAAGTTAATTATAGCCGTATCTATCGTAATACCGGTTGTTGTCGCTATTCTTTTTGGTGTAAAACTAAAAGATTTTGGTTATAATGTAGAACCTCTTTCTTTTTTACCTCCTATTTACGCCACTACAAACGGCATTACAGCCATTCTATTAATCGCAGCAGTTGTTGCAATTAAGAATGGCAATAAAAGAATTCATAGTATATTAATGACAAGTGCTATTACTCTGTCCCTTGCTTTTCTAGTAATGTATGTGGCTTATCACATGACTAGTGATTCGGCTGTATTTGGGGATTTAAATCACAACCGCATCTTAGAAGATTCTGAAAAGGCAACCATAGGATCATTGAGGATTGTTTATTTGTTAATTTTAGTAACACATATTATTTTATCCATTGCTATTATTCCAATGGTGCTGATTACTTATGTTAGAGCATTGGCACAAAATTTCGAGATGCATAAAAAAATAGCTCGGATTACTTTTCCAATCTGGTTGTATGTTGCCATTACTGGAGTAGTTGTATATTTAATGATTGCGCCGTATTATGTATATTAAAATAAAAAAAAGTGCTAAGAAGATCGTAGTGTACGTATCTCTTTTTGTTTTCAGTCTCTTTTCAGTTGCTGCTAATGCCCAATGTGCGATGTGTCGTGCTGCATTAACAAGTGAAGGAAATACGACAAAAGCAGCGGCTGTAAATGATGGAATCGTATACCTAATGGTAATTCCCTATGTTCTTGTGGCAGGGATAGGATATGCTATTTACCGCATGAAAAAAAATAAATCTAGTTAAGAATTCCGTCCTATGATTCATCCTAAAATTACTTTAGTCCATTGATAGAGGCATTTACGCTTCCGTTAATTTTTATGAAGGCAATAATAGCTTGATTTGTTAATTGAATTTTTTGAAATTGAATTTCCTCCATTTTACCGTTTATAAAAACTCCTTGCATAGGAGAGTAATTTTTTAAATAAGTCATCATATTTTTTTGACTTTCTTCTAGATTTGGTTTTATAGAATAGCGGCAATTTTGTTCGATTTTTTTAAGTACTATTCCCTGCGCTAGCCAATTAGCTGTTCGCATCAATTTGTTTTTAGTGTCTAAAGCATAACTTAATTGATCAAAAAATATTTCTTTGGTTTGTTCGTTATATTTCGGAAATCCAGAAAGATAAATCGTTCCGTTTATGGATCCCAATAGATCTAGAGCAAGTATCATTTTTCCATTTTTATGCCAAATAGCTACATTTTGAACTTTTACTTTCTTTGAGCCTGATCCAAATTCCTGTCCAGAAAAATTCTTGGTCATAATTTTAGAGGCTTCTTGATAGGTTGAAATAGCGACAATGTTTGCGGTAAGATCTTCGGGGATTTTAGTAACTGTCTTTAAGGTGATTTTTGACGCATTGAATTTTGTTTCTGGTTTTTTTCCAATTAATGTTTCCATGTTACACTTCATTCCCATTTCTAATAGGAATGTGTCATTTTTTAATTTGGCGGTAGTGGAATAAATTTCTATTGGAACAATTCGAAGCCAACTTTCGTACGTATCATTCATCAAAAATGGTGTGCATATTTTTTCTAATGCAGTCAGTACATTGGGTTTAAAATCCATTGATTTTGCTATAGCTTCGTCAATTTTTCGTTCTATTTTTGATTTAAATAGTTTGATTGCTGGATTAATCAAATAAGTAACAGGAACATTCTTTCCAAAAACAGTCATTGTAGGACTTTCATTCCAGTCTAGTGATTTTAGCTCTGTTTTTGTAGTTAGTTTCCAATTTGTCAAGGCGACATCACTTACTAAGTTGACAACGCCATCAAGATGAAATTCACGGACATCATACATTTCTATCCCCATTTTTTTGGTGCCAATTCTATATTTAACAATAGCCTTTAATGGTAAAATAGTACTTATCTTTTCGCCTTTTCCACCGAGATTGTTTTTTATTGTAATTGGAGCAAGTTTCCAAACCTTCATTTCTATATCGTCATCCTCGATAGTCTTGTCTTCATAAATTAAACCATTTAAGAGCGCATTAGTTTGATTCTCGATATCTTTTATTTTGACTGTGATGGGTAAATTTATGTATGAAATCACGCTTTCATATTGTAAAGGGGTAGCGTCATCTGGTTCTGGTTTTAATGCCGCTATTTTAGTGGTTGTACCGCAACTTGAAAGCATTAGAAAAATAAAGATCACGAGGACATTGAGATTGAATTTCAGCATTTTTAGTTTGGTTTAAAGTAGCAAAATTAACAAAAGAATTCTTTTTTTATGATTTTTTGTAACAAATGGTAATTTCGAAAGTCTAATTGTTTTATAGTGGATTTAGGAAAGTAAATTTTTATTGTATTTCGTAGATCTTTATAAGAAAAAGTTAAATTTGTTTGCAGTTTACTGCACTTTTATTCAAAAATGTATGAAAATAGGAAGTTTTCTCAGTTTAATTACCTTACTATTTTGTTGCTTAATAAGTCAGGCACAAAATAAAAAGTGGACCTTAGAAGAGTGTGTGCAATATGCTGTGCAGAATAATATATCCATAAAACAGACCGAACTGGATTCTAAAACAGCACTTATTGACAAAAGGGGAGCAATTGGAAATTTTCTGCCTTCGTTAAATGTTAACGCGTCTCACTCTTGGAATATTGGTTTAAACCAAGATATTACTACAGGTTTACTTCAGAATCAAACCACCCAGTTTACCTCGGCTGGTGCCAATGTTGGGATAGATATCTATAAAGGTATGCAAAACCAAAATACGCTTCGAAGAGCAAATCTTTCCATAGTAGCTGCTAAATATCAATTGGTAAAAATGCAGGAAGACATAGCTTTAAATGTAGCGAACGCTTTTTTACAAGTGCTTTTTAACAAAGAGAACCTAAAGGTTCAGAAGCAACAGTTAGGAATTAATGAAAAACAATATGCTCGTTCTGAAGAATTAGTTAATGCAGGATCGATTCCCCGCGGCGATTTATTTGACATTAAAGCTACCGTAGCGTTGAACAATCAAAATGTTATAGCTGCCGAAAACGTGTTGCTAATTTCTAAATTGAGTTTAGCCCAGCTATTACAATTAAAAGATTTTGAGAATTTTGATGTGGTAGACGATAGTGATGTTAGAGATGAAAATAATATTTTGGCACAAACTCCAAATGCAATTTATGATAAAGCTTTAGAAGGCAGAACTGAATTGAAAATTGCTAGAACCAACTTGGAAATTGCGGAGAAAAATGTAGCAATTGCAAAGGGCGCTTACCAACCTACTTTACAAGGATTTTATGGCTTTAATTCTAGAGTTGCCTACAGCGACAGAGTGACAGGTGTAGCACCTGATACTGCAAATCCTACTTCGATTTTAGGTTTTGTAGAAGGCACAAATCAAAATGTTTTAAGTCCGAATTTCACAAGAGTGTTGGGAGGTCCGGCACCATTTTTTGATCAATTCAGTAACAATAAAGGACAGTCTTTTGGAGCGCAGTTATCGATTCCAATTTTTAATGGATTTTCTGTTCGTAATAATGTAGAGCGCGCTAAAGTAAGTTTAGAAAGGTCTAAAATTGCCTTGGAACAACAAGACCTTGATTTGCAGAGAAACGTTTTTACAGCGTTTGCAGATGCTAAGGGAGCGCTTAATGCATATGAATCATCTGTTGTTGGTCTTGAAGCAAGACAGGTAGCCTATAATTATGCTAAAGAAAAATACGATGTAGGTTTGATGAATTCCTTCGATTTCAACCAATCGCAAACCTTATTGACCAATGCACAATCTGAAGTCATTAGAACAAAGTACGATTACATTTTTAAAATTAAAATCTTAGAATTCTATTTTGGAATTCCTCTTATCAAAAACTAATTTATTATGTCTAAAAAAACAATTTATATCTTAATAGGCGGAGCAGTAGTGATCATTGCGGGACTTATAGTACTTTCAAAATCAGGAGTAATCGGTAATAAAGATAAGGGAACCGAAGTAGAAATAGCTCAAGTCATTCCTACAACTATTGTAGAAACAGTTTCGGCTACGGGGAAAATCCAACCTGAAATTGAAGTGAAAATTTCATCAGAAGTGTCCGGAGAGATTATTTCTTTAAATGTAAAAGAAGGTCAAGTCGTTAAAAAAGGAGATCTGTTGGTTAAAATAAATCCAGATTTATATACATCAGGTTACAATCGTTCGGTTTCAAATCTATCTGGAACGAGAGCTAATTTAAGCCAAGCAGATGCCTCTTTCAAGGAATCGAAATCCAATTATGACCGAAATAAAACCTTGTTTGAGAAGGGAATTATTTCAAAAGCAGATTGGGATAAAGCTGTTGGTTCTTATGAAGTAGCAAAAGCATCAAAGCAAACTGCTTATTATAATGTTCAAAGCGCATCAGCAACGGTAAATGAAGCGAAGGATAACTTGGGCCGTACCACAATTTATGCACCTGCGGATGGAACTATTTCGATGTTAAACGTAGAGTTAGGTGAGCGAGTTTTGGGAACACAGCAAATGGCAGGAACAGAGATCATGAGAGTAGCCAATCTAAATAACATGGAAGTTGAAGTAGATGTAAATGAAAATGATATTGTAAAAATTAAAGTAGGAGACGAAGCAAAGGTGGAAGTGGATGCGTACTTGAAAAAACAATTCAAAGGAATCGTAACTAGTATCTCTAATTCGGCAAGTTCTGCTCTGACAGCTGATCAGGTGACTAATTTTAAAGTAAAAGTAAGAATTCTTAAAGAGTCCTATGAAGACTTATTAGAAGGAAGACCAGATACATATTCTCCTTTTAGACCGGGTATGACTGCTACTGTAGACATCATTACCGACACAAAAAGTAATGTATTGTCAGTGCCAATCAGTTCTGTTGTTATAAAATCTGATACTGCAGCTGTAAAAGAGATTAAAGTAGTTGATCCAAATGAAGATCAAAAAGGAGCTGCGCCTAAGAGCGATAAAAAGTTCGAGTGTGTTTTTGTGAAAGTTGGTGATAAAGCTAAAATCAGAATCATTAAAACCGGAATTCAAGACGATACAAATATCGAAGTTTTGGCTGGTCTTAAAAAAGGAGACGTGGTTATTACAGGCCCTTATTCAACGGTTACTAAGGATTTGAACTCGGGGGATAAAGTGGCATTATTAGGTGACAAAGATAAAAAAGGCGAAAGTAAAAAATAAGCCGTAGCATTAATAATTTTGAAATCACAATCATAAAATATAATTTTGTGATTGTGATTTTTAATTTTAAATAAGAACTGGTATTGGGCTATATATTAAACATTGAGACTGCAACAAAGAACTGTTCTGTTGCTCTTGCTAAAGAAGGGAAAACGATTTTTTATAAGGAAATTGCTGAAGAAGGGTATTCACATGCAGAACGGCTCCATGTATTTATTGAACAAATAATTAAAGAAGCAGGGATTACATTGAAAGATCTTTCTGCTATAGCCGTAAGTCAAGGTCCTGGTTCCTACACGGGATTGAGGATTGGAGTTTCAGCAGCAAAAGGACTCTGCTATGCCTTAGATATTCCACTACTTGCTGTGGATACTTTGCAAGCATTGGCTTCACAAGTGACAATTTCTAATGGATTAATTATCCCAATGATTGATGCAAGAAGAATGGAGGTATATAGCGCCATCTTTACACCGAATTTTGAAATAAAACGAGAAGTTCTCGCTGAAATTATTACTGAAAATTCCTTTGACGATTTAGAGGAAACACTCTATTTTGTGGGAGACAGTGCTGAAAAATGCAAATTGGTTTTAACGAAAGGAAATTGTGTTTTTCTAGAGGATATAAAATATCCTTCTGCTCAAGAAATGAGTGCATTGAGTTATGCAAAATTCAAAATAAACGACACCGTGGACGTCGCTTATTTTGAACCGTATTATCTGAAGGATTTTTTGGTTACTGCTCCTAAGAAACAATAGATCTACTATTACAGGCTATTTTTAATTGTGCTATTGGGGGTCAACTGCACTACTGGTTTTGGTAGACGATTCCTTCACAAACGGTTGGAAACAAATACCTGCTGCATCAAAAGCTTGTTTGCAATTTTCTAAAGTGTCTGAGTAAACATCCCAAAAGTCTTCATTTGTAGCCCAAGGCCTCACCGCTAGCTGTATGCCGCTATCTGTTAAGCCTTTTATGGATACTTGGGCAGCTGGTGTTTGTAGTATTTTGGGATTATTGTTTAGAACGGATGTTATTATATCTTTTGCCTTTCTAATATCGGTGTCATAGGAAATGGCTATGGTTAAATCTGCTCTTCGTGTGTTTTGAAGAGAGTAGTTGATGATGTTTCCATTAGACAATGATCCGTTGGGTATAAAAATGGTTTGATTATTAAAAGTGATTAGTTTGGTTACAAATATTTGTATTTCACAGACGGTTCCAATTACTCCTTGTGCTTCAATCGTATTTCCAACCTTAAACGGTTTGAAAAGTATAATCAACATTCCCCCTGCAAAATTGGATAAAGAACCTTGAAGTGATAAACCTACTGCAAGTCCCATGGCACCAAGAATAGCTACAAAAGAAGAAGTTTCAATCCCTAACTTTGAGATAAACGAAACAAACAAGATGACTCTTAATACCCAAAGCAAGATGTCTGCTAAGAATTTAGTTAATGTCGGTTCTAGGTTTCTTTTGACCATTAATCTTCTGATGAATCTATTAATGAGTCGGATGATATAGAGTCCTGCAAATAAAATAAGAAACGCAGAAATTAATTTTGGAGAATAATCAACTAATACTTTTATAAAAGTGTTGGCGTAATCTGTAAGTTCCTTCGGATTTAAATTCATTATTATTTAAATAAAAAACCTTCTCAAAGGAGAAGGTTAAGTTTGAATAGCAAAAATACAAATAAATTATTTTTTAATAAATTAATCTGCGTCTTCTTCTATTTTATTTATAACTTTTGCGGTAATTGTTTTTGCTTGATCATCGGAATCTTCCACAAAAATGCTAGTTTTTTCAACACTTTTTTCAACAATGTCTGAAATAGTTATTTTAGTAGTATCAATTAAGTCTTCTGCTTTTTGAATAGTTGGATCCGTTTTTTCTTCTACGGTGTCCAAAGTATCTGAAAAACTCGTTTTGAGGTCGTTGGATCGGTCTTCTGCTTTCATACCTATTGTTTCCGTTTTTTCTGTTCCTATTTCTATAGTATTGGATAAAGCAGTTTTGGCTTCACTGCATAGATTTTCTACTTTATCTGTTGTCAATTCTGCCGTTTCTTTTAAGGTGTCTTCCGCAGTTCCTAATGCATTACTTGCTTTGTTTGAATAGTCACCCATAGTTTCTTTATCCTGAGTGGCAAAATTTTCTACTTTCTCGGCAATTGGAGTAGTTGTTTCTTTTACTTTTTTTAGGGTATCTTCAGCAAAATTCTCTGCTTTTTCAAAATAAGGCGTTGCTGTTTCCTTTACTTTTCCAAATGTTTCCTCTGCAAAATTTTCTGCTTTGTCAAGATAAGGTGCAGCTGAGTCCTTTACTTTTTCAAATGTTTCCTCCGCGAAATTTTCAGCTTTTTCAAGGTAAGGGGTTGCTGTTTCTTTAACTTTTTCAAATGTTTCCTCTGCAAAATTTTCTACTTTTTCCAGGTAAGGTGCTGTTGTTTCTTTGGCTTGTTCAAAAGCAGTATCTGCTTTTTCTGCTAACTGGCTAGCAGTTTCTTTGGCTGAGCCAAATAATTTATTCAAAAATGAAGATAGTCCCATATTATTTTTATTTAATTTGCCTTACAATAGTAGTCATTTTTTTTTAAGATTTCCTACTGGGAACATTAATAATTTGTTTATAATCAGTAATTTGTGGCAAAAGTATTTTGTTTTGCTTCAGATAAAACAAAATTTTGGGTTTTAGCAGCAGCTCTTTAAAAAGTGACGCGTTGCTTTTTTATTGTCCAACAAACCAGTCTTTATAATTTTGGGGCTTTATGTGGTTTTTTCCTATCTAAAGCTGCTTTTTAAGAAATAAGGAAATTATTCTCTAAGCTCTAAATAATAAAGGGCAACCATACAACCGAAGGGTTCAAGTTGTAACAAATAAAAAAAGCGTTTCTAATGAAACGCTTTGGTTTAGTTTTCGTAATAATCTATTCAAGTTCGAAAGTTAATTTTAAGTTGACTCTAAATTCCGTTACAGCTCCATTATTGACCACTGCACTTTGTTCTCGAACATAGACCGAACGAATGTGTTTTACTGATTTTGCGGCTTTAGCAACTCCTTTACGAGTGGCATCTTCCCAACTGATTTCTGAGTTTGAAAGTACTTCTATTACTTTTAATATTGACATGATTTCTAGGTATTTAGTGAAGCATAAATTTACCTATTTTTTTTGGATCCAATCTTTAAAAGAGAATTTATTTTTTATAACTAGCAATAAAACAGTAGTTTATGAGATTAATTAGGCATTTATAGCTTCAACTCTGATGCTTTCGTCGTTTAACATGCTTTTCAGCATATTTTCGATGCCACTTTTTAACGTGAATGTGGATGATGGACAACCACTACAAGCGCCTTGCAAAATCACTTTTACAGTTTTGTCATTTTCATTGTACGAATCAAAAGCAATGTTTCCACCGTCAGCTTGCACAGCAGGTTTTACATATTCTTCTAGGATGTTGATGATTTGTTGCGAGGTAACATCTAGATTGTCAAATTCTTTTGCTTTTATAGTTTCCTCTGCGGTTGCGGTCGCAACATAATTTTCATCTAAAACAGTTCCACCATTTTCGATATATTGTTTAATGAAGCTTCGTAATTCTAAGGTTATTTCCTGCCATTCATTGATTTCGTACTTCGTCACCGAGATGTAATTTTCATCAATGAATATTTCTTTTACATAAGGGAATTTGAACAGTTCTTTAGCTAAAGGCGAAGCAGCAGTTTGATCAATGTTTTTGAATTCAATGGCGTTTTTAGTTAACATTCTGCTAACTACAAATTTTAATGCGGATGGGTTTGGCGTTGTCTCACCGTATACTGTAACGGGTTGCTTTTTAGTTTTATTTTCATCTATGGTAATGATTGTTCCGCCCTCGGTGACAAATTTTTCCATTTGCTCGGCCACGGCTTCTTTAACATCTTCCCATTCAACGATATTGTATTTTTCTATTGCGATAAAATTACCAGAAATATAAATCGTTTTCACAAATGGCAAATAAAATAGTTGTTGTGCTAGTGGAGACGTTTTTGCTTCGTCAATATTCTTGAACTCGAAGCTTTCATTTTCAGTGATAAAATCTTGAAATTCAAACTTTAATATCGTTGGGTTTTGTGTTTCTTTTATAGTAACTTTGTTCATGGCTTTTGAAATTTTTACAAATTTAGTAAAGTTATTTTCTACGAATAACTATATTTGATTTTTTAATGAATAAATTAACTTTAGTTTAATTTGAGATAAGGCATTTGATCGTTTTTATTACAAAACTTTATATTGATTTAGAAATTATTCATTTTACTAAAAAGTATTTCAATGTATCATAAAATTAGAATTTTAGCTGCCCTATTCTTTATATCTCATTATTCTTTTTCACAAGAAGGAATTCCGGTTTATTCTGATTATTTGTCAGATAACTATTATTTGATACATCCATCTATGGCTGGAGCCGCAAATTGCGCTAAAATTAGGCTAACGGGTCGCAAGCAGTGGTTTGATCAGGAAGATGCTCCAGAACTGCAAACCCTTAGTTTTAATGGAAGGGTAGGAGAAAACGCAGGAGCAGGTGTTATTCTTTTTAATGATAAAAACGGATATCATTCCCAAAAAGGAATTAAATTCACCTACGCGTATCATTTAATGTTTTCCAGAGATGAAATTGATTTGAATCAATTGTCATTTGGTATCAGCGCAGGTTTTATTCAAAGTCAGCTCGACGAAACTGAGTTCAGGCAATCCGGTGATTTTGATCCAATTATTGATGGAACTATAGTGCAGAAAGATGCTTATTTTAATGTTGATGTTGGTGCTTCTTATAATTTTTTAGATTTTTATGCACATGCTACAGTAAAAAATGCAATAGAGACTAGAAGAGATATTTACACAGAATATGAAAGTGATAATTTAAGAAAATATTTGTTGAGTGCAGGATATATCTTTGGTGATCGTGATCGAATATTATGGGAACCGTCTCTTTTATTTCAAATGGTAGAAAAAACTAGAGAAAAGGCGATTGATATCAATTTGAAAGCATACAAAAATCTAGATTTTGGAAGAGTTTGGGCTGGATTGTCTTACCGAAGAAGTTTTGATGGTGCCGAATTTATGGTTGGAAATACAATTTCTAATCAAAAATTGCAATATATTACACCTATCGTAGGAGTTAATTTTGATAAGTTTATGTTTGCTTATACCTATTCTCAATTGTCTGGAGCCGTTAAGTTTGATAACGGTGGTTATCACCAAATCACTTTAGGAATCGATTTATTTTGCAGACCCGTAAAATACGATTGTAACTGTCCAGCCATTAATTAATTCAAATTTCATTATGCTTATTAAATCTGTAAACGGCAAATCGCCCGCTATTCCTGAGGATTGTTATGTAGCCGAAAATGCAACTATTGTAGGTGATGTTACCTTTGGATCAAATTGTAGTGTTTGGTTCAATGCAGTTATAAGAGGTGATGTTAACTTTATCAAAATTGGGAATAAAGTAAACATACAAGATGGAGCCATCATTCACTGTACCTATAAAAAACATCCAACGGTAATCGGCAATAATGTTTCTATTGGACATAATGCAATAGTGCACGGTTGTATGGTCCATGACAATGTATTGATAGGCATGGGAGCTATTGTAATGGACAACTGTGTGATTGAAAGTAATTCTATCGTTGCAGCAGGAGCTGTGATAACACAAAACACAGTGGTAGGAGCAGGCTCCATCTGGGCTGGTATTCCTGCAAAAAAAGTAAAAGACATCGATCAATCTGACTTTGCAGGAGAAATCGAACGCATTTCCAATAATTATGTAATGTATTCCAATTGGTTTAAGGAGGAAGAATAACTAAACTCGTTAGAAATCTTTTTCAATTACAGTATATTTATTTTCTAAAATCTCTTTTAAAACTTTGGAATTGATATTGGTATAAAAAATAGGCTCGGTTTTTTCGGCCGAAGAAAAACCTATTCTTTCAGCTAATATTTTTTGAGTCTGTTTGGCAACTGCCTGACCGGAATCAATAATTTGAATGTGCTCGGGGAGTATTTTTTTTATTTGAGGTATAAGGTAGGGAAAATGACTGCATCCTAGCACTAAATAATCTATGTTGGCTTTGATCATTGGAGTAAGATACGAATGCAATAATTGAGTCATTTCTGGTGAATTGATTTCGCCGTTTTCAATAAGTTGGACTAATCCATGACCCACTTGTTCAATTATTTGAGTATCTTGATATTTCGCTATCGTTTTATGAAAAAGTTCACTATTTAAAGTGCCTTGTGTTGCTAGTATCCCTATAATTTGTGTTTTAGAATTTGTAACTGCCGGTTTTATAGCGGGCTCAATTCCAATGAAAGGAACATCATATTTCAATCTTAACTCTTGAATGGCGTTAGTTGTGGCAGTATTACATGCCACTACAATTAATTTGCAATTCATTTCTAGCAGAAATTCTGTGTTTTTCATGCTCAATGCAATTATTTCCTCTTTGGATTTTTGTCCGTAAGGAGCATTTTTACTATCTGCTAGATAAATAGTTTTTTCGTTAGGAAGCAATTGATGTATTGCTGACCAAATAGAAGTACCACCAATACCGGAGTCAAAAATCCCTATGGGTTGATTGTTGCTGTTCATAGTAACAAAGTTACATGCTTCGATTTAGAATTCCTACGATTTAATTTAAACAAAAAACTGCTCAACCTGATAAGAGATTGAGCAGTTTTTATACGATAAATAATTCTTTTAGAAACCTAAGTCTTTTTTTACATCCATAGTCAAGTTTGGACCATCTGCAAGTAAAAGTGAAGAACCGTCTAGTACATATTGGAACCCTTTTGCTTTACCCACTTTTTGGATTGAAGCTCTTACTTTTTCCATTAATGGTTTTACAATATCAGATTCTTTTTGTTGCAATTCTTTTTGAGCATTATCTCTGTAGTCAACAATTCTTTTTTGCATATCCTGCACTTCTTTAGAACGCTCACCATTTACAGCTTCAGTTACTGTTGCAGCTTCTGCTTCGTATTTTTTTAATTTTCCTTGGTATTCTTCAACCATTTTTTTGTAATCAGCATCGTAAGTAGTACTCAATTTATCTAATTGTTTTTGAGCGTCTAACATTGCCGGCATTTTTGTCATAATTTCACTTACATCAACGTGTGCTGTCTTTGCTTGTGCATTCATTGTTTGATTTGCTCCTAACATTAAAATTGCAGCAATTAGTAGAGTTTTGATTTGTTTCATCGTTTTTAAAATATTAAGTAATTAATTATTGTTTGTATTTTCTTTTAATTTTTCTTGTTGCGCTTTTTTAAGTGCTTCTCTATCTTCTAGTATTTTTTGTCTTCTTTCTTCTAATGCCTTTTTGCGATCTTCAAAGACTTTTTTGCGTTCTTCCAGTAATTTTGCCCTTGCATCCGCTTGTTTTTGTTTTGCCTGATCAGCAGCTTCTTTGGTTGAATCAACTCCAGTTGAGGTTGCCGCATTTCCTTCTTTAAGTACATTTGCAGAAACCGTGCCATTTTTTTTAGCCTCTCTGTCAGCTTGAATTTGTTTCCTTTTGTCGTCAAATTCTTTTTTCTTTTGTTCTTGTAGCGCTTTGCGATCTTCGAGTACTTTTTCTCGTGCAGCTTTTTTCTCATCTAAGAGTTTTTGTCTGTCAGCTAGAGCGGGATTGCTATCTAATGCATCTTCTTTAAGCTCTCTGGCTTCCGTCTCTTTTTGTTGTTTTTTAGTTAGCTGTTCTCTTTTTTCAGTACGGTTTAATACCCGCAGGACCTGCTCGCTAATGTCAAATCTTCTGGCTGCGAATAGCATCGTCAAGTCTGAGGCTTTATCAAATATAAAGTCGTATTTGAGACGCTCCGCAATATCTTGAACTGCGGTAAATACTTGGTCTTGTATTGGTTTTACCAGAACAGATTTTTGTAGTATCAAATCGCCATTGGCACCAAATCTTTTTTGCTGGTATTCTAAATTTTCGTTCTCGAGGAAACTAATCTCTGTTTCTCTTTCATCGATTAATTCCTTTGTGAGTAATGCTTTTTCTGCTTTTAAAGCCTCTTTTAGTTTATTGATTTCAATTTTTTTAGTGTCAATTTCCAGTTTCCATTTTTGCGCTTTTTGTTCCAATTGGATCTTTGCTTCCGTATAATCAGGTACATTTTGTAAAATGTATTCCATATCAATGTAGCCCAGTTTATTTCCTCTGGCTTGCCCTTCCATTGTTTGCACAGCAATGAAGGCTAAAAATAGACATAAAAATTGTTTTGTCATAACGGTTTTCTATTAGAAATTGTAAACCAATTTTTTTTAGAATTGTTGTCCAATGATAAAATGAGTTTCCCATCCATTCGCTTTCGCTTGTCCTGGTAACGCATCAAAACCATGTCCAAAATCAATTCCCAATAAACCAAATGCTGGCATAAATACACGCAACCCAACTCCAGCGGAACGATTTAAGGCAAAAGGATTATAGCTTTTGAAATCTGCAAAAGCGGAACCTGCTTCCATAAATGCTAATGCGTAGATCGATGCAGAAGATTTTAAGGTTATAGGATAACGCAATTCCATTGAAAATTTATTAAAAACAGTACCTCCAATTTGTTCTCCGGCACGATTTGTAGGTGTCAAAGAGTTATTAGGATATCCTCTTAATTGGATATTCTCTCTACCGTCCATTTGAAAGTTAGCCAATCCATCACCACCTAGAAAGAATCTTTCAAATGGCACAGCACCTCTATTTTGATCGTATGCGCCAAGGAAACCAAACTCGGTCAATGTTCTAAGTACTAATTTACCATAAATTTTGGTGTACCAATCTGCCTTGAATTTTATTTTATAGTATTCTAGCCAATTAAATCGTTTTTGATCGACTTTACTAACATCCGCAGCTGCTAGTCTGAAGTCCGTTACCTTATTTCCATTGATGTCAATATAGTCACCTATGCTAACGATGTTTCCATTTGCATCAGGTACATTTTGTCGATCGACAGTGTTTTTTAATTTGTATTCTTCCTGATCTCCTAGTGTTGCGTAATCCACTCCATTAAACAAGGAATAAGGAGGAGTTACTTTTGCTGAAAGACTGAATTCTGAACCGTATGTTGGAAATATTGGATTCACACCTTTACTGCTTCTTGTAAGTCCCACAGTATAGGCAAGGTTTCTAGAAGTCCCATTTCCAAAGGTAAATAACCCGGTGTTGTAATTGTTTAACGCATAATATTGGTAGCTCACGGACTGAGACAATACGAAATAATCATCTGGTACAGTAAGTCTTTTAGCCAAACCTACCGATAAGGTTAGGATGTCAAAACTTTTCGTTTTATCCGCTCTTTGGGTTACAAAATTATTTAAAAACTGTTTACTATAAGATAGTGATGTGCTAAAGGAAACTGGTTTTTTACCTCCAAACCATGGTTCTGAAAACGATACACTATAGGTTTGAAAAAACGTACTCGCTTGTAAACGCAAGGACACTTTTTGACCGTCTCCCATAGGAAGTGGTTTATAGGCCTCTTTGTTGAGCAAATTTCTAGCTGAAAAGTTGTTAAATGACAGTCCAAGTGTACCAATGAAACCGCCACCGCCATAACCTCCTTGTAGTTCAATTTGGCTGGAACCTTTCTCAACAAGATTGTATTCAATGTCTACAGTTCCTGCTCCAGAATCTACATTTTTGAATTTAGGATCAATCGCTTCTGGATCAAAAAATCCTAATTGTCCTATTTCTCGAATGGTCCTTACTAGTTCATCTTTACTGTATTTTTCTCCTGGTTTTGTTCTTAACTCTCTGTAAATTACGCGGTCATTTGTCTTGTCATTACCTACTACTGTGATTTTATTGAAATAAGCAATTGGACCTTCCGTGATTCGGATTTCAAAATCAATAGTATCGTTTGCTGTTTTTACTTCAACAGCATTTACATTTGAAAATAAATAACCACTGTTTTGGTATAAATTAGTAATATCCTCTGCGTCTGGTTTAGACTTATCTGCAATTCTTTTTTCCAAAAGCACGCCATTGTAAGTGTCTCCTTTATTTACGCCTAATATTCGACTTAATCCTTGATCAGTGTAAACGGTATTTCCTAAAAATTTAATTTCTCCAAAATAATATTTGTTTCCTTCTTCTAGATTTATTGTAATGTTCAATGCATTTTTATTTTTGTCAAAAGAAACAGAATCTGAAATTATTCGAGCATCTCTATATCCTTTTTCTTTATAGGAAGCAATTACTTTTTCTAAATCGGCTTTGTATTTGTCTTTTATAAATTTAGATGCTTTTAAGAGTCGGATCGGATTTTTTTGTTTTGTATCCTTCATTGCTTTGCGCAATTTTTTATCGGATATTTTTGTGTTCCCAACAAAATCAATGCTCTGGATTTTTACTTTTTGACCTTTATCAATGGTAACAAGCATGTTCACTTGGTTTGCCGTAGCAGTATCTTTTACAGTATTGATGTTTACTTTTGTATTGTAGTAACCGTCTTTCTTGTACTTGTTTTCGATGTAGTTTTTAGTGGTAGTAACTAAGTTTTCATTGACTACTTTTCCTTTGGTCAATGAATTATCTTTGATTAAACCTTCGGTTTTTGTTTTCTTTACGCCAACAAATTTTACCTGATTTAATTTGGGTAATTCGATGATGTTTAGGTCAAGATAAATACTGTCATTTTGTATTTTATTGACATAAAAGGAGATTTCGTCAAAGAGACCTAATTTTCCTAATTTTTTAATAGCAGCGCTAATTTCTTCACCTGGAATTGTAATTTCCTGTCCTTTTTGCAAACCAGAAAAAGTCACCACAGTTTGAGAGTTAAAACTGATATCGCCAACTACAGCTACATCTGCTAGAATGTATTTTTTACCCTGATCAAAAGGAACTCTTTCTTGTGCTTTAACTTGTGTAAAACTTCCAAAAATCAAAACGGTAAGGGCTATTTTTATGCTTTTATTTAACACTAAAAAATTATTTAATTTGTTCACTTGTTTTTCCAAATCTACGTTCTCTTTTTTGATAACTAATGATAGCCTCATATAAATCTTGTTCTTTAAAGTCTGGCCACAATATATCAGTAAAATACAATTCTGCATAGGCAATCTGCCATAACAAAAAGTTACTTATCCTATGTTCTCCACTTGTTCGTATTAATAAATCTACGTCCGGTAAATTTTGCGTGTAAAGATGCTCATTAATAATGGAATCGTCAATAGCGTCTATTGAAATTATATTATTTTTAACTTTACTACATATATTTCTTACCGCTGCGACTAATTCTTCCCTGGAACCGTAGCTTAACGCCAAGGTTAGCGTCATTTTTGTGTTACTACTTGTTTTGTCAATTACATCAAGAAGTTCTTTTTGAGCAGATTTAGGTAATTTGTCAATATTTCCAATAGCATTTAGCTTGATGTTGTTTTTTTGCAATGTGGTGAGTTCTTTTTTCAACGAGTTGATCAACACTTTCATTAAGGTGTCAACCTCTAGTTTTGGCCTGTTCCAATTTTCGGTTGAGAAGGCATATAAAGTAAGGAATTCGATGCCTAGCTTGGCACTAGCCTCAATGATTACTTTCACTGATTTTGTTCCGCTTTCATGACCTAAAGCTCGCAAAAGTCCTTGCTGTTTTGCCCAACGCCCATTTCCATCCATGATGATGGCCAGGTGTTTTGGCAGTTTTGCCACGTCGATATTCTGTAGTAAATTCATCTCTTTATTCTGCACAATAACAGGGTTTTTGGCCAAAAGTATACGTTAAAGTAACTCCTGTGAACACATACCAATCATTATTATTTATATTTCCAAAATCTTGATTATAACTTCCATCTATAGTGTCTGTCAAAGTATATCTTGCTCCGGTTTCTAATGCTACTATAAAATGGGGTGATATGTTTGACTTGATTCCTACAATCATTGGTATAGCTACTGATTTCCTTCGTTCCGATCTGCCTTTAACCGAATTTCCTGTTTGAGTATCGGTCAAGGTATATCTTGTTAGAAAATAACTTAAGCCAGAGAACACATAAGGAGTGATTTTAGCACTTGATTCATGAAGGTTGAAGTCAAAAAAATTGAATTCAAGACCTGCAGATACTTCTTTCAGATTGTTTTCAAAACGATACCCTCTTTGATTTCTACCGGCTTCTTTTGAATCTAAATCGCTTGAAGTGATTTCAGATTGCGTGTAAGAAAATCGATATGCATGTCTCGGACTTTTATTCCATTTATAAAGAACTCCAAAAGCAGGTTCATTAGGTGAGAGGTAAGTTGTAGGACCCACATCTCCAATATAATTACTTCCGCCTAGAAAACCACCAATCTCATGAATCTGAGCTCGGGCGCCCATTATTGAGAATAAGCAAATAAATAAATAAAAAATCTTGTTCATTAAATCAAAAATTGCGTGCAAATATAATAATTATCATTTCGTTTCAATACCCATTCTGCTAAATGTGGTTTTTTTTACTAATTAATGTAGTAACTACCACTAAATATGCATTTGTTTCATTTAAACGGAAAAATTTGATAAAATCGTATGGCTCTCAAAAAATAGATTTAATTCCGCTTGTCTTCTCCCCAAAGTAATTTATTGCGTAAGGTTTTTAAAAAAGTTTCTTCTGGAATTTCAACCATATTTATTTGAAAAGGAGTTTTCTTTAAGGTTAGTATGGATTCATTTTTTACAGAGGTGACTCTGGAATCTAAAGAAACTAAATAGTTTTCTTCTCGTCCTGTAACTTTCAATCGAATTTCAGTTTCATCAGGTACTACCAGTGGTCTCGCGGTTAAATTATGTGGCGCTATAGGTGTTATAACTAAGCTTTTCACGTCAGGAGTCAAAATGGGGCCGCCACAACTCAAAGAATACCCTGTAGAACCAGTGGGAGTCGATATGATTAAACCATCTGCCCAATACGAGTTCAAATATTCATCATTCAAATAGGTGTCAATCGTAATCATGGAGGTAGTGTCTTTCCTACTAACCGTAATTTCGTTCATTGCAAAATTGATTTCTTCAATGGATTCATTTGGTGGCGAACAAGTTAAACTCAATAAGGCTCTTTTAGATATAGTGTATTTTTTATCTATTACAAATTGCATAAATTCAGCAATGTTCTCCTTTTGAACGGTTGCCAAGAATCCTAATCTTCCAGCATTTATTCCTAGAATTGGAACTCCTGAATCCCGCACTAATGTGGCGGCTCTCAAAATAGTTCCGTCTCCTCCTATGCTAATAAGCATATCAAAACTGGAGTCGATTTCCGTGTGGGAACTGAACGTTTTATATTTTTTTTCGACAATCTTTCGTTTATTAAGCATCAACAAAAAATGAGACTCGATAATCATCTCTACCTTATTTTTATTGAAAAAAACAAAGATGTCGTTTATAATGGGTTCGGTACTATTTTGATAATATTGGCCGTAGATAGCTACTTTCATCTTTTTATTGAATCGTTTAATGGTGTTGTGTTTGTTTTGACATGTAACGGACTAAACCAATAATCAGTTAAATGAGGACTATATATTAAGGTATTTGTCTAAATATTCAGAACGTTCCTTTAAATTACTGATGTAGCTGTCTTCCTGATGCTCCGAGATGATTTCATAATCGTATCTTCTAAAAGTTTGGATTATTTCGTTCATTGCGCCCAACGTTATTTTTAGAGTCACTTCCACGCTTTCCACATCTGCTTCAGAAATGAATAAGCCCAATAGTTTGCCATTATTACTTTCTACAATTTGGGTAATTTGGCTCATCGAATAATCTAAAATTGGTTTTTTGACCACAATAATGGAGCCTGGTTCCTTTAAGAAAGGGGTTTCGTGAAAAAATTTCAGGATGTCTTCTATTTCGTAATAACCTACATAGACATTGTTTTCATCTAAAACAGGAATTAAATTGGTGTGATTTTTTGCAAATACTTCCAAAACATCAAGCCAGATAGTATTGGTCCTAGCGAAAAAACCTTCAAGTGTAAACCGATAATCAGTCACTTTCTTGTCAGCATCAAAAGTTTCTATATCTTCTCCTGCAATACTCCCAATATAAATTCCCTCTTCAATTATTGGAAAATGCGAAAAGTGACTGTCGTCAAAAAAGGCCTGAACAGTTGAAATAGTTTCCTGACTGTCAATCGCTTTAAAATCATTAGTTATATATTCTGTAATTTCTGTCATAAATCAATTGGCAATATTCGATGCAAAATAATCAAAAATAAGCAAAAACTCCTAGATTTTACTTTGTATTTTTGCTCCAAGTAAATAGTAGTATCTAAATAAAAAGGAGTTTAAATGACAAAGTTAAGTGTAAATATCAATAAAATAGCCACTTTGCGCAATGCTCGCGGAGGAAATGTACCCAATTTATTAAAAGTAGCCAGCGATATTCAAAAGTTTGGAGCACAAGGAATCACGATTCATCCCCGTCCGGATGAGCGTCACATCCGTTATCAAGATGCTCGAGATCTCAAATCCATCGTGTATACGGAATACAATATCGAAGGGAATCCAGAGAAAACTTTCCTAGATCTTGTTTTAGAAATAAAACCTACTCAAGTGACTTTGGTGCCAGATGCAATAGATGCTATAACCTCAAATGCCGGTTGGGATACTATCAAGCATGCCGCTTATTTAACCGAAATCGTTCAGGAATTCCAGCGTAACGGAATCAGAACCTCTATTTTTGTGGATCCAGTTCTGGAAATGATCGAAGGGGCGAAAAAAATTGGAACCGAAAGAATTGAATTGTACACGGAAGCATTTGCACATCAATACAGTTTGGGGAATCAAAACGCAATTTTACCCTACACACAGTCCGCTATTTTGGCTAATGAACTTGGACTGGGAATTAACGCTGGACACGATCTTAGTTTAGAGAACATCCAGTTTTTTAAACAAAATATTCCGGGATTACTCGAAGTTTCCATAGGGCATGCGTTAATTTCTGAAGCCATTTATCTGGGGCTGGATAATGTGGTAAATATGTATTTGCAAAAACTAAAATAGTTTATAAAAAAACGATTTATGAATCTGGATAGACCTAATTGGAATCAACTATCTATAATCATTAATCTATAATCAAAAATCAAATGTTATATTCAAAGATAGAAGGAACGGGCAAGCCACTTTTAATTCTTCACGGATTTCTGGGAATGTCGGATAACTGGAAAACACTAGGAACGCAATTTGCTGTTGATTTTCAGGTTCATATTCTTGATTTACGCAATCATGGACGAAGCTTGCACGCGGGAGACTTTAGTTATGAAATCATGGTTCAGGATGTTGTCGAGTATTGCCAAGGTCATAATTTAGAGAATATTGTTATAGTAGGACATTCCATGGGCGGGAAGGTAGCGATGCTGCTGGCAACATCACATCCTGAATTAGTAAGTAAATTAATTGTTGCAGATATTGGACCAAAATTTTATCCGCAACACCATCAGGAAATTCTGGCAGGCCTAAACGCCGTTGATTTTTCAGTAAAACCAAGCCGAAGTGATGTCGAAGCAATCATGTCGCAGTTTATTCCTGATTTTGGAACCAGACAATTTTTAATGAAAAGCTTGTATTGGCAAGAGCCAGGACAATTGGCTTTTCGCTTTAATTTAGCCGTTTTTAATACCAAAATGGAAGAAATAGGAGTTCCGCTGCCAGAGAATGCCATTTTTGATAAACCTACCTTATTCATTCGTGGGGGGAATTCTAGATATATTCTAGATAGCGATTTCGACACTATAAAACATCATTTCCCAGAATCAAGTATCGAAACTATTCCTAAAGTAGGACACTGGCTTCATGCAGAAAACCCCGCTGAATTTTATCAAAAAGTCACTTCCTTTTTAAAATAAATACAATCCTTTTAAATTTTTACTACATTTATTAAATTTTAAAACAAAACTTCATGAACTTACTAATTAAAATTCTTGTTACTTCGGCCTTAGTTTTGCTAATTGCGAACTTTATGCCTGGGGTTCGTGTGGCTGGATTTACTACCGCGTTAATCGTAGCACTTGTTCTTGGCTTACTCAATATTTTTATCAAACCAATATTGGTTATTCTTACCTTACCAGTTACGATTCTTACGTTAGGGTTATTTTTGTTGATTATCAATGCACTAATGATTTTGTTGTGTACAAAAATCGTAGGTGGATTTAGTGTTGATACCTTTTTGACCGCCTTATTTTTTAGCATCATATTGTCACTATTACAATCTATAATGAATGGAATATTAGGAGACGGAAAGTAACAAATGCTATTTTAACACGTATTTGGGAATAAATTGATTTATTGTATTTGTTATTTATATACCTTTGTCTCCAATAAAATTTGCAATGTCCAAAAAGTTTTACATACTGCTAGTAGTTATGATCGGTTTCTTTATGACACCGGACGTGGCTTTGGCATGTGGAACAAAAACGGAAAAAGAATGTTGCAAAAAAGAGTCTTCTCCAAAAGAGAATGAAAAAGAGTGTTGTAAAAGCGAAAAATCTTCAAAAGAGAAATCTCATGAAGGTTGTAATGGTGCTTGCAAAAGTATTACCTGCAGCAGTTCAACCGTTTATTTAGGAATCACTTCAATTCATTACGCAGAATTTAACGATCAGCTCTTTAGTTTTTCAACTAAAAAGCAAAATTATTATTACTCAGAAATCTTCATTTCCTCTGATTTCCGTTCTATTTGGCTTCCCCCTAAAATAAGCTAAATCCCTTTTATGACAGCCGAAAGACTGTTTATTTCAGTCTATTTTAGGCTTTCAAAAATCAACAAATTTCCGTCGAATACAATTTAAATCATGCTACATAGGCTATGGTTTACTTATTGTTCCGACTAATTCACTTCAAAATTAATATACAATGAACTCAATAAAAAAAATATTGATAGCAATTACACTATTGCTTTCAGTCACAGTTGCGAGCGCGCAAATTAAAAACAGTAAAACAGAAACCGTTAAAATATATGGAAACTGTGACATGTGTAAAAGCACTATCGAAACTGCTGGAACTTTAAAGAAAGTGGCAAAGGTAGAGTGGAACAAAGACACAAAAATGGCAACACTTACGTATGATTCTACTAAAACGAGTCAGGACGAAATCTTAAAAAGAGTTGCTTTGGCGGGTTACGACAGTGATAAATATCTTGCTCCAGATGATGTTTACGACGCTTTACATGGCTGCTGCCAATATGAAAGAGAAGCTAAGGTAGCTGTTTCTACTGAAATGAAAATGGTAGTCGCAGAAAATCATTCAAATCATGCCAATCACACTGAAAATACAGTTGCAAAAGATCAAGTAAATACCCCATTAAAAGTTGTGTTTGATACTTATTTCTTGTTGAAAGATGCTTTGGTAAAAACAGATGGAAAATCGGTATCAATCATCGCTAAAGACGTTATGACGGCTTCAAGTGCGGTAAATATGGACGAGCTTGCGATGGATGTCCACATGGTTTGGATGAAAGAAATGAATGGTTTAATAGCTGGTGCTAAAGAAATTGCAGCAACGCAAGACATAAAAAAACAAAGAGAATTTTTTATTCCTTTCTCAAAATCGATGTACGAATTGATCAAAGTGGCTAAATATGAAACACCGGTCTATCTTCAGTTTTGTCCAATGGCAAATGGCGGTAAAGGTGCCAATTGGTTGAGTAAAGAAAATGCGGTAAAAAATCCATATTACGGATCTCAAATGATGACGTGCGGTAAAACGGTTGAAACGATTCAATAGGTATTTAAAAAGAATGCAAAAATGAAAAAAATAATCCTGTTATTCAGTTTAATACTTAGTTTTTCGGCTGCCCATTCGCAAATTAAAGTTGGAGCTAATTTACCTGATGTACAACTTAATAGCAATCAAGATACAATAGTTAATCTGGCCTCTTTAAAAGGAAAAACAGTCTTAATCGATTTTTGGGCTTCGTGGTGCGCACCATGCAGATTGGCTAATAGAAAGCTGGCTCCATTATACAATCAGTATAAAGAGGAGAACTTCGAAATTGTTGGAATAGCACTAGACACGGATCAAATGAAATGGAGGAACGCCATTCAAAAAGACAGATTAACGTACCTTCAATTAATAGACCCAAAAGGCTTTGATGCAAAATCAGCAGTGCTTTTTGGAGTGGAAGAATTGCCTAATTCCTATTTATTTGATACTTCAGGGATATTAGTCGCCATCAATCCAACCGTGGAAGAAATAATAATGCAAATTAAAAAATAAAGTAAAATGAAAAATACAAATTTAAAATTCATTCTGATCGCTTGCTTGGTTTTGATAGCAAGTGTAAAATCCTACTCCCAAATCTCAAAAGTAGAAATAATCGCTACGGGTTTGACATGTTCTATGTGTTCCAATGCTATAAACAAACAGTTGAAAGCAACAGTAGGTGTAGATAGTGTAAGTACTGACTTGAATACCAATACGTTCCTTGTTTACTTTAAAAAGGACAGTAAAGTAATGCCTCGAGTACTAAAAGAAGGGGTTGAAAAAGCAGGTTTCTTTATTGGATCCTTTGTAATCACTATGCCTGTAGAAAACCTAAAAGCCGCAAGTGATAAAACGATTTCCTTAAACGGTTCAACTTTTATTTTATTGAATGAAGGGCCTAACGGTAGTACTGGAGAAACAAAATTAAAGATATATGACAAAGGATATGTGACTCAAAAAGAGTATAAAAAACTACTCAAAATGTTTTCTAAAGTAGCATCATATCCATTAGATAACGAAGACGATTATCATATTAAAATTATAATTTAATGAGAAAATTGTCAATTATTTTCACATTATTTCTCCTGCAAGGATTAGCTGCTCAAGAACTTTTTGTTGTTACGGATCCTGCAAGTAATGTTCCTGCTGGTTCATTAGGGATTCGTTTAGGACAATCTATTTTCAAGGAACAAATGAAGTCTGGGTACAGTTATCATCTCATGCCCGAAGTAACTTGGGGTGCTAATAAAAATTTGATGCTTAGAACATCAATGTTTGTGAGCAATAGAAATTCACAATTAGTAACTGAAGGTGGTAGTCTTTACGCCAAATATCGGTTTTTTTCAACGGATGACTTGAACAGTCATTTTCGCCTGGCTGCCTTTGGGAGATACAGTTTCAATAATGCCGATATTCATCAGGAAACAATTGAAATAATGGGACACAATACTGGGTTTGAAACTGGAATTGTCGCTACTAAATTAATCAAAAAAGTAGCCATTAGTTCGTCTGTTAGTTTTGAAAAAGCTTTAGATAACAAACCTAATTATCCCTTTCCGTCAACGCAGGGAGACCATGCGACTAATTATAGTTTGTCTTTTGGAAAATTAATGTATCCTAAAAAATATACCAATTTTAAACAAACAAATATTAACCTTATGGTAGAATTTATAGGACAAACGATAAATGAAAACGGGAAATCATATTTAGATGCCGTACCAGCGATACAATTCATTATCCAAAGTCAGGCACGTATTGACATTGCCTATAGGCATGAATTGTATAGTTCCATGCTTCGATCTGCACCAAATGGGATTTATTTGAATCTGGAGTATACTTTTTTTAATATTACAAAATAGTAAGTTTGAATACCTACATCAAAATTTAATAAAAATGAAAAATCTAATAAAAATGAAAAAAATAATTCTTTCAACAGTTCTAATGGCAATTGTAGTAGTAGGCTGTAATCAAAAAAATAAGCAAGAAGAGTCCGTGAAGCCAGAAACTACACAAAGTACATCGCAATTATACTCATGTCCAATGCATCCTGAAGTTACTGGAAAGCAAGGGGATACTTGTTCTAAATGCGGTATGGAATTAACGGAGCCAGTAGTTAAAACGGAAGCTGTTTCTGAGGAAGTAAAAACAGAAAAGGTTGCGGTAACTCCCTTTTCTGTAACTGTAGATGCAAATGTAAATGATTATTTAAAAGTTAAAAATGCACTTGTAAACGATGATTCAAATGGAGCAGCCGCTGCTGCTAAGGCGTTATTAGCAACCTTCAATGCAGCAAACACTACTTCAATCGATGCAAAATTGAAAAAGGAATATATTGAAATTGCAGATGAAGCCAAAGAACACGCCGAACATATTGCTGACAACGCTGGAAAAATAGAGCATCAAAGAGAACATTTTGCTATGCTAAGCAAGGATATGAATGATATGATAAAAACTTTTGGAACAAATAAAAAGTTATATCAAGAGTACTGTCCAATGTATGATCAGGGAAAAAGTGGCTATTGGATAAGTGACTCGAAAGAGATCAAAAATCCATATTACGGCGCTGAAATGTTGACATGTGGGAGAGTAGAAAAAGAATTATAAATGAAACCAATCATAAAAAAAGGGGCTATCTTAAGTGTAGTCCTTTTTTTGTTGATGCAACTGTATCAACCCGCCCGTAACGTAGAGTATGGGCAGGTTTCACCTATGCATTTCACAAAATTGTACAAGGTTCCTTCCAGAGTGGAAAAAATTTTACAAATTTCCTGTTTTGACTGTCACAGTAATAGCACTAATTATCCCTGGTACTCCTATGTTCAGCCTGTACGACTGTTTCTGGATAGTCATATTAATGAAGGAAAAGAAAATCTGAATTTTAGCGAATATGGTACTTACTCCAAACGAAAACAACGAAGCAAATTAGATCGAATGATCAAACAAATACAGTCAGATGAAATGCCTTTGGCTTCTTATACGATCATACACAAAAATGCCAGACTCACTAAAGAGAGTAAAGCGGTATTGCTAAATTGGATTGAAAAAAAGAGCGACAGTATTGCAGCAAATAATTAATCCTAATGGTAGAAAAATTAATATCATTCTCACTAAAAAACCGAGCGATTGTTTTGCTTGTTTCCGCCTGCTTGTTTGGTTGGGGGATTTATAGTGTGCAGCAAAATCCCATTGATGCCATTCCTGATTTATCCGAAAATCAGGTTATTGTTTTCACGGAGTGGATGGGTAGAAGCCCACAGGTAATATTTCGGAGATAACGGCTACGGAAGGTAGTTATGTCATGGAAGGTCCCGCTATAATTAAGTTGGCCGCTTTAAACACACTTTGGATTGAAACGCAAGTAAATGTGAGTTATGCAAAATCATTGAAAATTGGACAAAGCGCTACGGTTTCTTTTACAGATTATCCTGCTAAAGAAATGCAGGCAAAAATTTCATTTATTAATCCTGAGATTAATCCAGATTCCAGATTACTATTAATTCGAATGGAAATTGCCAACCCGAATTTATTTTTAAAACCAGGAATGCAAGCAGTGGCAAAATTGAGCCAATCGAACAAGAATGGTTTATTTATTCCAATAGATGCTGTTATTAGGGATGAAAATGCCACGTACATTTGGGTTGAAAAAAGTCATGGTCTATTTGAGAACGTGATGGTTGAAACTGGGGTAGAAGCTAATGGAATGGTCGAAATCACATCGGAAGTGGACAGTACAAAAAAAGTAGTTATTACCGGTGCCTATGCTATTAACAGTGAATATATATTCCGTAAAGGAAGCGATCCCATGGCGGGGATGAAGATGTAATAAGAGGCAATGCATAATCGGTTGTATAATAATAGGTTAAAATGTTAAAATAAGCTAACTTAGTTCTGTTATATTGAACTTTGAAAGCATTTTTTATAGTAAAATTAGTATAAAAAGGACAACGTTCGAAAGTTAAATCGATTAGCAATCAAAAACTCTAATTAAAAAATAAAATCATGGAAAAAAATAATATACACTCAAAGGAAAGTCCATACGTAAAATTTGCCCTAATAATGGCTTTTTCATTTGTCGTTATGTATTTAGTCATGTTTTTAAATGTTGCTGAATTCAGTCACATCTATAATAGTATAACTCGCTTTTACATGACTACTTTAATGATTGCCGCAATGGCAATTACAATGTTGATATCGATGTGGAAAATGTATCCAAATAATAAAGTCAATGTAATGATAATAGTCTTTGCCGCTAGTACATTTCTTGGAACCCTTTTTCTATTAAGGACACAAACCTTTATTGGAGATATACAATATATGAAAGCGATGATTCCTCATCATTCATCAGCCATTATGACTAGTAGTAATGTAGATTTTAAAGATCCAGAAGCTAAAAAATTAGCTGAAGATATAATTGCTGCTCAAGAAAGAGAAATTAAGCAAATGAATGAAATGATTATTCGTCTCGAAAGCAAAAAATAATAAAGTGAAAATTTATATAAAAAACATGGTTTGTGGCCGTTGCGAAATGGCGGTGTCGGCAGAGTTGGAAAAAATGGGGCTTTCTATTATTGCAATGCAATTAGGGAAAGTAGAAATTGCAACTGATTTGGACGAAAGTCAAATACAACTGCTGTCACAGAACCTGAGTTCACTCGGTTTTGAACTGTTAGATGATAAGGAAAATAAGACTGTCGAAAGGATTAAGAATTTAATAATCGACTTGGTCCATTATAAAAAGGAACAGCTGAAAAGTAATTTGTCCAATTATTTAGCCGCCGATTTAAGGCAGGATTACAGTATTTTGAGTAAGCTTTTTTCAGAAAAAGAAGGAGCAACAATCGAACATTATTTTATTACTCAAAAAATTGAACGGGCAAAAGAACTATTAATCTATAACGAAATGACGTTAAGTGAAATTGCAGTTCAGCTCAATTATAGTAATGTAGCGCATCTAAGCAATCAATTCAAAAAGACTACTGGTTGTACCCCGACCCATTTCAAGCAATTGAAAAATAAAATGAGAAAACAGATTGACGATTTGTAATCTTACAAAGGTAATTCAGAATTGTGTAACAACATAAAGTAGAATCCTACGGATATTTGTACTGTTAATTTAAAGTTTTGAAAAAATGACATATAAATATACTATTATCGGAATGAGCTGCGATGGTTGTCGTACCAAGGTGGAGAAAACTTTGAACGCTATTCAAGGCGTTCAGGCTGTCGTGACCTTAGATCCGCCAATAGCCACTATCGCAATGGAAAAGAATATTCAAACTGTGCAGTTTCAAGAGCTGCTTTCAGCTGCGGGTAATTATTCGATAAAGGTTTTTAATCCAAATGATTCTCTATTACCTGAAGAAGAAGTTGCCGTAGCACCTCCCAAAAATGCGGCAGGAAAATATTATTGTCCCATGCATTGCGAAGGGGAGAAAGTATATGATAAAGCAGGTGATTGTCCTGTTTGCGGAATGGACTTGGTAAAAGCACCCGATTTAATTCCGACGAAAACAATGTACACCTGTCCCATGCATCCTGAAATAATCCAAGAAGGGCCGGGTTCTTGTCCGATATGCGGAATGGATTTAGTACCAATGGAGCCTACCGAAAGCGAAGACAACAAAACGTATCTAGACTTAGTTCGTAAAATGAAAATAGCAGTCGTTTTTACGTTGCCTATTTTTATCATTGCGATGTCAGATATGATACCCAATAATCCGCTGCTGAAAATAATGGACACTTCAAGTTGGAATTGGGTACAATTTGCCATGTCGCTTCCGGTTGTTTTTTATGCTACTTGGATGTTTTTTGTACGAGCCTGGAAGTCGGTTATTACTTGGAACTTAAATATGTTTACCCTGATCGGAATTGGTTCTGGTGTGGCTTTTCTATTTAGCCTGTTTGGCTTATTTTTTCCGGAATACTTTCCAAATGAATTCAAAACGGAAGGCGGAACGGTGCATCTGTATTTTGAAGCAACAACGGTAATACTAACCTTGGTTTTGTTAGGTCAGCTGTTAGAAGCAAAAGCACACAGCAGAACCAGTGGTGCCATAAAAGAATTATTAAAATTAGCACCCACAGTGGCTACCTTAGTCATTGATGGAAGCGATAAAGTCATTTCTGTTCATGATATCAAAAAGGGTGATTTGCTTCGGGTGAAACCAGGCGAAAAAATTCCTGTTGACGGAAAAATTACCGACGGGGAAACCACCATCGATGAATCCATGATTTCGGGTGAACCCATTCCTTTGGATAAAAAAGCAGACGATGCAGTTATTGCAGGTACAATTAACGGGAACAAATCTTTTGTGATGCTTGCTGAAAAAATTGGTTCAGAAACTTTGCTTTCGCAAATTGTACAAATGGTAAATTCAGCCAGCCGTTCCAGAGCACCAATACAAAAATTGGCAGACAGAATAGCGAAGTATTTTGTGCCAATAGTAGTGGGCGTTTCAGTAATTACCTTTTTTGTTTGGGCACAATTTGGCCCCGAGCCAGCAATAGTTTACGGATTTATTAATGCGATTGCGGTTTTGATTATCGCTTGTCCTTGTGCATTGGGATTAGCAACCCCCATGTCAGTTATGGTAGGAGTGGGTAAAGGAGCACAATCTGGGGTTTTGATAAAAAATGCGGAAGCCTTAGAAAATATGAATAAGGTAAATGTTCTAATTACTGATAAAACGGGAACAATTACCGAAGGAAAACCTTCTGTAGAAAAGGTATTTTCGACTGAAAATAAAGAGGAAGACTTGTTGCAAATGATTGCTTCGTTGAATCAGTATAGTGAGCATCCTTTGGCGCAAGCCGTAGTCAATTTTGCGAAAGCGAAAAAGGTTACTTTATTAGAAGCGAAAGATTTTGAATCCATTACAGGAAAAGGAGTGGTTGGAACCGTAAATGGTAAAAAAATTTCACTTGGAAATGTAAAATTGATGGAGCAAAACAATTCAAAAACTTCAGATGATTTAACCGCTAAAATAGTAGCCGAGCAGAAACTAGGAAAAACAGTGTCTTATATTTCGGTAGACAATCAGGTTTTGGGTTATGTAGCAATAACAGATGCGATAAAAAGTACGAGCGTGGCTGCAATAAAGGAATTAATGAGTCAGGGAATCGAAGTGATTATGCTTACGGGCGACAATGAGAACACCGCCAAAGCAGTCGCGGACGAATTGCATTTGAGTTCGTTTATAGCGGGTTGTCTGCCAGAGGATAAATTAAAGGAAATTAAAAGGTTACAAGACCAAGGCAAAATTGTGGCTATGGCAGGAGACGGAATTAATGATGCTCCAGCATTGGCGCAAGCCGACATTGGTATTGCGATGGGAACCGGAACCGATGTAGCAATAGAAAGCGCCAAAATAACTTTGGTCAAAGGAGATTTGCAAGGGATTGTCAAGGCTAAAGAATTGAGTCATGCCGTGATGAAAAATATCAATCAGAATTTATTTTTTGCTTTCTTTTATAATGTACTCGGAATTCCAATTGCGGCAGGGGTTTTATATCCTTTTTTCGGTCTTTTGCTTTCGCCAATGATAGCGGCGTTAGCAATGAGCTTTAGTTCGGTTTCTGTTATTGCAAATGCATTGCGACTGCGAAATTTGAAGCTCTAAAAAAGGAGTTAAACTTATTTTTTGTAAAATTGAAATGATTTTGCAATCGGTATAATTATATCAAATCGCAACTGATTCTGTTGCCAAAAGGTTAACTTTATAGTTTAGTATTACTTTGTAACGATCTGATTGTAAATAATTAATTAAAAATTAGTCAAATGAAAATAATTTTAGCCACCGACGGTTCTCCTTTTAGTCTAGCCATGATTAAGGAGTTTGCAAGTAGGCCTTTGCCTTCCAATACCACAGTGAAAATCATTTCAGTTTATGAAGGAACAAACTTAATGAACTTGGCTCCTATGGGTGTGCTGACTGAACATTACGACAATGAAGAGATAAATTCATCAAAATTCGCAGATAATGCTGTTGCTGAAGCTTTAAAAATTATTAGAAATAAAAAACCAGAACTTTCAATTGTAACTTCAATAATAGAAGGGGTGGCCAAAACTGTTATTGTTGAAGAGGCCGAAAAGTTTGACGCAGATTTAATTGTCCTTGGATCGCACGGTTATGGTATGATTGATCGTTTTTTATTAGGGTCGGTCTCACAGTCTGTAGCATTACATGCCAATTGTTCTGTTGAAATTGTACGAAATAAAACAGAATGACAGCAATAGTTTGTGCTCAAAATAAGGAAATTATAGGTTATATAATGGAAATTTAAAACGGTTATAATTTTAGGAAAATCATGAAGACCGCTTTAAAAGTAACGTTAGTGCTTTGCCTAGTTGGTCTTTTTTATTCTTTTCAATCAACGCATCAGGTTCTTTCAGAATCATACAAGAGATTGGGAATTAGGAATGAAATTGCAAATGACGATAGTATTTCCAAAGATATGATGGGAATACTAATGAGTCGCAAAAGGGTAAAATGATGAAACAGGAAATTGAAATGATAATGGTCAAGGCGAATCATGCCAAAATGATGACTATGATGAAATAAATCCTATGTTGAAGAAAGATATGATGGCGGAAATGATGAAAGTATGATGTCAGGAAGGATCAAAATGATGCAAGATAATTTAGAAATGATCAAAAATATAATGTCAGAAATGATGGAGAAAGCTAAAGATTGACAATAAGATAATGTGCGGAATGTGCAAATCGATGATGGATAATGCAGAAATGTTCAATAAAAGAAAAAATGGAAAAGAGTAAAATGAAAACTATGGAAAAAACTATGGAAAAAAAGAAGATCCTAAAGCGCAACAGTAGCTTTTAGTATCAATGACGAATCATGATGCCTCTGATGATAGCGGTGAAATGCAACTATATTGGTACGTTTCAGTATTGGTATTTGTTGCTTTTGCACCAATAATCTTCAGTTAGTTCAGAAAAATAAAATAATTAGTATCCCATAGAATTATCAAAATGAGAAGAATAATAATAGCAATGTTCCTATTGATTTTTTATTCTGTTGCGCAAGCACAGTATGTTAATGTATCAAAAAGTGTAAAGGAACAGCAGGAACAGCCCACAACTTATACTTGTGTTATGCACCCGGAAATTCATGCGAAGAAACCTGGTAAATGTCCTAAATGTGGGATGGATTTAATCAAAGAGAAAGCAAAGCCGGTAAAAAAATCGGTGCGAAAAAAACAGGCAGCAAAGCCAATAGCGAAAACAGCGGTGTCAGTAAAAGCAAAGACTGTTGAGTCTAAAGCAGCAACGGATGCTATACATG
Organism: Flavobacterium fryxellicola; assembly: GCF_900143245.1. GTDB lineage: Bacteria > Bacteroidota > Bacteroidia > Flavobacteriales > Flavobacteriaceae > Flavobacterium > Flavobacterium fryxellicola. Next base: position 111,065 of record NZ_FRDK01000003.1, read on the forward strand.
GTAATCATGCTACTGTTTCTGGAACAAATACGACGGTCAAAGAAGGGATTGTTAAAAAAGTAGTTAAAAGTGCGCCGCCAAGAACAATTCGCTACGACCTACATGTTCGCGATACGATTGTCAATTTTTCAGGCAAAGAAAAAAGAGCTATTGCGGTAAATGGACAAATTCCTATGCCTACATTAACTTTTACCGAAGGTGATACTGCCGAAATTCATGTTTACAATCATTTGAAAGAGTCGACCTCTTTACACTGGCATGGTTTGATGTTGCCTAATAAAGAGGATGGCGTCCCTTTTTTAACGCAAATGCCTATTGAACCAGGAGCCGAATTTGTGTACAAATTTCCAATAATTCAATCAGGAACACACTGGTACCACAGCCATAGTGGTTTGCAAGAGCAAATAGGAATGTATGGTTCATTGATTTTAAATAAAAAATCAGATGATCCAACCTTTAGAAATGGCATAGATGATATTCCTCAAATCCCGGTAATTTTAAGTGAATGGACCGATTATAAACCTGAGAATGTGCATCGAATGTTGCACAATGCTTCCGATTGGTTTGCAATTAAAAAAGGAACCACGCAGAGTTATGCCGAAGCTATTAAAGCGGGACATTTTCAAACCAAATTAACCAATGAATGGAAACGAATGTTGGCCATGGATGTGAGTGATATATACTATGATAAATTTCTAATAAACGGACAGAATGAAGGTCAACTCTCGCAATTTAAAGCAGGGGATAAAGTACGTTTACGAATTTCTAATGGTGGCGCCTCCTCTTATTTTTGGTTAAACTATGCTGGTGGAAAAATGACTGTAGTGGCTAATGATGGAAATGATGTCGAACCTTTAGAAGTAGATCGATTAATCATAGGCGTTTCTGAAACTTATGATGTCATTGTTACGATTCCTGCTGGAAATGCTTCGTATGAATTTTTAGCTACACCAGAAGACAGAACTAAATCAACATCAATTTATATTGGTCAAGGGATTAGACAATTAATTAGTCCAATGCCAAAACTAAAATATTTTGAAGGCATGAAGATGATGAACAACATGATGAATATGGACGGAACTATGAATGACATGGGAATGGATATGTCTCTGCAAAAAATGGATATGAATACGGTGATGTATCCAGAAATAGTAGGGGCTACAGACAAGGAGCCAATGAAAATGGATGCTGAAATGGACCATTCAAAACATGCAATGAATGGAGACATCGCAACCTTGAATTATGGGATGCTAAAATCGCCTACGAAGACTACACTTGACAAAAACGCTCCTGTTCGAGAAATACGGTTCGAATTAACAGGGAATATGAATCGGTATGTGTGGAGTATGGATAACAAAGTACTTTCAGAAGTAGATAAAATTTTAATTAAAAAAGGAGAAATTGTTCGCATCACGTTATTCAATAATTCCATGATGCGTCACCCTATGCACTTGCATGGACACGATTTCAGAGTGTTAAACGGACAAGGCGACTACGCTCCATTAAAAAATGTTTTGGATATCATGCCCATGGAAACAGATGTGATTGAATTTGCAGCAAATGTTGATGGCGACTGGTTCTTTCATTGTCACATTCTGTACCACATGATGGCAGGTATGAATAGAGTATTTAGCTATGAAAATTCGCCACCAAACCCCTACTTACCTAACAAAGTTGTAGCCTATAAAAAGTTGCAATCAGAAAGTAACGAATTGCATTTTATGGCAGAAAATGATTTTGCTACTAACGGAAATGATGGGCAAGCAATGGTACAAAATGCGCGTTGGAGTTTTGCTACAGAATGGCGCTTAGGATATCATGATGATCATGGTTATGAATCCGAAACACATATTGGAAGATACATTGGAAGAAATCAATGGTTTATGCCCTTTATTGGTTTTGATGCTCGATACAGAAAGCTAGGTTATAATGAAGTAGAGAAAAATGTTTTTGGTCAAAAGAGTACTAAAGACAAACGTATTCAAGTAAGTTTAGGTTTTAGTTACACACTGCCACTACTACTAATTGCGCAAGCTGAAGTGTATCATGATGGAAATATAAGAATGCAGTTAATGCGAGAGGATATTCCAGTTGCAAAACGCTTGAGAATGGCTTTTATGGTTAATACTGATAAAGAATATATGGCAGGATTAAAATATATTGTAGGTAAAAATCTTGGAATCACAACGCATTACGATAGTGATATGGGAGTGGGTTTTGGGTTGAATGTCAATTATTAAAAAGAAAAAATCTTTAACATTTTGCTTTCAATAATTGCAGTTTAATTGAATCACTCTAAAAAAAACATCCTTTTCGTTTCCTGTGACAGCAACAGTGAATACAGATCACTAAAGGAATTGATCTATTGACAGGAAAGATGTTGTGGGAATGTGTACGTAATACTGGCTTGTCTATTAATTAGTTAAAACACATAGATAAGCTAGTTTAGTGCTGCGATAATAAGTTTTTAAAACACTTTAAATAATAAAACAATTATAAAAAAGACGTTATCCAGCAATTAAACCGACTAGCAAGTATGAACTTTTATTAAAAAATAAAACTATTGAGCAAAACGATTCACACTCAAAGGATAAGCTTAATGTAAAATTTGAATTACTACTAGCTTTTTCGTTTATAATCGTGCATCTGGTTATGGTTTTAAATGTTGTTGAATTTAGTTATAAATACATTGGTTTAACTCGCTTTTACATGACTTCTTTAATGAATGCTGCATTGGCGACGAGTTTTAGTTCGGTTTCCGATAGTGTAAATGCAGTGCGACTGCGAAATTGAATGTTGTAGTGCAGTACAGTTTACGTTTAATATAAAATTTTTAATCTTTAAAATAAAACACCATGAAAACACTACAAAAATTTGCATTCGCATTTGGATTGATTGGTCTATTGTATTCCTGTCAGTCAACGAATCAAGTCCTCTCAAAATCAGATAAGAGAGCCAAAATCATGAACACTATCGCCAATGACGAAATGATGTCAAAAGAGATGATGGGCACGTTGATGAACAGCAAAAGCGGTAAAATGATGATGATGAAAGAAAATCATGCTAAAATGATGGGGATGATGAAAGCGGATCCGGAAATGATGAAAAGCATGATGCCGGAAATGATGAAAATGATGGAGGATAATCCTGAAATGATGAAAGGCATGATGGCAGACATGATGAAGAATAATCCGGAGATGATGAAAGAAAATCATGCTAAAATGATGGGTATGATGAAAGAGAATCCAGAAATGATGAAAAGCATGATGCCGGAAATGATGAAAATGATGGAGGATAATCCAGGAATGATGAAAGGTATGATGAAAGGCATGATGGCAAAAGCTAAAAATGATGATGCTATGATGTCCGAGATGTGTAAATCGATGATGGATAATCCAGAAATGATGAAAATGATGGAGAAAATGAAAGCAGAAAAAATGGACAAGAGTAAGATGAAAGCAATGGATAAAAAAATGGAAAAGAAAGAAAATCATAAAGCAAATCATTAATTTTTAACGCTTATACACTATCATTATGAATAATACAGGACATGAAGGAATGCACATGGATGGCTACTCATTTATGGGAATGCATTGGTTTTGGTGGGGTTCCATCTTGATTTTTGCACTCATACTATTAGCAGCAGCGCATCTCTATAAAAAAAGTAAAAGAAAATAATTAAATTTTAAAATTAAACAGCGATGGAATATTATTTTAGTAAAACAATTGGGGATACTTTCGACAATACCCTTCAAAAAGTTACTGAGGCTCTTAAAGTAGAAGGATTTGGTGTTTTGACAGAAATTGACCTGAAAACAACTTTAAAGAAGAAATTGGATGTGTATTTTTACAATTACACCATTTTAGGTGCGTGTAATCCATCGTTTGCCTATAAAGCGCTATTGGCAGAAGATAAAATAGGAACGATGTTGCCTTGCAATGTGATTGTTCAAGAAAAAATAAAAGGTCAGGTTGAAGTATCTGCAGTTGATCCGGCAGCGTCGATGCAAGCGGTAGATAACGTTGCGCTTAAGGAAATCGCAAAAGAAATTAGAGATAGGCTGAAAAGAGTAATTGATAATTTGTAATACCGTTTGTAATTCTTACTTGGTAAGTCGAATTGCATCTGAGATTATTATTTTAAATATTGGATTTGTATCGAGAGTCTAATTTTTAAAAAAACTTGAGTCGTTTGTCTTTCACGGAATCCAGTCGCAGCATTTTATAATCCAGCACATAATTTTGGTATATGCGCCAAGGGGCTTTATTTCCTTGACTGGGAAGCATATTCGCTGAACGGTTGATGTATCCAGAGTTGAGATTGAGTAGCGGAACCGGTTGTAAATCAGTCTCAATTACTTTTGCTTTTACCGCTTTGTAATTATGTTTGTCCAAGTAATTTAAAACCCGTGAAATATATTCACTGGTCAAGTCGCTTTTCAGTGTCCACGAGGCATTAGTATAACCAACAAAAATAAAAAAGTTGGGCAGGTCACTTAACATTACGCCTTTGTAAACAAAAGATTTAGAAACATCAAATGGTTTTGAATCCAGTTGAAATTTCACTGCTCCAAACGCCAATAAATTAAGTCCTGTTGCCGTGATGATAATATCGGCTGGTATTGTTTTTCCCGATTGTAATAAAATTCCATTGGTGACAAAACGATCGATATGGTCGGTAACCACTGTCGCTTTCCCTTTCCTGATGGCTCTAAAAAAATCTCCGTTTGGGGCGATGCAAAAACGTTGTTCCCATGGGTTGTAATTGGGTATAAAATGAGGGTCCACTGGAAAGTCACCCAGACCTTTTTTAGCACCTTTGATTATGAAGTTTTTCATAGCTTCAGGGAAGAACCTGCAGAGATTAAAAAAGATAATCGAGTAGAAAATATTTTTGTAGCGGATTAGCCTGTATGCTATTTTTTTTGGGAATAGGCGTTTCAATCGGGCGGCAATCTTGTCCTTATTGGGCAAGGCGGCAATATAAGTTGGCGATCGCTGCAACATTACAACCTGAGCTCCTTCGTTGGCAAGTTCAGGTACGATGGTAACCGCTGTGGCTCCACTGCCAATTACCACCACTTTTTTATCGGCAACATCTAATTTTTCAGGCCATTGTTGCGGATGGATTATTTTACCTAAAAAACGGGATTGATCCTTAAATGCGGGGGTGTAGCCTTTGCTGTAATTATAATAACCACTACAGCTAAAGATAAACTGGCACGTGTAAACTGTTTGGTCCGCTGTGATGCTGTTTACGGCAGTTACAGTCCATAATTTCTCTTTGGTGTTAAAGTTGTAAGAAACGGCACTTTGTTGGTATCGGATATGATCTCGTACTTGATATTCGTCAGCAGCTTCATTCAGGTATTTCAAGATTGAAGGCCCGTCTGCGAACGATTTGTGGTCTTCCCATGTTTTAAAGGAATACCCAAAAGTATACATATCTGAATCAGAACGGATTCCGGGGTATTTAAACAAACTCCACGTACCTCCAAGTTCCGCTCTTGCTTCTAAAATAACATAGGTTTTATTTGGATTTTTACGAGACAAATGACAGGCGGCGCCTATTCCGGACAAGCCGGCACCTAGTATGATTATATCGGTGTGCGTCGTGTTCATGTTGTTATTTTAGAATTAAATGCTGCTGCAAAATACATAATAGAATCAACAAAAAACACCATTCCATTTTCAGGGGTAATGGTGTTGTTAATTTATAAAAAGTAAAAAATCAAGGGGCAATGCCATGTTAGGCTTACTGCTGTAACCATGATTTGTAAATACGGGCTATCGCGTTTTTAAGGTCATCTTTAGAAATAAAAAGCCTATAATTCCTGCGGTGAGTGAAGCAATTATGACCGCTATTTTGGAACTGTTAATAAGGGTTGCATCATCATAAGCAAGGATGGTTATGAAAATGGACATTGTAAATCCTATCCCACCTAAAAGTCCTACGCCAATAATATTTTTCCATTTTAGGTCTTCTGGAAGTTTGCAAAGTCCGAGCGAAGCACCCAAAAAAGCAAACGCAAAAATACCCAAAGGCTTTCCTATAATAAGACCTGCAATGATTCCAATACTATTGGCTTCTCCTAATCCATCTTGCCAATCAACTCCTATTGCAATACAGGTATTAGCAATCGCAAAAAGAGGTAAAATTACAAATGCCACAGGCTTATGTAAAACGTGTTGTAAAATGTAGGAGGTCGAATTTTTATCTCCGTTACCAAAGGGTATGGCGAAAGCCAGTAAAACACCCGTAATTGTAGCATGAACCCCTGAATTATACATAAAATACCACATTGCAATACCTCCAAGCAGGTAGGGAATTAGATTTTTAACTTTAAGACGGTTTAGTAAAAGTAAAATACTGAATAACGCTAATGCAATCAATAGGTTAGTCCAAATGATCGTTTTGGTATAGAAAATCGCGATCACTATTATTGCTATCAAATCGTCAATAACAGCTAATGCTGTAAGAAATATTTTTAGTGAAATGGGAACTTTATTCCCTACTAAGGATAAAATCCCAATGGCAAATGCAATATCCGTCGCCATGGGAATCCCTGCACCTGCTTGCGTAGCTGTTCCATAATTGAATAAAAGAAAAATAGCCGCAGGAAGTAGAAAACCACCCATAGCTCCAATGAGAGGAAAAGAAGCATTTTTCAAATCCGAGAGTTCGCCTTTGTAAATTTCGCGTTCCAGTTCCAAACCAATAAGTAAAAAGAAAATTGCCATCAATCCATCATTTATCCAATGGGTGATACTGTGTCCACCAACATCAAATTGCCAAAAGCCAATATAACTCGATTGAATGGGAGAATTAGCCAACAAAAGAGAAATAATGGTAACAATCAGTAGAATTATACCTCCTGCTTTTTCACTTTCGTAAAATTCTTTAAATAGTTTCGATAACTTCATTACTCTTTTTTTTGATGAAAATTTTAGATCAGCTTGCCGTTGTTTTTGGATTTTTCCAATATAGTGCTGCTTATTTAGAACTATTTCGGGTAGAAAAGTCTAAAAAAAGGAGTCGTCTTTCCTCGTTTTATCAAATATACCAATTAATATTTTAAAAAAAATAAAGGATTGTTTTTGTTTCCTGCCAATAAGAGTTTCCAGAAACGGTAGTTTAGCGGGAATTAAGTGCTTGCTTTAGTTTTTTGAGTAAACTATTCATACTTCGCTGGGGCGATAAATGTAATTTAGGGACTGAACTTGGTACAGAAATGGGTCTCCCAAGTGCGCTAATTGCAGTAAAATCTTTTCTTATGATACAACGATAACGGGTTTGTTATTATAGGGATATGCGCTACTTTTTTTAGCTCGCACCGGTTTTTTTATTCGGGTTGTTTTTTAAGAACTAATTTTCCGGTTGCAATTACAACAATAAAAACAAGGACTAAAACCAGACTTGCCTCTATATTTCCTAAATTCATTCCTTCTGGTTTTGTCAAATAGTCACCCATTGTCGCACCAATTGGGTGTGTCAAAATGATAGCCAACCAGTATAAAAGTGCTCTTGCTATTGTAGTAAAGAACGCCAGTAAAATAACAATGATAAGCAGGCCTAATAAAAGTAATGTTCCGCCGGCAAAACCTAAAGGCGTGTCGTGGGCTAATAAATCACCAAATGCGGTTCCTAGTGTGCTGGAAGTCAAAATGGCCAGCCAGTATAAAAATTCGGTGGTCTTGCTTAATCCACTTTCAATAGTATCTGTTTTGGAATACCATTTCCAAATGCCAAAAGTGAAGATCAATGCAAAAACTAACAAAACGGTGGCGTAAATATATCCTGTTTCCTGAGTTACCCCTAAATAAGTTACCGATAACGTTCTTGAAAGAAAGTCGGAAATAGTAGTGCCTAATGTACTTGCTACCGTTATTACGGTCCAATATAGAATTGGTTTTTGGTTTTTTGAATAAATGGAAATTGTCAATACAAAAAGGAACAGAATGAGCAAGGCAACTGTTCCGCCACCGTACCCTAAATTAAAAGTTTGAGAGATTAAATCCCCTGCCGTTTCTCCCATTGTGTTGGCACTGATAATTAATGCCCAATAGAATGCATTTATTTTAGGAATGTGTTTCAAAATGCACAGTTTATTAATTGACTATTTATGATACTGGTCACTATAGTGGATTTGTATTGTTCCACTTGTGTTTAATCGCTAGCGTGCTTTGCGCCAATAATCTAAAAGAGAGTAGTTTGTCTAGTCACGGAATTACCCTGAATTGGCTAGCGTTCCCTATGCGCCAGCATGGGTGAGTAATTTTGTCAATCCAATAAATCCTGCAGTTTTAATTCGTCAAAAATCAATTTATCCACTTCTGAAATTTTGTGTTTGTCAGCATATTTAAGCCACTTTATTTCTTCAATTTCTGAACTGGCTTGCAATTCGCCAGAGTACGCGCCAGAGTAGCAAGTCATTTTTACCATAACACCTGTTGGATGTCCATGTGCTTGAGCCTCAAATACGCCAAAATACGTCAATTTGTTTGTGTCAATATGTACCGTTAGCTCTTCCTGAATTTCTCGAGCTAATGCTTGCTGGTCTGTTTCTCCTATTTCTCTTTTGCCGCCCGGAATATAATATTTGTCTTTTCCATAACTTTTTGTAGAAAGAATGGATTTGTTTTGTAATTCTATCCAAGCTAGTTTGTCAATTGATTTCATTTAGAAAGAGTCATTTTAATGGTGGTGGTTCGCGCGAGTAAGACGCTGACAAAGTGCGCTTTTGATTGTAACAGGAGCCGTGCCAAATTATTTCTGTTTTACTTTTATTGGGATGCAAAGTGCATTAGTTAATGAGCCCCACTGATCGCAAATGAGACATATCCAGCAGTTAGGTATTTTGTCAAGGCCACCTTTGCTGACTCAGCAATGAATATGTTTTTATACAATTCGGCTCCATCAATACCTCTAAGATTCAACGTCTGTCCGCAAAGAACAAAATGCACTCCAACTTTTTGCATTTGATTTATCAAATCAGCATTGGGATTCGCACAGTTGAATTTTTTCTCATAGGCTGCACTATTCAAAACGGATAAAATAGCAGCCGAATGCACAATTACGACAGATTTTAGGTTTTTTGGCTGAATGCCGGCCGCCGCATGTAGATTTAAAATCCGTGCTATTTCTTCCAGCCCTTCGTTTGGTTTGTCAGCCATGCCAGTGGTCGTACCGTTTTGGGTAAGATCAAAAAGTAATTTGTACACCGTCTTGGCTTCGGGGATATCGGTTGCATTTTTTACCGGTATTACGCCAGTCCACTTGGATCCTTTTATTAATGGGTATTCTAATACTGGAATAAAAGGATCCATTTTAGCCGCTGCGCTTTCACGAGCAGATGTTTGTGCATTGGAGAAAAGAGAAGAAAAAATGAAGCAGAGCGGCAAAAAATTGTTTTTTATGAATTTCATTATAAATGATTTTTTGAAGAATTGAATTGATTAGCCAATAATGCAACTGAATTTTAAAATTGCTGCTGCTAAGATAGTTTTTTAAAGTGAAAAATTAGAGTAGTGAATTATAGATACGTTCTAAAAACAGATTCAGATAAGTAAAGCTACGATTTTTATCAATTATTATTTAACTATTTTTAAAATTAGCAGCTCTTAAAAGAATCGCTGTAACTGACTCTTTTAAAACCTATTGTATTTATTTCAGCAAAATAATAGTTGCATTTAAAAAATAATAGAGTTAAGTTTGTTTAATAATAACCTAAAAACTATAAACAAAATGAAGCATTTTAAAGAAAAATTAGTAGTACTATTAATGGTAGTGCCCTTTATTTTTAGCAGTTGTACCAAAGATGATGCGCCAGCCCCCACCGTTGTAAACTCAAAAGTATATGATTTGGGTGCAGTTGGAACATCTGGAGTAACGGGAACGGCAACGATTATTGAAAAAAGTGATGCGACTTTAAGCATTGAGTTAGAGTTAAAAAACACAGTTGCAAATGCTTCACATCCTGCGCACATTCACTTAAACACGGCTGCTGAAGGAGGAGATATAGCACTTACGCTAAAATCGGTCGATGGTGCAACTGGAAAAAGTATAACAACATTCAAAGCATTGGATAACGGCAGTGCAATCACCTATCAAGCGCTACTTGATTTTGACGGGTATATCAATGTGCATTTGAGTGCAGATAAATTGTCTACACTTGTGGCACAAGGTGATATAGGACAAAACGATCTTACCGGGGTTTCTAAAGTGTATCCGCTAGGCAGCGTTGCTGTTCCAGCAATATCTGGTACTGCTACTTTTTACAAACGAGTAAATGGAGAAGCATTAGCGGTAGTACAATTACAAAACACTCCAGCTGGCGGGTCACACCCGGGTCACATCCACGCCAATACAGCTGCTCAAGGAGGTGGAATTGCTTTTTCTTTTAAGCCCGTAAATGGAGATACCGGATTGAGTGTAACCAACGTAGCTAAACTAGATAATGGTACTGCTTTCGGGTATGATCAAGTACTTGCTTATAATGGGTACATCAACTTTCATTTAAGTGCTACTGCTTTAGCTACGCTGGTTGCTCAAGGGGATATTGGTCAAAATGAATTAACAGGCAAAAAGGTAAGTTACGTATTGGCACAAAAAGACGTAGCCGGCATCAACGGAACAGTTGAATTTGCAGAGCGTGTCAATCAAACGACTTTAGTAACTATTAAATTGGTAGGTACTCCTGCTGGTGGAAGTCATCCGGCTCACATCCATGAAAACAATGTTGCTACATCGGGTAATATCATTGCTGGTTTGAATCCTGTAAATGGGAACACTGGAATTAGTAAAACACAAGTAGCTACCTTAGTTGGCGGAGCTGCAGTGACCTATACACAGTTTTTAACGCGTGCTGCCTACGTGAATGTGCATTTGAGTGACGCTAATATGGCTACAATAGTGGCACAAGGCAATATTGGCTCAAGCTTAGGGACTGCAACAGGCGAAACAAAAACCTATACGGTTACGAATAGTGGTTCTAGTTCTTATATTTTTAACGGTGAAGGATTAACAAACGCAAGTAATCCTAACTTTACGTTCAAAAGAGGAGGAACCTATACTTTTAATGTGAGCACGCCAGGCCACCCGTTCTATTTAAATACTGTTCAAGGTACTGGAACTACCAATGCCTTTAGCTCAGGAGTTACAAATAACGGTGCAGTATCAGGATCAGTAAAAATCGTAGTGCCTGCAAATGCACCAAATACGTTGTACTACAACTGTGAATTTCATGGTTTGATGACGGGTGTGATCACGATTACCAATTAGTTTTAAATTTATAAAAAGTAAAAGGGGAATGGTAAAACATTCCCCTTTTTTAATTTATGAAAAACAAGAAATAGAAGCTCAGCTAATTTAATTTTATTAAACATTTTTTTGAGTCGTAGTTTCTTTTGTCCTTGGGTAGCTAAAGATGCTTGTTTATTTCACAACTCATAATCAATCTTTTTTATCTTGTTGTTCTGTGTGGTGTTGCTTTCTGAGAGCAGATTCATCTCCTAACTTCATTCCGTTTGACATTCCGATCATAAAGGCAGTAATAAATAGCATTAGATTTCTTTTTATCCAAAGAGAAGGTCGCTTAGAGGACTCTAAACGTGTTTTAGTTTTGTGTTTATACATTTTGTAAATGATAAATGATTAGACATTTTTTTTATCATCGCTATGCAATAAATTGCATAAATGCTTAGAAAAGAAAAGCTGTTCTAAGCTATGTATAAACTGGAATACCGATTACTTGAAGTAATTATTTTGTTCAAAAAAGCCTGTTGCGCTTTGATTGCCCTAATATTTTGATAAAGTGTAATTCGTAATTTTAGTAGTACCATAATTTGAAGACTAGAAACGTCTTTAAATTTTTGCTGTGTAAAAGGAATTGGCGATGAAGTTTTCTCAGACGAAGTTATCTGATTGTATCGATATGTTTTGGAGTTACTAAAATCCGCTCTCGCCTGAGCGCAGGAAACCTGATCGTAAGCTGTTGTATTAGACTGAGAATCTAAAGTACAATCATAAGCCATCAGGCCAAAAGCCAGAAAGAGCGAAATGAGATATTTTAAATACGTTTTCAATCTATTTCGTTTGAATGATAAATTTCAATAGGATACTTTGTAAAGTCCTAATTATTGATAGGAATTTGCGGCTAAAGTAAGATTTATTTTGGGATTACTACTATTTTTAAAAATGCACCGTTTGGACAGATTGTAAATTTGCAATGGCAGCTGCATCTAGTCATTGCTTCGTTTCGATGGCTATCGGGGACGGGCGTCATCTCATTTGCTGTATGCCATACAGTTGTTTTCTTGTGTCTTATTATTTTGGGCACGGATTGCAAATCCGCGCTATCGGCTAAGTACAACAAAACTAAAATTCTTTATTTAAAATAACTTTCAAGTTTCATAAAATGAATCTTCTTTTTTTCAAAAAAAGCTACATCTTTTTTACTGAATGTAGCTTTTTTACTTGTTTTGTTTGCTCAACATTGTGGGCACGGAATGCAATTCCGCGCTATCTAACCGAGAAATTTAATGCATATTCGGGCGATCGGCGTCATCTAATTTACTGTATGCCATACGGTTGTTTTCTTGTGTCTTTTTATTGTGGGCACGGATTGCAAATCCGCGCTATCGGGGGTTTTTTTATAAAATATCATTAAAAGTGGGTATATGAATTACAAATCTATTCACTTAATTTTGCGTAGTAATTTTTTTTAAATTATCGATATTGTTATACCTACATGACAATTAATTGTGATTTCTGAGTGTTATTTGATATTTATAGTATGCCCATACTATTTCAAAAAATATTTTTACAATTATAAAATAAACATTTTCTGTTGTAATGAAGTCATTTTTATATGCTTTAATAAAATAGTAATTAAACATAATATAAGTGATTGACTTTATACACAATACTCAAATATGAGAAAATTAATGATAATTGCAATTGCGTTATTTTTTAGTAAAGGAATGGCACAAGATGATTATATTTCTTTTTCTTCTGGATTTGATTTGAAAAATTCTACTCTTGGTAGTGCTCCTACAGATGATAAAGCTGCTTTGGATCTTTTATTACAATTTTCAATGGTAAGTAGAGATGTAGAGATTAATATTGGATATGAAACTTTCCCTAGGCTAGATTTTGATAAGTATACGATTGGTGTAGGATATCATACTCATCTTTATGGGAATTTATTTAGAAAAACTATTCACACAGTTTTTATTCCTAGTATAGAACCTACATTAATAAATAGGCATGATGATTGGGGCGGTGGAATTGGCTATAATCAAGAATCTTCTCATTTGTCTTTAAGTTTGAATTTTGCACTAAGATGGAATTTATCAGACAGTATAGCAGTAGAATATTCATTTAATGCCTTGCCAAGGACAGATTTAAAGGCTATGTATGGTAAGGATATGAATATTACAAATGGAAAGGCCTCTGTCAGTGGTGTTCCAATTATAGGTAGTAATTTTATTAAATTTGTTTACATAATAAACCGATAAAAAATATTTTTCCTTGTAGAATTGTAGAGAGCTTTATTAGTTTATCACAATAAATTTTCGATAGTCAATATTAACAAAGACAACTATAAATTTCTAATAGGCACGAGCGGGATGCTTTCGCTAGCAGGGTGTGGCTTTTTTTATAGTTATAAGTGAGATCAAGAATGTTTGACTTTCTTTATTCATCTTAAAGCATTATGATTTTTTAACGATAGACAAAGTGTCCCGAATTTATGCCGAATTATATATGCCGTTAACACTTTACACTTGCTGAGTTTTGTATACTCATTATTGTGGCCCAAAGTCAGAGACGTTTGCGCAGCTCATACGACAAGTTTATTCTTTAACAGTACACTTTGAGCAGCGAGGGGGGAATTGTTTTATACTTTATTTAAAATTATAACTTGATGTTATGTTTTTTAATATATTCTGATAAGAATGAAATATTACGCGCATATCCTATACCAGTACTTATATATTTGTCTAGTATTGTTATAGTTTCTTTACTTGCTTGTAAAGGATCTATGCCCATAAGTTGAATTGATCCTTGCTTTTCAGAATCATTTATCTTAGAAAGGTAATTTTGTAAGCCAAGACTAATTCCTCCCTCACGCAAACTGATAATGCCTAAAACTTGACCTTGGTCGTCGACTAATGCTCCCCCAGAATTCCCTTTATTAGTTGAAGCTTGGATGCAAATAAGTGAATTGTCTTTAGTTATTCCTGATATGCTTCCCAAATGGCTTACCATTGTGGGAGTTCCCAATGGGTATCCTGAAAAGATTACTGGAGCTGTAATATTATAAGTAATCTTTTCAGAAAGAGATAAGATTGTTTTGTTTTTAACTGTAGTATTGACTTTTAAAATAGCGAAATCTTGGTGTAATGGTTCTGGTGATTCAGTAGATGGTACACTTATGCAAATTGCGTTTACAATTTCACCATTCTCAGTTATAATCTGAATATCATCAAAAACATTAAAATTAATACTGTTTTCAATTGTTTCTGTACTAGCTATTACATGAAAACATGTGGCAATTAAATTTTCTGAAATAAAAAATCCTGTTCCTGAACTTTGTCCTTTTTGACTAATTATTTTGACACAACTATTACGGGAGTTATTAACTATTTGTGTGTTAATTGTACTTTGACTATAGCTTAGTTTAAACATGATTAATGTAAATAAGGTTAAGAGAAATTTCATAATTTTAAGCTATAATATTGGAACTGTGTAATAGTTAGGAAAGTTTGATACACTTTTTTTATCACTTCAAATATAACAATTAATCTTACATAATATTGATTTTTATCGATTATCGAAACCAGAAACCGAAGTTCTACACATTTACCATCGTGAGAAAACATAAACAAAGTTCTATGCAATTTTCGCGTGAAGGATGGCAGTGGAGCTCTTTATGATTTTGTCCCGCAGGGCAAAACCATAAAAGCGGGAACGTACAGCCTGACGCACCGCAGCCAAACGGAGGTGCGGCACGCCCAAATCACTCTAATTATCCTAGATTTCCGGCTGGAGAATCTGCTGCAATTCAATCGAGAACGTTCAGGCTGAAAAAACTTGGTTGGCTGGTAAAAATTTTATAATTTTGCAGACCGAAATTATAATGTAAAGTAAAGAAGAAGATGGATATCAAAAGAGTAGCAATAGACGCTGTAAACGAGACGATTGTAATGACTGTAGTTCACATGGATTACAAAGGTCAAGTAGCAAAAAGAATAAACGAAAAAATGCCTTTGGCAACGGTTAAAGGGTTTAGAAAAGGCGCGGTGCCTAAAGATCTTGTTGAAAAACAATATGGTAAAGCGATCAAACAAGAAGAAGTTCAAAAAGTAGTTGACTTGGCGCTTGAGCGTTTTGTACAATCAGAAAGACTAAACTTGCTTGGAACGCCTCTTCCTAAAGTTAACGAAGCGTTTTCTTGGGATGCGGAAGAATTGGTTTTTGAATATGAAATTGGTTTGGTTCCTGACTTCACTTTAGACCTAGAGGCTAAAAACGACATCGTAAAATATGTGGTTTCAGCGGATGCTAAATTGATCGAAGGTCAAGTGGAAAGAATCCAAAAGCAATTTGGAACAGCCATTCCACAAGAGGTGGTTGCTGCTGATTCAGATGTTACAGGAACTTTTGCAAACGAAGAGAAAGGAATTAATAACGCTACCACTATTGCTGCTGATCTTTTCAAAGACAAAGCGACTTTTGACCTTTTCATAGGTAAAAAAGTAGGTGATGTAGTTACGGTAAACACAAAAGGTTTATTTGAAGATGCACATCAATTGATGGACGTGATGAAAGTAAATCATGATGACGTTCACACATTAGATGTTGATGTTGCTTTCACAATCGAAGCGATCAACACCGCTGAATTAGCTGAATTGAACCAAGAATTGTTTGACAAATTGTTTGGGGCTGGAACGGTTTCTTCGTTAGAAGAATTGAAAGCTAAAATTAAAGAGGATGCAGAATCTCAATTTGCAACGCAAGCAGACCAAAAATTATTAGGGGATGTTACGGAGTTTTTGATCGAAAGCACCAAGTTTGACCTACCAGCTGAATTCTTGAAAAAATGGTTGCAAACAGTTGGAGAGAAAAAATTATCTCCTGAGGAAGCTGAGGTTGAATATACACGTTCTGAGAAAGGATTGCGTTTTCAATTGATCGAAGGTAGAGCTATGGCACAGTCGGATATCAAAATCACTTTTGAAGATTTGAAAACATTCACGACAAAAAATATCCGTCAACAAATGGCACAATTCGGACAAACAAATCCTACCGACGAGGAAGTTCAAGGAATTGTAGCAAGAGTTTTGTCGAATCAAGACGAAGTAAAAAGACTTTCTGACCAAGTGGTTGCAGAGAAATTATTGGAATTGTTCAAAGAAAAAGCAAATCCTACTACCAAAGAAGTGACTTACGACGAATTTATTGCGGCTTCATACGGAGAATAAGCAAGCGGTTGTAATGTCCTAAAGTCGAAAGTCAAAAGCCCTAAAAGCGCAAGTGATGATTAAAATTTTATGATTTTATTACAGATTGTTACCAATAAAAAATAAGTATATTTGAGCGTCAGAAAAATTATTTTTTTGACGCTCTTTTGTTTCATTTTATTCTGGATTTTTTCAGGAGCCAATCCAGCTATTCGTTGCAAGTTTTTTCATCTTGTTCCCTTTTTTCTAAACAAGAAAAGGAGCTTCCTTCGGTCGCTCTTTTCGTGCAAGAAAAAATGAGAAACGATTTCAAAAAGCTTTCCACTGCGATCTGGGCTAGAAATAAGACATAATGACATCATTTGTAAAGAGGAACGACCTTTGCAATGCAGATACTAGTAATTGATATAAAGTAAAACTTAGAACACATACACATGAACTACGGTAAAGAATTTAAAAAGTTTGCTACAAAGCACCAAGGAGTAAATGCCATGTATTACGATAAAATCGTTGCGGCAATGAATCCTACTAATATGACTCCCTATATTATTGAAGAGCGCCAGTTGAATATTTCTCAATTAGACGTTTTTTCTAGATTGATGATGGATAGAATTATCTTTTTGGGAACAGGAATCGATGATCAAATTGCAAATATCGTTCAAGCACAACTGTTGTTCTTAGAAAGCGCAGATGCTTCGAAGGATATCCAAATTTACTTAAACTCTCCTGGAGGAAGCGTTTATGCAGGATTGGGAATTTATGACACGATGCAATACATCAAACCAGATGTTGCTACAATTTGTACTGGAATGGCGGCCTCTATGGGAGCGGTATTGTTGTGCGCAGGTGCAGCAGGGAAACGTTCCGCATTACCGCATTCAAGAGTAATGATTCACCAACCATCAGGCGGAGCACAAGGTGTGGCGACTGATATGGAAATCAACTTGCGTGAAATGTTGAAACTGAAAGACGAATTGTACAACATCATTTCGCAGCACTCAGGACAAACATTTGACAAAGTGCACAAAGACTCTGAGCGGGATTACTGGATGAAAGCCGATGAAGCAAAAGAATACGGAATGATTGATGAGGTTTTAAGAAGAGGATAAAAATACAGTCAAAAGCCAAAAGTCATAAAGTCAATAGCAATGCTCTGGACTTTATGACTTTAGACTTTACGACTTTAGACTAAAAAGAATGGCAAAAGTAGTATTAGAATGTTCGTTTTGTGGAAGAAAAAAGCCAGAAACCAGTTTGTTGATTGCTGGTATCAATGCACATATTTGTGATAAATGTATCGAACAAGCACACGGAATTGTTTTAGAAGAATTGAAATCTGGCGGAAGTTCAAAACTTGTTGGTGATTTGATTTTGAAAAAACCAAAAGAAATCAGAGCATTTTTGGATCAATATGTAATTGGTCAAGACCAAACTAAAAAAGTAATGTCGGTTGCGGTTTACAACCACTACAAACGTTTGATGCAACAGCAATTAGACGATGAAGTAGAGATTGAAAAAAGTAACATCATCATGGTGGGTCAAACTGGAACTGGAAAAACATTAGTGGCTAAAACCATTGCAAAAATGTTAGACGTTCCTTTGGCAATCGTTGATGCTACTGTTCTTACTGAAGCTGGTTATGTAGGAGAAGATGTGGAAAGTATTTTGACTCGTTTATTACAAGCAGCGGATTATGATGTTGCTAAAGCAGAACGCGGAATTGTATTCATTGACGAAATAGATAAAATTGCTCGTAAAAGTGACAATCCGTCTATTACACGTGATGTTTCGGGTGAAGGCGTACAACAAGCCTTATTGAAACTATTAGAAGGAACAGTTGTGAATGTGCCACCAAAAGGCGGACGCAAGCACCCAGACCAAAAATTTGTTGAGGTCAATACGCAAAACATTTTGTTTATCGCTGGTGGCGCTTTTGATGGAATCGAAAGAATTATCTCGAAACGATTGAATCGTCAAGCCGTGGGGTATTCTACTTCAAAAAATGTGGATAATATAGACAAAGATAATTTGTTGCAATATATTATTCCAAAAGACATCAAAGACTTTGGATTGATTCCAGAGATTATTGGTCGTTTGCCAGTATTGACGCACATGGATCCTTTAGACAGAGAAACCTTGCGAGCGATTTTGACACAACCTAAAAATGCATTAATCAAACAATACGAGAAATTATTTTTGATGGATGAAGTAACGTTCACCATTACAGATGAAGCCTTGGATTTTATAGTAGATAAAGCATTAGAATATAAATTAGGAGCTCGTGGATTGCGTTCTTTATGCGAAGCCATCTTAACTGATGCGATGTATGAATTACCAAGTTCAGAGGACAAAATTTTAGAGATAGATGTAGATTACGCCAAAGAGACGTTGAATAAAAATTTATTGAAACGATTGGAAATAGCGTCTTAAATAATTTGATCCTCAATTGAAGTTAAAATAAAGCTCAAAAACAGTCGTTTTTGGGCTTTATTCGTTTGAGTAAAGTATTTTTTGTCTATTGTGTTTTAGATTATACATCAGATTGAATTTGTTTTTTTGTAACTTTGATTAAAATAGATGATTATGGTAACTATCAAAATAAAACAAAACTCAAAGCAAGCAAAGCTTTTTTTGGAATATGTAAAAACGTTATCTTTTGTGGAAGTTTTAAACACAAGTGGCACCTCTTCAAATAAAAAAGAGAAATTATTGTCTGATATTGAAAAAGGACTGCAAGAAGTGAAAAGCATAAGAGAAGGAAAAACAAAACCGCTTTCAACATCTGATCTGTGGAATGAGTAATCAAATTATACCACTTCACTCTTTTGTTACGGCTTTTAAGAGGTTTAATAAAAAATTCCCAAGTTTAAAAAACGATTTTCTTGACTTAGAAAGAGAATTATTAACAAATCCAAAGCAAGGAGAAGATTTAGGATCTGGATTATATAAAATTAGACTTGCTAACAAAGATAAGGGGAAAGGGAAAAGTGCTGGTTACAGGATAATCACTTATTTAGTTGAAGAAAAAGAATTGATTTTCACTATTTACTTGTTGAAAATTTATGACAAGTCTGAAGAAAGTACAATTTCAAAGACTGCTTTGGTAAAATTAGTTAGGTCGGTGTTTGGAAGTTAATTTTTTATATTCGCTGCAAATCTTAAATTAGATTTTATTGTAACGATTGAAGATTACATCTTAAAAATTACATATTTCTCAAAAATACAAACCTGTTCATTCCTTTGGGCAGGTTTTTTTATGAGTAAACTACAGTATTTGTTATTGTTTGTAAAAAGAAAGCTTATTTTTTTTTATCCCCTTTAGATTGTCGATTTTTGTGCATTCTAAATCAAATATATACAAAATGCAAATAGAAGAGGTAGAGGTAATTTTACTGAAAGTTTCAGGTCAGGATAAACCCGGAGTAACCGCTGGTTTAACATCTATCTTGGCCAATTATGACGCTATAATTCTAGATATTGGTCAAGCCGACATTCATGATACTTTGTCTTTAGGCATTTTATTTGAAATAAAAGCGGGTTCTACTTCTGGGCCAGTTTTAAAAGATTTATTGTTTAAAGCATACGAATTAGGAGTTAAAGTAAAGTTTATTCCAATTTCTATTTCGGATTACGAAATATGGGTAAAAGGACAACGCAAACAAAGGTATACTATAAATGTTTTGGGAGAGACACTTACCGCTGTACAACTGGCCGCTGTGACGCGTATTCTATCCAATCAAAATTTGAATATTGATGCCATCAAGCGATTAACAGGTCGGGTTTCTATTATTGAAAAAGAAGAATTTCCGCGTTCTTGCATCCAATTATCAGTTACGGGAACAATTGTCGATAAATCGTTCATGACGGCGAGTTTTATGGAAATTTCCAGAACGTTAGATGTTGATATTTCCTTTCAAGAAGACAATATGTACCGAAGAAACAGGCGCTTGGTGTGTTTTGATATGGACTCGACTCTCATACAGACCGAAGTAATCGATGAACTAGCAGAGCTAGCTGGTGTGGGGGAACAAGTGCGTGCCATTACAGAAGCGGCGATGAATGGCGAAATTGATTTTAGCGAAAGCTTTAAACAACGCATGGCTTTGCTCGAAGGCTTGAGCGAAAGTGTATTGCAAACCGTTGCTGAAAATCTACCGATAACTAAAGGAGCGCATCGCTTGATGAAAGCCTTAAAATATTATGGCTATAAAACCGCTATTTTATCTGGAGGTTTTACCTTTTTTGGAAAATACCTGCAAAAAGAATTGGGGATAGATTATGTTCATGCTAATGAGTTAGAAATCATCGATGGTAAATTAACAGGCAACTATTTAGGGGAAATTGTTGATGGCAAAAAGAAAGCCGAATATTTACAGGCGATTGCTGATAAAGAAGGCATTCACATCAACCAGACCATAGCAGTGGGAGATGGAGCCAATGATTTACCAATGTTAAACTTAGCAGGTTTAGGAATTGCTTTTCATGCCAAACCTACGGTAAAAGAAAAAGCCGAAAGTTCTATTTCTAGTTTAGGATTGGATGGTGTTTTGTATTTGTTGGGCTATCATGACAGGCATATCGATATGGTGGAGGAGGAGTAAAAGACTGCAATAATTTTAAAAAGAGGCTGTCCTAAATTACTTTTCGGACAGCCTATTTTTTATTATGAAATTTTACAGAAATTACTTTTTTAGATATTTATAATATTGCTTAT
Source organism: Flavobacterium fryxellicola (assembly GCF_900143245.1). Lineage (GTDB taxonomy): Bacteria > Bacteroidota > Bacteroidia > Flavobacteriales > Flavobacteriaceae > Flavobacterium > Flavobacterium fryxellicola. The sequence goes on from NZ_FRDK01000003.1 coordinate 132,243, forward strand.
CGAAAGTTTTTAAATTTCCTTATGTTCAATTTTATTAACTAGGTCTGAATAATATTTAATCTTAAGCAAAAGTATTTTTCTTACTAATAAATACAAATCAATTAAAATAATTGAAATAATTGAAATTATAAGTGCTGGAACAAAATATGCTATGTTTTCTATCATGATATTAATTTAAATTTTTGACTTTAGTGTAGTTTATATTACCTGTATTTTTGTCAATACTAATAATGATTTCTTTTAAACGTTTTGCGCCTATTTCATAATCTGCTACCTTTACTCCAATGTTAATATATCCAGTAATAGTAATTTCCGCTGTTGTACCCGCGTCATTACTACTTGATTTTGTAACTATAAATGCAGTTTGTGTCCAGCTATTTCCTGGGAGAAGGGTGGATTCTAGAAATGTTGTACTATTGGTTTCATCTAATGAGAAATTAGGACTTGGTGTTATAACAATTTGAAGTCTTAAATCAAGTAGGGGTGCTATTTTTATATTTCGATTTGTAATTTTTTTATCAACTTGGAATGGTATAGCAACTGAAACTATATTTAAATCTTCCTCGTAATTGATAAAGTGTTCAAAATCACTTAGATTATTGAACTCATAACTTAAGTTAGAATAACTTGTAAAAATATTTAAATTAGAACTTATTATTAAGTCAATCAAGTCCTTGCCAAACCCTTTACTCTCATCCGTCCAGTTTTTATTTCTAACTAAATTTAAAATAAAGTTATAAGCGTTAAGATTTTCTGAAGACCATTGTGTTTGTTGAGGTGTTAGACTTTGATTGAATAGTTGAGTGTTTCTAATATCGTAGTTGTTTTGCGTAGTTAATATTGGTGTGGAAATACCATTTTCATATTCATAGGGATTTGTTTCAGGTGTAGGATAATTTACGGGATAACTACCGCCTCCCGTACCATAATTGTCTCCAAAACCATCATCAATTGGTGGACTACCACCGGTACTACCATCAGCGGTGATACATTTAATTTTTGAAACAGTATAAACCCTGGGAGGAGTTGCTGCCTCACATTGTGCCCAGGTGTTAATATTTGATGAATTATGAATACCGTGACTACAAGAAACCCAAATGGTTTCTGTTACTGTTTCACAACTAGATATTTTTGCATTTAAATTAAAATTTTCAATAGGTATTGTAATAATTGGATTTTGAATATTTTTGAGTTGGTCGTTTGCAATATCAATTTTCTCTTGCTGTGTTAAATTATATTTTAATATTTTCACTTTATAACTTCCATCGTTTTGAAAACTTAAAACTAAATTTTCGACTTTTCCATTATCAACTTCTCTATGAATAGGAAAAGTAAAAGAGTGAAGATTTGCATATTCAAGATGTAATCCTTTCTGTGTATCAATAGTAAAATTGCTAACTGTGTTGTTGGTGGTTTTGTTAGAAAGCAACTTTAATTCATTTTGTTTTTTGTTAATATCTGAGACTATTGAAAAAGCCTTTTTTTGCTTTTTAAATTGATCAAATGTTATTTTTTTTGATTTAATTCCTGCATCTATATTCTGAATATTTTCATTTAATACATCATGATTGCAAGCTGTTAAATCAAAAAATGTTGATAGCAAAATGATTGATAAAATTTTACGTGTGGTTTTTTTCATATTTTAAGACATTTATTTCGTTAGTTTATTGCACGTGAGTCAGATAAGTTATATCTCTTTTAAATTTACTGTTTGTTAAATAATTAATTTTATGGTTTTTATGTTAAAAAAGTAGGGTATGTGTTAAGTTTATAGAAGCTCTAGTTTTTTTGCAGCAGTAACTATAGCTGCATTGTTACCTTTGTCTTTTAAAAGTTGGTTTTTAATATTGGTTTTCCTTTTCTCGATAGTACTTAAGCAAAGGTCTATGTAGTTTGGCATGTCTTTGGTTTTAATTTTCTTGTCAAGCAGTGTCAAGATCTGGCAATCAATAGCGTCCAAATTTAATCTATCTATGGCACTCTCTTTTTGCACTTTAGTTATGGTACTACTGTAAAAGGTGGCACCCATCATAATAGCTTGGTATGCCGCTACCAAAGAAGCGGCATTAATGTCATTCTTTAAAATAAATCCCTCAGGATTAATTTCTTGTAATGCAGTAGTGACAATCGCAGGTTCGCTGTGCATGGTGAGTACAACTATTTTACAAGCTGGAAAATAATATCTAATTAGTTTAGCTACATCGATACCAGTATAAAGATTTTGAGCAGGGTAAGTAGGCAAACTTATGTCTACAAAAGCGAGGTCAAAGAATTTTTGAGCTTGATGTCTTTCAATAATTTTAAAATAAGCTTGCTCACAAGAGCACGCTGCAGTAAAGGAAATTGTGGTATCATCAGTTTTTGTAGTTGCAAGAATATTGCTATAACCATCAATTATAATAGGATGATCATCAACTAAAAATAGGTTTATTATTGGCATGAATTGCTTATTTTCGTAAACGGCTAATATACTTTATTAGATAAGACTTACAAAAATTTTAGAAAAATTTAATTTTTGAGTTAGCTGATATATTTATTTACGGTAATTAGTTTGTGAAATAAGGCTTTATAAAACAGTAACTTATCTCTTTGCCCATCAATGAAATACTATTTTATTTGATCGTAATCAAACCCGCTCCAACTGCATACTTTTCAACTGCTCCAGATAATCCCTTTGGTTTGATAATCTTGGAATCTTATTTTGTCCACCTAATTTATCACGATCCTAAAGGCAATTTACGGAATTGATATTATTCTTGCCAATATTCACTGTAAAAATTTGTAGTTTCCATTAACTCTTCATGATTTCCTGTGGTTGATAATGTGCCATTTTCGAGAACATAAATAGTGTCTGATATTTTTTTCAAGGTATTCAATCGATGTGAAATATAAAAAAAATTAGAGTTATAAGTGTAATAACCCTAATTTTATTAATTGAATCCAGTAACTAAATAATAGTTGTAAAATAAAATTCATTATATCCTAAATTTTAATTGAAGATTTCCTTTTTTTGCTTTGTATGGTTGAAATATAAAGATTGCATTTTTATCTCCATAATAATCTGTTGAAAAAACAGTATCAATTTTTTTGGTTAAAAAGTGTTTGTAATATCCTTTGCCAAAAGAAACAGTAACAGTATCATCTGTATAACCAATAACTTCAATAGATTTCGCACCATAATACTCTCCTTTTGTAGGGGTAATAGTATCGTAAATGGGTTTGTCAAATTGTGTAATTTTATAAACCTTTTCTCTTTTAACATCGATGTTATCACATGAAAAAAAGCAAGAAAGAAAAATGATTAATAATAGAATTTTCATAATTTATTGGTTAGTTGTTACAAGTATTGAGTAAAAAGTAGCTTTAGAATTTGAGTCGAGATTTGATAAATACCTTTTGAGGTATTCACTTATTCACTTATTATAATATCTTGATATAAAACATTTTGAGTGTTCATCATTCTGTTTATAAGTAGGTCAAAAATGTTTTCCTTATAAATTGACCTATTAATTCGATAACAAAACTCATCTAAATATTTCTGAATATGGTCTTTATGAACCCATGAAAAAGTAGTTCTAAGCCATGATTTTACTCAATGAATTATGGTATGTATTTCTTTTGAAGAATTTCCTTTATCATTCTTCTGATTTATTTTTAGCTATGAAATTTCGAATACTTAAAATGGTAATTATAAAAAAAATTATGCCATAAATTGCTGTTTCATAGACCGTTTTTTTTTCTGAAAATCCGTAGTAGAATAAATAACTGATTACTAATACACCTATAATTATTTTTAAATTTTTCATTAATTCTGTTTTAAAACAGAGTGTTTTTTAAAACAACACTCTGTTATTATTTTTTTATTATGAACGTTTATTAACTAGATTATTTAATCGATCTATATAAACATCCAATGTCAGCGGCTACTAGTAATGCCCCTCCAATTGGCTCTGTTACCAAAGTTAAGCCTTAAGCAGCTCCAAAACTATTAGAGCCAGCTGCTATGCAAAAACCGTCGATAAAATTGCCAGCATGTATTGTTTCCAATTTCTCAAATTTTAATTTTTTCATAATATTTTTTTCAAGGGTAATAATTTTTTTGGTACTATTTTGCACATCCTGCATACGCTCCTAACGCACAGCCTATAGCTGTCGCTACTGCAAGTGGTGCATAGGGACCAAAAAGAAGGAATACTGATGCGGTACATAAAAAACCAGCAGCAGTTGTACAATTATTGCTACCCTCCAGATTTTCCATCTTATTTAATTCTAATTTTCTCACAAAATAATAATTTAACTGGTTAAAAATAATTCGCTTAAAAAACTGTGTATTACTTGCACCTAATTTACGTTTTTTAACTTTTCAAATTTATTTTTTTACTACAATATATTTAACGGTTTTTATGTTAAAAAAGCAAGGTTTTTAATAAACTTAAAGAAGTCGTATTTTTTTAGCATGAATAACTATTGCCGCATTGTTGCCGTTGTCCTTCAAAAGTCGATTTTTAATATTTGTTTTCCTTTTCTCAATAGCACTCAAAGAAAGATCAATGTGATTCGACATGTCTTTTGTTTTAATTTTCTTATCAAGTAGTGTCAAGATATGGCAATCAATAGCGTCCAAATTTAATCTTTTTATGGCATTCTCTTTTTGCACTTTATTTATGGTACTACTGTAAAAGGTGGCACCCATCATAATAGCTTGGTATGCCGCTATCAAAGAAGCGGTATTAATGTCATTCTTTAAAATAAACCCCTCAGGATTAATTTCTTGTAATGCAGTAGTGACAATTGCAGGTTCGCTGTGCATGGTGAGTACAACTATTTTACAAGCTGGAAAATAATATCTAATTAGTTTAGCTACATCGATACCACTGCAAAGATTTTGAGCAGGGTAAGTAGGCAAACTTATGTCTACAAAAGCGAGGTTCTGATCCTTCATAGCCAACAATATTTAATGCTGATAATGGATAAAAATATTGAATGTCTTCAATAGTATAATTGGTTTGGAAAAAATAAAACCAAATGATTTTGAATATTGAGACTAACAAAAAAATAAATTCTACCTGAATAACGCTGTTAAAAATAGATTTGAAAGTGATTTCTGTTTTGGAGAAAAAAATAGCGATATGTATTATAGAGGATATTATTGCAATTTTAAAAAAAATATAAAAAAAATAAAACATGTATTCTAACCACTTCAGATCATCTTTTAATATAAGATAATTTTGAATTTGTTTCGCGGTGAGTTGTTCAGATAATGAATTATAAACTAATTTATCAAAGTTTGATTGAACTTTTAAGATCTCATTTAATATATTATAAATTATTGCTAGGAAAAAAATTGTTAAAAATAAATATTTAGATTGCTGCATTATAAAATAAAATTAATAAGCTAAAAAACCTACTTATCTACAAAAGATTTGGTCTCGAATAAGTTTCATTACTTTAGCAATATGCTCAAGCGTAGCTGGATCTAAAACAGAAATAAAATAAATGTTAATAAAAAATTTATTGTAATTTAGAGACGTGTAATATAAAAAAAATTAGAGTTATAAGTGTAATAACCCTAATTTTAATAATTGAATCCACCTATGTTTAAAAGTATAAACCTAATTTCTAAATACCTTTAAATCTATACAGTAAATATCTACATAAAATAGTTAAGCACATCATTAAAATGACACTAACAATAGTAAATATATATTTTTCATTCTTTAGCTTATTATTTTTAATTTTGTGATAAAAAATTATGTAGCAAAACAAAATTCCACCAAGCCAACACGTTGCATATTCAAAAAACATAATAAATTAATTTTGTTATTAGTCCAATAGTGCCTTGAGGCCGCCACCGAAAATAAATCCACATGACACTGCTACTATAAAACCGCCGAAAGGATTAGTTCCAGCACTCGTTACAAGCCCAATACAACCCATAGCTAAATTACCAGCTGCCGCATTTAAATCTCTTCCACCCGAAAGTGCTTCCATCTGTTTTAATTCTAATTTTCTCACAAAATAATAATTTAACTGGTTAAAAATAATTCGCTTAAAAAACTGTGTATTACTTGCACCTAATTTACGTTTTTTAACTTTTCAAATTTATTTTTTTACTACAATATATTTAACGGTTTTTATGTTAAAAAAGCAAGGTTTTTAATAAACTTAAAGAAGTCGTATTTTTTTGCAGCAGTAACTATAGCTGCATTGTTACCTTTGTCTTTTAAAAGTTGGTTTTTAATATTGGTTTTCCTTTTCTCGATAGCACTTAAGCAAAGGTCTATGTAGTTTGGCATGTCTTTGGTTTTAATTTTCTTGTCAAGTAACAGCAAGATTTGTAAATCAATAGCATCAAAATTTAGTTTCTTTATGATGGCGTTGTTTTGTACTTTACTTATGGTATTGCTGTAGAAGCTAGCGCCTAGCGTTATAGATTGATACGCCGTTACAAAACTTGTTGCATCAATATCATTCTTTAAAATGAATCCTTCTGGATTAACTTCATGTATTGCAGTTGTGACAATTGCAGGCTCACTTTGCATGGTGAGTAGTATTATTTTACACGCTGGAAAATAATGCCTAATGAGTTTAGCTACATCAATACCAGTTTGTAGATTTCTAGCTGGATAAGATGGCAAACTAATATCTAAAAGGGCAACATCAAAGTTTTCTTGATCGTTGTGTTTTTCACTAATCCTATTATATGCTTCTTCACAGGAATAGGCTGTTACAAAATCAATATCGGTAGTTGCAGTTTTTGTTCTTGAAATTAAGTTTTTGTAACCGTCAACTGTAATGGGATGATCGTCGACTAAAAATAAATGTTTTGTAAGCATTAAGTGATTTTTTATTCAACGCTAATATACTTTATTATAATAAACTTACAAGATTAATAATGTATATTAGCTTTTGTTTAATGTAATTTAATCTTCATCGTTACAACTACACGATCTACTTCAATATTTTAAATGTAATGTCTTTTTTTTAGAATTTTCTCACCCAACCGACTCCAGCTGCATGCTCTTCAATTGCTCTAAATAATCTCTATGATTAGACAATCTTGGTATTTTATGTTGACCGCCCAGTTTATTGCGGTCTTTCAGCCAATCGTAAAATAAATGTTTTCGCGCTACGTTTACTATTAACGGATTCAAAGTCATGTTGTTAAAGCGTTTCGCCTCATAATCGGAATTGAGAGATTGAATCGATTCATCTAATATTTTTTGAAAAACGGAAATATCGGTAGGATTTTCTTTAAACTCAATCATCCATTCGTGAGCGCCTTTCTCTTTGCCTTCCATAAAAATAGGTGCAACGGTATAATCGACCACTTGCGTATTGGTTAGCTTGCAAGCCTTGGCTATAGCTACATCAGTATTTTCGACCATCAATTCTTCACCAAAAACATTGATATGATGCTTGGTTCTGCCTGTAACCCGAATGCGGTATGGGTTTAAAGAGGTGAAACGAACCGTATCCCCAATCAAATAACGCCACAAACCGGAATTAGTGGTAATGACCAACGCGTAATTTTTGAATAATTCTACATCTGCTAACCGAATTACTTTTTGATCCAGTGTCCCAAAAGTATCCATTGGAATAAATTCATAAAAAATGCCGTAATCCAACATCAGTAGTAAATCGCTGGAATTATTAAGATCCTGAATCGCAAAAAAGCCCTCGGAGGCATTGTATATTTCGTAGTATTTAAAATCTTTTTTAGGGAGTATTTTTTGAAATTGTTCTCGATAGGGTTCGAAATTTACGCCTCCGTGAAAATACACTTCTAATTTGGGCCAAATTTCTAGTAAATTTCCTTTTCCTGTATCTTCGAGCATTTTGTTCATTAAAACTAACATCCAAGAAGGAACTCCTGCAAAACTCGTTACATTTTCGTTTTTCGTTTCGTGGATTATGGCAGCAATTTTAGTTTCCCATTCGCTCATCAAAGAAATTTTATTGCTGGGCGTACTGCTGAACTCCGCCCAAATAGGCATATTTTCAATTAATATCGCTGATAAATCGCCAAAGAACGTATGGTTGTCTTCATAGATTTGAGAACTTCCACCTAGGCGTAAACTTTTACCAAGAAATAGTTCGGAATCTTCATTGTTATTCAAATACAAACACAATAAATCCTTGCTGCCTTTGTAATGACAATCTTCTAAAGCGTCATTACTTACGGGAATAAATTTGCTTTTGGCATTGGTTGTTCCACTGGATTTGGCAAACCATTTTATTGGTGTTTCCCAAAAAACGTTTTGTTCTCCTTTACGGGTTCTCTCTATCAGCGGCTGTAATTCTTCGTAGGTAGCAATGGGAACTCGTTCAGCAAAAGTGGCATAGGAATGTATTGAAGCATAATCATATTCTTTGCCTAAAACAGTGTTTTTGGACGACTGAATCAAATTCATAAGCAATTCCTCCTGAACTTCATTTGGATATTTCAAGAAAAGTTCGATCTGATGAATTCTTTGCTTAAGAACCCACGAGGCAAACGAATTGATTATGGTTAAAGGCATTTTTTTGATTTAAGATTTACGATATTAGAGTTGGGATTTATCTTTTAGGATTTGAATATCGATTTACAAATACTAACTTTGTCGAAGTATCAAAAATAGTGTTTTTTTGCAAAAAACAATTCTATATCACAGCAAAGATTTAAACTCAGTAACGGGTGCTGCCAATGGGAATTCTACAAGTGGATCGCTAAATCTAAAATCGTTAATCAACAATATAAAATCACAATGACTTACGAAGGTGTACTCAAAAAAATGCAAACTGAATTTGGAAATCCAATTCAATATTATCTGGTTTTTAAAAATAGTTTTTTGAATGTAAACCAATTGCTGAACAAAAACTTAGAAATTAATTTTATAGGATATCAGTGTCTGAATTGCGGAAAAAAGAAAAAAATATTTCGTCAGGGGTTTTGCTATGATTGTTTTTATTCTAGTCCAGCTGTAGGAGATTGGATTATGAAACCCGAGTTAAGTACGGCGCATCTAGGAATTCAGGATCGAGATTTAGCTTATGAAGAAAAGGTACAACTGCAACCGCATATTGTCTATCTGGCTTTATCTAGTGAAGTTAAAGTAGGCGTGACCCGCAAAACCCAAATGCCCACCCGATGGATTGATCAGGGCGCAAACGAAGCGATATCGATTGTGGAAGTACCCAACCGGTATCTGGCAGGAATAACCGAAGTTGCCTTGAAAAATCATTATGCCGATAAGACTAATTGGAGAAAAATGCTAACCAATACCGTGGAGCATGTAGACCTTGTTGTCGAGAGGTTGAAACTGGAAAACTGGATTCCAACCGAAGTTCAGGAATATTTCTATTCTCAAAAAACCGACCTCTATCAGATGCACTATCCCGTTTTAGAATATCCAACAAAAGTAACCAGCTTAAGTTTAGACAAAACGCCTCATTTTCAAGGGAAATTATCGGGCATCAAAGGGCAATATTTACTTTTTGAAGACGGAACAGTTTTTAATGTTCGTGGTTCCGAGGGGTATGTGGTTACTGTCAAAGTATAAGTACATTTATTTTGGCGTAACCCATTTGAAAAAATAAGAAAAATATTTTTCAAATGGGTCGGGTCGTCCGCTGTATCTTTTATGGCTCTCGTTAAAAAACGAGAGCCATAAAAGGATGCCGCTTCCACCCCTTACGCGAGACATGTAACTTAAGAAAATTAGCACTCGCACAAGAAGCATTGTTCTTTGAACCCTATTTCTGATACTTGTGCTCGATTAAAAATCACTAAAAATCAAAAAAGAGGAATCACAGCTGTTGTGATTCCTCTTTTTGCTATTTTAAAAAGTCATTTTAATTGACTTTGGTCGTATCGATTACTTTTTTCTTCTTGTTGAACAATCCATTTAATAAATCAGTAGCTTTTGCCTTAACCTCTTCTTTGGTTGTAGGAGTCGCAGTTTTTGTAGTGTCTCCTGGCTTTGTATTTTTATTGATGTAATCTGTTAGTGCTGAAGTTCCTTGTTTTACAAGTCTTTCTTTTTGTTGGTTAACAAGTTGCGTTGTGAGTTTAGTTACTGCCGTATTAATATCCGTTGTGATCTTAGGATTTGTAAAATTACCTGATAATACAGCATTTATAGGGAAACTTTCTAATTTAGCCGCATCAGCCGCAGATAGTTTTGCTATCAGTGCATTCGCTTCTGAACCCAAATATTTAGCAGGAACATCAAATTTTAAATTGTAATTCATGCTTTGGTCAAAACCGTGAGTACCGCCAACGGTTGCTTTAATATCTTTATATTTGATGTCAAATGGTTTTACATTTACTTTTCCATCTTTGAAAGTAATGGCAGCTTTCAAATCATTCAAATTGATTTTGCTGACATCAATGAATTTCAAGTTAGAACCTAAAGCAGTCAGTAAGGTCGAATTACTGGCGTTTACGGTGGTCGATAGTAGTTGTCCTAGTAAATCTCCAGTAAGCGTTTTTAAATCTGGTGTGAATTCTGTTGCATCCAAATTTCCGTTTAATTTGATGTTTGAGTTCAATCTGCCGTTGATGATTCCTGCGATTGGTGCAATTTTTTTCAACATATCCAGTTGCGTGAATGACTGCGCAATATCAACCTGGTTTAATTCTAAATCCATAGTAAAAACAGGCGTTTTCCCTTTGGTAGAAACCGCCCCATTTACGCCAATAGTTCCTCCAAAAATAGATGTTTTTACATTTTCTAATGTCACTTTTTCATCTTTCACGATTAGCTTTCCAGATACGTCTTTCAACGTCAAATTGTCGTATAAAACCGTAGTCGCATTTGCGGTAAGCGTACAATTTAGAAAAGCTGGGATTTTCATTGCATCCGGTTTTTTAGCAGTTGAAGTTCCGTTTTTAGGAGTCTCGCCAGTTGTCATAAAATCATCAACAGCTAGTTGCTTCGAGTCCATGTAGAAGTTTCCTTTTAATTCTTGGTTTCTAAAAATAAATCCGTAGAAATTCTCTAAAACTCCCGTTACGCTAATGTCACTCTTTCCGGTGGTTGCATTCAGTTGTTTTAAATTAACTTGACTCGGATTAAATTCTACTAATGCTGTACTAATGTTCATTCCTTTTCCGTTTTCATCCACATAATTAAAACTGGACAAACTCATGGTTCCCGCATTGTTTATATTTTCATACTGACTTTTTTCCACGGATTGCATATCAAATTTTGTCGTTACATCGGCCTTTAAAATTCCGGATAGCGGTTTGTCTAACTTTATAGGATATGCCTTAGAAACATTAGCTAAATTGATGGTGCCTTTTAACACCGCAGCAACAATTGCGTTTTGAGTAATGTTGCTAATAGTCGCCTTAGCATTGAAAACATCTTGGTCTATTTGAAAAGAAAGTTGGTCTACATTTACATAAGTATCGTTTAAAATGCCAGTTTCATTTACAATTTTAGTGTCAATTATTATATTTTGAACTGTTTTTGGTAAGTCAGGATATTTGAAGGACGCATTTTTTGAGGCAATTTCGATATTAAATTTTGGAACGCTCGTATCAGAGTACAATCCCTTGGCAAAACCCACAACAGTAAAGTCGCCCGTTGTTTTTACGTTGTTTAAGCTCGCTGCATAAGCCGCAGGAATTACCGCTAAGAAATTTTTAAAGGAAGAAGTGGGCGTTTTAAATTTTAAATCATAGACTTGACCCGTTTCTACCATTTGAATAAAACCATCAAATTCCAAAGGCAATTGATTAATAAGCGCTTTGTTTTCCTTGAAAGTGTATTGACTCTTTGCTAAATCAATGCCTAAAACAGCATCTAAAGTCAAGGAAATATCTTTCATATAATTGACCTTGCCTAAGTCTAACGTGATTTTTGCGGTTGATTGAGTTACCAAATCCAGTTTTTGTTTTGTAAAATCACCAATGCCTTCATGGTTTATACTGTCGATTTCCATTTTGATTTTTGATTTTTCATCAAAATAGCGAAACTTAAAGTTTTCAACATTATAATTCTTAATTTTCAAGGATAAAGGATTGCTCTTGCTACCTTTTTTACCTTCCTTATTTTTTAGAGCGATGTCGTAATTTCCCAGACCATCTTTGTTAAAAATAATATTGATTAATCCATTTTTAGAAGTAATTGCATCAATAGTAAGCGGTTCATTTTTGTCTTTGAATAATTCTTTGATGGACATTTTTAAATCTAGCTCGCCTAAGAAAACTAAGGTGTCTCCTTCAAAAGGAGCTTTGTTGATCACAACTAATTGTTTCAACATGACATTTGCACTAGGAAAGCTTTTTATTAAGCTTAAATCCACATCCGAAAAAGCAACTCGAGCATCTACCTTTTCATTAATAGCTTCCACAATTTTAGCTTTTATTTGATCCTTAAAAAAGTAAGGAATTGTAAATAATGCGACTAAGAACAGGATAATAAGCGCTCCAATAATTTTTAAAATTGTCTTTAGCATAATTTGATTTTCTTTATTTTTATATGTTCAGCAAAAATGGTGCCCACTTCCCCACAAAAATAAGCATTATAATTTAAGTGTTTTTATGATTTTGCTAAATAGCATTTCATTGCTTTCATACTATTTACTTTAATAAGGTCGCCATCTTGATATTTTGAAGGACTGGTGTATTGTTCGTTTTAGATGAAAGTGGTCGGATTCCGGATGCGTTGTACAGATTGAATATGTGATATTTAATTAAAAAATCCGTTCAAATAATTATTTAAACGGATTTTCTGTCGGGTATTCGATTTGCTAGTTGATGTTCAATTCAAACGGCAGTATTGCTTGAATTCCAGCTCGAGTTTGCACTCTTTTGATTTCTTGTAAAATGCGATAATTTTCTTCGCCAATCTCTTCTTTTATAAAAGTTGCTTTCGATTTTACAAAGGGTAGATTTGCCAATAAATCATTGAAATTTTTCTCATATTCAGGATAATTTTGAGTGCTGTATTTTTTTATTTTAGCTAAAGACGCTGCTTTCACTATCGCATCATCCAATCCGCCAATTTTATCTACAAGTCCAATTTTAAGTGCTTCTGAACCCGTCCAAACGCGGCCTTGCGCGATAGCATCAACTTGTGCAAATGTCATTTTTCTACCTTGTGCTACGTGGTTGACAAAAGTTTTGTAAATGTGCTCAACACCTTCTAAAGTAACCGCTTTGAATTTTTCATCCAAAGGGACAAAGGGACTGTAATTCGCTGAATTTTCGTGTGTTTTAACTTGTTCTGTATAAATTCCGATTTTGGTTGCTAATGGGGTGAAATTAGGGAGTATGCCAAAAACGCCTATGGAGCCAGTAATGGTATTGGCTTCGGCAAAAATGGTGTTGGCATTACAAGCAATATAATAACCACCTGATGCTGCATAATTCCCCATAGAAACGACTATTGGTTTTACTTTTTTAGTCAGCTCAATTTCCCTCCAGATCAAATCGGATGTTAAGGCACTTCCGCCTGGGCTGTCAATACGGAGTACAATTGCTTTTACATTTTTGTTCTTTCTGGCTTCTTGTAACGAGCGACGCATAGAACCTTCCCCAATAACGTTGACATCGCCTTCCCCGCTCATGATTTCGCCTTGCGCATAGATAATGGCTATTTCATTAGCGCTATCAAAAGTTTGCGATGTAGTGGCTACTTTTTGAGCATAATCTACAACAGATACGCTATTGTATTCTTCGTCATTGGCGACTTTAAGTGCTTTTCTGATGGCATTGTGATATACATCTTCATAAGCAATAATATCGACTAATCTTTGACCCTTGGCCATTTCTGGTGTTCTTGCGAGAAGTCCATTTGCAATTTCATTCAGTTTTATCACGGATATATTTCGGCTTTTAGAAATATCAGCAGTGATCGAATTCCAAACGGAATTCAATAAAGCAGTAGTTTGCTCTCTATTAGCATCACTCATTTTATTCTCTAAAAAGGGTTCCACCGCACTTTTATACTTGCCATGACGAATCACCTCCATTTTTACGCCTGATTTTTCCTGAAAATCTTTAAAAAACATGATTTCAGATGATAATCCCTTAAAATCCATCTCTCCAACTGGATTTATATAAATTGGGCTGGCAACGGAGTTCAAATAATATTCTTTTTGAGAATACGAATTGGCATACGCCATTACAAATTTTCCTGATTTTTTAAAACTTTCTAACGCATCTCGTAATGCCTTACTTTGTGCCATTCCTAAAGATGAAGCGTTGTTTAAAATAGAAATTCCTTTAATATCGCTATCCGTTTTTGCCTCCTCAATCGCATTGATGATATCAATTAGTCCTATTCTTTTATTTTCTGAAAAAATAGTTACCCAAGGATCTTTATATTTTCCGGCATAATCATTTTGAATGTCTTCCAAGTTTAATTCAATTACAGAATTGTTTTTTACAACAACACCTTCTGATTCACCACCAAATAGCGCTCCAATGAGTATAATTCCAAAAAAGGACAGCATGAAAAAAACAAAAATCCCTATAAAAGTCGCTAGTACATTGCCTAAAAATTTCATAATTATATTTTTTTGATAGGTCGTAAAAAACTAGAAAATGTTACATACAGTCGTTTGGACTTTTCTAGTTTATTTATCAATGCCCGATGCAAATATATTGCTAATTCTAAAATTCTTTTAGTTAATTTGCACCTAATTATGAAATCACAGCATCAGGTTATTTTATCGATAGGGAGTAATGAAGGCAATCGTTTGGAAAATATCGAGCGCTGCTTAGAATGGATACATCAGGAAGTTGGGACGGTTATCAAAGTTTCCAGATTGTACGAAACGCCCGCTTGGGGATTTGAAAGTGCTACTTTTTATAATTGCGCATTGGTTTTGCATACTTTTAGCTCCGCAGCTAAAATTCTGAACCAGGTGCTGAAAATCGAAAAACGATTGGGGCGTTTGCGAAACACTACACAAGGCTATCAATCCCGCACGATTGATATTGATTTGATTGCATTTGATTTAGAAATTATTACCACTGAAAAACTCCAAATTCCACATCCGTTAATGCAGAACAGGAATTTTGTATTGCTGCCTGTTCAGGATTTAGCATTGGATTGGAAACATCCCGTTCTTCAAAAAAACATATCGGAATTGATCCTTTTGTCACCAGATGAAAGTGTTTGTACTATTGTGCAGGAGTTGAGACAGCCTTTGCGAAATATTCCGCTGGAGCAATTCAATTATGTTGCCTTTGAAGGGAACATTGGAGCGGGGAAAACTACTTTGGCTACAAAAATTTCTGAGGATTTCAATGCGAAAACCGTGTTAGAACGTTTCGCAGATAATCCATTTTTACCCAAATTTTATAAAGACCAAAATCGATACGCATTTCCACTTGAAATGTCATTTCTGGCAGATAGATACCAGCAATTATCCGATGATTTAGCGCAATTTGATTTGTTTAAAGACTTTCTGGTTGCCGATTATCATATTTTTAAATCGCTGATTTTTGCCAAAATAACATTGGCTGAAGATGAATATCGCTTGTATCGCAATCTATTTGACATCATTTACAGAGAAATGCCAAAGCCAGATTTATATATTTATTTGTATCAGAATTCAGAACGGCTGTTGCAAAATATAAAGAAACGCGGCAGAAGCTATGAACAAAAAATCCCAGCAGAATATTTAGATAAAATCAATAGTGGTTATCTGGATTATATTAAATCACAAACCGATTTGAATGTTTTGATAATTGATGTTTCGGATCGGGATTTTGTAAAAAATCAAGAAGATTATCTTTATATTTTAGAGGAAATACAAAAGAAAATTAGTAAATAAAATATTTTATCTTTTCAAAGTAAAATGGCCCTGAAGCGCAGATTTATCCTTTTCTAAGGTTATAGCGTACCAATAATCAGAGGAAGGGAGGGGATTTCCATTAACGGTTCCGTCCCAGCTAGGATTACTAGCATTCAAAGTAACAATCAGTTTTCCAAAACGATCAAAAATGTTTACCACTGCTGAAGGATATTTTGATAATCCTTTAATTCCCCACACATCATTGTAAGAATCATTATTTGGAGTAAAATATTTAGGGATGCCCACAACCACTATTTCTTTAGAAGTGATTCCGCAGCCATTTTTGTCATTGATGAAAACCTGGTGAATTCCAGCAGGTACATTATCAAAGAAATTGGAGTCTTGCCAAAAATTAGTAGGGTCATCCAAGCTGTATTCATAGTCTCCAGCTCCGGAAGTATTGATTGTCACGGTATTGCTATCCGTCAAGTCTACAATGTCAATAGAGTCAATAGTTGCAACGTTCGAAGCGTTGACAGTTACCGTTCGAATGCGACTGCATCCCGTAGTATTTAGTACTTCAACGGTGTACACTCCCACAGTATTTACACCCAGTGTTGGAGCGTTATTATCCAAATTAGTTCCGTCTTTTTTCCATATATAACTGTAGTCACTCACAGCGCTGTTGTCCCGTATTCCTGCGTTTAGCGTCACAAAAAAAGCGGGAAGGTTCGAGCAAACCAACTCATTTGACGCTCCGTCTAAATTTAAATCAATGTTTGGAATTGGATTAACCACAAAATTTATTGTGGTTGTAGCAGTACAGATGCTATTTAATGGATTTTCAACGGAAACGATAATTTTTTGACTTTCAGTTACAAATGGATTTGGTAATGGACTTGATAACAAAGTACCATTTTGATCAAAATATGTAGTAATCATTCCGGTTTGTCCCCCTAAAATAATGGATTCGTATGAAGTGGTGTCAAACGCAAATTTTCCATCTTGGAGCGATGGATTTGGCTCGTCATCGCAAACCGTCGTCAAGACTAGTGGAATGCTAAATGCCTCTGGTAAATCATCCACTGTAAAGACAATAGTTGTTGCGTCAAAACACTGCAAAGTGGAATTAGTAGTAACGACAGCTTTTATAGTTTGAGAAGTGCTTGAGAAAGTGGCTGGGAATGGACTGGTAATGCTATTTCCATCGGAATCTTTAAGGGGATTATTATTTTGGTCAAAATAAGTCACCGTTGCATTGGATTGTCCGTTCAACAAATCGTTTTCAAGAGTAGAAGTATTAAAAGTAAATATTCCATCTTGATTGTCATCACATTGCTTTGGAATCAAAACTAAATTTGCCTTGGGCAACGCTTCGACTTTTAAAGTGATATAAGGACCTAAGCCGTAACAAGCATTATCTAAATTACTGTCAATACGAACCCAGATATCCTGCAAATTTGGATAGCCAATGTTCCTGTAATTGGATAAGTTAGTTATGCTATTGACCTCTTGTAAAGCTTCTTGTTCGTTTCTATAATACGAAATAGTGTAAACATCAGTGGGAGGTAATTTTGATTCTATTGCAGCTTTAGAGGTGGTCAAGTCAAAGGAGGCCACTCCATCTCTTTTATTGTTGTCACTAGTGTCGTTCCCATTGAGGTCTAGAGTATCATCACACACCGCTAGCATTGGAAATTTATAGTTTGGATCAATGTTAGTGGCTGACACTTTTAGTATTATTTCAGCAACGCTAGGACACCTTGTCGTATTGTTGGCTACTCTTACCCAGATTGTAGTTGTGGTAGCAGTTGTATTTTCAAAGGACAAATCATTTGCAATTAAATCCGAAGCTAACGCATTATTTGCACCATTCTGAGTTGTGTAATAGGTAAAAGTTTCCTCGTTATAATTTTCCGAAATTACACTATTATTCACTCTTAAATTAAACAAGGTTTTGCCATCTGGAATTGCATCGGTATCACATTGAGAAATAGTGATATTGACCACAACAGGAAGCGCATTTACAGTGGCTATTAGTTCCGCTCTAGGACCTTCACATCCAGTAGTGCTATCGGTTTGACTTACGAAATAAGATGTTGAACCTTCTGTTACAGTCGATGGCGTAGGGCTGGTTGCACTTGATGTTCCGCCCGTTGCTACGGCGTACCAATTTAAGGTACAATTTGTAGCTGTCGTTGCAACTATAGGGACTGCCGTTTCATTTTTACAATAACTAATGTTACTTACTTCTGGAGCCGAAGGGCGGACGTTAATGGTTACTTTTATTTCAGAACGAGGTCCTTCGCAATCCGTAATGCTACTAGTTTGACTTACAAAATAAGAGGTAATACCTGCAATTGTTGTTGTTGGAGTAGGACCTGTTGTACTTGATGTTCCACCCGTTGCTACAGTATACCAATTTAAGGTACAATTTGTAGCTGCCGTTGCTGATAAAGGCACTGCTGTTTCATTTTTACAGTAACTAATAGTACTGATTTCTGGAGCCAAAGGCAGAGCGTTAATGGTTACTTTTATTTCAGAACGAGGTCCTTCGCAACCTGTGGCATTCGTTTGGCTCACAAAATAGGATGTTGTGCCACTTGTTGTGGTTGACGGAATAGGTCTTGTTGCATTTGAAGTTCCACCCGTTGCCGTGGTGTACCAATTTAACGTGCAATTTGGAGTTGCAGTTGCAGCCAAAACGGCAGGAGTTTCATTTTGACAATAGGAAATAGGCGAGACTACACTTGGTGCATCTGGTACATTTATTAGGGTCGCAATTATGGCGGTTCTGGAAGCGGAGCATCCTGCATCTATATAGTACGTTGCTGTGCTTGTTATGACTGGACTATAAGTTTCGCCGGTTGCTAATGACGCACCACCTGAGGGAGTAGCATACCAATTTATTATTCCATCTGTGGCTGTAGCTTTCAGTGCAACTTGCCCGGATCCGCATCTTGAATTAGGTATTATAGATGTTATTGTAGGAATTGTGATTGTTGTACTAGCTGAGATTTGAAGAACAGGATCTCCGGTCATTCCGCCATATTCCACAATATATCCTTTGGGTTGATAATTGCCGCTTGTTGCTCCCGTATTTGATAAATCATTCCATGATCCAGGATTTCCAACAGAAGGAGCTGTTATGTGCGCGTAATCCTCGTTTAATGCTTGATTGGGTTCATTAGTATTCCAAAAGGCAAAATTAAAAGGTGGAGTTGCTGTACCATTTGCTAGTCCATTCCAGAAAGTAGTTCCCGCTTCTGGTCCTGTTACCCACTTCCAAACGCCCTCTGTTTCCGCATCACTACCGCCAATCCATCCGGCTCCAGGGGCTTGTTTTCCTGCTAGTTGTGCTTCATCTTGGGCTGTAATTGTTGCTAAATATCCTTTAAGACCATAATAAAGACTTGTTTCAGCTGCTACTTTTGCTACTGTCCAGTTGATGCCTAAATTCGGCACATATTGATAATAATGACCGTTGCGAGGTAAATAATTTGCTTGCCCTATTGTTATTGAGAATTTCCTTATCCCTGACGGAGTAGTAGAGGAATTAGTGAAAACAACATCTTTTATCGCATTAATAAAGTCTTCATACAATACTTCTGCTCCAATAATTGGACTTGATAATTTTAGTTTTCCTTCGGTAGAATTCCAGTCAAAGGTGATTTTTGGGTGTGATGCGGGATTGGCCAATTGGATTAAATCCTGCCCATTAACATATCCCGACGAGATCTGAATGTAAATAGCATCTGCTCCAGTGTCGTCGACGTTAGAACCGATGATGTTTACGTCGGTTATAATTTTTAAGGAATTTCCTGGGCAAAAGATTTGATTACCTGAAGCCGTAATCTTGGGCGGGTTTTCAATAAATGTTGATTTTATTTCTTTTTCACTTGCAGTACATTTATTATTTTTTATGTAAATGGGAATGGCGGAGTAATTTGCCATTGGAGCAAACATTAAAAACAGTAAAGTTATTTTTAAAAAAGTACTAAATCTCATTTTATAAAAGTATGAGTTTTATAATAAAAAAAATAATTTTATTGCGGCCAATTCATTTTAGAAAATAAATCCCAAACCACAATTCCTGCGCTCACGGATATATTTAAAGAATGTTTAGTGCCTAATTGTGGGATTTCGATAGAACCATCGCACAATGCAACTGCTTCTTGGGAAACACCATACACTTCATTCCCAAAAACTAAGGCGTATTTTTTGTCTTTTTCAACTTTAAAATCTTGCAAAAAAACGGCACTCTCCACTTGTTCAATAGCCAGTGTCGTTACATTTTCTTTTTTTAAATTTTCAATGACTTCTAATACATTTTTCTGATGTTCCCAAACAACTGTTTCTGTGGCTCCAAGGGCCGTTTTGTGAATTTCTTTATTAGGAGGAGTAGCAGTGATGCCGCACAAATAAATTTTTTCAATTAAAAAAGCATCAGCAGTTCTAAAAACAGAACCGATATTATGCAAGCTGCGAATATCATCTAAGACCAAAATAAGGGGTGTTTTTTTAGACTCCTTAAAAGCTGTAATGGATTTTCTTTCTAATTCGCTGTTTTCAAGCTTTCTCATATTTTTTTTGGAATTATTATGCATAAAAAAGCTCCCGACAAGGAGGGGAGCTTTTTTTATTGTTTTTTAAAATTTAGCTTTTTGTAGCATCAGCAGCCAAAACATTTCCTTTTATTGTAAGTGTTTTACTTGGTACAACAGCATTAGTTGTCAAAGTTACTGTTTTTGTAAATGCTTGACCCGCTCTTGAAGTATCATATTTTACTCCAATAATTCCTTTTGCACCTGGTGCAATTGGCTCTTTTGGGTAGGTTGGTACAGTACAACCACATGAACCTTGAGCATTGGTTATGATTAAGGGTTTGTTGCCATTATTAGTGAATACAAATTCACGTCGGCCGTCAGAGTTGTAAGCGACTGTGCCATAATCAATCGTCTCTGTAACGAACACCATTCCAGCTCCATTTACTTTTGCAGTAGCAAGTTTAGTATTGGTCGCTTTTAATTTTTTAGTTGTTTCTTGTGCGTTAGAAGTAGTAACTCCTAGAGTAACTAGCAGGGCTAGAGCAATTATTTTTTTCATCGGTGTTTAATTTTATAAATATCCACAAATCTATATAAAAATTAGAATTTCCGCCTTAATTTTTTCTTAAAAAAATAGTTTAATTTTTAGTGTAGATCGCATTTTTGTTTTAAAATCTATAAATTCGCTTAAATTTATTTAATTTTCAAATACAAAACATTGGCATCTAAAGATAAAGTAGTTAAGGAAACACCGTTAATGAAACAATATAACGAAATAAAAAGAAAGTATCCTGATGCTTGTCTTTTGTTTCGTGTGGGAGATTTTTATGAGACATTTGGTGAAGACGCCGTTCGTGCTTCTAAAATTTTAGGAATTGTATTGACCAAGCGTGGAGCGGGTTCTGAGACGGAAACAGCTTTGGCGGGTTTTCCGCATCATTCCTTAAATACCTATTTACCTAAATTGGTCAAGGCTGGACTTCGTGTTGCAATTTGCGATCAGTTAGAAGATCCAAAAATGACCAAAACTATCGTGAAGCGCGGTGTTACTGAACTTGTGACTCCCGGGGTTTCTTTGAATGATGGGGTTTTACAATCTAAAACGAATAACTTTTTAGCATCCATTTATTTTGCTAATAAATCTATAGGAATTTCCTTTCTTGATGTTTCCACCGGTGAATTTTTAACTGCGCAAGGCAATGCGGAATACATTGATAAACTGTTACAGAATTTTAACCCAAGTGAGGTTTTGATTCCAAAAAACAATAAAAATGATTTTCGAGAAATTTTTGGAGAGGATTATCATAGTTTTTATCTCGAAGACTGGATTTATAAGGAAGATTACGCCTTCGAAACCTTGACTAAACATTTTCAAACCGTTTCTTTGAAAGGATTTGGAATCGAAGAGCTCAAAGAAGGAATTATTGCTTCGGGCGCTATTTTGTATTATTTGTCCGAAACCCAACACAATAGAGTACAGCACATAACAGCGATTCAGCGCATTGCCGAAGATGCTTATGTCTGGATGGATCGGTTTACAATTCGCAATCTGGAGTTGTACCACAGTTATAATCCAAATGCGGTTACCTTGCTCGATGTTATCGATAAAACGCTTTCGCCAATGGGTGGTCGTTTGTTAAAACGTTGGCTGGCGCTGCCTTTGAAAGACGGTTCTAAAATAAAAAGCCGTCACGAAGTGGTTTCCTATTTGAAAGATAATCAAGATGTTCTCAAAAATATTCAGATTCAAATTAAGCAAATTTCCGATTTAGAGCGTTTGATTTCAAAAATTGCAGCCGGAAAAGTATCGCCTCGCGAAGTGGTTTATCTCAAAGAATCCTTAGACGCGATTATTCCAATAAAAACATTGGCTTTGGAAAGTCCGCAAGAAGCTGTAAAAGTAATCGGTGATAGTTTGCATAGTTGCGAATTGTTGCGTGAAAAAATAAAAACAGTTTTAAATCAAGATGCTCCAGTAACGATTGCCAAAGGAAATGCGATTGCCAAAGGAATCAATGCCGAATTAGACGATTTGCGAGCCATTTCCATTTCAGGAAAGGAATTTTTAGAAGGAATTGAAAAACGAGAATCACAACTGACAGGAATTTCCTCTTTGAAAATCTCTTTTAATAACGTGTTTGGATATTATATTGAAGTGAGAAACTTGCACAAAGATAAAGTTCCAACTGAATGGATTCGGAAACAAACCTTGGTCAATGCAGAACGCTATATTACTGAAGAGTTAAAGGAATATGAAACCAAAATTCTGGGTGCCGAAGAAAAAATTCACAAAATTGAAGTAGAGTTATTTGAGCAGTTGGTCAGTTGGATTGCCACGTACATTAAGCCGGTGCAAATGAATGCGAATTTAATTGCTCAATTGGACTGTTTGTGTTCCTTTACACAATTGGCCATTGAGAACAAATATGTTTGCCCGGAACTCGACGAGACATTCGAGCTGGAAATTAAAAATGGGAGACATCCCGTTATCGAAAAACAATTACCGCTAGGGATGCCTTATATTGCTAATGATGTTTTTTTAGATCGAGAAACACAGCAACTCATTATGATTACTGGTCCTAACATGTCTGGAAAGTCAGCTATTTTGCGTCAAACCGCTTTGATTGTGTTGTTGTCTCAAATGGGAAGTTTTGTGCCTGCAGAAAGCGTACGAATGGGGATTGTCGATAAAATATTTACTAGAGTTGGAGCCAGCGATAATATTTCGATGGGAGAGTCGACTTTTATGGTCGAAATGAACGAAACGGCTTCTATCTTGAATAATATTTCGGATCGTAGTCTAGTGCTGTTAGATGAAATTGGTAGAGGAACGAGTACCTACGACGGGATTTCTATCGCATGGGCTATTGCGGAGTTTTTGCATGAGCATCCCTCTAAGCCAAAAACCTTATTTGCAACCCATTATCATGAATTGAATGAAATGAGTGAATCATTACCCCGAATTCAAAATTATAATGTGGCTGTGAAGGAATTGAAAGATACGGTACTTTTCATCCGGAAGTTAGTAAAAGGAGGCAGTGCGCATAGTTTTGGAATACATGTGGCAAAGATGGCTGGAATGCCGCAGATTGTAATTTTGAAAGCACAAAAGCTCTTAAAAAAATTGGAGAAGAATCATTCTAGTGATGCCTTAAACGGGATTAAAGCGGCACAGGACGACATGCAAATGAGTTTTTTTAATCTGGATGATCCTTTGCTGGAAGAGATCAAAGAAGAAATTTTAAATTTGGACATAAATACCATAACTCCAATGGAAGCGTTAATGAAACTCAATGAAATTAAAAGAATGTTGACGCGAAAATAAATTTTCCGTTTTAAAGTTTACGTAATCAGAAGGTTAACTTTTATCTGTAAATTTTTTATAAAAAAGGCTTGTGTAATTCAATAAATGTCCTAAATTTGCATCCGCAATACAGAACAAGTATAGCGGTTCTTTTAAAAAATTGAAAATGCAAAAATAGCTCAAATGATAGACGCGAGGAAGTTTCGGCGAAGCGCAGTCTAAGAGTTAGATTTAATAATAATGCGAAAATAGCTCAGTTGGTAGAGCGCGACCTTGCCAAGGTCGAGGTCGCGGGTTCGAGCCCCGTTTTTCGCTCCACACCACATAATGCTCGGATGGTGAAATTGGTAGACACGCTGGACTTAAAATCCAGTGAACAGCAATGTTCGTGCGGGTTCAAGTCCCGCTCTGAGTACAAAGAAAACCCTTATTTTATAAGGGTTTTTTTGTTTTTGGTTCGGTTGTATTTATGAAAATTTTTGAGCTAATTATCAGAAACGAACCTACAAACGAACCTATTCATATTCAAATCAAGGTGGTAATGAAGGAGTTTTTAGATGCCAAATTGTATAATTAATAACTTTTTAGACGAAAAAAATAGTGTTTATTGGGTTGCTGTTTCTAGGGTTGAATTGCATAGGGCAGGGGACAGGAAAATGGCAAGGCAATACCAACGTAGATAGACCTGCTATCAATCAAAAAGAATACAACTACTTAACTAAAGGATTGAAAATAGAGCACGAAAGTGGATTGGATATAATAGACGGATGCGAATTGCTTGATGGAGGTAAGGTTACTCTTGGAGATCAGTATGTTTTTAATTTTTCAAACTGAATCGAAAAGGCTTCTGGGAATTTAAAAGGCATTTCAGTAGTGGTGACTTCAAGTGTTTCTAAAAATACCTATTATTTTTGCATCCCTTTAAATAATCAAACATCATTCAATCAATATGTAATTTACAGGTATCGTTTAACTCCTGAACTTTCTAAGGCTTACAATTCCGCGCTAGCTTCACAATACAGTGGTTTGAGCCAACGATATTCCGAAAGAAATGAAAAATAAACTTTGCAATAAAGCAACTGTTGAACAACGTTTTACAATTAAATCACTCAGCCCTTTGACGAACCTACGGATTGAGAGTTCTTAAAAATATTGACAAAATAAGGCTATGACAAACAGTTAGTTATGTTTTTTAAAAATAATCAAATTGGATTTTACAAAACATAAAATCCAGTGAACAGCAATGTTCGTGCGGGTTCAACTCCGAAGCTTCGGAGTCGCTCTGAGTACTAAAATGCTTCAAAATTTGTCTGGAGCTTTTTTTATTTTACAATAAATCCAATTTCATTTTAAAGTCTTTGTCGAAAATACAGTTCGTGTAGTGTTTTAAATGTGGTTTGGAAGCCAAAGTGTTATCGTATAGAATTTGACGGCGTAATTCATTTTAAATAAGCGTATGGGAGCTTTTGTTATTAGTAAAAGATACAACGACGAGTATAAATTTGTTTTCACTTCGAGAAAGGGAAAGGTTGTTTTTACAAGTTTAAGTTATGAGTTGAAATTTGAGTGTGAAGAGGATATTGAAAAATTTAAAGCAACAATTGAAAGTGCTGACTTCTTAAAGTTTAAGTCTTCTGGAGGAAAGTTTTATTTCAAATTGATCTTGGGCGGGAATCATTTTGCAACGAGCAGAAAATACACAACCGCATTGCGATTGCAGAAAGGAATTGATGAAATAGTACGGTATGGCTCGATGTCAGAAACATTGGACTTCTCAGCTAGTGATTTTGTATTTATTGACTAGGCTTTTTCGATGAATTGATCTATAAAAAAGGGAGTCTTGGTATTAGCCAAGACTCCCTTTTTTATATTTTTTGTACGCCTGCTCTTGAATTAGAAACGATTTAAAATTAAAAAAGCCATCTCGCATAGCGGATGGCTTTAAAATTTTTAGAATTTGAGTTCTAATTATTTTTTTACTTCTGCAGCAGCATCAGTTGCAACATCAGCAGCGTCAGTAGCAGCAGCAGCAGCAGAATCAACAACTTGAGCAGCAGAATCAACTACCATTGCAGCAGAATCAACTACCATAGCAGCAGAATCAACAGCAGTTGCAGAATCTTCAGCAGAAGCGTCAGCTTTTTTACATGATACAACAGTCAATACAGCAACAGCAGCTAAACTTAAAAATACTTTTTTCATCTTAATTTAATATAAAAGGTTAATTATTAATTCGTGGCAAAGATATAAATTTTTTAATATGTAAAATATTTTTTTATTTTTTTTTTAAAAAATAATATTTTTTGTCAACGTCCAATTAAATACCAATTATTATGCCAGTTAATACAAATGGTTCATTGCTGTTTGATAGCGTTGGTTAAGCCTTTTTTTTGGCTATTTTTGTTGTAAGTTCTTCTTTTTCAAGGGTTTAATTTTCTTTGGATGAACTAGCTTTAATTCGCTAATTAAGTTTTTTGCTCCAGCATATTTATCCATAATAAACAAAACGTAACGTATGTCTACCATGATATTTCGACAAATACTAGGATCATAATATATATCGCTCATTGTTCCTTCCCAAACCCTGTCAAAATTGAGTCCTATTAGATTTCCATTCCCGTCGATTGCAGGGCTTCCAGAATTGCCTCCTGTAGTGTGATTTGTACCAATAAAACAAACTGGCATTTTTCCATTCTCACCGTATGGGCCGTAATCTTTGGTATTATAAAGATCAATTAATTTTGATGGGACATCAAATTCATAATCGCCTGGTATGTATTTTTCCATCACACCATCTAAGTACGTTATTGGGGTGTATAGCGTAGCGTCTTTAGGTTCGTATCCTTTTACTTTTCCATAGGTTACTCTTAAAGTACTATTGGCATCTGGAAATATACGACCGTCTGTATTCAATTCTAATTGCGCTTTCATGTAAGTGCGTTGCAATGCGGTAATAGTCAAGTTAATGTCGTCGTATTTTGGCGCAATTTCTTTCGCATATTTATCGGCTAATTCTTTTGCTAAAAGGAATCCTGGATCAGAATTTAGTTTCGTTATCACAGTATTTGCATCACCGGATAGCAATTCTTTGAGGCCTTCGTAACTTTTAAGTTTAGATTTGGAATAAATTTCCGAAGCTAATTTTTTGGCATTTACATTTACCAAGCTTTGTGGTAAAAATTGTTTGGGTGATTTGGTGGCATACAACTCGATTAGTTGTTCAAATACTTTTTCATCTACCGTTGCATTGAAATTTTTGTAAAAATCAGCCAATCCGCTACTTAAATTATTTTTTCTGTCCGTGAATGCTTGTTCTCCTTTGGTTTTGTAAACTTGCTCTAATTGATATAATCTGTATCCAGTACTTAGCAATTCAGTATTGCGTTGTACGGTTTCCATAAAGTAGTCTCTAGCGAGTGCGTAAGGAGCGATTTCGGTATAGTTTTTTTCGAAGTCAGCTAAGAGTGTGCCGTATTCTTTTTCTTTACCTGCTTTTGTTATTTTTTGCTGAAACGCTTTTTCAGTTTCTCTTTTTATGGCAACGGCATTGGATTTTTTTAATCCTTGCGTTTCGCCAATCCATTTTTTCCAATAATTGGCAATACTCGCATATTTTGAAGCGTACTGAATTTTAATAGCGTTGTCTTTTCGCATAAAGCCATCGGCAACTTTCAAGGCTTTGTCTCTGATTTCGATTTTGGCCGGATTCAGTTCGTTTACAATTTGTTCAATTGCAACGGCAGGCAAGTACTCGTTTGTTTTTCCAGGATAACCAAATACCAGAGTAAAATCATCTTCGGCTATGCCATCAAGAGAAATAGGAAGGAAGTGTTTTGGAGTGTAGGGCACATTATCTTTCGAATATTTTGCTGGACGGTTGTTTTTGTCCGCATAAATTCTGAATAAAGAAAAGTCTCCTGTATGACGTGGCCAAACCCAATTGTCAGTATCTGAGCCAAATTTTCCTATCGAAGTAGGCGGAGCACCAACGAGGCGGACATCCGTAAACGTCTCTGTTACAAAAAGCATGTATTGGTTTCCTTCATAAAAAGTACGAATTTTATTTTCCTGCCAATTTTCCTTTGGTAAAGAATTGGTTAAAGCTGAAATGTTTTCTTGAATCTTCTTTTGTTTTTCGGCTTCGTTTGTTACTGCAGCAGTTCCCTCTAAAACCAACGTAGTTACATCTTCAATTTTTACCATAAAAGTAACTGTCAAACCTTCGTTTGGCAATTCTTCTTCCATTTTGTAGGCCCAAAAACCGTCTGTGAGGTAATCGTGGTCTACCGTAGAGTGCGATTGAATTTGGGAATAGCCACAATGATGATTGGTTAATATCAGTCCTTTTGGCGAAATAACTTCAGAGGTACAACCTCCGTTAAAATGAGGAACAGCATCTTTCATGCTTGACTGATTTACATCATAAATGTCTTTTACAGACATTTTCATGCCTAGGTTTTTCATTTCTGTCTCATTCATTCCTTTTAATAGGGAAGGAATCCACATGCCTCCTTGTTGGGCTTGTGTCTGGATGACGAATAATAATAGGAATAGTTTTAAAAATTTCATGTTTATCTATTTAGTTTGCATTTTTATCTGGTTTTGTATGCCATTAATTTTCGATTGTGTAATTCAAAACCGCTGGCAAGATACAATTTTTGCGCGTTTTGATTGTGATTTTCTATCTCTAGATAGATTAATTGCAGTGCTAATTTACTGCTTTCCTCCAAAATAAATGCTATCGTGAGCTTCCCAATTCCTTTCCCTCGTGCATTTTTAGTCAGGTATAATTCATCTAAAAAAGCAATTTTGCCTTGGTACTCAAAACTGAATATAAAAGTTAAAATAACGTAACCCACGACTTCGTTATCGGATATAATCAGCCATGACCGCCCTAAGTTTTCATTGGAAATAAAGTCACGAAATAAAGATTTGGATACTTCAATGTCAATTGGATAATTATCAATAGCATAGAAATCCTGCATCAATAGTACAATTGATTCAATATCACATAGCGCTGCGGGTTTAAATTGGATCATTTAAAATATGTTTTAAAATAATGGCAGTGGCGCCCTGATTCATTTGGACAAAGGTGCCGCAAACATGTCCTTTTTCATGTCTGATGTCATCATTTCTAATGAGGTTTGCGAAGGTTTCTTTCAGTTCGTCCCCGTTTTTTATAACCATACATGCTTCGATATTGACTAGAGCGGTTGCTTCTGCAAAATGCGAATAGTTAGGACCAATAACAATTGGAACACCAAAAGTTGCCGGTTCCAATACATTGTGAACTCCCGGATTCCCAAATCCGCCACCTACGTAAGCGATGTCTGCATAACTATAAATTTTGGTCAAAATCCCTATGGTATCAATAATGAAAACATCAAAGTCAGCCAAATTTTTTCCTTCTTTTTCAGAGAATAAAATGGTTTTTTTAGTGATGCTATTTTTTAATTGTTCAATTTGCTCTACTTTAATATTATGTGGCGCAATGATAAATTTGATTTTTAAAGTATTTGAATTTATAAATTCAATCAATAGATTTTCATCTTTTGGCCAAGAACTTCCCACGACAATAGTAAGTGTGTTATTTTTGAATTGGGAAATAAAGTCCAATGAATTGTCTTTTTCCAATATAGTGGCAACACGATCAAAACGGGTATCCCCAGAAACAGCAACATTGGTTTTGCCAATGTGTTGTAGTAGTTTTTTTGACGTTTCATTTTGAACAAAGAAATAAGTAAATGTGTCCAGCGCTTCTCTATAAAAACCACCATACCATTTGAAAAATAGTTGGTTCTTTCTAAGAATTCCTGAAATTAAATAGGTTTTAGTTTGTCGTTTTTTTAGTTCAGCTAGATAATTTGGCCAGTATTCATATTTGATAAAAAACACTAAATCGGGATGCACGAGTTTTAAAAATTGTTGTGCATTTTTCTGGGTGTCCAATGGCAAATAAACGGTAACATCTGCCACACTATTATTTTTACGAACTTCATAGCCTGAAGGGGAGAAAAAAGTAACCACTATTTTATGTGAGGGAAATTGCTCTTTTATCTTTTCAATTACAGGCAAGCCCTGTTCATATTCACCAAGTGAAGCGGCATGAAACCAAACTGTTTTGTCAGTAGGTTTTATTTTTTGTTCCAAAAAAGGAAAAACTACTTTCCGTCCATCCACAAAAAGTTTCATTTTTGCGCTGAAAAGAGCACTGATTTTTATTAAAAAACCAGCAAAATGTACCAATAGAGTATAGAGAAAAAGCATATTTGAAATATTTTGGCTAAAATACGCTTTCTTTATTTTAGTTTCTTCGCAAAGAAATATTTAAATTTTGGTTGTCAGGAGATCATTTTTTATTTGAATAGAAATTATCTTTTTTTAATGTGGGTAGTATTGGTTTCAACTCATAAATAACTATTTTTGTTCTTCTTTTTAAGAAAGAATTTACAGTGTTTAGAAACAGGAAGCTTTCGAACATTAAACAAAAATCAAAATGAAAAAAATCCAAATGGTTGACTTAAAAAGTCAATATGAAAAAATAAAAGACGTCGTTAACATTTCTATTCAGGAAGTTTTAGACACTAATACGTATATTAACGGACCTCAGGTTCATGAATTTCAAAAATCCTTAGAAGCGTATTTAGATGTAAAACATGTAATTCCATGCGCTAATGGAACCGATGCCTTACAAATTGCGATGATGGGATTGGATTTAAAGCCAGGCGATGAGGTTATTACGGCTGATTTTACTTTTGCAGCAACCGTTGAAGTTATCGCTTTGTTACAATTGACCCCAATTTTAGTCGATGTGGATCTGTACAATATGAATATTTCCATTGAAGGGATTAAAAAAGCGATAACACCAAAAACAAAAGCAATTGTGCCCGTTCATTTATTTGGTCGTGCTGCCAATATGGAAGCTATTATGGCGATCGCCAAAGAATATAATTTATATGTCATCGAAGATAATGCGCAAGCAATCGGGGCCAATTGTAAATTTTCTGACGTAACGAAAAAGAAAGCAGGTACCATAGGACATGTAGGCGCTACGTCCTTTTTTCCATCAAAAAATCTAGGGTGTTATGGAGATGGCGGTGCTATTTTTACTAATGATGATGACTTGGCTCATAAACTTCGCGGAATTGTAAATCACGGAATGTACGAGCGATACCACCATGATGTTGTAGGTGTGAATTCCCGTTTAGATAGTATTCAGGCCGCCGTTTTGAATGCGAAGTTGCCTTTATTAGATCAATACGGACGAGCGAGACAAGATGCTGCCAGAAAATATTCAGCGGCTTTTGAAGGTCATAAAAATATCATTGCACCGAGTATTTGCGATATTTGTGATTGTCACGTTTTTCATCAATATACGTTGCGAATTATAGATGCCGACAGGGATGGCTTAATGCAACACTTATTAGACAAAGGAATCCCTTGTGCTATTTATTACCCTATTCCGTTGCATTCGCAAAAAGCATACGCTGATTCTCGTTATAAAGAAGAAGATTTTCCGGTAACCAATCAACTGGTAAAAGAAGTTCTTTCGTTACCAATGCACACGGAATTAGAAGACGAGCAAATTAAATTCATCACGGACAGTGTTTTAGAATTTTTAAAATAATAAAAAGATGCGATTCATCACGTCTTTTATATCGGATATAACGACCAAAATACACTATTAGGGTTTTAAAAAATAAATAAATTATGAAAATAGTAGTCACAGGTGGTTTGGGTTTCATAGGATCTCATACGGTAGTAGAATTACAAAACGAAGGATATGAAGTGATTGTTGTGGATAATTTATCAAATACTTCCTTGAGTGTTTTGGACGGAATTCAGGCTATTACTGGAAAAGTTCCGGCCTTCGAAAAATTAGATTTGCGGGAGAAAAAGAAGGTACAAGATTTTTTTAAAAGACACCATGATATATCAGGTGTAATTCATTTTGCAGCTTCAAAAGCAGTGGGAGAAAGTGTTGAAAATCCATTGTTGTACTATGAAAATAATATCAATGCACTAGTTTATGTTTTACAAGAATTACAGCAAAAAACGGAAGCAAATTTTATCTTTAGTTCCTCTTGTACCGTTTACGGCCAAGCTGAAACCATGCCAATTACAGAAAATGCTTCCATTCAAACTGCGATGTCTCCTTATGGAAACACAAAACAAATAGGAGAAGAAATCATTACTGATACTGCCAAAGTAACTAATATTAATGCTATTTTATTGCGTTATTTTAATCCTATTGGTTCACATCCATCCGCTGAAATAGGAGAATTGCCTATTGGAGTGCCCCAGAATTTAGTGCCGTTTATTACGCAAACCGGTTTTGGATTGCGAAAAGAATTAGCTGTTTATGGCGATGATTACCCAACTCCAGATGGAACAGCAGTACGCGATTATATTCACGTAGTCGATTTGGCGAAAGCCCATGTGATTGCTTTACAACGCTTGTTGAATAAAAAAAATACGGAGAAAGTAGAAACGTTTAATTTGGGAACTGGAACTGGAAGTTCGGTATTAGAGGTTATTAAAGCTTTCGAAAAAGTTAGCGGTAAAAAACTGCCTTATAAAATTGTAGGGCGCAGAGAAGGTGACATTACTTCGGCTTACGCCAATACGGATAAAGCCAATGCAGTTCTGGGATGGAAAGCGCAATCTACACTTGAACAAGCGATGGCTAGCGCTTGGAAATGGGAACAGAAAATAAGAAGTTAACAATCAATTTTCAGTTTTTTATGTTCACTATAAATTATAATCCCAATTTATCTCAGATGATAATTTGGGATTTTTTTGCTATTTATTTGTATATTAGATGCTGAAAATCATTTCGTTATGAATACTAATAAAAGAAAAGTACCTATAGAAAAGGCTGAGGAACCAATCGTTTCTTATACTATTTCTCAAACTAAATCAGAGAATGAAAGGCGAAACAGCTTTGATTTTGATGCTGAATTTGAAAAGGGTTATACGCCTGAGCAGTTTAAACAGGAAATCTTCAAACGAATAAAAGCCTATCCTTGGAAAAAGTAATTTTTAAAAAAGAAGTACTAGAGTATACAGATGAACTAGTTTTTATTCTCTTTAAAGAAAATTATTTTAATTATGCTTAAAATGCTCTTTTACATGTTGATAAAAACGCAGCTTTTATTCTTTTTGAAATCTCTGTTTTTCCGCATAAAAAAACACCAAAACTCTTTATTTATTTAGGTTCGAATTACATATTTTATAAAGCTAATAAACGTACCACTTGGTACATTTTTTTCGAAAAGCAAAAGGGCAATTACTTAATCACAGGAATTTTAAATAATCATTGCGTTGAAGCGAACGATTTGTAATGAAAAAATCCTCAAGAACTTTCGCTCATGAGGATTGTATATTTATAAACACACTGATCACTATAAATTGATCACTGAATACTAATTAAGCATTCGCAGTCGCCGCTTCCTTATCAATTTTACCAATCAATCCGGCTAATACTTTTCCTGGACCTACTTCAGTAAATAAAGTAGCGCCGTCTTTTATCATTTGTTGCACCGATTGTGTCCATTTTACTGGAGCAGTCAATTGAATAATTAAGTTCTTCTTGATTTCGGCTGGATCTGAAACGGCACTAGCCGTTACATTTTGGTAAACCGGACAAATAGGAGTAGCGAAAGTGGTCGCTTCAATAGCTGCAGCCAGTTCTTCACGAGCTGGTTCCATCATTGGAGAGTGAAAAGCACCGCCAACGGGTAATAATAGTGCCCGTTTTGCTCCTGCGGCTTTCATCGCCTCGCACGCTTTTTCTACTGCTGATGTTTCTCCTGAAATTACTAATTGTCCTGGGCAGTTATAATTTGCAGCTACTACAATTCCGTCAATTGAAGCACAAACTTCCTCCACAATAGTGTCAGCCAATCCTAAAACGGCTGCCATTGTAGATGGTTTGATTTCGCACGCTTTTTGCATGGCCAAAGCGCGTTGGGAAACCAATCGCAGTCCATCTTCAAAAGACAAAGCACCATTGGCTACTAAAGCAGAGAACTCACCTAATGAATGTCCTGCAACCATTTCTGGTCTGAAATCTTCCCCTAAGGTTTTTGCTAAAATTACAGAATGCAGGAAAACAGCGGGCTGCGTCACTTTGGTTTCTTTCAATTCTTCAGCTGTTCCGCTAAACATGATGTCTGTAATGCGAAACCCTACTATTTCGTTTGCTTTTTCAAATAATTCTTTTGCAAGAGGAGAATTTTCATATAAATCTTTACCCATTCCTGTAAATTGCGCGCCTTGACCTGGAAATACGTATGCTTTCATGTGTTTGTTTTAAAGATTGAAAAAATGTGAAGATTGAAAAGTTAGTTTCAATCGGGATGTAAAAATACTATTTTTTGCGGTATTGCAAATCAGGTTGCTCTATTCTTTAAAAATGATGCTTTCTTAAGTGTAACAATTAATAGTATTAAAGACTAATTAGAAACTATAAAGATTGACTATTATGAAAAAGATTTTCTCCATTGCGTTCTTATTCCTTTTTGGATTTTTACTTTTTTACATCAACCTGCCAGTACTTCAGTATGGTTTCACGGGATTTGCCGTTATCTTTTTACTATTAGTGATTCTTGGAATTTTGTTTTCAATAGGGCTTTCCGTTTCGCAGCAAACTAATCAAGTTAAGATTATTTCCAAGCCAAATAAGTTTTTGTCTATTCTGGCAGGAATACTTTTAGTGTATTGCATTGTGCTTCCTATTGTAACCAGCCTAAAAATGTTTAGAAGTGAGTCCTATCAAGAACTTATAGGCGAGGTTAAAAACGGCCAAAAAATAACCAATCATATTGCTCCAATTTCTATTGACAAAATTCGTGTGGTTGATGAGGAATTAGCACATCTTTTGGGAGAAAAAGTTTTAGGTTCTCAACCTGCTTTAGGAAGTCAAGTGGAATTAGGTGATTTTTGCATCCAAAAAGTAAATAACAACTTGTATTGGGTAGCGCCATTACTCCATTCGGGTTTTTTTAAATGGTTTAACAACCAAGAAGGAACAGCTGGCTATGTTATGGTTTCTGCAACCAATGAACGCGATGTAAAATTAGTTCAGCAGGTGGGTGCGGCAGCAATAAAAATTAAATACCAACCAGGAGCTTATTTTCAGAGTGATATTCACAGGCACGTTTATTTTAACGGCAATGCTACTATTGGTTTGGCTGACTTTAGTTTTGAAATTGATGATGCAGGAAAACCGTTTTGGATTGTTACCAAATATGCAAAAAAAATAGGTTTTGCAGGAAAAGAAGCCATAGGAATTATTGTCGTTGATGCGCAATCTGGCGCTATGAATGAATACGCTATTGCTGCAACTCCAAAATGGGTTGATCGTATCCAGCCCTTAGAGTTTATAGAGGATCAATTGAATGATTGGGGTGAATATGTACATGGTTATTGGAATTTTTCTAATGCGGACAAACTTCAAATTACAGAAGGATTGACATTAGTGTACGGAAAGGACGATAAATCGTATTGGTACACCGGATTAACTTCGGTAGGGAAAGATGAATCTGCTGTGGGTTTTGTACTGGTAGATACCAGAACTAAAGAAACTACCTTTTACAAACAAGGCGGAGCAACTGAATTTGCTGCCCAAAGTTCCGCACAAGGAAAAGTTCAGGAAAAAGGATACAAGGCTTCTTTGCCGATTCCGTATAATATCAATAACATTCCTACCTATGTTATGACGCTCAAAGATGATGGTGGATTGGTTAAAATGTTTGCGATGGTTGCCATTTCAGATTATACCATTGTGGGCGTTGGTAATACCATGCGAGAAACGCTGACTTCGTTTAAAAACGTTTATAATATGTCGGATAACAAAATAAATCCGAATAGTGTTTCCAATAAAAAATCATTGAACTCAATTGTAACCCGAATCCAAAATGATGTAAAAAACGGAAACAGCTTTTATTATTTTAAAGTCAAAGATTATCCTAATATATTTGTAGGTTCTTCACAAATATCCAATCAACTGCCCGTGACAATAGTAGGCGATAGTGTAACGATTTCCTTTGATGTTGATTTGGAAGAAGTAATTGATGTCTCGAGTTTTGAAAATATTAATTTGAAAACGAGTACAAAAATGAAATAATAAAAAAGGGCTGGAGCAATTGCTGTAGGCCCTTTTTTTTATTTTTTTGGTACTAGTTTGAAAGAGGTCACTATGAATCGGTTATTGACTACTTGACCAACTACTTCTGCTTTCCGAATGGCAGTGCAAAATCCATCCTCCGCATGGGCATCTCCGTGAGAGTCTACAGAACTTCCGTCAACAAAATAAGATTTTCCGTCAATGCGAACGGCTAATTCGCAACCGTGCCCTTCCATTCCAAACTGGCACTGTCCGCAGGAAGCTTCTACAATTTGAGGTTTTGGTTCTTCTTTTTTATCCTGAGCACTGGCAAGTGTAGCAGTGAACAAAATAGCTAGGTATAGTAACTTTTTCATAAATGATCATTTTTTTGTATCAGCTAATATACTTGTTTTTTTATGTAGAATAATTTTTAAGTGCCAATTTTACAGGACAAACGCATCATAAAATAACGCAACAGATTTTACCACATAGCGACATAGATTCGAATGATTTAACAAAAAGGCATTTCATTCAAACTAAAAAAACATAGCTGTGTGGAGAAATTATTTCTATATAACTCTTTTATAGACTACTTTTCTATGATTCTATGTGGTAAAAATAACATGATGCGTTTGCCCTGGCTAATTTTAATAGCGAAGTAGTGCGCATCGGCATAAATCGCTATGCTTTTACGGATACCAAACCAGCTGCTTTTTTTGCTTTTTCGACTATTTCTTCGATAGGCGTTTCTAGTGTGTCATGGACTAAAGCCACGCCCATTCTTCGATATGGTCTTGAGGTCGGTTTGCCAAAGATTCTAAAATCAGTTTTAGGCAAAGAAGCAATTTCTTCAATTCCTGAATAAGTTGGATTACTGCTATTGTCAGATGCCAAAACTACCGCACTTGCTCCCGCTTTTTCTAATGTGATTTCGAAAATCGGTAAACTCAAAATGGCGCGCAAATGCAATTCGAATTCGTTGAAGTTTTGTGTTCCTGCTAATGTCACCATTCCAGTGTCGTGTGGACGAGGAGATAATTCAGAGAAATAAACCCCGTCATCAGCCAAGAAAAATTCAACTCCAAAAAGACCTGCGCCTCCTAAAGCCTCCGTTACTTTTTCGGCCATGTCTTGTGCTTCGTATAAATTGGCATCTGAAATTCTGGCAGGTTGCCAGCTTTCTTGATAATCGCCACGTTCTTGTCGGTGGCCAATGGGAGCGCAAAACAAAGTAGGATTGTTGTTTTGAACCACAGTCAATAAAGTAATCTCTGAGTTGAATTTGACAAAGGCTTCTACAATCACTTCTACCACGTCACCACGGGAACCTTCTACAGCGTAGTTCCATGCTTTCTCAATATCAGTTTCAGTTTTTATGGTAGATTGTCCCTTTCCAGAGGAAGACATTAACGGTTTGACAACGCAGGGCATTCCAACAGCTTCAACTCCTTTTCGTAATTCCTCGGCGGTGGTCGCGTAACGGTAGTTAGCTGTTTTTAGACCTAATTCTTTGGCAGCTAAATCCCGAATCGCTTTCCTGTTCATGGTGAAGTTTGCCGCTTTCGCAGAAGGGACTACGGTGATGCCTTGTTTTTCATACTCATAAAAACGTTCGGTCCGAATGGCTTCTATTTCTGGTACGATAAAGTCAGGATTGTGTTTAGCGACAATTTTGTCCAATGCATCGCCATCCAGCATATTGATGACTTCAAAACCGTGAGCGACTTGCATCGCTGGAGCATTTTCGTAGCTGTCAACCGCAATTACGATTTGCCCGATGCGTTGTGCTGCGATGGTGAATTCTTTTCCTAATTCGCCTGAGCCTAGGAGTAGTATTTTCATTATTTTGTCTATCTTAAATTTTCTGTAAAAATAAGGAATTGCTTTTTTGTGACATTAGATTTTAGCAGCATTTTTAATAGAATAGATCATATTTTACGATACCCAAACGTCTAAAAATTAATCTTTTGTTTGTTTAAGTAATGGTTTTCTAGGAACGAAAAGATAAAAGCATAATAATCCTTGCTTATCGTTAAATTTAAAACTGTTCGAAGTTTAGAGTTTGTGATTGGCATAAAAGATAAAAACCACTTAATGTTGACACTAAGTGGTTTCTGAACATAATTTCTTCACAAGCTTAAAGCATTTTTTTTGCTTTAATTTCTAGCAAAGTACTTTCTATACTACTTAATTGATTTGATACAATTGCAATTTGACTCGCTTGAAGTTCACTTTTTTCTAAAGCCATTTTGTATTTTTCAATTGCTGCTTCTTCTCCTGTGATGCAAGCATTTATAATAGCCTCAGTATCACCACTAGTAAAAGATGATTTTATGTCAATCCAAGTGCGGTGCAAGGCCCCTAATGCGCCTCCACCTGAAGTATCTGTAGATTTTCCTAACTTATTAATTTCATCTTGCAGCGCTACAATAAAAAGCGCACGCTCTCTTGCAAATTCTAAAAAATCAGTTTTAATAGATGAACTTTCTACATGTTCAGCTGCATTTGTATACCCTAATTTTCCGTCTTCTAGAATTGAAATCAACCCTTCCAATGTACTAACTACTTCTTTTGTGTTTTCATCTGTGTGTTCCATGATAAATGTTTTTTTATTTGTAAGTTTCACAAAGTTCAAATTTTTAACCTCTAAAATGTTACAGAATTAAATCTATTTTTTGTAATATTCTGTATTTAAAATGGTTAGAAAATGCAAGGTTACAATTAGAAAGATGGGTTCGAATGAATATTTTAGATAAAGCCCTATGCAATTGATAATGCGCAATCTGAAAATCAGAAACTATTTAGCAATTACAAGCAGTTTTTTATTTAATTAAATTTTTATAAAGGGAGTTGCAACGAATGAGGTTTGTCATTCATCATTCTTTAAAGTATTTAACAACTTCGTTTTAAAGGTGTAAATCTATTCTCATGTATTTAAGGGTTTTCTCTCTCCACTGTCTGTTCCATTGCTAAAAATTTTCAATTCATTTATTAGATGAATTAAAATGAAGTCGACAAATTGGTTTTCTGTTGTTGTCATTTACTAAAACTCCAAAATAAGATTGTGTATCTCTAAACGCAATGCGAGAAGCAGGTAGTATTTCTCGCAGAATTGCTTTAATAATTTGAGAAGCTTCCATTTCTTCTTCAGTGGTAATAAATTTCGGTATTTCTGTAGTCTCGTTAATTGGTGAAAAAGCTTCGTTACTTTTGGTTAGGATTGTTTCATTACTATGTAACGCATTTTTTAACCTAAAATGTATTGATTCATTTATTGAATTTTAAAAAGCGTTCTTAGTATATTCTTTGAAAGTTCCCATTCTAGATGCTGTTAAAGGTTTTCCTAAAAATCTATTTACTAATAATTTTACTATTTTGTCTGATGGATCTTTTAGTTCTTAAGCAAATATTCAAATGTGAGAAAGAGTGAAGATAAAAATTAAAGTTTAATAGGTCTGAACCAAATAAGAAGATGTATTACGCCACAATCAGCGTAAGGGATAGCAGTGGAAATCCTTTTTTATCATGAAGCGAAAGCGGAATGATGAAAAAGATTGCAACGAATAGCCCGACCAATGCTGTAACGGTAGTGAAAGCATGGTTACGCCCCGCTTTAGAATCTGCTCAGGAAGAGAACAAAAACAAAAATAGTTTAAAATTTAAAGTCCTTAAACTCTAAACTCTAAACTATTTTTTATAGTTGAAACAGCTGTTTTTATTTTAAGCAGTAACTTCAATAAGGGTTACCGCTTCTTTGATTCGGCGTAAAGCTTCGGTAAGTAATTCTTCGCTTGTGGCGTAAGAAAAACGGATACAGTCTGGGTTTCCAAACGCATCACCTGTTACGGTGGCTACATTGGCTTCGCCCAAAAGGTACATTGAGAAATCATTGGCATCCTTAATGAAGGTTCCTTTCAATGTTTTTCCGAAGAAAGAGGATACATCTGGGAATACATAAAAAGCGCCTTCGGGAACGTTAATTTTTATTCCAGGAATGTCTTTTAATAATCCAACCACTAAATCTCTGCGGCTATGGAACGCATCAACCATATATTTTAAAACGCTTGGATCAGCATCTACAGCGGTAATGGTAGCGCGTTGCGCAATACTGTTAGCACCGCTGGTTACTTGACCTTGAATTTTGGTACACGCTTTTGCAATGAATTCTGGTGCGCCAATGTAGCCAATTCTCCATCCTGTCATGGCAAATGCTTTTGCAACTCCATTTACGGTAATCGTTCTGTCTAACATGCCTGGAATAGAAGCGATGCTACAAAAAGTTCCCGAGAAATTGATGTGTTCGTAAATTTCATCGGCAACAACGTAGACGTGTGGGTGTTTTTCTAATACTTTGGCCAATGCTGTTAATTCTTCTCTATTGTAGACCGATCCACTTGGATTACAAGGTGAACTGAACCACATCATTTTAGTTTTTGGTGTGATCGCTGCTTCTAATTGCTCTGGTGTAATTTTGAAATCAGTGTCTACAGATGTAGGAACTACAACCGGCATGCCACCTGATAATTTCACGATTTCGAAATAAGAAACCCAATATGGTGCTGGTAAAATTACTTCATCACCATCGTTTAGCATGACTTGAGCAATATTATAAAGGGATTGTTTTGCTCCTGTTGAAACTACAATTTGAGACGGCTTGTACTCTAAATTGTTGTCTCTTTTAAATTTTCTACAAATGGCTTCTTTTAATTCTAAATAGCCTTCCACTGGAGAATAGGTGCTGTAATTTTCGTCAATAGCACGTTTGGCTGCTTCTTTAATGAAATCAGGGGTATTAAAATCCGGTTCTCCTAAACTTAGGCTAATAATGTCTTTTCCTTGTGATTTTAATTCTCTGGCTAAAGCTGCCATAGCTAATGTTTGTGACGTAGATAAATTGTTTATTCTATCGGATAATGGATTCATTCGTAGTAGGTTGTAGTTAGTTTTTTATTTTTATTTGTTCTATTGTAGAAATGGATAATTATAAAGAAATACTTGTAGTGCATTTCTAAACCATTATGCGCTAAGAGCTGGATTTTGACCCAAATCTTTCAAATGCTTGAAATGAGCAATAATGGCACTTCGCATTGTTTTGTACTCGTAATAAGGTAGGTTGCATTCCTCAGCCGTTTCTTTTACAATAGTTGCAATCTTGCCATAATGTACGTGGCTGATATTTGGAAAAATATGGTGTTCAATTTGGTGATTCAATCCGCCTGTATACCAGTTTACGATTTTGTTTTTTGGAGCAAAATTAGTAGTGGTAAACAATTGGTGTATTGCCCAAGTATTATCCATTTCTCCTAATTCATTTGGAGATGGGTTCGTAGTTTCTTCTACAACGTGTGCTAATTGAAACACAACACTCAGAATTAATCCTGCTGTGTAATGCATCACGAAGAAACCTATTAATACCTTCCACCAAGTGATTCCAATAACGATTGGTAAAACGATCCAAATGGAAACGTAGATTATTTTCGTAATAATTAATGTTGTCCAAAGTACTTTTGGATTTTTTAATTCTCCATAAGATAATTTTCTTTTTATATAATTACGCATCTGTCTAAAATCTGTCGTTATCGCCCAGTTGAATGTTAGTAATCCATAAAGAAAAACAGAATAATATTGCTGAAAGCGATGAAAATTAAACCATTTTGCATCTTTTGTAAAACGAATTACCCGTCCAGCATCTAAATCTTCATCGTGTCCGGGAATATTGGTATACGTATGGTGTAAAACGTTATGTTGTACTTGCCAGTTGTGAACATTTCCGGCCAAAACATAAATCGTTCCTCCCATGAATTTGTTAACCCATGATTTAGTAGAATACGAACCATGATTTCCGTCGTGCATCACATTCATTCCTACTCCAGCCATTCCAATTCCCATAACAACTGTCAATAGAAGGTGGGCCCAAAAAGGCATACCAAGTGTCAGAATTAAAAAGTAAGGGGCAAGAAAAACGGAAAAGAGAATTATCGTTTTTAAATATAGTTTCCAATTCCCTGTTTTTTGTATGTTGTTTTCTTTGAAGTAATTGTTAACCCGTGAGTTAAGTGTTCTAAAAAACTTCAAGCTATCTTGCTTAGCGAATATAGGTGCGTTATTATTCATATAATTTCAATAAAGTTCAAAGGTAATTATTATAAATTTTTGGATATACAAAATTGAGATAAATATTTTAACTGTAAAGTATTACTTTTGTTAAAAAAAGTAATAGATGGACGAGATTCTAAAGTATTTTCCTAATTTGACTGCAATTCAGAAAGAACAGTTCGAAAAATTAGATTTTTTATACCATGATTGGAATGAAAAAATCAATGTTATTAGTCGAAAAGATATTGATGCTTTGTACACCAAACATATTTTACATTCCTTAGGAATAGCCAAAATCATAAAATTTGAGCCCGGAACGTATGTTTTGGACGTGGGAACTGGAGGTGGATTTCCGGGAATTCCATTAGCGATACTTTTTCCGGAAACGCGCTTTCATTTGATTGATATTATAGCCAAAAAAATAAAAGTGGTTCAGGCTGTTGCTGAGGGATTGGAATTGAAAAATGTTAAAGCAGAACAATTGCGCGCTGAAAATGTGAAAGGCGATTTTGATTTTATCGTGAGTCGCGCTGTAACCAACATGCCAGATTTTGTTTCGTGGGTGAAAACCAAAATTAAGAAGAACAACAAGCATGAATTAAAAAACGGAATATTATATCTTAAAGGCGGCGATCTAACCGAAGAATTGAAGGATTTCCCAAAAGCTACAGAATATAACCTAGCAGATTACTTTGAAGATGAATTCTTTGAGACTAAAAAAGTGGTACATGTACCGTTGAAGTTTGTGGTTTAGAAATTTTAAGGTTAACAACCACTTAGTTTTAAAGTTGCTTTTTAATTTCTATTATTTAGCTACGGTGGAAGTGTCCCAATAAAATTTCCTCCGAGTTTTGGAATATAGTGTTAGGAATGACGATGTTGAATAAAATAAAACCCCACAAGATTTCAAAATAATTTGAATCTTGTGGGGTTTAAATCATAAATCACAAATCGTTAATCTGCAATCATAAATCTTTACTCTCCCAAAAATGGGTATCTGTAATCTATTGGAGTAACAAAAGTCTCTTTTATCGTCCTTGCTGATGTCCAACGCAATAAATTTTGCATCGATCCTGCTTTGTCATTTGTTCCTGATCCTCTTGCTCCACCAAAGGGTTGCATTCCTACAACCGCCCCAGTTGGTTTGTCATTGATATAAAAGTTACCAGCTGCGTTTTGTAACGCAATGGTAGCCTCTTCAATTGCGTAACGATCTTGACTGAAAACAGCACCAGTTAAAGCATACTCAGAAGTTGTATCAACTAACTTTAAAGTTTCTGCCCATTTTGTATCTTCATACACGTAAATAGTAACTACAGGTCCGAACAATTCGGTTTCCATAGTCGTATATTTAGGGTTTGTTGTTAAAATAACCGTTGGTTCAATAAAGTACCCTTTGGATTTGTCATAGTTTCCACCAATAATCACTTCGGCATCAGTATCTTTCTTTGCCTGATCAATAAATTTTGCTAATTTGTCAAAAGAACCTTCAGAGATTACTGCCGTAATGAAGTTACTCATGTCTTCTGGAGAACCCATTTTCATCGATTTTAAATCGGCTTCTAATTGTTCTTTTACCGCTGGCCACAAACTTTGTGGAACATAAACACGAGAAGCAGCACTACATTTTTGACCTTGGTACTCAAAGGCACCGCGAGCAATTCCTGTTGTAACTTGTTTTGGATTTGCTGATGGATGTGCGATAATAAAATCTTTTCCACCAGTTTCTCCTACAATTCTTGGGTAGGTTTTGTATTTGCTGATGTTGGTTCCAATTTTTGCCCAAATATCATTAAAAACTCCTGTGGATCCTGTGAAGTGAACTCCTGCAAAATCTGGGCTGGCTAATAATGTTTCGGTTATCATTCCTGAATCACCCATAACCATGTTGATAACACCGTCCGGTAATCCTGCTTCTTTAAAAATTTGCATCAATAAATTAGCAGAATATACTTGCGTTGCAGCTGGTTTCCAAACGACTACATTACCCATCAAGGCGGCGCTAGTAGGTAAATTTCCAGCAATTGCAGTAAAGTTAAAAGGAGTAATGGCGTAAACAAATCCTTCTAGGGGTCTATATTCAACGCGATTCCACATGTCTGAGTTAGACTTAGGTTGCTCGTTGTAAATTTGTGTCATGAATTGTACGTTGAAACGTAAAAAATCAATTAATTCACAAGAAGCATCGATTTCGGCTTGATATACTGTTTTAGACTGCGCAATCATTGTTGCAGCATTAATTTTGGCTCTGTAGGGACCTGCGAGTAGCTCCGCTGCTTTCAAGAAAATACCTGCACGCTGTTCCCATGCCATATTGGCCCATGCAGTTCTCGCGTGCAATGCTGTAGCAATGGCAGTTTCAATATGTGATTTTTGAGCTTGGTGGTAGGTTCCTACGATATGTTTGTGATCGTGTGGTGCTGACATTGTTTTAGTGTCTCCAGTTCTAATTTCTTCGCTTCCGATATAAAGAGGAACGTCAATTTTAGAATTCCACATTGCTGCGTAGGCTGCATCAACTGCTGCTCTTTCTGGAGAGTTAGGTGCGTAGCTTTTTACAGGCTCGTTTACCGCTTTTGGTACGTGAAAAAATCCTTTTAACATATTTTTAAAATTATAAAATTAGAAAATGGGTGTTGTGTCTTTGTAACTAAAACACAAAAGTACGAAG
The DNA here is from genome assembly GCF_900143245.1 of Flavobacterium fryxellicola. GTDB lineage: Bacteria > Bacteroidota > Bacteroidia > Flavobacteriales > Flavobacteriaceae > Flavobacterium > Flavobacterium fryxellicola. The sequence continues at coordinate 176,711 of NZ_FRDK01000003.1, forward strand.
GTTTCTTTAAAGAAATGATATTTTCGAGCTAAACTAAAGGTGATAAAAAGGAATAGTCGTGTGATAGCCCTGATGGTAGTGGAAAGCTTTTTGTAGTCTCCTTCTCTTTTTTCTTGTGAAATAAGAGCGACTTTAGAAGCTCCTTATTTTACTTAGAAAAAAATAAAGGAGAGGGCAAAAACTTGCAATGGATAGCAGGATAGGCTCAAAAAGAAACTAACAAAAAGCTAGTTTAAGGCGAATGGTGCACACAACCTGAACGTGGGTACAATTACTTTGAAGTTTCTGGTTGTGGTAAAATTAATCATGTTGAAATTGCCTTTCATAGCGCCATAAGGGGACGATAGCAAACAACCTGAACTGTAGGTATGCAATTCTCCTGGTTTAATAACTGGTTTTTTTCCAATTACTCCTTCGCCATCGACGATTTCTATTTCATTTAAAGAATCAAAAATTTCCCAATGACGTGAAATTAATTGAACAGAATCCTTACTGTGATTTTCAATTGTAATCACGTAACTAAAGGCAAAGTGGATCTTATAGTTCTTGAAGTACGTGCCTTCAAAACTAGTTAATACCGATATTTTTATGCCTCTTGTTATTTGAGAAACCATATTATGTTGATCAAGGTGTGTTTATTACGGTCAAATTTACAAAAAATTGATTTCGTTTTACAATAATTAAAAAAGTTTTTATTAGTTAATTATATGTAAGGAATTCGCCATTCCTCTACCAACGATTCGATCGTATCGATCGATGCTTTCTCTGTAATAAACTAAAATAGTATACTCGTTTTCAGTCTGATAGAAATTGCCGTCAATTGCATTTTCAGAATCGATACCTCCTTTGTCATCAGCAACGACATATTGGAAGTTTGTAAACCCTTGCTTGATTAAAATCGCCTTTTCATAAATTCCTTTTTGCGGATTATAGTCCATTTTGTAGGCCGGAGTATTATTGTAATTATTGAACATTCCGGTGACATAAATGTTTTTATTTAGTCTGAAAGTAGGAGCCGAAAGACTAAAATAAACCCAGGCATAATCCGCTTCTATTTCACTGTTAGCCCCGTTTATATTTTTGACAACAAAGTCGCCATTGACATCTTGGGTAAATACATACGGGAAATTAGTTCTTGCAGCACTAGTGTATAAATGAGATCCATAAATCGGAGTATTAGAATCGATACGAGCTACATTATTACTTGCAGCTCTGATTTCCTTATTTTCGAAAAATAAAAATTCGTTTCCAGCCCAAAATTGAGTTTGAGAATCGTATTTGTAAATCAAATCATTTCCAATTGTATATTGTGGAATTATATTTTTTATAGGGCTATTCAGTTGGCCGTTTTGAAGTAAAAGGACTTTTACATTTCGTAACGGATTTTGAAAAGTAATGGTGTTGGATCTAATGGTAAAATCTAAATTTTGTTTTGATTCAATGTTGCTTACTGTTCGTGCTCGTTTTACTTGGATGGGAACGGTAACAAGATCTTCATATAGAATGAATTTTCTAGAAAACAAAACTTCTCTATTTTCATCTAAAATTTTAAGCATGTAATTTCCGCTGATCTTTAGCTGTTGGGTAAACTGATTGGGAATTGCTAATTTGTAATGAGAATAGATTTGTAAGGTATTAAATGAATTGCTGTAATCTTGAATTCTTTGGTTGTCAAATCCTTCTAAGTATTCGTTTTTAGGTATTTCGGTAGGGTTCCAGTTGTAGTTGCAATGAATAATTTCGTAATAATAATTGGCTTCATTACCAAAAAGATCATCAAACTGCAATTGAAATCCTTCTCCTAATTTTAAAATTGGAATAATATTTTTATCATTTTGTACAAATGAAATGGTTTTAATATTAAAGGGAGGAGCCACTTCTTTCTCTGCTTGCGCAAACGCGGTACGGGTCAGAAATAAAACAGAAAAAAGTAGAACTTTTTTAAGAAAGAATTTTGTCATTTTGCAGTGCTTAAGATTCTGTAAATATAAGGAATACTCCTCTTTTTAATTTATTTATTTATTTTCAAAAAAGTTATTTTTCGTGTGTAATTTCTGTTAAATAAAATACAATATGATTAGGTATTAAGAGTAATCTTATTATTTTTACTTCAAACAAACAAACCTTATGAAAAAAATTAACAATTTAGTATTTGGAATAATGCTGTTTCCTTTGGCTGTTTTCGCACAGCAAATGGATTATTCGAAGGCAATTCCTTTTGACCCTAGTGTCAAAACAGGCAAGCTTGAAAATGGCTTAACGTATTACATCAAGAAAAATGCCAAACCAGAAAACAAAGTAGATCTTCGTTTAGTGGTGAATGCTGGTTCAATTCTTGAAGCCGATGACCAACAAGGATTAGCGCACTTTATGGAACACATGTGTTTTAATGGAACCAAGCGTTTTCCAAAAAACCAATTGGTAGATTATTTGCAAAGTATTGGTGTCAAGTTTGGACAGCATTTAAATGCCTACACCAGTTTTGATGAAACGGTTTATTTTTTACCAATTCCATCAGACAGTCCTGAAAAATTAGAAAAAGGATTTCAAATCATTGAGGATTGGGCTTTCAATACTGTTTTGACCCCAGAAGAAATTGACAAAGAAAGAGGCGTAGTCCTAGAAGAATATAGATTGGGTTTAGGAGCAGGAAAAAGAATGCAAGGACGTTACATTTCTAAAATGATGCATGATTCTCATTATGCGGAGCGTTTGCCAATTGGTCAGAAAGAAGTGCTAGAAAAGTTCAAGCACCAATCGTTAATTAATTTTTACAAAGATTGGTACCGACCTAATTTGATGAGCGTAATAGTTGTGGGTGATATTGACGTTGCCGAAATGGAGCAAAAAATTATTTCGCACTTTTCAAGTTATAAAAATCCAGCTAAGGAAAAGCCAAGAAAGATTTACGCTGTGCCCAATCATAAGGAAACTTTTGTAGCTGTCGAGAGTGATAAGGAAGCTTCTAGTGCGCAAGTACAACTTCTTTATAAGGATTACGGGGCTCCAAAACCAGTTGTAAATATTGGAGATTTTAAAAATTATATTGTTGAGGGATTGTTTTCTACGCTTTTAAATACGCGTTTAGACGAGCTCACCAATTCAGCTACTCCGCCGTTTACCTACGGATATTCGTATTACGGTGGTACTTTTGCCAGAAATAAAAAAGGGTATCAATCTGTGGCTATGTCACAAGAAGACAAGCAACTTAGCGCGCTGAGAGTTTTGGTAACGGAGAATGAAAGAGCAAAGAAATTTGGATTTACACAAGGGGAATTAGATCGTGCAAAGTCAGAATTTGTAGCTTCCATTGAAAAAGCATATAATGATAGAGACAAAACGAATTCCGTCAATTTTGTTGGAGAATACCAAGCTAATTTCTTAGAAAAAGAACCGGTGCCCGGAATCGAGTGGACGTATCAAACGTTGAAACAAATTATGCCTTTGATTACGGTACAAGATGTGAATGGTTTGATTAAGGATTATGTAAAAGAAGATAACCGAGTTATAATTTTGACTGGCCCTGAAAAAGCAGGTTTGAAAAAAGTGACAGAACAAGAGGTTCTAGCTGCGATGAAAGTAAATGCAGATGAGCTAAAGCCGTATGAAGATGTTGCTGTTGCATCCAGTTTACTTCGAAATGAAGTAAAGCCAGGCACCATTGTGAGCCGTGAAAGTAATCCAAAAATTGGTACAAAAACACTAGTATTGTCGAATGGTGTGAAAGTGACTTATAAGAATACTGATTTCAAAAATGATGAAGTTCTTTTTGAAGCTGTGAGTCTTGGAGGATCTAATTTATACTCAAATGCCGATATGAAAAAAGTTCAATTTGCAAACGGAGCTTTGGCAGAAGCCGGATTCTCAGGATTAAAATTGAATGACATCAATAAATTCATGACGGGCAAAATAGCGCGCGTAAATCCGTATATTGGTAGCAGCACCGAAGGTTTAAGAGGAAATGCGACACCAAAGGATTTAGAATATTTATTCCAAATGACGTATGCCTATTTCACGGATTTGAACTTGGATCCCGAAGCTTTTGAAGCTTTTAAACAAAAGCAATCCAGTTTCTTTAAGAATATGGCTTCACAACCACAAAACTTTTTTCAGCAAGAGTTTTACACGTATTTGAACAAGGAGAATCCAAGATTCAACGGAGTTATGCCTACTGATAAATCTTGGGATGACACGGATTACAAGTTAGCCTACAACAAATACAAAGAGCGTTTTGCTAATGCGGCGGATTTTGAGTTTTTCTTCGTAGGAAATGTAGATGATGCTACTATTGAGGCCTATGCTGCTAAATATTTAGCGTCGTTGCCAACTAGTGATAAAAAAGAGAAAGCCGTAGATTTAGGATACCGCATGCTAAAAGGAGACTTGAAAAAAGTGGTAAATAAAGGAACGGATCCTAAAAGTAATGTGACCATTATGTACTATGGAGATGCTAAATATTCCGCTAAAGATGCTATGAGTATGCAAGCGTTAGGCGAGGTTTTGACCATTAAACTAATCGAGCAGTTGCGTGAAAATGAAAGTGGTGTTTATGGGGTATCTGCAAGAGGAAGTATGAATAAAATTCCAAATGGATCCTATAATTTTACGATTGGTTTTCCTTGCGGACCAGACAATGCAGAAAAATTGACTGCTTCTGCTTTAAAAGAACTACAAAATATTATTGATAATGGCCCAGATGAAAAAGATGTGGCTAAATTCAAAGAAGGGGAATTGGCTGATTTCAGAAAAGACAGTAAAGAAAATAGGTATTGGTTGTCTAATCTCACACGATCATTTACCAATGGAAATAGTCCTGAGGATGTATTGAAATTTGAAGAAATGGTGAACGCAGTAACGGCTAAGGATATTCAGAATATTGCAAAACAATATCTTACTAAAGATAAAGTTATTGGAATGTTGATGCCAGAGATCAAGTCATAACACATCTTATTCTATTAAAAGTAAAACCTGCTAAAATTAACTTTAGCAGGTTTTTTTATAGCATAAATTATTTAAAACAAACCGGGATAATTTCTTGAAGCAAAAAAACATCTCACGATGTGTTAACTTTAACTGATAAAATATGAAAAAAAATTCATTGCTTTTTTTTCCTAGAACGCAGTACCAAAAAAATAAAACACTGGTTTCACGAACCCAAATGAATATCACTTTTAGAAATCTATAGAAAAACCGAGTGCCAAACTTTATAATACTAAATACTAATCAAGTATTACAAAAAATTACTACAAAAAACTTAACAATTAATTGTTAAAAAACTTGCAAAATTGTTTTTTTTTGTGGATTTACAAAAAAAGTTACCACAATCTTAAAATAACATATTATGAAAAAACTACTTCTACTCTTAGTTACAACTTTCTTATTAAGCTGTTGCGACAATGACGATAAATCATCCAATCAACTCCCTGCTATTACTCAAACAGGCGCAAATACTTTTGGGGCTATTATTAACGGACAAGTTATGGTACCTAGAAACAGCATAGGATATATACCTCCGGGAAATACGCATAATGCGGTGAGATATTCATATTTTGAAAATTGGGAAGAAATTTCAGCTAGTGATGGCAGAACAAATATGGGTGGTATCTATATATATATTGACAATATAGATAAAAAATCCCCAATAAAAGTTAACAATTATTCTGTTGGTAATAGTAATGGTGCTTTTAGCAATAGCTATGCTGAAAACACCTTGGTTACCGCTTATGTGTTCGATAACACCGGAAAAGGAAAGACCTATTTATCTATTTCAGGTACTGGAACCGTAAATATTACAAGAAGCGATAATGATATAATTTCGGGCACTTTTTCTTGTAAACTAAAGTGTAAGGATAACTCTAATGATATTATTGAAATTAAAGAAGGTCGGTTTGATTTTAATAAAAACACTATAAACTCTACAGACTTCAAATAAAGATTCCGCAAATTATTAAACAATAAATCATTGTTCAATAGGCAACAATGACAACTCTACTTATGCCTAAAATTTAACCTTTTTAATAACAAAATTTAACAACAAAATGAAAAAATTTACCTTATTAATCTTGGGTTTTTACTTTGCAAATCTCCACGCACAATTGCCTACTGTACAGCAGTATCAAACGCAACAATCTAATGCTTGGCAAACATCACTTTCTTCTCTTACTGCTAATGGCAGCTATGCTACAGATTTAGAAATGCTCTACGATAAAGTAACTCCTTTTGCGGGTTTGTACACTTATAATAATACGGACAACAATATTTCTAAAGCGTAACTTTTCAAACAAGCTTTATCTGAACTGTATCGCACTTCTGGTCAATTGAAGTTTGAATCGTCAGAGAGTTTAGAAAACAGGCTTAATGCTCAACAAAACAATACTACTAATGTAAAAATGGGAGTAATTAACACACCTATAAGTTACCTAAATTATAATCCTGAGTTTCCTAATAATGGTGGAGTAAAACTCATTAATGGAGTATATGTCCGTGCTAATAATTTACCACCTTTTCTTCAAAAGCAGGTAACGATGATATCGCCGATGGCGGAATTAGTATTTACAAATAATAATACAATAACTTATCAATTCAACACATCCGAAGTTTATCAATGGGGAAATAAAAAAATAGCTTCAATGACTGCTGATTTTGGTAACGGAATGATTTTTAATTTAATGCAAAATCAATTATGGATTCAAAACTCGATCGTTATAAATTATAGCACGATTAACGAAAACAAAAAATTGATATTTAATATAATTTATACAGACGGCACTACATTGACTACTTACGCTGGAATTAGTATTGGTAACGACACAACTGTAAATAACAGTAATGGTCGTATTGCAAGTGCATCAGGATTAATACATTATCCCTCCACAATATCGGACTCTAATGGAGCAGTAGGAAAATTGGAATATCGTATATTTTATGGTGACCAAAATACTAGCAATATTCTCAAAAAACCTTTTATTATTGTAGATGGTTTCGATCCAGGGGATAAAAGAAAAATTGTGGTGGATGATTGTGGTGCAAATTGCCAAAAATTATTTAAACCTTTTAATCCTGCAGAATATGTGTCGATTGAAGTTTTAATGAAGTATAACAATCAAAGTAAAGACTTAAAAGCACAACTCACAGCCTTAAACTATGATGTGATTATTGTTAATTTCCCTACGTATGTTAACAATTTAGGACAAACTATTGATGGTGGCGCAGATGATATTTTTAGAAATGGCAGAACCGTAGCTTCGTTTTTGCAAAAAATAAATTTAGATATTAAAGCTAATGGTAGTACGGAAAAGCTAGTGCTTGTAGGTCCAAGTATGGGCGGGCAAATAACACGATATGCACTGGCTAATATGGAGAAAAAACAACAAGAAACTGGTCTTGAAAAATGGAATCATAATACCCGAATTTATTTGAGTATGGACAGTCCGCATCAAGGAGCCACTATCCCTCTAGCTACTCAAGGCGATTTGTACTTTTTAGGAGAATTAATGGGACAGAATGAAGCTAAAGATAAATATAGAAACGTAATAAATTCTAAAGCAGCGAGACAAATGCTTCTTACAAATGTTGGAAGCTTTAGTCCAGGTTTGATTAATACAGAACACAGCACGTACAAGCAGGAATTACTTAGCAATGGGATAATAGGCAGTGGTGGATACCCTGTTTTGAATGGCATAAGAAAACTTGCGATTGCAAATGGCTCTATGAGTGGTTTTCAAAATGTAAATCCATCTACTAAGTTTTATGAAGTAGTCGCGTTAGCAAAATTACGTACAGTTCTAACATTAGGAATACGTATTGCTAAAATACCAGCGTTCCGGATTAATAATTGGTTTATGGACAACACTGGGTCAACCTCTACTTTATTACAAAATTATACTAGAACAGGTAATATTGATTATAATTTGAACCACACTAATACTTTATGGCAAGGAAGTTTAGACGCTGTTCCTGGAGGAAGTTTCAATGCTGCAAATGATTTGAAAAATGAGGTTTACAATTCACTGAAAAGTTATAACGCTCTAACTTTTCCAATATTTGTTCCAATTCTGTGGTCGGGAGAAAAATTAATAGTCGAACAAAGAATTCCAAACAATATAGATATAGCAATTACACCCCAATCTTTTATACCTACTCACTCTGCTTTGGATACTTCAGGATTTTCAGATTGGTATCAACCTATCAATAAAAATTTAATATGTACAGGACAGACTCCTTTTGATTCTTATTATGGTGAATGTACCAATATGAATCATGTAAGTTTTACACTTGATATGGTAATTGGCTCCTTAATGAACTAGGCGATAGCACAAATCCTCCAATTCCGCAAGCACCATCATTTCCATTGGGTAATACAGAACTTTCTGGTATAGATAAAATGTGTATTGGTGAAACTAGCACTTATAGTTTTACCGATATATGCAAAATACCAAGTGGCGTAATTTGGAGTGTGTCTTCTAATCTACAAATTATGAGTTTTACAAATACAAGTGTTATTGTTAATTCCCTTTATGATGGGCAAGGAGTTTTGACGGCCACTTTTCAAAATGGGCAAACTGTTACTAAAAATATTTGGGTAGGCGTTCCGCAAATTACAGGACTCTTTTGTCCCGATGATTCTACAATATGCAGTGGTACTTTTTGCCAGCAAGGATTAGGCTTACCGTCTTTTAATCTAACAGATAGTGTTGTGGCAAATAGTAATGGTTTAACAACTGCTCAAATATTCGATAAAACAAATTGGGAATGGGAAAGGGTTAATATTAATATCGTTATTGCTGGAGATATAAGGGGAGATCAAACTTATATAGCTCCTAATTTCGTTGGTCAAACAGGAGTTAGGGTACGCGCTAAAAATAATTGTGGTTGGAGCGAATGGAGCGAGTTGTATTTTGAAGTTGTTGATTGTGGTGTGGGTTTATCGCGATTGTCAGAACAAGAAAAAGTGTTTATCGTTTACCCTAATCCTTCAAACGACATCGTAAATATTGATGTAAAAGGGGGCAAAACTATGCTAACAGTTCATTCTAAAGTTTCAGCTGAATTATTTGATATTATGGGAAATTCGAAAGCTAAAATTAATATTAAAAACAATAAAGCTTCTTTTAATGTAAGCACTTTGAATAAAGGAATTTATGTTTTACAAATTTATATTGATGGTAAAACAGAAAGCCATCAAATTGGAGTAAAATAAAAAGAATAGATAACTGTTCCTAAAACCTGCTAATTCTTTGAAATAGCAGGTTTTTTATTTAAAACAAACCGGAATAATTTCTCCTTTTGCCAAGCAATATTTTTCTACTAATGCAGGAGCGATTTTATTCGTATAATCTTCTTCAATCACTATAAAACCGATACTTCGTAATTTATCAAAATAATCGCGACCATAAATACGCACATGATCGTATTGTCCAAAGATTTTAGCGCGTTCCTTTTGGTCGGTAATAGAATCATCGGCGAAGGTAGTCGCTCTTTTTAAATCCTGAGGAATTTGCAAGATAGCCATTCCCCCCGGTTTCAAGACGCGATACAATTCCTGCATGGCTTTAGTATCATCTGGTATGTGTTCTAAAACATGGTTGCACAGAATCACATCGTATTGATTGTCATCAAAAGGCAAATTGCAAATATCAGCTTTTACATCCGCTAAGGGCGAAAACAAATCGGTTGTGGTGTAATCTAGATTTTTCTGATTCCGAAAAAGTTTATAAAAAGCTTGTTCAGGTGCAAAATGCAGTACTTTTTTAGGCGCGGTAAAAAAATCAGTTTGTTCGTTGAGGTACAACCACAGTAAGCGGTGTCGCTCTAATGAAAGTGTACTCGGCGAAAGCACATTGTTGCGTTGTGTTTCATAGCCGTACGGCAACATCGATTTGAAACTTTTTCCGTCAATAGGATCAGTAAATTTAGTTCCTTTTAAAGTAAATGCAATGATAGGACGGGCTACATAACTCAACCTGATTAATAAAGGACGAGGAATAGTATTGAGTATTAATTTAAAAAGTTTTTTCATATTTGTTTCACAGAGATTCACAAAGAAGGCTCAAAGATTCGCTAAGTTTATCTTTTGGAATCTGAAGGCGTATTTATAAATCTTTTTATGTTGTTTTTTAAAATTGTACTATTGTAATTTATTAATAATCCTAGAGGATAATTGCCAAGTTTTAAATACGTTAGTATTTGAGCGAAATGTACGGCAGTATAATTTTCTACTGTTTTTAATTCGATTACTAATTTGTCCTCAACAAGTAAGTCTATTCTATATCCTTGGTCAAGTCTGATTTCTTTATATTTTATTGGAAGTGTTATTTCTTTTTCAACTTTAAAGCCTGCATTTTGAAGTTCATAAAAAAGACATGTTTGGTAAGCAGATTCTAAAAGACCCGGACCCAATTGTCGATGTACTTCAATGGCTAATCCAATTACTTGATAAGAAAGTGCATTTAAATCATCGCTTAAGTCATTATCTTTATTTTCCATTTTCTTCGATGCTAAAAATACTAAAAAACTTTACTTAAAACCTTTGCGAATCTCTGGGTATCCTTTGCGAATCTTTGTGTAATAACTTAGATTACCAGCGGTACTCTTCTAAACTCATCCTCTTCAGTACTCACAATTCCTAATGCTTTATACACATACGCAAAAGTCGATAAGATCTCTGGTTTTCCATCAATAATAGCAACATCATGCTCAAAATGAGCAGATGGTTTTCCATCAGCGGTGGTAATAGTCCAGCCGTCTTTGTGTTGTTTGATATTTCTAGTTCCTTGGTTGATCATTGGTTCAATAGCGACCACCATGCCTTCTACAAAAAGTTTTCCTCTTCCTTTTTTACCATAATTAGGCATTTCAGGGTCTTCGTGCATTTTTTGACCCACGCCGTGACCTACAAGTTCCCGTACCACGCCGTAACCATGAGCTTCAGTATATTTTTGAATTGCATTTCCTACGTCCTCAACACGATTTCCTAATCGCAGTTCACGGATTCCTATATATAGTGATTCCTTTGTGATCTGCAATAATTTTTTAGTTTCTGGAGCCACTTCACCTATTTCAAAAGAATACGCATGGTCACCATGGTATCCGTTTTTGTAAGCGCCACAATCGACAGAGATCACATCGCCACTTTCTAATGGTTTATTATTTGGAATTCCATGCACCACTTGTGCGTTTGGACTCATACAAAGGGAGTTTGGGAATCCATATAAACCAAGAAAACTAGGCTCTGCGCCATGGTCACGAATGAATTCCTCCGCTAATTTGTCCAGATATAAAGTGGTAACTCCTTCTTTTATTTCAGAAGCAATCATTCCTAATGTTTTTGATACGATTAATGCACTTTCACGCATCAATTCTATTTCTTCACGGGATTTTACAATAATCATAATTTCGAATTTTCAGGGTGCAAAAATACAATTTTATAAATTAGTTAATCCGGATTAGCCATTATTTTAAAAAGTTCGGAATTGGAAATGTAAAATCGGTTCTCCAAAGCTATTTTTGAAAGACGCGCAATCACTAAATTATTCTCTCGGGTGTTGATTAAAAATAAGGAGCTTTCGCCAAAAGAAAATAAGCGTTCCTCTGAATTTAACATCGTGAGATTGTCTTGGACTAAAGCTTTGATTAATTCTTTTTGCCTCAAAAGCGATTCAATTTCCATTTTCTGGGCATTGATTTTATTGGTCAACTGCACTCTTTCTAGATCCAATGCAAATTCAGTTTCCTGCACCTTAAACTTTGCTAATTTCAAACTTCCGCGTTCTTTTCGTAGAAATAACGGAAAGTAAAAATCCAATCCAATTTTATAATCTTGAAATTGGTAATTGTCAATATAGCTAGGTTCTGATATGTAAGAATATCCAACGTCAATTTTTGGTAAAAGCATGTTGGCTTTTAACTTTTTTTCCACGTTTAGCATATCAATTTTACTTTGCAACGCATTGATTTTGGGATGGTTGGTAATAGAGAAATCAGCATTTAGCAAATCATTCGTTTTTAAACTTTCTTGTATCGTGAATTCTAGTTGTATTTCTGGAATCAGTTCGTCAGATAATTCAAGTGGAATATTGTTTTCTAACCAAAGGAAATTAGACAGTTCCAATTTGGCTTTAGCCAATTTGAGCTCCGAATCTTCTAAGTTCAATATTCTGTTCTTGACAATAATCCCAGCTTCAACACTGTCAATTGATGGTTTGTCTCCTTGCTGGATTAGCGTCTGTATTCCTTTGAATCTTATTTGCGCATTACTATTGTACTCTTGATACAATTGCACTTCATTGAAATTTTTCTTCCAATTGAAATATGCCAAAGAGGCATCATACAAAACAGCAATAGCTTGCAATTTTCGTTCTGCCTGACTCAGTTGTATTTGCATTTTTGCTTTTCGAACATCGGCCATTCTTTGATTGATAAACAGTCCTTGACCTAGCGGGACTGTTATGCCAAGCGATGTCAATCCTTGATTAGGAACTGTGTTTTCAGGATTTAAATAAATACCCTCGTTGTTGTCAAAGCCTGCTTTTATTTCGATTCCATACCAAGTTGGAATTTTGAAACTGCTGTTTAAGATTGAATAATATTCTTTGTCTTTGAATTGTTTTTGGCTAAAGTCGACCTCAATTTTTGGATCAAATCCACCTCGGGCCATCATCAAGTTAGCTTGTGCCTTATTGATTTCTAAATTGGCGCTTTTAACCAGTGGATGGTATTTCTTGACATAACCTAGAAACTCAGTGTAGGTGAATTCTTTTGAGGGACTATTTTGCGCTGTGGCAGCAAACCCAAAGAATAAAAACGCTATAAATACTTGTTTCATTACTTCTTTTCTTTTGTAGTTTTACTAATGGGTTTGTAATAATTTGGCGGAAAGCCGTTTAAGACTCTCCATAATTCAAACCACACAGGAACGTTGTTTAATAAAGCTATAGTTTGTGCACCGGCCCCTATGCTTAGTTGTTTTGGCCACTGATCTTCGCTTTTGTCTGGTGCTATTAATACGCGGTATTTACCGTTTTCACTGATGAAATTTTCAATGGCAACTATTTCACCACCAAAAGTTCCATAAGACATATTTGGCCAGCCTGAAAATACGATTGTAGGCCAACCATCAAACCAAACTCTGACTTTTTCTCCTTTAATTAACAAAGGCAAATCAATTGGATTTACAAAAGTTTCTACGGCAATATCATAATCGGACGGCATGATGGTTGCTATAGGTGTTCCTTCCTTAATGGTTTCTCCAATACCGGATTGTAGCGCTCTATTGACATACCCGTTTTGTGATGCTTTAATGTAATACATTCCATTTCTAATGCTATAATTAGCATACTGATTTTCGAGTTTATTCACTTGAGCATCCGTATCGAATTGACTGCTTAAAGCGGTAAATTTATCACTATTGGCTTTTGAAACTTTCTCTGCATACTCTGCGCTTATCCTATTTATTTCAACTTTAGCATTGATTAATTCGTTTTTGCTGGTTAAAAATTTATTTTCCTGAGTAATAATTTTAGCTTCTACTTCCTGTAATTTCAGTCTTTTTTCTTCAATGTCTGTCAGTGGTTTTAACCCTTCTTTATTCAGCTCAACGGAACGATTGTATTGCGTGTTCGCTATTTTTAGCTGTGTTTTTACAGCAACTAAATCCATACTATCACTCTTTATTTTTAAAAATGATTGTTTGATTTTGTTTCGTCCTTGTTCCAGTTTTAAGACTTTTTCCTGTTCGATGGCTTGAATTTGCCCCGTTAAAGTACTTACTTTAGACCCATAAGATTGCAACGATTGTTTCTTGGCATCTATTTGTCTCTTGGTGTTTTGTACTAAGTTTGGATCCATATAATCTTCTTTTATTTCCGAGATAAAGACAATGGTGTCCCCTTTTTTGACAAAATCACCTTCTTGTACATACCATTTTTCAAGTCTACCAGAGATTACACTTTGAATCGATTGTGGTCTTTGATTTGGTTTCAGTGTAGTGACGCTTCCAGTTCCGGAAATATTTTGTGTCCAAGGTAGAAATAGTCCCACTACAGCCACAATAGATACACCTGCTATTATTTTATTTAAAATTTTATAATGAGGTCTATTCGTAAGGTTTTTAACAGTGTCGAAGCGGTCAAGAGCCTGTAGTTTAGTTTTGTTATAGGATATGTTTAGCATGGCTAATTATTTTTTAAATCAAGTTGAATTGCCCCATTTTGCATGGTGATGCTTCGAGTACATTTGGTTTTCCAATATGGATTCTTTGAAGAAACGATGATTGTCCATTTGTGTTTTTCCGAAGTGATGAAATCAATAACTTGATTCGCCACTTTATCATCCATTTTATCTGTTGGATCTTCGTAGAAGAGTACTTTCGGATTGTGAAGAATACTGCGTGCTAACAATACTTTTTGAGCATTAGAAGAGGACAATTGTTTTCCTTCGGGAAAAATATGGGTCTCGAGACCTTTTGGCAATGATTTAACAAAGGACGAAAGTTGGACTCCGTCAAGAACTGTTTTTAAATCTTCAGTGTTTAAAGCAGTGTCATTAAAAGTTATGTTGTCTAATAGCGTTCCTTCAAATGGCGTTTCGCCATAGATAATACTTCCAATTTGGGAACGGTATTGCTTCAAGTTTATTTTTTTAAAGGTATCATCATTAATAAAAAAAGAACCAGATGTGGGTTGTAACAAACCGGATAATATTCGAATGAGTGTTGTTTTTCCAGAGCCATTTTCTCCTTCGATTGTAATTCTTTCTCCTTGCTGGATTTTTAAGGTTAGCGCATTTAATATTTGTCCAGGGGAATCAGGGAATTTAAAGCTAAGGTTTTCTATTTCTAATGAAATATTAGCATAACACGTATCACTTTTAAAAGAGGCTTCCTCTTCTAATTCTAGATCCGTTACTTGGCCTATTTTTTCAATGGAGGTGAGTACATCGTAGAATGTTTCTAGTCCAACTATTATTTTTTCGACCGAATTGATAACCATTAAAATAATGATTTCCGCAGCTACAAATTGTCCAATATTCATTTGTTGTGACAAAACTAAAAAACCACCCATCGCCAGTAAACTCGCAGTTATAACCATTTTAAAAATAATCAATTGCGTGAATTGTCTTTTGATTACATTAAAATGTTTTTCTCTATTAGTTAAATAATCTGCAACTAGATTGTTGTTTTTTTGCAAGCCATAATTATAGTGGAAGTCATTTTTGAAACTAAAATTGTTTCGCGCCATTTCTTGCAACCATCCAGCGACTTTGTATTTAAATTTAGATTCTTTCAAGCTCGTTTCTAGTCCAGATTTAAAAGAGAATTTAAAAATAAAATACAAAAGAAAAAACAATAAAATTCCAAATACTATAAAGTAAGGATGGTACAACGACAATAAGAGCAAACCGAAGACTATTTGCAATAATGCTGCCGAAAAATCGATTAATAATTTTGAAGTTCCTTTTTGAATGGTCATCGTATCAAAAAAACGATTGGCTAATTCTGGAGGATAGCTATTGTACAACTCCTCCATTTTTATTTTTGGCAAACGAGCAGCGAATTCAAATGAAGAGCGAACAAATATTTTTTGTTGCAAGTTTTCTGTGATTCGCAATTGCATCAGTGATAAGACTCCAACTAATGCTACGCCAAAAACCACTAATACAATTAAAACGATCCATGAAGCGCTGACTCTTCCTGATTGAATCAAGTTTGTGATTGCTTGAATTCCTAATGGCAACGATAAACTGACTAATCCTGCAAAAATGGCGTAGAAAAATATTTGATAAACATCTTTTCTGTCTAAAGCGAGTAAGTTGTAAAATCTCTGTAATGGCGTGTTTTTCATTGTATATTATTTTGTAATTTTTTGAACTAAATCAATGTAGAAATCAGTTGGAGAAATAGTTTCATTACAATTGGTTATCGTTTTTAAATGATTTTTTAAAAAATGTTGATGCAAAGCACCTTCCACGATGGATGAAGCTAAACTTTTAGCAAATTTATAGTCAGGATTTACTGCTACTATCATTTCGACAATTCTATTTATAACTCTTTTGTAAACTAGGAAAACACCCTCTTTATTTTCTTCATCTACCTCCTTAGTTAAGATTGTTTTGGTAAATTCTGAAATTATGATTTTGTTTAAAATAGCTTCGTTTATGTGTGCTGTAGAGGAATCATCCTCTATTTTCTCTGTTACGATGGTAATTGCTTTTTTTAATTTTTCTAGCGGAACGGGTAGATTATTTGTAGCGAAAACTAATCGGTATTCTATCCAACCCCAATACCAAGAAGATAAATATAACATTAATTTATGTTTACTTTCAAAATACCTATAAATCGAACTTTCGTTCGAACCGATACTTTCACCTAATTTTTTAAAAGTAAAGCTTTCAAAACCAATTTGGTCAATCATTAAGATACTATGTTCAATAATTTTCTTGCCTAAAGGAGAAGTTTCAGGATTCTTCACATAAAGGGTGTCGTTGACAGTAATTGTAATATTTGATAAAATAGAGTTCATATTTAATAATTTTAATAAGATGCTGCAGGTTGGAAATTCGCTTTAATTTTTTGTTATTGACGATAAAGTCAAGTGCACTTAAAAATTAAATCACTCATTTGTATTTCTCTATTAAAAATTAATTTTCAAACCAAAGTTTAAATTTTTCATATCTTGAAGTTCTGGTTTTATTTTGTTATCCTTTAAATCTAGATACTTTAAATGGTCTAATGGTTTTAGTACGGGTATCGTTTTTAAGTCATTATTGTTCAAGTATAAATATTCTAAATTTTTAAAAGCTAATAGTTCACTTGGAAGTGATTTCAAGTGGTCGTTTTCTAAGTGTAACGATTTTAAATTGGGTAATTTAGCTAAGAGACTTAGCGTCTTAGGTAAGTCCATGTTTTTTTCATCATTTAAAAAGATCTCTTCTAATTTAGTCAAATTTGAAAACTCGCTTGGTAATTTGCTAAAATCATTTCCGCTCAAATCGATTATTTTTAATGATTTTAGTCTTGTAATTCCTGTTGGGATCTCTTTTAAATGATCGTTTTTAAGATTAAGATATTCAAGGTTAATAAACTTTGACCAATCAATATCCGTTAGTTTTAGGGTTTGATTACTCAAGTTGAGTTTAAAAATCATTTCAGGGTTTTTTAAGGCTTCTTCAATATTATTGTATTCTTTATTGCGATCAAACTTAATTTGACCAAACAGTGCATTTGTACCAACAAGTAAAAATGCCAAAATTAAGTTCTTTTTCATTTTCTATATTTTTTTTAAATTAGTCGCAAATATAATAGTATTACTATTAACAATGAAGTTTTATTTTAGATAATATGTTTCTGCTTTTGATTTTCTGCTCTTTTTTCTATTGAGTTTACAATCCCAACGTTACTTTTAAAAATAGATCTAAGTGTTTACGCTTATTATAATGATCTATTATTCATCAATAATGAGCGGAGTGCTTTCCCTTCGTTCCCCCTTTTGTTTTTTTGTATTTTAAGGAATTCTATCTTGGTGCCAACTAGAAAAATCATGTTTATGTGCCATTAGTTCGTATTTTTCTTCTTAGTAAAATCTAAATTTACGACCGTGTTTACGATAAATCCATTGTTATTTTGAAAAACGTTCTTTTGTTCAATTTCTCTTCCAAGTTGTACTCTTTGGTTTAAATAGCCGCCTTCAATCCTGAAAGTATTGTTAAACCTATAGCCGAGCAGCAGTCCAATTCGATTTTGATCAAATATATT
This sequence comes from Flavobacterium fryxellicola, assembly GCF_900143245.1. GTDB lineage: Bacteria > Bacteroidota > Bacteroidia > Flavobacteriales > Flavobacteriaceae > Flavobacterium > Flavobacterium fryxellicola. Next base: position 194,460 of record NZ_FRDK01000003.1, read on the forward strand.
TTCGTTTACATTTTTGCCAAATCCAATTAGAATTTCGTTATAAGCTGCCAAATAAGGTGTTTTATTTGTAATTTCAGTTCCTTTTAATGGCATTTGTACTCTAAAAAGATACCTAAAACGATTTAATAATAAGTAGTCATCCTCAACAGTTAGGGCTGGATTTGTATACCTTCCCACAAATCGTTGTTCTAGCATAAAACGATGTGATACTTCAAATTTTGAAATTTTATCAGTTAAAGTAGCCATTTGAAAAATTCTATGTTCCGTAAAATCCTTCCCTTGACCATTAATGGCATAGTCACCATAAGGATATGTTTCTATCCATGCGTAACCCAGCCGCAATTGTAACTTTGGATTAGCTTGATAGTTTAATCCAACTCGCAAGAGCCCTTGTTGTTTGTCCGTAATATAATGGTCTCGGCGCCATTGATATTCGGAGTGTATGCTGTATTTTTCAGCGATTTTAAAAGTCCCAAAATAATTGTACCAACCTATTTTATTGTGGTCTTGTAATCTCGTGTTCTGTGAATAAGCATTGTTTAAAAACAGTATGATTATGAAGAGGGACAGTAGTTTTCTCATGGTTTAAATTAGTTGCAACCATGCTAAAATATAAATTCAGCATGGTTTTAGTACTATATAGCTACTTTTTTAGCGGTAAATTAAGAAGTGTTTCTTGCAAAAACTCTACTTTTCCGGTTTGTATATCGTAGACTGCGCCAACAATTAATATTTCACCATTCACGTATTTTTTATGCAAAATAGGTTCTAAGTCTCGCAAGTTATAAACTTGATCAATAACGTTTTGTCTTACAGCATTATTTACGGGATCACCGGGTAAATGTGCACATTTAGCTACTGCTGGTTTTATTTCATTAATCAATGTTACAATGTGGCCAGGAACATCTTCCGGTCGCTCTACTGCAGCTGCTACTGCGCCGCATTCCGTATGTCCTAGAACAACAATTAACTTGGTTTTTAATTTGAGCGTAGCAAACTCCATACTGCCGTAGGAAGCAGCTGCCGAAACTTGACCTGCAGTCCTAATGATAAATAAATCTCCTAAACCTTGATCAAAAATCATTTCGTTAGGAACTCTTGAGTCTGAACAACCAACTATTGTTGCAAAGGGTGCTTGTCCACTTTCAAGTTTTTTTATCGTTACCATATCCTGCCTAGGCTTTAAGCTTTTTCCTTCTACAAAACGTTTATTGCCGCCAATTAATTTTTTTAAAGCTATTTTTGGATCAGCATAAGCAGAATCTCTATCCACTAGGTAATGTGCTCTGCTCCATTGCATGGAATCGACTGCAACTTTTTTTCCTCTGTTTTTTACACTTTTCTTTTCTTGTGAATAGGAGATTGTTCCTATACAAAAGCACACTAAAAATAAAATTACTTTTTTCATGATTTTTAATTATTAGAGTTAAACATTTGAATTTGAAACAAAAATAATTAAAAATAATAGCATTACTATCGATTATGAAATTTTAACTTTTATTTATAAAAAAAGCCACTCGATTTGGAATGGCTTTGTATCTCAACAATATTTAAATTTTGTTTAAAGTAGCGAATGACAGGTCATTACTTCCGGTTTTTCAACTCCCATTAACTCCAAGATGGTTGGGGCAATATCACCCAGAACGCCATCGTAAATGGTTCTGATTTCTTTGTCTACCAAAATGATAGGAACTGGATTTGTCGTATGTGCCGTATTTGGACTTCCATCAGGATTAATCATTGTTTCACAATTTCCATGATCAGCAATTACGATAATCGTATAGTTGTTTTCTAGCGCAGCTGTAATCACTTTTTCGACGCATTTATCAACTGCTTCACAGGCTTGTATGGCAGCACTCATGATTCCAGTATGTCCTACCATGTCTCCATTAGCAAAATTAAGACAAACAAAATCAGCTTCCCCTTTGTAGAGTTCGGGAATAAGTGCATCAGTCAATTCAAAGGCACTCATTTCCGGTTGTAAATCATAAGTGGCAACCTTTGGAGAGTTTTTTAGAATGCGGCTTTCGCCAATAAAGGGCTGCTCTCTTCCACCAGAAAAGAAGAAAGTCACGTGTGGATATTTTTCCGTTTCGGCAATGCGAATTTGTTTTTTGTACGCTTTTTCTAAAACTTCACCAAGAGTTTCCGTTAGGTTGTCTTTATTGTAGACGACTTTTACGTTTTGGTACGTGTCGTCATAATTGGTCAACGTGACGAAATATAAATTGAGTTTGTGCATGTTTTGCTCATGACAATCGATTTGCGTCAATACTTCTGTTAACTCTCGTCCTCTATCGGTTCTAAAATTAAAGAAAATAACCACATCATCTTCTTCAATTGTGGCTATTGGTTTGTCATTTTCATCCACGATAACCGTTGGATGTATAAATTCATCAGTTACATTGACTTCATAACTTTCTTCGATAGTAACAACTGCATTGGTTGAATGGGTTCCAATTCCGTTTACTAATAAATCGTAGGCAAGTTTTACCCTTTCCCAACGTCTGTCTCGATCCATTGCATAATAGCGTCCTATTACAGAAGCCAGTTTTACGGTCGTAGTAGCTATATAATCTTGTAAATCTTGAATGTAATGTTTGCCAGATTTTGGATCTACGTCGCGACCGTCAGTGAAGGCGTGAATGAACACTTTTTGTAAACCGTGCTGTTGTGTAGCGTCAATCAGACCTCTTAAATGAGACGTATGAGAGTGCACGCCACCATCGGATACTAGACCTAAAAAGTGAACCTTTTTGTTGTTTATTCTGGCATACGTAAAGGCATCTACTAAAACTTGCTCTTTAGACAAAGTATCGTGCGCAACAGCAAGATTAATTTTGGCTAAATCCTGGTATACGATTCGCCCCGCACCAAGATTCATGTGGCCCACTTCACTATTTCCCATTTGTCCCTCAGGAAGTCCAACATTTAAGCCGTCAGTTCGAAGTTGAGCGCTGGGATAATTTCTATATAAACTGTTAATAAAAGGTACATTAGCATTATCGATAGCAGAAACTTTTGGGTCCGGAGATTTACCCCAACCGTCCAAAATCATAAGAATTACTTTTTTATTCATTGCAAATTTATTTTAAGCAAAGATAAAGCATTTCTAAAAATGTTCAAAGGAATGGAAATCACTATTATAGATTTGGCGGTGAACAATAACAAATAGTGAATATTTGGTTGTGGATGGTTCTGTTTTTTAAAATTAATGCATTTAGAATTTATTTTTCACCTCATTGTAATCGATGAAATACCGCACGCTTATGGAGAAAATATGGTTTAATGCTTCATTCGTGAGAAGGCTCGTAACATTACTCGTGAATTCTTTATTGATATTCCTTTCAAAGGCACCCGCATTATTTCGGTATAAAACAGATACTTGACTTCCGGGCGCAAACCACCATGTGTAGGACAAGTCCGCATTCCAAGAATAAAAACTCGAGTTTTTATTCGTTGTATATCCGCTATAATCAGCTAATCTTCCGTTTTGTTCTAAGGATAAAGCATTTTTGTTTTCGGCGTACGACCAGTAATGACGCAGTGCAATGTTAAAGGTCATTTGGCTGTTTAATGCGTACTTACCAGAAAGTGTATTGGAATACGTAATTACATTTCTATTTGCAAAGATGATAGTGTTTGGCGTTGCTGCATTCAGATCCTCATTAATGCTGTCAATATACCCTTTATTGTTATTTTGTCTGGAGAAGCTAAAGTTGTAATTCAACGATAATTTATCACTAAAACGGTATCTAGGACCTATTGAAAAACCATAAGTGTTGCGACCGGCCTCATCAAAAGCATTGTAGGATGGGTTAAAATCAACCGCAAAAGGATTGTTGTAATTGGTTGAAATGTAGATAAAACCGCCAATTCTTGTAGGTCTGATCACAAATCGATTCGTTGCTCTTGGTTCATAATAGTCGAAAGTTTCTACTGGATTGGCATTGAATCCGATTCCAAAATAATGATTTTTTTTAGTATTTGAATTAATTTGAAAGTTGATACTGCTGGCCTGTATTTTACCCGTTTCTTTTTGAAATTGCGAAAAAGCATTTATTCTAGCGCTGAAAGAGTTGAAATACTTAGTGGGATTCAAGATTCTATAACTCGAATTTCCATAAATACTGTAATAATTAGTTTCGAAATTAATTCCTAAATCGTTGTTGTCAAAATCCCGAGTCATGATATCAGCACCAATGCCATACCGAAATTTCCCGCTGGTTTCGGAGAAATTCAATTGGGAATTGATTCCTTTTTTAGCTTCAATACTATTGATGTAGCTGTATTTAAAATCACCCGCAAGATTGTATGTGTTTTTCTTGGTGTTTAAATCCCAAACTAAAGCAGTTACATTTCCGTCTCTAAAATTGCCGTTTCGAGTCACATTCGTATTTACAAATGAAACGGAAGAATTTTTGCGAAAGCGCTGGTCTAAAACTAAAACACTGTAATTTGTTAAAGGTTCTACTACTTCCGTTCTGGTTTCTAGTGTTTTGTTATTTCGAATAATAGCGGTTGTTTTTTCGGTAACAGCATTTAAAATCCCCACGCCCAAGCCGTTTTTGGTTCTTCCAGATATTTTAAAGGCATTGATTAAGTTTACACTAGCAGGATTATCAATAATTTCCTCGTTGGTTTGCGCAGTAGGATACTTCGATGGGTTTCCACCAATTCGTCTCGAGTATACCAGATTGCCTTTGCTAAACAAATCAGTTCCTTCTGTAAAAAAAGGTCGATTTTCATTAAATTGTTGTTCAAATGGTCCTAAGTTTAGGATTTGATCATCAAATTTTGTTTGGCCAAAATCAGGAATAAGAATCATATCTAGGGTAAAAGCGTCGTTTATTCCATATTTTAAATCCAATCCGCCTTTAAGTGTTCCGTATGTTTTTTGTGTTGCATTCCCATTTACATAAAAGGAAGAATATGGCAAAAGGAAGAGTCGAGTAGGTGGTTTTATGTTTTCAATGCCTTCTAAAATACCTGTTTGTTGGGTAAAAGTCCCCAGTTTTGAATCAATGAAATTCCAAGTATATTTAAAACGATCACGTCTTATTTCTCTAAAAAAATTAAGACCCCAAGTTTGTTTATTTTCAGCTGAAAAACGTAATGCCGCATAAGGAATGCGCATTTCTACCACCCAACCTTTATCAGTAATTACAGCTTTACTTTTCCAGACAGCATCCCAAGAATAATCCTCGCCATTGGTGTCTGTGGTGATGCAATCTGCCTGACCATCAGCCGCGTTTACAAAAAACTGAAAATCTTGTTGGCCATCATTAAATCCATTTATAAATACACCAAAAACATCCGATGTTCCAAAATTATCACGTTGTGTAATTTCCTTTAGGATTTTTTCAGGATTTTCATCGTTTAATAAAGCACCGATGTAAATCGCATCATTGTCGTAAAGCACTTTGACTTCGGTTTTTCTATTTTCAGGAATTGGCTTGCCGTTATCCGGTTCAAACGTAATGAAATCACTAGCAACTGCAGCTGACTGCCAGATGGTTTCATCTAACTTGCCGTCAATTTCGATTTTTTCCGAAATAAATTTAGTTTGGAGTACTTTTTTTTGGCTCAAGCCTACAAAGGATAGTAAGAGAAAACAAAATAGAAATTGGTTCTTCATGAAGCGATTGATTGATTGATGATTGATACTATATTGTAATAACCAAAATAGCTTCAAGGCAGCAAACGCCATTTCACTCCAAAGGTTGCCTTACTAGACTGCTTTTTTAAGGGAATGTTACAGTTTAATTTAAAAATTTTAAAATTTGTTCTTAACGGAATTGTAGTCAATAAAATAGCGAATGCTAATAGAAAATACATTGGTAAGGTCGCTATTGAAAATATTTTTGATGTTTTTTGATAAATCTTTTTCTACTACACGAGTTCTTTCTAATCCATAACTACGATATAAAATGGAGATTTCGCTTCCCGGAGCAAACCACCAAGAGTAGGACAAATCAAAATTCCAAGAATTGAAATTACGGTCTTTGTTTAGAGTGTAACTGTTGTTTGGCGTTAAATAACCACTGTTTTGAAGCGTGAAAAAGTCGTGATTTTTAGAATACGACCAATAGTATCTGGCCGTTAAATTAATAGTCATTTTATTGTTCAACGAATATTTTCCAATAAGATCATTTTGAAGGATTTCACGATTGCGTTCTGCAAACACAACTCCAGAATCGTCAAAGTCAACCCAACCGCGATCATTGTTCATTTTTGTGTATTCAGCTGCGTACGCTAACGAAAATTTATCGTTGAAACGGTATTTTGGGCCGAGATAAAAACCATAAGTATTTCTGCCTTTCTCGTTGTATTTTGTAAATGCAGGTTGTACAATTATTGTAAAAGGATTATTGTCGTTTGAGGTAAAATTGAATATGGTAATAATTTTTTCTGGAACAAAAACATATTTTCCATATTCACGTGGTTCGTAGAAATCGAATGTTTCAAAAGGTGAAAATTCGAGTAATAATTCCACAGTGTCATTGTCTAACGTTCTCGCTTTTATTTCGGTTCCAAAAGCCCCCGTTTGTAATTTTTTAGACGTGTTGTCCACTTCAAAATTTATGTATTCATTTATCCTGAAAGTATTGAAAACTTTAGTTGGGTTCACTATTCTATAGCTTCCATGTGCATAAGCATTATGATAATTGGAATAAAAATTGATTCCTAAATCATTCACATCATAGTTTTCAGAAACATATTTTCCGGAAAATCCATACCGATATTTCCCGCTTGTTTTTTCAAATCCAATTTCTGTTTTGAAACCATCGTAATCTTGTATAGTATTGATAGTATTGTATTTAAAGTCGCCATATAGATTATAGGTGTTCGCTTTAGTGTTTAAATCAAATAATAATGCTGAAACATTTGCATCTCTAAATTCGCCGTTTCGAGTAGTGTTTGCATTGACTAAGGTAATGGAGGAGTTTTGATTGAATCGTTGGTCTAGAACAAACATATTATAATTCGTTAATGGTTCAATCACTTCCTTTCGGACTTCGCCATTAGCCGCATTCAAAATTGTAGCCTTAGTTTTTTCAGTAACGGCATTCAAAAATCCAATTCCTAACCCTTTTTCAGTTCGTCCTGATATTTTTATGGCATTGATTAAATTAACCGTGCTGGGATAATTGGTGATTTCTTCCTGCTCGGTAATAGTTGGCTCTGTGCTGGGAGCGCCACCAATTCTTCGGGAATAGAACAAACTACCTTTGCTAAATAAATCTGTTCCCTCGGTAAAAAAAGGTCTGTTTTCCTCAAATCTTTGTTCAAAAGGCAGTAGGTTTAAAATAGCATTATCAAATTTAGTTTGTCCAAAATCAGGAACTAAAATAGCATCTAATGTAAAGGAATCGTTGATGCCGTATTTTAGGTCTAATCCCGCTTTGAAAGTCCTGTCAGAACCAATATCGCTTTCTTGATAGTACGCTGATGTATATGGAATAAGAAAAAGTCGGGTGGGTGGTTTTATGTTTTCAATACCTTCTAGGATTCCAGCTTGTGGTATTATGGCTCCAATTTTAGTATCTATGCGATTCCAAGTATATTTTTGCACATCCCGCTTGATTTCGCGCATGAAGTTCAATCCCCAAGTTTGTTTATTGGCTTTGGAAAATCGTAAAGCGGCATACGGAATCTTCATTTCAACGGCCCAGCCAAATTCAGTAATCGTTACTTCGCTGTCCCAAATAGCATCCCAACTGAAATCTTCATAATCTTCTGTGGCTAAACAATCCATTTGAACGCCTGCAGCACTGACAAAAAAACGAAAATCTTGTTGGCCATCATTGAATCCATTGATGTAAACTGAAAAATGATCGGAAACACCAAAAACATCTCTATTCGTTAGTTCTTTTTGAATTTTATCAGGTTCATTATCGTACAGTAAAGCCGATATGTAAATGGCGTCGTTGTCATACAATACTTTTACTTCTGTTTTTTTATCACTACTAATCGGTTTTCCATTATCCGGTTCAAACATGATGAAATCCGCGGCGATAGCGGCTGATCCCCAAATTCTCTCATTCACTTTTCCGTCGATTGTTATGTTTTCTGAGGTGGATTTTGCCTGCAACGTTTTTTTTTGGCTATAAATTTCAAAACTGAAGAATATTAAAATAAAGAGAGTAGTAAAATGTAATTTTGACATAAATTGGGATTGAATCTAAACAAAAATAATAAAATTAACATAGTAATTGTCTTTTTTATGATTATTCACTCAATAAATAATGTTAGTTTGCGTTATTAGAAGACTAAACTTTTGTTAAAGGCTTTACGTTTGGTAATTATTAATGTACGTTTGCAATTCGAATTAATCTGTAACTAAAAGACAATCAATGATTTATACGATACTTCCTACTATTTTGTTTATGCTTACTTCTTTTACTCCAAGTACTGCAAATTCTCCTGAAGCAAAGATTGGTGCCTCAATTGCTTACACTAAAACGCTAGAGCCTACTGTTAACGCTAAAATCGAAATGGCGTACCATAATTTACATTCTAGTAAATATGCATTACCAAAATTAGAAAGCTTCGCTGAAGCTTTGAAAGGATATTATTCTTTGAAAGAAAAAGGATTGATTAAGAAAGAAATTCTAACGTTAATCGATTTTAGTTTGTCTGCCAATACGAAAAGACTTTGGGTTATTGATTTAGTTACTGGAGATGTTTTGTTTCATTCTCTTGTTGCGCATGGAAGAAATACTGGTGAAGAATTTGCTTCTAATTTTTCAAATGCTTCAGAATCTTATAAAAGTAGTCTAGGGTTTTATGCCACAGGTGAAATTTATAATGGCAAACACGGAATGTCTCTTAAACTAGATGGATTGGAAAAAGGGGTAAATGATAATGCAAGAGCAAGAGGCGTGGTGATGCATGCAGCAGATTATGTTTCTACTTCTTTCATTAAAAACAACCACAGATTAGGCAGAAGCCAAGGTTGTCCAGCTGTTCCAGCTGAATTATCTAAGGAAATTATTAGTGCCATCAAAGATAAATCTTGTTTCTTCATTTATCATCCTTCACGAGTTTCTAAATTTGGAATAAAATCAATTTCGTAATTTGTCATATAAATTGGCGTCAAGGTTGTAAATATCGTCTCTAAAAATCAATTTGCCGTTCTCGCTCCAGGCAGTCCAGTATAATAGGTGGATGGCCACCTCTTTTTTGATTTTTACAAATTTAGTTCTTTCTTTTTGAAGCGTTTCTGTGATTTTTTCTAAGTTCCAAGAGGCTGCATCACTGAGTAAATATTCAGTTAATTCTAACGGATTTTCTACTCTGACACAGCCAGAGCTTAAAGAACGGTCTATCTTTTCAAAATAATCCCTGTGATTTGTGTCGTGTAAGTATACTGAAAAACGGTTAGGAAAAATAAGTTTCACCATGCCTAACGAGTTAAAAGTGCCTGGACTTTGTACATAACGATACGTATATGCTTGAGACAACTGCCATTCGTAAGGACTTACAAATCTTCCCGTAGCATCATAAACCATAATGTTCGATTGCGTCAAGTACGCTCGGCTCCTCAAAATGGCCGGAATAACATCTTCTTTAAGAATAGTTGGTGGTACTGTCCATGTGGGGTTAAAAACTACTTGCGTTAAGGTAGACGACAATATGGGTGTTTTTCTTTTAATCCTTCCCACGATTACTCTGTGGGTTCTCAGCGTATCTTTGTTTTTAACGAGCAGCAACTTGTAGTCAGGAATGTTGATGATGAGGTATTCTTGTCCCATTTGTTTGGGATACCACTTCCAGCGTTCTAGATTGGCAATGATTTGTTCCGAGCGTTGTTTTTTGGAGAAATTAAGTGCAGCGACTGTTCCTAGTCCAATTTTTGCATCAGCAGCTAAACCGTGGCGACTTTGAAATCTTTTTAAGGCCACAACAGTTTCTTGATCATAAATAGGAGTAAGGCTGTCATTAGGTTGCATGTCTTTCCAGTAAATCAATCTTTTTTTGATATCAATGATGGAGGTACTAGTGTCGTTAGGGGTTATTATTTTTGTAAATTTTATCGATTTGAAGTTGTCTTTTGGGAAATTATTTAAGAGCTGAAGTGCTTTTTTTAATCTTTTGTAAACGATATGATTCGGTTTTAATTGCTCTATTTTATAAACCAATGAATCGCTTTTAAGCAAATGGATCACCGTAGTGTTAAGATCAATATAGTTTTCTTTTAAGTCCCAGTTTTTATATAATTTTCGTGGATTTACTGTTCCGTTTGTAAGGTGTGCAATGTATTTTTGTAAACTAGAGGTTAATAAAATATCATATTTCGCCAAATCTAAAGAGTCGAGAGAGGGTGCTTTTTTTTCAAAATCAAATAATACTTTTAGGTTGTAATCCTCTGGTTGTAATCCTTCCTCATCTGATCTTTTTAGTTCCTCGAGTATTATTTTTCTCTTTTCTTCGGATTGCCAAACGGTTCTGTAATTTGTTGCTTTATAAAAATTGGTAAGTACTTTGTTATTGAATGAAAGTAACAAAGTAGAGTCGATATTGGTTGGTTTTCCTTCAGGTTGAATAAGCACCTTGGGAATTTCTTTTTTTAAAACTACGGCGCTTTTTAGTGCTTCTTTTGTACGACTTAAAAAGGAGAACAGCAGTAAAATTATAAATAAATTATTCATTGCTTAGTTTTTTTAACTTGGTAATAGGGTTTCCAACTTCTCTCCATTTGAAAAAAAATAATCTTTTTGTGAGGCAACTTGTTTTTTGTAAAACTAACTGCTTGCTTTCGGGTTTGTAACCTAATGAAACAGGGTATAGCTTATTTGTAGGACTGTTTACACATACAAATCATTTATTCTTTCGACCCTTTTCTTTTTTTTTGAAACTGTACTTCCCCACATTTGTTCTTGTTTTTCCTTAGTAAACAAATCATTTTAGCTCCAATTATAGTAAGCGTGGTGATAAGATTAAGTGCCAAATACAATCCAACATGAAGGGTTGTCCCTAAAGTATCACTATTAAATCACAAATTTCCTCTCTTCTTTTGAACCGGAAAGCAAGGACCAAGTACTTAAAATGTATCCAAAGCGAGTGTTTCTATACTATTTCGAATTATTTTTTAAAAATATTTTTTTGTGTTTTATAAAGGTATAATATTTTCATATTAAATTCTTTATGATTTGATTTCCCTTTTTTAAAAAAGAGGCTAGGAGGCAGATTGAGACTTTTTGGAAAAAAAATTTGCATTCAAGCAAACTTATTAAGTATATTTGCACCGTTGTTAATGCGAAAGTAGCTCAGTTGGTAGAGCTCCAGCCTTCCAAGCTGGTTGTCGCGAGTTCGAGCCTCGTCTTTCGCTCTAAGCTTCAAATTTTTTTTTTGAAGTTTCTTTTTTTATATAATGCGAAAGTAGCTCAGTTGGTAGAGCTCCAGCCTTCCAAGCTGGTTGTCGCGAGTTCGAGCCTCGTCTTTCGCTCTTCAAAGCCGAAACGTAATTGTTTCGGCTTTTTTTTTATTCTATTATTTGATAAAACTTAAATCAGTTCCACTTTCTAATTCTTCAGGAGTTTGATTTTGTCTAAAGAGTCGGGCGGTCAAATTGCCTTTCAAAGTGATTTTATCTCCTTTTACATCCAGCCAACTGCCTTCTCTAAGTCCGATAACTGGAACCGAATTAAAGGCATGGAACTCGTTAATTCGGGTCTCCCGCGTTTCACCCATGTGTTTCGAATTTGTATCTGGATCTAAATAATGGGGATTCAAATTAAACGGAACTACTCCTAAAGTTTGAAAACTTGGAGGATAGACAATAGGCATATCATTAGTAGTTTGCATTGTAAGCCCACAAATATTACTTCCGGCACTAGTTCCCAGATAAGGTGTGCCGTCTTTTATTACTTGTGATAGGATTCCCATAACATTGTTTTTGTGTAATTGAGATACCAGTACAAAGGTATTTCCACCTCCCGTAAAAATTCCTTCTGCTCTTTTTATAGCCTGTGCAGCATCTTCAAACTCATGAATTCCTGTCACTTTTTTATTTATTTTGGCGAAAGCCAATGCAACACTATTGGTATATTCTTCATGCGATATTCCACCTGGTCTTGCATAAGGAATAAAAAGAATGGTCGCGCAGTTTTTAAAATGCAGTTGTAATTCAGGCAATAAGTAATCAAGGAAACCTTCGTTTGCAAGGGTTGATGTACTTGCGATAAGTATATTTTTCATTTATGAGGTCTAAATTTTGATAAAGATATAAAAACGGCGTTTTTTATTTCAAATTTTTAATTAACATTTTTTTACCAACTCATTAGTAGTTATTTTAGATCGCATTAGGATACTTTTACAAAGGGTCAATAACCGCCTTCAGAAAGATGCTTAAAATTGTTTATTTATTTCTGGTTTTTGCAGCGGCAAATGTGTTGGCACAACAACAGCCTCCAATGCAATTGAAAGGAAAAGTGACTGCTGATGCTTCGGTTTTAGCGGGGGTTTATGTTATTAATAAAAAAACAGATAAGGTTTCAATTACAAGTCAAAATGGTGATTTCAATATACAGGCAGCCGTTGGAGACACCTTATTGTTTGCGGCTGCGCAATTTAACGAAATGAAAATGAGCTTGACTCAAAAAGATTTTGACCAAGGAATACTTCTGGTAAAAATGATACCCACAATAAATGAATTGCGCGAAGTTGTTGTGAGAAACGACATTAATGCTGCAGCAATGGGAATAATTTCAAAAGGACAAAAGACATACACACCAGCAGAGCGAAAGTTATACACTGCCACTGATCTTAATGCCTCTGCCACTGCTGGTACCATGATGGGAGGGTCTGTTTCGGCTGATCCAGTACTTAATTGGATTTCAGGGAGAACCAAAATGTTGAAAAAAGAAGTTGAGGTAGAAAAGAAAGAAATGTATTTACGACAGTTAGAGAACCTCTTTACGATTGACTATTTTATATATAAATTGAAAATCCCGTCGGAATATGTCAAAGGATTTCAATATTATAGTGTAGAAAACGAACAATTTGTAGCGGTTCTCAAGTCTAAAAACGGGACAATGGCTACTTTCTTATTAGGAGAATTAGCGCTCAAATATAAACAAATAATTGCCAGTGAAAATTAAATATACACTACAGATGTTCCTCTTTTTGTTAGTGCAAGTTGCTTTTGGACAAATAGGAGCAGTAAAGGAGATTCAAGGAAAAATCAGTGCTGATTCTGCATCCGTGGATCGCATTAATATTGTGAATTTAACTACAGAAAAAACAACAATTTCGGATGCAAATGGCTTTTTTAAAATACCCGTTAAAGCAGGAGATATTTTAGTGTTTACTGCCGTTAATTTAGAGTCTGTTCGCAGAAAAATAAGCCAACAAGATGTGGAACAAGCAGTTTTTACTTTGCAAATGGTTTCCAAAAGTATTATTTTGAAAGAGGTTGTCATTAACGAGTCGGCTATTTCTGCAGAAAGTTTAGCAATTATTCCTTACGGCCAAAAAAAATATACCGCTGCGGAGCGTAAATTATATACAGCAACGTCCGGAGGAGGAATCGATGGGTTGCTAAATGCTATATCCGGGCGCAAAGCCATGCTTAAAAAAGAAATTATTGTTGAGAAAAAAGAACAGCTATTGGCTAGAATTGATGTGCTTTTTGAGGATAACTACTATACTGAAACTTTAAAAATACCCGCCGATTACATCAAAGGATTCCAATATTATTGCATTGATGATTCTGATTTTGCAAATGCACTGAGAGCAAAAAACAAGACTTTAACGATGTATTTAATTGTAAAATTAGCTGAAAATTATAACGAGATTATTGTTACTGAAAATAAGTAAAGTTTTTGCGTTCCTTTTGTCTTTCGTATGCCAAATATCTTTTGGACAAACTGACGATGAAAAGATACTTCACGGGAAAATTACAGTTGATTCTATAGGTGTCAATGGAATTAATATCTTAAATTTAATAAGTGGTAAAACTGCTTTAACAACGATCAACGGTACTTTTTCTATTTTGGTAAAAGCCAATGATATTCTTGTTTTTAAAGGTATAAATCTTAAATCTTATGAAAAAAAGATTAGCAGCAGTGATATAATACGCAATCGATTTTTATTGCAGATGCAAGCTAAAACTAATGAATTGAAGGAAGTGATTGTTAAAAAAGATCAGATTTCGGTATTTTCATTAGGCATTGTAGCTAGAGAACCTTTAAAATATACGCCTGCAGAAAGGCATTTGCAGACCGCAGGAGATTTTAAACCAATCATGCTATTTAGTATTTTGGGTGGTGGAATGCCGTTAGATCCGCTTATCAATAAGATCAATGGTAGAACGAAACAGCTTAAGAAATTAGTTGTCGTGGAGAAAAAGGAAATGAATATACAATTAATTTCTGAATTGTACCAGCAGGAATACTTCACGCTTCAATTGGGAATAGCAGCGGAATATGTAAATGGGTTCAAGTATTTTGTAGTGGAAAATGAAAATTTTGTCAAAGTTTTGCATTCTAAAAATGAACAAAAAACTTCATTTTTTTTGATAGCTTTGGCAGAAGATTATAAAACGTTATTGCAAAGTAAAAACTAACATAATTAAAAATACCAAGATGAAAACTAAAATAGTACTACTTTGTTTGATTTCCTTTAGCCAATTCACTTTTGGTCAAAATGAAAATAGGAAATCTTTGCACGGTCAATTTACAAATGAATCCGCATTGGTAGACAATGGGTATGTTTTTAATTTGAATTCTAAAACCCGTACTTTCATTAGCAACCAAGGTTTTTTTGATGTTTTGGCGAAAGCCAAAGACACGCTGCTAGTCTTAAGCCCTGCTTTCAAGTCTAAGAAAATTGTGCTTCAGGACAAAGATTTTGCAAAACCGTTGTTCGTAGTCTTATTAGAAGCACAAACGACGCTGTTAAAAGAAGTAATTGTAAAAGGAAAAACAGACATAAAACCTGCCATAGGAAATTCTCAAGAATTAGTAGACATCGAATTTATTGACGATGCAAAATCGTCGCCAATTAATAGAACGCTGCCATTAAATGGAACTATTGAAAACGGAATGGATTTTGTTAGAATATTCAAAATGGTTTCTAAAATCTTTAAAAAAGATGTGGCTGTGAAAGAAGAATCAAATACTCTAGTAGATTTTTCGGATTCAGTTTCGAGAGGAATAGACCGCTATTTTTTTACCAATACATTGAAGTTGAAAAGCGAAGAAATTGCACTTTTTCTTGATTATTGTGAGTCTGATCCAAAATCAAAAACCCTATTAAAACAGCAAGACGAATTCATGCTGATTGATTTTTTAATCACCAAGAACGAAGAGTTTAAAAGAATTACTACTTTTGAAAAATGAAAAAAACAATATTAATTACTTTTTTTGGGTTATTATTTTTAACATTAACGTCTTTTAGCGTTCATAAATTCTATGTTGCACTATACCAAGTTAATTATGCACCGGAAAAGAAAATGCTCCAAATAACTGCCCGTATATTTGTAGATGATTTAAATACTGCTATTGGGAAAAAATACCAAAAGAAAATTAATCTAGGATCAGAAAAAGAAACGCAAGAGGATTTGATTTTTTTTAAAAAATACTTTAGCGAAAAATTCTATATCAAAGTTAATGGTCAGGTCAAGCCAACTCATTTCTTGAGCAAAGAGATGGAAGGCGATGTGCTTATTTGTTACTTTAGTATAAAGGAAATTCAAAAAATAAATTCCCTTGAAATCTATAATGCAGTAATCACAGAAGGGAACTCAGAGCAGCAAAACATTATGCATTTTACTGTTAATGGTGTTAAAAATACATTGCTCTTTACGGAGTCAACTTCCAAGGGAGTGTTAAAATATTAATAAATTTAGATAGATCTACTTAAAATTATTATTTTCACCCATTGAAAAACCAGATTCTTACCTATGAAAAAATTATCATTATTTTTATTTCTTCCTGCATTATTGTTTGCGCAGGAAAAAACAGCACCCGTTACACCAAAACAAACCGGAAAGTACGACAGCAATAAGTTTAGCCAGATGTACGATTTGCTAGCCACCCCTAACATGTTCCGTACAGCTTCAGGAGCGCCCGGCCCAGCGTATTATCAACAACAAGCAGATTACAAGATCAATATAGAGCTTGATGATAAAAACTCTAAATTAAGCGGTTCAGAAACCGTTACCTATTACAATAATTCGCCAGATACATTAGAGTATTTATGGGTACAGCTGGATCAAAATCAAGCCGCGAAAACCTCTCAAACGCCATTAGCAGAAAGTCAAAGAATGGAGCAGGTTTTTCCAGCAGGAAACTTTGCTAATAAATTTTTGAAGCAAGAGTTAGAGCGTGGATTCAACATAGAATTTGTGAAAGATGCTAAAGGAAGTCCTTTATCTTACACCATCAATCAAACGATGATGCGTATCAATTTAGACACACCAATGAAGCCGGGGGAGAAATTTTCTTTTGCCATCAAATGGTCTTATAATATTAATAATTATAGAGCAGAAGGAGGTCGTTCTGGATATGAATTATTTGAGAAAGACGGTAATAAATTATATGTAATTGCACAATTCTATCCTAGAATGGCAGTATACAATGACGTGGAAGGATGGCAGAATATGCAGTTTTGGGGAACAGGAGAATTTACGTTGCCTTTTGGAAATTTTGATGTCAATATTACTGTTCCTGCGGATCATGTTATGGAGGCAACGGGAGAGTTGATGAATAGAAGCGAAGTGTTTACACCAGAGCAAGTAAAAAGATACGAATTAGCCTTGAAATCGTATGATAATCCCGTGGTTATTGTAACTCAAGCGGAAGCGGAAGCTACCGAAAAAGGATTTTCGGACAAGAAGAAAACATGGAAATTCAGTGCTAAAAACGTGAGAGATTTTGGAATTGCTACATCAAGAAAATTTATTTATGATGCCATGGCAGTGAAGTTAAACGATAAAACGGTTTTAGCCGTTTCAGTATATCCTAAAGAAGCAAATCCACTTTGGGGTGAAACTTCTACTAGAACAGTAGCACATACTTTAAAAAGCTATTCAGCCCATACTTTTGATTATCCTTATCCAAAAGCAGTTTCCGTATCGGCAGAAGATCAAGGAATGGAATACCCTATGATTTGTTGGAATTATGGTCGTCCTGACGAAAAAGGAGTGACAGCTGAGCGAACTAAAAACGGAATGATTGGAGTGGTTGTTCATGAAGTAGGACACAACTTCTTTCCGATGATTGTAAACTCTGATGAGCGTCAGTGGTCTTGGATGGATGAAGGATTGAATACTTTTATGCAATACATGGCGGAACAAGAAATGGGAACTAATTTCCCTTCTAGTCGTGGACCAGCAAGTAAAATTGTTCCGTACATGAGTGGAGATCAAAAATTCTTGGAGCCTATAATGTCTAACTCGGAAACGATTGTCCAGTTTGGAGCTAATGCGTATGGTAAACCAGCAACAGGATTGAATATTCTTAGAGAAACGATCATGGGAAGAGAATTGTTTGATCATGCTTTCAAAGTATATGCGAACAGATGGAAGTTCAAGCATCCTACACCAGAAGACTTTTTTAGAACCATGGAAGATGCTTCTGCGGTAGATTTAGATTGGTTTTTTAGAGGCTGGTTTTACTCTACTGATTTTGTAGACATCGGAGTGAAAGAGGTAAAACAATATTATGTGTCTGTGACTGCTACTAAAGAATTGAAGGACGCTGTAGTTAGAAGAGGAAGATTTGGTCAAGAAAAAGGACCTTTCGTCTATTTAGTTCCTAGTGCAAGCGAAGAACTATCTGCTAAGGATAAAAAAGCATTAGCCCTTGCAGACGTAAATTTACTTTCGGAATATGTCAGTAAAAATTTTACGGCTGATGAAAAAGCAAAATTAAAGTCACCAAAGTATTTCTATGAAGTCGAATTCAACAAACCAGGTGGTATGTTAATGCCTATTATCGTTGAACTGACTTATGAAGACGATACAAAAGAAATGTTTAAATATCCAGCTCAAATTTGGCGAAAAAATAATGATACCGCTAAGAAAGTATACGCTACTGAAAAAGCGATTAAAAAAATTCAAGTAGATCCAAAATTAGAAACAGCTGATATTGATGTGACTAATAACACTTGGCCTAAAGAAGAAATAAAGACCAAATTTGATTAGAAAAAACCTAAATTTTAAAAAAGACTCTGAAAAGAGTCTTTTTTTTTATGAAATAATTAAAAGTCAAAGATTCAAAAAGTAATATCTTTGTAACATTAAAAAACAAAATATATGTTTGGTATAGGTGGAGGTGAATTAATTTTTATCATGTTTATAGTATTGATGCTTTTTGGATCTGATAAAGTTCCTGAAATAGCTCGTACAATGGGTAAAGCAATGGCGCAATTGAAAAATGCTACCAATGATATAAAAAGTGAAATTCAAAAAGGAGCAGAGGCAAATGGTTTTGATGCAAAATCATTGAGTGATATACGAGGAAACATAACCTCTGAAATCAATAAAGCTAAGGACAATCTATTAGGCGATACTTCTCAATTTAATGATATATCTGCAAACATCACCACAGAAATAAACAAAGCCAAAGACGGTTTACTAGGAGAATCAACGGCTCCAATAGAGGCAACTAAAGAAGCAATTGAAGAGAGTACTGGACCTATAAAACGTCAGGGATAATGCTAGAAAAATTACTCCCCTTAGATACAGAATTGTTTGTGTTTTTAAATGGTCTAGGTTCGAAAGGTTATGACGGACTTTGGTTAATCATAACCAAACAGAGCAATTGGATTCCACTTTTTTTGCTTTTATTGTATGTTATTTTCAAAAAATTGGGAGCAAAACAGACATTGTATTTACTCTTTTTTGTAGCTATCCTAGTAACTTTTACCGATCAAATGACCAACGTATTTAAAAATGGGTTTGAAAGATTACGGCCATGTAACAATCCTGAAATCAATTCGTTTATCCGTGTGGTTCAAGTCAGAAGATCCTTTAGTTTCTTCTCAGGTCATGCCTCAAATTCAATGGCCGTTGCTACACTGATATATTTTACTTTGAGATCGTATTTCAAATATTTTAGTCTGCTGTTTTTATGGCCTTTTATCTTTGCTTATAGCAGAATTTATCTGGGATTGCATTATCCTCTAGACATTTTATCCGGTTATTTATTTGGATTTGCCTCTGGTTTTTTGATGTTTAAAATATACAAAACAGCACAAAAAAAGTTTTTCCCCTTACCCGTTAAAGAAGTGTAGCAACTTTATACGTCCAAAACTCAGGATGGTTATATCCTCCCCAAAAGCGCGGAACGCCACCTGAGGGCAGGCCCTTTCTTCGATAATTGTGTTGCAATACAACTAGAGCACTCTACTCACCGTCAATCCATCTCGAATAGGCAACAAAACTGTTTCTACTCTGGAATCATCTGCTAATAACTGATTGTATTCCAATAACACTTTTGTGCTCAAATCCTTCGGATTTAGCGGTTCCAGAACTTTACCGCTCCACAAAACATTATCCGATAATATAATTCCTCCCTTATTCATTCTTGGAACAATCAATTCAAAATAGTTGAGGTAATTCTCCTTGTCAGCATCAATAAAAACTAAATCGAATTTTAGATCAAGGGTAGGAATAATGTCAACTGCCGCTCCTAAATACTGAAATATTTGTGTTCCCCAAGGTGATTTTTCAAAATGTTTTCTTTGAAAATCCACTAATTCTTCTTTGATGTCGATGGTATGAAGTGTTCCATTTTCCTGCATGCCTTCGCATAAACACAAGGCGGAGTATCCTGTATACGTTCCAATTTCAAGAATGTGCATTGGCCGAATCAGTTTAGCCAACATACTCAAAACGCGACCCTGAAAATGACCGCTTAACATTCTTGGCAACAAGATTTTTTGGTAGGTTTCTTTGTTTAAAGCAGCTAGTAAAGCCGGTTCTTTTTCAGAATGTTGCTCGATATAATCTTCTAATTCTTGGGAAATGAAATGCATTGTTCAATTTTTTTTCAATAGAGTACAAAGTTATCAAATTATCAAAACAACAAATCAACAAATTGTCATTAAATTTGCACCATGGAAATGGAGAAAAAAGACGTACGAGCCTTATCAAAAGAACAATTACGAGATTTTTTTGTTGTTAATGGCGATAAAGCCTTTCGTGGCAATCAAGTCTATGAATGGTTGTGGAGTAAAGGCGCACACAGTTTTGAGGATATGACTAATGTTTCTAAGGGAACACGAACAATGCTGGAAGCTAATTTTGTTATCAATCATATTAAAGTCGACACGATGCAACGCAGTGAAGATGGAACAGTTAAAAATGCCGTTCGGTTGCACGATGGATTGGTGGTTGAATCAGTTTTAATCCCTACAAATACCAGAACGACGGCTTGTGTTTCCAGTCAAGTAGGCTGTAGTTTAGATTGTAATTTTTGCGCAACAGCGCGATTAAAAAGAATGCGCAACTTAGAACCTGCTGAGATTTACGATCAGGTAATTGCCATAGATAAAGAAAGTCGGTTGTATTATAATCATCCCTTGTCGAATATTGTTTTTATGGGAATGGGAGAACCGCTCATGAATTACAATAATGTGCTGAAGGCAATCGAAATGATTATTTCGCCGGAAGGTTTGGGAATGTCACCAAAACGAATTATGGTATCGACTTCGGGAGTCCCTAAAATGATTAAAAAACTGGCCGATGATGACGTTAAATTCAAACTCGCTGTTTCTTTGCACTCCGCTATTGACGAAATTCGTTCCAGAATTATGCCGTTTAGCACTAATTTTCCGTTAGCTGATTTACGCGAATCATTAGAATATTGGTACCGAAAAACCAAAAGCAAAATCTCATACGAGTACGTGGTTTGGAAAGACATCAATGATAATAAAGAATCTATTGATGCATTAGTAAAGTTTTGCAAATACGTTCCTTGTAAAGTCAATCTAATTGAATACAATCCTATTGATGATGGAGAATTTCAACAAGCTTCAGAAGAATCTATAAATGCCTACATCCAAGCGCTGGAATCAAGTGGAATTGTTGTGAAAGTAAGGCGCAGTCGCGGAAAAGATATAGATGCAGCTTGCGGCCAATTGGCAAACAAAGAAGCTGAATAAAGCAGGATCACTATTTTTAAGATGCAATCCTGTTTTAGTTTTTATTTTTCTAATATAATTTCTGTAGCGACTCCATCAATCGTTAGTATGGCTAAATTATCGCATGTTCCTTTGCCAAAGTCCAAGGTTCCTTCAGATTTATTTTTTGTGATTGTAAGAATGCCTTCTACGGGAAATATGGATTTACAGCGCAACACGTAACGCAGTGGTGTTGTGATCACACGGCTAATGGAAGTTCCATTTGGAAACAGAGTAGTGCTATTCCCTGTTACCAGAAAAATAGTGTCTTCCCAGCTAAGAGGCGTATTGTTACCTTCAATCATTTCTTTTGTTTTAGTACCTGTCCTAGTATAAATTTTTCCGTCTTCAAAAGTTATTTTCATATCAACGGTTAAAATTGAGACAGGATGGACGGTTGCAAATAGTTTAGTAGTTTTTAGAGAATAACTGATGGATTTATTCCCCTGCAGCAATTTGCCATTGTGATAAAAATTATCAAAACTATAGGATAAAGTCCTTGAAATGGCATTAAAATCATTAGAAAATCGGATGGTAATTTTTCCTTTTATACTATTGCCATTTGGCAGCGTACAACCTACTGCATTAAAGTCGATTGTTCTCTTCCAAGTATCATTAGCTAATATAGTGTTAACTGTCGCGCATTCAGGCAGAAAGCTTTTGATTGTTGTTTTAGTCTTGTTAGCAGTACTTTGTTGCACCGCATATTGATCTTCTACAATATTTATAATGTCATCTAAGGAGGCATCAATTTTAGAATCTACGGTAATATCTTTAACCGATAATGCAGTAGTATTTTCAATTTTATCGCTAGTGTCACAACTACTAAAAAAACGTAATGATAAAAATATGATGAGTATTATTATTGTTGTTTTCATAATGGCTTTATTGAGTTAATTTACTCGTAATCAATTGAATAATAAAAAGTTAGACTCTTGTCGTGCTGAATTTTTGTTTTTGTAATTTTAGTCATGGGTAGTAAACAATTCAATTCTAAGTGTAAAATAGATAACGTTCTTTTATTTAAAATAGTATCTTTGAATTCTAATGAATGTGACCTCTCAAATTAAACAACCTATTTTCGATGAAATGGAACTTTTTGAAAAAAAGTTCTATGAATCTATGACTTCAAATGTGGCATTGTTAAATAGGATTACTTACTATATTGTCAATAGAAAAGGGAAGCAAATGCGTCCCATGTTCGTTTTTCTGACGGCTAAAATGGTTTCGGGAGGTATAGTAAATGAACGAACGTATCGAGGCGCATGCGTTATCGAACTTATTCATACTGCAACATTAGTTCATGATGATGTAGTGGATGACAGCAATCGCAGAAGAGGTTTTTTCTCCATCAACGCACTTTGGAAAAATAAAATAGCAGTTTTGGTTGGGGATTATTTGTTGTCCAAAGGATTGTTGCTTTCTATTGATAATGGTGATTTCGATTTGCTCCGAATTATTTCTGTCGCTGTTCGCGAAATGAGTGAAGGTGAGTTACTGCAAATAGAAAAAGCCCGAAGACTAGACATCACAGAGGATGTTTACTATGAAATCATTCGAAAAAAAACAGCAACACTTATTGCTGCTTGTTGCGCTCTGGGAGCAAAATCAGTTATTGAAGATGAGGTTCAGGTAGAGAATATGCGAAAATTTGGGGAGCTTATTGGAATGGCTTTTCAAATTAAAGATGATTTATTCGATTATACCGATGAAGCCATTGGAAAACCAACTGGAATTGATATTAAAGAGCAGAAAATGACTTTGCCTCTTATTCATGTTTTGAATACTACTACTTCTAAAGAAAAGAGCTGGTTAATTAATTCCATTAAGAACCATAATAAAGACAAAAAACGAGTGAAAGAGGTTATTGCTTTTGTGAAAAACAATAATGGTTTACTTTATGCGGAACAAAAAATGGTTGAATTCCAGCAACAGGCACTTCTGCTTTTGGATAATTATCCTAATTCGGATTTTAAAGAGGCGCTGATTTTAATGGTTAATTATGTCATTGAACGGAAGAAGTAACTTTTTTCACAAAATATTTTTCCTTCTAAACTACCGCCTGTACCGTCTTTTTTTGATTTTATTTTGATGAAATTAAAAAAATTTGATTTCTGATGCAACCTTTTTGCAACCTATCTCGTCTATGCTAATAGAAGACTCAGCCAAGATCACAAATCAGTTGCAATAACAAGGAAAAATTGTGCCGTTGCTATGAAGTTTTATAATTGTTATTGAATTTTGCCATTGCAAATATTTATGAAAGTAATCCACTTACATCATCAGGAAAATGAATTAATCCAGTTGGCTGTCGAAAGCAATCGACAGGCACAACAGCGGATTTATACCCAGTTTTCTCCAAAAATGTTAAGCGTTTGCCGGCAGTATATAAAAGACATTCACGAGGCCGAAGACATCATGATTACTGCTTTTATGAAAGTGTTTACAAATTTGAAAAATTTTGAGCATAAAGGAAGTTTTGAAGGCTGGATTAGAAGAATTATGGTCAACGAATGTATTTCATTCATTAGAGTCCAAAAAAAGATTCGTTATCTAGAGGAAGAGAATTATTTTGAAGAAAGTTTTAATACTATCGAAAGTCAATTTTCAGTTGATGAAATTCAATTTTTGATAGACACTTTGCCAGATGGTTACAAAATGGTTTTTAATTTATATGCAATTGAAGGCTTTAAACATCAAGAGATTGCTATGATGTTAGGAATCAAGGAAGGAACATCAAAATCACATTTATCACATGCTAGAAAAATGTTGCAAGGACAGCTTAACAAGTTAAAAAATTACGACAATGGAACCGAATAAATTTGAATTGCAGTTCAAAGAGAAATTAAATTCTCGAGAAATTCAACCATCAGAAATGACTTGGAATAAACTAGATGCTATGCTTACAGATGCTGAAAAACCAAAAGCTAAATTCCCTAGGATGTATGTTGCCGCAAGCTTTGTTGGTTTTTTATTGCTAGGAACTTTTTATTTTAATCAAAAGGGAAATACTATGAATAATAGTAAGGTAGTTCTAGAAACTTCAGTTGCTCCGCCAACTACTGTCGGACCTGATAAGCGTTTAAAAGCAGCAAAAGAGCAAGAAAAAGGATTAGTTTTTACAGTTGTACCAAAATCAATATCAAGAACTAACGGAGCGCCAATTTTAAAGGTAAAGAGCACAAGCAACGGTTCAATGCGAAATCAGGAAGTTGCACTTTTAATCAAAAATCATTCGCAAGAGGATACAACAATAGGGGCGATTGCTACAAATGCGAATGACGAATTACCACCTAAAAGTAAATACATTTCAGCAGAACAGTTATTAGCACAAGTAAGTAATACTAAATCTAAAACAAGTTTAGCAGCTGTAGCAATTGAAAAAACTAGGAAAGGAGTTGAAGTTAATGCAAACCGTTTGTTGTCGGAAGCTGAAACAGAATTGAATCAATCTTTTAGAGCGTCTGCTTTGGACCGGTTGAATAAAAATTTTAATACTATAAAAACAGTTTTAGTTAATAGAAATTACACAGAATAATAAAAATCAATCATCAATCAAAAAACGAAAATCATGCAAAAAATTATTTTATTTACAGCAATTTTAATGGTTGCTATCGTAACCCAATTAACAGCTCAGGAAGTACATACCGAAAAATATCCTTCAGCATGGAGTTATAGGGAAACTGAAACTGGCACTTATGAATTGGGTCCCGACAAAACCGCTGAATTCACCAATCAAAATGTTCTAACTATCAAATCTGTTAAAAGTAAAATTAATGGGTTTGGGAATATTATGAAAAGCGTTAATTCTGAATTATATGCAGGAAAAACGGTTAAAATGACCGGTTATGTAAAAAGTGAAAACGTAAAATCGTGGGCAGGGCTGTGGATGCGAGTGGATTATTACACTGCTGCCGTTTTGGCTTTTGATAATATGCAAAATAGAGCGATAAAAAGAACCACGGATTGGAAAAAATACGAAGTTGTTCTCTTTGTGCCAGCGGAAGCAACATCGATTTCCTATGGTGCTTTATTAGAGGGAAAGGGTCAAATTTGGTTTAAAGAGGTAACACTTGAAATAGTTGATGATGCTGTTCCGGAAACGGGTATGAGTAAAGGAAGAGAACACAAAATAATTTCATTTGAAACTAAAGCTAAAGCAATTAGCAGTGAAATTAAAGCCATAACAGACAGTCAAAAAAACGCCTTAAAAGCTGAAATCGACGCGTTGGATAAGCAAGTGGAGAAAAAAATAATTTCAAAAGAACAAGCGGAAGTATTAAAACTTAAAAAAGCAGAAGAGCGTGCGACTGTTATTGAGACAAAAGTGGCGATTGAAGAAGCAAAATTAAATCAATTAGTACAAGATAAAGTAGATGGAAAGTTTGAAGATGATAAAGAGAGTAAAAGAGGCGGTAGGTCAATTGTGATAGGCGGCAGTAATGATTCTATTGGGGCGAATGAAACCGAAATTAATATTGCATCAATGAAAGTTTATAATGGACAAGAAGATAAAGAAGATCGCCAATCAAAGCGAACTACTACGCAGGTGGTTTTTGCTACGGGCCTAAATAATGTAGTAACAAATGGGTCTGTCAATAAATCAGATTTTAGGTATTTAGGCTCTCACTTTTATGAATGGGGATTGACATACAACACAAGAATTTTTGATCAAAATAATTTATGGCATGCAAAATATGGTCTTTCGGTGGTGTATAACAATTTGCGCCCTACTGATAACAGAAATTTTGTAGTAAATGGAGAACAGACTAATCTAGAACTGAATGTGGTGAAGCACGAGGATTCTCGTTTTAAGAATGTAAATTTAGTGCTGCCATTCCACCTAGAATTAGACTTCACAAAAACCAAAGAAAGAGAAGGGAAGACTTATTTTAGAACACACGATAGTTTTCGTCTTGGTATAGGTGGTTATGTAGGGACAAATCTAAAATCAAAACAATACCTAAATTATGATAGTGATGCGTATAAGGTAAGAGAAATAACCAAAGGTGATTTCAATTCCGCTACTTTTATTTATGGGTTGAGTGCGTATGTTGGTTACAAAAATACAAGTTTATACTTAAAATATGACCTAAATCCTTTGTTTGAAGATACTATAGTAAAACAAAATAATGTTTCTTTAGGGGTGCGTTTTGACTTAAATTAAAGATTAAAATGGAGCTGTAAAAGTTAAATATATTGAAATTCAAGAAGCAATAACCTAATAAGTTAATGTAATTGTTCAGGAGATAAGGGAAGGAAAAGTGAAATTTTAGTTCCCTTATTTTCATTTGAAATAATACTGAAAACGCCTTTTATCTTTTTAATTATAGTTTTACTTAGATAGAGACCCAGCCCCAATCCTTGTTGCTCTCTTTCATCACGATTGAATTGTTGCGCCGCATTTATGGTCTTTAATTCTTCGGGACTAAATCCTATTCCGAAATCGTGGATAATCAATTCATAATAGGTGTCGTTATATTTTTCTCCAGAAATAATTATAATTGTATTTGTTGGCGAAAATTTTAAAGCATTGTCAATTAATTCAAAAAGTATAAAATCTAAGTTTTTTTTACTAATTTTTAAATTGGATTTGTCAATTTCAAAAGTGATTCTATTTTCTTGATTTTTATAGGTAGTGAGAATTTTCTTTTTTGTTTTCCAAAATACATTTAGGATTTCACACTGTTCATTATCTGAAAAATTCAGTTCATTATTTTTTAAACTTTCATAAAGAATTAGGTTCTGCATGGTTCTATTCAAGCGTTCTCCAGATATTTTTATAGCATTATAAAAAGTTTTTCGATCTTCTTTTTCCAAATTATTTACGTTGTCAAGTAAGAGGTCTATGGAGCCTAATATGCCGTTAAGAGGCGTATTGACTTCGTGTAAAAAATATTTTTTTTCGCCCACATAAAGATTATTGTGAACATTTTTTATCTTTTGGAATCGATCAATTTTTGTTGCTATTATATTTAATAATTCTTTTGTTTTAAAGGGTTTTGATATAAAATCATCTGCTCCATCGAGCATGCATTTTCTCATTAGGTTATTTTCCTTTTTTGCGGTCATAAAAATAAAAGGAATGGCTACTAAGGACTTATTCTCTTTTACTATTTCATGGAATTTTGTACCGTCCATGATAGGCATCATTATATCACATATAATTAAATCTGGAATCCAATACGCTACAATATCTAAAGCTTCTTGTCCATTGTTGGCAGATTTCACCTCGTAGTTTTTGTAAATAAGAAGTTCAGTTGTGGTTTCTCTAATGTTTAGTTCATCGTCTACCAAGAGTATTTTGTTTTTGTTCATAGGGATAAGGATAATAATAGGTTGCTGGAAACCCTTTTTTAGTGCTCAAATTTTACAGCTTCAGTCGCTAAAATAGATTTTGGATAAAGCGCTAATTCACTAATTTACAAAGATATCTTAATTTTAATTTTAGTTCCACTAGGTGTAAATAATTTAAAAAAAAATAGCTATAATTTAAAATTGTATTGGTTAATTTCACGCAATGAAAAATCAAAAAATAAAAATAGTTTTAATTGAGGATGATTTAGTTTTAGGAAGTTTGATTCTGGAATTATTAACGTTGAATGATTTTTTCGTTGATTGGTTCAAAGACGGTTTAGAAGCACTAAAACACCTTCAAAAAGAAGTGCCTGATATCATAATTAGTGATTTTATGATGCCAAATATGAATGGGGAAGAATTATTTTTAAGAATTCGAAAAGATAGTAAATACCATGCTGTTCCTTTTATAATAATTACCGCTAACATGGAGGAAGGGGTTAAATACCGTCAACTTAAAAATGGTGTAAATGATTACATAATGAAGCCATTTAAAGTAAAAGAGTTGATTTATAAAATCAAGAATGTAATTGATTTTAAAAAAAATATCGAAAAGAAACTAAGCCCTGATCCATTCTCAAAAGTTACTATAAAGTTGTCTGAAAAAGATTTTATAACTGCGGTAAATACAATCCTCTGTAAAAATTTAAAGTCTAAAGTTGACATTGATGACTTATCTAAAAAACTTTTTATTAGCAGGTCCACTTTGGATAAAAAAATCAGAAAGCACACCAACAAAAACATAACCCAATATATAAGGGAGTATAAGCTTGATTTTGCAATTAAGCTCATCGATTTAGGAGAAAGAAATATTCAGTTTTTAGTAGATGAAACGGGCTTTAATTCCTTTTCTTATTTTTCCACAAGTTTCAAAGCGTATCAAGGGATGACTCCATCTGGTTATATTAAGTCTATTCATGACAACAATCATCCGCAAGGCTAATAAAGATCCTAAAATTAGTACCATTTTAAATCATTTCTTTTGTTTTTTAATTTATAAGTCAAAAAGGAATTAATCCCTTGTCAGGATTTTATATTTAGTACTAATTCTATGAAAAAATAAATTATGAACACTCCTCTTTCAGATAGTGATTGGGCTAAACTGGATGTTTTGCTAAAGAATAAAGACGAGAATTTAAATAAAAAAATTAGTCTCTGTATCAGCATAGTACTCCTTCTTGGGGTGTTTATCGTAGTTTTCGCATTTTTTATTTTCGAAATATTTAAATAGCATCTCTGGTTTTTATACTTGATCGACTTCATTTTAAGTTCAGTTTTACCAATATTACCAAAGGAATTATTTAGATAAATATGGTAAAATCAACTCCTAATCTATATTTTTTATCAACAAATTACTGGTTTTATTAATTGGTGATAAAAAGTAAATCGAAAATTTAGAAAGCAAAATGTAGTCCTTAATCAATAGTCTTTTGTTACTATTTAAAATTATCACCACTTCTTTTTAACCTATCCCTTAAAATCTATGTTTAAGTCACGCCTTAATATAAATTTGGTGGTAAGATTTGGGGTTCTTACCGGACAGCTTACTTAAAATTTGTTAGGAGTAATAAGTTTTTATAATTAAGATTTGGTTGATTAATGTGAGCTGTTTTTGGTAGGAATAATGTAGATTTAATCATGTGTCAACATGATTTTACTTTAGGAAATAAGCATAATAATTCGCTTAATAGTTCTTTTTTTTAGGCATTTTAGGAGAAAAATTAGTGGTTTGTAGTAACGGACATAAAATAGCTTTAAACTTAAATCAAATAACTAATATTAGAATTACAAAGAGTAGAGTTTTGTCAATAAATGCTTTAGTGCTAGTTATTCTTTATTTATGCTGGTATGCAATACAAGTTTCTTATAAAATAAATTTCCCGTTGCAAAGTCTTTTCGCGGTACTTGTCCTTTTCTGTATTCGATTTTCTCTAACTCTTCGCTGGTATTCCTATAAGTTAGTACTAAACACAAAAGGTTCTGAGTTTTTAGCAATAACACTATCTAAAAAGCATATTTTTCACGCTTATTCATTGCTTGACCAGTTTGTCAATAACAAATTAATTTGTGCTAAAGAGGAAGGTGTGCTTTCTAGCTCGAAATCAAAATTGTATTTGGACTAAAATAGTATTGATTAGCATTCGTTGGTATGATGCAGTGGAAATTCTAAGGTTATTTTTGTGCCTTTTCCTAATTTACTTTCGAGTTTCACAATTCCCGAATTTTTTTCAGTAAATGTTTTTACTATATAAAGCCCTAAACCAGTACCTTGAATCCCATCAGTATTCCTAGCTCTAAAAAAGGTGTTGAAAAGTTTATGCTGATCTGGTTTTGGAATTCCGATCCCAAAATCAATAATTTCAACAACAATGGTAGTGTCTCTAGTAAAAAGAGAAAGGACGATGTCGCCAAATCCTTCAGAATATTTAAAAGCGTTATTTAAAACATTGAACAGCGCGTATTCCATTAGATTCCTATCTGCAAGAACAGGAAATAAATTTCCCTGAATGGCTGTTTTTACGGTTCGGCCATCTTTTTGATTGGAGTAACTGGTTTCAATTACATCCAAACAAACTTGCTTTAAGTCGAAAGGAATTGGACTAAAATTAGTCTTTCCTGAATCTTCTCTAGAAATAGTCAATACTGTATTCATTAGTTCGACAATGCGATCTATTTCATTGGTAATGGTGTATAAATGCTTTTGCAGTCGGTCAGAGTTTTTAAATGTTTGCCCTTCAGTATACATTTCTATTAATTCTGCACTTGTTCTAATAGTTGTTATCGGGGTTCTAAACTCATGTGATATGGTCGAAACTAAGTTGGTGCGTAACTCGTTTAGTTTTTGTTCCTGAGCCAGTGTTTTCTTAATAGATTCCTCTGCTTCTTTTTGTACAGTAATTTCTCTTGTTCCTGAGTGAAAACTAACCGGGATTCCATTTACTTTAACTAAATTAGCTTTGGTTTCAAACCATACGTACTGTCCATTTGTGTTTCTATATCTAGTTTGTACGGTCACATCTTCCTTTTTAGTTAATAAAATTGAAATGTTCTCTTGTAGGTTTTCTACATCATCGGGATGTGTAAATGCTAAAGGTGATTTTCCTATTAAGTATTCAGGACTGTAGCCTAAAAGTTTGTAAACGGAGGGAGAGACATATTGAAAAGTAGTATCTAAATTATGCAAACAAACTAAATCAAGTGTGTTATCTGCCAAAAGTCGGTACCTGTTTTTAGCTTCATTAAGTTGGATTGCTTTATTTCTGAAATTTTCCTCTGTTAGTAATTTGTTTTCTGCTTCTATTTTTTTTCTTTCGGTAATATCTATAATCTGTGGAATATAATGCATAATTGCTCCTTCATTATCCCTTACTACTGATACAGACAAATGAACCCATACTATAGATTTGTTTTTATGGATGTATCTTTTTTCCACATTGAAATTTGGCGCTAAACCTAAAGTCAATCTTTTTTTATTGATTACATCTGCTTCTATATCATCCGGATGGGTCATCATTAGGCAAGTTAATTTTTTAAACTCTTCCTTAGAATAGCCTAATATTTCCCATGATCTTGTATTTGTTTCGATCCAAAAACCATCGAGATCTATGATCGCCATTCCTACAGCAGAATGTTCAAATGCCCCTTTAAATTTTTCCTCACTTATGCGTAATTCTTCACTAACTTTTTTCTTAGTGGTGATATCCGTTTGAGCTCCAATCATACGAATCGCTTTGTTTGATTTGTTTCGGATAATATAGGCCGTATCTATTAAATAAGCATAAGTACCGTCAGATTTTAAATAACGAAATTCATCATGCCAAGTTATTGCTTTACTTTCAAGTGTTTTGTTGACGTTTTTAAGAACTCTTTCTAAGTCATCAGGATGAATCAGGTTATTAAATTCGGTTACTTTTAAAAAGTTATTTTTGTTATTTATTTTATGACCAAAAAGCTTCGTGTAATTTTCTCCAATTATAAGATTTTCAGATCCTATTTCCCAATCCCAAATTACATCAGATGTTGCTTTAGTGGCATAAGTAAAACGCTCGTTGCTAATTTTCAACGCTTCTTCGGTGTTTTTTTGGTGGGTAATATTGTTGAAAGAACAAATTACATAAAGCAATTCCTTGTTGCTGTCAAAAATGGGTATAGCATCAACCAATAACCAAACCAAATCTTTTTTGGTTGGTCGATGAACCCCCATTACTATATTATTGACTGGTTTTAAGGACTGTATGCACTGCGGTACAGGATGTTCTTCCGGTTTAAAGTTATTGCCATTTTCGTGAATTACCTGCCAGTAGTCATCAAAAGAGGTCTTTCCTAAAAGTTGGTCGTGCGTAAGTCCAAGCATCTCGCAGGCAGCTAAATTATTTTCTAAAATTTCCGAGTTGGGTCCTTGAACCAAAATTCCTACGGCGGTATTATTTAAAATATTTTTGATTAATTCTCTACTTTGGATTATTTCCGCTTCTATGTTTTTGCTTTCTGTGATGTTAACACTAAAACCAATCATCATTTTAAAGCTTCCATCATCATTAAAAACGGGAGTAAATTTGCGGTTATGGTAGGTTTTACCGTCATTTACTGCATGTAACGTTTCCTCCCAGAAAGAGGTCTCTCTGTTTTGAAGTGTGGCGAGAAACCTTTCTCGACGACTCTTGGCAATGGAGGAATCTCTATTCAGGTGTGCTGCGTATTCAAAATCATCTTTCCCAATGATAAATTCACGAAGTTCTTTGTTTTTAATAGCAACAGGATTTAAATATTGGTATTTATGGTGGACATCAAAAACCACAACATCGGTTGGTAAACTATTCAATATAGTTTCGTAGAAATCTTTTTGTTGATTCAGTTTCTGTTCAGTTTCTATAAATTCTGTGATGTCCGTGCAGTTGCCAATATAAAAAGGTCCTTCATCCTTTTCAAATAATTGTACACAAGAGGAATGCCAAACATAGTGCCCTTTCTTGTGTAGTAATCTATAGGAAATTTGTTTGCTATTTTTTTTATTAAGAGTTATAGAATTGAAGTAGACAGTACACTTTTCAATGTCATCTGGATGGATAAATTGGGAAAAGTTTGTTCCAATAACTTCATTCAATTCGTGTCCCACAGAAGTTGTCCAATTTTTTGATATGTAAGTGAGCACTCCTTCTAAATTAATCTGATATAAAATCTCCTTTGAATTTTCTTCAAACATTTGAAATTTTATTCTATTGTGATTCTTGAGCGCTTGCAACTCTTGGTTCTTTATATGTAGCTGTGCTATAGATTCTATGCTGCTAACGGATTGTTTTATGATTTTTAAATCATTGCAGGACAATTCTCTGGACGTTTTATCTAATATGCAAAGTGTTCCTGTAAAAAGTTCAGATATAGTTATAGGAAAACCTGCGAAAAACTCAAAAAAGGGAACCGATTTAGTATTATCAAGAGATTGATATCTAAAATCCTTTTTGATATTAGAAATAAGTAAGACTTGATTGTTTATTACTAATTCTTGAAAACAAATAATATCGTTTGGATTACTTAAAGACTCCAAGCCAACCTGAGCTTGAATGGAATGATTCTCATTCTCGCAGACTGTGATAAAAGCAGCTGAAATTATATCTATTTCTGAGAGAAATAATAAAATTTCTTCAAATTCTTTTTGGAAGTTAGTATTTAATAGCAAATTAGAATTTGCTTTTTTAGTCTTTACTAAAGGTTTTATTTCCATAAAAATGTTTACTTATGGGATATTGAATTTTACTACTGGTTCGGAAATCAATTGCAAATGAACGCATATTTAATTATAAATGAACAGTGATTAAAAAGGAAATTTAGATTCTTGCGGAAATCAATTTTAATAGTAAGTTTTTTAGCCTTAAAAATTTTTTAGAATTCAGGTTTAGTGCATTTTAGTATCTTGAAACTATTGTGAAAGTAGGAAAGTGCTACGATGATTGATTTTATTTATACTGCAGATAATTTTGTCGCACTAAACTTTGTAACTTTGAATTTCCAAAATAAAAAAATTGATTTCAAAAGCTACCATAGATACTGTTTTCGAAACCGCTCGAGTAGAGGAGGTTATCAGTGATTTCGTAAATTTAAAACGAGCAGGGTCTAACTTTAAAGGATTGAGTCCCTTCTCTGAAGAGCGTTCTCCATCGTTTATGGTTTCACCGGCCAAAGGAATTTGGAAGGATTTCAGCTCAGGAAAAGGGGGCAACTCAGTGGCTTTCTTGATGGAGCACGAAAAGTTTACTTATCCAGAAGCGATTCGCTATTTAGCCAAAAAGTACAATATTGAAATTGAAGAAACGGAGCAAACGGATGAAGAGAAAGCCAATACTGATGTCCGAGAAAGCATGTATTTGGTCTCGGAATTTGCAAAAACCTACTTTCATAATACGCTTTTAAACTCGGAGGAAGGCAAGGCGATCGGATATTCTTATTTTAAAGAGCGAGGGTTTACCAATGAAATAATAAGGAAATTTAGTTTAGGTTATTCACCCGAAGCTTGGGATGCTTTTACAAAGGAAGCGCTTGGTAAAGGCTATCAACTAGAATTTCTGGAAAGTACAGGTTTGACAATTCCACGAGAAGACAGACCATTTGATCGTTTCAAAGGACGCGTGATGTTTCCTATCCAAAGTATGTCAGGTAGAGTGCTGGGTTTTGGAGGAAGGATTCTTACCAACGATAAAAAAGCAGCAAAGTACTTAAATTCGCCGGAAAGTGATATTTACCACAAAAGTAAAGTGCTTTATGGGATTTATCAAGCCAAGCAATCTATTGCCAAACTGAATAATTGTTATCTAGTAGAAGGATATACCGATGTAATTCAGTTTAACCAAGCGGGAATTGAGAATGTCGTTGCTTCTTCTGGTACAGCATTAACACCCGACCAAATCCGATTAGTAAACCGATTAACAAAAAATATCACCGTGCTTTTTGATGGCGATGCAGCAGGATTACGTGCTTCTATCCGTGGAATAGATTTGATTTTAGAAGAAGGAATGAACGTAAAAGTATGTACTTTTCCTGATGGAGAAGATCCAGATAGTTTTGCCAAGAAAACATCCTACGAGGATTTAATTTTATATTTAGAGAATAATGCCAAAGATTTTATTCAGTTCAAAGCATCCCTTTTGATGAATGAAGCTAAAAATGACCCTATCAAAAAAGCTGATTTGATTCGGGATATGGTTGTTAGTATTTCGAAAATTCCAGATAGAATCCAGAGAGAAATTTACATTCAGGAGTGTTCTAGGATAATGGATATTTCAGAACAAGTTTTGCAAAGTACTTTAGCGCAATTAGTCCAAAAAGAGGTTCATGAAGTGGACAAAAAGCAAAAACAAGTTCAAAAGGCGTTTGACTTTGTGAAAAATGAAAGTACAAATCCAGCAGATAAAGTGGATTCTCTTTATCTATTTGAACGGGAGATTATCAAAGTTCTTTTGTTATACGGAAACAAGACAGAGAATTTTGAAGAAGTATTGATGAAGACCAATGAAGAAGGAGAAATCATAGAAGTTTCTGAGATGAAAGAATTAAAGATTTTTCAAAAAATATATTTAAGTTTACAAGAAGATGAAGTAGAGTTTGCAAGTCAAATATTCAAGGAAATTTATGGTGATTTAATTAATTATTACCTTCAAAACGAAGATTCTGGTGTGGAAAAATATATAAGTCATTTGCAAGCGGGTGTTCCTCAAGAGGTAACAAGTATTATGATGGAGGATGAGAAATACGTATTGCACGACTGGATTGGTCAGAATATATTTCCAAAAACCAAAGAAGAAACACTAAATCAGAGTATTTCGGATACGTTGTTTACTCTCAGATGGTTTTTACTCAGTGAGATTATAGAAGATTTAAAAAACGCGGTGTCAAATGAACCAGATTCAGATAATATGGAATCCTTGACCATGGTGATGAATTATATAGAACTAAGAGGGAAGTTTTCAAAGAAATTGGGAAGAGTCGTAGTCCGCTACCATTGAAAAACAGACAATTTAAAGTTTTTATCAAATAGGTAAGAATAAAGAAAGCGCTGTAACATCTGAATCAAATTCGGATGTTACAGCGCTTTTGGTAATGCGTATTCCTTTTTTAGTTAAAAAAAAACAGGAAGAGTATCCTTTAGCTAGTGCTAAACAATCTCTAATTTTTTTGCTTTTTCTACTAAGTCTACTAAATTGGTAACGTTTAGTTTTGTAAGCAATCGCAATTTGTACGTACTGATCGTTTTTTCGTTGAGTCCTAAAATTTCAGCAATTTCATGATTCTTTTTTCCTCCACTTAAATAACGTAATACTTCCACTTCTCGATTGGACAGCTTACGATACAAACGCTCACTCTTGCTTTGTTTAGCAATCAACGCTAAGTTTTTCTTCACGGTTTCGTTCATTATGATCTTACCTTGGTAGACTTTAATAATAGAAATACCTAAAGTTTCTAACTTTTCTGATTTATGCACAAAGCCAGATACTCCAGCTTTTATGGCATTTGGCGCATAAATTTGTTCAGAAAGACCACTGAAGATAATAATTTTTGTTTTTGGAAAATTTTTCAAGACCGCTTTAACCTCAAAAATACTGGAAAGACCTTCCAGCTCCAAATCTAATACTAATACATCAATGTCTTTTGTTTGAAGGATATCCCTCACCATCAAGAAATTGCCCACGTTGGCAACTATTGAGATGTCTGCATTATCTTTAAAGTAAGATTTTACTCCAAAATGCACAACAGGGAAATTATCGGCTATACATACTTTAATCATAATTTTTAATTTTTAGAATTGTTTTTAATTGTAATTGGAGCTGTAAAATTAATAAATAAATTCTGTAATTAATTGTAAATCAATATAAAATATGATTTCTTTACTCTTTTATCACAAAACAAACCGGAATTGGTGTCATTTTATGTTGATTAATGGTGTTTAATCGTTTGTAAATTTCGAAAACAATTTTTTCTCTTCCTGAAAAGTCATCCTTATTTTTTCTAGCTTCATCCTGCGTCATTGCCCATTCTAGCTCATCATAACTAGCTCCTAATTGATCTTCATCTGTCCTGTCATCACCAAATAGGCCATCTGTTGGGGAGGCTTCTAATATGGATTCTGGTATTTTTAAAAAACGGCCTAATAAATAGACCTCGGATTTCATTAAATCGGCAATTGGACTCAAATCCACTCCGCCATCTCCATATTTTGTATAGAAACCAACTCCAAAATCTTCTACTTTATTACCGGTTCCGGCAACCAATAAGCCATGAATTCCAGCAAAGTAATATAAAGTGGTCATTCGTAATCGTGCGCGAGTATTGGCTAGTGCTAAGGATACTTTGGCTTCATTTGAATCGCCAGGAACTGCTGATTGGAAGGTGTCAAAAACACGGGTTAAGTCCGCTTCAATACTAGTAACATTAGGGAATCGTTGCTTTAACTGTTCAATATGTTCTCGTCCTCTAGTGACATGACTTGCTGCTTGATGGATTGGCATTTCTACGCATAAAACCTGCAATCCTGTTTGAGCGCACAAGGTTGAGGTAACGGCTGAATCTACTCCACCTGATATGCCTATAACAAATCCATTTACCTTTGCATTCTCAGCATAACTTTTCAGCCAGTTTACAATTTGGATATTCACTTTTTCAACTTGAATTGTACTTTTTTTAGTCATAATAGTTTACGTTTTAAAAAGCAGGAATGTATATTTGCAAAATAGTTGTCTTGTGCTTTCGTTTCCCAGGATTCTTTGGGAACAAATTTAATTAATATATATGAAAAAATATCTGTTTCTTGTAGTCTTTTGCCTCTTCGTTTTGTCTTGTGACAAGAAAAGTAAAGTTGAAAGTGCTGTAATTGCCATTCCTATGGAAGTGAAGGTAGTACGTTTTGACAAAATATTTTTTGAAACACCACCACAGAATTTAGAAAAAGTAAAAAAAGAATTTCCGTTTTTCTTTCCTTTAGGAAATGACAACAGTGTTTGGTTAAATAAAATGCAAGATCCTATTTGGAGAGAATTGTATACCGAAGTTCAAAAAAAGTATGCTGATTTTAAACCCGTGAAAGAAGAATTAGAAACGCTTTTTAAACATATTAAATACTATTTTCCACAAACCAAAACGCCCAAAATAATTACTATAATCTCTGAAATGGATTATAAAAATAAAGCTATCTATGCGGACAGTCTTGTCATCGTATCCCTTGAATTGTATTTAGGGAAGGATCACAAGTTTTATCAGTTTCCAAATTATTTAAAACAAAATTTTGAGCAAAGGCAGATTGCGCCAGATGTAGTTTCAAGTTTTGCTGGCCGTAAAATTGCGCCAATACTAGAGAAGGATTTATTAAGTCAGATGATTTATCACGGAAAGCAATTGTATTTAAAGGATTTATTATTGCCTACTTATTCAGATGCCGAAAAAATGGGATATACTCCTGAACAAATAGTTTGGTGTCAGGAAAATGAAAGTTACATGTGGCGTTATTTTATTGAAAAAGAAATGCTTTATAGCAGTGATCAAAAATTAGTCCCTAGATTTATAAATCCAGCGCCATTTTCTAAATTTTATTTGGAAATTGATAATGATTCACCAGGACAAGTTGGTGCATGGTTAGGTTGGCAGATCGTGCGATCCTATGCAAAAAATAATGATCTGCCTATTGCGGATTTGTTGAAAACAAATGCGAAAGAAATTTTTATTAAATCAAAATACAAACCCAAGAAATAATGTCAAATAAAAACACATCAGAAATTAAGTTTCTAGTCGAATTAGATGAAAATCGTGTTCCAGAAAAATTAATGTGGTCTGCAAAAGATGGAGGAGTCGAGTTAGAGGAGGCAAAAGCAATTATGTTGTCTGTTTGGGACAGCAAAGCAAAAGAAAGTATGCGGATTGATTTATGGACAAAAGATATGCCAGTCGACGAAATGAAAATTTTCTTTCACCAGACTTTAGTAGCGATGTCGGAAACATTTAAACGGGCTACAGATGATGAAAAGATGGCGGATACAATGAAAGATTTCTGCGAATATTTTGCTGAGAAATTGGACCTAAAAAAGCAGTAATGTAGTATGCTTCGGTGCTAATAGTTGGAGGAGAAATTCGACCTCGATTAGGAATTAGTTGATTTTATCTGCATTTCAATTTTTCTGCACGGTCAAAAAATAGTCGGAACAGATATCAAAAAAAACGGAGTCGAATTTTAGTAGTTATGTTAAGGGTGGTACTAAAGCAAAAATCCCAAAACTAAATTAAGTTTTGGGATTTTTTTATTTTATGAAAAGTAGCCTATTTCTAAAACTGAGCATTGTTTTTGAAGACCTCTTGATTTACTTCGTCTATATAACTCAATAATTCTTCCTTCCCAGTAGATTCTGTCGCTGAGGTTACAAAATAATGCGGCATTTCGGCCCAGTTGTTAGCAAACATTTTCTTTTTGTAAGCGGCAACATGAGAATCAATTTTTACCTTACTGATCTTATCTGCCTTGGTAAAAACAATACAAAAAGGAATTTCGCTTTCCCCCATGTACGACATGAATTCGATGTCTATCGTTTGTGCTTCATGACGGATGTCTATCAACACAAAAGCACAAACTAATTGCTCTCTCGTTTCAAAATAATCCGTAATAAATTCTTGGAAAATGGATTTTGTTTTTTTGGAAACTTTAGCATAACCATAACCTGGTAAATCCACTAGAAACCAATTATTATTAATCAAAAAATGATTAATCAATTGAGTTTTTCCGGGTCTTCCAGACGTTTTTGCTAATTTTTTCTGATTTGTTATCATGTTGATCAAAGAGGATTTTCCAACATTTGATCTGCCTATAAAAGCATATTCCGGCAAAAAGTCTTTTGGACATTTGCTTACATCGGAGTTGCTGATAACAAATTCGGCGGTATTAATTTTCATTTTTTCAGGGTATAAGATTCTCCTTCTACGTTTAGTGTACTGCTAAATGAGTATGGGTTAACCAATCTTCTAGTAAGCGATTAAATTCATCGGGATGTTCCATCATAGCGGCATGACCGCATTTGTCAATCCAATACAAAGCCGAATTAGGTAATAATTTATGAAATTCTTCAGCAACATCTGGCGGGGTAACTTTATCATTTTTTCCCCAGATAATGCAAGTTTGAACATGCATTTTTGGCAAATCTTTGGCCATGTTATGACGAATAGCACTTTTGGCAATCGTCAATGTTTTTATTAGTTTTATACGGTCATTTACAGATTCATACACTTCATCAATAAGTTCTTTAGTAGCTACTTTGGGATCGTAGAACACATCCTCAGCTTTTTTCTTAATGTACTCGTAGTCCCCTCTTTTGGGATAACTGTCTCCCATAGCGCTTTCGTAAAGTCCAGAACTACCAGTTATTACTAGTCCAGCTACTTTTTCAGGATACATTTTAGTATGGTATAATGCAATGTGGCCTCCCAAGGAGTTTCCTAAAAGGATCACGCGTTCTAAACCTTTGAAAGTGATGAAATCCTTAACATATTTTGCAAAACTTTTTACATTCGTTTTCAAAATATTTTGCGTGTATATAGGTAAATCTGGAATGATTATTTTGTATCCTCTTGTGGAAAAGTAATTGGCCACAGCGTCAAAATTGCTGAGTCCTCCCATCAGTCCATGCAAGATCACAATTGGAGTTCCTTCGCCAGCTTCATAATAGCTGTATCTACCTTCTTTTTTATAGTGTTTTTCCATTTTTTGTGAAACCGGATTTTCAATTTTGACAAATATAGGATTTAATAAATAAAAATGAATTTTTACAACAATTTTTAATTGTAAAATTATCGAGATAGCTCCTCTATTTGATACTTTTTTTTTCAATTTTAGTCTTCGTTTTATTCTTTTTAAGTGGCCCTCATAGCATTTAAAAACGATAATTCATTGTGTTTTTAATGTCTATTTTTTATAACATTATGTTTCTTACAAATAAGGCAAAGGGAGGCTAATCTTTTGACAGTCTATAAATTAAGGGTTTTTGTCCTAAAGTGGTTAAACTTATTAACAAAGTGGTATATAGTGGTAAATTGTGGTAATATTTTTTATATTTTTGCTCTATATCATTTAATACTTTTTTCTTGGATACAATTGTCGGAACATATGAATGTAAAGTCGATGCTAAAGGAAGGCTGCTTATGCCAGCGCCCTTAAAAAAGCAGTTGGCTACTTCACTTCAAAACGGATTCGTTTTGAAGCGTTCCGTTTTTCAGCCTTGTTTGGAGTTGTATCCCATGAAAGAATGGGATTTAATGATGCAAAAAATCAATAAACTCAATCGATTTGTAAAGAAAAACAATGACTTCATTCGCAGGTTTACCGCTGGTGTTAAAGTAGTTGAGATTGATGCTTTAGGGCGGTTGTTAGTTCCTAAAGATTTGGTGGCTTATTCATGTATTGCAAAAGAGGTAGTTTTCTCTTCAGCTGTAAATATTGTAGAAATCTGGGATAAAGATTTGTATGAAAAATCAATAAGCGGCGATGATGTAGATTTTGCGGATTTGGCCGAGGAAGTAATGGGAAATATAAATGACGACGACAATGGAATATCATAATCCGGTTTTGCTTCAAGCATCAGTAGATGGCCTAAATATCAAGCCTGATGGCATTTATGTAGATGTGACTTTTGGTGGAGGTG
The DNA here is from genome assembly GCF_900143245.1 of Flavobacterium fryxellicola. Lineage (GTDB taxonomy): Bacteria > Bacteroidota > Bacteroidia > Flavobacteriales > Flavobacteriaceae > Flavobacterium > Flavobacterium fryxellicola. The sequence goes on from NZ_FRDK01000003.1 coordinate 235,616, forward strand.
GACATTCAAAAGAGATTTTGAAGAGACTCGGTCCAAACGGAAAATTATTTGCTTTTGATCAGGATGAAGATGCTCTGGCAAATGCTCTAACTGATGAAAGATTTACGTTGATCAATGAAAATTTTAGATTTATAAAACGGTTTTTACGCTTTTATGGAGTAAAAAGTGTGGATGGAATTTTAGCAGATTTAGGGGTTTCTTCCCATCAATTTGATGTTGCAGAGCGGGGTTTTTCTACTCGCTTTGATGCCGATTTAGATATGAGAATGAGTCAGAAAAATGATTTGAATGCGTATAGAGTGGTCAATGAATATGATGAGGCTAGTTTAAAAAGAGTGTTCTTGGATTATGGTGAATTGAAAAACGCACCCGTTTTAGCCAGAACAATTATAGAAGCTAGGGAGCAAGATCCAATCAAGACAACGGATGCACTGAAAGAGGTTTTAGCGCGTTTTTTACCAGAGAGAGTCAGAAATAAAATATTAGCTCAGATATATCAGGCCATTCGAATAGAAGTAAATCAGGAGATGGATGTTTTGAAAGAGTTTTTGGAACAGTCACTGGAAATTTTAAATTCAAATGGAAGGTTAAGCGTGATCTCTTACCATTCGTTAGAAGACAGATTGGTGAAGCGATTTGTGAAAAACGGCATGTTTGAAGGAGAACCAGAGCGTGACTTTTTTGGTAATTTTTCGGTTCCGTTCAAAACAGTTGGAAAATTAATCGTCCCCGATCACGCCGAGATCAAAGAAAATAACAGAGCGAGAAGTGCAAAATTACGGATCGCTGAAAAGAGGTAATTCTAAACTTGCGAGGTGGAAAGCAATCTAAAATAGTAACAATAAAATATACCCAATTGCAGATCTTCTCTCCTTTAGAGAGGGGTTGGGAATGATTAAAAATGAAAAACGGAGTATACAGTTTACTAAAAGCAAGGTTCCTTGTCAATGAGGATGCGGTAAAAAACTGGCGTTTTATCGTTTTTATAATTCTGTTGGCTATTCTAATGATAGCAAATACCCAACGATTTGAACAAAAAGTGTTTAAGATTGCTGAATTGACAAATAAAGCCAAAGAGTTGCGCTCAGAATTTGTCGATAGACGCTCAGAATTGATGAAATTGAAAATGGAGTCGACGGTCTCCGAAAAAATGATAGAAAAAGAAATTTTCCCATCAACAGTTCCTCCAGTAAAAATTAAGGTTAAAAAAGAAAAAGAGAAGGGTTTTTTAGAAAAATTATGGCAGTAGAAGATAAACACATATCGTATCGAATCTATCTGGTAGCTTTTGGCATTTTTGTCATGGCTATTGCTATTGCTGTGAAATTAACAAATATTCAGTGGGTCGAAGGTGATTATTATAGAAAGTTAGCCAAGGAAAGAACGGTTAGAAACTTTGTGATTCCAGCTAATAAAGGAAATATTTATTCTGCTGACGGAAGTCTTTTGGCTACATCAATTCCTAATTATGAAATACGTTTTGATGCTGTTACTCCTAAAGCGGAATCATTTGAAAAAAATGTTAAATCACTATCCGATTCATTAGCTACAGTACTAGGCAAGCCGTCTAGTTTTTTTGAAAATGAACTTCGGAAAGCAAGAGCTAACAAAAATAGGTATTACTTAATTGCTCGTAACTTAAGTTATACCCAATACTTTAAAATAAAAGGGTTTCCATTGTTTAATTTAGGTGCTTACAAAGGAGGAATTATAATTGAACAAGAAACAGTGCGAGAGCATCCAATAGGAAAAATTGCTGAGCGTACCGTAGGATATGAACGAACTTCTAATGGTGAGTCTTATGATGGAAAAGGAATTGAGTGGGCATTTAGAAAATATTTGAATGGTAAAGACGGTAAGATTTTAAAACAAAAAATAGCAAAAGGACAGTGGAAACCCATTCGTGATATAAATGAGGTGGACCCTCAAGATGGATACGATGTCATTTCAACAATTGATGTTTATATACAGGATATCGCTCATCATGCCTTATTAAAACAGTTGGAGCTATATCAAGCAGATCATGGCTGTGTTGTGGTTATGGAAACAAAAACAGGTCATGTTAAAGCAATTTCTAATTTGGGAAGAGCTACGGACGGAACCTACTTTGAAACTACAAATTACGCTGTTGCTGAATCTCATGAACCTGGTTCTACTTATAAACTAGCTGATTTAATGGCACTTCTGGAAGATAAAAAAGCAGATACAAGTGCAGTTTATGATAGCAAAGGAGGGGTGATAGTTTATTCCGGGAAAAAAGTACGTGATTCACATCAAGGTGGTTATGGCAAGATTTCGCTAGCAAGAGGATTTGAGTTATCATCAAACACGGTTTTAGTACAAGCAGTATACAATGCATACAAGGATAATCCTTCACAATTTGTAAATCATCTTAATAATTTTGGATTAAATAAACCATTAGGACTTTCCATCAAAGGAGAAGGAAAGCCGTACATTCCGCAGCCAAGCGATAAAAATTGGTCTAATATTTCCCTTCCATGGATGGCTTTTGGTTATGGAGTATCGATCACGCCAATGCAAACTTTAGCTTTTTACAATGCCGTTGCCAATGATGGAGAAATGGTCAAACCACAATTTGTTTCGGAAATTAAAGAATGGAACAGAACCATCAAAAAATATGAAAAAGAAGTTTTGAATCCAAGGATTTGTTCGCCAGCAACTATTGCAAAGCTAAAAGCAGTTTTAGCAAATGTGGTAAAAAAAGGAACGGCTTCGAAATTATATTCTAAGGATTTTTCGATGGCAGGAAAAACAGGGACAGCGGCGGTGAATTATGGAAAGGCTGGCGGAGTTGGAAAATATTATGCCTCTTCCTTTGTGGGTTACTTCCCTGCTGATGAACCTAAATATTCGTGTATAGTTGTCGTGCATAAACCAAGTACAGCACTCAATAATTACTATGGTGCGGATGTGGCAGGTCCCGTTTTTAAAAGAATTGCACAAAAGATTTTTACCGATGCACCTTCAACAAATGAGATTAAAAACATAGACAGAAAAATTCCAAAACAAGAAAATAATTATGACGCTTATTTTGTTAAATCTCAAAAGAACCAACAAATAATTCCAAATTTAAAGGGAATGTCAGGAATGGATGCTGTCGCTTTATTAGGGAATTTGGGCATGAAAGTGAAGGTTATAGGAGTTGGAAAAGTTAAAAAACAATCTCTGGAAGCAGGACAGAATTTAATTAAAAACGCAACGATATTATTGGAATTATCATGAGTGTACTGAAAGACATATTGTACAAAGTAGCTATCGAAGCCATAAAAGGTTCGACAGATATTACCATAAATAAAATGGATTTTGATTCTAGAAAAATAGAAAATAAGGACGTTTTTGTAGCTATTCGTGGATCCATTTCTGATGGGCACGATTTTATTGGAAAAGCAATTTTGCAAGGTGCAGTCGCAGTGATATGCGATACCTTTCCTGAAACTATCGAAAATGGAATTACTTATGTGCGGGTTAAAGACACGAATTCTGCTTTAGCTTTTATGGCTGCAAATTATTTTGGTGATCCGTCGCAAGATTTAAAATTGGTTGGAATAACAGGAACAAATGGTAAAACTACCATCGCCTCTTTATTGTATCAATTGTTTAAAAAAGCGGGTTTTAAAGTTGGTTTGTTATCAACCGTGAAAATACTGGTGGATGATGTAGAATATAAAGCAACTCATACCACTCCAGATTCTATTACGATAAATCATTATCTTAAAGAAATGGTTGCGCATGGGGTTGACTATTGTTTTATGGAAGTGAGCTCTCATGGGATTCATCAAAAAAGAACAGAAGCGCTCCATTTTGTGGGTGGGATATTCACTAATTTATCGCACGATCATTTAGATTATCATCCTACGTTTGCAGAATATAGAGATGTCAAAAAATCGTTTTTCGATCATTTGCCTAAAACGGCTTTTATATTATCTAACATTGACGATAAAAACGGTCAGGTAATGTTGCAGAATACTGCTGCTAAAAAGTGCACTTATGCTTTAAAAACCTATGCTGATTATAAAGCACAAATACTGGAAAACCAATTATCAGGTTTGTTGCTGAAAATAAATGGAAATGAAGTATGGGTTAAGTTGATAGGAACCTTTAATGCTTATAACTTATTGGCTATATACGGTACTGCCGTTGAGCTTGGAATGGAAAGTTTAGAAGTACTCCGTTTGTTATCTGATTTAGAAAGTGTTTCGGGTCGTTTTCAGTTTATCGTTTCTACAACTAACATTACTGCTATTGTGGATTATGCCCATACTCCGGATGCATTAGAAAACGTATTAAAAACAATCACTACTATTCGTACAAAAAACGAACAACTGATAACAGTGGTAGGTTGCGGAGGAAATAGAGACAAAACCAAGCGCCCAATTATGGCTGGGATTGCATCGGAACTCAGTGATAAAGCAATTTTCACTTCGGACAATCCTAGAAATGAAGAGCCAGAAGCTATTATTGCTGAAATGGAGCAAGGAGTAGCGCCTCAAAATTATAAAAAAACATTGACCATAAGCGATAGAAAGCAAGCTATAAAGACAGCTTGCCAATTGGCGCAGCCTAATGATATTATTTTGATTGCAGGCAAAGGACACGAAACATACCAAGAAATTAAAGGAATTCGGCAACATTTTGACGATATGGAAACAGTAAAGGAAGTTTTAGAACAATTAGGGAAATGATGGTTTAATCGGTTGCTATTATTTGTTTTAGCGAATAGTATTTAGATTGAAAAGTAACGAACCGCAAAGCAACGATTAACCAAATAAACAAAGATATATGCTATATTATTTATTTGAATATTTAGATAAAACACTGGATGTTCCTGGAACAGGAGTTTTTCAGTACATCACATTTAGATCGGCATTAGCATTTATGTTATCGTTATTGCTGTCAACTATTTACGGAAAAATAATTATTCGGTTTTTGCAAAGACAACAAGTAGGGGAAACCGTTCGGGAGTTGGGCTTGGCTGGTCAAAATGAAAAAGCAGGAACGCCTACGATGGGAGGGTTAATCATAATTTTTGCAACGTTGGTTCCAGTTTTGCTTTTTGCAAAATTGCATAATATTTACATCGTATTGTTGATAGTGACCACGTTATGGATGGGAACGATAGGGTTTATTGATGATTATATCAAAATATTTAAAAAAGATAAAGCAGGTTTAAAAGGGATATTCAAAGTTTTTGGACAAGTTGGTTTGGGTTTGATAGTAGGAATTGTGCTTTATTTTCATGCAGGTGTTACTGTAAGAACGGATACTGGTAAAACAGATGTTTTTAAAACGGCCACGCAAACCGTGATTATGCCAGCGCCCATCGAAGAAAAATCTACGGCAACTACAATTCCTTTCTTTAAAAACAATGAGTTTGATTATGCCGAATTGCTGGCTTGGACAGGAGACGGATATGAAAAATGGGCTTGGTTAATTTTTATTCCAGTAGTAATTTTTATTATAACTGCAGTTTCAAACGGCGCTAATCTAACAGATGGAATTGATGGTCTTGCTGCGGGAACTTCGGCTATTTCGGTACTCGCATTGGGAATATTTACGTTCGTTTCAGGTAATATTATTTTCTCTAATTATCTGAATATTATGTACATCCCTAATTCTGGTGAAATGACGGTTTTCATAGCAGCATTTGTAGGATCATTGATTGGATTTCTTTGGTATAATTCCTATCCAGCATCCGTTTTTATGGGTGATACAGGAAGTTTGACCATTGGTGGAATAATAGCCGTTCTTGCAATTGCGGTTCGTAAAGAAATGCTGATTCCTTTATTATGCGGAATTTTTCTTGTCGAAAATTTATCTGTGGTTCTTCAAGTAAGTTATTTCAAGTATACTAAGAAACGCTTTGGCGAAGGCCGAAGAATATTTTTAATGTCTCCTCTACATCATCATTACCAGAAAAAAGGGTATCATGAAAGTAAAATCGTAACCCGTTTTTGGATTGTAGCTATTATGTTGGCCATATTGTCAATTGTCACTTTAAAATTAAGATAGTATGCGGCTAGTAATTTTAGGTGGTGGAGAAAGTGGTGTTGGAACTGCTATTCTTGGTAAGAAAAAAGGGTACGAAGTTTTCGTGTCTGATTTTGGAAAAATAAAAGGAAATTATAAAGAGATTTTACTGTTAAACGGAATCTCTTGGGAAGAAGAAAAGCATACGGAGGAGTTGATCTTGAATGCTGCTGTGGTGATGAAAAGTCCAGGAATTCCAGATAAATCTCCAATAGTAAAAAAGCTGCAGGAACGAGGAATTCCAGTAATTTCAGAGATTGAGTTTGCGGCTCCTTTTACGAAGGCAATAATTATAGGGATAACCGGAAGCAACGGAAAAACGACTACAACAATGCTGACACATCATTTGTTGAAATCAGCTGGATTGAATGTAGGATTGGGCGGCAATATAGGGAAAAGTTTTGCTTGGCAGATTGCCGATAATAAATACGATTCCTATGTGCTGGAGTTGAGTAGTTTTCAACTGGATGGAATTATTAATTTCAAACCCCATATTGCTATCATTACGAATATTAGTCCGGATCATCTAGATCGGTACGAATATAAATATGAAAATTACATTGATTCAAAATTCAGATTAACAATGAATCAAACAGAGGATGATTATCTCATCTACGATGCAGATGATGAAGCCATAAGCAATTGGTTCAAAACGCACACAACAAAAGCAAAATTAATCCCTTTTTCATTGACCAAAATTTTCAGCGAAGGAGCCTATATAAAAAACAACAAAATGGAAATTAAGATTAGTCAGGAAGAGTTTACAATGGATACAGATCACATTGCTTTAGAAGGAAAACATAATATGAAAAATGCAATGGCAGCAACCTCTGTGGCTAAATTAATGCAAATAAGAAAGGCTACAATTAGAGAAAGTCTTTCGAATTTTCAAGGAGTAGAACACCGTCTGGAAAAGGTTTTAAAAATTCAAAATGTTCAATATATCAATGATTCTAAAGCAACAAATGTTAACGCAACCTTTTTTGCTTTAGATAGTATGAACACACCAACGGTTTGGATTGTAGGTGGTGTCGATAAGGGGAATGATTATAACGAATTGATGTCCTTAGTTCGGGAGAAAGTAAAAGCGATTATTTGCCTTGGTGTAGACAATAAAAAGATTATAGATGTTTTTGGGAATGTGGTTGACATGATGATTGAAGTTTCTACTATGAATGACGCAGTTCAAATGGCACAACGATTAACTGAAAAAGGGGACTCTGTATTATTGTCTCCAGCCTGCGCTAGTTTTGATTTGTTCGAAAATTATGAAGACAGAGGGAATCAATTTAAACAAGCAGTTAAAAATTTATAGAAAAGTTTTATCGTATTAACGAAAGTAAACTTTAAAAAGAAAGCGGTATGAAACAATTAATAGGCAATCTAAAGGGAGATAAAGGGATTTGGTCATTTGTGGCCTTATTGGCCTTGTTTTCGTTTATGCCTGTTTTTAGTGCAAGTAGTAACTTGGCCTATTTGGGGCATGGAACGGGAAATACGTTAGGGTATTTAGTAAAACATTTGGGTCATATTTTTTTTGGTTTTTTAATCATTTTTTGGGTTCACAAAATTCCGTATCACTATTTTAGATCTATTTCTAAATGGCTGTTGCCCGTTGTTTGGGTTGTTTTAGCCATAACGATGATAAAAGGTACAGTGATAGGTGGAGCCAATGCAAGTAGGTGGCTTCAGATACCATTTGTCGGTATTTCATTTCAACCTTCGGCTTTTGCAGCCTTAGTTTTGTTTGTATTTGTTGCGCGTTATTTGTCTAAAACAAGAGAGAAACCGATTGATTTTGTAGCATCATTGAAGGAGCTTTGGCTTCCGGTTTTTATTACCTTGATTTTTATTCTTCCTTCGAATTTTTCCACTACGGCATTAATTTTTTCGATGATATTAATGTTGGCATTCATAGGGAAGTATCCTATGAAATATATCGCAGTAATTGTAGGTTCAGGCATTGTTTTTCTAACCTTCTTTGTTTTGATTTCTAAAGCCTTTCCCGATGCTAAATTTTTTAGCAGAGTAAGAACTTGGGAAAGTCGTATTGAAAATTTTAGTACCGACAAACCAGATGAAGATGATTATCAAATAGAAAAAGCAAAAATTGCTATTGCATCAGGTAAGATTTATGGACTAGGACCAGGTAAAAGTGTTCAGAAAAATTTCTTGCCACAATCTTCATCGGATTTTATTTATGCAATTATTGTTGAAGAATATGGAATAATAGGGGGAATAGGCGTTTTGTCGCTCTATTTGTTATTGCTTATCCGATTTGTAGTTGCTTCGCATAAAGCCACAACACTCTTTGGGAAACTGGTAGTTATAGGTCTTGGTTTTCCAATGATTTTTCAGGCGATGATTAATATGGCTGTAGCAGTAGAATTATTGCCTGTTACGGGACAAACGCTGCCGTTGATTAGTAGCGGAGGAACTTCTATCTGGATGACCTGCATCGCATTAGGGATCATTATTGGTGTAACGAAGAAAGAAGAAGAAATTGCTCAGGAATTGAAAGATACTGCAAAAAGGGAGGAAGCGCTACAAAAATTAATCGATCGAGAGTTAGACGAAGAGTATGTTTTAGAGGAAGCATATTCTATTGAAGACAAGGCAAAAAATCCAATGCAGGCAGTTTTAAATAAATAAGCCATTTTATAATTTTGAATTTTTAAAATAATTGCAACTTAGGAACTTTAAAAAAATGAAACAGTACAAATTCATATTAAGCGGTGGAGGAACTGGAGGTCATATCTATCCAGCGATTGCTATTGCAAATGAATTGAAGTCTCGTTTTCCGAATGCCGAATTTCTATTTGTTGGTGCCAAAGATAAAATGGAAATGCAAAAAGTGCCGCAGGCAGGTTACAAGATTATTGGACTATGGATTGCAGGATTACAAAGAAGACTGACATTTGACAATACTCTTTTCCCGGTAAAACTGATCAGCAGTTTATTAAAATCACGTACTATAATCGATCAATTTAAGCCAGATGTAGTTATTGGTACTGGAGGTTTTGCCAGTGGTCCACTTTTACAAATAGCGGCAATTGCAGGTATTCCAACGGTGATTCAGGAACAAAATTCCTATCCTGGAATTACCAATAAGCTATTGAGTAAAAAGGCAAAAAAGATTTGTGTTGCTTATGAAAACTTAGAACGCTTTTTCCCAAAAGGAAAAATGATTTTAACTGGAAATCCAGTGCGTCAGGATTTAATTGATATTGATTCCAAAAGAGAAATAGCATTACAGCATTTTGATTTAGACCCTAAGAAAAAAACACTTTTGGTTTTAGGAGGTAGTTTAGGAGCCAGAAGAGTAAATGAGTTAATTGCTAAAGAAATTTTGTTGTTTGCAGCTCATAATGTGCAAGTAATTTGGCAATGTGGCACGTTATATTTTGATGATTATAAACGTTTGGAAGAGAATGAAAACATTCAGATTCATTCTTTTATCGATAAAATGGATCTGGCTTATGCAGCGGCAGATATTGTGGTTTCTCGCGCAGGAGCTTCTTCCGTATCGGAATTATGCATTGTTGGTAAACCCGTGATTTTTATTCCGTCTCCTAATGTAGCTGAAGATCACCAAACTAAAAATGCGCAAGCAATAGTTGATAAAAATGGAGCTATTTTAATGAAAGAAGTAGAGCTGGATTCTCAATTCGGTATTGTATTTGAGTCTTTGATTACAGATGAGGCAAAACAAAAAATGCTAGGTGAAAACATAAAGAAGTTGGCAATGCCAGAAGCAACAAAACGAATTGTTGATGAAATTGTTAAGCTAATAGATAGAAAATAATAGAGATAAAGAAAGAAACGAAAATGAACTTGAATCAAATACATAACGTCTATTTTATTGGAATTGGTGGAATCGGGATGAGCAATTTGGCTCGTTATTTCAAAAATTTGGGAAAACAGGTTTGCGGGTATGATAAAACGCCTTCTGTTCTAACAAATGAATTAATGGAAAGTGGAATTGCAATTCACTTTGAAGATAGTATTGATTTGATACCAAAAGATTTTTTTATCGAGAATACGCTAGTAATTATTACACCTGCAGTGCCAGTTACACACTCGGAATGGAATTACTTCGTGGAAAAAGAGTATGAAATAAAGAAGAGAGCCGAAGTTTTAGGATTAATTACTAAGGATACGTTTTGTTTTGCAGTTGCAGGTACCCATGGAAAAACAACGACATCGGGGATTTTAGGACATATATTACACCAAAGTGGCGCTGATGTCACTGCTTTTATAGGCGGAATAGTTGAGAATTATAATTCGAATTTAATAGGAAGTGGTACAACAGTAACGGTAGTTGAAGCAGATGAATTTGATCGTTCCTTTCTGCATTTACATCCCAATATTGCTTGCATTACATCCATGGATGCTGATCATCTCGATATTTATGGTACAAGTGAAGCTATTGAGGCGTCTTTTATGGAATTTGCAGCTAAAATAGAGGATAAAAATAATCTTTTCATCACAAAAGAATTACCATTAGAAGGGATAACGTGTGCGGTAAATGAAGACGCTATTTATAAAGCGTTTAATATAAGAATAGGAGACGGAAGCTATGTTTTCGACGTACAAACACCTACTGAAATAATTAAAGATTTACATTTTGGTTTGCCAGGACGTCATAACTTAATGAATGCAGTGATGGCTATTGCAATGGCAAATTTATTCGGCACCCCAACCGATGCCATTGCAAAAGCCATAGCATCATTCAAGGGGATAAAAAGACGATTTTCGTATCAAATTAAAACTGATGCTAAGGTGTATATTGATGACTATGCACATCATCCCACAGAAATTAATGCGGTGCATCAAGCGGTTCGGGAATTGTATCCAAACCAAAAAGTATTGGCAATTTTTCAGCCCCATCTGTATAGCAGAACAAGAGATTTTGCTGATGAATTTGCCAAAAGTTTGTCCAACTTTGATGAAGTTCTTTTATTAGATATTTATCCGGCTCGGGAACAACCTATACAAGGTGTAACTTCGCAATGGATCAAGGATAAGATGCTGCTTAATAATAAGAAATTAGTAGCCAAAAATGATTTGGTTACCGCGATATTGGCAAGTGACGCCACGGTCGTTGTCACTATTGGAGCAGGAGATATTGGAGAATTAGTACCATCAATTAAAAAAGCAATCAATGAAACTCTTTAATTGGACCAATATTCGATTGATACTGATGTTTGCATTAGTGGTTTTTCTGTTTTCTTTTACGTCAAAACGAAATGAAAACAGGAAATTGACTAAATCTGAAGTTATTTTTGTTGGAGACAATGACCCTTTTGTTAAACAAGAAACGGTTAATAAATTGTTAATAGAAAATAATAAAGAGGCATCCAGCATTCAAAAAGTTAATTTAGATTTGAATACGCTGGAGACAAATCTCAATGCACAAGAAATGATTGAAAAATCAGATGTCTATGTGAGTATTGATGGTGTGTTAAAAGCAGTGGTGAAACAAAAAACTCCTATTGCTAGAGTTTTTGATAATGGAGGTTCTTTTTATATTGATTACGAAGGGAATAGAATGCCATTGTCAGCTAATTTTACAGCCCGAGTTCCACTTGTTTCAGGGGGAATAAATAAAAATAATAACGAAGATTTAGCCCGCTTATTTCGCGTAATTTATGATGATGCATTTTTGAAAAAAAACATTATCGGAATTGAAATTATGCCAAATGGTAGCTTAAAAATGCACAACAGAAATTTTGATTACCAAATTGATTTTGGTAAATTGATTAATGTGGAGCGTAAATTTAAAAATTACAAAGCTTTTTTTCAAAAAGCAGTTTTAGATAGTTCGTTGTATAAATATAAAAAAATTGACCTCCGGTTTACGGAACAAGTAGTTTGCACTAAATAATAGATAATGGAAAAAGAGAATATTGCAGTAGGTCTAGATATTGGGACAACTAAAATAGTTGCCATGATAGGCAAAAAGAATGAATATGGTAAACTAGAAATTTTAGGTGTTGGGAAATCTAAAAGTTTGGGTGTGGCACGAGGTGTTGTAAATAACATTACACAAACCATACAATCCATACAGCAAGCAATTCAAGAAGCGGAGAATAACTCAGGCTATAAAATAAAAGATGTGGTTGTTGGAATTGCAGGACAACACATCCGCAGTATTCAACACACAGATTATATTAGCAGAAACAATCCCGAAGAAGTGATTGGTGGGAATGATATTCAACTTTTGATTGATCAAGTCAATAAATTGGCTATGTTACCTGGTGAAGAAATAATACATGTTTTGCCACAAGAATTCAAAATTGATGGACAATCTGAAATCAAAGAACCTATAGGAATGTACGGTGGAAGATTAGAGTCTAGTTTTCATGTAGTAGTGGGTCAGGCTTCGTCGATTCGCAATGTCGGTAGGTGTATTCAAAGTTCAGGAATTGAACTGTCAGGTTTGACCTTAGAACCATTAGCTTCTGCCGATGCAGTTTTGAGTCAGGAAGAAAAAGAAGCAGGGGTTGCATTAATCGACATTGGTGGTGGTACAACCGATCTAGCTATTTTTAAAGATGGTATTATTCGGCATACAGCAGTAATTCCGTTTGGAGGAAATGTAATTACAGACGATATTAAAGAAGGATGTTCTATAATTGAAAAGCAAGCTGAATTACTAAAAGTTAAATTTGGATCTGCTTGGCCAGGAGAAAATAGAGATAATGAAATTGTTTCTATTCCCGGTCTACGAGGTAGAGAGCCAAAAGAAATATCGTTAAAGAATCTATCCAAAATAATCCATGCGCGCGTTGTGGAAATTGTGGATCAGGTGTTTACAGAAGTAAAAGCATACGGTCATGAAGATCCTCGAAAGAAACTGATCGCAGGTATTGTATTAACAGGTGGTGGGGCTCAATTGAAACATATTAAGCAACTAGTAGAATATATTACTGGAATGGATACAAGAATAGGGTATCCTAATGAACATTTAGCTGGGAATTCAGATGAGGAAATCTCAAGTCCATTGTATGCAACGGCAGTGGGTTTAGTAATGAAAAGTATTGAGAATAAAACGCAAAGCGCGGTACGCATGGATGCAGTAGAGCAACCAAAAGCGCCCACGTACAGGTCTACAGTTGTTCAAGCTCCAGTACAAGAGGTTTATGAGAACGTAGAAAAGGAAGTAGATCATAATGCGCATGAAAAACAAAATTCTACAGTTAACAGAATTCAGAAAAATTTCTTTGATCGGTATGTAGATAAGATCAAAGACTTTTTAGATAATGCAGAATAAAGGCACGGCCTGAAAAATATAAGAATTAATAATAAATATCAAAAACCCAAAATTATGCCAAGCAACACAGAATTTGGAAGTATTTCATTTGATTTACCTAAAAACCAATCAAATGTAATAAAAGTTATAGGGGTCGGTGGTGGCGGAAGTAACGCTATAAATCACATGTTTAAGCAAGGGATCAAAGGCGTGGATTTTATCGTATGTAATACGGATTCTCAAGCTTTGCAGAGTAGTTCTGTGCCAAATAAAATTCAGTTGGGAGTTCATCTAACCGAGGGACTTGGTGCTGGAGCAAACCCTGATGTTGGACAGCAGTCCGCAATTGAAAGTATTTCAGAGATTGAAAAAATGCTAGATCGCAATACTAAAATGGTGTTCATTACAGCCGGAATGGGCGGTGGAACTGGAACTGGTGCTGCACCTGTCATTGCACAATTGGCAAAAGAAAGAGATATTCTCACGGTTGGGATTGTGACATTGCCTTTCTTATTTGAAGGTAAAGTGCGTCAGGAACAAGCGTTAATTGGTATAGAAAAATTGCGTAAACAAGTCGATTCTTTAATTGTTATCAACAATAATAAATTAAGAGAAGTATATGGGAATCTTGGTTTTAAAGCTGGATTTTCAAAGGCAGATGAAGTTTTGGCGACAGCCTCAAGAGGGATTGCCGAAGTAATTACGCATCACTATACACAGAATATCGATTTAAGAGATGCTAAAACGGTATTGTACAATAGTGGAACAGCTATTATGGGATCTTCTGTTTCTTCAGGCGAAAATAGAGCTAAGGAGGCAATTATTGCCGCTTTAGATTCTCCTTTGTTAAATGACAATAAAATTACTGGTGCCAAAAACGTATTGTTGCTTATCGTTTCTGGAACAAATGAAATTACAATTGACGAAATTGGAGAAATTAATGATCATATTCAAGTGGAAGCAGGACATAATGCTAATATTATTATGGGGGTTGGTGAAGATGAATCTCTTGGAGATGCCATCGCAGTAACTATTATCGCTACCGGATTTGATATTGAACAACAAAATGAAATCGTAAATACGGAGCCGAAAAAAATTATTCACACATTAGAGGATGAACAAAGAAGTGTACATAATCTTAGCAGTAAAACAGTAACGGCATTCGATTTAAATACAGAATCGCCTATAGCAAACACTAGCGAAAGAATCGTTTTCGATCTAGTTGAAGATGTGGTTGTTGCTGAGCCTGCAATAGTTTCTGCACCAGTGATTATAGCCACTACAATTGATAAAGAAGAGTTGATGGTTATGTCTGAATTTATTAAAAATTTAGATGTAACTTTTGAAATCGTTTCTCCTATTACTGATATTGATTTCACAATCACATCTCCTGTAGCCGAAGTAAAAGCAGTACAGCCAAAGGTTATTGAGAGACAAGAACAAACTACTTTCTCTTTTGATTTGCCGCTTTTTAAAACAGAACCAGCAGGTCAAGTGCAAGAAAATAAAGTATTGTATGAGGTAACGAATGAAACTCGTGATATCAAAGTAAATGAGGCCGTTCAATTTGTTCCCGTGACAGAATTAAGTGATAACGGAATCATCAAGTACTCTCTAGAAGAATATATGGATCAAGAGCCTGATTTCATGGCCAAACCAGTCGTAAAAACACCAGAAGTTGTTATTCCGGCTGAGTTAAATATTACCATGAAACAAGTGGAAAGATCGGTACAGGCGCCAGAAGATTTTGAGACAATCTCTCCAATGGAAATGACTATTGAAGAATCGTTGAGAATGAGAGCTGATGAAAGAAGAAAAAAGCTAAAAGAATTCAATTACAAGTTTCACAACAATGTTTCTAAAATTGATGAGTATGAAAAAGAGCCAGCTTACAAAAGATTAGGAATAGATATTTCAAACAATCAGGCGAATAATACAAATTCAAGAATTTCTGTAGGAACAGATAGCAACAATGATTTACAGTTGCGTTCTAACAATTCCTATTTGCATGACAATGTAGATTAAGGACCTCAAGTCAAAAGAAGGTAACCCGAAAATTTATTTTTCGGGTTATTTTTTTTATGCAACGAGAACAAAGTAATCTGTTGTAAATTCCAGTAAATTTCTTTAAATTTGCACTTTCTTAATCCGGTTTTCGTTTCTAGCTTTTGTTGAAAAGAAACTTTTTTACTGAAAGCCTTTTTAGTACCGCTGGTTCAAAAAATAATTGTAAAGTAATAGTTCAACAATCGATTAGCCAATGATCGATTAACCAAATTAATAATAAAGAATATGAGTTTATCAATACAAATCATGGACGAAATCAAAACCGCCATGAGAGCCAAAGATACAGTAGCTTTAGAAGCTTTAAGAGCTATTAAATCTGAGATTTTATTGGCGCAAACAGCAACAGGATCAAAAGAGGAAATTACTGACGATGACGAAATAAAATTGTTGCAAAAGTTAGTGAAAACCCGAAAAGACAGTGCTAAGATTTTTACAGAACAAAATCGTATGGATTTAGCTGAACCAGAATTAGCTCAAATTGCAGTAATAGAAAAATTCTTACCAGCTCAATTAAGCGAAGCAGAAGTAGAAGTAGTAATTGCAAAAATTATTAGCGAAACAGGTGCTTCAGGGATAGCTTCAATGGGTAAGGTGATGGGTTTAGCAGCAGCACAATTAGGAGGAACTGCTGAAGGAAAAACCATTTCTACGATTGTTAAAAAGTTACTAACGTAATAATTAAGAATTCTTGTTAATCGGTTTTAATCGTAAATATAAAATCGTTAATCATAATTTTCAAATTAATTTGACTGCGTAGTTCAACTGGATAGAATATCAGATTTCGACTCTGAGGGTTGCAGGTTCGAACCCTGCCGTGGTCACATAAAAAAAAACCGTAAAGTACTATTTTGAAGTGTTTTACGGTTTTTTTTGTGTCTTTTTACCAATCGCTTTTTGCAGGCTTTTTGATTGTAAACAGCTGTATCAAATGCGGATTTAAAGTTTCAGTACTATTATTGAATAGAGATGGTTTTTTTATGGTTTTATTCCTTTTTAATAAGGCTTGCTCGATCGTATACTCATTAGTAGCTTGAATTAGCAAGCCATCTTTGTTAATAATACGTGGTTCTTCAATAAAGCGTGTGTTAAAAACAGAGACCCGATATTTATTTTTCTTCACTTCAATTTTGAATTCAGCGACAATCGGATGGAGCATTTTGTCACTGAAATTTGTTTTTTTTATAATTCCGGTGGAATCGGTTTTAAACTCTAATCGTGGATTGCTTTTGAGTTTGGAGATGCTTGTTGAATCTTCGTAAATATATCTCCACATTATCAATTCGTCCTCAACTATAAAGTTTTTATTTTGTGCAAATGAAATGGTGGTAATCAATAGGAAAGTGATGGATATTAATTTTTTCATTTGTACTTATTTATAATTGTTTCTTTGCGTTAGTTAATGGTTTTATTTCTTAATGTGATTCATAAGGATGCCATCGTGATTTCTAATTCTTTTTTTAAGCAGTGTAGCAACAAATGATGCATTTAGTTTTTTTATAATTAGTATCATTAAATAGTGGTTGTCTTTGATGTGTTAGCGATACTTTCGTGATATATCTTTAACAAATGTCCCAACCAATATTTAGTCGCTAATAAAAGATAGAATAATGCTATTTATTAGTAATGACTCATTTATCAAATTTCATACCTAAAAAGGAGAATATAAAGGAGTTGTTAAATTCAAGACGCAAACGGTAGCGGTTGCGTTTTGCTTTACAAGCGGTTGGACATGCGAATACAATTGAATTCCTATCACCTTTTTGTTTCTTTTTGAGAACACTTTAAAAATTTGGTATTTCTGCAAATTATAAAGTTTTACGAAACTAGAAGTTTCTGCAGCGCTTTTTATTAGGCTTTCTGATGGTTTTGGTTTCAATTCATTTTTAATTTTGAAATAAAAATCTATAATCAAAGTAGTCTGAAATTATTCTGCAAAAAAAAACCTCTAGATTTCTCTAAAGGTTTTTATTAATTGGAAGGCAATTCAATTATGCTTCAACTTCGAATGGAAGTATGGAAACGTATGATTTGTTATCTCTTTTCTTTTGGAACTTAACAACTCCATCTACTCTTGCGTGTAGAGTGTGGTCTTTACTGATGTAAACGTTTGCACCTGGATTATGTTTTGAACCTCTTTGTCTTACGATGATGTTCCCAGCAATAGCAGCTTGACCACCAAAAATCTTCACGCCTAGACGTTTTGATTCTGATTCTCTACCATTCTTAGAACTACCGACACCTTTCTTGTGAGCCATGACGTATTAGTTTATTTTGTTATTATTCTTGAGTATCTTCTTTTTTAGCTTTAGCTACTTTTTTCGTAGGAGCTTCTACTTCTTCTGTATTAGCTTCTACTGCCGCTTTTTTAGGAGCTGCTTTCTTAGCACCAACACCAGTAATTCCTTCGATTACAATTTGAGTAAGATATTGTCTGTGACCATTTCTCTTTTTGTATCCTTTTCTTCTTTTCTTTTTGAAAACGATAACTTTATCTCCTTTTAAGTGTTGTAACACTTTAGCTTCTACTGAAGCACCTTCTATAGCTGGGGCGCCTAAAGTGATTGTTCCGTTATCATCTAATAAAAGAACTTTGTCAAAAGAAACTTTTGAACCTTCTTCATTAGTCAAACGGTTAACATAAACCTTTAAGTCTTTGCTTACTTTGAATTGTTGCCCTGCTATCTCTACGATTGCATACATACTGAATTGTTTTAATAATTTTTAAGGTTGCAAATATACAATTAAATATTTAACCTGCAATTAGTACTGTAAAAATTATTCTCAATCACTAACCTGTTGCTATGGTTGGAATTTAAATAAAAAGAATGTAATTAAACAGTTGTTAAATTTTTGTTTAGGTTTAGTTTTTATGTAACATTGTTCGCATAATTGCGACTTACAAGTATATTAACAAAATTATTAACCTTATGAAAAATTCATTAATGGCTTTAGGTGCTTTGTTTATGCTAGGAGGGGTCGCTTCAGCGCAAAAAGTAGCTTTTGAGGAATACAAATTAGACAATGGTTTGCATGTGATTTTACACAATGATCCATCTGCTCCTACTGTTATTACATCTGTAATGTACCATGTGGGTGCTAAAGATGAAAATCCCGAAAGAACCGGGTTTGCCCACTTTTTTGAACATTTGTTGTTTGAAGGAACTGAAAACATCAAGCGCGGGGAATGGTTTAAAATCGTTACAGGGAATGGTGGAGTAAATAATGCGAACACTACGGATGATAGAACGTATTATTATGAAGTGTTTCCTTCCAATAATCTTGAACTAGGTTTGTGGATGGAAGCGGAAAGAATGTTACACCCTGTGATTAATCAAATTGGTGTTGACACTCAAAACGAAGTGGTAAAAGAAGAAAAAAGATTGCGTGTTGACAATCAACCTTATGGAAATTTTTTAGCGGAAGTAAAAAAGAATATCTTTAGAAAACATCCATACCGCTGGGCAACGATAGGTTCTATGAGCCATTTAGATGCTGCAACTTTAGAGGAATTTCAAGCTTTTAATAAGAAATTTTATATTCCTAACAATGCTGTTTTGATTGTTGCTGGTGATTTCAAAAAAGAACAAGCGAAGGAATGGATTCAAAAATATTTTGGACCTATCAAAAAAGGAGCGGCTATTCAAAGAGAAACATTTGTTGAAGAGCCAATCACTCAAACCATCAAAGCAAAGTTTGAAGACGCCAACATTCAAATTCCTGCAATCGTAGCTGCGTACAGAACGCCCTCTATGAAAACTAGAGATGCAAGAGTATTGGATATGATATCTTCAATTTTAACAGATGGTAAAAGTTCAAGGTTGTACAAAAAAATTGTCGACGATAAGAAAATGGCCCTACAAATAGGTGCTTTTAGTAACAGTCAAGAAGATTATGGAAGTTATATCATTTACGGCTTGCCGCAAGCTCCAAGTACTGCCGATGACATTCTTGTCGAAATTGACGCTGAAATTGTAAAACTACAAACAGAATTGATAACGGAGAAAGATTTGCAAAAACTGCAAAACAAATTCGAAAACCAATATGTAAATAGTAATTCAACTATTGACGGTATAGCAGATAACTTGGCTTCCTATCACTTATTATACGGTGATGTAAATTTAATTAATACCGAAATCGAAATCTACCAGTCAATTACTCGTGAAGAAATCAGAGATGTTGCCAAGAAATATTTAAATCCAAACCAAAGATTAGTTTTGGATTACGTTCCATCTAAAGACAAAGCTCAAAACTAAGATATCTCATTATGAAAAAATCAATATTAATTTTATCAAGTTTGTTCTTAACAGTACTTATGCAAGGACAAATCATCCCTCAGCCAAAACCCGGAGTTGCTCCAACCATAAAAATTGGAAAACCAGTAACCTTTGAGTTAAAAAATGGTTTAAAAGTTATGGTTGTCGAAAACCATAAGTTACCACGAGTATCCTTCAATCTTACTTTGGATAATGATCCGTATACAGAAGGTGACAAAAAAGGAGTTGCTGATATGACCAGTACTTTAATAGGGAGTGGAACCACTAAAATTTCGAAAACGGCCTTCAATGAAGAAGTAGATTTTCTGGGTGCTAATATCAATTTTAGTTCAAACGGTGCTTCAGCAAGCGCATTATCTAAATATTCTGGACGAGTTTTAGAATTAATGGCTGATGGTGCACTAAATCCAAACTTCACCCAAGAAGAATTTGACAAAGAAAAAACCAAACTTATTGAAGGCTTAAAAGCAAATGAAAAAAGTGTTTCAGCGGTAGCAGCGAGAGTAGTAGATGTTTTGACTTATGGAAAAAATCATCCTGCAGGGGAATATGTAAGTGAAGCTACTTTAAAAAACGTAACACTTGCTGATGTCAAAGCGAACTATAGCACTTATTTTGTTCCTAGCAACGCCTACCTAATTATTGTTGGGGATGTAAAATTCAAGGAAACAAAAAAAATGGTAGAGAAGTTCTTTGGTTCATGGAAAAAAGCTTCTGCTCCTTCAATCACATTTAGCGATCCTAAAGATGTTGCTGTTTCACAAATCAACTTTATTGATATGCCAAACGCAGTTCAATCAGAAGTTGCTGTGGTTAACATGTCGAATCTTAAAATGACGGATCCTGATTATTTTGCGGTCTTAGTGGCGAACCAAATTTTAGGTGGTGACTTTAATAGTTACATCAACATGAATTTAAGAGAAGCTCATGGATGGACGTATGGTGCAAGAACAAGCATCTACGGAGACAAACGCGTTTCTACTTTCAATGCATCAACACAAGTTCGTAACGCAGTAACGGACAGTACTGTTGTTGAGATTTTCAAAGAATTCAAAAAAATCAGAACGGAGAAAGTGACTGATGAAATGTTAGCTAGTGTAAAAGCAGGATACATCGGACGATTTGTAATGCAAATTGAAAAACCACAAACGGTAGCAGGTTACGCTTTAAGAATCCAAACACAAAGCTTACCAGCTGATTTTTATGAAAATTACATTAAAAATATCAGTGCTGTAACTGCTGACGATATTTTGAGAGTGGCTAATAAATACTTCTTGGCTGACAATAGCAGAATTGTAATTGTAGGAAAAGCTGCCGATGTAGCTCCTAGCCTAGAAAAATTAAAATTTCCAGTATCGTACTCCGATAAATACGGAAATCCAACAGCTAAACCAGAATTCAAAAAACCGGTTCCAGCAGGAGTTACTGCCAAAATTGTTATTGATAATTACATCAAAGCTATTGGTGGCGAAAAAGCAGCATTAGCTGTAAAAACAGTAGTAATGAACGGAACTACAACTATTCCACAAGCACCATCACCATTGAACTACACATCAAAAATAGATGCTAAAGGAAAACTTATGGTTGAATTAGCTATGGGAACGATGAGCATAATGAAGCAAGTGGTGAATGAAAAAGGAGCTTACGTGATGCAACAAGGGCAGCGTCAAAATATTGAAGGAACTATGCTTGCTGATTTGAAAGCAGATGCAACACCTTTTGTAGAATTAGCTCTTTCTAAAAAACAAGGTTTAACGCTAGAAACTATTGAGTCTGTAAATGGAAAAGATGCTTATGCCGTTAAAAATGGCAAAACGACATTGTTTTACGATGTAACTTCGGGATTAAAACTTGCGGAATCTAAAGTTATAGAACAAGGTGGACAAAGCATCACGCAAACTACAAATTACGGAGATTACAAAGAAGTAAAAGGAGTTAAAGTTCCTTTTAATATCATCCAGAATGTAGGGTTTGAATTGGATATAAAAATGTCTGACGTAAAAATCAATGAAGGTGTTACAGATGCAGATTTTCAATAATCAAATCTAAAATTTTTATTAAAGGCTGTCTAGAAATAGGCAGCCTTTCTTGTTTTTATCCTATTGTACTCAAAAAAAAGACATCAGTCAATTAGCAAACATAAACTCTAATTACTACAAACAGTACACTGAATGTTGAGCTCTGAACACTACAGACTGAAAACTGAGCTCTGAAAACGTAACACTACTTCTTAGCTGATAAATACACACCAATCAAAATAATAAAGGCGCCAAAAAACTGAACTGGCGTAAGCATTTCATGGTCTAATAGTCCCCAACAAAAAGCGACAACAGGAATCAAATACGTTACTGAAGTAGCAAAAACCGGTGAAGACATTTGGATGAGTTTAAAGAACAAAATATTGGCAATTCCAGTTCCTACAACCCCCAGAATCATTATAAACAAAATGGATTCTTGAACTTTTACAGCACCAATAACTTCAAAAAAACCAGACAAAAACAATACAGTAAAAGCGGGTACAAACAATACCATGAAATTACCAGTAGTGATACTCAATGGACTCAAGTCATGCAGGTATTTCTTGATTAAATTGACGTTGACAGCATAACAGATTGAAGCTATTAAAACTAAGATCGCATAGTAATAATTTTGCTCTGGATGATGAATTGCACCATTCAAAATCAATAAAGCACTCCCTATTAAACCAATTAAAATTCCAAAAATTTGATTTCTCTTGAATTGCAGTCCAAAAACCAGAGCACCTAATATTAAGGTATTCAAAGGTGTCAGGGAATTCAAAATAGAGCTCACAGAACTGTCAATTTCGGTTTGGGCAATGGCAAACAAGTAGGCGGGTATAAATGTCCCAAATAAAGAAGTTAATGCAATATATTTCCATTTATAAGATGGGATTTTAGATAAGCTCTTGAATCCTATCAGTAACAAAAAAATAGCAGCAAAAATGATGCGTAACGATCCCAATTGTAAAGCGGTCAAACCAATTAACCCCTTTTTTATTAATATAAAGGAACTTCCCCAAACTAAGGCAAGAACTACTAAGTAAACCCATTTTAACTGCTTTGATTCCATGAAGATAATTTTGCCTCAAAATTGTAATTATTTTATGAATTAGTCCTCCTTTTTTTAATTAATTTTGTAATTCATAAAACTGATTTTAATCTTTAAAATTTTTATCCTAATGAATATCAAAAAATCAATACTAACGATCGCCTTTGCAACTATTTTATTTGTGGGTTGTAAAGAAAAATCTAACGAAACAGATTTGAAAGAAAGTACAGAAATTGCTGCTCCAGTCGCTAAAAAAAAGATAGCTGCTGCCAACCTTCAGACGGCGAGTTTTTCTGTTGAAGGAATGACATGTGCTGTAGGTTGCGCCAAAACAATTCAAGAAGATTTAACAGGGCTCGAAGGAGTTCAAAAAGCAACAGTAGATTTTGAAACAAAAATGGCTACTGTAAGTTTTGACAAAACAGTCCAGACTCCAGAAAAGTTGACGAAAGTGGTCGAAGCTGCTGCGGATGGCAAGACCTACAAAGTTTCGAATATGAAGTCTTAATTGATTTCCTAAATAGTGTATTAAAAGAAAAGCATTCGTTAACAGCGAATGTTTTTCTTTTAAAACATAAATCTGCTTTGGATTGTTCGCAGTGCAACAAATAAAATCTAAATCCTTAGGACAAGAAGTTAAAGGGAGGCTATTAATCCCTTGAATGTCTTACGGATTCAAAACAGACTATAAATTAGAGAAGGCTGGATTTAATAGCTCGCTATTAGGTCCTAAAATTATTTCCACTTTAAGGTTTCCATTAAGCGCTGCATATCGTTTTTTATGTAACTCGCTGCAGGCATAATAGAATCATAATTTGGTTTAGCGTAAAAATAAACGGAACCCGTTACAAAGTGTTTGGTGCTATCTGTTGCGTAAAACTGTGCATTTGTTGCCGCATTTCCTTCTACTTGATAAAACATTCCGTACACTTTTTTGTTTGCATTTAAATACGGTTGCTCCAGAATGTCGTCTGCTTTTATGACGTGTTCGAATGTTAATTTTTGTGCATCACGCAATAGTTCAGTAATATTTTTTGCTACTGGTTTATAAGTAAGATAAATTGTTGCCTTCATTTTTGGATACGTAATGGTGAAACCACAATCTGCTTCTTTTTTGATAACTGCCTCTGAATTCATATCGAAAGCAAAAGGGCATTCGTTTTCAAAACTCACATATTTTGCTTCGGGATAATCCAATCGTAAGTAACTTGAGGGTTTAGGCAAGACATCGTCTTTGCAGCTAAAACTCAAGAATGAGGTGGTAATTAATAGCGAAAAAGTGATTATTTTTTTTGTCATTAGTACTTATTCAATCGTTACTTTTATTTGTTTCACTCTTTTTTCATCAACTGTTTCTATTGTAAAAAGGCAGTTTCCAAATGCAATTTTTTGATTTTTTTTTGGAAAATTCCCTAGAATTTCGAGGATAAATCCAGCCAGTGTTTCCGCTTCTCCCTTTTTGATCTCGAATGATTCTTCATCAACCTCCATAATTCGGTAGAAATCCTTGAGGTTTATTTTCCCTTCAAAAAGGTAGTTTTTATCGTCAATTTTCGAAAAATTAATGTGTTCATCATCAAATTCATCACTGATATCACCTACGATTTCTTCGATAACGTCTTCAAGAGACACTAATCCAGAAGTTCCTCCATATTCATCAACAACGATTGCCAAATGGCTTTTCATACTTTGAAAATCTTTAAGCAAGTTGTCTAACTTTTTATTTTCAGGAACAAAAAAGGGCTTTCGTAACAGCGATTTCCAGTCAAATTCGTTCGTGTTGATATGCGGAAGCAAATCTTTGACAAATAAAACGCCTTCTATTTGGTCAATATTGTCTCGATATACTGGAATTCTAGAATACCCTTTTTCTATGATTTTGGGACAAATAACTGAAAAAGACTCCTCAATTTCTAAAGCAAAAATATCAATTCTGGGACTCATTACTTGTCTAGTATCTGTGTTTCCAAAGCTTACAATGCCTTCCAATATTTTTTGTTCTTCAGTAGAAGTTTCATCCGAAGCAGTAAGTTCCAGTGCTTGGGATAGTTGATCTACCGAGAAATTTGTTTTTTGCTTTCCTAATTTGTTATGCAGGTAAATTGTAACGGCTCGCATGGGCAAGCTTATTGGCGACAGTAACTTGTCCAAAAAAGCAATAGGGTAGGCAACTAGCTTGGCAAACTTTTTATTATTTCTACTAGCATACACTTTGGGAAGTACTTCTCCAAATAACAAAATCAAGAAGGTGATGATCAATACTTCGACGATGAATTTTAAAAGCGGTGCCGTTATGGTTACAAACAGGCTTTTGCCTACATACGAAAATAATAGTATTATTGATATGTTGATGAAATTATTAGCCACCATAAGTGTTGCTAATAGTTTTTTTGGTTTTTCTAAAAGTCTGGAAATTAAGGTAGCTTTAGATTTGTTTTCCAGCATCATTTCGTCAATGTCTTTTTGTGACAACGAGAACAAGGCGACTCCTGCGCCAGAAATTAATGCAGAACAAAAGAGTAAAGCGACTACTATTGCAAGGCCAAAAGCTAAAGTAGGATCGATAACATAAGTAAAAAACAAACTGGGCTCTGGGTCCACATTAGTAAGGATTAGTTAGACAATTAAAATGGCAAGTCATTAATAGGCAAGACCTTTTTTTCTGGGTCAAAATTAGTGTTTTTTGAAACATCAGCTGCAGTGAATTGCTTGTTAGTTTCCCCCTCTTTTTTGGTGGTGAGAAAAGTAAATTCGGTTACTTGAATTTCAGAGGTGTGTTTGGTGCTCCCGTCCTCTGACTGCCATTGGCGGGACTTAATGCGTCCTTCCACATATATTTTATCTCCTTTAGACAAGTATTTTTCGCAAAGTTCAGCCGCTTTGTTGCGCACAACTAAATTATGCCACTCTGTAGAGGTAATTTTTTCGTTGGTAGTTTTGTTGATGTAGACCTCATTTGTTGCCAATTGAAATCTACCAATACAATTGCCTCCATCAAAATAGTGCATTTTGATGTCGTCGCCAAGAAAACCAATTAGCATTACTTTATTTAATGTTCCGTTCATTTTAGGATGTGGTATTTTATCAAAGATACAGTTTTTTAGAAACTCTGTAATTCCTTTTCAATAAAATTATGAATAACAATTGGGAAGGGAAAACTTCTTAAGGTTTCAATATCTATTCCGTTCTTTAAAGTTTCTGGTACTTGAACATTCCAAAACTTAATGTGTAAATGCTGGTGCGATAATTTATGCAAAATACTTTTAGCGCTGTACTCATATATACTAGCGTTAGTATTCCCTTTGCAATATTCATCTTGAACATGCTTATTTACATAGTCCCAATCTTCTTCTTTTTCTGTTTCTATCAAGGGAAACTCATACAAATTATGCCAAATCCCTTTGCCGGTCCGTTTTTGGATAATTGTATTCTCAACTTCATCGGCAAAAACCAAATAATTAAAATAGCGGTTCCTGACTTTTAGTTTTTTGGATTTGAGTGGCAACTGATCGACTTTATTTTTTTGTAAAGCAGCACAACTTTCGTTGAAAACACAAATGCCACAATTAGGACTTTTGGGAACACATTGTAAAGCGCCAAACTCCATAATGGCTTGATTAAAAATAGCGGGATTATCTTTTGGCATCAATTCGAAAGCTAAGGCAGCGAATTCTTTTTTGGCGGAAGCCAAAGTAATATCAGTTTCAATATCGAAATAACGCGACAAAACCCGAAATACATTTCCATCAACAACAGGCACAGCTTCATTGTAGGAGAAAGAGGCAATAGCTGCAGCTGTATACTCCCCAATTCCTTTTAGTTTAAGCAAATCGATATACTTGTCCGGGAATATACCGCCTAAATCAGAAGCTACGTATTGCGCCGTTTTATGCAAGTTTCGGGCACGAGAATAGTAACCCAGACCTTGCCATAGTTTTAGAACTTGTTCTTCACTCGCCTCAGCTAGGTCAAAAACAGTGGGAAAGGCAGTGGTAAAAGACAAAAAATAAGGTGTCCCTTGAGCAACTCTAGTCTGTTGTAACATGATTTCAGAGAGCCAAATAGGGTATGGATTAGTGGTATTTCTCCAAGGTAATTCGCGTTTATTTTGTAAATACCATTTTATCAGTAGGTTAGAAAATTTCATCTTTTAATATTAGACTGCAAAAGTAAAAGTTTATGTGATTAAAATTTAATCAATTAGCTTGAATAATTGTTTTTTAAATTCCTATATTTGCAAACTCAAAAAAATAGTACAACATTATAAATTAGGAAAGAAAATGACGAAAGCAGATATCGTAGCAAAAATTTCAGAAAAATTAGGTCTTGAAAAAGGAGATGTACAGGCAACTGTAGAGACTTTTATGAATGAAGTAAAAAATTCATTAGAAACTGGAGACAATGTTTATTTAAGAGGTTTTGGAAGTTTTATAGTGAAAACTAGAGCGGAAAAAACAGGAAGAAATATCTCAAAGAATACGACAATAAAAATTCCTGCACACAACATTCCTGCATTCAAACCTGCAAAAGTTTTTGTAGAAGGAGTGAAAACAAATAACGAAGCAAAATAATAATATTAATTAATCATAAAATCGACAAGATATGCCAAGTGGTAAAAAAAGAAAGAGACATAAGGTAGCAACGCACAAACGTAAAAAAAGAGCGAGAGCTAACCGTCACAAAAAGAAAAAGTAGTTTTAAACTACTTTTTTCTTTTTTAAGTTTAAAAGTTCATTGAAATTGAAACGGAATGATTTAAGAATTAAGATTGACGATTGCAGATTGCGGATTTTTTTAAAAATATCTGAAATCAAGAATCAAAAATCAAGAATCAAAAATCTTTAAGTTTCCCCGGGTACAATACCTGTTAAAATATTGTTTAATCCATCCTAACAATTCAGTTATAAGTTCTAAGTTATGAGTTATTAGTTGTAAAGCTAAAGCTGAAAACCGAAAATTGAAAACTAAAAAGTTCGGATAAAAATGTACAGCGTGAATAAAGAATTAATCATCCGATCCAGTTCTGAAGCCGTAGATTTTGCCTTATTAAAAGATGGAAAACTAATTGAATTACACAAAGAAGAAGAGAAAAGCAACTTCCAAGTTGGTGATATATTTATTGCCAAAATCAGGAAACCTGTTGCAGGACTTAATGCTGCTTTTGTGAATGTTGGCTTCGAAAAAGATGCCTTTTTACATTATCATGATTTAGGACCTAACTTGGCTTCCCAACTGAAATTCATAAAACTTGTAAGCGCAGGTAAATTAAAAGATTTCTCCCTAAAAACCTTTCAGTTTGAAAAAGAAATAGACAAAGATGGCACCATTACTGATGTTTTGAGTTCCAATCAATCTGTTTTAGTACAAGTCGTCAAAGAACCTATATCTACCAAGGGACCAAGAATTAGCGCTGAGCTTTCTCTTGCCGGAAGATTTATAGTTTTGGTTCCGTTTTCTGACCGCGTTTCTATTTCACAAAAAATAGAAGACAAAAAAGAGAAAGAACGCTTAAAACGATTAGTACAATCCATCAAACCAAAAGGATTTGGTGTTATTGTTCGCACAGTAGCCGAAGGCAAAAGCACAGTAGAATTAGAAAAAGATTTGCAGAACCTGCTCAGCAGATGGACTGCAATGTGTAAAAAATTACCAACTGCTCATCATCCGTCTAAAGTATTAGGAGAACTCAACAGAGCCTCTTCGATATTGAGAGATGTATTTAATGATACCTTTAGCGGTATCCAGATCGATGATGAAGAGTTGTACAACCAAACCAAGGATTATTTGCAAGAAATTGCACCATCCAAACAATCAATTGTTAAGTTTTATCAATCAAAAGACACACCCATTTTTGAGAAATACAACATAGAGAGACAAATCAAAACTTCTTTTGGAAAAACAGTATCCATGAGTAAGGGTGCTTATCTTATTATTGAACATACAGAAGCCTTGCACGTTATTGACGTCAATAGTGGAAACCGTTCTAATAAAGCGACCAATCAGGAAGATACTGCCATGGAAGTGAATATGATTGCTGCTGCTGAAATCGCTAGACAATTGCGTCTTCGAGATATGGGCGGCATCATTGTAGTCGATTTTATCGATATGTCAAATCCCGAAAATCGTAAAGTGTTGTTCGACTTCTTGAAAGAGGAAATGAGCGATGATAAAGCGAAACACAAGATCTTACCTCCAAGTAAATTTGGTTTAGTCCAAATTACACGTCAAAGAGTAAGACCCGAAGTTAATATTAAAACTAGAGAAGAGGATCCAAACAATGAAAGTGGCGAAATTGAAGCGCCAATTCAAATCATTGATAAAATCGCTTTTGATCTAGAACGAATTTTAAAAATCCATAAACACGTTGTGCTTAATGTACATCCATTTGTGGCTGCATACCTCAGTAAAGGTTTTCCATCATTACGTTCAAGATGGTTTCTTGAACATAAGAAATGGGTGAAAATCATACCTCGTGACGCTTACACGTATTTAGAGTATCATTTCTACGACAAAAAAGGAAATGCTATTTTAGAATAATTTAAAAAACTCCTCAAGAAATTGGGGAGTTTTTTTTTGCTCTTTTTTAAACAAGTAGTCTCTTTTTTTAGGAGCTATTTCCAGCTTTACACTACAATCTTTTTATTTTTGTAGAAAAAATAAAAAGGATTTTCGCTTCAATCTGGGCTAGGGTATTTCTATTTAAGACGATAGCATCTGTAATAATCCAGAAATAAAATAAATTGAAAATAATTAGTAAATAAACCAGCTACTCTTGACAGCAAAATCTATGAAAAGACTTAAATTTTGACAAAAGTTCATCCTAGAACACACTGTTTTTTGCCGCTTAAGTAACCGTCATGTAGTTTGCAGGATTAAGAAAGGCTACAGAGAAATTTAATTGTGTCTAACCTTGATTTGTAAATTTAGTTGCGTTTGTACCATATTATTCCTCGGAGGAGTTTATTGAAATGGTAGTTTTGCGTATTAAATTAGATAATTGTTTTAGTGTAGATGTCAAATTTTCTAAATTTAAACCCATCACGTAGTAATTAAAAACAGCAGGTGGTTCAATTTGCTGCTAGTAGTATTTTTTTGAGGGCTGTGCGGATAAAAACGGATAAACGAAGTGCTATTTTAAATAATCGCCTCTGTTTCTTTGCATGTTGAGCAGTTATGGATGTAAAGACGTATTCTGCAAAAGAAGTGCGGATTACTAAGGTGTATTTTAATTTGTAATTTTATTAAAGGAACTGTAATACAAGAGAAAAAAATTCGACTACATTCAATAGAAATTAATATCGGATCGCTTAAAATCACTAAATTAAGTGTGGTAATAAATAATTTGTAATCCTTTGCGAGAGAATTCTCTTATGACTACTTTTTAAAAATAGTTCCTTCCAATGCCATTTACAGCTTTATCTGTAGGGAAAAGATTTTTTAATTAAACAGGCAGTAATTTATTATTTGATGTAAGTCAAAATAGTAAAAGTCCCGAACTAATTTAAATCAGAACGGAACTTTTTATTTATTTTTTTAGAAATTAGTTAGCGTCTTTAAATCTTGTATGGTTTGTGTTGGGTTCTCTGCTTTGAAGACAAAGCTTCCTGCAACCAGGACATCTGCTCCAGCTTCTACTAGTTGTTTTGCATTTTTGTTAGTAACACCACCGTCAACTTCGATTAAGGTTGTAGCTCCTTTTCTAGTGATTAAAGCTTTTAGCTTTTCAACTTTTGCATAGGTGTTTTCAATAAAGGATTGTCCTCCAAAACCTGGATTCACACTCATAATACAAACCAGGTCAATATCATTGATTACGTCTTCTAACAGATCAATAGTAGTATGAGGGTTAATTGCTACTCCAGCCTTCATTCCTTCAGATTTGATCGCTTGTAGCGTTCTGTGAAGATGTGTGCATGCTTCATAGTGTACGCTTAGTATGTTCGCGCCTAAATCAGCAAAAGTTTTGATATAACGATCTGGATCTACAATCATTAAATGTACATCGATGGTTTTTTTTGCATGTTTGTTAATCGCTTCCAGAACGGGCATACCATAAGAAATGTTGGGAACAAAAACGCCGTCCATGATATCAATATGAAACCAATCTGCTTCGCTGTTGTTAATCATTTCGATGTCGCGTTGCAGGTTTCCAAAATCGGCGGCCAGTACGGACGGTGCAATAAGTGTATTCTTCATGGTGTTGTTTGTTTAATCTGCAGTTGAAGCAGATTATTAAGTTGTAGTTTTTGCAAAAGTAGTTTTTTTGCATCAATTAGCGAAAGTTTTATTGTGAAGACCATTCGTGAATTTACACCTAGGTTTTGCGTGAAGGATTGCAGTGGAAATCCTTTTTTATTTTATGTAGCGGTAGCGGTATAAAATGAAAAAGATTGTAACGTAAAGCCTGGCCCGAAGGGACACGCCCAAATAAATTTCAAAAAAAGCAATTTCAAATATATTTACATTACTCTGTCCACCGGGCTAGGGGTGAAAAGCAAAACTCCGTAAACCCGAGAGCTTTGTTCGAACTGAACTAGGCTTTATGGCAAAAATAAAACCTCGGTAATCAGCCGAGGTTTCAATCATCAATCAAAAAACGAACAGTTAATCAGACCGTCGTTACTTATTCGTCCAAAGCCAAAAGTCATAGTGTTACTTAACGGTATGACTTTTGACTTTATGACTTGTAGCTATTTTATCCTAAATAAGTTTTTAGTATTTTGCTTCTAGAAGTATGTTTTAATCTGCGGATTGCTTTTTCCTTGATTTGGCGCACGCGCTCCCGAGTTAGGTCGAAAGTTTCTCCAATTTCTTCTAACGTCATTGGATGTTGATCGCCAAGACCAAAGTACAAACGAACTACATCAGCTTCTCTTGGAGTCAATGTCTCTAAGGAACGCTCAATTTCGGTGCGCAATGATTCGTGGATTAATTCTCTGTCTGGATTTGGAGATTCACCAGAACGTAAAACGTCATATAGGTTAGAATCTTCTCCTTCTACAAGAGGTGCGTCCATGGATAAGTGACGACCAGAGTTTTTCATAGACTCTTTTACGTCATTTACGGTCATGTCAAGTTCTTTTGCAATTTCCTCAGCAGATGGTGGACGCTCGTTAGATTGCTCTAATAAGGCATACATTTTGTTGATTTTGTTTATGGAACCAATTTTATTTAAAGGCAAACGAACGATACGAGATTGCTCAGCTAATGCCTGTAAAATAGATTGACGAATCCACCAAACGGCATACGAGATGAATTTGAAACCACGTGTTTCATCAAAACGTTGTGCTGCTTTGATTAATCCTAAATTTCCTTCGTTAATTAAATCAGGAAGTGTAAGTCCTTGATTTTGGTATTGTTTTGCTACCGAAACAACGAAACGTAAATTAGCTTTTGTCAATTTCTCTAAGGCTTTTTGATCCCCAGCTTTTATCTTTTGTGCTAATTCTACCTCTTCGTCAGCGGTGATAAGGTCAACTTTTCCAATTTCTTGTAAATATTTGTCTAATGATGCAGTTTCACGATTCGTTACCTGCTTGGTGATTTTAAGTTGTCTCATGTTTTTGTCTCCTCAATTTTTTAAGTGTACAAATAGTTATACGTAGAGAGTTGCAAAAAAGTTACACTATTGTGAATTTTTTTTTTAATTTTAGTATTTCGTGGATCTATATTTGGGCATTACCTGCGGCCTGGGCTATCCGCACTCGCTTTATTGTTCCGCTACGCTGCACAATAAGAGGGCAAACAATTGCTTCTATCCCTAATGCGGTCTATTGCTCTAACTATGTTTTGGTTTCAATTTCTTTATAATTTTAAAAATCTAGGTGTACGGATATCTTAGCTGGCAACCAAAATACTTATTTCAAATATCCTTGTTGTCTAACATTTTTATGATAGGCAACAATATTTTCAGGAATTTCACCATTTATTAGCCAGTTTACGTCTAAGCCATTATGAATAGCAGTTTTCATTAATAAAGAATTGTTGCCTATTAACACTCCAAGCTTTTCCAAATCTTCTTTGAAATCTAAAAAATAATCGTCGTCAATTGCTTTTATCAAGATCAAAATTTTAAAAGCTCTTGCAATTACATAGATACACATCGTGTAAGCCTTTGCATAACTTTGGCTTTGGATTCTTTCATTGTTGAGCAGTAGGAGGTGGTTTAGCATTTTTATATTCAAACTGATTTCGCCAAACTTGTCTTTAGTGATTTTTACGTGTTCACTTATATCACCGCTAACATAACGGGTGTCTTGAAGTAAATACCCAACAGAATAAAACCGCTCCGTAAAATGATTGATTTTATTAAGCATCAATTTTTCAAAGGCAATCCTTTTATCCTCGACCGTTTCTGTATCTACCAGTTCAAAATGGAGCCTGTTGGCAAGATCTACATCTCTTTTTAGCAGCCTGAAAATTAATTTATCCTTTTCCGCGCTGGGTAACTCTTGTATCGCTTTTTTAAATTCTTTGGTAAACATATTTTACAAGTTAGAAGTGTAAATATAATAATTTGTGCTCTACTGAAACATTGTATTTTAATTTTTAAAGTAAAATCTCCAGCAAGCGGCGGCATTATAAAAATCGAAAACCCCAATTCAAATACATGAATTGGGGCTTTCTATAAATAAACCTTTAGTAAACTAAGATGTGATTACTCTCTTCTTTCCTCACGTGGAGGTCTTGGCATAAGTGCTTTTCTAGACACTTTTTCTTTTCTTGTTTTAGGATCCATACCTAAGTATTTCACTTGGAAAACATCGCCCATGTTCACAACGTCAGAAACATTTTCAGTACGTTCCCATGCAAGCTCAGATACGTGAAGCAATACTTCATTTCCTGGAGCTTCTAGGTATTCTACCACCGCACCAAAATCAAGCATTTTGATTACTTTCACTTCATACGACTCATTCATTTGAGGTTTGAAAGTGATGGATTTGATTTTAGCCAATACAGCTTCAATTCCAGCAGGATCAGTTCCTAAAATTTCGATAACTCCTTCTTCCGTAGTTGGATCTTCATTGATAACAATTGTCGTTCCTGTTGTTTTTTGTAATTCTTGAATCACTTTTCCACCAGGTCCGATCAATGCGCCAATAAACGCATTAGGAATTCTTCTTGTAATAATTTTTGGAGCGTACGCTTTAACGTCTTCTTTAGGTGATGCTAAAGTTTCGATTAATTTCCCAAGGATATGCAAACGACCATCACGAGCTTGCGCCAATGCTGCTTCCATAATCTCGTATTTCAATCCATCAATTTTGATGTCCATTTGACAAGCTGTAATTCCTTCTGCAGTTCCAGTTACTTTAAAATCCATATCGCCTAAGTGATCTTCATCACCAAGAATATCAGACAATACAGCATAACGATCTCCATCAGTAATTAATCCCATTGCAATTCCAGAAACGGGACGAATCATTTGGATACCAGCATCCATTAATGCTAATGTTCCAGCACAAACGGTTGCCATAGAAGAAGAACCGTTAGATTCTAATACTTCAGAAACCACACGGATTGTATAAGGACAATCAGTAGGAATCATGTTTTTCAACGCTCTTTGCGCTAAGTTTCCGTGACCTACTTCTCTTCTTGAAGTTCCTCTTAAAGGACGAGCTTCACCAGTTGAGAAAGGAGGGAAGTTATAGTGTAAGTAAAAACGCTCTTCTCCTTGTTGAGATGGAGAATCAATTTGGTTTGCTTCTCTAGAGGTTCCTAAAGTAGCTGTTGCCAAGGCTTGAGTTTCTCCACGAGTAAACAATGCAGATCCGTGTACCGATGGAAGATAATCTACTTCACACCAGATATCTCTAATTTCTGTAGTTTTTCTTCCGTCTAAACGTGTTCCTAAATCTAGGGTTACGTTCCGAACTGCTTCTTTGTTAGTTTTGTAAAAATATTTAGAAACTAAATCACCATTTTCAGCTAATTCTTCTTCTGTGAATAATGTTTTTACTTCTTCTTTTACTTCTGCAAATGCAGCTGTACGCTCTTGTTTAGAAGAACCTTTGCTAGCAATAGCGTAAATTTTATCGTAAGAGGCGTCTTTTACTTTTGTGTAAATAGCTTCATCTTCTCTTTCTCCTTCGTAAGTACGAGTTTCTTTTTTACCAAAAGCAGCTTGTAAACGCAGTTGAGCAGCAATTTGATTTTTGATGTGTTCGTGAGCGAACTTAATTGCTTCCAACATTTCTACTTCTGAAATCTCTTTCATTTCACCTTCTACCATGGCAATAGAATCCATAGAGGCGCCAATCATCATATCGATATCTGATACTTCTAATTGAGCACGTGATGGGTTGATGATGAATTTTCCGTCAACTCTTCCAACTCTAGCCTCAGAAATTAATGTTTCGAAAGGAATGTCAGACAAAGCTAAAGCTGCTGATGCTGCTAAACCTGCTAATGCATCTGGCATTACGTCTTCGTCGTGAGACATCAATTGAATCATCACCTGAACTTCAGCGTGGTAATCATCTGGGAACAGCGGACGCAATACTCGATCAACTAAACGCATGGTTAATACTTCGTTATCACTTGGACGTGCTTCTCTTTTGAAGAAACCACCAGGAAAACGTCCTGCTGCAGCAAATTTTTCACGATAATCTACCGTAAGTGGAAGAAAATCGATCCCTGGACTTGCTTTTCTTGAAGATACAACCGTACCTAAAATAACAGTTTTACCTATTCTTACTACTACAGATCCATCCGCTTGTTTGGCTAAACGACCTGTCTCGATTGTGATGTTTCTGCCATCACCTAAATCGATACTTTCTACAAATAATTGTGGAATCATAAATTTAATTTATTAGTTAAACATGGGTTCTAGTTGTGTTGTAGTTGTTGTTTTGCGTAGTTAATGCCTAAAACCCAATGAAAAACCAAACTTTTTTTTATTTGTCATTTACGAAATGGTAAAGACTTTGTGGAGGAGTATTGATTCTAATCCCTTTTGTGTCAGGATCGAAATAGAATTTTTAGACTCTAAATTATAAAATAAAAAAGAGGCACTTTCGCACCTCTTTTCTATTGATTATTTTCTGATATTCAATACTTTGATAATTTCACGGTATCTGTTGATTTCTGTTTTCTTCAAGTAATCCAACAAAGACCTTCTTTTACCTACTAGCAATACTAATGAACGCTCTGTATTGTAATCGTGACGATTTTTTTTCAAGTGCTCCGTTAAATGGCTAATTCTGAAAGTGAACAAAGCAATTTGAGCTTCTGATTTTCCAGTGTTTGTTTTTTCTCCGTGTTTAGCGAAGATTTCTTCTTTAATCTCTTTAGTTAAATACATTCCAATATTTGTTTAATGATTTTTATGTATGTCATACATCTATTGTACGACGGGTGCAAAAGTACCATTTATTTTCTAAATCTAAAATTAAACTTTGATAAACTTTTAAAAACTTTATTCTCAAGTATTTAATATTATATTGCTTTAACTGTAATGGGCAATGAGTATAGAAATCGAACAGGAATTCCCCTTATTTTGCCGGGAATCCAATTTTTGGCCTCCCTTATAACCCGCAAAGCCTCAGAACCCGTTCCAAAACCTAGATCACGTAGTACCTTAGGCTCTACTAGTTTTCCATCTTTATCCACAACAAAAGTCAAATAAATTTTGCCAATATGACCTTGTTTTTTTGGTGTTTTAAAGTTTCTACCCACGTATTTATAAAAATCATTTATTCCATTTTTAGGAGCTGCTTTTTGGCTTACTTCGGTATAACTATATTGGGTGTTATTTTTATCGGTACTGGTTCCCGTGATCAATTTACCATTTTCGTATTCTTCAATAAATGTAATTTTTGGATGGGAAGAATTTCCTTTCCAAACTCCATGTCTAAATCCATTCTTGATTTCTCCTTTCTCATAGAGTGTATCTTTTTCGGTATTACCTTTATTATAATTTTCAATTAATGCATCATATTTTCCACTGCCATCAATAACTTGCTGTAATTTATTTGTATCCCAATACTGCATCAGCTTTTCAGTGCTTTCCATTTTTACTTTGTCAAATGTAAAATCTTTTTCAAATTGCATTACTCCGTTTTCATACCATTGAAATTGTTTTCCTTCTAAACGGGAATCAACATAATTTGAAATTTGCTTTTTATTGCCATTTTCATAATATGACACCGCAGTTCCATCTAATATTATCCTGTCTCGGTCTTTGGTTGTTCCCGTTAATGCCACTTTACCAGATTTGTAGTAATCTGAAAATTTATACTCTTTTTTAGGTAGGTAGTATTCTTTTACCGATCTTATGAATTTGTAATTAAATTCTTCACCAATATTGCCTAAAGAGTCAATATAGAATGCGGCATCTTTATTGTCTTGCGCAAAGGAAGGAGTTAAAAGTAATAAAAGGAGCAAAGTAAAAAAGTAATATTTCATATTAGGATGGTTGTACTGATGTTTAATACCAATAGTTTTAATACAATTTCGCTATTGTCGCACAAACAAATTCTAAGAATAATTCATCCTCTTTAGTAAATGGATCTAGTACATGACTGTCAATATCTATTTGCCCTATGTTTTCGCCATTTACAAATAGAGGGACAACAATTTCAGATTTTACGGTAAAACTACAAGCAATATAATTGTCTTGTGCAGCAACATCAGGCACGATAAAGTTCTCATTTGAAACTGCCACTTGTCCGCAAATTCCTTTTCCAAAAGGAATTACAGTATGATCCGTTTCGGCTCCTACATAAGGGCCTAAATGTAGCGTTTTCGCTTGGTGATTGGCAAAATAAAATCCAACCCAGTTGTAGTACGAGATGGAGTCGCTAAGCAATTGACAAATTGACAATAGTTTT
This sequence comes from Flavobacterium fryxellicola, assembly GCF_900143245.1. GTDB lineage: Bacteria > Bacteroidota > Bacteroidia > Flavobacteriales > Flavobacteriaceae > Flavobacterium > Flavobacterium fryxellicola. The sequence continues at coordinate 273,160 of NZ_FRDK01000003.1, forward strand.
TCGTCTCTCGATTGTGTTGTATTCAATGTTATTTCGGTTACTTTTGGATGTAATTCTTGAAATGTCATGGTTTTATGTTTATTTCTACAAAAGTATTAAAGCCAGTTTTAAAATTTGTATAAATTTGTTAAAAAAATAGACGTTGAAAAAATATTTAATTCTGTACAAACCTTTTTTGCTTTTTCTGGCAGTCTTTTTTTTGACTTACATCGTTCTTACCTTTTTGTATCAAAACTATTTGAATAGTTTTGAGGAAAATAAAACGGATTCCATAACAAAAATGGTAGGTAAAAATACAGAACAAGTACTATTGTTGTTTGTTGATGATGCGGCAATTGAAGAGAGTACGGCGCACCCTTACATGAAGCTGTTTTATAACACTAAGTATGTAGCGCGAATTGTTGAAGGCTGTAATGCAGTTAGTGTGATAATTTTATTCCTTTCATTTGTGATTGCTTTTTCAGGAAAGCTTATAACGACAGTGCTTTATATAATTGGCGGAAGCCTGGTTATTTATCTATTAAATGTTTTGAGGATAGCGGCTTTAAGTGCGCTTATTTTTTATTTTCCAAAACAGGAGGCATTATTGCATGAAGTTCTTTTTCCATTGTATATTTATGGTGTGGTATTTATTTTATGGTTGATTTGGGTTCGTAAATTTTCACGATATGCTTCAAACGGTAATTAAAAATAAAGTTCGACTGATGCAACTCCTTTTTTTGGTGTTGTTGCTAATACTAATCCGTGCTTTTGAAAACCAGTTGTTTTATGATCCTTTTTTGGATTTTTTTAAAAAAGATTTTACTAGCCTGAGATTGCCAGCTCTAAACTCCTTTTCTTTATTTTTAAGCTTGCTTCTGCGATATACTTTAAATACTTCTATATCACTCGGTATTATTTACGTGCTTTTTAAAGAGCCAGCTATGGTGAAATTTGCTTTTGTCTTGTATTATTTTTTCTTTCTGATCTTGATAGTTGCTTTTTTCTACATTGTTTACTTCACTAGTGAAAATCACAACTGGATTCTTTTTTATATTCGTCGTTTTTTAATTCAGCCTATTTTTCTGTTGTTATTCGTTCCTGGATTTTATTACCAAAAGCAACATCAATAGTTTTTTTTGCGTATCTTTAATTTACTAACTATCAATATTGTAAAGGCATGAAAATCATCAAGCATTCTGGGGATATTGTCGAATTTAGTTCGGAGAAACTTAAAAAATCACTACTGAAATCAGGGGCAAATACCGGTACAGTAGATGAGATTTTGGAAACCATAAAAAAGCAAATGTATGAGGGCATCTCTACAAAGCAAATCTATAAAATGGCTTTTTCATTATTAAAAAAAACAGCTAATGCTCATGCGGCTCGTTACAATCTAAGAGAAGCCATTCGCTTGTTGGGTCCAGCAGGTTTTTTCTTTGAAAGATACGTTGCGCGACTTTTTGCCTCTGAACATTATACGACCATTATTAATTTAACATTGCTTGGGAAGTGTGTATCTCATGAAATTGATGTTTTAGTGAAAAAAAATGAAGTGATAGCAATGGTGGAATGCAAGTATCATGCGGGTAGGGAAGCAGCGTCTGATGTCAAAGTTCCCTTGTATATCTTGTCTCGTTTTAATGATTTGAAAGATAAAAAACATCCCATTTTTAATGTAAAAGATATTGTTTCCAGTTGTTGGATTGTCACTAATAATCGGTTCACTTCTGATGCGATCAAATTTGCAAAATGTTCTGGTTTGAAACTGTTAAGTTGGAATTATCCAGAGGATAATAATTTGAAAACCAAGAATGATACAAATGCGCTGTATCCTGTAACCTGTTTAACCACTTTGTCTCTTTCGGAGAAGGATAAATTATTAATTCTGGACGTAATTTTAGTAAAAGAGATTATAAATAATTCCGATTGTTTGAATAGAATAGGGTTAAGCCCAAATCGAATAAAGAATGTGTTAAAAGAAGCATCAGAGTTATGCAGGTATATTTGAAAAGAAAAGTTGGCAAGCTAGTTTAATCTTAAAATCTAAATAAATGAAAGTTAAATTTATAGGTGGCGTGGGAACTGTAACTGGTTCCAAAACATTGATTGAAAGTAATGGGATTCGGATTTTGATTGATTGTGGATTGTTCCAAGGGATAAAACCTTTGCGTGAACTCAATTGGGATCCTTTGCCTGTTCTGCCTTCTACAATAGATTTTGTCTTGTTGACTCATGGTCATTTAGATCATTGTGGATGGTTGCCTAGGCTAGTCAATCAGGGTTTTAAAGGAAAAATATATTGCACAAGTCCCACCAAAGATATCACGAAACTAATCCTTTTAGATAGTGCCAAAATTCAGGAGGAAGAAGCCAATAAAGCCAATGAAGGCAAGTATTCTAAACATGAAGTTGCCGAGCCGCTCTATACGATTGAACAAGTAGAAAAAGTTTTTCCGTTGTTTAGAGTGATCAAAATTCAGGAGCCTATCGCTTTAGATGCTGAAATTGAAGCTATTTATACGAATGCGGGACATATTTTAGGTGCTTGCAGCATTGCGTTAACATTAGAAAATAAGACCTTAGTTTTTTCAGGAGATATCGGTCGGGACGATGATGTACTGATGTATCCGCCTACTAAACCTAAAAAAGCCGATTATGTTTTTCTCGAAAGTACCTACGGTAACCGACTGCACCCGCATTCAGATACTAAATTGGAACTGGAAACCTATATTAACAATACAATAGAGAAAGGCGGTACCGTCATTATTCCAAGTTTTGCTGTAGAGCGTGCTCAAACAATCATGTACTTGTTGTGGCAGCTTAGGGAGGAAGATAGAATTCCTAATGTTCCTTATATCATCGATACACCAATGGGAATTAATGCCCTAAATATCTTTTCAGATAATCCAAAATGGCATAAATTATCGGTTGAGGAATGTGCCCAAATGAGTAAAATGTTTTCATTAGTTTCTGATTATCAAGAAACAATGGAATTAATACTCAATGAGCGACCTAAGGTGGTCATTGCTGCTAGCGGAATGGTTACCGGTGGAAGAGTTTTGAGTTATTTAGAACATTATATTGTTTTGCCGCAAACCACCGTGATACTGGTAGGTTACCAAGCCGAAGGAACACGTGGAAGGAAATTACTCGAAGGAGCTGAAGAAATTAAAATTCATGGGCACTATTATCCCGTAAAAGCAAATATTTTAGAAATAGGCGGTTTGTCCGCACATGGAGATCAAAAGGATTTGCTAAATTGGTTGTCAGAATTGGAGAATAAACCAACAAGAGTTTTCTTAGTTCATGGTGAAAATGAGCCATTAGATGAACTCCGGATAAAAGTGTATGAAAAATATGGATTTGATTGTAAAATTCCATTAATGGGGCAAGAATTTGAATTATAAGTTTTCACGAATTTGATTTTTTGAGGTGATAAAATCACTAATTTTGCAGCGTGAAACAGAATAAAAATAGATGTATTCTTTTGGCTTTTTTCGTATTGGTTTCCAATATGGGATTCGCATTTAATGTCCGTTATTGCGGTAATGTTATTACTTCGGTCACTCTAAAAACACCTGTTCAGGATCAAAGTTTAGAAAAAGATTGTTGTGGCGTTATTGAAAAGAAATCACATTGTTGCAACGACAAAGAAATTAAATTTCTGAAAAAGACCGATCATTTAATTCAAAAAAATGTTCCTTTTCAAACGGATTTTGTATTTCAAATTAATGAATGGAATGCTTTGGAGGTCTTATTTGTTTCAAATTTTAGAAACGGACAATTTGCTTCATATTACTGCGATGCAAATGCGCCTCCTTTTTTTAAATTATACCACCAATATATTTTCTACGCGTAGTTTTAATGTTCTTCTAAAAGTTTAAATCACATTTTTTGTGGTATAATATTTTTCTACAACATTAATAATCTAGCATGAAAAAACAAATTACAATTCTTTTATTGTTTTTGTTCTGTACTTCTAATTCGTTTTCGCAAGATACTTTGCAGGAGATAAAAGTACAGAATGACCGTAAAAGCTTAAAAAAATCATATCGCCTGACGGCTAACACTACAGTACTAACAAGCAAAGAATTACTCAAAGCTGCTTGTTGTAATCTTGCAGAAAGTTTCGAGACCAATCCTTCAATCGATGTCAATTTTTCCGATGCTTTGACGGGCACGAAACAAATAAAAATGTTAGGATTAACAAGTCCTTATTTGATGATAACCGAGGAGAATATTCCTTCGGTCCGCGGCGCTTCTCAAGCTTACGGATTGTCATTTACGCCAGGAACTTGGGTTGAAAGTATACAAATTACTAAAGGTGCCGGAAGTGTAGTCAATGGGTTCGAAAGCATTTCAGGACAAATTAATACCGAATTGATAAAGCCAATCAGTGACATTCCATTTTTTTTGAATGTATACGGTTCGACTGATTCCCGGTTTGAATTAAATACGCATTTCAACACCAAAATTTCGGATAAGTGGAGCAGTAGTTTGTTTCTTCACGGAAACACGAGAGTTTCAAAAAACGATATGAATGACGATGGTTTTCTGGATAATCCATTAGCAAAGCAAATCAATATTTTAAATCGTTGGCAATATACCAATGCCGAAAAAGGTTGGGTGAGTTTCATTAACTTCCGATATATGGATGATCGAAAACAAACTGGAGAATTAAATTTTGACCCAGACAGAGATAAGGGAACAACTAATTATTGGGGTTCTGAAATCAATACACAGCGTTTTGATGTTTCCACTAAATTAGGATATGTTTTTCCCGACATGCCGTATCAGAGCATTGGTTTTCAAAATGCGTTCAACAGTCACGATCAAAACTCCTATTTTGGATTGAATCAATACGATATCAAACAAAAGAGTTATTATTCAAATCTGATTTTCAATTCGATTATCAACAATACTAAACATAAATTTTCAACAGGATTGAACTTTACCTATGATCAATATGGAGAGTTTGTCAATGTGAATGATTACAGCAGGATTGACAACTCAGTGGGCGCTTTTTTCGAATATACCTATGACAATACGGATAACTTCAGCGTAGTCCTGGGCGGTAGAATAGACAATCACAATCGTTTGGGGACTTTTGCTACCCCAAGGTTGCATGTGCGATACAATCCTTGGGAAAAAGGAGTTTTGCGATTTTCTGCAGGAAGAGGGAAACGGAGTGCAAATGTTTTTGCCGAAAATCAACAGCTTTTGGCAAGTGCAAGAACGTTTGATTTTTTAGATACCAATGGAAAAATATACGGATTGAATCCTGAAATTGCTTGGAATTACGGGCTAAGTTTTATGCAGGGTTTTTTGCTTTTTGGTAAAAGCGCCGATGTAGGTTTTGATTTCTACAGAACCGATTTTCAAAATCAAGCGGTTGTTGATGTTTTACAAAGTCCGCAACAAGTTTTGTTTTATAACGTAAAAGGGAAATCGTTTGCAAATAGTTTGCAAGTAGAGTTCAACTACGAACTGAAAAAGCATTTTAATTTGAGAACAGCCTACAAATTCTATGATATTCAAACGGATTATTTATCAGGAACTTATCAAAGACCATTGCAGGCAAAACATCGGTTTTTTGGGAATTTAGGATATGAAACTCATATTTTAGATAAGGGAAAACAATGGAAGTTTGATTATACTTTCAATTGGCTCGGAAAGCAACAATTGCCTAATACTTCAACTAATCCTCAAGAAGACAGGCTGCCTGAATTTTCGCCGTCATTTTCTGTAATGAATGTGCAAGTTACCAGAACTTTTTCCGCTACTTTTGAAATCTACATCGGTGGAGAAAATATTGGAAATTACAAACAAGATAATGTTATTCTGGGTAATGAAAATCCATTTGGACCTACTTTTGATGCGTCAATAGTCTATGGTCCGATTTTTGGACAAATGTATTATGCGGGTTTACGTTTTAAAATTAAATAGTCTTAAATAATTTAAATGATGAAAAATATAATAGTAGTAATGTTGTTGTCATTCGTTGGTTTTACAGCTCAGGCTCAGAATATGAAAAATAAAAATGCTAAGGTTGAATTTCATGTTAGCGGCAATTGTGAAATGTGTAAAAAGAGAATTGAAAAAGCGGCATTGAGTGTTCCCGGGGTAAAATCCGCCGATTGGCATATGGACTGTGGCACTTTATATTTGATTGTAAATGAGCAAAAAACCGATGGATCAACCATACAAAAATCAATTGCAAAAGCAGGTCACGATACTGATGAAATCAAGGCACTAAAGGAAGATTATGATAAGTTACATACTTGTTGTCAATATGAACGAAAATAATAGTACAGAAAACCAAAGGTAAAGCTTTGGTTTTTTTAATGTCGGACTTGAATGTTTTTTACAGTTATGTTATGGTCGGAAACTAAAAAAAGCTGTTTTATTATGATTGAAATCGCGATTGTTGCAACCGGTATTTAGTTAGTCTTTATGTAAAGTGAATTCAGGTCATTTAAATAGTTAATTAAACTTTAAAATAGTATCATAAATTGTGGTTAAGATATATTATCCGTACTTTCACACACGAATAATTTTAGCATAAAACACCGTAGAATGAACGATTTTGATTGGAAGAATTTAATTGACCCACTTTTTTATATTCATTTTGATGTTAATGGAATTAAATTGGGTATTTATATAGTTTTATTTATTGTATTTGCTGAAACAGGTCTTTTTGCGGGTTTCTTTTTACCAGGAGATAGTTTGTTGTTTTTAGCAGGAATTTATAGTCGGGAATTAATAGAAAACATTTTATTTATTAATAATGACTTTCTTAATGTTGTCCTTTTATCAACATTGGTAGCGTTATCTGGTATTTTAGGAAACATTGTTGGGTATTGGTTCGGTTCAAAAAGTGGGTACTATTTGTACAATAAAGAGGATAGTTTTTGGTTCAAGAGAAAGTACTTGGTGCAATCCAAAGATTTTTTCGAAAAATACGGAGGGAAAGCAATAATTTTTGCTCGGTTTCTTCCCATATTTAGAACCTTCGCACCTATAGTTGCAGGAATTGTTTCAATGGACAAGAAAAAGTTTATGTTTTATAATATTTTAAGTTCATTTATATGGTCCTTCACGTTAATTTTTGCAGGACATTATTTATATGGCTTCTTACTCAATAATTATCAGATTGATTTGAAAGAGCACATCGAGTTAATTGTATTAGCTTTAGTAGGGATTACTGTTTTACCAGTCATTTATAAATTTAGCAAAAAATCTAAAGTTCAGGAATAAACAAAATAGTGAAACAAAAAAAAACCGTCCTGATTTTTATCAGCACGGTTTTTTAAGTTAAAGGAAGTGATATTACATCATTCCTGGCATACCACCACCCATTGGGTTTCCGCCACCATTATCTTCTTTGATATCAATCAATGCACATTCAGTAGTCAAGATCATCCCAGCAACCGAAGCAGCATTTTCTAATGCTACACGTGTTACTTTCTTAGGATCTATAATTCCTGCAGCAAGCATGTCTACATATTCGTCTGTTTTAGCGTTGTATCCAAAATCTCCTGAACCTTCAGCCACCTTTGCAACTACAACAGAGCCCTCAAGACCTGCATTTTCAACAATAGTTCTCAATGGAGATTCTACTGCGCGAGATACAATTTGGATTCCAGTTGCTTCGTCAGCATTGTCTGCTTTAATTGCGCTAAGTACAAGTTTAGCTCTCAAAAGCGCCACACCACCACCAGCAACAATTCCTTCTTCTACAGCAGCACGAGTAGCGTGAAGTGCATCGTCAACTCTGTCTTTTTTCTCTTTCATTTCCACTTCAGACGCAGCACCAACATAAAGTACAGCAACTCCACCAGCTAATTTGGCCAAACGCTCTTGCAATTTTTCTTTGTCATAATCAGAAGTAGTAGCTTCCATTTGACCTTTAATTTGGTTGACACGATTTTTGATGATATCAGCTTCGCCAGCACCACTTACAATTGTTGTGTTGTCTTTATCAATAGTCACTTTTTTGGCAGTTCCTAACATTTCGATAGTGGTATTCTCTAAAGTGTACCCTCTTTCTTCTGAAATTACCGTTCCTCCAGTTAAAATAGCAATATCTTCTAACATGGCTTTTCTTCTATCGCCAAAACCAGGTGCTTTTACAGCCGCAATTTTCAAGGCTCCACGCAATTTGTTTACCACCAATGTAGACAATGCTTCACCATCTACGTCTTCAGCGATAATCAATAATGGTTTTCCTGATTGTGCAACTGGTTCTAAAACGGGTAACAACTCTTTTAAAGAAGAAACTTTTTTATCGTACAAAAGGATGTAAGGGTTTTCCAACTCTACTTCCATTTTTTCTGAATTGGTCACAAAATAAGGAGAAAGATATCCTCTGTCAAACTGCATACCTTCTACAACATCAACATAAGTATCTGTTCCTTTGGCTTCTTCAACGGTGATTACACCTTCTTTTCCCACTTTTGCGAAAGCAGTAGCGATTAGTTCCCCAATTACTTCGTCATTATTAGCTGAAATAGAGGCGATCTGTTTGATTTTTTCAGAATCACTTCCTACTACTTTAGCTTGTTTCGCTAAATCAGCAACAATAGCTTCAACTGCTTTGTCAATACCACGTTTTAAATCCATAGGATTCGCACCAGCAGCAACGTTTTTCAAACCTTCTTTTACTATAGCTTGCGCCAAAACAGTTGCAGTTGTGGTTCCGTCTCCAGCTAAATCATTGGTTTTAGAAGCAACTTCTTTTACCATTTGAGCACCCATATTTTCCAATGGATCCTTCAATTCTATTTCTTTTGCGACAGTAACACCATCTTTAGTAACAGTTGGTCCGCCAAAAGCTTTTCCAATAATTACATTACGACCTTTTGGTCCAAGAGTTACTTTTACTGCATTTGCCAATGCATCTACACCGCGTTTTAATCCGTCACGTGCTTCAATATCAAATTTTATATCTTTTGCCATTTTAATTTTTGTTTAATGTTTAAAGTTGTTTTTGTTCAACGTTTAGGATTTTATCTTAAAACCCGAAACTTGAAACAAAATTTAAATAATTGCAAGAATATCATCTTCACGCATGATCAAATAATCTTTTCCTTCTAGTTTTAATTCAGTTCCAGCATACTTTCCATAAAGTACAGAATCTCCAATTTTCACTGTCATCGTGTGTTCTTTTGTACCATTTCCAACTGCAACAACAGTTCCTTTTTGTGGTTTTTCTTTGGCTGTATCTGGAATAAAAATCCCTGACGCAGTTTTTGTTTCAGCTGCGACTGGTTCGATAAGAACTCTGTCTGAAAGTGGTTTGATGTTTAAAGCCATGATTTTATGTTTTAGTATTATTTAATATATTAAAGGAATAAGATTTCAGAAATTATGCCAGCCTATGATAACTGACACATTTTCTTATAAAAAATGCCAGCTTTGACAAGCTGGCATTTTTAAAATAGGAAACGTATTTTTATTTTGCTGGATTTGTTGCAGCAGGTGTATTTTGAACTGGAGCTACTGGTGCAGTCGTAGTTGTATTGTCTATGATTTTAGAATCAGTATCACTCAACGTTCCAGTAAAGCTTAAGCTTGAAAAAAGGATAAGTACAATTAGTATAGTTGCTAATGTCCAAGTGCTTTTGTCTAAAAAGTCTGTTGTTTTTTGTACGCCACCTAACATCTGAGAACCACCTATTGTAGAAGATAACCCACCACCTTTAGGGTTTTGAACCATGATAACTACGATTAATAGAAAACAAACGATAGTTATTAAAACTAAAAAAATTGAAAATGTACTCATTGTTTAATTATTATTATGTTGTAAAATCTTAATATCCGTTATGCGGTCCGCAAAGAAACTACTTTTTTCTGGATATTTCAAAATTAATATTTCATATGCTTGAATCGCTTTTTGATATTTTTTTTGTTCCAAGTAAACTCGCGCTAAAGTCTCTGTCATCAAATAAGAATTGTCAGCCGCATTTAGATCAAAAGCAACAGTTGAAGGAACGCCATGTTTTACAGGTGAAATCTTCGGACTCGTTTCAATAAACTTATCAATTAATTCTATTTTTTTTCTTTTGTCAGCATCTATTGCAGGATTGGATTGACTAGACGTAGACAGTTTCTCCCTTTCGATAGGGTCGGTTCGGGACAGTTGTAGCCATTCTTGAAAGGAATGTTGTTCCTTTTTCGAAAAGTCTAACGGTTTTCCAATAGCGAGTTTTTCTTCAACTGATTTTGAATAAACTTCAGTTTCAACTGGTGCCGCTTCCTTAATTGAAGTCAGAATGGAGTGTTCTAATGTATTTATTTTAAGTTCTGATTTTCCTTCCGGAATAAGAATTTCACTGTCTACCACTTGGATTGCAAGAATTTCTAGTGCTTTTCTATCGTATAAACTTTTGTGAATAGAAGTAAACGTATCCGAAGTGATGAAATCAAATAAAATGGATCTGTCCGTAGTATGTGCTGCTGTTATTTTTAAAGCCGTATTGTATCTATAACTGTCTTGATTGTACAATCCTTTTAATTGAATCGCCCTAGCACTTTGAAAATAAGGAAATTCATTTAATACTATTTCTAAAGCTTCCGTTTGCTTTTCGTGGATTGCATCGGGTTTGTTAATCAAATAGGTATAATCGGTTACATTCATTGTTTTGTATTTAAGTGCCGTATGGTTTAACTGTCTAATTGAGTAAAAAAAAGACGTTTAAATAAGCAAACTTTAATTTACCATTTAGCTAATGATTCATTAAAAATATCTTGTGTTATTCGTTCAAAAATTTCTTTTAAAGCTGCGTTTAGTGTAGCTCCCGTTAATTGTTGCTCTGCCGGATAATCAAAGAAAAAGGTAAATGGTTTTTCAAAATCATCGGTTTCTTTTTTCTTATTGGTGAAACGTACATTTATCCGAATCGTTAATCGATTTTGAGCGGCCCTTTGATCTGCCGTTGCCGTCATAGGACTAACTCTGTAATCTATGATTTCTCCCTCATAAGTTAAATCAGCACCGTTTTTGACTAAATTTAAATTAGTTTGGTTCTGGATCAAATCTTGTAATTCTAATGTGAATGTTCGATCAATTCCAGGTTCAATTAATTCAGCATTATTTTGAAAAAATCCAACTTGAAACGTCTCTGCGTCAATTTTTCCAGTTCCGGTAAAGTTATAAACCGAGCAACTAGTGATGCTCAATATAATTATTGAAAGAATAATTAGTTTTATATGTTTCATTTTCTAATTTAAAAATTGCTTGGTAAGTTCTAAAGGTCAGGTCAAATATATTCATTTTCAATCAAACCATGTCCCACTTCGTATCTTTGTAAAGAAGCTACAAATCAAATTGTTTGATTTTTCGATATAACGTCCTTTCTGAAATGCCCAGTTCATCGGCGGCAGCTTTTCGTTTTCCTTTATTTTTTTCTAACGATTTTTTTATCATTTCAATTTCTTTTTGCTCTAAACGCAAGGTTTCTTCTTCCTCAATTGTTTCTGCAAAAAGATAATTATCGTCATTCTCTTGGTATGCGTCTTCGGTGTTTTGTGAGGTGATTAAGGCTGATCTTGGCTCTTCTTCAAAATCGATTTCACTATCGTTTTCTTTGGAGCCGTATATTTTTTTAATCAAATTCTGATTGGTCTCTTGTACTTTTGAACTTCCGTTTTGAATCAGTTCCAGCGTTAGTTTTTTTAAATCATTCAAGTCACTTTTCATGTCAAAAAGAACTTTGTACAAGATTTCCCTTTCGGTGCTAAAATCACTTTCACTCTTTTTGTCTTTAATGACAGAAGGTAAATTACTTCCTTGTACTGGCAAATAGGATTGCAGGGTTACTGAGGAGATGTCTCTATTGGTTTCTAAAACCGAAATCTGTTCTGCAACATTTCGTAATTGTCGAATGTTTCCGCTCCAACGAAATTTCTGTAGTAATTGAACTGCATTTTCATCCAGTTTTAAAGGAGGCATTTTATATTTATGGGCAAAATCGGCGACAAATTTTCGAAACAATAGGTGAATGTCATCCTTACGGTCTCTTAAAGGCGGTAAAGTAATGTCCACGGTGCTCAATCGATAATACAAATCCTCTCGAAACTTTCCTTTTTCAATGGCATCGAATAAATTAACATTAGTAGCAGCCACAATTCGGACATCTGTTTTTTGAACCTGTGAAGAACCCACTTTGATGAATTCTCCATTTTCCAGAACGCGTAACAATCGGACCTGTGTGGTAAGTGGAAGTTCGCCTACTTCATCCAGAAAAATAGTACCGCCATCGGCTACTTCAAAATAGCCTTCGCGCGTATTTGTTGCACCAGTAAAAGCGCCTTTTTCATGTCCAAAAAGTTCACTGTCAATAGTTCCTTCAGGAATGGCTCCGCAGTTTACGGCAATATATTTCCCGTGTTTTCTATGGGAGAGCGAATGAATAATTCTAGGAATATTCTCTTTTCCCACGCCACTTTCTCCTGCAACTAATACCGTAATGTCGGTAGGAGCAACCTGAATGGCTTTTTCTATGGCACGATTTAACTTAGTGTCATTCCCAATAATCTCAAATCGTTGTTTTATAGCTTGAACTGTATCCATATTTTATTTCTCAACCACAAAATACACAAATTTTCGCAAATTTATAATTTTATGTGTTTATTAATCTTTTGTGAACTAACGATTTATTTTGAAAGTTTGCTAGTATTCCTATTGGAGTGTTAGCTAATTTCATATAATTTAATGTTTGTGCAAGATGATCATTACTGATTTCCTTTATTGATTTTATTTCTAGAATAATATCAGTGTAAACTACAAAGTCAGCATAAAATTTATGGGGCAAAATAATCCCCTTGTATTCTACATTTTACTCTTTTTCTCTTTCGTATCGAATATTATGGTTTTTGAATTCGATTTCTAAAGCATCTTTATAAACGATTTCAAGTAAACCAGGTCCTAATATTCTGTGTACTTCCATGCAAATACCAACAATTTCTTAGTTTTCATCTTTTTTGTAATAATACTGATTAGAATCGGTCATATTAGAATTTTCAGTGTATCGAATTTGTGGAAATTTGCGTAATTTGTGGTAAAAAAATTAATTCATTTCGGATAATTCAACCGCTTCCCCTTTTAAAGTTCCACTGGTGCAGCTCGTAATTTTCACATTCACAAAATCCCCAATTTTATAATCTTCTTTTGGGAAAACCACCGTAATACTTTGTGAATTTCGCCCAGAAAACTCTTCCGTTGATTTTTTCGAAACTTTTTCTACTAAAACTTCTACCGTTTGTCCAATAAATTCCTCCGAGCGCAACCAAGCATGTTTTTGTTGCAAATCGACGATTTCTTGTAATCTTCTTGCTTTGGTTTCTTCGGGTACATCGTCTTCCATTTTTCGTCCTGCTAATGTTCCCGGACGTTCCGAATACGAGTACATATATCCAAAATTATATTTCACATATTCCATCAAACTCAAAGTATCTTGATGATCTTCCTCTGTTTCTGTTGGAAAACCTGAAATCATATCTTGCGAAATCGAGCCATTTGGAACTATACTTTTTATTTTATCAATCAAAGTCATGTATTCTTCACGGGAGTGCAAACGGTTCATTGCCGCTAAAATCCTATTGCTTCCGGATTGTACCGGCAAGTGAATGTGCTTGCAGATATTAGGGTATTTTGCAATAACGTGCAAAATGCTTTCGTGCATGTCTTGTGGATTGGAAGTTGAAAATCGGATTCTCATCTTAGGAAAACCAACCGCTACCATTTCTAGTAATTGGTCAAAATCGACCGCTGTTGCTTTTTGCATTGCTGAGGCAGTCTCAAAATCTTTCTTTAACCCGCCACCGTACCACAAATAACTATCCACATTCTGACCTAAAAGTGTGATTTCTTTAAAACCCTTATCCCACAAATCTTGAATTTCGGTCATGATGCTTTGTGGTTCCCGGCTGCGTTCGCGACCGCGAGTAAAAGGCACCACGCAAAACGTACACATATTATCACAACCACGTGTGATTGAAACCAAAGCTGTAATTCCGTTGCTCATCAATCGAACCGGCGAAATATCTCCGTACGTCTCATCTTTCGATAAAATCACATTGATCGCATCACGTCCTTCCTCGACTTCAGCGAGTAAATTTGGTAAATCTTTATAAGCATCTGGACCCACAACGAGGTCTACTATTTTTTCTTCTTCTAGGAATTTGTCTTTCAATCGTTCTGCCATACAGCCCAAAACGCCAACTTTCATCTTTGGATTAATGCGTTTTACGGCATTGTATTTCTCCAAACGTTTCCGAATAGTTTGCTCCGCCTTGTCCCGAATAGAACAGGTATTGACCAAAACTAAATCGGCTTCCTCTAGAATTTGTGTTGTGTTGTAGCCGTTCCCAGACAAAATAGAAGCTACAATCTCGCTATCCGAAAAATTCATCGCACAGCCGTAACTTTCTATAAAAAGTTTTTTAGTGTTCTCAGGTTTATGTTCTAAAACTAAGCTTTCGCCTTGTTTGCTTTCTTCAATAATCTTCTCCATTTGGTAATTTAAAGTGCAAAGATAACGCAATTCCAATAAATATGACAAGATGTCAGACTAAGAATTAACATTGTTTTAAACATTAAGCGCAGTTGCATTTTTAGGAGCTGTTTCCCGCTTTCCGTTGCAATCTTTTTGTTTTTTAAGAAAAAAACAAAAAGGATTTCCACTACAATCGGGGCTAGAGAGTTGTGGATTCAAGCTGTTTTTTATTTCAATTAAATATTTTGATGTCTACTTTGGATATGGCGTTGTCAATTGAATTGAAAATGATCATTTTTAAAGCGATACATACGAATTAGAGTAAACAGTTGATTGTAAAATGACTTCTTTAGAATCTTCCTCAGCAATATGAATTGTACATTCAAAATTATCATAGCTGTCACAATCGTTAATCGGATACGTTAATGAACCTACCAGTAAAACTTCATTTTTACTCATAAAATAATACGTTGAAAGTATGACAAAGATTCGGAGTCTTATAGTTAAAATGAGTACTACGTTGTGAATTTTCGCCGCATTATTCTCCGTATTTACAACTCAATTAAATAATAAAATCGTCAAAATATTATTTAATTTCTGTCATCTGTAGGCCGCATTTCAACGAAAAATTTGACTTTTAAAATTTAAAAAACTCAAAATTTAAAAAAATCATATACTTTTGCCGACATAAACAATCGGGATATGGCAAAGAATTTAGTTATAGTGGAGTCACCTGCAAAGGCGAAAACAATCGAAAAATTTTTAGGAAGTGATTTTCAAGTAGAGTCGAGTTATGGACATATTGCCGACTTACCTTCCAAGGAAATTGGCGTAGACGTAGAAAATGGCTTTAAACCTAAATACGAGGTTTCTGCGGATAAAAAAGCATTGGTTTCCAAATTAAAAACTTTAGCCAAAAATGCCGAAATGGTCTGGTTAGCAAGTGATGAGGATCGCGAGGGAGAAGCAATTTCTTGGCACCTTGCCGAAGAACTAAAATTAAATCCAGCCAAAACAAAGCGAATTGTTTTTCATGAAATTACCAAAACTGCTATTCTAAAAGCAATCGATAATCCGCGTGAAATCGATTATAACTTAGTTAATGCGCAACAGGCTCGTCGGGTTTTAGATCGATTAGTGGGCTATGAATTGTCTCCTGTTTTATGGAGAAAAATTAAAGGAGGCTTGTCTGCGGGTCGTGTACAATCCGTCTCTGTTCGTTTAATCGTAGAGCGAGAAAGAGAAATTCAAAACTTTAAGGCCATCGCGAGTTATTCTGTTGTAGCCGAGTTTACTAACGAAGCTGGAAAGTCATTCAAAGCAAAACTGCCTAAAAATTTCAACACCAAAAAAGAAGCGGAAGATTTTTTAAAGAAAAATATAGGTTCCACATATAAGGTAGCCGACTTAGAGACGAAGCCTACTAAAAAAACACCAACAGGTCCTTTTACGACTTCCACTTTACAACAAGAAGCCGCTAGGAAACTGTATCTGCCAGTTGGAATTACCATGCAATTAGCACAACGTTTGTATGAAGCTGGACTCATTACATATATGAGAACAGATAGTGTGAACTTATCTAAAGATGCTATGGATGCTGCTCAAGCAGAAATCATCAAATCCTACGGAAAAGAATTTTCTAAGCCTCGAACTTTTGTCAATAAAAGTAAAGGAGCTCAAGAAGCGCACGAGGCAATTCGTCCAACGGATATGTCCCGTCATACCGTGGATATCGATAGAGATCAAGCGCGTTTGTACGATTTGATTTGGAAAAGAACCTTGGCTTCGCAAATGAGTGATGCACAATTAGAACGTACTAACGTGAAAATTGAAGCAAACAATCATGGTGAAATTTTCACGGCTTCAGGTGAAGTATTGCTTTTTGAAGGATTTCTAAAAGTATATCTAGAAGGGCATGATGACGATGAGGAGGAGCAAGAAGGCATGCTGCCAGCGATGAAAGTCAATGAAAAATTGCAGAATAATTACATCACAGCTACTGAGCGATATTCTCGAGCTGCCGCAAGATATACTGAAGCTTCCTTAGTGAAAAAACTAGAGGAGTTAGGAATTGGTCGTCCGTCTACTTATGCGCCAACGATTTCTACCATTATTAATAGAAATTACGTCGAGAAAGGAAATCTTGATGGACAAGAAAGAAATTACACACAGCTGACATTGCAATCAGGCAAAGTAGGCGAAAAGCTGCTCAAAGAAAATACCGGTTCAGACAAAGGAAAATTAGTTCCAACAGATATCGGAACCATCGTTACGGATTTCTTGGTTAAAAATTTCGGGAACATCTTAGACTATAATTTCACCGCCAAAGTGGAACAGGATTTCGATGAAATTGCGGAAGGAAATATCGTTTGGACAAAAATGATGAAGGAATTCTATGATAAATTTCATCCAAACGTAAAAGACGTAGAGGCTAATGCAGAGCGCGAAAGTGGAGAGAGAATCTTAGGAACCGATCCAAAAACAGGAAAGCCGGTTTCGGTACGTTTAGGGAAATTTGGACCTATGGCTCAAATTGGAGCTCCAGATGATGAAGAGAAAAAATTTGCCAGCTTAATGAGCGATCAAAACATTGGGAACATTACTTTGGAGGAAACGCTGAATTTATTTTTGTTGCCAAAAAATCTTGGGAATTATCAAGAGGAAGAAGTAGAGGTGAGTAATGGCCGTTATGGTCCTTACATTCGTCACGGCGCAGCTTTTGTTTCCCTGCCTAAGGGAGAAAATCCTTTAGATGTAGATTTTGAAAGAGCCAAAGAATTAATTGATGAA
This sequence comes from Flavobacterium fryxellicola, assembly GCF_900143245.1. GTDB lineage: Bacteria > Bacteroidota > Bacteroidia > Flavobacteriales > Flavobacteriaceae > Flavobacterium > Flavobacterium fryxellicola. The sequence continues at coordinate 290,430 of NZ_FRDK01000003.1, forward strand.
AAAGCGCTAGCTGATGCACCAATAGCGGTTTACAAAGGCGAAGGAGTTCAAAAAGGAGTAGGTCGTTTTGGTCCTTTTATCAAATGGGACGGTTTGTTTATCAATGTGAGTAAAAAATATGATTTTGATAATTTGTCGCAACAGGATATTGAAGTCTTGATTGAAGACAAATTGCAGAAAAATATTGATAAGGTTTTACATAACTGGGAGGAAGAAGGAATTTTGGTCGAAAAAGCCCGATGGGGACGCTCAGTCATTACCAAAGGCAAAATCAAAATTGAATTGAGTAAAGAGGTAGATGCAACAAAATTGACATTAGCTGAAGTTCAAGAGATGATTGCTAAGAAAACTCCAGCCAAAAAAGTGGCGGCAAAAAAGGCTCCAGCAAAGAAAGCAGTTGCAAAGAAAGCAGTCGTGAAAAAAGCAGTTGCAAAAAAGAAATAACAAACTCTTAATTCATAACACCTTGACTGCTGCTATTATGTAAAGTCCCGAAGTTTCAGCAGGAGAGAGGAAAAAAATAATAAAATGGAATTTGATTTTCTAAAACCGATAGCGAATGAGGTCCTCGTATATCTAGACGGATTAACTTCTCAGCAATTAGGGAGTAAAATAGTTTTGCATACCGCTGAACAATTTCCAGATTTAAATAAAATTAAAATTGCAATAATTGGTGTTCTGGAAAATCGAGGTTCTAACAACGCGATTTCCAATAGTGATTTGACACCGGTTAGAAAAGAATTATACGGACTTTTTCCAGGAAATTGGAATGCGTCTATTGCTGATTTAGGGGACATTCTGCCCGGTAATTCCATTGAAGATACTTATTTTGCGCTAAAAAAAGTAGTTGCGAGCTTAATCAAAAAGAAAATTACTCCCATAGTAATTGGAGGTTCTCAGGATTTAACTTACGCCCTTTATAGAGGATATGATGATCTGGAACAGATGGTCAATTTGGTTTCCGTAGATTCTAAATTCGATTTTGGAAAAGAAAATGAAGATGTCTCAGCTTCTTCTTATTTGACTAAAATAATCATTGATGAGCCTAACAATCTTTTTAACTATTGTAATATAGGATATCAAACGTATTTTAATTCGCAGGAGGAAATTGATTTAATAGAGAAATTGTTTTTTGATGCCTACAGGTTGGGGGAAGTGTCAAACAATCTTTCTATTTCGGAGCCTGTTTTTAGAGACGCTGATGTAGTAAGTATAGATCTACATTCCATTAAATCAGCTGACTCTGGTAATTTTATCTCGTTTCAACCGAATGGTTTTAACGGAAAAGAGATTTGTACTCTGGCCCGTTATGCAGGAATAAGCGACAAGGTTTCTTCGTTTGGGATTTTTAACCATAATAATTCGGCACAAGAATCAGTTATTATTGCACAGATTATATGGTACTTTATTGAAGGATTTCATTATCGTTCGAATGAATATCCATTTGGTAGTAAAGAAAATTATATAAAGTACAATGTACCACTAGAGGAAGAAGAACTTGTTTTTTATAAAAGTGATAAAACAGATCGCTGGTGGATAGAAATTCCATTTATTTCAAATGGTAGTAATAAATTAAAAAGAAACACGTTATTACCCTGTTCCTATGATGAATATTTATTGGCTTGTAATCAAGAATTACCTGAAAGATGGTGGAAAGCCCAAAGAAAAAACATCGTTTAGAATCTTTTTTTACTTATTTATTATTTTTTTATAAAAAACACTTTGTTTAGTGTAAAAAAATTGTTTTTCTAAAAAATAATAAATAGGTTTACACACTTAAAAATAATGAATAGATAACCAAATTTATATGAAGAAGTTCATAGCTTTTACGACAATTTTGACCCTTTTAATTGGCTGTGGTAAATCAGGCGATAAAGGAGAATTAGTTGGTATTGATGGAGGAAAATGGCATCCTGAAAAGCCTTATGGAATGACATTAATTCCAGGTGGTGCTTTTATTATGGGTAAATCAGATGCTGATTTAGCTAATGTAGAAGATGCTCCTACAAAAACGGTTACCGTTCGTTCGTTCTACATGGATGAAACGGAAATTACTAATAGTGAGTACCGTAAATTTGTAGAATGGGTAAAAGATTCTACAATGAGAGTTCGTTTGGCCATTCTGGCTGATGAAAGCGGTCAAACAGCTGGAACAGGTAAAGGAAAAAATGCTGGAAGCATTGGTGATTTTGCTTTTAACGACTCAGATCCTGAGAAAATGACAGCGTACGATAAGTATATGTATGACAATTATTATAGTGTTGGAACTGCTGATGATCCCTACGCTGGTAGAAAACTAAATAAAAAAGTAAAATTAATTAAAGATACCAAATTGTATCCTGATGCGTATTATGCTGAGGTTATGGACTCTATGTATTTGCCAATAGAGGAGTCGTACAATGGCTTAAGAACTATCGATGTTAATAAATTAAAATTCCGCTACTCATGGATGGATATTCAGGCTGCTGCCAAAGCAAAAGTGGGACGAAGAAAAGATTTTATCAAAACAGAGGAAGTTAATGTTTATCCAGATACAACCGTTTGGATTAAAGATTTTGCCTACTCTTATAATGAACCAATGCACAATGATTATTTTTGGCACAAAGCGTATGGTGGTTATCCAGTGGTTGGAGTGAAATGGACCCAAGCAAAAGCATTTTGTGCTTGGAGAACATTGTATAAAAACAGTTATATTAAATCAAAAAAGAAAGGTCAAGATTTAATCAATTCTTTCCGATTGCCTACAGAAGCAGAATGGGAATATTCTGCAAGAGGTGGTCTCGAGTCTGCTACTTATCCTTGGGGTGGTCCGTACACAAAAAATGATAGGGGTTGTTTTTTAGCTAATTTTAAACCAAATAGAGGTGATTATGCTGCTGATGAAGCGTTGTATACTGTCGAAGCTAAATCATACGATCCAAATGGATATAATCTGTATAACATGGCAGGTAATGTATCGGAGTGGACGGATTCTTCTTATGATCCAAATGCTTATGAATATGTGTCTTCTATGAATCCAAATGTCCTTGATGCTTCTAATAAGCGTAAGGTACTTCGTGGTGGATCCTGGAAAGATGTTGCTTATTTCCTACAAGTAAGTACCAGAGATTATGAATATGCTGACTCTGCCAGAAGTTATATTGGTTTTAGAACCGTTCAAGATTACATGGGAATTCAAACCACCGGCAACGGGAAAAAGAAAAAATAAACAAAAAAACCAAATCTATTAAATTTTAAATTACACTATTATGGCATTATTAGGCAAAAAAGCGATGAATTTCGCGTACGGTATGGGAGCAGCGGTTGTAATCATTGGCGCATTATTCAAAATTACCCATATTGAATTTGGTCCAATTACGGGTAATCTTATGCTTACTATTGGTCTTGTTGTAGAAGCAGCTATTTTTGCACTTTCTGCTTTCGAGCCAGTTGATGACGAATATAAATGGGAAATGGTTTATCCGCAACTTAAGGACAAAAACGCGATTCCTTTAGCTAAACAAGTAGTAGCTGAGCAAGATGCACAAGGAATGTTATCTCAAAAATTAGACGCCATGTTAAAAGACGCTAAAATTGATGGGGAATTAATGGCTAGTTTAGGGAGTAGTATTAAAAATTTCGAATCAGCGGCTAAGGGAATTGCTCCAACTGTGGATTCTATTAATTCTACTAAAAAATACAGTGAAGAATTAACTTTGGCTGCAGCCCAAATGGAATCTTTAAATAGCTTATACAAAATACAGTTGCAAAGTGCTTCAAGAAATGCTCAAATAAACGAAGAAGTTGCTGAAAACAATTTAAAATTAAAAGATCAAATGCAGTCATTGACTTCTAATCTATCGTCTTTAAACAACGTATATGGAGGAATGCTTTCTGCAATGAGTAATAAAGGATAATTAGTTTCGAACTATACAAAAACAATAAACTAATTATTTAGAAAATATGGCAGGAGGAAAACTAACCCCTAGACAGAAGATGATTAACCTAATGTACTTGGTTTTTATCGCGATGTTAGCATTAAATATGTCCAAAGAAGTATTATCCGCTTTTGGATTAATGAATGAAAAATTTGAAGGTTCAAATACTTCAGCTGTACAGTCAAACGCTCAAATGTTAGCAGGATTAGATGCAAAAGCTGCTGAAGCAGGTGGAGAATTTAAAATAGCGGCAGTGACGGCTCACAAAGTAGAAGGTATTACAAAAAACTTTTACGATTATATTGAAACAATAAAATCAGAAGTTTTAGTAGGTACAGAAATAGATCCTGAAACGGGTAAATTACCTTACGAGGCAATGGACAAAGGAGACAATATTGATAATTTATGGTTTAGCCCTGCGGGTTATTCTGCTAAAGGGAAAGAAGTTATTGCCACAATAGAAAAGTATAAAGCTGATATGAAATTGGCTTTAGGTGATAATAAAAAATTAGCGCCAATTTTATCTGAAGTTCAGACTAAGTTTAGTTTGGCAGACGTTACAAATAAAGACGGCATAGCGATACCTTATTTAGATTATCATTTTAAAGGTTTTCCAGCTGTGGCATCATTGGCAAAATTATCTGCATGGCAGAATGATGTTAAAAAAGTTGAATCCGATGTGTATAGCACTGCATTGGGTAAAGCGGCTGTTGCTGCTGCTTCTTACAGTAACTATCAAGCTATTGTGGTATTAGATAAAAATGCTTATTTTCAAGGTGAGCAAGTCACAGGAAAAGTAGTATTGGGTCGTTATGATGAGAATACTAAACCAACTAGCGTTACTGGTGCAAGATTGGATCCGGCTACAGGTCAAGCGAAAATAGCTTTAACCGCTGGAGGTGTAGGTGAACAAAATATTTCGGGACAATTTACCTTTGTTGAAGATGGTAAAACAATCCCCTTAAAATTCGCTGGGAAATATGTTGTTGTACCAAGACCTAATTCTGCTACAATTTCAGCGGATAAAATGAATGTTGTCTACAGAGGTGTATCTAATCCAATGACGATTTCATTTGCTGGTATTCCGGATAATGCTGTTAATGCTTCTGCTCCAGGTTTATCAAAGGTGGGTAATGGCAAATACGTTATGAATCCAGGTGGAGGCAATGAAGTTGTAGTAAGCGTTTCAGGTAAAATGTCTGACGGAAAAGTTGCGAATGACAAAAAAGTATTTAGAATCAAAGGTATTCCAGGTCCTACAGGAACAATCAGAGGAGAAACAGGTGTGGTAAAAGGACCTAAATCTAATCTTGAAATTGCTACAATTGGAGCCAAATTAGAGGATTTTGATTTTGAAGTTGGTTTAAATGTTGTTGGATTTAATCTGAAAATTACGGGACAACCGACAGTTGTTGTTCAAGGAAATAGATTGAATGCACAATGTAAAGCGGTTCTTTCCAAGGCAGGAAGAGGAGATCAAGTGACTATCTCTGAAATTAAGACGAAACTTGTTGGAGCTGGTAATTATTTATTGCCAAGAACTGCTCCGGTAATTTTTGAAATACAATAATAAGTAGGTTTTGGTAACCTATTTCAATATCTTATAAGGATAACATGATGAATGTAAGAAATTTTTTAATCGCCATTATCTCTATTTCAGGAAGTTTTGCGTCAGTAGCGCAATCTAATCTGCTTAACGCAAAAATTCCAGAAGAAATAGGGCTTAAAACTGCTGCTCAACTTGATTCAGATAACGATAAGCCTCTAGCTTACGGTTATGTGCATGATAGAGATGTTTTGATGGGAAAGACTACATGGGAAATTATTGATTTGAGTGAAAAAATTAATTTTGCCTTGTACTTTCCAATTGATACTGCAAACATAGGATCAGACAGGAGGTCTTTGTATGACGTGTTGACCAAAGCAATGAAAAATGGTGAAATCACGGAAGTATATACTGATAGCTATTTTAACACTAAGAAATCTTTACAAGATATCCAGGGTTCGCTAACACGCATCGATACGACGGATGCAGGTAGAGAACAAATTAACGCTGGTAATCAAATCTCTGATGAATATATTTTAAGAACGGATTTATCAGCACAAGATGTAACACAATATAAAATTAAAGGATATTGGTATTTTGACAAGCGTCAGAGTGAATTGAAATATCGTTTGCTAGGATTGTGTCCTGTCACTCCTGATGTATACACGGTCAACAGTGATGAAAAAGATTATATTGAACTATTCTGGATCTTTTTTCCCGCAGCTAGAGAGGTTTTGCATGAAGCAAAAGCTTTCAATGATAAAAATTCAGCGATGCCCGTGTCATTTGATCAAATATTAAATTCAAGACGTTTTAATGCGGTTATTTATAAAGAAGAAAATGTATACGGAGATAGATCTATTGAGGAATACATGAAAGATAATGCACAAAATCAACTGTTAGAGTCCGAGAGAGTGAAGGATAAAATTCGAAATTTCGAATCAGATATGTGGAACTATTGATTTTTTTTTTAACATTATTAAAAAACTCTTACTGTAATGGTAAGAGTTTTTTGTTTTAAAGGGTTTTCTTTGTATTTCGATTTTAAAGAGTTTTTATATGATTGATTATTTAATTATAGGCGGTGGTTTAGCAGGGATTTCATTTGCAGAAAAGGCCTTGCAAAATGACAAATCTATTTTTGTCATGGATAATAATTCCCAAAATTCTTCCAAAATTGCTGGTGGGCTCTACAATCCAGTTATTCTAAAGCGCTTTAGTGAAGTATGGAAAGCGAAGGAACAATTAGAATTAATGGAACAGTTTTATTCTGTTTTAGAAGATAAATTAAAATGTACTGTTGATTTTAAAAGACCCATCTTACGGAAATTCTTTTCTGTTGAAGAGCAGAATAATTGGTTTGCGGCTTCCGATAAAGTAGCTTTAGCCCCTTTTTTATCTACTCAATTAGTTTCTACAAAATATCCTGGAATTGATTCTCCTTATGGATATGGAGAAGTTTTACAAACCGGCTATGTGGATACTGCTTTATTGATAGAAAAGTACAAAGAATACTTGATAGACAATACGCTATTTCAAGACGAATTTTTTGATTATGACGCTTTACAACTTGAGACAGGTGGTATTCGTTATAAAGACATTCATGCGAAGCATATTGTTTTTGCTGAGGGTTTTGGCATGCATTCAAATCCTTATTTTAAATATTTACCATTAGACGGTACGAAAGGGGAGCTCTTTATAATAAAAGCACCCAAATTAGATTTAGATGTAATTGTTAATACTAGCGTGTTTATTTTACCGCTAGGTAACGATTTATTCAAGGTGGGTGCAACTTACAATTGGAAAGATAAAACAAATTTGCCTTCAGAAGAAGGTAAAACAGAATTGATAGAAAGAATACAAGAAATAATAACCTGTGATTTTGACATTATAGCCCATTTTGCTGGAGTTCGCCCTACGGTAAAAGATAGAAGGCCGTTAGTAGGAACGCTGGAGAATCAGAATGCTATTCATATTTTGAACGGCTTGGGTACAAGAGGTGTTATGCTAGGGCCTGCCATGGCAAAAGAATTGTTTGACTACATTGAATACCAAGCGCCTTTAGATCCTGCTATTGATATTAGACGATTTAAAAGTAGAGAAAAGAAGTAAAACTATTTTAGTTTGTTCTTTGGGTCGTAGGAAACAAACATGTTAATATAAATGTTTCTAGCCCACCGTAAAACGAATGGGAATGATATAAGAAGAGAAGCGATAATTACTATAAAGGCTATCTTAAGGCTAGATCCTATAAATAAAAATGAGATAATAAAGGCTGCAACTCCTATGGCAACATTTAGGCCGTAACTAACATACATTGCACCATAAAAAAAGGAAGGCTCAATTTGATAATGTAAGCCGCAATGACTGCAATTTTCATGCATTTTTAATATTTTATTTAAATGAAGTGGATTTTTATCTAAATACATACTCTCATTCTGACATTTAGGACAAGTTCCTGTTAAAATGCTATATAATTTGGATCCTTTTTTTAACATTTGCAAAAAATTTAATTTTTCCTTTTTTGGAGTTACAAATTTACGCATTCGAAAAGGAATAAAATCACAATACATGCTTAATATACACAATTTATCTGTTTCTTTTGGTGGTACTTATTTGTTTGAAGAAGTTACCTTTCGATTGGGTGCCGGAGACAGAGTTGGTCTTGTTGGGAAAAATGGAGCCGGAAAATCTACCATGCTTAAAATGTTGGCTAGAGATTTTGCTCCTGATTCAGGGGTTATTTCTCAAGAGAAAGATATCCGTATGGGATTTCTACGTCAGGACATTGATTTTGAACAAGGGAGAACAGTTCTTGAAGAAGCCTATGAAGCTTTTACGGAAATAAAAATTGTAGAGAAAAAGCTGGAGGAGATTAATCATTTGTTAGTAACCCGCACTGATTATGAAAGTGATGAATACAGTCAAATCATAGAAGATTTATCAGACTATACCCATCGATTTGAGTTATTGGGCGGTTATAATTATGTAGGTGATACGGAGAAAATTCTTCTGGGATTGGGTTTTAAAAGAGAAGTGTTTGACAATCAAACGGAAACGTTTTCTGGTGGTTGGAGAATGCGGATCGAATTAGCCAAATTACTGTTGCAAGCCAATGATGTTTTGTTGCTGGATGAGCCAACGAATCACTTGGATATAGAAAGTATTATCTGGTTAGAAAGTTTTCTGCGTAATTATCCAGGTGTGGTAGTAATTGTATCGCATGATAAAATGTTTTTGGATAATGTAACAAACAGAACCATTGAAATTTCGTTGGGGAAAGCCTATGATTTTAACAAACCCTATTCTCAGTATTTAGAATTACGCCATGAAATCCGTGAAAAACAATTGGCAACGCAAAAAAATCAAGCCAAAAAAATTGAAGAAACGGAGAAATTAATTGAAAAATTTCGTGCCAAAGCTTCCAAAGCTTCAATGGCACAATCTTTAATAAAAAAACTAGATAAAGTAGAACGCATCGAAGTCGATGAAGATGACAATTCAGTGATGAATATTTCTTTTCCTGTTTCTAAAGAGCCGGGAAGAGTTGTTATTGAAGCGGAGCATGTGACTAAAAGCTACGGTGCTGTTACGATTTTGAAAGATATTAACTTGTTAGTAGAGCGAGGCAGCAAGATTGCATTTGTTGGACAAAACGGACAAGGAAAATCGACGTTTATCAAAGCTATAGTTGATGAATTTGAGTACCAAGGAAACATTAAATTAGGTCATAATGTGCAACTAGGCTATTTTGCACAGAATCAGGCCGAATATTTGGATGGTGAAATTACTTTATTGCAAACCATGGAGGATGCGGCGGCAGATACAAACCGAATGAAGGTGCGTGATATGCTGGGCTCTTTCTTGTTTAGAGGTGATGATGTGGACAAAAAAGTAAAAGTACTTTCAGGAGGCGAAAGAAATCGCTTAGCGTTGTGTAAATTATTGTTGCAACCTATTAACGTTTTGTTGATGGATGAGCCGACAAATCACTTAGACATTAAATCAAAAAATGTTTTGAAAGCTGCGCTTCAAAAATTTGGTGGAACTTTATTGCTGGTTTCTCATGATAGGGATTTCTTGCAAGGAATGTCAAATTTGGTATATGAATTCAAAGACCAAAAAATAAAAGAATATTTAGGTGATATCAACTACTTTTTAGAGCAACGCAATATGGAAAACATGCGGGAAGTGGAGAAGAAAGATGCCGAAAAAGCTGCTGCACCGAAAGAAAGTAACAAAGCCTCTTATGAAGATCAGAAAAAGGGAAAAGCATTGCAAAACAAACTAAGCAAAGTGGAGAGCCAAATTAAGCAATTAGAAAAAGACATACAGCAGGATGATAAAATGCTGGCTTCAAATTATGATAAGCACATTGAAGACGCAAAATTTTTTACAGCCTACAATAAGAAAAAAGCAGAATTGGACAAACTCCTGCTGGATTGGGAAGTTGTTCAAGAAGAAATTGATCATTTATAATAGCAGAGAGTTCCACATTGGAGCTCTTTTTTTATGCAATAATTCCTATTGATTTGGAATGTGCAATGGCCTCACTACTATTTTTAAAATAACAAATAGAAACATTCAATGTTTCTAAATTTTTCATAACAGTTATTATTTTTTCTTTCTTAGTTTCGCCGGTTTGTCGTATGTAAACTGCTTTTACTGTGACAGGGAAAATCTTGCAAATTGCCTCATACAGAAATGGATCGTGTTGCGAATCGTCCCCAAGAAGCACATATTCTAAAGTGGGGTAAAATTCTAAAATGTGTTTTATTTTATCAAATTTATGATTGTGGTTTCCTCGGCCAGTCATGAAGAAATCGGTGAGACTCGTTTTAATATCTTTTAGCAATAAAACAGCTTTTGGAAGCTTGTGAATTTCGGTAAATTTTGTAATAAAACGATATAAGTTCCATTCACTACTAGACACATAAAAAAAAGCATTAAATTCTTCTTTGTTGTTTCTTCCTGCAGTACTTAAAGCCTGATAATGTGTAACAACGTCTTCATATATTTTTCTCTTATTTACATTTTTAAACAATAGCACATATAATTTTTTCAACGGATTTAGCGTGTGTGACACTAAAAAAGTATCATCAATATCAGATATAATTCCTAAATTCCCTTTGTGTGGCCTAATGTAACTGTCTCTCGTGGTGATGGTTCCATTTTTATAAATAATACTGACTTCATAATCAATCCAGCCGTAATTCGTGTCTTGGTCTAAAGGCACGCAAAATTTGAAATAACCATCTACTAATGTTTTGGTATGAATTTTGGAATTGTTGTGTTTTAGATAAACATCAGCATTGGCCTGAGTTTTTATTTGGAACATTTTGATAACAGAAGTAGCATTTTTTAGATTCTTTTTTTGAAAATTATACTCCTCAATCGATGTGGGCTTGAACACATGTCCCATGACAATTAATTCTTGTTCATTAGCATAACCTCGATATAATTTTAAAATTGGTTTCATATATTGTAGTACTTTTGATAAAAGATGAATTTAATGGTTTTAAATCAATAAAACAGAATAAAATTTGAAAAATAACGTAATCCTAGTTGTTAATCCCATTTCGGGAGACGTTGATAAGTCTGAACTTATTGATGAGGTCACTTTTTTTGCTGATAAGGAAAATTTGAATCTAGTGATTTATAATACTTCTGGAGTTTCAGATAGTGACAATATAAAAGCGCTTTATGCAACCTATGCGCCAAAACGAATTATTGTAGCTGGAGGCGATGGCACAATAAAAATGGTAGCGGAAGCCATGGAAACACTCGATGTGATCATTGGTATTTTACCGGCTGGTTCTGCCAATGGTTTAGCTGTTGATTTGAATTTGCCCTCTGAGATTTCAGAAAATTTGGAAATCGCTTTTCACAATGATTATATGGAAATTGACATGGTTTCCATTAACGGAAAAAAAAGTATTCATTTAAGCGATTTGGGAATCAATGCAGAAATGATTAAGAATTATGAGAAGAGCAGTATTCGTGGAAAATGGGGGTATGCGTTGCAAACGGTAAACACTTTGATCGATTTAGAAGATCCATTTATCGCGACCATTACCGGTGATTTCCCTACTATAGAATGTGAGGCGAGAATGATCGTAATCGCTAATTCTCAGAAATATGGTACTGGGGTTTCTATAAATCCAAATGGTATAATGGATGATGGAAAGTTTGAATTGGTTATCTTGAAAAATATGGATTTAGTGGTATTGGGTAAAATCATAACCGGTAACATGCCCATAGATGTCAATGATGTAGAGATTATTTCGACTGATCAAGCCTTTATTACAACAAATATTCCGGTTAGTTTTCAAATCGATGGTGAATATTGCGGAACAGAAACCAAACTGATTATTGAAATTCTACCCAAACAAATGAAAGTGGCTATTCCTACACCGCCACTTAAAATTATTTAAACGGATTTCGTTCTTGCCAAATGCTTTCTGGTTCTAAATATTTGAATATTTTTGACATATAAGGATTCACTAAAGTATTGGTGTGCGCTATAAGTCCGTACATTTTCACGGGCTTAGCACCAACAGAACTTTTTATTTCCAAAGCTGTTCTGGCAAAAACTATTTCCTTGAACCCTTTATTGATGGAGTAGGCAATCATATCATATAACATGTTTAAATAAAGCATCTTTTCTCGTTGAATGCTGTCATCATATCCAAGAAAATACGTGTCCATTATTGCCCCATTTTTTATTAAAGTATTAAAGCCAATTAGTTTTTCGCCGATAAAATAACCGTAGAAAAGGAATTTGTCTTTAAAGATTTCTTTGAAAATTCTAAAATGATTTTTCGGTAGAAAAAAAGTATTAAAAGGAGCATTTTTTGCAACATGAAAATACAGCTCATAAATGGTTTCTTCCAATAAAATAATGTCTTCAAGATGTAATTTTCGTTTCTCTATGTCAGCTGCTTTCTTTCGGGCTCTTTTATATTGATCTCTGTATTTTTTTGAAAGAGAATCAATGTAATCTTGCTCTGATTTCCAATTTTCATTTATGGAAAAAATCATATTTGGCTGCGTCGAAAATTGATAATCATTTTCGAATTCTGGGATGGCGAAGTTTTTGATTTCCTCTTCTCCAAAATCTTTGTAGGTCGTAATATGAATAGTAACACCTTTAGATTTAAATATTTTTTTTAACTCTGTTGTCGCAAAATACAAGGCCTGCATCGCCTTTTTCTTATCAATGGAATCGGATAAAGCATAGCAATTTTGTCCTGTTAACATGTTGTTTCCAAGGACCAAAACTTGTGATCCGAAATTTCTAAAAACAATATTGCGGACGGCAGTTTTGATACATTTGTCTCGTTCTCCAAAAGATTCTAATTTGTTTAGATTTAGAAATTGAGAAAGGGAAATGCCTACTAAAGTATCATTTTTGAAAATGCCAATGAAATGACAAATCATGTTTTCGGGTGATGATTTTTCTAAAACCTCTAAGTATTTTTTGGATAAAAAAATAGTTGAAATTGCGACATCATCCCAATTTAGAGGAAGGTGTGCTGTTGAAGAAAAAATTTTGAAGGAATAATCTGTGTTCAAATTGAGTAGAAATGTTTTTCCAAAATTAGTTAATAAAGTTAAAGTATCAGTGATTGTCTAGAAATTAAGTAACTTTATATGATAAAATAAATAAATTATGAAAACCTATTCAGAGGAATCCATTAAAACCCATTTGGAAGAACTAAAAGACTGGACATTTAACAATAGCGGAATCGAGAAAAAATTTAAGTTTGAAGATTTCACTCAAGCTTTGGGTTTTATCGTACAAGTGGGAGTAATGGCGGAGAAAAGAAGCCATCATCCCGAATTATTTAATGTCTATAATAAGGTTACTATTCGATTGACCACTCATGATGCAGGTGGAGTCACGGATAGGGACATTGATTTGGCGCAGGCCATAGAAAAAATTTAGTAAAAATTCGTCTTGACTATCACAAGACGAATTTTTTAATTAAAACCATTTGTACTTTTGTACTTAGGCTTGTTTTATTCATCAAATTCATAGGAAACGGTGTGCAGGTTGCTTCCAGTAAGGAGATGCATTAAAAGCTGAAAGTCAACGTCTTAAAAATTTATTTCTATAATTTTATGTTGCTTTTGTTAACAGCTTTAAAAAAGAAAAATAACGTTACATTAATGTAAAAAGTAAGTTATTACTGCATATAAAATCAAATAGTATGTAGTTTGTCGATTTTATTTGCTGATTAACTATTTTGTAAGTAGTTTTAGATGTGCAAACTAAAATTCTATTTATGAAAATTATACCTACCTTACTTTTAACTATTTTGTTTTCTTTTTCAATGCTTGCAAATGTAACTCCATCAGATAAAGAGGCTTTGGTGAAATTGTATGAAGCTACAAATGGAAAGCAATGGAATACTAAGTGGGATTTGTCATTGCCAGTCTCTACATGGTATGGCGTCAAACTTCAGGATGATAAAGTAATCTCAATTCGATTAGTGGATAACAATTTAGTTGGCGAAATTCCTAATGAGATTGTAAATTTGACTGGTCTTCAAGAATTAGACTTACATAAAAATAAGATATCAGGAATGATACCTGTTTTTATCGGAAAGCTGAAAGAAATGAAAGTATTGAATCTTTCTTTTAATAAGTTATCAGGATCAATTCCTACTTCAGTTTGTGACATGGCTAATCTGAAAGATCTAGAATTGTATATGAATGCACTCACTGGAGAATTGCCAATGCAAATTGGTGCGTTGAAGCAATTAGAAATTTTGTCGTTATTCAACAATGAAATTGCTGGAGAAATTCCAAATTCTCTTTATGATGTAAAAACGATGAAAGTTTTGTTGCTAAACAGTAATAAACTAGTAGGAGCATTGAGTAGAGATGTTGAAAATATGACTGCCCTTGAAAATCTTAGTTTATTTGATAACAAGATGGACGGTCAAGTGCCATTTGAATTAGAAAATTTGAACAATCTTAAAGAAATGAATATTTCTTATAATAGATTTAAAGGTTTGGTTTCTAAAGACTTAGCTGTTTTGGATACTTTGAACATGACGATGTTGAACGAGCAGGGAATGATCGTTTTATTAGATGTAGCAACTAATAGAAATTCAGCTATTGTTTCAGAGGATTAATTTTAAATGTAGACACTATTTGTAAATAAAAAATTTAGTTGGTTTCGGATATTTAATTTTAGTAAAATTAGTTGGTTGAAAACCTGTATGACTTGTCGTATAGGTTTTTTTCATTTAATCAATATGAGTAAGCTATAAATAATTTAATTTTATTGGGTTCGGTCAAATCCTTTATGAACTAGGAAATTTTTTGATTTATAAGTAATTCAGTATCATGTCGATACTAGGGAAAATATCGAATTCAAAGGCAATTATTTCTAAAGGCTTTACCTGAATTTTTAATCTGTCGGCACCTGTACCTTTTTTGGATTTCCAAATATTCACTATTTTTCAACAAATATTTGGCCGTTTAATTGCACTATCAATCGGTTTTGAGACGTAGTCCAAAGTGATTTTTTCAGTATTGTTTTCAACACTTAAAGATCTGGAAGATAATCTACTAATAAAAGGGGACAGAATAGTACAAACATAAAAGCAAAAATGGAGATGGTGAGTTGGTTTTTCAATCCAGTTTAGGCAAGCAAAGTTCATTTTGAAGGTAACGATAGCAAATAGGAAATTTCAGAAGGTAAATCGAAATGGTTTTGGCATTGAGATTTTTGATTTTTTTTGTTTCCTGGAAAAGGATGTATTCAATTAAAATTAAATGGTTGTCGCTACCATAAATAAAAAAGCTCCACATTTCTGTGAAGCTTTCTTAGTAGCGGGAACAGGACTCGAACCTGTGACCTTCGGGTTATGAGCCCGACGAGCTGCCTACTGCTCTATCCCGCGATGTGCGTTTTGTACTCTCAATAAGGCTACCTTAGTAGCGGGAACAGGACTCGAACCTGTGACCTTCGGGTTATGAGCCCGACGAGCTGCCTACTGCTCTATCCCGCGTTGTTTCGGGTGCAAATGTACAACTAAATTTAAGAAACCCAAACATAAATTTAATAAAATGTTTTATTTCATCTATTGACTTGATATAACTACCTTTGCAAAATAAATTATAATAGAAATGTCACACAAAGCAGGTTTTGTAAATATCATAGGAAATCCAAACGTTGGTAAGTCCACATTAATGAACGCTTTCGTAGGAGAGCGATTGTCCATTATTACATCTAAAGCACAAACAACTCGTCACAGAATTCTTGGAATTGTCAACGGAGAAGATTTTCAATTGATCTTATCTGATACACCCGGAATCATTAAGCCAGCCTACGAAATGCAAGCATCGATGATGAACTTTGTAAAGTCGGCTTTTGAAGATGCAGATATATTAATTTATATGGTAGAAATTGGCGAACAAGATCTAAAAGACGAAGCTTTTTTCAATAAAATTATTTATGCTACAATTCCAGTTCTTCTTTTACTGAACAAAATAGACAATTCAAATCAAGAGCAACTAGAGGAGCAAGTTGCTTTCTGGACTGCTAAAGTGCCAAACGCGGAGATTTTTCCCATTTCAGCTTTGCAAAATTTTAATGTTCCCGAAGTATTTGGAAGAATAATAGAATTATTACCGGAATCGCCAGCGTATTATCCAAAAGATCAGCTGACGGACAAACCAGAACGTTTCTTTGTAAACGAAACCATTCGGGAGAAAATTTTGTTGAATTACAGTAAAGAAATTCCGTACGCAGTTGAAATTGTTACCGAAGAATTCTTTGAAGATGAAAATATCATTAGAATTCGTTCGCTGATTATGGTGGAACGTGAAACTCAAAAAGGAATTATAATAGGGCATAAAGGTGCTGCTTTGAAAAAAGTAGGAATGGAAGCGCGTGTCGATTTAGAGAAGTTTTTTGGAAAACAAATCCATATCGAATTGGTAGTGAAAGTAAATAAAAATTGGCGAAGTAACGTTAATATGTTAAAGCGTTTTGGATACAATCAGTAAGGTTGATATCTTTTAAATGATACTCAAGAATGCGGGGGAATTCATTTTTATCTGTAGAAATTAAAAATGTTTTTGGATTAGTTTAAATTGTAGTCGCAGCTGTAAAAAAAATAGAATCAAGATTGGAATTCGTGTTCCAATCTTGATTCTATTTTTTTTTAGCCCAGATAGCAATGGAAACCCCGCAGGCAGAAGTTGTAGTTTTTATTGTCCTAAAAAAGCGACCAAAGGAAGCTCTTTTTAGGACTTATAAAAACACAACTTCTGGCGAGGAGTTGCAATGAATAGCTGGATTAGCTACTTAGAATTTACTATTTCTTGGAATAAATCGTCTAAATATTCCATTTGATTGTTGCCATTTTGTCGAATTTGTTTGGCGATGAAGTACAATAGAAACCAAACGATAACCATTAAAATCATCACGATGAAGTCGAAGGTTGTGTCTTGTTTTAAAATGGAATTAGAATAGGCGATGCCACCAAAGATTAAAAACAGTCCGGCTGTAATAAAATGGAGAAATATAAAAAAGGTCCACAAGTTTGGATCGGGTCCATATAAACCCCTGATATGCGTTTCTGCAGTACTAGTGGGCTCTAATTCAATATGTAAATGTGGGGAATAATATTTTTTTTTCGGGCCTTTTAGATTGAGCCAAATGTGGTATCCTCGTACTTTAACAAAGTAATCATTAGATTTTATTTGAGTATAATTTGCAAATTTTTGGCGAACTATATCTGCATTTTCAGCAATGTCTTTGTGAAAACGTAAACGAAGGCTAATTTCATTATCAATATCCATGAGATTAATTTTAGTAGGTTTGATGCAGCTTGATAATGCTAATATATTAAAAATATTGATATTCAAGTTATTTAACCCTACCTTTGCAAAATATTTGAATTTAGGATTATGAATAACATTGTAGCTATAGTAGGAAGACCAAATGTTGGAAAGTCAACACTTTTTAATCGTTTGATACAGCGAAGAGAAGCAATTGTAGATTCAGTTTCGGGAGTTACCCGTGATAGAAACTACGGGAAAAGTGAGTGGAACGGAAAAGAATTTTCTGTAATTGATACGGGCGGCTATGTTCGTGGATCTGATGACGTTTTTGAAGCAGAAATTCGTAAACAAGTGGAACTTGCTATTGATGAAGCCGATGTAATCATATTTGTGGTTGATGTTGAAGAAGGAATCACTCCAATGGATGATGCTGTTGCAAGACTCTTGCGTAAAGTAACTAAGCCAGTTTTACTTGCCGTAAATAAGGTAGATAATGCCATGCGTGAGAAAGATGCCATTGAGTTTTATAACCTAGGTTTAGGGGAATATTACACTTTTGCAAGTATTTCTGGAAGTGGAACAGGCGATTTATTGGATGCCTTAATTGATGCTTTTCCAATAAAACCAGAGCCAACTCAGGAAGAAATTGTGTTGCCTCGTTTTGCAGTTGTAGGGCGTCCTAATGCTGGAAAATCAAGTTTTATCAATGCTTTGATTGGTAAAGAGCGTTACATTGTTACTGATATTGCAGGTACTACTCGTGATTCTATAGATACAAAATTTGACCGTTTTGGTTTCGAATTCAACTTAGTTGATACAGCTGGGATTCGTCGTAAAGCAAAGGTAAAAGAAGATTTAGAGTTCTATTCCGTTATGCGTTCGGTGCGTGCTATTGAACATGCCGATATCTGTATTTTGATTATTGATGCAACACGTGGATTTGAAGGCCAGGATCAAAGTATTTTTTGGTTGGCAGAAAAAAATAGAAAAGGGGTTGTAATTTTAGTTAATAAATGGGATTTAGTCGAAAAAGAAACGATGTCAACCCGTGATTATGAAGAAAAAATTAGAGAAGAATTAATGCCATTTACGGATGTGCCTATTCTTTTTGTTTCTGCTTTAACAAAACAACGTTTATTAAAAGCATTAGAAGCAACGGTAAAAGTTTTTGAAAACAGACAACAACGTATTGCTACTTCAAAATTTAATGAGTTTATGTTGAAAGTGATTGAAGCCTACCCACCTCCAGCAACTAAAGGGAAGTATGTGAAAATAAAATATTGCATGCAATTACCAACACCAACTCCTCAGTTTGTATTTTTTGCTAATATGCCACAATATGTTAAAGAACCGTACAAAAGATATTTAGAAAATAAAATTAGAGAAAATTGGGACTTTTCAGGAGTGCCAATTGATATCTATATCAGAGAGAAGTAGTTTTTATTTCCGCTCTTCTATTATAAAGTTTATTGAGTTTGTAAAAACTCGGTAAACTTTTTTTATTTTTAGAAAAAAAATGGGAGCAATAAATAGTAAAGTGGTTTGGATTACGGGAGCTTCAAGCGGAATAGGGGAGGCTGTAGCGTATGAATTAGCAACTAAAAATTGCAAACTAATTCTTTCGGCTCGAAATACGGAAGCTTTAGAAACTGTGAAATCTAAATGTTCAACATCAGAAGTTGTGATCTTGCCTTTTGATCTGTCTGATTTTGACAATGCTAAAAATCATGTAGAAAATGCAATTGCTGCCTTTGGAAAAATTGATATTCTAGTGAACAACGGTGGAATAAGCCAACGCTCCTTGATAGCAGAAACCGATTTTGAAGTAGATAAGAAACTGATCGAGGTTGATTATCTTGGCACAGTTGCGTTGACAAAAGCTTTGTTGCCTCATTTTATCAAAAATAAGAAAGGACATTTTGTTACTGTAACCAGTTTGATGGGGAAATTTGGTTCGCCATATCGTTCTGGATATTGTGGTGCAAAACATGCTTTACATGGTTTTTTTGATGCTTTGAGAATGGAACATCAAAAAGACAATATAAGTGTGACACTTGTCTGCCCTGGATTTATTCAAACCAATGTGGCTAAAAATGCGCTAATCGCAGACGGATCTAAACAAAATGTAGATGATGAAGCAACTCAAAATGGAATGCCAACAAGTGTTTTTGCCAAAAAATTTTTGAAAGCAGTTGAGTCGGATAAATTTGAAGTTTATATTGGTGGCAAAGAAACGTTGGGGGTTCATATGAAACGATTTTTTCCAAAGTGGTTGCATCATTTTGTTTTAAAAAGCAAAGTGAGATAAATTTTAATAGTAGCTATTGAAAATTTAAATCAGAAATTCATAGGAATAGAAAATCCTGAGCAATCGGAGTTTTTTGAGTTAAAATAGATTGGAATGATTAGTTTTTTTCTTTTTCTTCTTCCAAAGTTTCCATTGAATGATCACCGTACCAATCTTTAAAAGTTTTTGCAGTTTTATAATCATCGGTAAGGACGGCATAAACCATTAATAGTATTAACGGTATACCAACGCAATATAGTGTCATTATTACTGGTAAAGCAACGCTAGTTTGACATAAACCGGCAAATACAAAAACATAAATGGTGGTGAACCAAACGAGTTTAATTGCGAAATTTTTCATGGCTATATCTTTTTATTAAAGGTACGCCAGAAATTGCAAATATTAAGTTAACGTATTGGTAATCAATGTTTAAAATAATTTATCAGTTTAAAATTACAAAGGATCATTATAATTTTTTCGATCTTTTAATTTTATGAAAGATGCTAATTCGGATAATATCTCTGTTGAAATAATCGGTTCCACTGCTTCTTCTTTGGAAACTGTTCAGGTAACCGAGTTCAAATGCTACATTGCTATTGAGACCATAATGTATAGCGGTATAAATCCGATTTTGATCAAACGTGTTTTCAATTATATTTTTTCCAAAATTGAACATTATTTCATCAGATAGAACTGCTTTTAATAGCTGTTTTTCTTTCTTCCAAAAAGTATAATCCGTTTGCAATCGGTACCTGAATCGCCATGAAAAAGTACTTCCAGGAAGTAAATTCTCTTTATTAGCGTTGTGAATGAATCGTTCTTCTAATTGAAAACGTTGGTTGATTGTGAATTTTCCCAAATTTTGTTTCCATGTAAGGTCTTGCTGTCCTCTGTATTCAGGAATAGTAAAGTCGGGATTCACTTCTGGTATTTGGGTGTTTACAGAGAAATAGGCAATGCCAACTCCAGTTTCCAAATGCTCATTTATTTTGTAGCGCCCTTGTACTCGGGCAAGAAATACATTTTCTTGAATCGGTTTCAAAAAAAGGCGGTTGTCAATTTCAGAATGTAAAGACCATTTTTCATTAAAGAATACCTGATTGTAATAGCGTGTCCAAAGAATGCTTTGATGATCAATGTTTTTTTCTTTTTGTCCTTGGCAGTACGATGTTGCAAATAAAAAGAATATGAAAAAGGGATAAAATTTCATTATTTTAAATTTGTGCCAAATATAAAAAAATACCCTGTCAATTCGATAGGGTATTCATATTTTTAGAATTAAGGAGTTACCAGCCTCCGCTAGATCCACCGCCAGAGAAACCTCCGCCACCAAATCCACCGCCGAAACCGCCCCCGCCAAATCCACCGCCAGAGGAGCCACCACCGAAACCTCCACCGCCACTGTTTCTACCAAGGCTGCTAAGTATAATGACATCCAGTAAGCTAGGTCCTATGCCGCCACCTCTGTTTCCAGAATTACCGCCACCACCTTTGTTTCTAGAAATAAGTACCAGTATAATGATCACAATAACAATTAAGGGTAAAAGAGGGAATCCTTTATCTTTTGTTTTTTTAACGCGCTCCCCTTTGTATTTTCCTTTGAAAACATCAAACAAAGCATCTGTTCCTTTGTCTAAACCGTTGTAATAACTTCCTGCTTTAAATTCAGGAATAATAATATTTCGGATTATTTCGCCACCAATTCCTGCGGTTAACCGATCTTCTAATCCATAGCCGGGATTGATAGCTATTTTTTTTTCGGCTTTGGCCAATAAAACAATAACACCATTATCGTCTTTCTCCGTCCCGCCAATTCCCCATGTTTGTCCCCATTTCGTTGCTAATTGACTGACATCTTCGTTTTGAAGACTTTCAATAGTAATGACTACAATTTGGGTGGTGGTTGAATCAGAATATTTAATCAGTTTTTCTTCTAGCTGTGCTTTTTCTGTTGCGCTAAGCACATTTGCATAATCATAAACCGAAGTTTGTAAAGTTGGTTTTTTAGGAATGGTAAACTGCGCAAAGCCAATTTGTGTAAATAATAAACAGATAAAAAGTTTTAGTGCAATTAGGGTAGTCTTTTTTTGTAATAGCATTATCCTTTAGATATTTCGTTTGATAATTCATTTGTATCGCCTTCTAGCCAAGGGAAATACTGCTGCAACTGTTCACCTGCTCTAGCAATTCCATCAATAAGACCTTGCTTGAAATCTCCTTTTTTGAATTCCGTGACCATAATATCACGGGTGCAATTCCAAAAATCATTTGGTACAACATCATTAATTCCTTTGTCTCCGCAAATAACAAAATGATGATCTTCAACTGCTAGGTAAATCAAGACCCCATTTTGCAGCTCAGTTTCATCCATTTTTAGCTCATGAAAAACTTCCAAAGCGCGATCATACACATCCATGGAAGTTGTTTTTTCTATATGAACTCTAATCTCGCCAGAAGTGTTTTTTTCAGCCATACGAATAGCTTCAACAATTTCTTGTTCTTCTTCTTTGGTTAAAAAATCTTCTACTTTTGACATGGGATAAATTTTTGAATGAAGAGTAACGATTTTTAACTTTAGAAGTTTTCATTCTGCAGTCAAAAATCGCTACTCGAAAATCTGAAATCGTTTTTAGAATTTTACTTCAACTGGTTTATCTGCGCCTTCAACAGCATTGAAGTATGCTTTCTCTTTGAATCCAAACATTCCAGCAAATAAGCTATTTGGAAACGTTTTAATATGGGAATTATAGGGTTTAACTGCTTCGTTAAAACGTGTTCTTGCCGTTAGAATTTGATTTTCAGTACTGGCCAATTCGTCTTGCAATTTCAAGAAGTTTTGGTTGGCCTTCAATTCTGGATAAGCTTCTACCGTTACTAACAATCGAGATAAGGAACTGCTCACGCCGCTTTGAGCTTTGTTGAATTCTGCTAATTGTTCCGGGGTAATGTTTGCAGGATCAATTTTTACAGCAGTTGCTTTGGAACGCGCTTCAATTACCGCGGTTAATGTGCTTTTTTCAAAATCAGCGGCTCCTTTTACGGTATTCACTAAATTGCCAATAAGGTCATTTCTTCTTTGATATGCCGTCTGAACATCACCCCAAGATTGTTCTACATTTTGGTTTAACGTTACTGCAGTATTGTTAATCCCTTTAACCCAGCTGTAAATTACAAAAATTACAACAGCCGCAATAATCCAAGGCAAAAATCTTCTCATGTTTATTTAATTTAAGTTTAGTATTTAATTGTTTAAAAATTTTAATTGGGAAGTAGTCTTGCTAACTACAATTCCTTTTTAATATTTGTTAACTGTGCACGTATCGTTTCTAATTTCCGAATAATTTCAAACTTATCCAAGGTTTTCTTCTGTCCTTCTTTCAAATGGGTTTTGGCACCTTCCAATGTAAAACCTCGTTCTTTGACTAAATGATAAATCAATTGTAAATTAGTAATATCTTCTGGAGTAAACATCCGATTGCCTTTAGCATTCTTTTTTGGTTTCAGAATATCAAATTCATTGTCCCAAAAACGAATCAGCGATGCATTTACGTCAAATGCTTTGGCTACCTCGCCAATGCTGTAATATCTTTTATCTTTAGAAAGTTCAATGTGCATGTTTTTTTTATTTTAATCTTTTCTCTGAACACTTCTTTTTATAAACTGTCAATCCTGAATAATGCTACTACCTCGGCGTCTTAATCAAGCGATTGATTTTCTTGATTGGCTAATTGGGCAATAACTACATATTCTACAGCCGATATGTTTCCGTAATAAAAATTAAGCGGATTCACTACTTTTTTGTCTTTATGAACCTCATAATGTAAGTGAGGCCCTTCGGATCTTCCTGTGCTTCCTACATACCCTATAATATCTCCTCGTTTTACGCGTTGTCCCGCTCTCGCTTTGTATTTACTTAAGTGAGCATACAAGGTTTCGTATCCAAATCCATGCCGAATCACAATATGATTTCCATATCCTGAGGCCGTATTGTCTGCTTTTACAACCATTCCGTCACCAGTGGCATAAATAGCCGTTCCTGTTTTTGCCGTAAAATCCATGCCTTCATGCATTTTTCTTGCTTTTGTAAAGGGATCGGTGCGGTATCCAAAACCAGACGCCATTTGTTTTAAATTTTCATTTTGTACGGGTTGAATGGCAGGGATGGCTGACAGAAAATCACTTTTGGCTTCTGCCAATTTCAAAATAACATCTAATGATTTCGACTGAATTGCTAATTCTTTGCTCAGCACATCAATCCTTTTTGTCGTATTAAGTACCAGCTGCGAATTGTTGTAACCCTCTAATAATTGATACCTGTTTTTACCCTGAAATCCCGCTTTCCGAATAGAATCAGGAATCGCCGTTTTGTTAAAATAGACCCGATACAAATTATTATCCCGATTTTCAATAGCATCAACAACACCATTTACCTGATCCATTTTTTTGTTTAGCAGCGCATAATTCAATCTCAAATTTTCAATTTCACGTGCTTGCAAACGGTCTTTTGGTGTTTCAAAATAAGGGGTGTTCAATAAAATGATAAAACTTAAAGAACCAAACAGCGCTGAAGCTAATAAAAACAAGACAATAACACCAAATTTTGTTCTTTTACGTGTTTTTATTTTTCGGTACGCTAGATTTTCGGAATCGTAATAATATTTTACTTTCGACATATTTTAAAATACCCTATTTTTGCACACTGTAAAAGGTTAGACGAACAAATTTAAGAAATGTTTCATTCGTTACACCCTTTTTTTTAAGGAATAAATAAATTAATGTGCCTATTCCAGCTATTCGTTGCAAGTTCTCGTCTTGAAATCTTTTTTTCTATTGAGTCAGCAGGAGCTCACTGCGGTCGCTCTGCCAGCTCAAGAAAAAATAGATTTCAAAACTTCAAAGCTTTCCACTGCTATCTGGGGCAAAAAAATTAAAAGATCTAATGATTAAAAGATTGAAAAATTCAATTCTAAATAATCTTTAAATTTTTGAATCTTTAAATATTTAAATTAAATCAATGACATCACAAGACGTACGCAAACAATTTCTAGATTTTTTCGCATCAAACGGACATTTAATCGTTCCTTCAGCACCCATCGTTCTAAAGGATGATCCTACGCTGATGTTTAATAACTCTGGAATGGCGCAGTTTAAAGAATATTTTCTGGGTAACGGAACTCCAAAAAGTAACCGAATTGCGGACACACAAAAATGCCTTCGTGTTTCTGGAAAACATAATGATCTAGAGGATGTAGGTTTTGATACGTACCACCACACTATGTTTGAAATGCTAGGAAACTGGTCATTTGGCGATTATTTTAAAAAAGAAGCTATTTCTTGGGCGTGGCAACTTTTGACCGAAGTCTATAAAATTCCAAAGGAAAATTTGTACGTTTCTGTTTTTGAGGGAAATCCTGCAGAAAATGTACCATTTGACCAAGAAGCTTGGGATATTTGGAAGGAATTGATTAACGAGGACCGCATCATTCTTGGCAACAAAAAAGACAATTTCTGGGAAATGGGAGATCAAGGACCATGCGGACCATGTTCGGAAATTCATGTTGATTTACGCACTGCTGATGAAAAAGCATTGGTTTCAGGAAAAAGCTTGGTCAACAATGACCACCCACAAGTAGTGGAAATCTGGAACAATGTATTTATGGAGTTCAACCGTAAGGCTGACGGATCTCTTGAAAAATTGCCTGCAAAACACGTGGATACCGGAATGGGATTTGAGCGTTTGTGTATGGCTTTACAAGGAAAAACGTCTAATTATGATACCGATGTTTTTACACCGCTTATTGAAAAATTGGAGCAAATTACAGGATTTAAATATACGTCCAATGATGTCATTCTGAACGATAGTGAAGAATCTAAAGAGCAAAACAAAACCAATATCGCTATTCGTGTAGTGGTCGATCACGTACGTGCCGTAGCATTTGCAATAGCAGATGGGCAATTGCCATCCAATACTGGTGCTGGTTATGTAATTCGTAGAATTTTGCGTCGTGCCATTCGTTACGGGTTTACGTTTTTGAATACTAAAGAGCCTTTTGTCAATCAATTGGTTGCTGTTTTAGCCAATCAAATGGGAGAATTTTTTCCAGAAATCAAAGCACAACAACAATTGGTTACCAATGTGATTCGGGAAGAAGAAGCTTCTTTTCTAAGAACCTTAGATCAAGGATTGCAATTGTTAGATAAAGTTATCGAAGACGAAAAAGGAAAAATAGTAGCGGGTACCAAAGCATTTGAATTATACGATACGTTTGGATTTCCAATAGACTTAACAGCGTTAATTCTAAGAGAAAAAGGATTGGAACTAGACGAAGTTGGTTTTACTGTTGCCATGCAAGAACAAAAAAATCGTTCCCGTGCCGCATCGGAGGTTTCAACCGAAGACTGGTCAGTTCTAATTCCTGGTAATGTGGAAACATTTGTAGGCTATGACCAAATTGAAAATGAGGTTAAAATCACTCGTATTCGTAAAGTGGATAGTAAAAAAGACGGTGTTTTATACCAAATCGTTTTAGATAATACGCCTTTTTATCCAGAAGGTGGAGGTCAAGTAGGCGATAAAGGAAATT
Source organism: Flavobacterium fryxellicola (assembly GCF_900143245.1). Taxonomy (GTDB): domain Bacteria; phylum Bacteroidota; class Bacteroidia; order Flavobacteriales; family Flavobacteriaceae; genus Flavobacterium; species Flavobacterium fryxellicola. The sequence continues at coordinate 316,570 of NZ_FRDK01000003.1, forward strand.
TGATTTCGGCAAACGAAACGATCGAAATCATCGATACTAAAAAAGAAAACAACTTGATTTTGCATTTTGCAAAAAAATTACCAGAAAATGTAAACGCTAGTTTTGTGGCCAAAGTGAATTCCGATTTGAGAAGTTTATCTTCTAGAAATCACTCGGCGACACACTTGATGCACCAAGCGTTAAGAAGTATTTTAGGAACACATGTCGAACAAAAAGGTTCCTTAGTAAATCCAAATTATTTACGTTTTGACTTTTCGCATTTTGCTAAACTGACCGAAACTGAATTGCAACAAGTCGAAGATTTTGTAAACGCAAGAATTCAAGAGCAATTACCATTAATTGAGAGAAGAGATATACCTTTTGCGCAAGCAGTAGAAGAAGGTGCAATGGCATTATTCGGAGAGAAATATGGCGACCATGTTCGTGCCATTAAATTTGGCAACAGCATGGAGTTGTGCGGTGGAATCCACGTTAAAAATACGGCTGAAATATGGCATTTCAAGATTATTTCTGAAGGAGCAGTGGCTGCAGGAATTCGGCGTATTGAAGCCATAACAAGTGATGCGGTAAAAGCCCATTTTGCTTCCTATGAGACTACATTAAATGAAGTGAAAACAGCCTTGAAAAATCCCCAGGATATTTTGAAAGCCGTTCATTCGATGCAAGAAGATAACGCCAAACTTTCGAAGCAAATTGAGGCGTTGGTTAAAGACAAAGTTAAAAATTTGAAAGCGAGTTTGATTGCTGAAATACAAGAAATAAACGGCGTTCAATTCCTAGCAAAACAAGTCGATTTAAATCCAGAAGGAGCAAAAGACTTGGCGTATGAATTAGGAAATTTAGGGAATAACCTATTCCTAGTTTTAGCCACAGTGAATCTCGATGCTTCGGGAGAAAAACCAATGTTAACGTGCTATGTTTCGAAAGAATTAGTAGCGGAGAAAAATCTCAATGCCGGACAAGTGGTTCGTGAGTTGGGTAAGTATATCCAAGGCGGTGGCGGTGGACAACCGTTTTTTGCAACAGCAGGAGGAAAGCATGTGGCAGGAATTCAACAAGCTTTAGCGAAAGCAATAGATTTTGTAAAGTAGCCCAAATTTATTTTTCAGAGTACAATCCCTTTTGGAACTAGATAGTAGTTCTAAAAGGGATTTTTTTTGCGGGGAAAATGATTCCTCTGGTCTGCAGTTAGTAGGTGCGTTCGGTTTGGAATTAGTAGTTTAACCGAAATATAGGAATTGTAACGATGAATATTGTCGCCTTTATATAATTTCTCTAGGTTTGTCAGTTATTATGCCACGCAATTATGGAAAGGAGAATGGCTTTATTTTTTAAAATGAAAAGATCAAAAAAAATAGTTTGTTTACTATCGGTTTTCATATTGACACTTTTTTCGTGTTCAAATGATGATAACAGTAGTATCAAATTACTGCAGAAGATGGTTGAGACTTCAGAAGGAGGTCTTCCAGAAACAACATTGTATGTTTATAACGGAAATGAATTAGTTAGTGTTGACAGTGCTAAAAAGCGAACTGACTTCACGTATACTGCGGGTTTAATTACTAAAACTGTAACATTCAATAAAATGAACCAGTCTCGTGAGACTACTGAATATAGTTATTTAAAAGATAAAATAGTTGAAGTTGCATCTGTAGGTAAGTATCGAATAAGTTACGTTCATAATTTAGATAAAACGGTTTCTTACCAGAAAATCACATTTGCCTCGGGAAATCAAGAGGTAAAGGAATTCCACGGCACATTGTATTTTGAAAATGAAAATTTAATAAAAGACGAAAGAATTGCAGACAACACCGCAACAGGCGTTACTTCAATTTACAGTATTAGTTTTGATTATGATGCTAATAAAAATCCACTTTTTCATATAAAAGGACTCCGCGAATTATTAGATCACAATGAAAAAATTTCCATTAACAATAGTTTAATTAACATTGAGACTACAAGTCTTACACAAGACGACCAAATAATAAGCGCTGCTGCGTTATATAAAAGTATTTTTAAATACGATTTGGATAAGTATCCAACAGAACGAGTTTCAGAAAATGCAATACTCACCAATGGGAATAGAGGTTATTTAAAAACAGAATATTTCTACTAAAAAAAATTAAATTTATTTCTTAAAACCCTTTCAATAGTGCTAAACAATGAAAGGGTTTTTTTATACCCATAAAAAAGAGGCAAACGTACAATAATTGCCTAAAATAATTGAAATTTGTAGTAAATAGAACAGCCATGCATTTTAGAACTCAAATCCCAATTCTTAAAAGTATTTCTCCAGTTGATTACAATTCTAAAATAGTCTCATTAGGTTCTTGTTTTGCGGTTAATATGGCAGAGAAATTAGATTATTTCAAGTTTAGAAATAGCTGTAATCCCTTTGGAATTCTATTTCATCCTTTGGCGATTGAAAAGCTTCTGGATTTTGCTGTTTCTGGAAAGCAATTTACTGCTAATAATGTTTTTTTTCACAACGAACGCTGGCATTGTTTTGATGTGCATTCTGATCTGAGCAATCCTAATAAAGAGGAATTAGTAGCAGCTCTAAATTCAATTATTATAAATACTAGAAAAGATCTAGAGCAAGCTTCACACCTAATTATCACGTACGGAACGTCATGGGTTTATAGGGATATTGAAACTAACCAAATTGTAGCTAACTGTCATAAGATTCCGCAGAAGCAGTTTGAGAAAGAATTGTTATCTATAGAAACGATTCAAAAATCAATTGAAAATACCATTGATTTAATCGAAAAGGTCAATCCAAAGTGCAGTATTATTTTTACGGTTTCGCCGGTGCGGCATATCAAAGATGGTTTTGTAGAAAATCAATGGAGTAAAGCGAATTTAATTAGTGCGCTTCATCAGACTTTTGACTTGCGACTTTCGACTATAAGTTATTTTCCTTCCTACGAAATCATGATGGATGAACTTCGGGATTATCGCTTTTATGCCGAAGATATGCTGCATCCCAATCAAGTAGCAATCGATTATATTTGGAAACGATTCCAAGAAACGACCATTTCAGAAACTGCTATGACCACGATGGAGGAAGTTGGGAACATTCAAAAAAGCCTTTCTCACAAGCCTTTTAACCCAAAATCAGAAAGTCATTTAAAGTTTGAGACGAAACTTAGGGAAAAAATCACTATCTTAGAAAATCAATATTCATTCATGAAATTTTAGTTATGCTTAGAAGAATACTTATTGGACTCGCAGTGGTTGGTGGAATATTTTTATTGTTCAAATACTGCGATTTTAAAAAAAATGACGACCAAGACATCACCTACAACACGAATCTCATTCAACAGCAAATTCTGAACGTAGGGAAGCTCGTGGTTACTGAAGGACATTTCTCCGAAGTTATTACCTATAAAAATCAGCAAAAATACTTGATGGATATGCTTTCTTTCGAGAAGAAAGCGTTGGTTGTTGTCAATGCCGATGTGACTGTCGCGTATGATTTGCACCTCATGAAATATGAAATAGACTCCATTAATAAAACAATTACGATTGTTAATATTCCAAAAGCGGAAATTAAAATCAGTCCAGATATTCAGTTTTATGATGTGGAGCAAAGTAAATTGAATCCGTTTACCGGAGATGATTACAATAAAATCAATAAATCAGTAAAAGCGAACTTGGCAAAAAAAATTGAGAAATCATCTTTGAAAACCAATGCGCAAAATAGATTAATAAGTGAATTGTCTAAACTGTTAATTACTACAAGTCAGTTGGGATGGACCCTAAAATACGATGGAAAAGTGATTGAGACCGAAAAAGATTTTGGAAAGCAAATCAAAATGTAATTTAAAATAGTAACCGCAGATTCACTGATTTTAAATAGTTCTAAAAATCTGTGAATCTGCGGTTTATTTTTATCTAGGCTTTCTCACTGTGAAAAATCAAATCTAAACCTCCAGCAATCAAATGCGATACTTCAGGTCTTTTTTGTTTTAATTGATCCAGATAAACCAGTAGTTCTTGTAACAATTGTGGCTCATTTCTATCGTTTAAAAGTTCAATAATTTCTACCGCTAACAACCAATCTTGTGGGTGATTTGTTTTTAGTTTTTCAAAAACTGAAACTAATGAAGTTTCCGTGTCGTTTGTTTCTCTACTATTTCGAACCGTTTGGTACAAAACCTCTAGATCATCGCGCACAGCCGAATGCTTGGCTTTTATCGTTGTGCTGGACGGAAGAGGTGAAATCAAGTCAAAACTATTCACGTCTGCAGGACCTGAAAAAGCAGAGGTCACTTTCTTTCCCACTGCCATATCATAGATGCCCCATTCTGGTTGAAACAAAACTGTTTCGCCATGCGTAACTGTACAGTTTTTAAAGCGAATCAACGTGATTTCTCCTTGCAAGTTGCGGGAACCCGTAATGATTTCGCCTTCAACAGCAATACCGCCTTCAAACTCCAGTTTCACCGTTTTAGACTCGAGAATATCGTAGGCATTTAGGTCCTTTGGACTCATGTCTTCAATAGCAAGATTGATGCCTTCTAGTTTTCCTATCGGACTTCCAAAACCTTCCGAGTGTGTCAGAGTACCATGACCAACCAATTCTTTTTCTCTATAGGCCAAAGCTGTTTTGCCAGTAGTTTGAACGTAAATAGGTTTGCCGTCCTGCTCAATAACCGAACTGAAAACACCCGATATTTGCAAACCGGTACTCAATTCAATTGTTCCTAGAGCATTCGAGTCGATCAGTTTGTTAATGCCCGATAAACCCCCGGTGCGCAACGCCATTTTAGTAGCAAATTCCTCTAAAACCAAATTCAAGTACGCAAATGTAGGCGTAACATACAATTGCGGTTGCAGTTTAGTAATATCAAAATTTTGTGTAGCAGCCGAAATATCATAGGGGATTTTAGTAACCTCAGGAGTCATGCAGTGCGCACTTTCACCTATGGACGATAGCAAGCCAGCGCCGTAAATCTTTGGATTTTCCACTGTTCCGATCAAACCGTATTCCACCGTCCACCAGTGCAGGTTCCGTATTTGGGCCATTTCAGATAGTTCGCCCATGTTATTCTGCAAATCTTCCACCGCTTTTTCAGCAGAATCAATCGTAACTTGTGGCGTATCTTCGGCCTCTTTCACAATCGAAAGCAGTCGAATCGCTTCGTACATTTCGTAGTCTTTGTGCGAAGAAATCGCCTTGCAGCCTATCTCTCCAAAACGGCGTAAGTATTCCGCATACTCAGGATTGGCAATAATGGGTGCGTGACCAGCACCTTCGTGAATAATATCTGGCGCAGGAGTGTATTCTATATGTTCAAGTTGACGAATGTCAGAGGCGATTACAAGCACATTATACGCTTGAAATTCCATAAAAGCATTAGGCGGAATAAAGCCATCTACCGCAACCGCAGCCCAACCTATTTCGGTTAAAATACGATTCATTCCATACATACTCGGGATGTTGTCCACTTCAATTCCAGTCTTTTTTAAGCCTTCTAAGTAGGAACTATGCGCTACTTTTGATAAATACGCTACGTTTTTACGCATCACATAACGCCAAACCGCTTGGTTTATAGGTGTGTAGTCGCTATAATCCTGAGGCTTAATAAATTGTCGTAAGTGCTTTGGCAATCGGTCTAGTAACGGATTGCTTTCTATAGTTGAGTTCATATCGAAAACGTTGTAGTTTTACTGCAAAAGTACGAATTTCAGGAGCCATTTCCCGCTTTTCATTGCAAGTTTTTGTAAACCCATTTGTTTTTCTAATGTTCCCGCAGGAGCTTCCTCCGGTCGCTCTGCGGCAACAAGAAAAACGAAAACGGCTTTTACAAAAAGCTTTCCATTGCAATCGGGGCTAGGGTAGGTGTACTTTAAAAGAGAGCTTTCAATACATACTTACCTCACCACCTCAAACAAAAAAACCTGCGTTTTTTGCTTCTCTGAAAAATTATTATCAGATACCAAAACTAAAGATTGATTGCCATTAGCCAGTTTTGGACCAAAAGTAATTCCTTCCACATTGTCAATAAATAGACCCAAATCATCCATGTTTAGAATCAGTTTTTTGGAGGCTAATGCTACCCTTTGATTTTGTAAGGAAATATAATTTTTAATATCAGTAGCCTTTTTCAAATCACATAAAAATAGTTTTATCGTGCAGGCTTGCGTTCCAGTAGAGTAGGAGCGCTCTACTACCAGCAGTTGATTTTTGTCATAATACTGAATTGCCGAAACACCATTGACTGCAAAGCTCCCTTTTGGATTGGGTTCAAGAGCAATTGGTTCTAATTTATAGCCAAACTGAGCGGTGTTCTTTTTTGTTTTAGCATCAAATTGATAGAAACGAATCAAGCCGCCATAACTGGTACTGGATTGTGAGCCATCTTCAAAAAGCGGTTCTTCAGTATGCGTATACATGGTTTTAAATTTTGAATCAAAAGTAATTCCTTCCAAAGTGCCATTATTTCTGGGACCTTTTTCAGTTTGTTGCATTTTTAAATTTTCTGGTAGCGTATTGGTGCTTATAAAATTACCTTGTAGATCCATCAAATTCAAGGAAGGATTTTGCAGAACTTGTTTGTCTCCAGTAAGTACTCGAGCACCTTCACTGCTCCAAAGTAAGGTGTTTGTTCTTGGATTGTAGCGCATGTCTTCGGGATCTGCTGAAGTAGCGGGTGTGTTACTCCAATTGCCATAAGCAGTTCCGCTTTCATTTTTTAGGATGATTACGCTTTGAAAATCGATACTTTGTATTTTACTTTCAAGTAGCGGAATTTTAGCGGTATAAAATCTAGAATCATTAAACACGGATCTATCGTCGCAAATGAGGTAGTACAAATCCTTTTTTGCATCATAATCGATACCGGATAAACCACCTACTTTCGTATTTTGGAATTGTGCATCAAATGGAATTTCAATAGAGCTAAGTAGTTTTAAACTAGGAACCGACTTGCTTTCAGCACCTTGTTTTAAATTGGAACAGGAGAAAATAAAAAAAGGAAAAACGAAAAGGAAGACTAAATTACGCATAAAAAGGAATATTGTAATGGGGAAAACGGCATTATTGTAGATATGAAAATGCTACAAATGGTTCGTTTGATTCTTCTCGGCATTGCGGAAATAATCAATTTTATAATTAAACATTTCTGCCATGTTTTTAGCGCGCAACTTGGCTTCATCAGCTAACGGACCTGTAAATAAACTATCGGTAGTTTGAGTAAAAATTTCCATCCAACGATCAAAATGTTCCTTGGAAACGGGTAACTGTTTGTGTGGTGGAAAAGGACTTCCGGAGTAAGAATGCACTTCAAGTAAAATCGTTTCCCAAAAACCATACATTTTTTGCAGATGTTCTGGCCAGCGATTGCCTATTTTTTCGTTGAAAATGGGTCCAATGAAGTCGTCTTTTTGAACTTTAGAGTAAAAAGTATTGACTAATAATTTAATATCTTCCAGTGTAGAAATGTCGTGGTGTGGTGTCATAATTGGATATAAAAAAGCCTACGCAAAGGTAGGCTTTTCTGTTTAAATGTAATGGGTAACTATTTTGCTTTCGGTGGGAATTGCTCTAATATTTTAGCGACAAATTCATTAATTCGATTTTCTTTATTTTTTCTGTTTTCTGTCAGATATCCAATGCCTTCGCCCTGCCATACTAATTCTTTTTTCTTACCGTCAATTAAATCTATATACAAAGTTCCTTCCGTTGAGGACGAAGCAATAGTGTTTTGTCCTCCCCACATGAAAGGATTCCAGCCCCAACCCCAACCGTATCCCCAACCCATGTTGAATTGATTGACATCTATTTTCTCTCTTTCTTTAGTGAGAATGTTGATTAGTAAATCAGGATTTTCACTTTTGGTCATTCCTTTTTTACTTAATTCCCGATCAATGGCGTTGAGTATTCTTTTCTTGTCCAATTCTGAAATTTCAACTTTATCAATTCCTTTTTTATGAAAGGCGTACGTTTTGTATTGACTAAAATCTACTTTATTATCAAAATCAGAATATACTCTTACAGAACTACAAGAGGCAACTACTAAAAGCAGCAAGACGGGGAGGAGTTTAATTGTTTTCATAATGTATTTTTTTGATAATTAAATTTTGATTAAAGATAAGTCCAAAAATTTAGAAATCCAACAAATCATCTGCGACCAAAGTAGGGAGGGTTACTTTCAATAAAGGTTCTGTCTCCATCGCTCTTTTGATGGCAAATACCGCTCCTTCATTTCTAGCCCAACTTCGTCTCGATATTCCATTGTTGACATCCCAGAAAAGCATTGATGCTAAGCGTTTTGAAGCTTCTTTAGATCCATCAAGAACCATACCAAATCCACCGTTAATTACCTCGCCCCAGCCAACGCCGCCGCCATTATGAATAGATACCCAAGTTGCACCACGGAAACTATCTCCAATTACGTTTTGAATCGCCATATCAGCTGTAAAACGAGAGCCATCATAAATATTTGAAGTTTCTCGGTAAGGGGAATCAGTGCCAGAAACATCATGGTGATCCCGACCTAAAATTATCGTTCCTATTTCGCCATTGGCTATAGCCTGATTAAAAGCTTCCGCAATTTTTACGCGACCTTCGCTATCAGCATACAGGATTCGGGCTTGCGAACCTACAACAAGCTTGTTTTCTTGTGCTCCTTTGATCCAGTGAATATTATCTTGCATTTGCTGCTGAATTTCTACTGGAGCTGTTTTTGCCATTTCTTCCAAAACCTGGCAAGCAATTACATCTGTTTTGGCTAAATCTTCTGGTTTTCCCGAAGCGCAAACCCAACGAAATGGACCAAAACCATAATCAAAGCACATAGGTCCCATAATGTCTTGTACATAACTAGGATATTTAAAGTCAATCTGGTTTTCAGCCATAACAGCAGCACCGGCGCGGGACGCTTCTAACAAGAACGCATTTCCATAATCAAAGAAATACGTTCCTTTGGCAGTGTGTTTGTTGATAGCTGTCGTGTGACGACGTAGTGTTTCTTGTACTTTTATTTTGAATAAATCAGGACTTGATGCCATCATTATATTTGCTTCTTCAAAAGTAATATCAGCAGGATAATAACCACCTGCCCAAGGATTGTGTAACGAGGTTTGATCGGATCCTAAATCGATATGAATATTTTCTGTATCAAATTTTTCCCAAACATCGACTACATTTCCTAGGTAGCCAATAGACACGATTTCTTTGTTGGCTTGCGCCAAAGCAACTCGTCGCACTAATTCATCTGCGTTTTCTATTACTTCATTGATCCAGCCTTGACTGTGCCGAATGTGGGTGATTTTTGGATTTACCTCGGCACAAACGGTAATGCAGCCCGCAATATTTCCTGCTTTTGGTTGCGCACCACTCATTCCGCCCAAACCTGAAGTGACGAATAATCCTCCTTTTGGACTTCGTTTAATTTTGCGGAACGCATTCAAGACCGTAATTGTTGTTCCATGTACAATTCCCTGCGGACCAATATACATGTAACTCCCTGCTGTCATTTGTCCGTATTGCGAAACGCCTAAAGCATTCATTTTTTCCCAATCGTCTGGTTTAGAATAATTAGGAATAACCATTCCATTGGTCACGACAACTCTGGGTGCTTCTTTGTGGGAGGGAAATAAACCCATAGGATGTCCGGAATACATGGTCAAGGTTTGTTCATCGGTCATTTCAGACAAGTACTGCATCGTTAAAAGGTATTGTGCCCAGTTTTGGAACACAGCTCCATTACCGCCATACGTAATTAATTCATGCGGATGCTGCGCCACGGCATAATCCAGGTTGTTCTGAATCATCAGCATAATGGCTTTTGCTTGTTCGCTTTTTCCAGGATATTCTCCTATTGGTCTCGCAAACATTTTGTAATCTGGTCGAAAACGGTACATGTAAATGCGGCCGTAAGTTTCTAGTTCTGCTGCGAATTCTCCAACTAATTCAGTGTGATGTTGTGCCTCAAAATAACGTAAAGCATTGCGCAACGCTAATTTTTTTTCTGCTGTTGATAGGATATCTTTGCGCTTTGGAGCATGATTGATATCGGTTTCGTAGGGTTTAGCTTGAGGTAAAACGGAAGGAATTCCTTGTTGTATTTGTTGTTGAAAAGTCATTTTACGGGTGCTTTTTGTTTGCATGAGAGATTGAACAATTGTTGGAACTTTTTTTGTCTGGTGTAGTAAAAAAAACTTAACGTAAAAGTCCGCATTGCCACGGCGAATATGGTTAAAAACTATTTTTTAATCGTTCCTGTTTTTTTATCAAATCCATAGGGACAATGTCTACAACCGCTTTTACAGCAATAACCCCTTTTTAAATGGTGCTTTTCAGTGAAGCATTTATAGCCTTCAGGTGTATAATAGAAATCTTCCCCTTCTGTCATTTTATTTTCCTTACTTTGTTCCATCATAATTGGGATTGTTCTGTGGTGCGTAGTACCAATTTTTTCAATGAACCGCAGCTCTCAAACGATTGCGTTTTTGATTAAAGGATACGCCTTTATCAATACAAATTTATAAATTTTATAGCGAATGTTTCTAATTGTTGCTAAATATTTAATTCCGAAAGGATATCGCGGTGTCACTCTATTTCCGTTTGTATTGTTAAAATACCGGGAAGATTTAAAAGACACTACTCTGATCAATCACGAAAAAATCCATCTGCGGCAGCAAGTAGAACTTTTGATAGTGCCGTTCTTTATTTGGTACCTGTTGGAATATAGTTTTCGGTTGTTCCAATATAAAAGCGCCAATCTCGCTTACAGAAACATTAGTTTTGAAAGAGAAGCTTATGCTAATGAAAAGAATAATCACTATCTAGCTAGAAGATCTTTCTTTCGGTTTTTAAATTATGTAGTCCTACGTAAAAAATAACTGCATCGAAATAAAGATAGTACTATTTTTATACTTTTTGGCACCTCCTTTCTAAGGCGCACTCTATTTAAAGCTTACTCGTTTTTAAGTCTCATTTAAAGTCTTTTTTGATACTTTTTTTTCGAGTCTTTATTTGGATAATTTCCGATTCCTCTTCAAATTAATTTTATAAGAAAATAAGTATTTAAAATCAAAAAAGATGTACTTAAACGATTATTTGTACTTTTTATCGGTATTAATGACGTTTGCTATTGTCTTTTTATTGTAATTTTAGAAGAAAATACGAGGTTTTGTATTTACGTTATCAAAAACAAAACCATTACATGCACTAGCTAACCTATTTTTTTAGATATAAGGGATTCATTTTTAGACTTTAAAGCAGTCCTGTTCTTGTAAGGACTATCGTATGTAAAACAAATAAATAAGCATTAACTCAATTAAATTATACGGTTATGGAAAGAGAACTACTTAAAAAAATAATGGTATTAGCAACTGTGCTTTTAGTTCAAAATTCAGTTGAAGCCCAAATGTATGTTAGTGCTAATAGTTCCGTTTTTGCCAGCAACGAGGTTGTTTTTATTGGGCAAGATTTGGCGTTAAATGCCGCTACTAGTACTTTTTATTTGAGGGAAAATGCACAGCTTTTACAAGGTTCGACAAGTGTTGGAGCGAATAAAGGAGTAGGTAGTTTGTCCGTTTTTCAAAAAGGATCAACAAATAATTTTCAATACAACTATTGGTGCTCGCCTGTAGGAGGCACTGTTGGAACTGCCGGAAATTCGCCTTTTGGAGTGACGCAACTTAAAGATATTGACGGTTTGATCACGTTCAAAGAGCCTACTATGTTGCCTTTGAACAACTATAATGGGACTGCAAGTCCGTTAGCCATAGCTCCTTTTTGGATTAATAAATTAACAGCTTCATCGGACTATTCTAATTGGATTCAGGTGGGATCTAGCTCTAGTCTGAATGCCGGAGAAGGATTCACAATGAAAGGAACGTCAGGAACTAATGGGTTTACGGTCAATGGAGTTCAAAATAACCCGGGAAGCCAACAGCGTTACGATTTTAGGGGGAAGCCAAACGATGGTACTATTTCCATACCTGTTGCAATTGCGCAATTTACTTTGACTGGAAATCCGTATCCTTCTGCAATTGATTTATCTGCTTTTCTATTGGCTGAAAACAATTGTAGTGGTATTGCTTATTTTTGGGAACAAGATCCTACTGTGAATTCGCATTTTATAGCAGACTATAAAGGAGGTTACGCGACGTTCGCTCCAGGAGATTTAGGAAGTTCTGGAGTTTATGTACCAGCGACATTTTATTCTTATGACGGTTCTGGAAATGAAGGAACGGCTGGTGTAAATGGGGCTACTTATGAAAGACGTTTTTCGCCAATAGGGCAAGGGTTTCTAATTGATGGTATTGCAAATGGGGTGGTACAGATGAAAAATGTTTACAGAGTGTTTGTCAAAGAAACGCCACCTGTTGAGTCTCCAAGTAAAATGATGTCTACTGCAAAAGCAAAAAGTGCTACGGGTTTTATGACTGCAATGCAAGCAGTGTCCGGATTTGATTATGCGACGGTAAGTATAGCTCCAACACCGCAAATAAGATTCAATACCTTGATGAACAATCAAGGCGTGCGACAATTGGCTTTGGCATTAATTCCTGAAGCAACTGATGGGGTCGACCGTGCCATGGATGCGCTGTCTTCTGGAGATAATGTCCAGTCGGATGTTTACTTTGTCATAGACGGCTCAGAGTTTATTATTAATGCTGTAAATTTTGATATTGATAAAAAAATTGCAATTGGTTTTAGAAACGATAAACCAGCCAATTACAAAATCACAGTAAAAGAAATGGTGAACTTTACAGGCGCAAATGCGCTTTATTTGCACGACAAAGTAAAAGACACCTATTATGATATTGTAAATAATTTTCATGAATTAGATTTGCCAACGGGCGAAAATAACTCGCAGTTTGAAATAACATTTAAAAGCAACGGTAACTTGGGTGTTGATGAAGCGGCAGAAGAAAATTTTGTGATTTTTCAAAATAATCCAACTAAAAATGTAGTGATTAGTAACCCTTTACTTATGGATCTTGATACTTTTGGTTTGTATGATGTAACGGGCAAATTGATTTTCGTCAAAAAAGATTTAGGAGTGAACGCCTCTTATCAATTTTCTACTTCGGGATTAGGAGATGGTATTTACATTGTTAAGTTGGTTACCAAAGATAAAGGAGTGGTTGGCAAAAAAGTGATCATTAAAAACTAAAACTCATTAAAATAATTCAAAAATGCAATCTGAAGTGGTTGCATTTTTTTATATTTAAGCTTTACCTTTGTACCAAAAGCAATTCCTTTGAATCAAAAGTTGATAACATCATTTTCGAACTCTATTTCAGTACAAATCAAAAGAGAAGATTTGATTCATCCTTTTGTTTCTGGAAATAAGTTTAGAAAGCTCAAATACAATTTACTTCAAGCCAAGGCAGAAAATCAACAAACCTTGCTTACTTTTGGAGGTGCTTTTTCCAATCATATTGCTGCGGTAGCTTTTGCAGGCAAAGAACGAGGATTCAAAACTATTGGAATCATTAGGGGAGATGAATTAGCACAGAAAGTCAGTGACAATCCCACCTTGTTATTTGCCCAAAATTGTGGAATGCAATTAAAATTTATTTCGAGAGAAGCCTATCGCTTAAAAAATGAAGCATCGTTTGTTGAATATTTAAAACATAAATTTGGAACGTTTTATCTTATTCCAGAGGGCGGAACAAATGCGCTAGCAATCAAAGGCTGCGAAGAAATAATTACGTACGAAGATGCTGATTTTGATTATATTTGTTGTTCCATAGGGACTGGCGGTACCATTTCGGGAATAATTAATAGTGCTTTGCCGCATCAAAAAGTTTTAGGTTTTCCTGCATTAAAAGGGGATTTTTTAAAAGAGGAAATTCGTAATTTTGTGCAAAATGAGAATTGGGAGTTAATTACGGACTATCATTTTGGTGGATATGGAAAAATAAATGCAGAACTAGTGCAATTTATAAATCATTTTTATGCTGAAAACCAAATTCCTTTGGATCCTATTTATACTGGTAAGATGGTTTTTGGCGTTATAGATTTGATACAAAAAAATTATTTCCCTGCAGCATCAAAAATTTTAATGATCCACACTGGAGGAATTCAGGGAATTCAGGGAATGAATATTAAATTAAAAAACAAACAGTTACCAACAATAGATACCTATGTTTAAAAAAATCCTACTCCTTTTTACCATACTTACTTTGATAGGCTGCACTGCCACTAAACCAGTTATTTTAACCACCAAAAAAGCACCTTTAAAATCAAAAACGGAGGTTGTCAGAACGGTCAGAAAGACAAACACAATTACCCCAAATAGAACAAATAGCAGCGCCTCGATTCCAATAAAGGCGGAATCCAAGAAAAATGATACAGAAACAATCGTTTCCACTTCAAAAACCGTAGTCACAAATGATATTGTTCGCGTTTACATTTCTAAGTATAAAGAGGTGGCAATGGGAAATATGCGAAATTACGGAATCCCAGCAAGTATTATATTAGCACAAGGAATTTTAGAATCGGGTGCAGGAAGAGGCGATTTAGCGATGAATGCTAACAATCATTTTGGTATAAAGTGTCATGTAGGTTGGACGGGAGATAGTATCAAACATGATGATGATGCAGCACAAGAATGTTTTAGGAAATATGATAATCCATCGGAATCATTTAAGGATCATGCTGTGTTTTTAACCGGAAGAAGCAGGTATGCAAAACTTTTTGGATTTTCAAAAGGCGATTATAAAGCTTGGGCCAGAGGGCTTAGAACCGCTGGATACGCGACAGACCCTAAATATCCAGATAAATTAATCTCCTATATTGAGCGGTACAATTTATATCAGTATGACAATCAGGTTTTGGATGTCAATTATGTTTCCAATGAAAAACAGCTGGTAGAGGAACTCACCATCGAAGCCAGAAATCCTGTCAATACTAGTTTGGGTTCCTACGTAGTTCAAAAAGGAGATACGCTCTATTCGCTTTCTAAAAAATTTGAAGTACGCATAGAAGATTTAAAACAAAGAAATAATCTTTCTGACAATACACTTTCTATTGGGCAGAAACTGGTCGTAAAATAATTTGAAATAATGATAACTTATAATTCATAAATGGTATACAAAAGAAGTAGTCAGCTTTTTGCTGAAGCAGAACAAGTAATTCCAGGAGGTGTCAATTCCCCAGTACGTGCCTTTAAAGCGGTGGGTGGAACGCCAATTTTTGTAAAAAGTGCCAAAGGAGCCTATTTGTATGATGAAGACGGAAACCGTTTAATAGACTATATCAACTCTTGGGGGCCTATGATTTTAGGACATGCTTACGAACCGGTGGTTCAAGCCGTGATTGAAAAAGCGAAATTAGGAACTTCGTTTGGAATGCCAACAGAATTGGAAACGCAAATTGCAGCTTTAGCCGTTTCGATGGTTCCAAATATCGATAAAATTAGATTTGTAAATTCCGGTACCGAAGCCTGTATGAGCGCAGTTAGGCTTGCTCGTGGATTTGCCAAAAAAGATAAAATAATCAAGTTTGCAGGTTGTTATCACGGCCATTCCGATTCCTTTTTAATTCAGGCGGGAAGTGGAGCGATTACTTTCGGTTCCCCAAACAGCCCAGGCGTAACAGCAGGAACGGCTAAAGATACTTTGCTAGCAACATACAACGATTTAGAAAATGTGGCGACTTTAATTGAAGCGAATAGAAATGAAATTGCGGCGATAATCGTAGAACCAGTTGCTGGAAATATGGGATGCATTCCGCCAAACAAAGGATTTTTGGAGGGCTTACGCCAAATGTGTACTGACAATGGCATACTGTTGATTTTTGATGAGGTAATGACCGGATTCAGACTTGCAGCAGGAGGTGTTCAAGAATTACTCCAGGTAGATGCTGATATCGTCTGTTTCGGAAAAGTAATTGGCGGAGGATTGCCCGTCGGAGCTTTTGCGGCACGTGCTGAAATAATGGATTATTTGGCTCCTTTAGGTCCCGTTTACCAAGCAGGAACGTTGTCAGGAAATCCTTTGGCCATGGCTGCAGGATTGGCCATGCTGCAAGCGTTAGATGCTGATCGCGCTATTTTTACCCGCCTAGCAGCAAAAACAGCGTATTTAGCCGCAGGAATTAATGCCGTTTTGAAGGCAAATCAGGTTGCTTTTACAATTAATACTATTGGCTCCATGATTTCCGTACATTTTGATGCAACTCCAGTTGTAGATTTTAAAACAGCTGCAAAGGGCGATAACGAAACGTTTAAGAAATTCTTTCACGGTTTGTTGCAGGAAGGAATCTACATAGCGCCATCGGCATACGAAACGTGGTTTATAACGGATGCCTTAACCTATGAAGATTTAGACTTTACTATTCAAGCAGTAGACAAAATTTCTAAAACATTTTAAACAAAAAAAAGACCCAATTTGGGTCTTTTTTTTGTTTAAAATGAAATAGTTCCTGTGAATTAATTATTTTTTGTCAACCCTATTTGCTGCTTTTCTGCCGTTATGTTGCGCCCTTCTTTGATTCATTCGGTAGTGCTTTTTTCCTTTCATTTCATCCCATTTTTTAAATTGGTCTTGCGAAAGAATTTTTTTCATTCTCTCTTTCATCACAATTTGGTCGTCTAACATTTGATTTCTTTTAGCAAATCGTTCTTCCGAAGTAAGTTGTTTTTTAGTCGCCTCTTTGGTGGCTTTTCTTTCGGCTATTCGAGCTTCTCTTGTAGTGCTTTGTTCAGCTATGATTTTGCTCATTTCTTTTTGCTGTGAAGCATTCAAATCTAATGCCAGTGTCATCTTTTTCAATTGCAGCTGATTTCTTTGCTCTGGAGTCATTTTTTCCATTGAAGTGCGCTCCATTCTTCCTTGTTTTTCTTGTGCAAAGCTGGTCATTCCGACAACTAATAATGCAACAATAAATAATTTTTTCATGTGTAGTGTTTTAAGTTTTATAGAGATAAGACACGGATGAAATTCAAAAGTTTAATCGTTAACAAAAGTTTATCGTTTGACTTCTTTCTTCGAAAATAACAAAAAAGAAAATGAATCACACGAATAGGAAGCACAACCAAATTCAAGAAGTGAATCTAGTCCAAAAGTGGTTCGCCAATTCTAAAAATTAGTTTGAAATAGGAGCCTACTTTTTTGGTGGGTGCATTCCATTGCGAACAGCCCATGGCAACTCTTCAAAAACCACCGCTGACTACTCAATAGGTACCGCAACCTCTTCTTTATAATCAGTGACAGCGCTGCAGGATGCAACTGCCTTTTACTAAGGTTTAAAATAGCTAAGGTATTTCAATAAAGTGAACTGCCGCATGATATTTATCAGTTTTTAAATGGTTTTGTTTCTCGAATTTTGTAGTTTATTTATTAAATCATTTTAGCATGAAAACACCGCAACCACTTCATACCTTTCATATTCCAGTTATGGGACTTGCCTATACAATTGATAGTCCGATACGCGTGGCTAAATATGGAATATCGTCCGTTATTTCAATTATGGATGATGATCTTATCGAAAAAATGAATGCTTTTTATAGCGAAAAATTTAATCTCCCTTATCAGGAAATTACCCAGAAAATACATGATTATCGTGCAGAACGCATTACTTCCTATTTGAACTTAGTTGATAAAATCGTAAAAGGTAAGTTCGAAAGTTTCAAAACGGAATTATCCGAAAGCAAATCAGCTTTGGAAAATTTCATCGCCATGCTGCCCAACAAATCAGCTATTAAAGCAGGATTGCAAAATTTTGTAGAGGATGGTTTAGCGTTCAAAGAAACCATTAAAAACTACCTGGAAGAACATCTTTGTCCAGGAGATATTGATGTTAATATCATGACTAAACTGGATAAGGATAACTTCATCAAAGACGAACAATTGCCAATTGCTTTTAATGACGCGCACGCCGCTCTTCGTGGTTTTGTGAATAGCACATTAGAATCTTCGGTTGTTTTATCAGCTGGGATGAATCCAAGATTATACAGCTATTTCGAAAGTTTTCCCGCTTTCTTTCCAGATTTGAATAATGCACTGAAAAAGAAAATTACGCTAAAAGTAAGCGATTTTCGATCGGCGATGATTCAAGGGAATTTTTTAGCCAAAAAAGGACTTTGGGTTTCTGAATATCGAATCGAATCTGGACTGAATTGTGGCGGACACGCTTTTGCCACCGAAGGCTATTTGTTAGGACCGATTCTAGAAGAATTCAAACAGAAAAAGGAACAGTTGATTCAATCTGCTCATGAATTGATGGTGAAAGCATTGGGTCAAAAAGAAATGCATGTCCCGCAGCAACCTTTGGATTTGAAGATTACTGTTCAAGGTGGGGTAGGAACTGCTGAAGAACACGATTTTCTATTGGATCATTATGATGTGGATTCTGTAGGTTGGGGTTCTCCGTTTTTACTGGTTCCTGAAGCCACTTCAGTTGATAAACACACGAGAGCATTACTGGCTGGAGCCAAAGAAGATGATTTGTATTTGAGTCCTATTTCTCCGTTGGGAATTCCTTTTAATACGTTGCGAGGAACGACCAATGAAAAATTGAAATTGAAACGAATTGAGGAAAGCAAAGCGGGAAGTTCGTGTCCAAAACGATTTTTGGCGTTAAGCAAAGAATACGATGCGAAAGGAATTTGTACGTCTTCCAAGAAATACCAAGACTTGAAACTGGAAGAATTACTACTTCAAAAAGATATTTTAACTGCTGAAGTTTTCGAAAAAAAGAAAAATAGCATTACGGAGAAAGCGTGCCTTTGTGTGGGTTTAGCTAATGCTTCTTATCTTGAAAATGACATTAAGATAAAAGGACAGGCGCAAGGCGTAATCATTTGCCCAGGACCCAATATGGCTTATTTTGATCAAGAAGTTTCACTTTCTAAAATGGTGCGGCATATTTACGGAAACACTTCTGTGTTGACGGTAACTGATCGACCCAACCTATTTGTGAAAGAGTTAAAAATGTATCTGGATTATCTGAAAAATGAAATTTCAGCGGTTACTGAAGAAATAACTTTGGGACAAATTAAAAAATGGAATTCGTTTAAAAATAATCTGCTCAGCGGAATTGAGTATTATGAAACGTTATTTTCCGCCCATTCTTTTTTCGAAAATACAAAACAGGAGATGCTAAATCAGTTTGATTCCTATAAAACGGAATTGACTAAAATTGAAATTCCCGAATTACATTTGGCTTAAAGCCAACAGCTATGTGTTTTAAATAGAACGCTCTTTTACACGATTATTCTATTTAAAACATTTTTTTACATTTTATGATTCTGTACCTTTGCACCGTGAAAAAAATAATATTCATAATTGTTCTCATTCTGCTCGTAAAACCCATTCTGCCGGTTTTAGAGTATGTTGTCAATTATGAATATATATCAAAAGTGCTTTGCATCAATAAGGACAAACCCAAGTTACAATGTAACGGTAAATGTCATTTGATGAAAGAATTGGCCAAAGCTTCTGATGCTGGAAAGCCGCTTTCTTCTGATAAAAAGGGAAATGCTCCACTGCTGGATGTCATCTTTTTTGAAGAAATTAAAACCTTCGAAACGATGCCATTTTGTATTGGTACCAAAGAAAAAATAAACCAAGGCTATTCTAATTTATATTTCTATCTGAAGAGCGACTCTGTTTTTCACCCACCCACTTTCATTTCTTAAATTTTTTAGGCACATAGTGTGCTTTTTTCTTCCGTTTTATGCAACGGATGCCATTCTGTTTGCTTTTTTTGGAAATAAATAGCCAAAAAACGGCATACAAATCAATACCTAATATTTAAAAAAAACTTAAGAAATGAAATTTCAATTAAAAAATATACTAGCTGTAATGGCTATCTCGATTGTATTATTCTCCTGTTCCTCAGATAGTGACACGCCGGTTGTTGATGAATTGGCAGAATTGACCAAATTCAAAGAAATCGCAAACTCCACCCATACAATCGAATTGTACGCTCACCGGGGAGCTTTAGAACAAGGTTATAATGAAATCAGTTTAAGAATTAAAGATAAAGCAAGCGGCGAATACATAAAAAATGCCACTATCACTTGGATACCACTGATGCACATGACTATGATGACGCATTCATGCCCAAAATCAGGAGTTGGGAAAATAACGGCTGATGGAACTTTATACCAAGGAACTATTGTTTTTCAAATGCCTCAAAACGCCACGGAATATTGGGATTTAAAAATAGATTATACGATTAATGGAACCGCTTATACGGTGACTTCAATAATTGATGTTCCGGCTTCTGCAAAACAAAGGGTGACTACTTTCACCGGTTCTGATAATGTAAAATATATTGTGGCTTATGTTGAACCACAGCTTCCAAAAGTGGCACTGAATGATATGACGGTGGGTGTTTACAAAATGGAATCGATGATGAGTTTTCCAGTAGTGAACAATTTTAAAGTTAAAATTGATCCAAGAATGCCAAGTATGGGGAATCATGGTTCGCCAAACAATGTTGATTTAACACAGTCTATTTCGGATAAATTATACCACGGAAAATTAGCATTGACGATGACTGGTTTATGGAAAATTAACTTACAGCTCGTAAACGCTTCTGATGTTGTTTTGAAAGGCGAATCCATTACGGATGTAGTTCCGGCAAGCAGTATTTATTTTGAGATAGAATTCTAATTCTATTTCATTTTCTCAACTAAAAAAGGCCAGTATAATTAAATGTAATGGCAACTATTGTATTGGCCTTTTTTTAATTTTTTTATCATGAAAAAGAAATTATACGGTTTTGTACTCTTATTTTTCACTTCGATACCTCTTTTTGCACAAGACCAAGTTACAGATACGGTCGTGCAAAAAATACTAAAAGAAGTGATTGTAATTGGGAAAAAAACGCAATTATACCAGCAGCAGACTAAGCCACTGGCTACAGTAGAGGAGTATTTGCAACAGTCAGGAAAAGTGGGAATGATTAAAAGAGGTGCTTATGCGTGGGAGCCCATCATTAATAGTATGACTACCGAAAGAACGTTGATAACCATAGACGGAATGCGTGTTTTTGGAGCCTGTACGGACAAAATGGACCCGATAACTTCCTATGTTGAGGTTTCCAATTTATCGGAAGCCACAATCACATCAGGACAGCAGGGTGGGAATCACGGGGCAGCCATTGGCGGATCTATTGATTTAAAAAGAAACCGCAGCGGATTTGTAAATTCTGGTTGGGATGTTTTAATACATTCTGGTTTTGAAAGCAATGGCAATCAAAAAATTGTGGGATCGGCGGTCAATTACGCAAACAATCGTTTTTATGTTGATACTGATTTCATGTATCGCGATGCCGAAAATTATACTGCAGGTAACAATCAAGAAGTTTTGTTTTCGCAGTTTAGAAAATTTAATATTTCTGCTACCTCCGGTTTTTCTTTTGATGAAAATAAAATGGTAGAAGCTTCCTTAATCTATGATAAGGCAACTGATGTGGGCTATCCGGCCCTTCCTATGGATGTTTCTTTGGCGGAAGCTTTAATCACTTCATTGAAATTTGAATATGTTCCAAAGTCTTCAAAAATTAAAAATTGGGAAACTAAAATTTATTACAACACCATCAAGCACAGAATGGATGATACTAAACGTCCTTTTGTGCCTATTCACATGGATATGCCGGGTTGGAGTGATACGTACGGATTCTATTCAAAAGCCACTGGAGTTTTTAAAAGCCATCATTTGATGGTCGATTTAAATTCGTTTTATAACCGTTCTGTTGCTGAAATGACGATGTATCCGAGCAATCCAAACGAAAGTTTGATGTTTATGTTTACTTGGCCAGATGTGCGAACACTTTATAATGCGTTGTTTCTAGAAGATACTATCCTGTTAAACAGTCAGTCCAGTTTGAGATTTTCAGCGAGTGTTGCGAATCATTTTAATACAGTTGCCAATGATTTAGGGCTGGAAAGTTTGCAAATTTTCTATCCTAATATGAAAAATAGCAAAAATAGAATTTTAAAAAGCATTTCGTCAAATTACACATACGCTAAAAATGGGTTTCAGTATGGATTTGGACTTGCTTATGGGGAGCGCGCTCCATCGGTTTCTGAGGGTTATGGGTTTTATTTATTCAATAGTTTTGATAGATACGATTATATTGGAAACCCAGAATTAAAAAACGAAAAAGCATCAGAAGCGAACGCTTTTATTGGTTTCAAAACCCAAAAATTAAGCACTAAACTCTCGTCTTCCTATTTTCATATTTCGAATTATATTGTTGGTAAACCTGCTGACAATATGATTCCGATGACTATTGGCGCAAGCGGAATAAAAACGTATACCGCACTGGATTATGCTACTATTGTTAATACTGATTTGAATATCGAATACCAATTTGACACGAACTTTAAATGGTTAGGTCAATTGGTTTACAGCTACGGACAAGATTATAAAAAAGAGAATTTACCTTTTATAAGTCCGCTGCGTTATTCCGCCGCGTTCCAGTATAACGTAAAAAAATTCTCCTCTGAAATGGCCGTTCAAGGAAATGCGGTTCACACGCAATACAGTCCTTTTTACGGAGAAGACAGAACGCCGGATTATGCTATTTTAAACGTCGCTTCGAGTTATTCCTTTCAGATGGATAATAGCAAATGGTATGTAAAAGCAGGCATAGAGAATGTGTTAGATGCCTATTATTCCACTTTTTCAGATTGGAACACTATTCCTCGAAAAGGAAGAAATTTCTTTTTGAATATTAGTTTTGGTTTATAGAAGCGAACAACGTTAGGGTTTGTAATTAGAAGTAAACTTCGATTTGGACTTTTTACATGCGCGCGATTTGGACTCAAAAAAGCAATACTTATAGTATTAATTGATTTGGTGTGCAATAAAATGCTGCCATCAATCAAAACCTGAGTGGTGGAAACGTAAAAGCCAACTACCGGTGGAGCATCAACTTAAATTATAGTTTGTAGCTAGAACTCGATTAATAATTTGGACCAAATTATTAATCGAGTTTAAGTTTTTGTGGAAACACGATACGCCACTTTTTAGCTCGTTTTTCCTTGATAAAACGGGCTGTGGAGTGCGCTAAATGCGGCTTTAAAAACCACTCGAACCGACGTGCGTAGCAGGCGTTTTAGTTTAACAAATAGTATTTAGTATTGTATACTTTTCCTTTCCTCTACGTCTCTTTCGTTTATCCCAAACTTGTTTCGGGAAGTGTTTTGGCTTTTATCGAATTTCGAGGACTAACCTCAAACCCGTAAATCCAAAAAAGTATCGAGAAGCGCTTAACGTGATAAAGTTCTCCTCAGTAGGTACTATTCGTGTCCTTGACGCCTCTTCGAGTGTTTTTGGCTTGTAATGGGTTTTTCATATTAAACTCAGACCTGTCAAGTCAAAAATGTATCGAGAAGTTCTTTTTGTAATCAGTTCTCGATACAATTTTTAAAGCAGTCCATTTAGTTTAAAAAGCGAGCTCGATTTTAGCTTTAAAAACCACTCGAACAGACGTGCGTAACAGGCGTTTTAGGTTAACAAATAGTATTTAGTATTGTATACTTTTCCTTTCCTCTACGTCTCTTCCGTTTATCCCAAACTTGTTTCGGGAAGTGTTTTTGGCTTGTAATGGATTTTTCATATTATCCTCAAACCCGTAAAGCCAAAAAAGTATCGAGAAGCGCTTAAAGTTATAAAGTTCTCCTCAGTACGTACTATTGCTGTCCTTGACGTCTCTTCGAGTGTTTTTGGCTTGTAATGGGTTTTTCATGGTAACCTCAAACCTGTCAAGCCAAAAATGTATCGAGAAGTTCTTTTCGTAATCAGTTCTCGATACAATTTTTAAAGCAGTCCATTTAGTTTAAAAAGCGAGCTCGATTTTAGCTTTAAAAACCACTCGAACAGACGTGCTTAACAGGCGTTTTAGTTTAACAAATAGTATTTTGTATTGTATACTTTTCCTTTCCTCTATGTCTCTTCAGTTTATCCCAAACTTGTTTCGGTAAGTGTTTTGGCTTGTTTAGAATTTAGCGTACTAACCTCAAACTCGTCAATCTAAAAAAGTATTGAGAAGCGCTTAACGTGATAAAGTTCTCCTCAGTAGGTACTATTCCTGTCCTTGACGTCTCTTCGAGTGTTTTTGGCTTGTAATGGATTTTTCATATTAAACTCAGACCTGTCAAGCCAAAAAAGTATCGAGAAGCGCTTAAAGTTATAAAGTTCTCCTCAGTACCTACTATTCCTGTCCTTAACGTCTCTTCGAGTGTTTTTGGCTTGTAATGGGTTTTTCATATTAACCTCAGACCTGTCAAGCCAAAAAAGTATCGAGAAGTTCTTTTCGTTATAGAGTTCTCGATACAATTTTTAAAGCAATCCATTTAGTTTAAAAAGCGAGCTCGACTTTAGCTTTAAAAACCACTCGAACAGACGTTCGTAAATAGCTAGGTAGAAGGAGTAGATAATTAGATTTTGCATCTTGTTTTTTCAAGTACATAAATAATATTTGAATTAAAAAAAAAGGAACTCCATTACGAAGTTCCTTTTAATATTCTATTATAAAATAAATTACTCTTTCAATCTACACGCTTTAGTATCACCATTTACGACAACTTCAGTCAATCCCAGAGAAGATAAGTTTTTCATGGCTTTATCCCATTTTTTACCGCTTAATCCAGAGGTCATTTTTAGTGCGCCAAACTCCATTTGGTTTTCATTGGTTTTCAACAGCGCAACAATCAGTTTCTCATCGTCTTCCAACTCGATTTGAACTTGTTTTTTCTCTTGTCGCATTTGTGGAAACAACAACACTTCTTGAATCGAAGCATTATTCGTAAGGAACATCACCAAAAGGTCTATTCCCATTCCTAATCCAGATGTCGTTGGAATTACGTATGGAACTACTGTAAACCATAAAGATTTAATAGTATCATTCGTTAAATAAATCTTAGGATTAACTGTAGGTTATGGATAACTCGTCACTCTAATGAAATGGCTATCAATTTCAATCATAAATAGATTATGGTTTTTATTGACTGTTTCAATTTCAGAGATATATTGGTCAAAAATTTCAATTAGTTGCGTGTTTGAAATATTGCCTAAGTTTATCTTTAATAGTTTTTTTGGAGATTTATTAATAAGAAATGAATTTTTAAAATCAAAATCTTTTGTGATGAGGAGGAAATCGTTTAAGTCTGAAAATTTTGCAATAGCATCATCAGTTGTTAACCATTTTTCAAGGATAGTATTGATGTGAATGCATTCAAATCCTTTATTACTGATATGTTTTGAAAGTTTTATTGGAATATGGACATCACATAGAAATTTCATTAACTTACTTCCTTTAGAATATCACCTGAGATTGATAATTTGGCATAATACAACGTAGCTAAAATATCTTCTTTCTCTAATTCAGGATGATCTTCTAGGATTTCACTAGTTTCCATGCCAGAACCTAACATATCTAATATTACTTCGACCGGCCATCGCATATTTCTCACGGTTGGCTTGCCATGGCAAACTTCAGGGTTGATTGTAATTCGTTTAAGTAAATTTTCCATCGCATTAATTTTATATCAAATATAATGAATTGTTAGATATAAAAAACGGAGCTTCAATTGAAGCTCCGTTTTTTATATCTTTAAATTAGTATAAATTACTCTTTCAATCGACACGCTTTAGTATCACCATTTACGACAACTTCAGTCAATCCCAGAGAAGATAAGTTTTTCATGGCTTTATCCCATTTTTTACCGCTTAAGCCAGAGGTCATTTTTAGTGCGCCAAAATCCATTTGGTTTTCATTGGTTTTCAACAGCGCAACAATCAGTTTCTCATCGTCTTCCAACTCAATTTGAACTTGTTTTTTCTCTTGTCGCATTTGAGGAAACAACAACACTTCTTGAATCGAAGCATTATTGGTCAAATACATAATCAAACGATCCATTCCTATTCCCATTCCAGACGTTGGAGGCATTCCGTATTCAAGCGCTCTCAAGAAATCTTCATCGATAATTCCGGTAGCCTCATCATCTCCTTTTTCAGCCAAACGCATTTGGTCTTCAAAACGGGCTCTTTGGTCAATTGGATCATTCAATTCTGAATACGCATTGGCCACTTCTTTACCACAAACCATCAATTCAAAACGTTCCGTCAATTCTGGATTGTCACGGTGTTGCTTACACAAGGGTGACATCTCTTTTGGATAATCCGTGATGTAAGTAGGTTGAATATAATTTCCTTCACATTTGGCACCAAAAATCTCATCGATCAATTTTCCTTTCCCCATTGTAGCATCCACGTCAATTCCCATGCCTCTTGCAGCATCAAAAAGTTCCGTTTCACTTTTTCCAGAGATATCAAAGCCAGTAAAATGTTTGATCGAATCTGTCATCGTAACCCGAGCATAAGGTGCTTTAAAGCTAATTTTGTGTTCTCCAAAGGTAACGTCACTCGTTCCGTTCACGGCAATGGCACAATATTCCAAAAGGTCTTCGGCAAATTTCATCATCCAGTTGTAGTCTTTGTAGGCTACATATATTTCCATAGCGGTGAATTCCGGGTTGTGCGTACGATCCATTCCCTCATTACGGAAATTTTTCGAAAACTCATAAACCCCTTCAAAACCACCAACAATCAATCTTTTTAAATACAATTCATTGGCAATACGCATGTATAATGGCATGTCAAGTGAGTTGTGGTGTGTGATAAAGGGACGCGCTGCAGCACCACCGGGAATCGGTTGTAACACTGGGGTTTCCACTTCGAGATAGCCTTTATCATTAAAGAACGTACGCATTGCATTAAACAATTTGGTTCTCTTGATAAACGTTTCTTTCACATGGTCGTTCACCGTTAAATCAACATAACGACGGCGGTATCTTTGTTCTGGATCTGCAAAAGCATCGTGCGTTTTGCCGTCCGCATCCGTTTTTACTACTGGAAGTGGTTTCAAGGCTTTCGCCAAAACCGTTAATCCATAAACATGAACGGAGATTTCGCCTACTTGCGTTTTAAAAACAGTCCCGCAAACCCCAATAAAATCACCAATATCCAATAACTTTTTGAAAACCACATTGTACATCGTTTTCTCTTCATCCGTCGAAATATCATCTCGCGATACATAGATTTGAATACGCCCTTCCGCATCTTTCAATTCCGCAAAGGAAGCTTTCCCCATGATGCGTTTTCCCATCAAACGACCGGCCAAAACCACCTCTTTACCGTCGTACTTCTCGAAATCAGCAAGGATTTCGCTAGAATAGGCGGTGGTAATAAATTCGGCTGCAGGATAAGGTTCAATGCCTAAATTGCGTAAATCGGTCAGTGCTTCTCTGCGTAATATTTCTTGTTCGGATAATGCCATTTTGTGCTGATTTTAAGAGCGCAAAGATACTGTATAAGTACCAAAGTAGCAAAGTGCTAAAGGTTTTTTGGAGCTATTTCCAGCTTTCCGTTACAATCTTTTTATTTTTAAAGAAAAAATAAAAAGGATTTTCACTCTAATCTGGGCTAGGAATTGTAGTTATTAATTTACATTTGGAAAAAATAACGATTCAAAATCATAAAAATTGAAAAATAAAATTTACGTCTTACTGCTTTTAGTAGTGTTTTTAACAAGCTGCCACGTCACAGAAACCCTTCATTTAAACGAAAATGGAACCGGTGCAATAGAAATTGTGAAATTTAGAGACGAACAAAGTTACATGCAAGTCATGGGTGAAAACTACGCTAAGGAAGAAATTTTTCGCGATACAACTTACATTTTCAAGGATTTAATAGCACAGCATGCAGAAACATTTTCCAGACTACCTGCCTTTGAAAAAGCTATTTTCGAAAAATTTAATACGGTGGAAGTACACAGCAAGAAAAGCTCTTTCGAGAAAGAATTTCGCACGACAATCCGTCAAAAGTTTACTAAAATAGAGGAAGTTGCCGACTTGTACAAAACCGAAGAGTATGCGGACGACATAGAAAATAATTATGCTTTGGTTGCCGAAGAGCATTATTACAGTGTGAATTTTACTTTTGATGGAAAAATTTTTAAAAGAATAGTCAAAATCACGGACGCTGTCGAACTAAAAAAACAACAAGATAAAATTTCAGAATTGAAAACTCAAGTAGCCAGTCTTAAAATTAACCAAACTTATGTTTTAAAATATCATTTTCCTCGAAAAATAAAATCGGTTTCAAATCAAAATGCAAAAATAAGTGAAGATAAAAAAGCATTGGAATTGCAATTTCTTATAACCGATTGTTTGGTAAATCCTGAGCGTACCAATCTAGAGGTTTTCTTAGAATAACTAACAGAACTGAGTGTTGTTTTTCAGAGCTGAATTGAGCTGCCAAAAATTAACAAATTTTTTAAATGTCTGAAAATTAAATATATGTAAAATTATCGCTAACTTTAAGTTCTTTAAAATTCATTTAAAATTGCATCCCTTATTCCAAGTTTAAACGGAGGTGATTTTAAGAAATAAGTAAACAATTTAAATAAAGATAGTATGAAAGCACTTGTTTATTTCGGTCCTCGAGACGTGAGGGTGGTACAAATGCCGGATGCCAAAATTGAGCAACCGACGGATGTATTGGTTAAAGTAACCACAACTAATATTTGTGGATCAGATCTTCACATGTACGAAGGGAGAACAGATATGGAATCTGGAAGAATTTTGGGTCACGAAAACATGGGTAAGGTGGTTGAAGTTGGTAAAGCTGTAACTCAGATAAAAGTAGGAGATATGGTTTGTCTTCCGTTTAACATTGGATGCGGTCATTGTCAAAATTGTGAACGAGGCTTAACTGGTTTTTGTCTCACAATGAATCCGGGAACTGCCGGTGCTGCTTATGGTTTTGCGGGAATGGGACCTTACAGCGGGGGTCAGGCTGAGTACCTGCGTGTACCTCATGGCGACTTTAATTGCCTAAAATTACCCGAAGACGCCATCGAGAAGGAAAATGATTATGTGATGTTATCGGATATTTTTCCTACTGGATATCATGCCACGGAATTGGCTGGTGTAAAGCCAGGAGACTCTGTGGTGATTTATGGCGCAGGTCCGGTTGGACTTATGGCAGCACATTCAGCGAGTATTAAAGGAGCCAGTAAGATTATGGTTGTTGACAATCATCCTGACCGATTGAAGCTTGCTGAAAAACTAGGGGCGATTCCTATTGATTTTTCAAAAGGGTCAGCAGTAGAGCAGGTTTTGGAACTTACCAAAGGAATAGGCGCCGATACAGGTTGCGAATGTGTAGGCTACCAATGTTGTGATAAACATGGTACTGAACATTCTAATATAACGATGAATGAACTCGTACAAGCAGTAAAAGCTACAGGTTCAATAGGGGTAGTGGGGGTTTTTGTTCCCAAGGACCCGAAATCAAAAGAAGATTTACAAAAAGAAGGGCACATGGATTTTGATTTTGGCCAATTCTGGATGAAAGGACAGCGAATAGCAACTGGACAGGCAAATGTAAAATCCTATGATCGTCAGCTTTGTACATTAATTTCTGCTGGTAAAGCTACACCATCATTAATTATTTCACATGAACTTTCACTGGACGAGGCTCCTAATGCATACAAACATTTTGATGCTCGTGATGAAGGATGGACAAAAGTAATACTGAAACCAGAGATGGTTAAAAGTAAATAAAAAACGTATAATTATAGGAGGTATTTAACACAAAGGGAAACGAAAGGTGCAGTACCCTGCTTTGTGAACCGAATTCAGTAATTAAATGGGGTGATGTAATGCTATGTAAATAGATTATATCATCCCTTTTTTTGCGTAGTCTAATTTCCAATATTCTACATTCATGTTTCAAACTTCGTATCTTTGCCGCGCTGAAACTTTGCAATTCATAAAAATGAACAAAATAATCCAACTTCAAGATTTAGGAAATAAAGATTACAAAGCGACTTGGGAATACCAGGAAGAACTGTTTAAGGGAATCGTCGATTTAAAAATTCGAAATCGCAGAGAAGAACTCGACTTAGCAACGCCCAATTATTTTTTGTTCGTAGAGCATCCACATGTCTACACCTTAGGAAAAAGCGGTGATTTATCTAATTTACTGTTGTCTGAAAAACAACTGGAGGCCAAAGGAGCGACATTCTACAAAATCAATCGTGGCGGTGATATTACCTATCACGGACCCGGGCAAATTGTAGGGTATCCTATTTTAGACTTGGAAAATTTTTTTACGGATATCCATAAATACCTGCGTTTTTTGGAGGAAGCCATTATTCTGACGTTGGCTGAATACGGAATACAATCGGGGAGGAGTGTTGGTGAAACAGGAGTTTGGCTGGGCGCTGGAACACCTTTTGCCAGAAAAATTTGTGCGCTCGGTGTTCGTGCTTCCCGTTGGGTGACCATGCATGGATTCGCCTTAAACGTAAATGCCGATTTGGGATATTTTGACAATATCATTCCTTGTGGCATTCGTGGAAAAGCCGTTACCGCATTAAACGTGGAACTTCGTGTTGAAAAAGTTAACGAAGAAGAAGTCAAAGCAAAAATACTGACGCATTTCACGGCGTTATTTGTTTGTGAATTTCAATAGCAAAAATCACTTGCGATAGCGCTTAAAAGTATTAATCCTGAGTTGCTTAACTAAAATAGAGGGCTATCTATAACTAGTATCTATATTATTTATATTATTTATTGCCACAGAGCGCATAGATTCAGACAGAGTAAAGAAAAGTGCATTAGATTTACGGGATAAATCCGTGAAAATCCTTTAAATCTAAAATCATTTCCCGTTTCCATATCTAGACCTAAATCTGCAATCAAAAATCGTTAATCAAAAATCAAAAATCAATTCCCTACCACTAATTTTTCATTTTAGTAGTCTTAAAGTAATTGGAAACACCAGCACTTTAAATCATTTTGTGATAGCTGCTTTTTTTGTTCGTACAGAATAGTATTTCTTCTGTTCGAACGTGGCTCTTAAATCCCAGATTGATAATTTATGAAATTTGCGAATTTGCGGTAAAAGTTGATTTTCAGATCCTGCAAACCGGTAGGTAGCTAATCCAATTCTTTGACCTTAAAGTCTTTAACGGTTTAGCTCCCCTTTTGCAAGTTATGGGATCAATCGAAACGTCAATCGGTGGTATTTTGTGACGCCGTATTTTCGAATCGCTTCCCGATGTTCTTTGGTGGGATAGCCTTTATTCTGTTTCCAATTGTACATGGGGAATTCATCATGAATCCGATTCATATATTCATCGCGGTGGGTTTTTGCTAAAACAGAAGCTGCGGCGATACTCGTAAATTTCGAGTCTCCCTTAACAATGCAGCTAAAGGGAATGTCGTTAAACGTATTACAATCATTTTCAGAAAATCGTTTGACCGTATTTTTGACCAGGACTTCGCCTGTGAAAAGTGATGGAGTTTGGGCTATCGAACTGTTTCCATCCACAATAATATAATTAGGTTGCGGATGCAGTTTCAAAATGGAGTGTTGCATCGCTTTTATAGACGCATTCAAGATATTGATTTGGTCTATTTCTAGCGGTTCGAGGTGCGTCACCGCATACGAAATACTTTCCTGCTCAATAATGGGACGCAATCTTTCTCTAACTTTTTCAGATAGTTTTTTACTGTCATTTAACAGGTCATTGACAAAATTAGCAGGCAAAATAACTGCTGCTGCGGTAACAGGTCCAGCGAGACAACCCCGACCGGCTTCATCGGTTCCGGTTTCTAAATTGGGTGCAGAAAAGAAGGGGCGTAGCATAGTTGTATTTTAATACAAAGAAAGTACTTTAAAATGTATGGGTTCAAAGTCCTCATCACAATTCCAGTTTGTGCAAAAAAAATCAAAATTAATCTTTATGCTAAAATCAAAATTTTAAAGCTTTAAATGAATATTACCTTCATTTTTAACAATTAATGCTATTATCATACGACAATAATTAATAATATTCATTAAAAAAATTAATGAATCACAGTAAAATATATTAACATTTTATTATCATTTTTGCAACATCACTAATTCAAATAATTTAATATGAGATTAAAATTCAAATGGGTTTTTTCGCTAGTATTAGCGTTATCTATGCAGTTTTCTTTTGCGCAAGAGCGAACTGTTTCGGGAGTTGTTTCAGATGCCTCTGGACCAGTCCCAGGAGCCAATGTAGTTGTTAAAGGGAGTAGAAACGGAGTTCAAACTGATTTTGATGGGAAGTACTCCATTAAAGCAAAAGTGGGCGATGTATTAGTTGCTTCTTTTGTGGGCATGCAAGACGTTGCCGTTAAAGTTGGGATTTCTAATACAGTTAACATTAAGTTACAAGATGGTAGCGTATTAGAAGAAGTAGTTGTCGTTGGATACGGTACTCAAAAAAGAAGAGATGTCAATGGTGCTATCGCTAAAATTGCGGGGGATAGAATCAAGGATATTCCAGTTCAAAGTTTTGATCAAGCACTTTCTGGAGCGGCATCAGGAGTTAATGTATCGCAGCCTAATGGTGTTTTGGGAAATCAGGCAGTAATTAGAATTAGAGGTGTTAACTCGATTACTTTGAGTTCGTATCCATTAATTGTAATTGATGGTGTTCCTTCATGGAATGGAGATAACTTAAATCAAAATCAAGCGGCGAATAATCCTTTAGCCAACATCAATCAAGCGGATATTGAAAGTATTGAGGTATTGAAAGATGCGTCTTCTGCGGCAATTTACGGTTCTCGTGCTGCTGCTGGTGTAATTTTAATAACGACTAAAAAAGGGAAAGCGGGTAAGTTTACGGTGAATTTTGATTCCTCAGTAAGTTTTACAAAACCATTTAACTTAATTGACGTATTAGATGCGCAGCAATTTACCGATATTAAGAATGAAGGATTAAGAAACGCAGGTATTCCAGCCAATGGAACTACTAGAGGTTTTTACACGATGAATGATGCTAACGGTAAACTAGTAGATACAAATTGGTATGATCTAATTTATAGAACAGGTGTTGCGACGAACCACAGTGTTAGTATTTCTGGTGGAAATGAGAATACAAAATATTTTCTTTCTGCAGGACAATTAGAGCAAGAAGGGATGTTTGTAAATAACGACTTTAGAAGACAAACCGGTCGTTTTACTTTAGATCAAAAAGTAACGAGCTGGTTGACTTTAGGGGGAACATTTAATTATACCAATTCAAGAAATAATGGAATCAGTACAGGTTCCGTTGCTGGGTCTACTTTCGATTCCTCTGGTGCAGCAAGGTTGGCTTTCGCTCAGGCGCCAAATGTGGGTCCATTTAATAATGATGGTACTTACAATTTAGCACCTACTCAAATCGGTCAAGGAAATAACTTGACGCCTCTTCAGTGGCCAAACGTTAAGTACATCTTAGATAACAATAAAATTTCGAATCAAAATGATCATTTTATTTCTAATTTTTACGTGGGACTTAAGTTAGCCAAAGGACTTAACTTTAAATCTTTATACGGAATCGATAACCTGCTAGTGGAGAATAAAGATTTCCTCGGGCCTTTGAATGGTAATGGACAGCAATTTATTGGTGTAGCCACTAACACGATGAACAGGTATTCTAGAAAGTCAATTCAGAATATTTTAGATTACAACGTTAGTTTGTCTGACAATCACAATCTAAGTGCTTTAGTTGGGTCTGAGCGACAATATTCAAAAATAGACGCATGGGGAGCATCAAGAAGAGGGGTTTCAGATCCATTTTTTAATGAATATCAGGGTGGATTTAACACTATTGTGGTTTCAGGAAACTTACTGACAGAAAATTATCTTGAGTCCTATTTTGGTCGTGTCAATTATGATTATAATAAAAAATATTTTGTTTCTTTAAATGCGAGACGCGATGGATATTCTGCTTTTGCTCCTGATAATAAATGGGGTAATTTCTGGGGAGGATCCTTAGGTTGGAATTTAACAGAAGAAAGCTTCTTTAAAAATATCGTAAGTTCTGATATTGTAAATCAATTGAAATTAAGAGCAAGTTATGGAGTTGTGGGTAACAATCAAGGATTAAATGATTTTGCTTCAAGTAGTTTTTATGACGCAGGTGTAAATGGTTCCAATACTACTCTATTTTACAATCGTGCTGGAAATGAGAAATTAAAATGGGAGACTAGTAATAAAACAGATTTAGGATTAAATTTTAGTTTATTTAATGATCGTATTTCTGGAGAATTGGGGTATTATAAAAATGATATTGATGGACTAATTTTGAGCGTGCCACAGGCAGCTTCTGCTGGAATTCCTGGGAATTCAATTTTGGCCAATGTGGGAAGTATGAGAAATACCGGTTATGAAGCGACCTTAAGTGGTAAAATATTGGATAAAGGGAATTTTAAATGGAACGCAAGTTTTAATATAACCAGTCAAAAAAATCTTGTCACCGCATTAGATGCAAATAATTCCGATATTATTGTAGCAACGCAATTAGAGAATACGAATATAATTAGAGTAGGACAATCGATTGGTAATTTTTATATTGTTCAAACAGGTGGCGTAAATCCGGCTAACGGGAGACGAATTTTCTTTCATGGAGATGGAACGGCAGTACAATACGATCATTCGGCTCCAGTTGCAACTCGATGGACTAAAGTGAGTGACGGCAGTGTAACACGCGCAGCGAATCAAGCTTTAGATGCTAAAGTGATGGGACCTGCTTTACCAACATTCTTTGGTGGTTTTAATAACACATTCGCCTACAAAGGATTTGATTTGAATATTTCGGTCTATTTTTCAGGAGGGAATTATGTATACAACGGAACACAAGCTGGACTTCGCGATCAAAGAGTTTGGAACAATAGTGTAGACGTTCTAAATCGTTGGCAAAATCCTGGCGATGTGACGGACATACCAAGAATAGTTTTTGGAGATAATGTATCTAATGGTTCATCGATGCCAATTTCTGCCAATTTAGAAAAAGGGGATTTCATGAAAGTAAGAAACATTGCACTTGGGTATAACCTGCCTAAAAGTTTCTTAGATAGGATGAAATTGACCAGTTTTAGATTTTATGTAAGTGCTCAAAACGCATTCACATTCACTAATTATTCAGGATTTGATCCCGAAATATCTAGTAATGGTAATGCAAATGGTTCACCAAGTGTAGACAGAAACTCTGCGCCTATGGCTAGAACATTTTCATTTGGTTTTAATTTAGGTTTATAATTTTAAAAATACACGTATGAAAAATTTATATTTATTACTGATTGCAGCAGTGCTAATTGTTTCCTGTAGCGATACGGAGGCATTAAATCCAGTCAATCAAACTAGAATTAGCGATGCGAATGCATTTGCTACACCTCAAAGAATAGAACAACTAGTCTTAGGAATTTACGGCGGCGTAAAGGTTGGTAATTTCTATGGCGGTCGTTTTTTTAATTACCAAGATGTTCGTGGGCCAGAATTTATAAATGAACGCAACAACGGCGTTACTAATTTATTTACCTGGAGTTTTGGGGTGCAATCCGCTACAAATGAGGTTCAGAATTTATGGGGAGCTGCTTATATCGCAATTAATAGGTCAAATATTGTTATTAGTGGTTTAGAAACAGCTACTATATCAGCAGCTTTAAAAACGAGATATACTGCTGAGGCTCGTTTTTTAAGAGCTTTGTCGTATTATTCATTAGTAACACTATATGCAAAACCGTATACGCAAGATAATGGTGCTTCCTTGGGTCTTCCTTTACGATTAATACCGGAAACAAGCAGCGGGAATAGCAATTTAGTTCGATCTTCGGTTGCGGATGTTTACAATCAAGTGATTGACGACTTAAATTTTGCTGAGCTAAATTTGCCATTAACTAATGGATTAGCAATAAACAATACTTCAAGAGCACATAGAAACACGGCAATTGCCCTCAAAACAAGAGTTTATCTAAGCATGGGCAAATATCCTGAAGTCGTTACAGAAGGGAATAAAATTGTGTCTACCACAGCACCTTTTACAGCAACGAGTGGAGTTCCTAACGCTTTAGCGCCCGCTATTGGAACTGTTTTTGCGAGAGCCACTACAGCTGAAAATGTATTTTCATTTGCATACAGCTCAAATGATACGCCGGGTACGCAAAACAGTTTAGTGTTTTATTATAATTCTACTTCAAACGGTGGTAGTGAATATTCATTAGCCCCTACAGGTATAGTTTCAAATACAGGTTGGAAAACTACAGATGCAAGAAGGAGTTTTAATGTGGTGACTGGAGGTAAAACTTGGGTTCACAAATGGACTAGTCCACAAGCGGATCCGGATTTTGTTCCCGTTATTCGCTACTCAGAAACACTTTTAAATTTGTCAGAGGCACTCGCTAGAAGTACAAATTCTCTTGATGCACGAGCCATCCAACTGTTAAACGCAGTTCGAGGGAGATCGGATGCTACAACAGTTTTCACAAGCTCCTCTTTTACAGATGTTCAAGCATTGTTAAATCAAATTGCAATAGAAAGAAGAATTGAGTTATTAGGTGAAGGGTTTAGTTCTCCTGATATTATGAGGTTAAAGCAAAACTTTCCTGCTAAAGGACTTGCTCCAGCTGTGACTACCGCAGATACGCAGTATTTATGGCCAATACCCTTAAATGAATTATTGTATAATAAATTAGCGGTTCAAAATCCAGGACATTAAGTAATACTCATAACCCTATCGAAAACCTTCTGTGATGCGTCACAGAAGGTTTTTTTTTGTAAAAATACTACACAAGCGCATGGTAGTTTATCTTAAATCAGGTGCATCACTATCGTTTCATAAAAGACTGCTGGGTGTTTTGCCAATGCAGCAACAGCTTTGACTGCCCATGGGTTAGGGACATCCTATTCTGGAGCTTTAGGTCTACATGCAATACTGTTTGATAACTTTAAGTTTTTAGGGACAATACACAATAACAAGTAGATTCAAATCCAACATTAAAAACACAATATATCCCAGGGTATTAAAGGAAGTCTAAACTTCATAGTAGTGCTGAAAATACGGTTTATGTTAGCACGCTTTGAAAAAGGCAGCGCAACGCTTTAGTCCTAAACCGCTGTAAGATGGTATTCTTGTAGCTATTTTTTTATGCGCTAAGCAGGTTGGCCAGACACAATTTTAATTTTATCCAAGCCCTAAAGGGGAATTCCAAAAAAGAAATACGCTAACCCTTTGTTTTTAATGGGATACTGAGTCCAAATTATATATATTTGCTTCGTAAAGACTGTCTTTAGCCCATAAAACGGAAAAGATCGCGAATGAGCGGATACGCAGGCAATGAACAGCAGGATTTTAGCATCAATCAATGAACCATTCAGAACATACAAATACCACTTGGTTGTTTGAAATAACACCCAAAAATAAATTTTTCACCCTCAATCTCAAGGAAGTCTGGCAGTATAGAGATTTGTTGCTTCTTTTTGTGAAAAGAGATGTGGTGACGCTGTACAAACAAACGGTTTTAGGACCGCTGTGGTACCTGATCCAACCTTTATTTACTTCGATTACTTTTACTATTATTTTTAATAATTTAGCGGGTATTAGCACAGGAACGGTTCCTCCCTTTTTGTTCAACTTAGCGGGAATCACGGTTTGGAATTATTTTACAGCGTGCTTAACAGGAACCTCCAATACCTTTGGTGCGAATGCCGGAATTTTTGGAAAGGTGTATTTCCCTAGACTGATTGTACCTATTTCCATAGTGATCTCCAATTTGATTAAATTTGGAATCCAATTTTTTATTTTTATCGTTTTTTACCTGTATTACTATGCACAAGGTGCAGCAGTGAGCCTAAATGCTGCAGTAGTGTTTTTTCCTTTGCTAATTGTCCTAATGGGTATTTTAGGATTGGGATTGGGGATGTTCATTTCGTCTTTGGTCACTAAATACAGGGATTTTAGTTATTTAATAGCGTTTGGAGTACAGTTGCTGATGTATGTCTCGGCAGTGATGTATCCTTTGGCCTTAATCAAAGAGAAAATACCGCAGTACGCCTGGATGGTACAATACAATCCTCTGGCGTATATTATAGAAACAACCCGTTATATGTTATTGAATGTAGGGCAGATTTCTATGTTAGGATTGGCCTACACTACAGGAGTTACAATAGCTCTGCTGTTGGTGGGTATATTGATTTTTAATAAGACGGAGAAGAGTTTTATAGATACGGTATAGCTTAATAAGTTGTAGTCTTTAGTGGGCTATATTCTGTAAAATTAATACGTATGGATCCGTGTGCAGGAAAATAAAATTACATCTGTTTTCAATAATTGTTGGGACTCAGAGTGCGAAGCAGTATAAGAAATTTTGTCTTTGTAGTAAACAAGAGAGAATTTCGAACATAGTAGTAGACTTTTTGTAGTACTGATCCGTAAAAGTAGATTATCAAAAAAAATGAAAGACATAATTCTCAAAGCCGAAAACATCTCCAAGCAATACCGACTCGGTCAGGTAGGCACCGGTACGCTGAGTCATGACTTGAACCGCTGGTGGCATCAAGTGCGAGGAAAGGACAATCCTTATTTAAAAATTGGCGATGTTAATGATCGAAGTACCAAAGGTTCCAGTGATTATGTATGGGCCTTGCAGGATATTAATTTTGAAGTAGAGCGTGGTGAAGTGCTGGGGATTATAGGTAAAAATGGAGCTGGAAAATCGACGTTGCTAAAAATATTATCTAAGGTTACCGCACCAACCACGGGAAGCATAAAATCTCGAGGACGTATTGCTTCGTTACTCGAGGTAGGAACAGGTTTTAATGGCGAAATGACTGGTAGAGAAAACATCTTTCTAAACGGCGCTATTTTAGGAATGACCAAAAAAGAAATCGCCTCAAAACTTGACGAAATTATAGATTTCTCGGGTTGTGAGCGTTACATTGATACTCCGGTAAAGCGTTACAGTTCAGGGATGACGGTACGTTTAGCCTTTGCCGTGGCAGCATTTCTAGAACCGGAAATTTTAGTTGTTGATGAGGTGTTAGCAGTAGGAGATGCCGAGTTCCAGAAAAAAGCCATTGGCAAAATGCATGATATTTCAAGAGGAGAAGGTCGAACTATTTTATTTGTAAGCCATCAATTGGGTACCATAGCAAATTTATGTACTAGAGGAATGTTGTTAGACAAAGGAGAAATAGTTAATTATGGCAATCTTTCTAGTGTGCTGGAAAATTACACTACTTTAACTAATAGAAAAGAACTTTCATATTTATCAGTAGACAATACAAAAGATATTTTTATTAATAATTGTTCTTTAAGTAAAAATATAAGTATTTCAACAAATGAATTTTTGTCTAGTGATACAATAAACATAGACATAGAAATTTGCAAGAATAAACTAATTAATAATGCTTCTTTTTCTTTTACAATTCAATCAAATACTGGAGATTATTTAACCACATTTGTTAAAACTATTGATGAGTTATTAGGAGGGAAAAATATAAATAATTTTCAAGTGTCTTTTGATTGTGCGATTTTAGCAGCAAATAATTATTTTTTAAGATTGGCAATTTTTGATGTAAGTACATTCCAAGTTTACGATTTACAAGAAATGATTTGCCCTTTCAAAATTAATGATGAAGGTACTGATATGTCAAGGTTTGAAAATGTGAATTATGGGTATTACAATTTAAAATATAGAATTATTTAAAAATGAAAAATTTAATCATAAAAATATTAAAACTTATTTATCATTACTTTATTGTAAATGAAATAACGAAAGAGAAAACAATAGATGGATTAAGTATTGGAACGAATACTGATAATAATGCAATAATTACTGTAAAATATCCTGAAAAGTCTAAAATAGAAATCGGACATGACTGTTTAATTTATGGTAATATTTCAACTGAAACTGAAACAGCAAATATTATTATTGGAAACAATGTCTACATCGGGCGTTCAACAATTTTTGCTACTATTGAAATAATTATTGAAGATGATGTACTGATTTCATCAGACTGTTTGATACAGGATACCGATAATCATAATTTTAGCAGAGTTATTAGAAAAAAAGATACAAGTGATGCAAAGACAAAAAAAAATCAACAATGGGATTTAGTAAATAAGAAACCAATAAAAATTTGTGCGGGTTCATGGATTGGGGCAAAAGTAATTATCTTAAAAGGAGTTACTATTGGAGAAGGAGCAATCGTTGGTGCTGGGAGTGTTGTTACTAAGAGCGTTGCGCCTTATACAATTGTGGCCGGTAATCCTGCTAAATTTATAAAAAATGCTTTACGATAATACATAATCGTAAATTGGATAAGACTTAAAAAAAAGATATTTTCGATCGTATTTGAAAAAAAAATTTTGTTATTATTAAAAAATGCAAATGCAATCTAAACCGGAACTACTCGTATTTAGTATATATTTAATGGGCGGAGGAGCAAGTTTTCATAGAAATATGATTGGTAATCGTCCAGATGATTTTTTTGATATAACATGTATTTATCTTAATCCGTTACATTGGAATGCGAAGAGGAGTAATGATGTCATTTTGGATGATAATAATATTATTTTTAACTTTTTAGAGGAACCCATAAATGACGTTTCATCTCGACTTGAAAAATTAATATCAGAAAGAGAAGGTGTTGTTATTACTAATTTTGATACAGAATTAGCTACACTAGGGACTTATGGAAGGCAAAAAAAGACAATTTTTTTTATTTGTCAAGATGATGCTTATATCTATTTGGTTAAAAAGTACAATCACATAATAGATGTTATCATTACTCATAACATAGCTGTATTCGAAGAGATTTGTAAATTATTGCCTAACAGACAGAAAGATATACATTTTATTCCTCATGGAGTAACAGTTCAGGACTTTGACAGGAATCATAATTTTGAGAATAAATTGCGATTAGTTTTTTTGGCCCGACATGTAAAACTTAAAGGGATTTATGATTTACCTAAAATTGATGATGAACTTAGAAAGCGTAATATAGATGTCGAGTGGTTTATTTTTGGAGATGGAGAGGAAAGAGAAAATTTTATAAATGAAGTTCAATCAAAAGATAATTTTAATTTCTTTATTCCACAAACAACGGAGGATCTTATAGAAGCTTTAAAAATTGCTGATGTTTATGTTCTACCATCTTCGCTTGATGGATTACCGGTTTCATTACTTGAATCAATGAGTGTGGGATGTGTGCCTGTAGTTTATAATTTTAGTGAAGGGATAAAAAAAGTAATAACTTCAGATATTGGTTTTGTATTACCGAGAGGAGATGTGATCGCTATGGCAGATAAAATTGAGTTTTTGTCTAAAAATAGAAATGAATTAAAAAAAAGAAGTATTTCTTGCTCGGTAAAAATTAGTCAAGAATTTGATATAAAAAAGCAGTCTGGGCTCTATTTTCGTTTGTATAAAAATTATAAAAAACTAAAAAAAAGGAGATTTGCTAATTTGAAGCGTATAGTAAAAAAATATTTTAATAATAAGTATGTTAAGATAGTGTATCATTTTGTCAAAGACTAGACTTAATGAATAACAGTGTTGATTTGAAAGGTTTTATGCTTTTAAGTACACTATTAGAATGTTTTATTTCTCGTTTGTGGGGAAGTCTGACAAATAATTCTTAATCTAATTAAATATTTTTCAAAATGAAAATGCTAATCATTGGTTCCAAGGGTTTTATAGGTAGTCATTGTGTCGATTATTTTAAATCTCAAGGGCATCAAATTTGGGAAGTGGATATAAATGAATCTCAAGAGGAAAATTGTTATGTCATAGATGGTCATAATTCTGATTTTTCTTTGCCGTTTCAAGAACATCAATTTGATGTTTGCATCAATGCATCGGGATCTGCTCATGTTGGATTTTCATTTGAAAATCCTTCTAAAGATTTTGAGCTAAATGTGATTAATGTGCAAAAAATTTTAGTTGCAATTCGGGACTATAATAACAACTGCAAATTCATTAATTTTTCGAGTGCTGCAGTTTACGGTAATCCACAAACATTGCCTATTGCAGAAGATAGTGTTTGTAAACCCTTATCTCCCTATGGTTTTCATAAATTACAAAGTGAATTATTGCTTACAGAATACCACAAATTTTTTGGTTTATACACTTGTAATTTACGAGTTTTTTCGGCTTATGGGCCACGATTAAAAAAACAATTGTTCTGGGACTTGTCTCAAAAATCACTTCAAAGTAATGTGATTTCACTTTTTGGGACAGGAAATGAGACCCGGGATTTCATTTATATTAACGACTTGGTGCAAATTATTAATTTGGTCATTCAGCATTCTACTTTTCAAGGTACCATTTATAATGTTGGCAGCAATGTAGAAACGACAATTTTTGAGGCTGCACAAGTTTTTTTTAATGCTTTTTCACCTAATAAGGAAGTAGTTTTTAATGGAGAAGTTAAAGTAGGTGACCCCAACAACTGGTTAGCCGATATGGAAATCCTTAAAAAATATGGTTTTGAACCTCAGTTTAATTTACATTTGGGACTTAAAAAATATGCTGAATGGCTGAAGGAAAACGAATAGGGATTATTTACAACTACAATGAAAACTGGATAGGTGGAGCTTATTACATTCAGAATTTGATTCGTTCGATGAATTTTCTTCCTGAAAATGAACAAAATCAGTTGTATATTCTTACGGGTAATAAAGGCTCTTTTCAAGAATTAAAAAAGAGTACAAGTTATGCTCATTTAAAGTTTTTAGAGTATCCATCACGATGTAATATACTTCAAAGGATAGTAAATAAAGTTTCTTTAAAAATTGTTAAAAAAAAAATTATTGAAAGGAAGATTCGATTAGACAGTGTTTTTCCTCTTTATCATATTGCGGAAAATTTAAAACATATCAAAAATTCAGTCTTTTGGATACCGGATTTACAGGAAAAATTCTTGCCGGAATTTTTTTCTTCGGAAGAAGTGAAACAACGTTCTGAATGTTGTGAAAAAATGGTAGTTTTAAATTATCCTATTGTCTTTAGCAGTCAAGCAGCTCTAAACGATTTTAATATTTTTTACCCCAATTCAAAAAACGATAAAAAAGTATTGCAATTTGCTGTTGTTCATCCTATATTGCAGCGGAACAACATACACGAGGTTAAGGTGAAATATGGTATTCAGGGAGATTATTTTTTTTCTCCCAATCAATTTTGGCAGCATAAAAATCAAATAGCCATAATTGAATCAGCAAAAATTTTAAAGGATAAAGGAATTATCTTTAAAATTGTTTTTACTGGCAAAGAACACGATTATAGAAGCCCAAATTACACCAATAAATTGAAGCAAAAAGTTGTTGATTATCAATTAGAAAAAGAAATTATTTTTCTCGGGTTTATAGATCGAATAGACCAGCTTGTATTGATGAAAAATGCACAAGCAGTAATTCAACCCTCCTTGTTTGAAGGTTGGAGTACCGTAGTAGAAGATGCAAAAGCATTGAATCAAACGTTAATTGTTTCTAATATAGCTGTTCATCGGGAACAATTAAAAGAAAAAGCATACTATTTCTCACCAAATAATTATAATGAATTAGCAAATAACATAGTGGAAGTAATTGAGAATCCAGTGAACAAATTGAGATATGATTTAGATTACTCTGAGAATATTAAAATGTTTGCCTTAAATTTAAAACAACTTTTATATAATAATTAAGGATTCTCAACATAATGAGCACAAAAATTTCCATTATAACCATCAATCGTAACAACCTCGAGGGTCTAAAAACAACTATTGAGAGTGTAGTGAAACAAACGTGGTCAGCGTTTGAATATATTGTTATTGATGGTGGTTCTACGGATGGGAGTAAGGCTTATATTGAGGCTCAAAGTGAAAATATAGATTACTGGATAAGTGAGCCAGATAAGGGTATTTATAATGCCATGAATAAAGGTATTCTTAAAGCTTCGGGTGATTATTTGCTATTTTTGAATAGCGGA
Source organism: Flavobacterium fryxellicola (assembly GCF_900143245.1). GTDB lineage: Bacteria > Bacteroidota > Bacteroidia > Flavobacteriales > Flavobacteriaceae > Flavobacterium > Flavobacterium fryxellicola. The sequence continues at coordinate 360,336 of NZ_FRDK01000003.1, forward strand.
GATCATTTTGACAGCTATACTGTACTCCAAGAAAACCATAACCAAGTAACAAATTATGATTTAATTTATTTCAATCTTAAAGTTATTGGTGATAACAATGTATTTCTAAAAAAATATCCTGACCAATTATCATTTTCCTATTTTACAAATGATACTTTACCTCATCCCGCTACTTTTATTAAAGCCTCTTTATTTACCAAGATAGGAATGTATGATGAAAGTTTTAAAATTGTTTCTGATTGGAAATTTTTTATGGAAGGCGTTTGTAAATTTAATTGTTCATATGTAAGGGTTGATGAAACTTTAACTACATTTTATATGGATGGTATCAGTTCAGACCCTCATAATAAAGTTTTAATTTTTGAGGAAAGTCAGAAAATCCTAAAATCTAACTTCCCAGCTTTTATTTGTGATAATGAGAAATTATTTGAACTGAAAACGATAGTCGACAATCTTAGAAAATCAAGAAAAGTAAAAGTATTAGTAAAATTGGGAATATTAAATAAGTTTTAAATGAATGCTATAGTCTCCATAATTGTCCCATGCTACAATCAAGCCCAGTACCTAGATGAAGCATTGCAGTCTGTACTTGATCAAACCTATCAAAATTGGGAATGTATTGTTGTAAACGATGGAAGTCCAGATAATACAGAAAATATAGTTGAAAAATGGCTAAAAAGAGATACGAGGTTTCAATATTTATTTAAAGAAAATGGAGGAGTTAGCAGCGCTAGAAATTTCGGAATAAGTCATGCGGTTGGGGAGTTTATTTTACCTTTAGATGCAGATGATAAGATTGGGAGTGATTATATCACTTTAGGCATAAAGGTGTTTAAGTATGATATAGCATTAAAAGTAGTGTACTGTAGAGCCGAATATTTTGGTGAAAAAAGTGGTCCTTGGAACTTGCAGCCTTATTCACTTAAAGAATTAGCAAGGTTAAATATGATTTTTTGCTCAGCATTATACAGGAAAAAAGATTGGGAACTGGTGAGAGGTTATGATACAAATATGATTTATGGTATTGAAGACTGGGAATTTTGGATTTCAATTTTAAAAGATGGAGGAAAGGTTTTCTGTTTAGATACGGTACAATTTTATTACAGAACAAAACAGGTATCGAGACAAAGACAATTAGATGGTGAAACGGTTAAAATCATGAATGAGTACATGAGTATTAAACATGTCGATTTCTTTATAAAACAGTTGGGATCTTATATGGAACTTAATGAAGTGATAGATACTAATAAAAAGTGTTCTGAAAATTTAAAAAGCGAGAAATTTGTAATTGATGCTTTTTGTACGACCTTTTTTGGTTTTTCGGTATTTGGATTGTATAAAATAAAGAAATAATAATGCTAGCTATAGTTATCCCGTTCTATAAACTCTTTTTTTTTGAAGAAACATTACAGTCGTTAGCTAATCAAACAGATAAGCGTTTTAAAGTGTATATTGGTAACGATGCCAGTCCAGAGAACCCTAATCATTTATTGGAAAAGTATCAAGGACAATTTGAATTTATATATCATCGCTTTGAAAGTAATTTAGGAGGAACATCTTTAGTAAAGCAATGGGAGCGTTGTATTGCCAAGATCGAAAATGAAAAATGGATAATGATATTGGGGGATGATGATTATTTAGAAACAAATGTTGTAGCTAAATGGTATCAACATTATGATGCGTTTTACGATAAATCTAATGTTATTAGGTTTGCTTCAAAATCTGTGAATATGAAATTAAACGGAATTATTAGCGATTCCTTTACACATCCTTTGTGGGAAAAAGCAGCTGCTTCTTATTTTAGAAGATTTAAGGGTTTAACAAGGAGTACTTTATCTGAATATGTATTTTCTAAAGAATCTTTTTTGAATTATGGTTTTCATGATTTTCCATTGGCTTGGCATAGTGATGATGCTGCTTGGTTGGATTTTTCGGACAGCAGGCCTATTTATACTATTAATGATAGTAATGTATTTGTAAGATTTTCTATAATAAGTATTTCTGGGAATAATGAGACTCAAAATTTAAAAGACCTTGCATCTGTTTATTTTATCAAAAAAAGTATTTTAAATAAATTCGATTTGTTTAAAAAAAATCAACAAATCGAATTAGCATTATATTATGAAGTAGTAATAAAAAAGAACAGAAAATTAAAATATAATGAATGGTTAGAATTATTTTTTATTTATGCCATCAATTTAGATTTCCTTCAATTTACTAAGTGTTTTAGGAGATTTATGTTGCGTTAATTTATGTTGAGTTATACTTTGAATTAATGTAGTACCAATTCTTTATTTTTTTTTATAGCTGTTTATGAGATATTCTATCATATATTGAAACCTAAATTATGAACTTTAAAATATAATTTTAATGGTAAATCAGTTTACAGACTTGAGATTATCTACACATATTCTTGAAAGTTATGTTATTAGAAACGAAATTTTTGAAGCAATTTCTGTTGTAAAACATTCATTCAGAGGTAAAGTATTAGATTCTGGTTGTGGCATTATGCCCTATAAAAAAGTAATTCTGGAAAATAAAGAAATAACGAGTTATGTAGCATTAGATATTGAATCTGGACTCAGTTATGACGACGTTGGGCCAGATTTTTGTTGGAATGGATTAACAATGCCTTTTGAAAATGACACTTTTGAAGTTGTATTATCTACAGAGGTCCTCGAACACGTTCTCAATCCAGATATTTACTTACTTGACGTAAAAAGAGTCTTGAAGCCAGGGGGAGGCTTTTTTAAGGCCATTTTTAATGTCATTACATGAGGATCCTTATGATTATTACAGATATACTCCTTATGCTTTAGAAGAAATTTTTAAAAGAATTGGATTTATCAATATTGTAATAAAACCTATGGGAAGATACAATGCTGCAATGGCTAAAATGATGGGCTTATGGGTAAGTAAGTATTTGTGGCGTAATAAGAAAAAAATTATGAGAGTTATTGTAAAGCCAATTATTAATTATTTATATAAAAAAGATAAAGCTCCTGGAGATTTTAAAAGATCAACTATGGTAGTAGGTTTGTGTGGAACAGTTAGAAAACCAATTCTTTAATAAATGAAAATTCTCTTTGTCTCCATGCATTCCATCCATGCAATTCGTTGGATCGAGAATCTTAATGGTAGCGCCCACGAATTATATTGGTTTGATGTGACGAGTAACGGAAAATTAAATACGATCAATAAAGTACATCAAGTAACGAATTGGAAGAAGAGAAAAATTCCATATTTAAAAGGAGAATATTTCTTAAGCAAAAATTATAAATCTTTATATAATTTATTAAATCCTTTTTTTGAAGTTACAGCAAGCGAATATTTGGAGAAAATAATTCAAGATATTCAGCCTGATCTTATACATAGTTTTGAAATGCATAGCTGTAGTTATCCAATTTTAAAAACTATGATTAAATATAGTCATATAAAATGGTTGTATTCTTGCTGGGGGAATGATTTGTACTATAATCGACAAATTCCAAAGGATTTAAAAACGATTAAAAGAATATTGTCAAGAATTGATTTTTTACATACTGATTGTCAAAGGGATTTTGGCATTGCAAAATCACTGGGCTTTAAGGGGGATTTTTTGGGTGTAATTCCTACAGGCGGGGGGTATGATTTAACATATTATAAAAATTATCTATTCCCTTTTGAAGAAAGGAAAATAATTTTGATAAAAGGCTATGAACATTTATTTGGTAGAGGGCTGAACGTTGTAAAAGCATTACAAATTGTGAATGATCTTTTATTTACTTATGAAGTGGTTGTTTTTGGTGCACACCAAGAAGTTATAGATTTTATTAATTTTAATAAATTACCATTTAAGACTTTTGGAAGACATGATTTGTCTCAAAAGGAATTGATTAAATTAATGGGTAAATCCATTTTATATGTTGGGAATAGTTTATCAGATGGAATGCCAAATACACTATTGGAAGCAATAATTATGCAAGCATTTCCAATACAATCTAATCCAGGAAATGCCACTGCAGAAATTATTGAGAACAAAAAAAATGGATTGCTTATTAATGATTCTAATGATGTAAATGAAATTAAAGATAAAATTATTTTTGCTTTAACTAATTTAAAATCATTGAAGCAGGCGATGATTCTAAATAATAAAATAGCTGAACAAAGACTGAACTATAATCATAATCAATTAAGAATTGAAGAGATTTATTCAAGAATAGATGAAATTTTAAATTTTTAGGAGATTAAATTTAAATATTAACAACTTTAAACTGTATTTATTTGTACATAAGTAACTTAAATTTATGAATCCATTAATTTCCATAATAATTCCATCATACAATCGTGAAAAGCTAATAAGCGAAACTCTGGATAGTGTTTTAGAACAAACGTATACCAACTGGGAGTGTATCATTATTGATGATAGATCAACTGATAGTACTATTATGATTCTTGACGATTATTCAAATCGAGATAATAGATTTATCACAATTACTAAGCCTTTAGAATTGAAGCAAGGAGCCAGTGTTTCAAAAAATTTAGGACTTCAAATAGCAAGAGGAGAATATATTCAATTTTTAGATTCAGATGATGTTTTAGCAGAGAATAAGTTGGAAAAACAAATTGAGACCTTAAAAAATGAGAATGAAAAAACAATCTCTGTTTGTATAACTAGTACTTTTAGGCAGATAAATGATGAGATTATTTTAGAGTATGATAGAAAGGATTATCGAAATTTTAATAATTCTGAATCGTATTTTGATATAGTAGGTGAAATGGGAGGGTATTATGCGCCTGAAAGTTTTTTAATAAGTAAAGCCTTAGTTAATTTTTCGGGTTATTGGAATGAAAGTTTAACTTTGAATGATGATGGGGAATTTTTTTTCAGGATAATTTATAACTCAAATAAGATTTTTTTTAATAAAGATACTTTTGTTCGTCATAGAGATAAGACCGGCAATAATTTAAGTATGCTTAATTCATTTCAAAAAGCAACGAGCCTCTTAAATAGTTGGAAAATTATAGAAATATTATACAATGTAAAATATAATAAATTAAATTCTAACTATTTAGATAAAAAAAAATGGGCCGTTTATAATGAGTTGAAAAGAACCTATCCAATATTAATCAAACAAAATAAATTCTTTTTTTATAATCAAAAAAAGAAAGATAATCTTTTATACAAGTTCAATAAATTAAAGAGAAGAGTAAAAGCAAGATTAAAAATTATTTATAAATACTAAATGCGATTAGGTTTCAACCCACATAAAGATCAACCACAAGAGGAGGCTGAATATTTACATCAGATTATTATTCCAGTCTATATACCTAATCAACAAGGGTATTTTAAAGACAGTTTTAAAATTTTTCAACTTTGTTTGGAATCATTATTTTCAACTGTACATGATAAAACGTTTATTACGATTGTCAATAATGGAAGTGGTAGTTTTGTTAAAGATTATTTGGATGAATTATTGGTGCAAAATAGAATACATGAAGTAATTCACACCCACAATATAGGTAAGCTAAATGCAATTATAAAAGGTTTAGCGGGGAATAATATTGAGTTGGTTACTATTACTGATGCAGATGTACTATTTCTTGTCAATTGGCAAAAAGAAACAGTGAAAGTATTCGCACATTTACCACAAGCTGGAGTAGTTGGTATCGTTCCCCAATTTAAAACTTATGAAATAAATTGTGGGACTGTTATTTTTGATAATTTTTGTAATAAAAATTTAAAATTTATACCAGTAAAAAATAAAGAAGCATTAATTCGTTTTTATGATAGTATCGGTTGGGATAGAAGTTACAATCAGGACTATTTAAAATATAATTTGGGATTGGAAATTAATTCTGATTTAAAAGTTCTGGTTGGTTCGGGACATTTTGTAGCTACCTATAAAAAAGATATGTTTCAAGATATTACGACATATATAGGGTATAAATTAGGAGGGAATAGTGAAGGATATTTAGATCGAGCACCACTTATAAAGGGATATTGGCGAGTAACTACTTATGATAATTATGCTTATCATATGGGTAACACTTTCGAAAATTGGATGAAATTAGAGCAACAACAGGAACATGCTAAGCAATATCCAATTTCTAATTTCAATAAAAATTTAACGCTACGTGGTTTTAGCTATTTTGTAAAAAACAGAGCTTTTATAAAATTCATTTCTATAAAGTGGTTGGTTAAGTTATTTATACAATGGAAAAAATTGCCACGAGAAATGATTGAAAAATATTAAGATTTTTTTTAATTGTTTATTTTACCAATAAAAATTAAGTTATTTGGACTTTTGCACTTATAAAAACACATTGGTGAATTGTCTATATTTCAAAAAAGTAAATGGAAGTTTTTTTATATTATACATCCTTTAAAATTACCAGTTTATAAAATCAAAAAGTATTGGCCAATGAAAATTCTAATTGTTTTCGGAACGCGCCCTGAAGCGATAAAAATGGCGTCTCTCTATCACGAACTCCAAAAACAAGGTTTTATCGTAAAAGTGTGTGTGACCGCACAGCATCGTGAAATGCTGGATCAGGTGTTGGATTTTTTTGGAATCATACCGGATTATGATCTCGATTTGATGCAGCCTAATCAAACACTAAATGATCTAAGTGCTAGGATTTTATTTAAAATGGATCATGTGCTTTGCGAAGTAAAACCCGATTTAGTTTTGGTGCATGGTGATACCACGACTTCATCCATGGTAGCTTTGGCAGCTTTTCACAAAGGAATAAAAATTGGGCATGTTGAGGCTGGATTGAGAACATATAACAAGCACGCTCCATTTCCTGAGGAAATTAATCGACAAATTATCAGTAGGATTGCAGATATTCATTTTACTCCTACTCGACATGCAACTCAAAACTTATTGAAGGAGGGAGTTTCTGGAAATGGCATTATTGAAACAGGTAATACAGTCATAGATGCCTTGTTCTGGACTCTAAATAAAATAAAAAAGAAGAATTATAAAAATAATGAAATTGATGAATTAAAGAACTCGATTCCATTGCAAAAAAAAATAATATTGGTGACGGGACATCGCAGAGAAAACTTTGGCGAAGGCTTCCAAGACCTTTGCGAAGCTCTTTTGGCAATATCTCAAAGGAAGGATGTAGCGATAGTGTTTCCCGTCCATCTGAATCCAAATGTAAAAGGGGTTGTATTTGAATTATTGTCTAGCAAAAAAAATATTTATTTAATTAATCCTGTTTCTTATCCAGCCTTTGTTTGGTTAATGCAGCAATCTTTTTTAATCGTTTCTGATTCAGGCGGCATCCAAGAAGAAGCACCTTCGCTGGGGAAACCGGTTTTGGTCACTCGAACAGTTTCAGAAAGAGCCGAAGGAATAGCGGCTGGATTTTCAACCTTGGTGGGAACTGATAAAAATAAAATTATTACTACAATTCAAGATATTTTGGATAATTTTACAGGTTTTTCCAAACTGCAAAATCCTTATGGATGTGGTGATGCATCACAACAAATTGTAAATTATTTATTAAATTTAGACTGAAATGAAAATACTTTAGTTGATTCTGTCAATGTTGTAGTCAGTAGTGATTTAAAGATTATATTGTACTACTTTATAATTGGGGAGGAATTTGTTTCTTGAATTTATGATTTATCATATGTAAAAAAAAAATGTGCAGTTAAAATCATTATCAGTTTTGTTTGTGAATTGTATAGAAAGAAAAAAGAGAGCATTTTTTCTAAGAGTTTTTTTTATAGTGAAACCAAAAGATTGTTGGCAAGTGATTCAAAAATGGTGAAAATTTGCCATGTCAAATTTAAATTATATAATTTATGTATGTAATGAAAAAAAACCATGCGATTGTTGTTTGTTCGCATGATGTTTACCCAGATAGTAGATCAAGTGAAGGTATTGTTAATAGAAATTGGTTTGGCATTCTAAGTGCGAAATGTACTAATTTAGGGCTTTTGTCATCACAAAAAAGTATAAAGATTATTAAGCGTGAACTTTTGAATAATGTAGATAATAATGTATTGAAAATGCTGTTTCATTGGTCAAAATTACCTAAAAATACTTTCTTTGGATTTTTATATCGCATAATTAATAAAATTAGTTTAAAGCTATTGAATTTGTCACATGAGAGTTCATTGTATCAAATACTATGGGTTAAAATACAAACAGAGAAACTTCTTAAAATCAGTAATAGTACTTTAGAAAACACGGTCTTTTGGTCTAGAATTTTGCCAGCCTTTTCTATTTTGCCAATTATAAACGTTTGGAACCACAAACGAATCCCTTTTATTGTAAACATCAATGATCCATTTCAAAACAATTTAAAAAATTATTATTCTTATGATGAGAAAATATTAATAGAAACTGTGGAAAAAGCTCAGTGTTGGACATTTCCTTCCAAAAGGTTAGCTACTCTTATGGCTAACAAATACAATTTGGATGCGAGTAGATGTTTTGTCATTCCACATGCTATGCGCGAGCAAGATAAAATATATGATAGTAATAAATTTGTTAAGGGGAAACTAAAATTTATCTACACTGGAACATTTTATAAAAGTGCCTTTACAGATTCTTTTGGAATTGAATTGATAAAGTTTTCATTGTTTGAAGAAATTAATAAAGTAGAGTTTATTTTTATACTTTCTCAATACGATGATTTTTCATTTCAATGGATTAAGAAAAATATACCAAAAGCTATAATTCACACGAAACTGGATAGAGATAAAGTTTTGAAAATAACTGCTGATGCTGATTGTATGTTGGTAATAGATTCAATTATGCATAAAGACCTTTTAAAAGGAAAGTTAATTGAGGCTATATCACAAGGATTGCCAATTTTAGCAGTAACTTACCCAAATTCCGTTATGGACAATGTTGTAAAAGAGTATGGAGGAATTTCATCGTATCAAAATATTGAAAATGATATTTCATATAAACTTAGAAATTTTGTCACTAATCTAGAAAGCGAAATATGGCGTTCTGATTTTTGTAAAAAAAGAAAAATTGTGATGGAAAAGATTTCTGAAGAAAAAATAGCTACAGCTACAATAGAAATTACACAATATGCATTGGAGAGGTTTTTATGGATGGAAATGAAAAGCAAAAACGAGCCAATTACTCCTGTAAATTATAATTGGCCATAGAATGGACAAAATTTGAATCAACAGGATAATATTGCGCTGCAATAAACAATAATTATTTTTGACTAAGGCATTACATTTAAATCATGGCAATAAAAAAATCATCCCCTTATATTATAGCCGAAATAGGTCAAGCGCACGAAGGAAGTTTGGGTGTTTTATACTCCTATATTGATGCTATTGCGCATACTGGAGTTGATGCCGTTAAGTTTCAGATGCATATTGCCGAAGCAGAAAGTAGCGAACATGAGCCTTTTAGAGTACAGTTCTCTCTGGAGGATGAAACCAGATATGGGTATTGGCAACGAATGGGTTTTTCTTTAGAACAATGGAAAGGAATTAAACAGCATTGTGATACGCTTGGGCTTGATTTTATCTGTTCCCCTTTTAGCAATATGGCTGTGGATTGGTTAGAGGAAATTGGGGTGAAACAGTATAAAATCGGATCGGGAGAGGTTACTAATTTTCTAATTTTGGAAAAGATTGCACAAACAGGAAAGCCAGTCATCTTGTCTTCGGGTATGAGTTCCTATGACGAATTAGATAAGACCGTTCATTTTTTAAAAGAAAGAAAGGTCGATTTTTCTATTTTGCAATGCACCACAGCTTATCCTACTATGCCGGAACAATATGGTTTGAATGTTATAACAGAATTAAAGGAAAGGTATAATGTAGCAATCGGGTTTTCAGATCATTCGGCTAAAATAGAAACTTGTATTGCGGCAACGGCATTAGGTGCCAGTATCTTAGAATTTCATGTCGTTTTTGACCGGCAGCTTTTTGGTCCAGATGCCAAAGCGTCTTTAACCATTCAGGAAACAAAAGAGTTAGTACTAGCCGTTCAAAATATAGCCACCGCTTTGTTAAATCCTATAGATAAAAATAACAATACTGATTTTGCGGAGCTGAAACAAATTTTTGAAAAATCATTAGCTATAAATAAAAAATTACCTGAAAATCATATCCTCACTTTTGATGATTTGGAAGCTAAGAAACCAAAAAATTATGGTGTTTTAGCCATTAAATATCAAGAGGTGATCGGGAAAAAACTTAAATTCGACAAAAATCAGTGGGATTTTTTAAATGAAGAAGATATAGCATGAGCAATAAAAGAAAAATAGCAGTAGTCGTAACGGCACGTCCTTCTTACAGTCGGGTAAAAACCGTTTTGTCTGCTATACAAAGGCATCCTGATTTGGAATTACAATTAGTGGTTGCCGCATCTGCTTTATTAGATCGTTACGGTTCTGCTGTGAATTATATTGAGAAAGATGGTTTTACAATTGCTGCCAGAGTATTTAATGTATTGGAAGGAGAAAATCTGACTGCAGCTGCTAAAACAACAGGAATTGGAATATTGGAGTTGTCGACTGTTTTTGATAATTTAAAACCAGATATCGTTGTGACCGTTGCGGATCGCTTCGAAACAATGGCCACTGCTATTGCGGCTTCTTATATGAATATCCCTTTGGCACACATACAAGGGGGAGAAGTCACCGGAAATATTGATGAAAAGGTACGTCACGCCATCACAAAATTGGCAGATTATCATTTTGTAGCCTCCCAAAATGCTAAAGAAAGAGTCATAAAATTGGGAGAGGACCCTGAAATGGTTTTTAACACCGGATGCCCTTCTATTGATTTGGCAGACGAAGTAGTACAGAGTAAAATGCTTCCTTTTGATCCGTATGAGAAATATGGTGGAGTAGGATCAAAACCAGATTTAGCAGAAGGCTACTTAGTTGTTATGCAACATCCCGTCACCACAGAACATCAAGATTCCCGCAAACATATTGAAGCTACCCTGGAAGCCATTAATAAATTAAATAAACCCACCCTTTGGTTTTGGCCTAATGTGGATGCTGGAGCTGATGGAACTTCAACTGGAATTCGTGCTTTTAGAGAGCAACAGCAACTGCCTAATGTTCATTTTTTTAAGAATATGGAAGGCAAAGACTTTTTACAATTGCTACAACATAGTGATTGTCTGATAGGGAATTCAAGTGTAGGAATTCGTGAATGTGCGTTCTTGGGGGTTCCTGTTGTAAATATAGGTTCTCGTCAAAATAGAAGGGATAGAGGAGGAAATAGTATAGATGTTAATTATTGTCAAGAGCAGATTGAGAGTGCTATTTTAGCATCAGTACAAAGAGGAAAATCAATCTCTTCCTCCATTTATGGTGATGGGAATGCGGGTACGCAAATAGCTGAATTATTGATGCAATTGCCTCTGCAGTTTCATAAAACAATCATGTATTAAGATGAGGATTTTAGGTATTATACCTGCTCGTGGCGGATCAAAAGGGGTTCCCGATAAAAACATTAGATTGTTAGATGGAAAACCATTATTACAGTATACTGCTGAAATTGCTTTACAATCAAATTATTTGACCGAAGTAATTTTGTCCAGCGAGGAGGAAGCAATTATCACTGTAGCGAAGGATTTGGAAATCCATGTTCCCTTTATTAGACCTTCGGCATTGGCACAAGATAGCACACCAACTATTGATGTTATTATTCACGCTTTACAATGGTTTGAAAACGCAGGGGTATTTTTCGATGCAGTTTGTCTGTTACAGACTACGAGTCCCTTCAGAACTATTGATTTTTTAAATAATGCTATTGAGAAATTTATAGAAAGTGATTGCGATTCCTTGGTTTCAGTACAAAAAGTACCTCATGAATACAATCCACATTGGACGTTTGAAGTTAATCCTCAAGGGAACTTAAGAATTACCACTGGAGAAAATCAGATCATCAGCAGAAGACAGGAACTCCCGAATGCGTATCATAGAGACGGAAGTATATATATTACCAAAACCCAAGTGCTTTTAAAAGAACATTCTTTGTACGGTAAGAGTGTAGCGTATATTGAATCCAATCCAGAATATTATGTCAATATAGATACAATGGGAGATTGGGAAAAGGCGGAGCAGATGATAAAAAACAATCAAAAATAATGTGTGGTATTGCAGGAATAGTAGGTGATTTTAATATTCAGGAGCTGGACGCTATGCTGGGGAGTCAACACCATCGGGGTCCAGATGCTACTGGGAAATATGCGGATGCCAGTTTCGCTGTTTTAGGTCATAATCGACTGGCTATTATTGATTTATCGGTCCAGTCGAATCAGCCCTTTTTGGATTCTTCTGGACGCTATGCTTTGGTTTTTAATGGAGAAATCTATAATTACATTGAACTCAAAGCGAGTTTAAAAAACCAATATACTTTCAAAACGGAATCGGATACTGAAGTTTTACTGGCGGCATTTATTATTTATGGAACCGATTGTTTGCAAAAACTCAACGGCATGTTTGCTTTTGCCATTTGGGATAAAGAGTTAAAAAAAATGTTTGCGGCACGAGATCGGTTTGGAGTAAAACCTTTTTATTACAGCATAAAGAATAGCAGTTTTTATTTTTCATCAGAAATTAAAGCACTTCATGCTGCTGAAATTCCAAAGATACCTTACGACAAAGTATGGGCTTCCTATTTTGCCTATGGCACGTATGGCCATCCCGATGAAACTTTTTGGGAGGCTATATGTCAATTACCTGGAGGTCATTTTTTGGAATATGAAAACCAAAAACTACAAATTAAAAAGTGGTATTCTTTTGAAGAAGAGGTCGCCAAACAGCCTAAGAATTTAACCTATGCCCTAGCTAAAGAACACTATTTAATTCTTTTGAAAGATAGTATTAGGTTGCGCTTCAGGGCAGATGTTCCTGTTGGTTTCAATATCAGTGGCGGTCTGGATAGTTCCGTTTTATTGGCAATGGTTAATAGCCAGGAAAATGCCAATAATAATAGCAATAATTGCAATGCCTACACTTTCTACACCAATAACCTGGATTACGACGAGTTACCATGGGTAGAAGCAATGATTGCAAAGACTGATAATCCTTTGATAAAAGTGTTGTTACAAGCCGATGAAGTCCCTGCTTTGGCGAGGAAAATGGAGAGTCAACAAGACGAACCCTATGGTGGTATCCCAACATTGGCATATGCTAAACTATTTGAACAAGCCAGAAAAGACAAAGTATTGGTATTACTTGACGGACAAGGAATGGATGAGCAGTGGGCGGGTTATGATTATTATACGCTAGAAAATGAAGCTACAGTTCAAGGAGTTGATCATTCCCCTTATAAAATTAATATGCTGTCGGACTCCTTTTTAGCCAAAGCGGAAAAACCAGTCTATCCAAAACCTTTCGAAGACGTTTTATTAAACAAGCAGTACAGAGACTTGTTTTATACTAAAATCCCACGAGCGTTGCGTTTTAATGATCGGATTTCGATGATGTATTCTACTGAACTGCGAGAACCTTTTTTAGATTATCGATTAGTAGAATTTGCTTTTTCATTACCCTTGAATTTCAAAATAAAGAATGAAGTGACTAAATATATGTTACGTGAAATCGCCTCTGATTATCTCGCCGATGATTTGGTTTTTACTCCCAAAAGACCCTTGCAAACCCCACAGCGGGAGTGGTTGGCTGATGATTTGAAAGTATGGGTACAAGAGTGTTTTGAAGGAATTAACAACTCCAATTATTCAAGCTGGTTCAGTCAAGAAGAATTACAAAAAGAGTTACAGCTTTATATGGAGGGGGATTTTCAATCCAGTTTTCATATTTGGCAGTGCGTTAACTGTTTTAAATCGATTTTTAATTTGAAGAGATTAATTTAATTTAAATTGATTTCATCAATCAGATTAATAAACGATATTTGAAAAAATAATTAGAATAGTTAAGAGATATTTAATGTCAAACAAGAAAATATTTATTTTATTGCCTGATGGGGTAGGACTGCGCAATTTTGCATTTACAGATTTTTATACCAAATGTAAACAAGCCACTGCAATGGATTTAATTTTTTGGAATAATACACCATTTGATTTATCAAAAATGGGTTATAAAGAAATTAAACTCCAACAAAAAAAAGCAAGTGTTTTTTTAGAGGTATTAAAGAATGCCCGTAATGAAATTGAACTCAATTGTAATATTAGAAAATCGAAAGATGCCGTTTATGATTCTTATCGATTTCCATTTTCTTACAGGACTTTAAAATCAGCTTTAAAAAGTACGGCAACTCGTTTTGTAATTCAATTATTTGATTCTGAAAAAGGGTTAAAAAATGTGCGGACTCTAATCAAAAAGACAGAACGAAAAACAAATTTCTACATGGAATGTTCTGAACTTTTAAAGGTCGAAAAACCAGCATTTGTTTTTTGTACCAATCAAAGAATCAGTTTAGCTATAGTACCTTTATTAGCTGCGCAAGATCTAAAAATCCCAACTGCAACCTTTATTTTTTCATGGGATAATCTTCCCAAAGGAACTATGGTAGTAGAAACGGATTACTATTTTGTTTGGAGTTCTCGCATGAAACAAGAACTTTTATATTACTATCCTTATATCAAAGAAAATCAAATCTTAATAACTGGTAGCCCTCAATTCGAAAATCATTTTAAAGTAGACAATATAATTCCTAAAGAGATATTTTTTAAACAACATGGATTAGATATTACAAAGAAATATATTTGTTATTCTGGAGATGACGTCACTACATCACCTTATGACTCAGATTATTTATTAGATTTAATTAATGCTATTAGAATTCTTAATAAAAAGGGAATTCAATTGGGGGTTATTTTTCGAAGGTGTCCGGTAGATTTTTCAGATAGATTTAATTTCATTTTAGAGAGCAATAAGGATATTGTAAGTACCATTGACCCTAAATGGCACAAAGTTGGTGAAGGATGGAATACAATTCTCCCTACTAAAGAAGATTCCATTTTACAGTTGAATATTATTGCGCATACACAACTAGTTGTCAATTTGGGCTCTTCCATGGTTTTTGATTACGCCGCTCAAAAAAAACCCTGTGCATATATTAATTATAATCCAAAAAGACATAATGGTAATTGGTCAGTTGAAATAATTTATAATTTTATTCATTTTCGTTCTATGCCTGATGACGCAGTCGTTTGGCTCAATAGCCCTGAGGACATTGCGTACAAAATTGAAAATATGTTAGAAGATCAAGTAAATGAAGTTGTAGATCGTGCACAAGAATGGTTTGAGAAGATTAATCAACATCCTGCAGACAAGGCCTCTCAGCGTATTTGGGAAGGTATTGCTGAAATTTGTAAAAAATAAAAATGGTGAGGCAAACTATAACATCCGATTATAAGCGATGTGGCATCAGTAAGGTAAGTTTTTGGATACTGTTCAAGACTTTTATACTTATGCCTAATCCAGGACTGAAATTCTTGACCATTTTTAGGCTGACCCAGTATTTTAGAAAAAGAAACAGACCCTTATTTTACTTTTTCTTTCTGTGGTTGCGTCACTTGAAGGTGAAGTATGGTTTCGACATTTCCTATAGAACTCAAATTGGAGAGGGCTTTTATATTGGACATTTTGGGAATGTGGTCATCCATGGGGATACTAAAATAGGGGATAATTGCAATATTTCACAAGGGATTACTTTTGGAGTTAGTAATTCAGGCTCTCATATTGGAGTTCCACAAATTGGTAATAATGTTTTTATAGGACCAGGTGCCTGTGTTTTCGGTGGCATAACAATCGGCAATCATGTGACTATAGGTGCAAACGCAGTTGTGACAGAAGATGTGCCGGATTATCAAACCGTATTGAGTCCTAAAATGACAATAATTAACAAAAATTTGTCTTCTTTTTATATTCATAATAGCATCAACTAGTATGTTTTTCAATTCCTTTGCTTTTGCCCTGTTTCTGCCTATCGTATTTATCCTTTATTGGTTTGTTTTTAATAAAAATAAAAGCACCCAAAATTTACTGCTAATTGTTGCCAGTTATTACTTCTATTCCTGCTGGGATTGGCGCTTTTTGTTTCTGCTGGTTTTCTCCACTTTTTTAGATTATTACACCGGAATTCAAATTGAAAAGGCAAAGAAAGCAAGTCTTCGTAAATTTTGGTTTTGGTTGAGTATAAGCATCAATCTCGGTTTCCTAGGCCTATTTAAATATTATAATTTTTTCGCGGATTCATTTTCCAACCTACTAAATGGGTTTGGATTGCAAACGAGTCCTTTGCTGTTAAACTTGATTCTTCCGGTAGGGATTTCCTTCTATACGTTTCATGGACTGTCCTACGTAATCGATATCTATTTAAAAAGAATCAAAGCCGAATATAACTTTATAGATTATTCGTTGTTTGTGAGTTATTTTCCATTACTGGTCGCGGGTCCTATAGAACGGGCCACGCATTTATTGCCACAGGTAAAAGTAAAGCGCAGTTTTGACTTTCAAAAAGCCAAGGAAGGCGTTTTTCAGTTTGTTTGGGGACTAGTTAAAAAAGTGGTCATTGCAGATACCTGTGCTACGTATGCCAATGGCATTTTTGATAATTATGAAGCAATGAATTCGCTATCCTTGTTGCTGGGTGCAGTGTATTTTGCTTTTCAGATTTACGGCGATTTCTCTGGATACTCGGATATGGCGCTGGGGATGTCTAAACTGTTTGGGATCGATTTGTTGCGCAATTTTAATTATCCGTATTTCTCCAGAGACATAGCAGAATTCTGGCGGCGGTGGCATATTTCGCTGTCTTCTTGGTTCAAGGATTATTTATACATTCCATTAGGAGGAAGTAGTGGAGGCATGGCGATGAAAATTCGCAATACTTTCGTGATTTTTCTGGTGAGTGGTTTCTGGCATGGTGCCAATTGGACTTTTATTGCTTGGGGATTTATAAATGCCCTCTATTTTTTACCGTTGTTGCTTTTGAAAAGGAATCGGTCTAATATGGAAACGGTATCATTATACTGGGATTTTGCCTCAGTACGAGTGTTTTTCAGTATGCTGAGCACTTTTGCATTAACGTGCTTGGCTTGGATATTTTTTAGGGCAAAAACGATTGAAGATGCTTTTGAATATATAAAACGGATGTTTATAGATGGTCGATTTCTCTCCCAATATCTGGAAAATGAAAGGTACAATTATGAATTACTCCTACTGATTGCAGTTTTTATAGTTGTGGAATGGCATAGTAGAACGCATGTAGAACCCATTTCAGGGAAGTATTCTTGGCTGAAATTAGGGCTGTGTTTAATAGCCATTATCGCATTAGGTACCTACTCTGATTACAAAGAATTTATTTATTTTCAGTTTTAGGAAAAGATTTTCGTTTCACCTCTTGCGTCAAAGGGATCCGAATTTCCGTTTTACCCCGACCCTGGAGGGAGACGTAAATGTAGGCGCTCTTGAATGGGAGTGTGCAGTCTTTCTTTTTCCTACGCTTTAGGGATGGGGAAGGAAAAAGGAAGTAGGGGAGATTTGTGTTTTACTCCGACCCTAAAGGGAGCCGAAAATTGAGAACGTTTGGAGTTTAATTTTCGTTTTAACCCTGCCCTAAAGGGAGACGTAAATATAGGCGCTCTTGAATGGGAGTGTGCAGTCTTTCTTTTTCCCACCCTTTAGGGATGGGGAAGGAAAAAGGAAGTAGGGAATCCGAATTTCCGTTTTGCCCCGACCCTAAAGGGAGATGTAAATATAGGTGTTCTTAAATAGGAGTGTGTAGTCTTTCTTTTTCCCACCCTTTAGGGATGGGGAAGGAAAAAGGAAGTAGCGGAGATTTTCGTTTTACCTCTTACATCAAAGGAATCCGAATTTTCGTTTTGCCCCGGCCCTAAAGGGAGCCGAAAATTTAGAACGTTTGGAGTTGAATTTTCGTTTAACCCCGACCCTAAAGGGAGCCTAAAATTTAGGTGCCCTTGAATAGTAGTGTGTAGTCTTTCTTTTTCCCACCCTTTAGGGCTGGGGAAGGAAAAAGGAAGTAGGGAATCCGAATTTTCGTTTTGCCCCGACCCTAAAGGGAGCCGAATTTTCGTTTTGCCCCGGCCCTAAAGGGAGCCGAAAATTTAGAACGTTTGGAGTTGAATTTTCGTTTAACCCCGACCCTAAAGGGAGCCTAAAATTTAGGTGCCCTTGAATAGTAGTGTGTAGTCTTTCTTTTTCCCACCCTTTAGGGCTGGGGAAGGAAAAAGGAAGTAGGGAATCCGAATTTTCGTTTTGCCCCGACCCTAAAGGGAGCCGAAAATTGAGAACGTTTGGAGGTTAATTTTCGTTTTAACCCTGTCCTAAAGGTAGACGGAAATATAGGTGCTCTTGAATGGTAGTGTGCAGTCTTTCTTTTTCCCACCCTTTAAGGATGGGGAAGGAAAAAGGAAGTAGCGGAGATTTTCGTTTTAACCCTGTCCTAAAGGGAGACGTAAATAAAGGCGCTCTTGAATGGGAGTGTGTAGTCTTTCTTTTTCCCACCCTTTAGGGATGGGGAAGGAAAAAGGAAGTAGCGGAGATTTCCGTTTTACCCCAACCCTAAAGGGAGACGTGAATGTAGGTGCTCTTGAATAGTAGTGTGCAGTCTTTCTTTTTCCCACCCTTTAGGGATGGGGAAGGAAAAAGAAAGTAGGGGATCCGAATTTCTGTTTTACCCCGACCCTAAAGGGCGGCGAAAATTGAGAACGAACCTGAGATAATTAATGGGATGTTTCTTTTTCCTACCTTCAAAGATAGGGATGAGGAATGAAAAAAAACGATTATTTACAAAGAAACTATAAATAGAATACAGAATAAAACAACAATGAAGCAGTTTGTAATTTTTACGGTCAAAACCCTCGTGCTACTATTTTTACTATTAGTGGTATTGGATTTCATGTATACCACTGTCTATTTGCAAGCCTCCAATCGCGGGAAAGTTGATTATGTTTACAACTCGAAACCAAGAAATTACGATGTGGTAATTTTAGGATCTTCCAGAGCGAATAATCATTTTGTGACGCAATTATTTCAAGAAAAAGGATTGAAAACGTTTAATTATGGCATGAGCGGCGGACATTTATTTGAGGCTTCTTTGTTATTGAAATTGATGGTAGAGCGAAACTATTCGATCCAAAATATAATCATTGAAACCGATTTAAATCTGTCTAATGAAGACCGATCCGATGCCGTTGCAGCCAAGTTTTTACCGTATTTACATCAGTCTACAATTATAAAAAATCATTTTTCAGAAGAAGATGATTTTTTGCAATTGTATTGTATTCCCTTCTATCGCTACGTGAAATTTGATGCTTCAATAGGTTTTCGAGAAATGTATAATAGCTTTATGAGTAAACCAACGAATACACTGAAAAAAGGAGGTTTTTATGCATTGGGGAATAAAAAAGGAAACATGAAAAATGACATTAGAGCTTTAAAGCCCATCCATAATAAATACTATGAAGAGATTAAACAAATTTGTGCTACCAATAATATCAATTTGATTGCGGTGATGACGCCAATGTGCAGCAATACAAAGGGATTGGATTATTTTGAAAAAGCAAATAAGATCTACCCTGAAATTCATAATTATGAAAATGCAGTGGAAGGCGACGAGTGCTTCTCTTCCTGTGGACACCTGAATGACACGGGAGCGAGATTGTTCACAAGACGCATTTTAAAAGATTTTTTTTGAGTTTTTATCGCTACCGTTTTTTCACCCTTTCAAAGTTTTGAACTCTGAAAGGGTTATACAAATACAATACCATGAAGAAAGATACAAATGTTTCCGTTTCGGCTCCCCTCTCCTTTAGTAGAGGGGCCGGGGGTGAGGAAAACACAGCATTCCATTTCAGCAATAAAACAGCATGAAGAAAGATACAAATGTTTCCGTTTCGGCTCCCCTCTACTTTAGGAGAGGGGTCGGGGTTGAGGAAAACACATCGCCCCATTTCAACAATAAAATAGCATGATAAAAGATAAAAATGTTTCCCCTTTAGCTCCCCTCTCCTTTGGAGAGGGGTCGGGGATGAGGAAATTAGCCTTTCTAACCCCTGAATACCCTCATGCGATCACCGGTAATTCGGGCGGCATTGGTACGAGTATCAAAAACCTCGCAATGGGATTAATCCAAGAGGGATGTCCGGTTCGTGTTTTGGTTTATGGTCAAAAAGAGGAACGCCTGTTTAACGATAATGGTATTGTTGTGCAGCAGATAAAAAATATAAAATTCAAAGGATTGTCTTGGTATTTGACCCGAAAAAAATTGGAGCGCATTATTAATTCACTGTACCAAAATAAAGAAATTGATTTGGTAGAAGCACCGGATTGGACCGGAATTACCTCTTTTATTACGCCAAAAAAATGTCCCGTTGTCATTCGGCTAAACGGCTCTGATACTTATTTCTGTCATTTAGACCAGCGCCCCGTAAAATGGATAAATAAATTTCACGAAAAAAGAGCCCTTCAAAAGGCGGACGCCTTGCTGTCCGTGAGTCAGTTTACTGCTGATTTGACGAATGAGGTTTTTGATTTAAAAAAAGAATTTACAATTATCCCTAATGGAATCGATACCGAAAAATTTAAGAATAACTTTGCGGGTAGCAGTTCTTGTATTCCCCCTTTAGGGGCTAGGGGGCTTCTGTATTTTGGGAGTCTAATCCGGAAGAAAGGGTTGCTAGAGCTGCCTTTTATTTTTAATGAAGTAGTTCGTCAAAGTCCGACCGCGACCTTAATTTTGGTCGGTAAAGATGTTCCAGATATTATTTCGGGAAATCCTTCGACGTGGAAAATGATGCAGGAATTGTTTACGAAGGAGGCCTTGGCTAAGGTTACTTATTTAGGGAGTGTTCCGTATCAAGAGATAAAAGAACACATAGCGCAAGCAACGGTTTGTGTTTTTCCAACATTTGCAGAAGCCTTACCGGTTTCTTGGATTGAGGCCATGGCGATGGAAAAAGCAATTGTCGCGGCTAACATTGGTTGGGCAGCAGAAGTGATTGATGAGGGTAAGAATGGCTTTTTAGTACATCCTGCGAATCATCTCGAATATGCCAACAGGATCGTCGCATTGCTTGAAAACGCTACCTTACAAAAGGAATTTGGTTCCTCTGCCCGCAAAAAAGTAATTGAAAAATTTAGTATAAAAGTGGTAGCACAAAAAAGTTTGTTCTTTTATAAATCCTTAACGAACTAAGTTTTGATTGTCGTATATCATTTAAATTCTAAAATTACTGCAGTAGTAACTGCGGATAATCAAATAGTAGCATTTGATTTTAAAGGCACTATTGCCGATGGATTACATGTTTTAGCCCAACAATTCCCCGATGAAGTAGTAATCTGGTGCGAGGTATCGGTAAAAGAGAAACTCAATTTAGAAGCAATTCCAGTTTTGCTCCATCACAATAAAATAATGCTGTCGTATGCTGACTCAGATTTTGCTTTTTTGGGTAGAAGGATAGGATATGTTGAGGAGTCTTTATTTATCAACACAAACAAAAAAGTATGCTATCCTACTTGGCAAATGAGCAGTTTGGTTGGCGTTGTACATGCTTCTGTACTAATTGCAGTACAAGATAAAATAATGAAGGAGATTGATTTTGATTATTATTTGAATTCTATGGCTAAAGTAGCAATGCCATTGGGATTGTTGTGTTATTCGGAACCCCAACTTTTAAAACAGCAGCAAAGAATAGAGGGGCAACAAGCATCAATCCATACCCTTTTTCGGTTTGTAAAACAACATTACAAAACACGGTGGATTTTTTTATTGTTTCTTAATTTGATGATTCACGAGAGGAGTTTTCCTCTACTTCCACTGATAAGTTCTTTTTTTTATAGGTCTAGAAAAAACAACACAATCAATTTGGAAGGCATAACAGTGGTTTCCTCCAAAAAAGTCATCGGTACCGCAACAATAGATGTAATTATCCCAACCATTGGCAGAGCAAACTATTTGTATGATGTATTGATTGATTTTTCCAAACAAACCGTATTGCCTCATAAAATTATTATTGTCGAACAAAATCCAGAGCCATTAAGTAAAAGTGAATTGCATTATATTGTTGAAGAAAATTGGCCTTTTATAATCCAACATTTTTTTATTCACCAATCAGGAGCCTGTAACGCAAGAAATTTGGCATTGGATCAAACGGAAAGCGAATGGGTTTTTCTAGCCGATGATGATAACCGTTTTGAACCTAATTTATTGGAGGAAATTTTTAAAAAAATAAAAAAATACGGTAGTCCCGTAGTTACAACTTCATATCCTCAAAAAAATGAAGCTAAAGTATTTTTAAATATAGTACAGTGGTCTACTTTTGGAGCAGGTAATAGTTTAGTTAAAAGAGAGCTGTTAAAGAAAGTTAGATTCGATATGGCTTTGGAATTTGGTTATGGTGAAGACAGTGATTTTGGAATGCAATTGCGAAATAATGGGAATGATGTTTTGTATTTGCCGTATCCAGAAATCATGCATTTAAAAGCACCCATTGGTGGCTTTAGGACAAAACCTGTTCTACCATGGCATCAAGATAAGGTGCAACCCAAACCATCACCAACGGTCATGTTGTATATTCTTTTAAATAATACCAAAGAGCAACGGCTGGGGTATAAAACAACTTTATTTTTTAAGTATTATAGGTATCAAAAGATCAAAAACCCATACCGTTATTTTATTCAGTTTCAGAAGCAGTGGAACCAAAGCGTTTTTTGGGCCAATCATTTAAAAATAAGACCATGAAATTTTCTTTAATTGTGTGCACCTATATGCGTCCCGACCCTCTGCTAAAATTATTGCAATCGGTGCAGCTGCAAACGCTTTATCCTGATGAGATTTTAATTATTGACGGATCCACAAACGATCAAACGACAAGGGCACTTGAAAAAGCGAATTGTAGCAACCTAAAGTATTTCCTTGTTCCAAAGGAAGCTCGTGGACTAACGAAACAAAGGAATTATGGCATTGAAAGAGTTGAAAAGGACACTGCCGTAATTTGTTTTCTAGACGATGACATCGTTTTAGAACCAGATTACTTTCAGGAATTATTAAAAACCTATGAAGTATATCCTGAAGCTCTAGGTGCGGGAGGTTATATCATTGAAGAAACAAAATGTGACTTTGTTGGTTACGATTACAAGCCTAAGACAGCGGAGTTTTACTTTGATGGATGGAAGCGCAAGGACGGCACTCGGTTTGTAATGAGGAAAAAGTTAGGATTAGATAGTGACTGTCCGCCAGGATATTCCTCTTTGTACTCACACGGACGCAGCGTTGGTTTTTTGCCGCCGAGCGGCAAAATGTATGAGGTAGAAATGTTGATGGGCGGGGTCTCCTCTTTTAGAAAAGAAGTATTTAAAACCCAACAATTCTCTACTTATTTTGAGGGTTATGGTTTGTATGAAGATGCCGATTTTACTTTGAGAGTAGCTAAAACTGGAAAATTGTTCCTCAATACCGCGGCTCAATTGTATCATTATCACGATGCGTCGGGCCGACCCAATCAATACCAATATGGTAAAATGGTCGTGCGAAACGGGTGGTATGTTTGGAGAACGAAAAATCCAAAACCATCGCTAGATGCGCAACTGAAATGGCATTCCATTACACTACTTTTGACAGTGATTCGATTTAGCAACACCTTTACAACCAGTAAACGCAAGGAAGCCTTAACGGAGGCTTTCGGTAGAACTGTAGGTTGGTGGAGTCTGTTGGTTAGTAAGCCAAAGTAAATTTGTTAAACAAAATATATCGTTTAAAGTAATGGTTGTAAAATTATTAAATATCCCTAACTTTTATTCCACTTATTATTTGTTGGGATTGTATAAAGAGTATCGCCTGCAATTTGAGGCGGATACTCGTTTTATTAAATTTAACAATCTACCTATACTTATTTTTCAAATTAATGGCAAAATTGCTGTAATTGATAACGATGATCCAGTAGGAGTTGTCCAAGAGTTGTATGAAGTTTGTGACCTGTATTTTGTAACTAATAAATTGAAAAACACGGCATCCTACAACCAAAAAAAAGTAAGATCCTTGTTTCCTCATTTCCCGGTCAATGTAATAGCTATATACATCCGAGTATTTGGATTTGAATTACTTAGGTATTTAAATTTAAAAGAGTTGGTACGTCAAATTTATATACAATGGAGAAGGCCCTATTATAAAGGTGTAGTATTTACTAAGATAACAGATAAATTTGTTTTTTTTTCTTCTAATATTTGGAAAAAAGAACCTCATGCTAACGCCATAAGGGCTGAGTTTATTCGTTTCTGCATTAAGGACCCTCGAATAAGTTTTGAAGGCGGTTTCGTATCTAGGTCTGATAAAAACAATCTAGGATTTGAGGATGTAGTGAATAAGGTGGTATATTCTCCGAAAACATTTTCCCGATTGAGTTCTAAATCTTTAATAGCACTCAATAATCCAGCAGTTTGTGATGCGGTAAGTTGGCGTCTTGCAGATTATCTCAATCAAGGGTTATTTGTTGTTTCCTTTCCATTTAAAATAGAATTGCCAAAAGATTTTGTGGATCAACAAAATATATACTTTATAAACTCAACAGAGGAATATGGGAAAGTTTTAAACACTATTTTAATTGACACAGAATTTCATGAAAAAATTTCGAGGAATGGTAAAGATTATTTTGATACATATTGCACTCCGAGAGCACAAGCTAAATACATAATTGAACAATTGCTTAAAAATAATTAACTTAAATGCAAATGACAATTAAATACAATACTAAAGAAATATAGGTTAGTTGGTAGTAATGTATTTTGCTTTTCATAAAAAAGTCTTTGATTCAATTCGATTTTCTACTTATCTTAAGGACATGGTTGCTAAGAAGATGCTAGTTTTATTTCGAGAGCAGCTAAAAGCGGAAACTTATACCTCAATACCGCGGCTCAATTGTATCATTATCACTATGCCTCTGGCCGGTCTAACCAATATTACTATGGTAAAATGGTAGTGCGAAACGGTTGGTACGTCTAGAGAACGAAAAATCCGAAACCATCGCTAGATGCGCAACTGAAATGGCATTCCATTACACTACTTTTGACCGTGATTCACTACACGAATGCGTTTAAGGGCACAAATAAAACAGAAGCCTTGACGGAGGCCTTGGGCCGTACCGCTGGTTGGTGGAGTTTGTGGTTGCACAAGCCAAAAGAATCAAAACAGAAAACCTCGTAATGCAACGAGGTTTCTAGTCTGCAAGCGGTTGCTCTTTTAAAGGATTTCAACCAAATTCAAGGCATTGTAGTTGCCACTTCGCAATGGATATTGAATTCCATTGACGTCTTGATAAAATTCAATCAGCAATAAATACAATTGTATTCCTGATCCCGCTGGAACCTGCTCTGGGGTCAAGTTGACTGTAATTAAGTTTTGATCCAGGAGAACATTAGAAATGGGACTGTAGCTTTTGTCAAACAGGCCTGTTGCTAAATTCAAATTGATAAAAGCACTGCGGAAACTGACGTGAGTGGCGTTGTTAGGCGTGCTTAATTGTTCCAGAGGAATAAAATCAGTAATGGCAATAGTTCCCGTGTCTGTGGCTACCGTAAAGCTGGCTTGTAAAACCGAAGCTAAGGGCGCTTTGATATTAAAATCAAATCCTTTCAAGAGTTGTTTCCCTTCCTCGCTGGCAATGCCTGCTGCAACATTTCGCTTGCCTCTGGCCGACACAGCATCAAAATTTTTGATGGTATTCATCAGTTGTAGCATGCGGCTGGATAGTTTGGGGTCTTTCGCTCTGTTCAATATCACGCCTGTGGCATCTCGGATCAGTTTTCCTGATTTGGCGTTCAACGCAAATTCGCTTAAATTTTCTCTGGTTCTTGCAAAAGCTGGATCAGTCATGATTCTTTTTTTACTGACGCCTCCTTTGGTTCTCACCATATACCCGTCTTGACTTTTGTAAAACGTTAGCCCATCTAACGTACCTTCAATTTTGATAATTCCTGCTAATTTGCCCATGATTATTTGTTTTTGGGGATTAATAATAGTCAAATGTAGAGTGCTTTTGCTTGGTGTACAAGGACTTGGTATCGTTCGGACCGTTTTTGGACTATTGTGTTGTTTTTGTAGAAAGAGTAAGAAAGTATCAAATAATACGGTAATAAGCACAACCGCACATACGTATCAAAAAGAAGCTAAATAGGGCATAAATACCGTTTTAACCGTTTTGTACCACATCGTAGTTCTCCATTAAAAATACGAAAGCGAAGAAATCGCAGAGGCGTTAGAAGAACTTCTTAGCTGCGGTGAGGATACCCTATACATACCCCGTAGATACCCGCAACATTCCGCAGTCAAAATAGCAAGACCGAGAGGAGCAATTATATTCATAATAAAGAAGCTATTCGCAATTTGGTTATGATGCCAACGAAGAGCTAAAATTAGTTTCCTTATAATGGAATAGATAGCCGACACCTGCAATTACAGTGTTATTTGAAAACAATGAAAGTCAGATACAACTACATTAACCTAGTCAACAGGTTAATGTGTACATTACACTATCGTAAATAATTAGTTTTAGTTCTTGTAATGAACAAAGCAGCGAATGTACAACCAGGGATAAATGGCAAATTTTCAGCGTACTAGTATTGAAAAATGACATTTTGCATAATAAAACTTACAAATTGAAAGTTTTAATTAAATACTTATTAACAAATGTAATTAATTTTTTACTTTTTTATCATGTTGATTTAGGGTCGTTTATAGACGTTTGTAGTGGTTTGAACTGCTTTTTGACATTTCACTTAGTAGGATAGGGCTGTTTAGCCGGTAATGGGAAAGTTCAATCTTGTGGTTGTTAATAAGTTACTTCTTATGGTACGCTAGTGTTTGCTAAATTTGTATTTATAAACAATGCAACAGCGTCTAACCAGCACAATTTATGTATAGAATTGTTATTTATCCAAGCGACATCGTGATCCTTACTGGGAAAAGTGAGAGTTATGCTCGTAAGGAAATTCAAAATCTTAAAAAAGAGTTGGAAAAAAAACCATGTCAAAAAGTGACCATAAAAGAATATTGTGAGTACTATGGTTTTGACCTCAAAGAAGTGACGGAGGTTTTGTCCAAATTTGAAATAAAGCACGCTTCTTGAAATTGCTAGCGCAAAAAGCGTCATAATTAGCAACTTCTGCTTCAGACGCTTTTGACAATGGGATCATTTAGCACTACATTTGTCTAAGGAGCAAGAACAGATCTTTTTAGAATGATACAAAAGGGACTATAAGAAGGCTGAATTGATCCTTTAAATAAAATTTAAAAATGACATTTGCAATCATTACCCATGTTCCCCATACTGCAGCGGGAGCGCACTATTTTGCTTATGCGCCTTATGTTCGCGAAATGAATATCTGGGCAAAGCACGTTACAGAATTGATTGTTGTTGCACCCCTAGTAAAGTCGGAGAGAACGGCAGTTGATACTGCGTACCATAGTCCAAAAATTAAATTTTTACCCGTTGATTCTTTTGACGTATTGAGTGCAAGTGGACTGTTAAAAACCCTCCTAAAAATTCCAACTATTAGTTGGCAAATCTACAAAGCCATGCGTTCTGCAGATCACATTCATTTGCGGTGCCCAGGAAATATAGGTTTGTTGGGATGTGTAATCCAAATCGCTTTTCCGTCCAAATCGAAGACTGCTAAGTATGCCGGGAATTGGGATCCGAAATCGAAACAGCCGTGGACCTACAAACTGCAGCAATGGATTTTGTCTAATACTTTTTTAACACGGAACATGCAGGTTTTGGTTTATGGAGAATGGGAGGGAAGCACTAAAAATATAAAACCTTTTTTTACCGCTACCTACACGGAAGCGGATAAAGTACCTATTATCACCAGAAACTTAAAAGACCCCATTCATTTTGTTTTCGTGGGAGCTTTAGTGGCTGGAAAGAATCCGTTGTATGCCATTCAACTAATAGAACGATTGGTTGAAAAAGGACATCAAGTTCGATTGACGCTCTTTGGGGAAGGAAAAGAACGGCAGCAATTAGAGCATTATTGTTCAGTAAACAAGTTGGAAAATTGTGTAGTACTGAAAGGAAATCAAACCAAAGACACCATTCAAAAAGCGTATCAAGACAGTCATTTTGTTATTTTGCCTTCCCAGAGCGAGGGCTGGCCGAAAGTGATTGCCGAGGGCATGTTTTGGGGTTGCGTTACCATTGCAACAAAAGTATCGTGTGTTCCTTTCATGCTGGATTTTGGAAACCGGGGACTCGTATTGAACATGAATCTGGAAAAGGATAGTGCAGTAATCGAAAGTGTCTTAAATGATCAAGCCCTATTTGATAGCAAGCAAATGAAAGGGGCAGCATGGTCTAGAGGCTACACCATGGATGTTTTTGAATCAGAAATTAAAAAACTGCTATTGGATTCCTAAAGTTTTCCAACCCGTTTAAATAGTCATCACCAAATACGTCTCTTCGAGTGTTTTTGGCTAGTACTGGATTTTCCATGTTAAACACAAACTCGTCAAGCCAAAGATGTATCGAGAAGTTCGTTTAGTTATAAAGGTTCTCGATACAATTTTTAAAGCAGGCCATTTACTTTAAAAAGAAAGCTTAGTTTAGCTTTAAAAGCCATTCGAACAGACGTGCGTAATCATCACCAAACACGTCTCTTCGAGTGTTTTTGGCTTGTAATGGGTTTTCCACAATAACCTTAAACCCGTCAAGCAAAAAATGTATTGAGAAGTTTGTTTAGTCACAACAGTTCTCGATACAATTTTTAAAGCAGGCCATTTACTTTAAAAAGAAAGCTTAGTTTAGCTTTAAAAACCACTCGAACAGACGTGCCAGAGTGCGATTTGATTTAATAAAGCTATCTCATCATCACCTACTTACTACTTTCCTCTGCGTCTCTTCGAGTGTTTTTGGCTTGCAATGGATTTTGCATTTCAAACGAAAACTCACCAAGCCAAAAATGTATCGAGAAGTTCGTTTAGTTATAAAGGTTCTCGATACAATTTTTAAAGCAGGGCATTTAATTTAAAAAGCAAGTCTAGTTCCGCTTTAAAAACCACTCGAACAGACGAGCGTAAATAGCTAGGTAGAATGAGCAAGATAATTGGAAGATAAATTAAAAAGTAAATCAATGAAACAAT